>JAWKZK010000012.1:0-159172 GCA_041396005.1 Halioglobus sp.
AGAATCGTCTGTGCCTGGAAACCGAACAACAGCACCACCGTGGCCAGCAGGCCGGTCACCGACCAGGGCTTGATGCGCCGCAGAAAGTGCTGCAGCCGCGCCGGATCGCCGCCGCGTTCAAGGCCGTGGCGGGTGAGCGCGCCGGCGACCAGGGGCAGCAGCACATACAGCAGCACCGACAGCAGCAGGGTCTCCCAGGGCACGGTGACATCGGAGATACCGAGCAGGAACGCCGCCAGCGGCGCGAACGCGAAGATCATGATGATATCGTTGATCGACACCTGCACCAGTGTGTAGTTCGGGTCGCCGTCGGTGAGTTGGCTCCACACAAATACCATCGCCGTGCAGGGCGCCACGCCGAGCAGGATCATCCCGGCGATATACTCGCCGGCGGTCTGGGGGTCCACCAGGTCCGCGAAGATCACGCGGAAGAACAGCCAGCCCAGCGCCGCCATCGTGAATGGCTTGATCAGCCAGTTCACAACCAGCGTCAGCGCCAGCCCTCGCGGCTTGCGACCCACTTCCCTGATCGCGGAAAAATCCACCTGCACCATCATCGGGTAGATCATCAGCCAGATTAACACCGCCACTACGAGGTTCACGTGCGCGTATTCAAGCTGCGCCACCGCTTGAAAGAACGCCGGCTGTGCGCTGCCGAGCAACACACCCAGGGCAATACTCACGGCAACCCAGAGAGAAAGATAACGCTCGAATAATCCCATCGTGCTTCTCCTGTCAGCCCTCGACCATGTTCACGCCTGCATTGACTCTGCCCGCAGGGCGGCGGGCCAGGTGTCCGCCGGCGTGCGGGCAAGCTCACGCAGTCGCTCGATCTTCCCGGTGAGCGTATGCATCACTGACTCGAACGCCTGCGCCCGCGCCGCATCGTCCATGCGCCCTGCAGAAGGATCCGGCAAACCCCAATGCAGGCGCATGGCCTCCCCGAACCAGGCAGGGCAGGCTTCACCCGCAGCCCTGTCGCAGACGGTGATAACCACATCGGGCCTGAACGCGGCGTGCGCATCCCAGGATTCGCTCACCAGCCCCGAGGTATCGATACACGCAGATTCGAGATATTGCAGGGTGAGCGGATGCACGGCCTGGGCCGGGTTGCTGCCGCCGCTTCTTGCAATCAGCACACCGTCGCCCACATGGCGCGTGATCGCCTCGGCCAGGATGCTGCGACAGCGATTGTGGGTACAGATATACAGTACTTTCATGGCCTGGGCTTGACGTGTCATAGCACTTCCCGCAACAGGGATATCGCAACGCGCGAGGACTCCCACCATAGTATATTCCATTTATAGAATATACAATTCCAAAGTCCGTTCGCCGTGTGGGCAGCGTTAACCCCGCGAGAAAAAAGGGTTTGGCGTGGCGCCATGGCAATCGCCAAGGCATACTATTATGGCATATTGCCAGCGGGAAAACGCGATGAACACACAGCAGGTATTCTCGACGCTTGCCAACACCATGCGCCTGCGCTGCCTGTACCTGGTGATGTGCTATGAGGAAGTGTGCGTGTGCGAAATCGTTGAAACACTGGCCATTTCACAACCGTCTGCTCCACCGCTGCGCGCTCTCAAGAGCGCAGGCTTTCTCACAGACCGGCGGGATGCCAACTGGAACTATTATCGTCGGGCAGAGCACATGCCCGACTGGCAGGCCGCCCTGCTTGAACTGACCCTGACGCAGCTCTCTCGTGATGCCCTCTACCAGACTGACGCGATGCGCTTCGTGCGCATGATGGGCTGATCAACCGCGCGACGCTGCCGTTCTACTGTGCTTCAACGATCGGTCGGCCGCGGCGGGTGTACACGAAGGGGCCGTGCATCTCCTGTCCATGTCCTTCGCGCAGGCGGCGTTCCAGCTCGTGCAATACCGTGCGCGTGATAATCGGCAGCTGGGGCAGATCCTGGGCGCGCTTGAGAGTCACCCAATGCAGGTCCAGCAACTCGCCGGAGCCCTCCGGGCGCTCATGCACATCGCCCTGAATGTGTTCGGCATCCACCATGAAGAAGCGCGCGTCAAAGCGTCGATTGCGGTGCGGCGGGGTGATCGCCCTGGCGATGTAATGCAGCACGTCCAGCCGCGGGTTCACGTTGTGACGCAAAAACGCCGCCCACTGCGGCGAGCGCGAACGCAGCGTCGGCGTTTCCGGCTCCCCTACCAGCAGGCCCGTCTCTTCATAGGTTTCGCGAATCGCCGCAAGCGCCAGCGCTCGCGCCTTGTTCTCTGAACAACCCACACACAGGCGGCTGAGTACCGCCGGGTGCAGATCGTGTGGCGGCCGGATGCGACTGTCGCCCGGATCAACCCGCCCGCCGGGAAAGACAAACTTGTTCGGCATGAACTTGTGGCTGGCCGCGCGTTTGCCCATCAGCACCTCGGGATGACGGCGATCCCTGCGAAGAATGATGAGGGTGGCAGCGTCGCGCGGCCGCACAGCCCTGCCGGCCTGGCGCAATTCGTTGCTGGCGATGTAGTGCTTGTCCGGAACTTCGTCAACGTCCACTGCGGCAATACCCGAGGTCATTCCGCCCACTCACGCCAGCGCAAGGAATTTGCTTTTGTCGGTGGCAATGGTGATGCGGTGCAACTCGCGATCATACCCGTCGTAACCGCCGTTGGCCTTGTGCAGCACACTGCGGTTGTCCCACATCACCAGCATGTTCTCTTCCCAGACATGCGTGTACTGGAACTCCTCGCGCGTTTGCCAGGCGTACAATTCCAGCAGCAGTTCCAGCGCCGCCTCATCCGCCATCCCCTGAACGCCGATGATATAGCCGAGGCAACCCAGCAGCGTCTCGTTCCCACTCTCCGGGTGGTGCGTGATAAACGGGTGCGGGTGCACCTCGCGCGCAGTCTCCGAAAAGAGAATTTTCATGCTGCGGTCGGACTCACTGTCTTTCTCGCCGTACATGCCGTCCGGCGCGTAGCCGGCTGCCGCTGAATGCAGGGCCAGCTTGCCCTCGAGCTTCTCGCGCAATACTCCCGGCATGGCGGCCAGCGCCATCTGCTGATTGATGAACCCGGTGTTACCGCCCACCGGCGGAATCACCAGGCTGTACAGGCAGGTGCCCAGCGGGGGCTCGGGCATGAAACTCCAGTCTGAATGCCAGACCTCCGCAAACACCGGCGCTTTTTCATCGGCCCTGCGCGTCAGCGCAACCACGTGTTCGCTGCCATCGAGCGGCACGAAGTAGGGTTCTTCCCCGAACACGCCGAAGGCCAGCGCAATGCGCTCAAGATCCGCGTCGCTCAACCGCTGTCCGGGAAAGGCCAGCACATGATGCTGCATCCAGGCACGGCGAATGGCGCTCACCGTGGCGTCATCCAGG
Organism: Halioglobus sp.; assembly: GCA_041396005.1. Taxonomy (GTDB): domain Bacteria; phylum Pseudomonadota; class Gammaproteobacteria; order Pseudomonadales; family Halieaceae; genus Marimicrobium. Next base: position 3,342 of record JAWKZK010000012.1, read on the forward strand.
TCGCGCGACAGGTCAACCCCGAGAACGGCAGCGCCGCAAGCCTGTCCGGACGGTGTTATCTCCAGCATGTGTATTCCTCCTGCACAGCGGTTTCTCCGCCGGGCCGCCGATACCTTAGCAAACGCTGGGTGATAGTCCAGAACCCCGTGCACCGGCGCGGTTTATCAGGCGCGACAGTTGCACTATGCTGGCCGCTCACGGAGCACCGGCACTTGGCCCGGGCGACGCAACAGCGGGAGAAGCAGGATGATCGGGTGGACAGAACAGCAGCAGTTGATCAGGAGCATGGTGCGCGATTTCGTGGAAAAGGAAGTGGTGCCGCACATCGATGACCTGGAATACAACGGCATGCCGCCCTACGACATCCTGCGCAAGTTGTTCAGCACCTTCGGCATGGATGAGCTCGCGCGCGCAAATTTCGACAAGCAAATTGCGCGCGAAGAGGCCGTAAGCCGGGGCGAAGCGTTACCCGAAAAAAACGCGGAGGCGGCCAGCACGGGGCCGGTCACCGAGGAAGCCCTGGATGCGGTTGCCATGGGCATACTGCCCATCATCGAGATCAGCCGGCACTGCCAGGGGCTGATCACCGCGCTCGGCGTGTCGGTGGGTCTCACGGGCGGCGCCATTATGTCCAAGGGCAGCCTCGCACAGAAAAAGCGCTACGCCTGCGATCTGCTCACGCTGAAAAAGGTGGGAGCCTGGGCCATTACCGAGCCCAACTCGGGGTCGGACGCCTTTGGCGGCATGAAATCCACCGCGCGGCCCGATGGCAAGGGCGGCTATATTCTCAACGGCAACAAAACCTACATCACCAACGGACCCTACGCGGATACCATCGTGTTCATCTGCCGTCTCGAGGAAGACGGCGTCGCCGCGCAGGATCGCAAAATCGTCTCCTTCATCCTCGACACGGGCATGCCCGGCCTGGAACAAAGCGCCCCGTTCAAGAAGATGGGTATTGGCTCATCACCCACCGGCGAACTTTTTTTACAGGACGTGGCCGCAGGGCCGGAGCGTCTCATGGGCGAATCGGAAGATGTTTACGGCCGCTCTGGTGCAAAAAACACCTTCAGCGCAGAGCGATCCGGCGTGGCCGCCATGGCGCTGGGGCTGGTGGAACGCGCGCTGGAGCTGTCGCTGGACTATGCGAAAACCCGCGTACAGTTTGGCGAGCCCATCGGCAACTACCAGCTTATCCAGCTCAAGCTGGCGAACATGGAGGTGGCGCGCCTCAACCTGGAAAACCTCGTTTTCCGCTATATCGAAACGCGTGCCGCAGGGAAGGATCTCACGCTGGCCGAAGCCTCGGCGATGAAACTGTACGCGGCCCAAACCGCGATGGAAGTGACTACCGAAGCGGTGCAGGTGTTCGGCGGCGCAGGCTACATGCGCGAGGCACGCGTGGAGCAACTCATGCGCGATGCGAAAATCCTGCAGATTTACGCGGGCACCGATGAAATGCAGATCCTGGCGATTGCCAAGGATTTGCTCGCGCGCGCCTGATCCGACGGCGCGGCGTTAGCTGCCAGCCCGGCGCCCGGGCTCGCAACCACGCTGGGCGCGCTGATGCAGCGCCTCGGCGCGCGCTTTCAGATCCTGCGCGCAGCGGTTGAAGCCCCGCTCCACCGCCTCGGCCAGCGCCTCCATGATGGACGGCACCATGGGCCCGCCGAACTCGTCCATGCTCACATAGCGGCAGCTGTTCGCGTCCACCGGTGTGATGATTTGTGTGCGATCGGCATGAATCGGGTCGTCGGGCTTGTTCTCCATGGACCACACGATGCGGTGCGGCGCCTCGATCACGGAAATATACTCCACCTGATCCTGCAGGCCGTTGCCAAGATCCACTCTCATCGCCAGCGGCGCACCGAGCTTCAGCTCTCCCTGAATCTGCGGACAAAACCGGTTCCATTCGGGGTAGGCGGCAAAATCCACGATCACCGACCACACAAGCTCAGCAGGTGCATTGATGGTGATCTCGTCAGAAGCTACGCTGTTGTCTGTGATCATCGGGGCAGAGTCCGTGTGCAGTGTCAGCCAGCGCACAATACTATCGTTTTTCAACTCGGGAGTGACAACTATGTTCGCATTTCTCACGCACCTGCGCGCCAAGCCCGGCAAGCGCGACGCACTGATCGCGCAAAATCGTGTGATGCAGGACGCGACCGCCGCCGAACCCGGCGTGCCCGTGTACATCTTCCACACCGCGGAAGACAGTCCGGACGATTTCTACTTCTACGACCTGTACAGCAGCGACGAGGCCTACCAGGCGCACTGTGCCAGTGAGGCCTTCCAGGCGATGATGGGCTGCATCGGCGAACTTGCCGATATCGTTGATGTGATCAGGCTGCAGCCCTTCGGCCCGATCAAGAGCGAACCCGTGACGCAGGCCTGAGCACGCCGCGACCGGGCTTCACAGTCCGAAGCTGACGCCGCCGTTCACGCGCCAGACCTGCCCGTTCACCCACTCGCCATCGTCGGAAAGCAGAAAGGCGACCGCGGCGGCAATGTCCTGCGGCTGGCCGTGACGCGTGCTGCGCGCGCCTTTCAACATCCAGTCTTTCAACTCCTGGGGCATGTTGGCGTCCAGTTGCTCGGTGAGCACAAAGCCCGGCGAGATGGTGTTGCAGCGGATACCCTTGCGCCCCCACTGCGAGGCCACATGCCGACACAGCGAATTCACCGCCGCCTTGGACGCCGCATAGGCAGGACGCTCGGGCTCTCCGATGGCAGACGCATCGGAGGAGGTCAGCACGATGGCACCGCTCTCGCGCGCCAGCATGTGGGGCAGCACGGCTTTCACCAGTGCCACCGTCCCGATCACGTTCACGCGCAACGTACGTTCCCAGAGCGCCAGGTCGTTGGTGAGTATATCGCCGTCTACCAGCACCGTTTTCAGGTCTGCCACGTTGGCGAACAGGCCGTCCAGGCTGCCGAAGCGCACTACCACATTATCCACCAGCGCATTCACCGACTGCTCGTCTCCCTGGTCGAAATGCCAGGCCTGCACCTCGCCCCCCGCCGCGCCGAGCTCCTCGGCGAGCGCGCTGGCCCGGTCTATGTTCAGGTCGCCGATGGCCACGCGCGCGCCAGCTTCGCACAACCGCCGAACCGTCGCCGCGCCGATACCGGTGGCGCCGCCACAGATCAGGATACGTTTGCCAGTAAGTGTGCCGTTCATACGCTGTGAGCTCTCCCGTGCTGTAGAGATGTCCATTCGTTGCGTTGAGTGGAACAGACTAATGTGCAACTATCCACCACCATACGGCGATAAACTCGCTGCGGCATAACAATACAAACACCGGGTCGATCCAGGTCTATGCAGGTACTGACATTTCTCTGGCGCAGAATCACCGCCGCCCTCGGCACGCTCGCGCTGCTGCTGGTCATCCTGCTGCTATTCCTCCTGGTGCGGGCATTCGGCGCCGCGCAGCAGGACAACGCCGAACACCTGGCGGCGAAACGCGACTACCTTGCACACATCGAGGCGGCGGGCATTCCCGTGACAGCGCCCCCCAACCTGGTGTTCATCCTGTATGACGACCTGGGCTATGGGGATCTCGGCTACGGCGCGCGTGACCACAACATGATCGCAACACCGAATATTGATCAGCTCGCGGCTTCCGGCGTAATGCTCAGCGACTTTCACTCGCCCGCACCGGTGTGCACGCCGGCACGCGCAGGCTATCTCACAGGCAGACTGGCGCCACGCGCGGGGCTGCCCAATGTGGTGTTCCCCAGCGGCAGCCTCAAGGATTTCGTATTCCGCAAACTGCTCAATCCCGACAGCCATGCGCGCCTGCCGGCAGAAGAAATCACGCTCGCAGACCTGCTGAAGGCGGCAGGTTACGCCACGGGCATGGTGGGCAAGTGGCACCTCGGCGACAGCAGCCCGTCACTGCCCAACGACATGGGCTTCGATGACTATTTCGGCGCCCTCTACAGCAATGACATGGAGCCTTTCGCACTCTATGCCAACCGCGACATCGCCGTGCCGGCGCCGGCAGACCAGCGCTACCTGACGGAGCGCTACACCGACGCCGCCACGCGATTCATTGAAGCGCAGGCGAACGGCCCGTTCTTTCTCTACTTCGCGCACAATTTTCCGCACGACCCGCTACACGTTCGCGAAGAATGGCTTGGGCGTTCCAGGGCCGGCCTGTTCGGCGATGTCATTGAAGAGATCGATCGCTCGGTCGGAGAGATCGTCGCAGCGCTCGAGCGCAGCGGGCAGCTGCAGAACACGCTGATCATTCTCACCTCCGACAACGGCCCCTGGTATCTCGGCAACGCCGGCGACCAGCGCGGCCGCAAGGGCAATACCTTTGAAGGCGGCATGCGCGTGCCGTTCATCGCCCACTGGCCCGCCGCCATCGCCCCCGGGCGGGTGGAGCACGCCATGGCCATGGGTACGGACCTGCTGCCTACCATGCTCGACATATTGAAGCTGCCCGCGCCGCCCGACCGGATTCTCGACGGTCGCAGCATTCTCGGCGTGCTCACGGACGGCGCGCCCACGCCACACCAGTTCCTGCACTACTACGACGGCGCAACACTGTTCGCAACGCGCGACCAGCGCTTCAAGTACCGCGGCCCCGCCGGCGTCTTCTACAGCACTGACCAGATGCCCGTAGGCGGCGCGGTACCGCAGAAGGAGTGGCTGTTTGATCTGGCGGGAGACAGGCGCGAATCCTACGATACCTCGGCCACACACCCCGATCACCTGCAACGCCTGCGCACGGCGTTTACTGCCAGGCAGCAGGACATGCAGGACAACCCGCGCGGCTGGCGTTAACGCGCCGCCAGCGAGCAGGCTGCCGGCTCAAGCGCTCAGGTAGGCCCGCTTGCGCTGGTCATACGCGGCAATGGAGGCGTTCATTGCCTCGGCATCGTATTCACGCAGGCCGCGCAGCAACAGGTGCTTGCATCCGCGCCCTACGATCCTGCCGCCTTCGAGAATGTGAAAACGGATATCCCCGGTGCCACGCTTGCCATCAATAAACAGTTCGCTGTTGGCCGCCGCCACATCGGGCGCATGAAAATCCAGTGTGTCGAGATCGATACTCATACTCTGGTACATCACCATGGGGCGCTCCGGGTTGATCATCACGTTGTCGCCGGCAAACAGCGGCTCGAGGACATGCGGAAATGTATGCCCTGAGAACGCGGCGTATTTGCGCACCAGTGTTTCCACCATGATGGGGTCGGCGGAATGGTTGCCGTTACGGCGAAGTTGCAAATACTCCCGGTCCTGCGAATCGCGAATCACCATGTCCTCGGCAGGCGCAGGCAGCAGCAGTTCCACGCCCTCGGGGACCATGCCCGAAAAGTGAAACTCCATATGCTCGCTCACGCCGTAATGGGCAAGCAGGCTGGCGAACAGGAGATCGCCGGGAATGCAGAAACGCTTGGCGTCGACATCGTGCAGCGGGTTGAAATCGCCGGCTATGCGCTTGGCGAAATCGCTGCCCTGCTCACGTGTGAAGACCAGGCGGCCATCCGTTTCCTTGAAGTATTCCTGCAGAAACATCACCTTACTCCGCCGCTGCGTGTCAGCACGCAGTCTACCAGCATGCAGGCAGGGCCGCTCTACGCAGACGGTACAAGGCGCCACTCTGGCCGTATCGACCTCAGAAGCGCTGGATGGTCTTGCCGACAATCCTGTCACGCACTTTCCAGAACAGGTTGTCCGGGTTCACGACCACGATGAACACACGACGCAGTTTGTCCGGGGGACAATCAATGGCGCGCACCGCGTGCCACGAGTGGTCGGTGCGCAGCATCAGCGCGCTGAAGTTGCCGATGGATTGGCACTCCGTGATGTCATCGAAATCGGCGTAATCGGGCGCGGAATTGAAATCCAGACGCCCGCCGTCGTCCAGCACCAGCGTGGCGCCGCCCCAGGCCGGATCCCATTCCTCGGGAGAGTTGAAGTAGAACAGGTGCGACCCGTGCTCACGTCGGGCGTCGCAATGCGGCGACACGTCCGCGCCGCTGGGCGTGTAGTGCCAGTGAAACCGGAACTCAATCTTGCGCGCCCCCAGCAGTCGCGCGATCTCACCGCGATAGGCATCGGAGCATAGCTCCCCGATAAATGTCTGCCAGGGCAGGGGTACCGGCATGCCCGGCGCATACTCCAGCGAATAACGATCATGCGGTGCCTGGCCGGCCCTGCGCTCGTAGCCGAACTTCTGTTCAAACAATTCCAGCGGCGGCATATTCGCCAGCAACTCGTTGTATCCGGCGTCCGTGAGTACCGGCTCGTTGAAGTACGGATACGGTTTGACCGCAAGAAAGTCTTCCCGCGAGAGGTTGCGCAGTGTATCGATGTCGAGGTATTTCACGCTGCCCTGTCCTTGAGCCTTGGCGTGCGAGCCAGCACGTCGAAAGCATCGCTGCGTACATGGTTCTTGCGGATCTCTTCATGCACCAGCTGTTCGCTGATATGACCGCACTCCAGGCACTCCTGCAGCAGGCCGAAAAACAGCGCCTCCTGCCGCGGGTCGGGATGTTCACGATAGCGTCCCAGCAGCCCATACTCACCGAACACGCGCGCGCGCAGGCGGTTGGCCGAGGCCAGCAGCGGCTTGTCCTTGAATTTATCCGCCGGGGTGTAATCCACCCGCAGGCCGGTTTTCCAGGGCTGGGTGCGACGTTTGGTGTTGTGCAGCAGGCGCGTGTTGGCGTCGAGGTGATCGAAATCGTTCCAGTAATCCTCAAGATACCCCACGGTACCCGGCGCTTCGTAGGCCAGCACCATCCACTCCTTGTAGTCCCGTTGCATGCTGAACAGGGCGCCGAAATCGGCTTCGGCATCCCAGTGCCTGAGCTTCGCGCAATCCAGCAGCATGACGCTGGTTGCCACCTGTCGGGATTTTTCTTCCTTGGCGGAGCGCCGGCGTCCCATCACCGCATAGCCCTGCATATCGCGCTCGAGCAGTTCGTTGATATCGCCCACCGCGAAAACGTCGGGGTCGGTGACCACCGCCCTGCCCTCGAAATTCATCAGGCGCGGCGGCATGAATCGCAAGGGCGTGAATGACTGCAAATCGTCCATGCGCCAGACCCGCGTGGTGCCGCCACGCAGAAACGACTGGCCCTCACGCGCCTGCAGAAAGGGGTAATCGCGGGTGTGAATAAAACGTACGTCAAACTTGTCGGCGCTGGCTGCATTCCGCCGGAACGAATACTCCGCCACCAGGGCGCCCAGCCACTGGCGCTCGTTGGTGTGGATAAAGACGCAGGCTCTGCTCAAGGCCCCACTCCCTGCTCGGCGCTGGTATAACCGAACACCGGTAACAGGCGCGAATCTACCATGGCCGTGAACTCGTCGACTTGATCATCGTCAAAGTAGTCGCGGTAGCCGCCCACTTTCGCTTTGCGCACCTTGAACGTGTTGGGATCGTTAACGTCCTTCGCCTGCACCCGGCTGCCGCTGCGCCAGAAATAGTTTTCCTGTTCTTTCTTGCGCAGGTTCTCCACCGAGGCGAACTCGGCGGTGTCCTTGAGAAACGCCGCGTTCGGCTGCATGCCCAGGAACTCCACGATCCTGCCCATCTCGCGCTCCGGGTCACTGCGCAGGTCTTCGTAACGCACCACCAGCAGATCCTTGATCTTATCCAGCTCGCGACCCCAGGCGTTCATGAAATCGATGATATGCACAAGACCCTGGCCCTCGTGTTTCACGAAGTCGTAAACGGATATGTCCGCGTCGTGCTCGGGATAGTTGTTCATCGATTTCTTGTCCGCTCGCATGCGGTACTTCCACTGGAAAAACTGGGACACCGCCACATCCATCGGGTTGCGGATCAACAGCACGGTTTTCTTGTCGTAGAAATCCTTCTTGGAATCGACATTGCCCGTGTAGCCGCGCAAATAGTTGTCGTGTGTAAAGAATATTCGCGGGATCGCCGGGTTGATGCGGTGGTAGTTGTCGAAGCCCATGAGGATATTATCGGGCAGCTGGTACACCAGCTGGAAATAGCGCGAGATCATCACCCGCACCCAGGTGCGGCCGCTCTTGCCGTAGGACGCGAAGATGTAATCGCAGCGTCGGTACTTCCACATCTCCTCACGACCACGACGCCAGCGCTCAAGCTGGTGCGCTTTGGCTTGCGGTAAAAATACCGAAATCGCGCGTACCAACCATTTGATCAGTCGCTTGATAATCATGTGCATGAGGATTTCCCCGGGTCAGGGCAGGTTCAAGCGGCGAAGGGTAGCGGATGAACGACCCATTCTCAAGCGGCTGTGGTATTTTTAACGGCTTTCGTAATTTCATCGCAAGCCTCTGAATTTTCATGGTTTTTACACGAATCACAGGCCGCTGCCACGGCCCGCCGGGAACTATCGCGGCAGGCCCGTTCTCGAATGCACTGGGCGGATTTTGCACACGGTGACACGGCATGTTGAAACACCTTATGGCCAGCGCAGCGATTCTTGGCGCAGCGTTCACGGCAACGCTGGGAGCGCTGCCGGCGATTGCGATGGCGACTGAGCCGCCTGCCTGGCGCGTGCTGGAATTCGAAGAAAAAGCGTTCTGGGCCACCGCGCATTCGCGCCTCGAACTGCCAACGGCTTCGCAGCAAACCAATGATTGGGAGTTCATCGCCAACAGTTCCGTGCCGGGCAACTCGGAGCAGGTATCACTGCGCTTCGATGCGGACAGCGGGCAGTTGCACACGCGTGAACGGCTGAGCAAAGGCAAGGAAGACCAGCGGCTGAAATCCTTTGACTACGAAAAGGACTTCGTGCTGCGCGAACGGCGCAGCCCCCAGGAGAACACACAGGCGGCACCACCGCAGTGGCCGCTGGACAGCCGCAAGCAACTGCCCTACCCCCCGGCGGCGTCCAAACTGCCGGTGACCAACCCGTACCTGTTGCTGCTGCTCGCGGGGCGTCTGCAGGCCCAGGGCCCGGGCGCCTCCCTGGAGGTACTGGTGCACACCGACCACAATTTCTACCGCGCCCGTCTCACCAGTGGAAACGGCGTGCCGGTGGAGGCCAATTACAGCATCGCGGGCGAGACACCCACCCGCGGCACGCGCGAAACCAACGCCGTGGCAGTGCGCGTCACGCCCGAGGGCGCGCTCGCGGAGAAGGACGACTTCAGCCTGTTCGGCCTGACGGGCGATATCATCGTGCTGTTCGATCGCCACACGGGCCTGCCCTTGCAAGTACGCGGGGAGGCGCCGCGCATCGGTTCCACCCGGATCAACCTGAAGTCCGCGACCCTGAGGGTCCCGGCGTCGTGATGATCGGCGCGGGCCCCGTCGGCCTGATCAGCAACCCGGCCAGCGGCCATAATCGCGACCAGTTCCCCGCTATCGCGGCGCGCGTCGACCGCTGCCCGGACATCGTGCACCGCGTCACGCGCACGGCAGAGGCTATAGACGGCGCGCTGCAGGAACTCGCGGCGGCGCACATCAGCCTGCTGGCCATCAACGGCGGCGACGGCACCGTCTCGGCGGTCCTCGGCAGGCTGCTGCTGTCACCCGCCTTCGCGACGCCACCGCCCATTGTGTTGCTGCCGGGCGGCACCGCGAACATGAACGCCGGCGATGTGGGCGTGCGCGGTTCGCTGACGGCGGCGGTCGAACGTTTCTGCAGCTGGTGCGAAGGCACGCGATCCACGGCCGGCCTGCTCCGCCAACGCGCCCTGATGCGCGTGACGCCGGGTGACGGCGTGGAACGCTTCGGCATGTTTCTCGGCGCAGGGGCAGTAATCCACGGCACCGAATATGCCCACCGCGAGATACACTCGCGCGGGCTGCGCGATGACTTCAGCCTGGCCCTGGGTACGCTGCGCACCGTGTGGGGCGTGCTGCGCGACGACCCGCGGTTCAATCAACACGTCGGCATCGAGCTGACACTGGACGCGCAGCCCGCCCGGCGCTTCGACACCCTGATTCTGGCGGTGAGCACGCTGGAGCGACTGTCCTTCGGTATGCGGCCGTTTTATGGCGAGGGCCCCGGCGCGATCCGCCTGACCCTCTTTGAACAGGGTTGTACGCGTTTTGCACGCAGCTTCATCGCCATCGTCCGGGGGCGCCCAGGCCGCCACGTGACCCCCGGGAACGGCTACCACAGCCACAATGCGCAGCGGCTGCAGCTTGGCATCTGCGGCAAGCTCAACCTCGACGGCGAACTGCTGGACGCCGGCGGCCAGGTGGTCGTGAGCGCCAGCCCGCTGTTCACGTTTGTACGCCTGTGACGGGCTATCCGCAGGTTGCAGGGCCAGACCCGGAGCAGGAGCCGGTGCTGGGCGAACTGCTGCGCAGCCTGCGCGCCCGCCACCACGACGCCCCCTGCGCCGTGCTGGTTTACGGCTCCTGCCTGCGCAGCGGGGATATCTATGACGGCCTGCTGGACCTGTATCTGGTGTGCGACAGCTACCGCGGCGCCTACCGCCGCTGGCTGCCCGCCGCGGCCAACTGGCTGCTGCCGCCGAACGTGTTCTACGCCGAACAGACCGGGCAGGATGCCGCAGGCGCGACCCGCACACTGCGCGCGAAAGTCACGCTGATATCGCGCCGGGATTTTCGCCGGGGATGCAGCCCAGCCTGGTTTGAGTCCTATCTCTGGGGGCGCTTCGCCCAGCCCACCCACCTGCTGTATACACGCGATGCGGCGGCGCGCGCGGAGACCGAGGCAGCCCTGCTGCAGGCAGCCCATACATTACTGCAGCGCGCCTTGCCGGCCTTGCCGACCGGGGGCACGCTGGACGACTTGTGGGAGCAGGCACTGGGGCTCAGCTACGCCACCGAACTGCGTACCGAACGCAGCGGCCGCGCGGGCGAACTGGTTCGCAGCGCTCACGATTTCTACGCCGCCGTCACCCGGCGGCACGCTGGCAGCCTGGGACACGGCTTTCAGCTGCTGGACGCCAGTGGGCCGCTCAGCTACCGGAGTTCGCCCTCACCCACCCGCCGCCGGCTCGCAGGGCTGCAATGGGCATTGCGGCGCCTGCAGGGAAAACTGCTGTCGATCATGCGTCTGCTCAAAGGCCTGTTCACCTTCGAGGGGGGGCTGGACTACATCGCCTGGAAGCTCGAGCGTCACTCAGGCGAGCGCATCGAAATCCCCGAGAAGGTGCGCCGTGCGCCGCTCATCCACCTGTGGGCCTTCTTCTGGGGCCTCTACCGGCGCGGTATTTTCAAGTAGGCGCGAGGCACGCGAGGCAATATTCACGCTCATAGGCGGGCGCGGTGAATAGAAAAAAATCCCCTGATACTCTATAGTTGCGCCCAATCCCTTTCCGCCCTCTCCGTCTTTGAGCCGCCATGAAAGCCAGCGTATTCATACAGACAAATCACAAGCAGATCACCGGCGCCATCGTTGCCGAGCACGCCCTGCGGCGCTACTCGCAGAACAACGACAAGTTCGACGTGGTGATCATGGATACCCGCGACTACCCGTTTTTCGCCGAGCACGAGGGCCAGGAATACCTGCGCGACGGCGTCAAACGCACCTGGTTGAACGACGATCTGCAGTCATTTACGCCCACCCGCTTCATGCCGCCCAAACTGATGGGGTTTGCAGGCCGCGCCGTGGTCATCGACCCGGATATTTTCGCCACCACCGACATCTGGGATCTGCTCAGCCGCGACATGCAGGGCAAGGCCATCATGTGCCGCATGCGCTCGGGGCCGAAAGGCCTGGTGGACAAGTGCATGGCCAGCAGCGTGATGTTGCTGGATTGCGCCAGACTCACGCATTGGGACGCCCAGGCCAAGTTCGAGGCGATGTTCGCCTTCGAGCAGGATTACCAACCCTGGATCTGCCTGAAAGAGGAAGACCGCGAGAGCATCGGTTTTTTTGAATCCGAGTGGAACGATTTCGACAAGTTCACCCTGGAAACGCGCATGCTGCACACCACGCGGCGCAAGACACAGCCCTGGAAAACCGGCCTGCCCACCGACTGGCGGCCCGCCGAGCGCTTTCGGCTGTTTCCGCCGGCTGCCTGGGTGATGCGCGCGCGGCGCAAGCTGTTTGGCGAGTACGCGTTCCTGGGCAACTACAAGCAGCATCCGGACAAAAACCAGGAAAACTTCTTCTTCGGCCTGCTCAAGGAGTGCGTGAGCGAGGGTAAAATCAGCGAGGACTTCCTGCGTCGGGAAATGGCGCAGAACCACGTTCGCCACGACGCCTTCGAGATTCTCGCGCACACCCCGGATCTGCCTCCGGCGCCCCTGCACCCACTCACGGCCGTATCAAGAGCCGCCTGACCGCCTCCACGCTGGCCGCCAGGTCGGCCTGAGCATTGTCTCCGGCTGCGTCGGTGCACGGCACGACCCCCGGCAACGAATCCAGCGCTGCGCCCGCGCCTGCGACGCTCTGGTCGTCCAGCCAACGCGCCTTGCCGGCCTCCATCAGCCCCGCTTGAATACGGCCCACGTCACGGCGCATGCGCGGCGGCCCGAAACGCATGGCAAAGCGAAAACTCAGGGGCTTATAGCGATAATTGTGCGCCAGGCGCCACCACGGCGTGTCGGCATCGCCAGGATCAAAAATGAACAGCGGCCGTTTGGTATCGGCGGCCTCGGCCAGCATTGACATGGATTCCCCGGTCACGACGAACGCATCCGCCAGCGCGAGCATTGCGCGGTAGGGGTTCTCGCCGCCGGCCGCGCAGCGGTAGATGGCGTGCGGCACGCCCAGGCGGCCGGCAAACCCCTGCATCACCGCGCTCGGCGTGCGCGGGCTGTCGCTCACCAGCAGGGCGCCCCCCGCAGCCTGCGCCAGCTGCTGGCTCAACCTGCCCAGGCGTTCGCCCTTTGCCCGGGTGAACACGAAACGTCCGCTGTCGCCGCCAATCAGCACTGCGATCCACGGGCGCGGCAGCGCCGCGAACCGCGCCTGCCAGACATCGGTCTGCGCTGTGTCTTCGGCGGCGGGCGGCGTGCGCAGCGGCGTGCGCAGCGGCGTGTGCAGCGGCAGCCGAATATGCAGGATATTGGCCGCCTGCGGCAGGAAGTACTGCGGCGTGGTGATGATAAGATCCCAACTCGCCAGCGGCGCCCAGGGGCGACCCAGATGCACCAGCCGGGTTTGACCGCCCGACTGCGCTCGAATCCACTGCGCCACCGGCTCGTTACGACGCCCGGCGCTGATCACCAGGTCCGGCCAGGGAGGCGTGAGGGCGCTGGATTCGCCGCGATCGATGCCGGCCAGGGTGGGGGCCGGCAGCGCGTGCACCAGCAGTTCCCAGGGCCGCGCCCGTATCTGTTTTTCGTCGAAACCCCAGCCAAGGGCCCCGGCCAGCGCTCGCACCTGCGTATTATCGCCCGCCTTCCTGCCCAGCAGACACCAGACCCTGAACTGCTGCTCGCCCAATCCATCTCTCCGTCGGCCCGGCGCAAAAGGTACGCTCGACAAATTGCCAAAGCGAAGCGTTTATGCAAATTCCCTCCGGCGGTAAAATAATGCCCACATATCGCCGGAGAAGAAAGCGTTTGAAGCCGACAGTTTTCATTCACACCAATCACAAGCAGATGCTGGGTGCGCTGGTGAGCCGTTATTCGCTGAGAAAACACTCACGAGACCCCGACGCGTTCGACGTGCAACTCATCGAAGCGCGCAATTACCCCTGCCTGCTTGAACGCGAGGGCAAACTCTACCGCCGTGACGGCGAGATGCGCCCCTGGCTGAACAACGACCTGCAGTCATTCACACCGCTGCGTTTCGCGCCGCCCGAACTCATGGGCTACCAGGGGCGCGCGGTGGTGATAGACCCCGATATTTTCGCCGTTGGCGATATTCTCGAGCTGCTGCAACGCGACATGCAGGGCAAGGCGATCATGTGCCGCCCGAAATCCGGGCGCAAGGGCCGCAAGGGCGCCTGGGCTTCCAGCGTGATGCTGCTGGATTGCGCCAAACTCACCCACTGGCGTCTTGAAGAGAATTTTCGCGAGATGTTCAGGCCGGTGAAACGCGACTACATGGACTGGATATCGCTCAAACTGGAGAAGCCGTCGACCATCGGGCAAATCGAGCCGGAGTGGAACGACTTCGACAATCTCACACCCAACACCAGGCTGCTGCACAACACCAAACGCAAAACGCAGCCCTGGAAAACCGGCATCAAGATCGATTACCGGCCTGCAGACACCTTCCAGCTGTTTCCGCCACGCCACTGGATCCGCCGCGGACGACGCGCCCTGTTCGGTGATTACAAATTCGCCGGCACTTACGCGGCGCACCCGGACCCGAAGCAGGAAGCGTTTTTCTTCGGTCTGGTCCGCGATGCGTTACGCGAAGGCGCGCTCAACGAAGCGCTGCTGCAGGAAGAGATCGAGCAGGGTCATTTGCGTCCGGATGCGATGGAGCTGATCCGGGCGGCCTGACCGGGGCGCTTGCAGCAACGCGGGCCAACGACTGCGTCTGCCAGCCGGCAATCCTGCCACCCTCCCGCGGCTATCGGCCTATCGGTAGCCGAATACGGGATCCAGGGTTTCGGCCAGGCGCTGGTCTATCGCGGCCACTTCCTCGTCGGTGAAATAATCGCGATAACCGCCGACCTTCGCACGGCGTACCTTGTAACTGTCGGGGTTATCCTTGTCGCGCGGCATCATACGCCCCCCGGAGAGGCGAAACTGCTGGCGGCTTTCCATCTTTTTCATGTTCTCGTAGGAAGAGTATTCAACCGCCGCGGCAACCTGCTCTTCGCTCGCATTCACCTGCATGAAGTCGAGCAGACGACGCAGCTCTTCGTGCGTGTTCGCGCGCAGGTCTTCGTAGCGCAGCAGGTGAAAGCGCGACACCTTGTCGGCTTCTTTCGCCCACAGGTTCAGGTAGTCGACCATCGCGCCCATGCCGCCCCCGTTGTCGCCCATCACAAAATCGAACAGGCTGATATCGGAGCCCCGCGGCGGGTAGTTGTTGATAGCGACCTTGCTGGGCTTGATACGAAACTTCCACTGGAAGAACTGCGACACCGCCACATCGCGCGGATCGCGCGCCAGCAGCACCACGGGCTTGTCGTAGAACGGCCGCTTGGTATCCGCGTCGCCGGTATAATCCTTGATGTAGTTGTCGTGCGTGAAAAACATCTTCGGGATGCTGCGGTTCAGGTTGTGGAAATTATCAAACCCGATAATCACGTTTTCCGGCAGGCCGTACATCACACGAAACAGGTGCGACACCATGACGCGCAGCCAGGTTCGACCGCTCTTGCCAAACGACACGAAAACCACATCGGCGCGCAGCAGCTTGTCGTACTGCTCCACACCGCGAAGCTTGCGCTCCGCAACGAGAATCTCGGCCTCGGGCCGCCCGCGCATCCGCCAGTGCAGGATACGCCGCGAGAGCTTTTTCCGGCCTATCTGCGCGGCCTGGCGCAGGCTCTGCATTGCCAGCTTCACGCGGTTTTCTCGCCGTAGCCAAACACGGGATTCAGATCGGCCATCATGCGCTCCAGCTCGGCGCACTGCTCATCGGTGAAGTAATCGTGGAAACCGCCAACCTTGGCCTTGCGCACTTTGAAAGACTGGGGATTGGCGTTGTCGCCGGCCTTCACCCGTGCGCCCGAGCGCTTGAAAAAGCCCTCGGTTTCCATCTTCTTCATGTTGTCGTAAGCGGCAAAATCCACCGCCTCCTTGAGTTGCGCAGGCGTCACCTCGGTGCCGGTGAATTCGAGAATGCGCTGCAGTTCGGCAGCCGGGTTCTCGCGCATATCTTCGTAGCGCACCACCAGAATATGCTGGAGCTCGTCAATCGCGTTCACCCAACCGTTGAAGCAGTCGATGATGCGCGGCACCCCGGCGTCTTTGTCGAGCACGAAATTCCAGGTGTCGATATCGGAGCCGTGCGGCGGGTAATCGTTGATGAACTTTTTGTTGGGGCGCATACGGAAACGCCACTGGAAAAACTGGGACACGGCCACGTCGCGCGGGTCACGCACCAACAGCACAACGCGTTTGCCCTTGAAGTGACTCTTGGATTGTTCGTTGCCGGTGTAATCGCGCAGGTAGTTATTATGCGTAAAGAACACCGCGGGCAGCCCTGGGGCCTGCTTCTTCAGGTTGTCGAAGTCGATCAGCTGGCTGGCCGGCAGGCCCGCTTTGAGCGTGTAAGCCCTGGAGAGCATCACGCGCAGCCAGGTGCGCCCGGATTTGCCCCAGCTCATGAGCACCCAGTCGGCAGCCTGAAGCTTCTTGAATTCTTCCCTGCCGCGCAGCCAGCGCTCAATCTTCTTGCGGCGGGCCGCAGGCAGCCAGAAACACAGCAGAAGTATGAGGTGGCGAAGCACGACGCGTGCCTTGTCGGCCATGTGCGTGGTGACCCTCGAAGCGGAGAAAAACAGCCGGGCATTCTAACGTAATTCATGCAGCGTGGCAGCGCCGATTTTCCGCACTATTAACATCACCAGCCCGGGCCGGGCGCTTTTCGGGGCGCGGAGCGCGTAATAAAATACCGCCATGTCACTGATGAACCTTGACGCGTTGCGCGCCGCGCCGCTGCAAACGGATCCCTTCGACTTCCTGGTGGTACCGGATTTCCTCGACCGGGAGACGCTCGCGCGTGTGAATGCCGACTATCCCGCCATCGATACCGCCGCGAATCATGCGCTGGACAATCTCGAGGGCGGCCCCTCGTTCAACGCGCTGATGGATGAATTGCAGGGCCACGAGCTTGCCGATGTACTGGGCGACATTTTCGCGATGAATCTCACCGAACTGCCCACCACCGTCACGGTGCGCAAGTTCTGTGAGCGCACTGACGGCAACATCCACACCGACCACAAGAGCAAGGTCATCACCGTACTGGTGTATTTCAACGAACGCTGGGAGCATCCCGACGGACAGCTGCGCATGCTGCGCAGCAAGCATGACATCGAGGATTTCGTCGCCCAGGTTCCCCCGCTGGGCGGCACCCTGCTGGCGTTCCGCCGCACCGACCACTCCTGGCACGGGCACACCCGTTTTGTGGGTGAGCGGCGTATGGTGCAGGTGAATTACCTCGACCAGAGCCCGATGGCCGTTGCCGCGCAGCGCATCAGCCGTTTTGGCACGCATTTCATGAAAAACGTATTGGGTATGCGCTAGTCGGGGTTCTGCTGTCGCCGAACGGCAGGCGGCGAAGAGCCCCGGCAAACGGCCGCGAGCTATTCAAACAGCGCTTCAATGCGCGCCACGACGGCGCCAACGTCGTCCGGCAGATCCCCCTCCGGCTGGCGGAACGGTTCTCCCGCCCACACCGCCAGGCCCTTGTCCACCAGCAACCGGTGAAACGCGGAAAAATCGCGGGTGGCGCTCAGGAGCTTGAAGACATCGAGGTGATGGACTACCCGCCCCAGCGCATGCCGGCGATCGTCGCGCGGCGAATCGCGTTTGGGGTTGAACAGTCTGTGCGCGAGCGCGCGGCGGCGCTGGTCGAGCCTGCCCAGCCAGCCGCCAGGCAGCGGGAATATCGCCAGCGGCTTCCTCAGGTAGATCACCTCCACCATCATCGACACGCTGTCGGCGGTCACGATAAAGCCGTCCGCGCTGCCGAGCAGTGCGCGATAAGGATTGTCCTCGGCTTCCGGCGACCACTGGTAAAACACGGCCTCGGGCGGCAGATCGCGGCGCAGCACCTCCACCACTTCGGGCGTGGTGCGCCGACTGGTGGTGACATAGGGCGTTCCGCCGAGTTCGTCCACTACCCAGCGCGCACTGGCGACCAGATCATGGGCCACCTTGCGATTCATGATGAACGGGTTGGTCTCCCCGCCTATCAACAGCGCGATCAGCGGTCTGGGCAGGGCCTCGAAGCGGCTTTTCCACTCCGCGGCCGCCGCGGCTACGCCCTCGGCGCTCACACGCATCAGCGGCAGCGTGGTCGGCAGGAAATTGCGCAGCGGCGGCATCTGGTTCTCCGCACTGGCGATTACCAGCGAGAAATCGAGCATATGGCCGGAGGGTTTGCCCACCAGCACGATCTTCGTGCGATTGCCCGATTGCCTGCGAATCCATAGCGCGGCCATCGACGGCCGCCTGCCCACGGTCAGGATCAGGTCGGGCCAGGGGGCTTCCAGCGGGTCGGATTGTTCAAGATCGAGGTGCGCCAGGGAGGGGCGGTAACGCGGCTTGCCCAGCACGTATTGGGGCTTCATGTGCACGTACTTGCGCTCTACCGGCCAGGCCAGCGCATCGACGATGGTCTCCACCTGGCCGTTATCACCCCGTTTGTCACCCAGGATGACCCACGTGCGCGGCGCCACGGTCAGGCGGCTGTTCCGTCCCGGCAGTAGCCGAGTTCAGGCAGGATCTTGGCGCGCACCATGGATTCGAGCTCCGCCACCTGCCGCTTGTCGAAATCCTCCCGGTAGCCGCCCACCTTGCCACGACGCACCTTGTAGGTGCTGGGGTCGCCGGCGTTCACCAGGCGCATGCCGCCCTGACGGAAAGTACCCTGGGTTTCGAGCTTTTGCAGGTTGTCGAAGGAGCCCCACTCCACCGCCGCGCGCACTTCGTCTTCGGTAAAGGATTCACCCATGAGCTGGGTGATCTTGAGCAGCGTGGGTACCGGTTTCTCGCGCAGATCTTCATAGCGCACCAGCATGCCATGCGGGAGCTCGCGGATATTGCGCGCCCAGGTATTCTGGTATTCGATGAGGCTGGGCAGCCCGATATCCGAGTGGCGCACAAACTCCCACATCTGGATGCGACGCCGATCCACCGGGTGATCGATCCAGTGATTGATCAACTCCTGCTTCGCGCGCGACTGCCGCTTGGTGAACTGGTGATACCAGGATACGGCGATATCAATGGGGTTGCGCGCCAGGAACAGCACCGGCTTGTGGCGCAGCGGATTGTCGGGCGCGCCCGCCGCGAGCAGCTTGCCCACTTCACCCTCGTAGCTGTAGTAGCCATTGGTGGCGGCCAGCCGCGGAATCTCGGGAATTTTGCGCGCGAACTCATCGGTGTTGATGAGTTTCGATTCCGGCAGGTTGTAGCGCAGCTGGTAGAGCCTGGAAATCATCACCTTGAGCCAGGTATTGCCGCTCTTCGGGTGACCGATGATCAGGAAATTCGCCCGCTGCGCCTTGGCCAGCTCCAGCCGGGCAAGGTGCTTGCGACGCAGCGCCACGCGCGCTCTCGCCGGCAGGGGCTGGGTGGGGATGAGAATCAGCGCCTTCTTGACGCCATCACTCACGTTCAACATCGGAATCGGATCTCGCCGGGCGGTTGGGGAGGTTGCGGGAAAGCGCGTAATTATGCGGCATGCACGACGCCATGACTAGGGCCTGTTCACACTACTTGAGTTGGCCCTGTTGTGCCAGAAAACGCGCTAGTCAAGGCGCGAGGAGAGAAGTTTGGTCATTCCAAATGAACGACGAGCAACGCAGAATAGCGCGTTTTCTGGCGCAACCCGAAGGGCTGCCCACAACACCCAGGAGACCCAAGCCGCATGACAGCGACCGAAACCGTCTATCGCAGTTGCCCCACCTGTGAGGCAAGTTGTGGCCTGGCGCTTGAGATCGACCGCTCCCGGCAGCAAATTCTCAGCGTCAAGGGCGACACGGCCGATACACGCTCGCAGGGTTATGTCTGCGCCAAATCGCAGGCCTTCGCACACATCCATGCAGACCCGGAGCGCCTGCGTCATCCGGTAAAACGGGTGGGCGATGAATGGGTGCCCGTGGCATGGGAGGAAGCCCTCGACGCGGTGGCCGGCGAACTGGCGCGTGTGCGCGACGAACACGGCAAGGACGCGCTCGCCATGTACTACGGCAACCCCAACGGCCACAACTTCCATACCCAGATACACACCCAGATGCTGATCCAGATGCTCGATACCGAGCGCTTTTTTTCTGCCGGCAGCGTGGATCAACAGCCGAAAAACCTGAGCTGCGACCTCCTGTACGGCAACCCCTGGCTGTTTGCGGTGCCGGATCTTGCGCGCACGGACTTTTTCGTCTGCATGGGCGGCAATCCACTGGTGTCACAGGGCTCACTGATGGGCGCGCCGAATGCCGCCGCCTATCTCGAGAATATCCAGGCGCGTGGCGGCAAGGTGGTGGTGATCGACCCTCGACGCACCGAAACCGCGCAGGCCGCCGACCAGCACGTGTTTATCCGCCCCGGTACCGATGCCCTGTTTCTGCTTGCCTGGGTGAATGAATTGTTCAGCCGTGACCTCGTTGACATCGGCGCGCTTGCACCCAGGGTAGAAGGCCTGGACGACTTGCGACGCCTGGCCCGCCCCTTCACGGCGGAGGCGGTGGCGGCGAGGACGGGCGTTACCGCAGGCGACTTGCGTCACCTGGTGAGCGCCTTTGCAGCCGCCGAAACACCGGTGCTGTATGGCCGCATCGGGCTGTGCACGCAGGCCTTCGGCACGCTGGCGAGCTGGTTGGTTGATGTTGTAAACCTGTTGCAGGGTCGCCTGGATGAGGTGGGTGGCGCGATGTTTGCGCGGCCCGCCACGGGACAAAACGAGAGCACCGGCGACATCGCCGAACTATTGCATGGCCGCTGGCGTTCACGCGCACGCGGATTCCCCGAGTACATGGGTATGCTGCCGGCCTCGTGCATGGCCGAAGAGCTCAACTGCACCGGAGAAGACGCCGTACGCGCCGTGATAACACTGGCGGGAAACCCCGTACTGAGCGTACCGAACGGCAAGCGCATTGACGAGGCGCTGGCGAAAACCGATTTCATGGTGGCGCTGGATATCTACATCAACGAAACCACCCGCCACGCCGATTACATACTGCCGTCCACCACGCAGCTGGAACACAGTAACTACGATTTCCTGTTCTCCGCTTTCGCGCAGCGCAATTTTGCCCGCTATTCACCGCGCGTGTTCGAGCCCGGTAGCGGCGTGAAGGACCAGAGCGACATCATTCTGGAGCTCCTGGCGCGTATGCACGGCCTGCGCGCGAGCGATCTCGCGGACATGCTGTATGAAGGCATGCTGGGCGAGGTGTTGAAAGCCCCTGCGCTGCAGCATCTGAGCGCCGATACCATCCGCGAGGCCACCTCCGGCTACCACGGAGCGGAACGCCTGCTGGATGTGATGCTGCGCGTCGGCCCCTATGGCGACAAGTTTGACCCTCAGTCCGACGGCCTGACGCTGGCTCGCGTACAGGCCAGCGACCACGGCATTGACCTGGGGGAACTGCAACCCGGCCTCCTGCCCGGTTTCCTGCGCACCCGGGGCGGGAAAATCCGGCTCCTGCACCCGCTGCTGCTCGCCGACATCACCCGCGCCCAGGCCAGCCTCGCCGACTCGGTACCTGAACTGGTGCTGATTGGCCGTCGACATATCCGCGACATGAATTCATGGCTGCATAACCTGAATAATTACGCGCGCGGCAAGAACCGCTGCACGCTCATGATGCACCCGGCGGACGCGCGGGAGCGTGGTCTGGCCGATGGCGAGGAGGCGCTGATTCGCTCCGCCGTGGGGGAGCTGCGAGTTCCGGTGGAGTTTCACGACGGGCTGATGCCGGGCGTGGTCAGCCTGCCACACGGTTTCGGGCATCGCTATCGCGGCACGCAACAGTCTGTTGCGCGAGAGAAATTGCCGGGCGTCAGCGCCAACGACCTGGTGGATGACCAGGTGCTGGACATGCCGTCCGGCACCAGTGTGGTGAATGGCGTGCCGGTCAGCGTGCACGCCCTGTAAACAACGCGCCGGGCGGAGTGCCCTCCTTCGTGAGGCTCGACGGTTGCAGCGTGTTTACAGCAGCTCCACCGCCATCGACGTGGCTTCACCGCCACCGATGCAAAGGCTTGCCACACCACGGGATTTTCCCAGGCGTTGCAATGCATAGAGCAAGGTCACAAGAATACGCGCGCCGGATGCGCCAATGGGATGTCCGAGGGCGCAGGCGCCGCCGTTTACGTTGACCGTGCGATGGGCGAGCCCCAGTTCCTGCATAGCCAGCATCGTGACCATGGCGAAGGCCTCGTTGATTTCATACAGGTCGACATCGTCCGCAGCCCATCCGCTTTTTTGCAGCAGCTTGCGGATCGACCCGACCGGTGCCGTGGTGAACTCGCCCGGCGCACCGGCATGCGTCGCATGGGCCACGATCCTGGCCATCGGCGTCACACCTAGCGCTCGCGCCTTCGCCGCACTCATCAGCAGCAGCGCCGCCGCGCCGTCGGAGATCGAACTCGCGTTTGCCGCCGTGATACTGCCGCCTGCGGCAAACGCCGGTTTCAGCAGGGGAATTTTTTCAGGCGTCGCCTTGCCCGGTTGCTCGTCGTGCTCTACCAGCGTGTCGCCACCGCGTGAGCTCACGCTCAGTGCATCGATCTCGGGGCGAAAAAACCCCTCGTTGATCGCCGTGATGGCACGTTGCAGGGATTCCACCGCGTAGGCATCCATCGCCTCGCGCGTAATGCCGCGGCTATCTGCCGTGGCCTGGGCGAAACTGCCCATGGCCCGCCCGGTGTAGGCGTCTTCGAGGCCGTCGAAAAACATATGGTCCTTGATGTCACCATGCCCGAGTCGCATGCCCTGGCGAGCCTTGGGCAGAAAGTACGGCGCGTTGCTCATACTCTCCATGCCCCCTGCCACCACAACCTCGCTACTGCCGGCGAGAATCTGGTCGTGGGCCAGCATGACCGCTTTCATGCCGGACCCGCATACCTTGCCAACCGTGGTACAGGGGACAGTATCGGGAAGCCCCGCGCCCAAAGCAGCCTGGCGCGCCGGCGCCTGGCCAACGCCGGCCGACAGCACGTTGCCCATCAGCACTTCGTCGACGTGGCCAGCATCCAGGGAAGCCCGTGTGAGGACCCCACGGATCGCCGCCGCACCCAGTTCGGCTGCGCTGATTGACGACAGGGCGCCCTGAAAGCCGCCCATGGGTGTGCGTCCGGCGGCCACAATTACAATGTCGCTATCGGAAAGACGTGCGTCTGACATAATCATCCCCGAATGTGGTTGGCGGGAGCACCAGGATTCGAACCTGGGACCGTCGGCTTAGAAGGCCGGTGCTCTATCCAGCTGAGCTATACCCCCGATGGCGGGCATTATACACAGGGAATGGGGTGGCCGACGGGTCTTGAACCCGCTACCTCCGGAGTCACAATCCGGTGCTCTACCAGGTGAGCTACGGCCACCATTGCAAGGCGCTGAACAGGAGGCTGCGTCGTTGAGACTGCAGCGGTGTAGAGAAGAAAACTGGTCGGGGTAGAGAGATTCGAACTCCCGACATCCTGCTCCCAAAGCAGGCGCGCTACCAGACTGCGCTATACCCCGACAACTTGCCTTTCTGACGCTTGCGTCACCCCCGTTTTCAGGAGGGCGCATGATACTCACCACCTTCCGGAGCGTCAACGCCAATAGTATAGCGCAATTGGCCACTACTCTTTAACTGCAAGCCGCCGCCATGTGACAATAGCGCCTTTTTCCTGGGCGACTACTGCGCCCTTCACAGTCGGGAATCCTTCGCATGTCTGCTCTCGTCCTCGATGGCAAGTCGCTTGCCGCCACTACCGAATCTGAACTGCTGGCACGGGTCACCCGTATTCAGGAGAAATCGGGCGGCAAAACGCCCATCCTGGCAACGATCCTGGTGGGTGACGACCCCGCTTCCGCGACCTATGTAAAGATGAAGGGCAACGCCTGTCGGCGCGTGGGCATGCAGTCGCTGGCAGTGGAAATGCCCGCTGACACAAGCACGCAGGCGCTGTTGGCAAAAATCACGGAGCTGAACGCCAACCCGGACGTCCACGGCATCTTGCTGCAGCATCCGGTACCTGCGCAGATTGACGAGCGCGCCTGCTTCGACGCCATCGCCCTGCACAAGGATGTCGACGGCGTCACCTGCCTGGGCTTTGGCCGTATGGCGATGGGCGAGCCGGCCTACGGCTGCGCCACGCCCCAAGGCATCATGCGCCTGCTCGAACACTACGGTATCGAGATTGAAGGAAAACATGCGGTGGTGGTGGGACGCAGCCCGATTCTCGGCAAACCCATGGCCATGATGCTGTTGCAGCAAAACGCCACCGTCACCATTTGCCACTCGCGTACGCGAGAGCTCGCTTCACTGGTAGGCCAGGCGGATATCCTTGTGGGCGCCGTCGGCAAGCCGGAGTTCATTCGCGCCCAGTGGGTCAAGCCAGGGGCCGTGGTCGTCGACGCCGGCTACCATCCCGGCGGTATCGGTGATGTCGAACTGGGGCCGCTCACGGAAACAGCGGCCGCCTATACGCCGGTTCCCGGTGGCGTTGGCCCCATGACGATCAATACGCTGATTCTGCAAACCGTGGAATCGGGCGAGAAGAACCTGGGCGGCCACTAGACAGCATCGCGGGCGATACCGCAGAGCCACCGCGAGACTACGCGCGCTTCCACCGCGTGCCCTCCCGAGAATCCTCAAGGATAACGCCCCGGCTGGTGAGACTGTCGCGAATTTCATCGGCCAGGCTGTAGTTTTTGTCCAGCTTCGCCTGTTGCCGCTGCGCAATCAGTGCCTCAATCTCGTCCGACGAGATGGCGTCGTCGTCTCTCGCATCCTGCAGCCACTCCTGCGGATCCTGTTGCAGTATGCCCATCAGTTCGCCGGCCGCAAGCATGCGCGCCTTCAACGCCGGCTTATCCCCGGGGGCTGCCTTGTGCAGTGCCTTCGCCAGCGCATGCACTTCGGCGATGGCAATGGGCGTGTTGAGATCGTCACAAAGCGCGCGGTAAAACGGCTCGTCGGCCAGTTCCACCGCTGCGGCCGGCGGCGCAACCTGCACTTCGCGCAGCGTGGCGTAGAGACCGTCCAGCGTGGCCTGGGCCTGCTCCAGCAGTTCGGCGGAGAAATCCAGCGGGGTCCGATAGTGCGCTGACAGCAGCGCGAATCGCAGCACCTCGCCACGATAGCTGGCAAGAAGATCCCGCACGGTGCGGAAGTTGCCCAGCGACTTGGACATTTTCTCGCCATCGATATCAAGGTACGCGTTGTGCATCCACACCCGCACGTAATCGCCGCCGTGGGCGCAGCGGCTCTGGGCGATCTCATTCTCGTGGTGCGGGAAAATCAGATCGCGCCCACCGCCGTGGATATCGATCGTCTCGCCGAGATGCGCGCGAATCATGGCGGAACACTCCAGGTGCCAGCCCGGGCGCCCTCGCCCCCAGGGGCTTTCCCAGCCTGGGTCGGCGGGTAGCGCGGGTTTCCACAGTACGAAATCGCCCGGGTGGCGTTTATAGCTGGCAACTTCAACCCGCGCTCCCGCGAGCATATCGTCCAGCGAGCGACGGGACAGCTTGCCGTAATCGGGCATCGACTCCACGGCGAACAGCACATGTCCCTCGGCGACATAAGCATGACCCTTTTCGATGAGGGTCCGGGTCATCTCGATCATGGCGCCGATGTTGTGCGTGGCATGCGGTTCAAGCGTAGGATCGAGGGCGTTCAGGCTTGCCATGTCCTCCCGATACTTGGCGGTGAACTCATCGGTGACCGCCTCGATGGAACGCCCCTGCTCACGGGCCGCGGCGATGATCTTGTCGTCGATGTCGGTGATGTTGCGCGCGTAGGTCACGCTCGAGAATTGCGTGCGCAGCACGCGAAACAGCGTATCGAAAACGACGACCGGACGCGCGTTACCGATATGCGCGAGATTGTAGACCGTGGGGCCACACACATACATCGTGACGCTATCGGGCACCAGCGGCTCGAAAGGCGCCTTCTCTCCGCTCAGGGTATTGAACAACGTGAGAGTCATGCCCGCGCCCTACTCTTCCTGCCAGGAGTCGCGCAGGCCGATAGTGCGATTGAACACCGGCGCGGCGGCGCTATGGTCATGTCGATCTGCCACAAAGTAGCCCTCGCGTTCAAACTGGAAACCCTGTTCAGGCTGCGCATTCGCGAGTGCAGGCTCTATCCACGCCTCTCGCACCGTGCGCAGCGATTCGGGATTCAGGTACTGCATGAAGTCCTTGTCGCCACGATCCGGTGATTCATCGGTGAACAATCGATCGTAAAGACGCACTTGCGCGCGCTTGCCATGGCTGGCGGAGACCCACTGGATCACGCCCTTGGGCTTCACACCATCCGCCGGGTTCTCACCCAGCGTGCCGGGTATCACATGTGCATGCACTTCCTGAATCCCGCCCTGTGCATCGCGCACAACCCGGTCCGCCTCGATCACGTAGGCGTTGCGCAAGCGCACGCGCTTGCCGAGCACCAAGCGCTTGTACTTCTTGTTGGCTTCCTCACGGAAATCGTCGGCATCGATGTACAACTCGCGTGTAAAGGGCAGCGTGCGTTCGCCCATGTCGTCGCGGCTTGGATGACAGGGCGCACGCAATTCCTCCACCTGGTCTGCGGGATAGTCGGTGAGCACGAGCTTGAGCGGATTGAGCACGCACATACCCCGTGCCGCGTTCTCGTTCAGGTCCTCGCGGATGGCAAATTCCAGCATGGCCACATCCACAATGCCGTCGCTGCGGGTTGTGCCGATCATGTCGCAGAACTTGCGCAATGCACGCGGCGTGTAGCCGCGCCGGCGCAAACCGGTGATGGTCGGCATGCGCGGATCGTCCCAGCCCGTTACCACACGCTCTTCCACGAGCTGGCGAAGCTTGCGCTTGCTGGTCACGGTGTAGCTGGGATTCAGGCGGCCAAACTCGTACTGCCGCGGCCTGCTCGGCACGGGCAGGTGATCCAGCAGCCAGTCGTACAGCGGGCGGTGATCCTCAAACTCCAGGGTGCAAATGGAGTGAGTGACACCCTCGATGGCGTCTTCCTGGCCGTGCGCGAAATCATAGGTGGGATAGATCACCCAGGCATCGCCGGTCTGGTGATGTGCCACCTTGCGGATGCGATAGAGAATCGGGTCGCGCAGGTTGATGTTCGGCGCGCTCATGTCGATCTTCGCGCGCAGCACGCGGGACCCGGCGTCAAATTCGCCAGCCCGCATGCGCGCCAGGAGATCCAGGTTCTCCGCCACGCTGCGCTCGCGGAACGGGCTGTCACGGCCAGGCTCGGTGAGAGTGCCGCGGTACTCCCTGGCTTCATCGGCATTGAGGTCACAGACGTAGGCATTGCCCTGCTCTACGAGGTGCACGGCCCAGTGGTAGAGCTGCTCGAAGTAGCTCGAAGCGTAACGCGCCTCCCCGTCCCATTCATATCCCAGCCAGCGGATGTCCTCCTGAATGGACTCGATGTATTCCTGGCTCTCCTTCTCCGGGTTGGTATCGTCAAACCGCAGGTTGCAGCGCCCCCCATTGGCGAGCGCCAGGCCGAAATTCACGCTGATTGATTTCGCGTGTCCGATATGCAAATACCCGTTGGGTTCGGGCGGAAACCGCGTGACGACTTCGGCCACGCGACCGCTTGCAAGATCGTCTGCAATGATGGTCTGCAGGAAATTATTGCCGGGAGTGTGCTCCATGATGCGTCAGCCGTGGACCCTGGTAAAAAGACGCGCAGTATAGCCGCTAGCGCAACCCGCTTACAGGCGTGAATCCGCCATATTGCGGCCGCAGGCGGTTTTTTTGCACGGGCCGATGTTTTACTGGCTGGCAAAAGTCCGTATCATGGGCGCGCTTCAATTCGACTCTACCAAGGACACCACGATGGTTATTATTCGTACCACCTTCGGCGAGATCACGCTGGAACTGGATGCCGAAAAAGCGCCGAAAACGGTCGAGAACTTTCTCAGCTATGCGCGCGACGGGTACTACGAAGGTACGATATTCCACCGGGTGATCGACAACTTCATGATTCAGGGCGGCGGCTTCGATACCGATATGCGCCAGAAGGAAACCAGGGAGCCGGTTGAAAACGAGGCCGACAACGGCCTGAAAAACGACTTCGGTACCATCGCCATGGCGCGCACCAACGATCCGCACTCGGCCACGGCGCAGTTCTTCATCAACGTCAAAGACAACGACTTCCTCAACCACACCAGCAAGAACATGCAGGGCTGGGGCTACACCGTGTTCGGCAAAGTGACCGAGGGCATAGACGTACTGGATAAAATCCGTGCCGTGGCCACCGGCAGTCATGGGCCGCACCAGGAGGTGCCGCGAGAGCCTGTGATCATTGAATCCGTGCAGGTGGTCGAGGGCTAAAGCCCCTCGCGCAGGCGGACGTGCGCGCCACGTTCTTTATTTCCGACCTGCATCTGGACATCGCCCGGGCCGACATCCAACGGGCCTTCGCGCGCTTCCTGCACGACATCCGCCACTGCGATGCGCTGTACATCCTGGGCGACCTGTTCGAGGCCTGGGTCGGCGACGACGACGACGCGGAGCTGGCGACAGAAACCGGCCGGCTTCTGCGGCAATTCAGCGATGCAGGCCCCGCACTATACCTGTTGCAGGGAAATCGCGACTTTCTCCTCGGCGCTGAGTTCTGTTCGCGAGCAGGCGCCTCTCTGCTGCCCGACCCCAGCCGGATCGATCTTTACGGCATGCCCACATTGCTCCTGCATGGCGACAGCCTGTGCACGCGTGACGCCCCTTACCAGGCCTTTCGCAGCCTGTCACGCACGCCTCGATGGCGCGCCGACGTACTGGCGAAGAGCCTGGCGGAGCGACGCGCACTGGCCAGGGAGATGCGCCGGATCAGCCACGAGGCGCAAAGCAACCAGCCCGAAGATATCGTGGACGTCACCCCCGCCGAGGTGCACCGGGTGATGGCTGAGCATGGCGTGCAACAACTGATTCACGGCCACACGCATCGGCCTGCCTGTCACGCAGAGCCCGGGGGGCTGCGCTGGGTGCTGGGGGCTTGGGACGCCTCGGCACTGGTTCTTCGCGCCAGTCCGGAGGGAAACTAGATCATTAATATCTTTTGATTTCAGTATAGTATAGATTTTTTAGCGAAACGACTTTAAACATGAACCGGCATCCATTGCGGGTCCTGCGCCCGCTGGAATGGCCTCTCGGCGCTTGTGGCACCGCTCGCTCGCCGCGACGGCCAGGCGAAAGACGCGCTAGGCGGGCACACCGCTGTGAAAGCGAAATTCGCTGTCCACGGATTCGATCAGGCCCTGCTCCCTTGCCAGCAGGGTCGGCAGGCGCCCGGCGACCGCCTCTGCCGAGGCAATCTCCTCGGCGAGGCGCAGGTAGTCCTTGAAATGCCGGGCCTCGGATTTCAGCAACGACAGGTAGAAAGCGCCCAGTTCATCATCCAGCGCCGGCGCGAGTGCCGCAAAACGCTCACAGGAGCGCGCCTCGATAATGGCTCCCACCAGCAGGGTATCCAGCAGGCGTTCCGGTTCGTAGGTGCGCACGGATTTGCGCATCTCCCCCGCGTAGCGTGAAGCCGGTATCTGCAGGTACGCCACGTTGCGCCTGCGCATAATGTCCCAACACCTGCTCAAAGTGCCGCAATTCCTCGCGTGCCAGCTTCGAGAGCTTGAGCAACAGTGGGGGATGCTCAACATAGCGGTAAATGAGATTCATCGCCGTAGACGCCGCCTTTTTCTCACAGTTGGCGTGATCGATCAGCAGCAGCGCGGGGTTTGCCAGGGCCCACTTCAGCCAGGCGGCCGGCGTCGCGCAGGGCAGGAAGGCGCGGATATCGGCAAGCTCGTCGGCCAGTGCCATTCAGATCGACTCGCGGAACAGGTCCGGGGTCTGCATATAGCGCTCGTAATGCGCTTCGGAGAGCCGGTAGAACTCCTGGTCGATCTCCTCACGCAAGGCCACCAGGCTCAGGTGCCGACACGCCAGGTTGACTTCGAAACCGTAATCGAGCGTATGGGTGATCTGGGCGGCGCCCGCCTTGAGCAGGCTGAATACCCAACAGAACTCGTCATGGTGCGGTACAAAGCGCAACTGCTGCACTTCCAGCTGCCATCGCAGCAAACGCTTGTCCAGCACCTGCAGGCGGTTACTGACGCACTGGGACAGGAAACCCGATAGCCTGCGATCGACGATGCGTTTCTGTTCCGGGGTATAAGCGTTCCAGTCGATAACCTCGTGGCCAAAGCGTTTGCAGCCGCGGCAAACGCTGTCGCCTATTCCGGTGGAACAGACCCCGATGCAGGGTGTTTTCACTGTGAGGTCGAGCATGCTGGTGAGCAAAATCGGGGCGAAAGACACGCTAAAGTGTACGTTATCGATGCAGTGAATGCACGGTATCGCCGGCGCATTCGTTTATCTTGGAAATGCCGTGGGATATACTCTCGGCCCTGAATTTATCGCCACCGGATACCCGCACCCGCCGCCAGCCAGCGCGTGCGCCTGCCACTGCAAAGGAGCTACAACCGTGCTTGAAGCCTATCGCGAACACGTTGCCGAACGGGCCGCCATGAACATTCCGCCAAAGCCGCTTAGCGCCGAGCAGACGGCCGCCCTGGTGGAACTGCTGAAGAGTCCGCCCGCAGGCGAAGAGGCTTTCCTGCTCGACCTGATCAGCACGCGCGTGCCACCCGGCGTGGATGAGGCGGCCTACGTCAAGGCAGGGTTCCTGTCCGCGCTGGCACTGGGCGAAACCGAATGCCCGCTGATTGACCGCAAGACTGCCGTCGAGTTGCTGGGCAACATGCACGGTGGCTACAACATCGAGACGCTGGTCAGGCTGCTGAGCGACAGTGCGCTGGGTGGTGCGGCCGCTGCCGAACTCAAACACACGCTGCTGGTATTCGAGGCCTTCCACGACGTGGCGGAGCTGGCGGCGAAGGGCAACGAGAATGCCTCCTCGGTGCTCCAATCCTGGGCGGATGCCGAGTGGTTCACCTCGCAGCCCGCGGTACCGGAGTCGATTCGCACCACGGTTTACAAGGTGACCGGCGAGACTAACACCGACGATCTTTCTCCCGCGCCCGACGCATGGTCGCGCCCGGACATCCCACTGCATGCGCTGGCCATGTACAAGATGGCGCGCGAAGGCATAGAGCCCGACGCTCCCGGCGTCACCGGCCCGATGAAGCAGATTGCGTCGATCCAGGCCAAGGGCCTGCCGGTGGCCTTCGTGGGCGATGTGGTGGGCACCGGCTCATCCCGCAAATCGGCGACCAACTCGGTACTGTGGTTTTTCGGCGATGAAATCAACGGCGTGCCGAACAAAAAAGGCGGCGGTATCTGTATCGGCGGCAAGGTCGCCCCGATTTTTTACAACACCATGGAGGATGCCGGCGCACTGGTATTCGAAGCGCCCGTCGATAACCTCAACATGGGCGACGTGATCGAAATCCGGCCCTATGAGGGAAAAATCCTCGCGGAAAACGGCGACCTGCTCTCGGAGTTCGCACTGAAATCCGAGGTGTTGCTGGATGAGGTCCGCGCCGGCGGACGCATCAACCTCATCATCGGCCGCGGCCTGACCGCCCGCGCGCGCGAGGCACTGGGCCTGGGAGAGTCCGACCTGTTTCGCAAACCCGAGCAGCCCGTGGACACCGGCAAGGGCTTCACCCTCGGCCAGAAAATGGTCGGCAAGGCCTGCGGCGTCGCCGGTGTGCGCCCGGGTACCTACTGCGAACCGCGCATGACCACGGTGGGCTCGCAGGACACGACCGGCCCGATGACCCGCGACGAACTGAAAGACCTCGCCTGCCTCGGGTTTTCCGCCGATCTCACCATGCAATCCTTCTGCCACACGGCGGCGTATCCGAAGCCGGTTGATATCGAAACACAGCACAGCCTGCCGGACTTCATTATGACGCGTGGCGGGTGTCGCTGCGCCCCGGCGACGGCATTATTCACTCCTGGCTCAACCGCATGCTGCTCCCCGACACCGTGGGTACCGGCGGCGACTCGCACACGCGTTTCCCCATGGGTATCTCGTTCCCCGCCGGGTCTGGCCTGGTCGCCTTTGCCGCGGCCACCGGCGTGATGCCGCTGGACATGCCGGAATCGGTACTGGTTCGATTCAAGGGTGAGATGCAGCCCGGCATCACCCTGCGCGACCTGGTGCATGCCATCCCCTACTACGCCATCCAGCAGGGCCTCCTCACGGTGGAGAAAAAAGGCAAGAAGAATATTTTCTCCGGCCGCATCCTGGAAATCGAAGGACTCGGCCACCTCACGGTGGAGCAGGCATTTGAACTGTCGGACGCCTCCGCTGAGCGCTCCGCGGCCGGTTGCACCATCGCGCTGACCGAAGAGTCCGTGAGCGAGTACCTGCGTTCGAACATCGTGCTGCTGCGTTCGATGATTGCCGAGGGCTACGGTGATGCGCGCACGCTGGAGCGTCGCGCCCGCAAGATGGAGGACTGGCTGGCGAGCCCGAGCCTGATGAAGGCCGACGCCGATGCCGAGTATGCCGCAGTGATCGAGATCGACCTGGCGCAGGTGAAAGAACCCATCGTGTGCGCGCCGAACGACCCGGACGATGCGCGCCTGCTGTCTTCCGTCGCCGGCGACAAAGTAGACGAGGTGTTCATTGGCAGCTGCATGACCAACATCGGACACTTCCGCGCGGCCGGCAAACTGCTGGAACAGCACAAGGGCACCATCTCGACACGCATGTGGATCGTGCCGCCCACGCGCATGGACGAGCACCAGCTCATGGAAGAAGGCTACTATAATATTTTTGGCGCCGCCGGTGCGCGCACCGAAATGCCTGGATGCTCATTGTGCATGGGTAACCAGGCGCGGGTGGCCGCCAATTCCACGGTGTTGTCCACCTCCACACGCAACTTCCCCAACCGCCTGGGCGACGGCGCCAACGTGTACCTGACCTCGGCGGAGCTGGCCTCGGTGGGCGCCGTACTCGGCAGGCTGCCAACACCCGCGGAGTACATGGAGTACGCGCAGAAAATCGACTCCATGGCGGACGACATCTACCGCTACATGAACTTCGACCAGATCATCGAATTTCAGAAGAGTGCGGAAGAAGGCGCGCGCATCGCCGCGGTGGAGATTACCGAGCTGAGCGCCTAGGGGATTGCAGGCGGTCTAGCGCGCAGCCCCGCGGTTGCGCGTTGGCCTGAATGCCCTGACCGCCCGCACAAACGCCTGCAGTGCTTCGCCCCGGGGCTCGCCGGGAGCGTAGGCCAGGGATTCGTACGCATCGCTGATCCGGCGCAATTCCTCGGCGTGCTCAGGCAGTTCGCCCATCGCCCGCCGGCTGAATGCACCCGGCGGCTCCGCGGGTGCGCGCTGCACGCCCACTGCGGCGAGGCGCTCACAAAACTCGCGATAATTCACCTCCAGCGGCCCAAGGGCCTGCCCGCCGCGTCGCCGCAACAAGGCAATGGAGACCGGGATCAAAACCAGTGCCCAGCTCCCCAGCAAAACGGTGGCGAACATTCGCGTGCTGATTTCGCCGAACATATCCTGCAGCAGTGACAACTGACGCTCGTTGTCGAAACCGGTAACCCAGCTTTGCCAGCGGTAGGTCAGCGCGTCGTAACGCAGGCGCAACAGGTTGACCAGCGGAACGCCGCGATAGCGCAGCGGCGAGAGCGGTGACGCTTCCAGAAAGCTGCCCTCGGTTTGCATCGCTTCTTCCAGGCCGAGCTCGATGCGTAACGGCGATACCGCCGCCGTTGGGTCGATGCGCCGCCAGCCCTCCCCTTCGAGCCAGATTTCCACCCAGGCGTGCGCGTCGAACTGATGCACGATCACGGTTTTATTCACCGGGTTTACCTCACCACCCTGGTAACCCGCCACCACACGGGCAGGAACCCCCGCCGCGCGCATCATGAACGCAAAGGCGTAGGCGTAGTGCTCACAAAAACCGCGACGACTCTCAAACAGGAAATGATCCATGGCATCGTCAGTCGGCAGGGTCCCGGGCTTCAGGGTGTACACGTAGTTCTCGCGGTTGAACTTGTCCAGCAATGCCTGCGCATAGGCCGCATCGTCGCCCGCCTGGGCGCGCATGGCTCGCGCGAGCTGCCGCGTTCTCGGGTTGCTGCCGCTGGGCAGGCGGGTTTCCGTACTGCGACGCCAGTCGCTGATGTCAGTTTCCAGCGGCGCGTCGGGCCAGGAACGGGCCTGGTACTGGAACTCCGATTCCAGCGGCACGGGCGAATACAGGCGATAATCGGCTGTCTGCATCACGCCACTGTGACTGGAACGAGCATAGCGCAGGGCATATAGCCAGTTCTGCCGCGACGGCTCCATGATCACGCTGTAGTCCAATGCCTCGCCATGCACTTTCACCGCGACAGGACGCACTTCACTGGCAGGCATATCGAAATAGCCCAGCGTGCGCCAGGTGTCATCGTCCAGGCGGCTGAGCACCAGCCCGCGCCAGTAGAGCTCGGACTTCGGCGGAATCTCGCCCTCGAACTTTACCCTGAACGCCACGGCATCCGACTGGCTCAGGCTGGCAATGTCACCGGGGCGCATGAAATCACTCATCCCGGTCACGCCCACGTTACTCTTGATCGGCACCGTCCAGAGCGGCCCGATCCGAGGAAAAATAAAGAACAGCACGACCATCAGCGGCATGGCCTGCAGCAGCATCACGCCGGCAATGCGCATGGAACGCCAGCGAAAACGCTGTTCCCCGGGCTGGTGCAGCGCAACCAGTGCCGTGGTCAGCAGCAGTACGCAGAGCAGCGAATACAGGGTAATCAGCAGATCCTGGCTGAAAAGAAATTCGGTGATGCACACGAAATAGCCAAGGAACAGCAACACATAGGCGTCCTTGCGCCGAACGAGCTCCACCAGTTTCAGCGCAAACGCCGCCAGCAGTAAGGCTACTGTAGGTTCCAGCGCAACGAAGGAGCCATAGCTCAGGTAAATACCGAGAAAGCAACTCAGGGTCATCGCCATCTTGACCCAGCGACCGGGGAAGGACCAGCGACCGGTGTGTACCAGAATCCGCCAGACAACCGCCAGCACATATACGCCCAGCACCCAGATCGGCAGGCGCGGCGCATGCGGCGCAACCAGCGCGAACAGGCACACGACGATCCACGCCAGGGCGTTGCGCGGTATCTGCTGCTGCAGGTTCACGCGTTTTCCCGAGTCTGGCCGTAGAGGGCCAGCGCTTGCAGTACATTGTCTCTGTGTTTATCGCCCGTGGCCGGCTCGATGCAGACGCCCGGCAGCCTCAGGCCGTACTCCTCGCCCTGCGTATCAAACGCCAGCGCCCAGTAGCACAGGTGCGATAGCCGTTGCTCGGTGCCATAGCCGGCAAAGGCGTCCCACTCCAGCCACACACTGCGCTCGGTGTACGCGGCGTACTGCTTGCTTTGCAACGCCTGGCCCTTGGCCAGCCCTTTCCAGTGCACGTGGCGCAGCGAGTCGCCGCGCTGATAGTTGCGAAAACCGTAGAAGTCGTCGCTACCCACCACCGGTACCGCTGTACCGTCCGACTGATCGCTGTCGACACCGGGCAGATCGGGCGAGGCGAGCGGCCGCGGGTACACCAGCGCGTGCAGGTCCAGATCCACCCAGGTCCAAGCGCGCAGCAGGCCCAGCGGATAGGTCGATTCCAGCAGCAGACGTCCGGGGCGGAACCAGCCACGCTTGCTCACCGCCATGTGCAGGCGCAGCGTCGCTGTCTCCTGCTCCACCAGGCTCACCAGGGCAGCGGTACTGCCGGGCCACTTCACATGCAGCGCGTAATGATCACGTTTGCCGGCCTTCGCCAGCATGAGCTCAAACTCGGTCTGCTGAGCGGGAAACGCGGGTCGGGCACGCAGTGCACGTATCGTCAGTCCGGAAAGGTTCGCGTACGTGTGCAGAATGGCGACGATAAACAGCGTACCCAGCAGAAACGTCAGGGCGTAGCTCAGGTTATTCTGGAAGTTGATGGCCGTGAGCAGCATGACAAACAGGCACAGGATGAAGAACGCGCCGGCACGACTCGGGAAGATAAATATGCGGCGCTGGTCGAGAGTGACTTCCCGCGCGGCGGGAATACGGCGATTAACCCAGCGGGCGAACCGGCCCTGAATACGCTCGCGCAAGCGCTGCCTGCCATGACGGGATACACCGGTCGTCACGCGTCGGACCCTCAGGAGGCCACAACATCCACGCTGCGCAGGGCGAGTTCAACCAGTGCGGCTCCATCACCGGCGTACTCGCCGCTGGGCACCAGGCGGTGGGCGGCCACCGGCGGCAATACCATTTGAATGTCTTCAGGCACCACATGACCGCGCCCCTGCATGGCCGCCCAGGTGCGGGCGCAATCCAGCAGCGCCAGCGCGCCGCGTGGCGACAGGCCCACCGCGAATTCCGGTGACTGTCGGGTAAAGGCCACGAGGCGCTGCAAGTAGTCCAGCAGATTATCGGAGGCATGCACCTCACCGGCGGCACTGCGTATGGTGGCAAGTTGCGCCGCGTCCACGCAACGCCGGGGCTGCGCCGTCGACGAGCCCCCCCTGCGCTGGAACATCTCGCGTTCCGCCGACGGATGCGGGTAACCGAGTTCGAGGCGCATCAAAAAGCGATCGAGCTGCGACTCGGGCAGCGGGTAGGTGCCCGATTGATGCAGCGGGTTCTGCGTGGCAATCACGAAAAATGGATCAGGCAGCGGACGGGTCTGCCCTTCAACCGTTACCTGGCCTTCGGCCATGGCTTCCAGCAGAGCGCTTTGCGTACGCGGTGTGGTGCGGTTGATTTCGTCCGCCAGCAGCAACTGGGTAAAGATGGGGCCGGGGTGAAAACTGAAACTCGCCTCCCGCGCGTCGTATACCGATACACCGAGAATATCGGCGGGCAACAGATCACTGGTGAACTGCACGCGCTTCCATGACAGGCCGAGAACCTCGGCCAGCGCGTGAGACAGCGTGGTCTTGCCCATTCCGGGCAAATCCTCGATCAGCAGATGGCCGCGGGCAAACAGGCAGCACAGGGCCAGCCTGATCTGCTGCTCCTTGCCGAGCAATATGCGACCCACCTCGTTGACCGCGCTGTCGATTACGCCGGGCACCGTCTCTGCCTTGCGCGGCTGGGTCGTGATACCTGCCTCCGGGCTTTGCCTGATGTTCATCCTGGTCACCACTTGCTGTCACCCACAGTTTACCTGCAGCCTCAGGCCGCAAGCCACGGGAACCTGGCAAAAAGACGAGATAGTGGGCCGCGCCCCGGGCGCGGCGAAAAAGGGCTTTCCCAAACCGGGACGCTGCACCGGCGCCCGGCATGATGGTGCTGGCGACGGTATTCAGCGCGCGCGAATCGCAAGTCGCACGGGTTCGGCCGGCCGCGCGACACCGCCCATTTGCGTGTCGCTGGGCGCCGCCAGAACCGCCGGGGCCCCCAGCTGAAAGTGGGCGTAAAGCTGCGCGAGCAGCACCTTGCACATATTGTGTGAGAACTTCTGTGCGGGGCAGGCGTGAGTCCCATGGCCAAAGGTGCTTACCGTCTCGCGGCCCTTGCCGATGAGCGCCGGGTTGATGCGCCGTCCCACATAGTGATCCGGATCGAAACGCGCCAGCTCCGGGCTGTCGACGTTCGTGACCGACAGCATGGTGGCGATATAGACGCCGGGCGCAAGCGTATACACCTGGTCCTCCACCGTGAACGCCATCTCGCGCATCACTTTTCTCAGGGTGAGGGAACGCTGGGCAAAGCGCACACTTTCCATCAGCAGCTGCTCACAGAACGGCATGCTGTCGAGCGCGGTCTGGCTAGTATAGAACTGCTCGCCGTAACGGGCGCGCGTGCTGTCGAGCTCCGCGTGCAGCCTGCGCAGGCTGTCGGGGTGAGACTGCAGGTTTACCAGCGTCCAACCCAGCGCAGCGTAGAGGTTTGACAGGAAGCCCTGATTGGCGTTGATCACGTTGTGCGCCAGCTTGCGCAAGGTCGCCTCGGGAGTCTCCGAGCGAAAGCGCGCATGCAGGAACGACAGGTTGTCATCGGGCCAGGCGCCGGCGGCGTCGCGTTGCTCGACGATTGCGCCCAGCCTTTGCGTGAACTCGGAAACCGCCTGCTTCTCCGCCGCCTTGTTGGACATGAGTGTCTCCAGGGTCTGTTGCGGGCTGACGAAGGCGTTTTCCTGCGAAAGCACGTCGAAGCAGGCCTTGAACGCCTGCCACTCCCCGTCCCTGGCCGCCTCGGGTCCTATCCACAGTCGAAATCCCACGCGTTGCTGCAAGGTGCGCACCGCGTCGAACACATCGAGCGTGTCCAGTTGTTTCCAATCCTCAAGGACCTCGGCGATACCTTCGGCGATCGTATGCAGGCCGGCCGCAACTCGCGGTGGCTGCAGCAGCTCATAAAACAGCGCGATGTCGGCGTCCAGCATCACCTCGATCGGCGTCTTGAAGCCCAGCATGTCGAAGGTGGCCATGCCGAAGCTGGCATCGCGCTCTTCGGCGGCGTATAAACTGCACAGACCGGCGGGTGAAAACACGCAGAACAGCTTGTAGCCGAACACGTCCACCAGGAAGGTATCGCCGTATTCCGCGCGCAGTTCCGCAAGAAAGCCGGTGGGTGAGCGAGCGAAACGCAGACCCGCGCCGATGTGCGCGAGTTCATCCTGCACGATTGGCGGTTTGGGGGTCACGAGGTATGCGGGGGCGTCACCTGCTGCTGTCATGGTACCTCCATTCATCAGGCGTGGCGGTTGCGAGCGTGCGGCCAGGCCGAGTGCTAGAGTGCCGCCAGGCCCAGCGCCAGATCGGCCTTGATGTCGTTGACGTGCTCTAGTCCCACCGCCACGCGGATCAAGCCGTCGGCAATACCGGCCTCGGACCGCTGTTCCGGGGTCAAACGCCCGTGGGTGGTGGTCGCAGGATGCACGATCGTGGTCTTCGCATCACCCAGGTTTGCCGTGAGGGACATCATCCGGGTGGCGTTGATGCAGTGCCAGGCGCCCTCGCGTCCGCCGCGCACGCGAAACGACAACACGCCGCCAAAAGCGCTCTGTTGTCGTCGCGCCAGCACATGCCCCGGATGGTCGGGCAGCCCGGCGTAATAGACCTTTTCTACCTGCGGCTGCTCCGTGAGCCATTCCGCCACCGCCAGCGCATTGCTGCTGTGCGCCTCCATACGCAGTCGCAGGGTCTCGAGACCTTTCAGAAACACCCAGGCGTTGAAGGCACTCATGGTCGGCCCGCAGGTCCGCAGGAAGGTCACTACTTCATCCATATGGCCGCGCGAGCCGAGCACCGCACCGCCCACACAACGACCCTGGCCATCGAGATACTTGGTAGCGGAATGCACCACGATATCCGCGCCCAGCGACAGGGGCCGCTGCAGCGCGGGCGTGCAGAAACAGTTGTCTACCACCAGCAGCGCATCGTGCGCATGCGCGACATCTGCCAGCGCCTGCACATCGGCCACCTCACACAGCGGGTTGGAGGGCGTTTCCAGAAACAGTAGGCGGGTCTGCGGCCGAATGGCCGCCTCCCAGGCCTGGAGATCCACCAGGGACACGAAGGTCACGTCAACGCCGAACTTCGCCAGGTACCTCGCGAACAGGTTCACGGTCGTGCCAAACACGTCGCGCGAGCACACCACATGGTCACCCGAGCGCAGCAGCGCCATGCAAACGCTGAGAATGGCCGCCATGCCCGAGGCCGTTCCCACGCCCGCCTCGGCCCCTTCCAGCGGCAAGGCGCTCCTCGAAAGACCGCACGCTGGGGTTGCTGTACCGGGAATACACATTGCCGGTTTGTTCGCCGGAAAAACGCGCTGCCGCCTGCTCGGCGCTGTCGAACACGTAGCTGGAGGTGAGGAAAATCGGCTCCGAATGCTCACCCTCCGCCGTGCGATGAATGCCCGACCTGATCGCCAGGGTGTCAAGATGCGCGCCGATCAGGCCGTTGTCGTCGTCATTGCTCATGCTGGTAATGTCACGCGTCGTTGTGCAGGCCGACGACAGCGCCCTCCTCCTGCAGGTGGGCCTGCCGCCTGGATAGCGCATCGTCGTTACGCAGGCTTTCAATGTGATCGAGGTAATGCTTGTCGACATCACCGGTAATGTAGTCGCCGTTGAACACGGAACAATCAAAACCATCGACCTGTGGATTGCCCTCGCGCGAACAGGCCACGAGATCCTCGAGATCCTGGTACACCAGCCAGTCTGCGCCGATGAGCTCGCACACCTCTTCCACGCTGCGATTGTGCGCGATCAGTTCGGAGGCGGATGGCATGTCGATGCCGTACACGTTGGGGAAGCGCACCGGCGGCGCCGCCGAGGCAAAGTACACGTTGGCCGCGCCCGCCTCGCGGGCCATCTCGATGATTTGCCGACAGGTGGTTCCACGTACGATCGAGTCATCCACCAGCATCACGTTCTTGCCCGAGAATTCCAGCGGAACAGGGTTCAGCTTCTGGCGCACGGATTTCTTGCGGTGGCTTTGTCCCGGCATGATGAAGGTGCGCCCGATGTAACGATTCTTCATCAGGCCTTCGCGGAATTTGATACCCAGTTCGTAGGCCATCGACTGCGCCGCGATACGACTGGTATCGGGAATGGGGATGATCACGTCGATGTCGAGTTCTGGACGCAGTCGACGGATTTTCTTCGCCAGCGCCTCGCCCTGGCGCATGCGGGTCTTGTAAACCGAGATACCGTCGATGAGCGAATCCGGCCGGGCGAAGTACACGTGCTCGAAGATGCATGGCACGAGGCGCGCATGCGCCGCACACCGCCGGCGGTGCAGTTTGCCCTGTTGATCGATGAAAATCGCCTCGCCGGGCGCCACGTCATCCAGCAGACTGAACCCCAGCACATCCAGCGCCACGCTCTCTGAGGCGATCATGTACTCCGTACCGCCATTGCGCTCACGCGTGCCGATCACCAGCGGGCGGATGCCGTGCGGATCGCGAAACCCCACCACGCCGTAATTCACCAGCAGGCCCACGACCGCGTACCCGCCGCGACAGCGCCGATGCACAGATTCCACGGCGGTGAAAATATCATCCGGCCCGGGATTGAGCTTGCCCAGGGTCTGCAATTCATGCGCGAACACGTTGAGTAATACTTCCGAATCGGAATCGGTGTTGAGGTGACGCAGATCGTCCTCGAACAGTTCACGCGTGAGCTGCCCCGAGTTGGTGAGATTGCCGTTGTGCGCCAGCGCGATGCCATACGGAGAGTTCACGTAAAACGGCTGCGCCATGGCGGGGCCTGAGCTGCCCGCCGTGGGGTAGCGCACATGTCCGATACCCATGTTGCCTCCCAGGCGCTGCATGTGCTGCTGGCGAAACACATCGCGCACCAGGCCCTCGCTCTTGCGCAGGCTGAAGCGTCCCCCCGCACAGGTGACGATGCCGGCGGCATCCTGCCCCCGGTGTTGCAGTACCGTCAGCGCATCGTAGATATCCTGTGCGATATCCGCCCGGCCAACGACTCCCACCAGTCCACACATTCAGAAACTTCCTCGCATCGTTGCTATCGCGTCAGGGGTGCATGCCAGGACCGAGGTCCTCGCCCATCTTGTGAAACGTCAATTGTACCCACTGCACCAGCATATCTATATGGGGCATGAGCTGCGACTGCTCAAGCCACAGGAGATTCTGCGGAGGCGCCAGCTGCCGCAGTAGATACACCGCCACCAGCACCAGGATAACGCCGCGCGCGAAGCCGAACACCGTACCCAGGAGCCTGTCGAACAGCGACAGTCCGGTCACCCGCACCATCTGCGTGGCCAGTCTTGACAGCACCCCGGCCACGATCAGCGTACCGACGAACAGCAGGGCAAAGGCGGCAACGTAACGACCGGTGATGTTGTGTATCCAGTCGGCCAGGAGGCTCGACAGCTCCACCGCGTAAAGGTTGGCGATGACGAAAGCGGCCACCCAACCGGCGAGCGATACCGCCTCACGGGTGAATCCGCGCCACAGACTGAGCACGACAGAGGCCGAAATAACCGCGGCGATCGCCCAGTCGGCCGCAGTGAGCAGTGACCAGTCGATCACGCGGCGCGCTCCCGGTGCCGGCGCATCAGGGAACGTACCGCCGCAACATGGATGTGACACCAAACTCGGCGTCGATGTCCGCACGCAGCGCTTCCAGCCTCGCTTTCTCGAATTTCGGCCCTATGTACACACGGTGGTAGGTGCGTCCGCCGCTGGAAACTTTCTGCACATAGGCCTTCTGGTCCATCGACAGCAGGCGCTGGCGCAATGCCTCGGCCTTGTCGGCGTCACTCACGCTGGCCACCTGAAGTATCCAGGCCACCGGAATCCCGTCGCCATCCAGCACCAACTCCTCGGGAGCCTCGGTGCGCGCCGGCACCGCCTCCTCGGGTGCCGGGACGCTGAGAGCTGCTGACGCAGGCGGCTCACTGTCTGTCACGGTATCTGGCTCATACAGCGGCTCTACCGGCTCGACCGCATCGCTCAGGCCGTGGACGTCGATCGGCTCCGACGCTCGCAGACCCGCACTGTCGGGCGGCTCAAGCGGCAGAGCCGGCACCTCCGGCTTCGGCGGAAACGTGCGCGCGGAGGCGCTGTCTACGCTCTCGGGCTGCACAAAAATAATCGGCCAGAAAATGACTCCCAGCGCGAGTAGAATCAGGGCTCCCACCAGGCGTTGTTTCAGTACCTCGTTCACCTATTGCGCCTCTTTCAGCCTGTCTGCCCGCTGCATAATCGGCAACACCTCTGCCACTGTGTAGAAAGACCCAAACACGAAAACGCTATCTCCCGGCCCCACAATCTGCTGCACACGCGCCATAGCCTGCTTAAGGTTCTTGCTGCAACTCAACATTGTCACGCCCGCCTCACGCAGGACCAGCGCGATATCAGCGGCAGCGGCCGCCCGGTCATTCCGCGGCTGGTCGGCCAGGAACCAGGCATCAAAGTGTGCCGCCGCCGGCTCAAGCATCCCTTTGATATCCTTGTCACGCATGGCCGAGAATACCGCAATCCGCCTACCTGTCCGCGGCAAGTTCCCGGCGTAATCCAGCAGTTTGCCCACCGCCGCAGGATTATGCGCAACATCCAGGACAAAATTCACGCCCTCGCGCCTGACCAGCTCGCGTCGCGCTCTCGGCGCCGCTGTCCTGAGCACGTCGGCCAGCGATGCATCGTCTAACGACACGCCCAGCAGCAGCACTGCCTGCAACGCGGCGGCCACGTTCTCCGGTATCAGCGCACCGGCTTTTTGCGCCGGCACGCTGCGCGACGCGCCGCTCGCATCAGTGAGGCAAAGCTGCCACTCCTGCGCATCCTGCATGAGCGTCATCTCAACTCCCAGCCGACACACCGGCCCGGCCTGGATCTCGTCGATACGCGCCAGCAACCCGGCGGCGGATCGGGATCACCCAGCACCACCGGCACGCCGCTGCGCAGGATACCGGCCTTCTCCAGCGCGATCTTGCCGCGGGTATCGCCCAGCCACTTCCTGATGATCCATGGCGATACTGGTAATCACCGCCACGGTTGGGTCAACAATGTTCACTGCATCGAGGCGGCCACCCAGCCCGACTTCGAGAATAATGAAATCCGGCGCCCGCGCTCGAAACACGTACAATGCCGCCAGCGCGGAAAACTCAAAAGTAGGTGAGGGACACCGTGGCTCGCGCCGCATCAATTTCCAGCGAACGCCTCTGTGATCTCACCTGTCAGAGGCATCCACGCCATCCACGCGAATGCGCTCGTTAAACCGCAAGATGTGGCGAGGTGAACATGCCTGTGCCCGGCCCGCCTGAGCAGGCCCTCAATCACCGCTGCCGTTGTGCCTTTACCGTTGGTGCCCGCGACAGTGACCACCGGCACGGCCCAGCGGCAGTAGCGCCAGCCGTCGAGCCACCTCCGGC
Source organism: Halioglobus sp. (assembly GCA_041396005.1). Taxonomy (GTDB): domain Bacteria; phylum Pseudomonadota; class Gammaproteobacteria; order Pseudomonadales; family Halieaceae; genus Marimicrobium. Next base: position 46,850 of record JAWKZK010000012.1, read on the forward strand.
GACCCGTTCCAGCCTCCAGATCCATCGCTTTCGGATGCAGTGACGCCAGCCGCTGCAGCCACGCACGAGAGATGGCTGGCTTCCCCTGGTGGGCAGGCTGCTCTGCAGTGTCTTGCGGCTCGTCGTCTGGCTCGGCTTCAGTAACCGCCGTTTCGGGCAACGTCCTGCCGGTAAGTTTGGCCAGCAAACGCGCAGCGTATCGCGCATCTCGGTACGGTGCAGATCATGTCGATTGCGCCGTGCTCCAGCAGAAACGCTGCGCTGGAAGCCCTTGGGTAATTTCTGGCGGATGGTCTGCTCAATGATGTTGGGCCCGGCAAACCCGCTCGCGCATCGGGCTCGGCCACGTTGATATCACCCAACAACGCCAGCGAGGCCGACACACCGCCGTAGATAGGATCGGTGAGCACAGAAATGTAGGGCACGCTCGCGAGTTTCATGCGCTCCAGCACGGCGCTGGTCTTCGCCATCTGCATCAGTGATATCAGCGCTTCCTGCATGCGCGCGCCACCAGACGCCGCGAAACACACCAGGGGTATCCGCTCAGACAGTGCCAGCTGGGCGGCGCGGGTAAACTTTTCGCCCACGGCGTACCCCATGGACCCGCCGTGAAATTCAAACTCGAACGCCACCGCGATCAGCGGCTGATCCAGCAGCTTGCCGCGCATGGCCACCAGGGCGTCTTTTTCGCCGGTGGCTTTTTGTGCTGCGCTGAGGCGATCGCGATAGCGCTTTTTGTCCTTGAACTTGAGGCGATCGACGGGCTCGATATCGGTGAGTATTTCCTTACCGCTGCCCTCGTCGAAGAATATGGCCAGCCTGCGACGCGCGCCGATGCGCATGTGATGGCCGCACTTGGGGCATACATCGAGATTACGCTCTACGTCCGGGCGGTACAGAACCGCCTCGCATTTGACGCACTTCTTCCAGAGGCCCTCTGGCACGCTGCTGCTGGAGGCGACGCCGCCGGTATCCCTGCGAACGCCGGAGGGCAGAATTTTGTCGATCCAGCTCATGCTGATTCCCGTGGCGTGACGTGTGCACGCATTATAAACGTGCGCCGTTGCATCTAGGAAGCGACGTTATCGATCGCAGCGCGAATATCGGCCACCAGTTGCGCGGCGGCGGCACAGGCTTCCGCAGGCTGCGCGCCCGCCTCCACCGCTTCGGCCATGCAGGCGACCAGCGCACTACCCACAATGACCCCGTCGGCCACCGCAGCAACGCGGGCAGCGGTCGCCGCGTCCTTGATACCGAAGCCCACCGCCACCGGCAGGTCGCTGTACGTCTGAATTTCCGCGACATGCCGCGCGACATCCTCCGTATCGAGGTGCCCTGCACCGGTGACCCCCTTCAACGACACGTAGTAGATGAAACCGCTCGCATTCGCAGCGATGTGAGCCACCCGTTCCGGCGGGGTGGTGGGCGCCACCAGGAAAATATTGTCCATGCCCGCCCGCTTCAGTTCGATGTTCAGGTCGGTGACTTCTTCGGGCGGGATATCGACCGTCAGGATGGCATCTACCCCGGCGGCCTTGGCCGCATCCACGAAAGCGGCGTGTCCCATGTGTTCGATGGGGTTGGCATAGCCCATCAGCGGCAGCGGCGTACTGCCGTCGCCATGAATTCCCGCACCATCGCCAGCACGCGTTTCAGCTCACATGATGCAGCAACGCCCGCTCATGGCCGGAAGAATGACCGGCCCCTCCGACATCGGGTCCGAAAACGGCACGCCGATCTCGATGATATCGGCCCCCGCCGCCGCCAGCCGATGCAGCAGGTCTACCGTGATATCAGGGTGGGGATCGCCCGCAACCACATAGGGAATCAAAGCGGTTTTTCCCTGCCCGGCCAGCGCGCGAAAGCGCTCCGCAATTCGACTCACTGCTGCGTCTCCGTCAAACCGTGATGCCGTCGAGTTCGGCAACGGTGTGGATATCCTTGTCGCCCCTGCCCGAGAGATTCACCACAATGAATTGCTCGCGCGACATGCCCGCTGCCAGCTTGGCCGCATAGGCCAGCGCATGCGCGCTTTCGAGTGCGGGCATGATACCTTCGACGCGCGTCAGCGTATGAAAAGCCGCCAGGGCCTCGTCGTCTGTCGCCACAACATAGTTAACCCGGCCGATATCCTTGAGCCATGCATGCTCAGGCCCAACACCGGGATAATCCAGGCCCGCTGAAATCGAATGGGTGTGCATAATCTGGCCGTCGTCATCCTGCATCAGGTAGGTGCGATTACCGTGCAACACGCCCGGCGTACCCGCCGTGAGCGGAGCGGCGTGTTCAGACGTGTGCACGCCCAGGCCGCCCGCCTCCACACCGTACATGGCCACTTCCGCATCCTGCAGGAATGGGTGGAACAGGCCGATGGCGTTGGAACCTCCACCAACGCAGGCCACCAGGGCATCCGGTAAACGCCCTACCTGCGCCACAGACTGCGCCCTCGCTTCACGCCCGATCACACACTGGAAATCCCGCACCAGCAGCGGGTACGGATGCGGCCCGGCCACCGTGCCGATAATGTAGAACGTATCGTCCACATTCGTGACCCAGTCGCGCATGGCTTCGTTCATGGCGTCCTTGAGGGTACGGGAACCGGAGGTGACCGGGATGACTTTGGCGCCGAGCAGCTTCATCCGGTAAACGTTGATCGCCTGGCGACGTACGTCTTCCTCGCCCATGAACACGTGGCATTCCAGGCCGAGGCGCGCTGCGATAGTGGCGGTGGCCACGCCGTGCTGGCCGGCGCCGGTCTCGGCGATCACGCGCCGCTTGCCCATGTGCTTGGCCAGCAGCGCCTGACCCACAGTGTTGTTCACCTTGTGCGCGCCGGTGTGATTGAGATCCTCGCGTTTCAGGAAGATGCGCGCCCCGCCGAGCTGCTCCGACCATCGACGGGCCTCATACAATGGCGAGGGTCGGCCCACGTAATGCGCCAGATCCTCGTCCAGTTCACGCTGGAATTCGGCGTCCACCGACAGCTTGCGATACAGGGCTTCCAGTTCCCTGAGCGCTGCCATCAGGGTTTCGGCGACGAACTTTCCGCCGTAACGTCCGAAGTGCCCGTTCGCGTCTGGTACCGACTGGTAGATCGCTTCGCTGCTATCACTTGTCATGTTCATACCCCTGATGTGTTGCATCCGCGTGCCGCACAGCGGCCACGAAACGCGCTATCTTTTGTGCATCCTTGACGCCCGGTGCACTCTCGACGCCGCTGCTGACGTCCACGGCTGCCGGCTGCAGGCTATTGATGGCCGCTCCCACATTCTGCGCACTCAGGCCGCCCGCCAACACCACCGGCAGCGGCAGCCCTCCCTGCGCCAGGCGCCAGTCGAATACCTCGCCCGTTCCCCCGGGCACTCCGTCGCGCCAGGTATCCAGCAACAGACCCCCGGCATCGCTGTAACGCCTGGCAACTTCCAGCAGATCGGTACCCTCTTTCATACGCACGCTTTTGATCCACGGGCGGTGAAAAGCGCGACAAAACCCGGGCGACTCATCGCCGTGGAACTGCAGCAGGCCAAGCGGCACGTGTTCAAGGATCCGAGCGACGTCCTGCGCCGCAAGATTGACAAACAGTCCCACCAGGGAAACGAACGGTGGCACGGTCGCGGCGATGGCAACCGCCTGCTCGACGCTGACCGCACGCGGGCTCGGCGGGTAGAACACCATGCCGATCGCGTCTGCACCGGCCGCCACCGCAAGCCGCGCATCCTGCTCGCGCGTGATGCCACAGATCTTGATGCGGGTATAGGCCATGCGCTGCGAACCGCCGAAAAAACAGTGCGCGATGATACCAGAAGCCGCCCCGCGCTGTCTGTAAGACGGCCCGCTCAGTTCATGCGCCGACCGGCGGGAACGCAGGCCCCGGTGACATAGCCGGCAAACCGAACTCGTCTGGATAGGTCACCGCCGACAGGTACAGGCCGCAGGCTGGCGCCGTTTCAGCGGCCAGCGTGCGATCCCGCGCGGCGAGTATGCGACCCAGCCATTCCGCGGCCTGCCGGCCATCGCCCACCGCCATCAGAGACCCGGCAATATTGCGCACCATGTGGTGCAGAAACGCATTGGCCGTGATATCGATCGTCACCCAGTCACCGCGACGCTGCACCGAAACACTGTGCACGTTTCGCATGGGGCTGCTGGATTGGCACGCCGCAGAGCGGAAGGCGCTGAAATTCTGTTCGCCGGGTAATACCTGCGCCGCGCGCTGCATCGTCTGTGCGTTCAGCGCAGGGCGGTGCCAGGTCACCCGATCATGCAGTAGGGCAGGTCGAATGACCGTATTAGCAATGATATAGCGATAACTGCGCGCCCGGGCTGAAAAGCGGGCGTGAAAGTCGCTGCGCACCGGTTGTGCCCAGTGCACGCGTATATCGGCCGGCAGATTGGCGTTTACGCCCATCACCCACGCCTTGGCGCTGCGCGCGGCGGGTGCGTCGAAATGCACTATCTGGGCGTGCGCGTGAACGCCGGTGTCGGTACGACCGGCGCAATGCACGCGCACGGGGCTATCGGCAATGGTCGACAGGGCTGATTCGAGCTCGGCCTGCACAGTGGCGACAGCCTTGTCGGGCTGCGCCTGCCAGCCGCTGTAATGCCCGCCGTGGTACTCGATACGGCAGGCTATGCGTGAACCGCCAGGGAGAGGTTCCGTTGAAAAGGGTCGGCCACGCACACGCTAGCCGATGCGGTCTAGCAGCGCACGCGCCTCCGCCTGCAGTTCATCGCTGCCCTCAGACACAATTTCCTCGAGAATCTGCCGGGCGCCATCGTCATCACCCATATCCAGGTAGGCGCGGGCCAGATCCAGCTTGGTGGACATGCCGTTGCTGTCTGCGGCGATCACCAGTTCCTCGTCATCGCTGTCGGCTTCACTGCCCTCGAAATCGGAGGAAAGATCCAGTTCATCGGGCAGCTCGACGCCGTCCCCGGACTCAATTTCGAGACCAGAGAATTCCGCTTCCAGGTCGTCGCCGGTATCACGCATCAGATCCAGCGGGTTGGGGGGCAGACCCGGGCCGTCGTCGGACTCACGCGCTGCCGCAGCAGCCAGCCCGGCGGACGCTGCGGGCGCCGCGGCACCCAGGCCCGCAAAGAGCTCTTCCGCACGCTCGATGCTCTGCGCATCACCGCTGCGACGGATATGCTCGAGTTGCTCCATGGCAGAGCCGCGGTTATTGAGTTCGGTGTGAATCTCAAGCAGCTTCAGCCGGTAAACGGGATTGTCAGGCTCATTCGCCAGCGCGTTCTGCAGCAGGGCAATCGCCTGGGGGTGACGACCGTAAGCGATGTAGATATCCGCCTCCGCAAGCGCGTCGGCCGCTTCCACATCCGACGCATACGCATCGTGCTTGCGTTCGCCATAGCCGCGCGTTGCGCTTGTCGGCGGCAGATCCTCTTCGGGCAGTGCGGCCGGCGCGGCGGCTGCCGCCACCTGCTCTTCCACCGCAAGATCAGCGTCACGCAGTGTGACGTCAGCAAATACATCGTCGTTATCGGCCTGATCGGTTTCGTCGTCATAGTCGTCGTCATCGTCTTCAGCGCGACGGCGGCGAGCCAGGAAAACGCCGAGGAGCGCGAGCGCCGCGGCACCTGCGGCGTAGGGCAGGTACCGCATCAGGCCGCCATCACCCTCACCGGCAGGCTGCGCAGGTTTTTTCTCGGCTTTCGCCGTTTCAGGTTCAACTGCCGCGACCGTGGCTTCGACGGCTGCGGTGTCGTCAGCCAGATCGTTGTCGAGATCCTGCCCCGTGCCGGCCACGTCATCGCCGGTGACCGCGTCGTCGGGGACGTCAATATCCGGGTCGTCCCCAAGGGCTACGTCATCGCCGGTGCCGGGGTCGCCCAGATCGTCGCCGAAGCCGACGCCATCACCGCCGTCATCGCTCGCGGGGTCGACACCTTCTGCATCGCCCGCCTGCAAGGCGGCCTGCAAGGCGGCGATCTGGTCGTCTTTCACCTGCACAATACGCTGCAGGGTAGCCAGCTGCTGCTCCATGGCGGCAAGTTGCGATGCCGCGTCGTCACCGGCCGCAACGGCGTCACCCTCTCCAGCCACCGCGTTGCCCGGCTGGTAGGTATCCGCACCGGCCACTTCGCCAGCGTCTGCCTCGTCAGGCTCGGCGGCAATCCGCAGGGTAGGCCGACTGCTGACCGCCAGTTCGGCGTCACGTCCATCGCGCCAGGCGGCGTTCTGCGCCTTCACCTCGGCAAGCGCCGTCTCCAGATCGCCGGCACTGATATCTTCAGAGGTGGGCAGGTAAATGATATAGCCCGCCTTGATTCGGTTGATGTTGTTGTTGATAAATGCGTCGGGATTCAGACGCTGAATATCCAGCATCGTCTGGTGCACTGAAACACCGGCAGGTTTTGCCCTCGAGGCGACATCCCACAGGGTCTGGTCGCGACGGATCATATAGCGGCTGCCCGGCGTCGGATTGCCGGCGGTGCTCGCATTGAAATTGCGCTCGGGCATTTCACCCGGGCCGAGAGCGGATTTCTTTACATCGACACGGGTACCGGTAGCGGCGTCAACGACCTTTTTTTTTCCGGGCTCGGAAATGCCTTCCGCAGCGTCCACCCGCTCGCTGGCCGACACCACCACATTACCTTCGCTAAACGCCGGAGGGTCGATCAGTACAGTGTATTCACGCAACAGGCGCCCCGTAGGCCAACGTGCTTCAACGATGAAGTCCAGATAGGGTTCGAGAACGGGATCATCAGTGGTCATCACGATGCGCGCTTTGCCGCTGTCGTCCAACACCACTTCAAACTGGATACTGGTCAGGAAGAATGTGCGATCAAGACCAAGGCGCTTGAAATCTTCCCGCGTGCCGAGGCGCACCTTGATCTCGTCCTCATGCAGCGACCCCGTGTTGAGCAGATCAACACTGGCACTGAGAGGTTCGTTCAAATACGACTTGAGTTTCAGTTCCCCGAGACCGAGCGCCAAGGCAGAACTCGCCTGTAGACAACCCAGGGAGAAAACCACGGCAGCCAACTTACGTCTCATACCCGCCCCTTATTATTTTCCCGCTAATGCTTGCGACCGCCCTCCCCTTGGTACGGCCGTGTATCCGGAACCAACACACGCCAACTGCCAAACAACGTTCCCCTGCAGACGACGTGAGCAACCTTTCGGCCGCAGTTCAGGCGGGGCGAAAACCCCCGTCTGATAACCCGAATAACACTTCAAGTATCAAGTAAGCAGGGCTATTAATCAAGGTAAGTCGACACCAAGCTCTCGGCAATTTGCACACTATTGAGCGCCGCTCCCTTGCGCACATTATCGGATACCACCCAGAGATTCAGCCCTGGGATGGGAAATATCCTCGCGAATACGCCCGACAAATACCGGATCCTTGCCCGCAGAATCGCTGACCGCCGTGGGATAACCACCGTCCGCCCGCTCATCGATCACCGTGACCCCGGGCGCCGCCTCGAGCAGCGCGCGCGCATCGCTCGCGGAAATCTTGTCCACCGTTTCAATGTGCACCGCCTCCGAGTGGCCAAAGAATACCGGAATGCGCACGCAGGTGGGATTCACCTGAATGCTCTCATCGCCGAAAATCTTGCGCGTTTCCCAAACCATTTTCATTTCTTCACGGGTGTACCCGTTCTCCTGGAACGTATCGATATGCGGCAGGGCGTTGAATGCGATCTGCTTCGGGTAGACCTCGCACTCCGCAGCCTGCCCGTTCAGCAACTTCGCCGTCTGGGTGGCCAATTCCTCGATCGCCTCTTTTCCGGTGCCGGACACCGCCTGGTAGGTAGCCACATTGATGCGCTCGATACCCACGGCGTCATAGATCGGCTTCAACGCCACCAGCATCTGGATGGTGGAACAGTTGGGGTTGGCGATGATATTGCGCGCGGTGTAACCCGCCAGGGCCTCGATATTGACCTCGGGTACGATCAGCGGGATATCCGCGTCACGGCGGAAGTGCGAGGTGTTATCGATGACCACGCAGCCCGCCGCTGCCGCCTTCGGCGCGAATTCTTCCGAGATGGAGCCGCCCGCGGAAAACAGGCCGATCTGCGCTTTGCTGAAATCGAACTCGGCCAGGTCGGTGACCCGGTGCGACTTGCCGCGAAACATCACGCTTTTACCCGCCGAGCGGCTGCTCGCGAGAAGATACAGGTTACGCACCGGGAACCGGCGCTCCTCCAGTATGGCGATCATGACCTCGCCGACGGCGCCGGTGGCGCCTACCACGGCCACATCAAATTCCCTGCTCATCCTGTTTCTCCTGTCTTGTTGGCGTTCTTCACACCGCTACTTGAGCGCGCCGAACAGCCAGGGCGACTGCTCGCGCCAGCGGTTCTCGAAGGCGTGTATCGCATCCGCGCTCTCCAGCGTCAGCCCAATATCATCCAGCCCGTTGAACAGGCAGTGCTTGCGAAAGGCATCCACGTCAAAGGGCAGCACTTCACCGGATGGCGTGACCACTGTTTGCGCCGCCAGGTCCACCGTGAGTTCGTAGCCCTGCGTTGCATACATCTCCTCGAACAGGCGATCGACTACTGCCGCGTCCAGTTCAATCGGCAGAATCCCGTTCTTGAAGCAGTTATTGTAGAAGATGTCGGCGAAGCTTGGTGCAATCAAACAGCGGAAGCCGTAATCTTCCAGCGCCCAGGGCGCATGCTCGCGGCTGGAGCCGCAGCCGAAGTTTTCACGTGCCAGCAGCACCGAGGCACCCTGGTAACGTGCCTGGTTCAGGGGAAACTCCGGGTTCAACGGCCTGCCGCTGCAATCCTGCCCCGGCTCGCCCTGATCGAGGTAACGCAGCTCGTCAAACAGATTCGGGCCAAAACCCGAGCGCTTGATGGACTTCAGGAACTGCTTGGGGATGATCAGGTCGGTATCCACGTTGGCCCTGTCCATCGGCGCGACAATACCGCGCAATAACGTGAAGCTTTTCATTAGCCCGCCTCCTGCCAGTCTCGTACATCCACAAAATGCCCACTGATCGCCGCCGCGGCCGCCATGGCCGGGCTCACCAGATGCGTGCGACCACCGAAACCCTGGCGCCCCTCGAAATTGCGATTGGACGTGGACGCGCAGTGCTCGCCGTTGCCCAGCTTGTCGGAGTTCATCGCCAGGCACATGGAACAGCCCGGCTCGCGCCATTCCAGGCCGGCGGCGGTGAATACCTTGTCGAGGCCCTCGGCCTCGGCCTGCGCCTTGATCTGTCCCGAGCCCGGCACAACCAGCGCGCGCTTCACCGTGCCCGCCACCCGCTTGCCTTTCACCACCGCTGCCGCCGCACGCAGATCCTCGATCCTGGAGTTGGTGCACGAGCCGATGAAAATCGTGTCGAGCTGGATATCGGTGATCGCCATACCCGGGCGCAGGCCCATGTACTTCAGGGCGCGCTCAACCGCCGTGCGCTGCGCGACATTCGTCATCGCGGCGGGATCAGGAATCACGCCGTCTACCGGCAGGACCATTTCCGGCGACGTTCCCCAGGTCACCTGCGGCTTGATGTCTTCGCCGCGCAACACCACAGTGCGGTCGAATACGGCGTCCTCGTCACTGTGCAGATCCTGCCATGCCGCCACAGCCTGCTCCCAGAGCTCGCCGGTGGGCGCGTAGGTGCGGCCTTTCACGTAGTTGACGGTGGTGTCGTCCACCGCGATCAAGCCGGCCCGCGCTCCCGCTTCAATGGCCATGTTGCAGATGGTCATACGCCCTTCCATGCTCAGGTTGCGCACCACCTCACCGCCGAATTCGATCGCGTAGCCGGTACCGCCGGCCGTGCCGATTTCGCCGATCACCGCCAGCACAACATCCTTGGCGGTGACGCCGGGGCCCAGTGCCCCATCCACGCGCACCAGCATGTTTTTCATCTTCTGCTGCACCAGGCACTGGGTGGCGAGCACATGTTCCACCTCCGACGTGCCGATACCGTGCGCCAGCGCGCCCAGCGCGCCGTGCGTGGAGGTGTGCGAATCACCGCAGACGACCGTCATGCCCGGCAGCGTGGCGCCCTGCTCCGGCCCCACAACGTGCACGATGCCCTGGCGCACGTCGTTCACCTCGAATTCCACGATATCGAAATCCCGGCAGTTATCGTCCAGGGTCTTCACCTGCAGCCGTGACACGGGATCGAGGATGCCCTCCACACCGCCGCTGCGTTCCTTCAGTTCCGTGGGTACGTTGTGGTCTGGCACTGCGAGGTTTGCGTCCACTCGCCAGGGTTTGCGCCCGGCAATACGCAGGCCCTCGAAGGCCTGCGGCGAGGTCACCTCGTGAATCAGGTGGCGATCGATATAGATGAGGGCGCTCCCGTCATCACGCTGATCAACCAGGTGGCTATGCCACAGTTTGTCGTAAAGCGTTTGTCCGCTCATGCGTTACCTCATCGAAAAGAACCGGAGAATGGCAGCATTATGTGCTTGCGTATGGGATAACACAAATTTATTATTTTTATGATTTGGATAACCAATTGGAATTCATGTGATGGACACGCACAACCTGCGGGCGTTCCTGCTCGTGGCCGAGACCGGATCGTTCTCTCTCGCCGCACAGAAGTTGCACCTCACACAACCCGCAGTCAGCAAACGCGTGGCGCTGCTGGAGGAGCAGCTGGATACACAGCTATTCGACCGCATCGGACGCCACGTCAGCGTCACAGAAGCGGGCGCCGCACTGTTGCCGCACGCACGGGCGGTGCAGCAAGGCCTGCTGGCGGCAGAGCAGTCTGTGCGCGACCTCGCCGGTGAGGTGGGGGGCCGGCTGAAGCTCGCCACGAGTCACCATATCGGCCTGCACCGGCTACCGCCGGTACTCAGCCACTTCAGCAGCCACTATCCGAAAGTGCATATCGATATCGATTTCATGGATTCGGAGCAGGCCTACGAACTAACACTGCGCGGTGAGGTAGAACTGGCGGTGGTGACGCTCGCGCCGGAGGAACTGCCGCACATCGTCGCGCAGGAGGTATGGCCCGACCCGCTGGACTTCATGGTGCAGGCAGGCCACCCGCTCACACAGCAGGCGCAGTTGGAGATCACCGCACTGAGCGACGTGCCGGCCGTGCTGCCCGGCCTCAATACCTACACCGGGCAGATCGTGAAACGCCTGTTCGAGCAGCGCGGCGTGCCGCTGACCGTCTCCATGGCCACCAATTACCTGGAGACGATTCGCATGATGGCGTCGGTCGGACTCGGCTGGACCATCCTTCCGCGCAGCATGGCGGACGCCACGCTGGCAACGCTACCGATCAGCGCAACCCACCTGCAACGCTCCCTGGGTGTGATTCACCACGAGGGGCGCAGCCTGTCGCGAGCGGCGCGCGCCTTCATGCAAACGCTCGCGCGCTTCGGCGACAGCGACAACGGCTTGAACAGCGAGCGCTAGTTACGCCTCAGGATATCCTCGCGGGTTCTCTCGTCAGACCACATGCCATCGTGGTCAGGCACGTAGAACGTGCCGTTGAAGCGCGCAACAGTGCGCCCGGCGCAATAGAGCGCGCCGTTGCAGAACCCGAAGCGGCGCTTCATGTGCACCTGCTCCGCATCGGCCTGCAGCCAATCGCCCTGGCGAGCCGCGGCGATGAAATCGAGCGTCAGGTTGATTGTCACGCAGCCGGCGATTTCGCCGCGCGCCAGATTCACGCCCGACGCCGCCGCCATATCCGCAAGCGACATCAATACCCCGCCATGGCAGATGCCCATCGAATTACCGTGCTGCGCCAGCACGACAAGGCCGAAGCTTGTTCCCTGTGCATCCATGCGCCGGTAGACCGGCTGCAGGGCATCGGCAAAGCCCAGCCCCTCGCGCAGCCGCTCGAAGCCCGCCGGGACGCCTGCCACTGTGTCATCACTCATTGATCGTCCTTGCTTAAAAAATACCCATCTGCAGGCCTGTCGCGAAAGCCTCCCCGAGCTCTTCCGCCGATTGCGCATGCCCGGCGCCAAACTCGCCGCGCCGAATCATCGTTTCCGCCGCCTGGGTGAACGGAATGCCCGACAGTATCCGCAGCGCCTGTTGCTGCGCCCCGCGGCCGTCATTGCCGGCGCTGAGCAGCAGCGCGCTGGGCAGCACCAGGCCGCGTGCGATGGCAGGATAAAACACGCGATCCAGAAAATCCTTCATCCCACCGCTCAAGGCGCCTGAATTTTCCGCCGCCACCAGGAGCAGGCCGTCCGCCGCCGCGAGATCCCTGGTGCCTGCATCCCAGGCGCGCAACAGCCGCACCGCAACGGCTTCCTCCCGGCGCGCCCCACGGCACGCGGCGAACGCCAGTTGCGCGCTGGTGCCGCTCTGGCTGTGATACACAATCAGCAGGGTTTTCATGTCGTCTCGCGTCGCGCTCGCCATCGCGATAATTTGAACACAGGGATGCGCGGGTGTCATGGCAATGACGACAGCCCTGCTTTATCCTCCTTCACTCGCGACACAGCAGGCGTCCGTCGCAACGCTCTGCTCCACACTCACGACACAACAGGGAAGGCGCACATGGCAACAGTGAACAGGCAATGGCTGCTCAGGGAACGCCCGCTGGGCATGGTTGGGCCGGAACACTTTCAGTTGGTGGAGTCCGCGATGCCGGAGCCGGACCTCGCCGCTGGAGAGGTACTGCTGAGAACGCTGATGCTGGGGTTCGATCCCGCGATGCGCGGCTGGCTGATGGACGTACCGAGCTACCTGCCTCCGGTCGCCATCGGCGAGCCGATGCGTGCGAGTGGCGTGAGCCAGGTCGTACGATCAGAGAACCCTGATCTCCCGGTCGGCACGCTGGTGCAGGGCCTGAGCAACTGGCAGGAATACAGCATCGGTTCGCCAAACGATCTCGTGCCGCCGGTGCCCCTGCCGGCAGGCACGCCGCCCAACCTCGCGTTAAGCGTGTTCGGCACCACGAGCCTCACCGCGTACTTCGGGCTGCTCGATGTCGGCCAGCCGAAAAGCGGCGAGACCGTGCTGGTGTCGGGTGCCGCCGGGGCAACCGGTTCGGTGGTGGCGCAGATCGCCCGGCTGAAGGGTTGCAAGGTGGTCGGCATCGCCGGTGGTCCGGAGAAATGCGAGTGGCTGCGCAGCGCCTGCAAGATCGACGGGGTGATCGACTACAAACAGGAACCGCTGGATCAGCGCATTGGCGAACTCTGCCCCGAGGGCGTGGACGTCTTTTTCGATAACGTGGGCGGCGACACCCTGCAGGCGGCAATCAACCACATGTCGGACTTTGGCCGCCTCGTGCTGTGCGGCGCAATTGCCGGCTACAACGACGAGGCGCCCGCCCCCGGGCCTAATAACCTGATGCTGCTGACCACCCGCAGGCTGCGAATGGAGGGCTTTATCGTGCTGGATTACCTGGATCGCGCCGATGAGGCAATCGCCGCGCTCACCGATTGGGTCATGTCAGGCGAGATTGCCTGGCGCGAGGATATCCAGGAGGGCTTTGACAATATCCCGCGTACCCTGCAGCGCCTGTTTACCGGCAGCAACGAGGGCAAACAGCTACTCAAACTGGCCGATCCTGATTAGTTATCCACAGACCGTCCTGTGGATAACTGTGGGGACAGGATATTGGCAGAGGGTTCAAGGCGCTGCACCTGCGATCACGCAGAGCGCGGTGCCGGGTGCCGGAAATAGCTGTTTTATTATTACATATCAATAGCTTAGACAATTTACTTCACAGCACTTGCCAGCAGATGAGTAAAGCGCGGCTCAACGCAAGGACTTTTTTCGTCATGTGGACAGCGCTTTCCGCCCGGGTTGGCAGCCGCTTACTGTCTATACCTTGTAATACGTAGCGCATCGCCGGGATCAGGGCCTGTCAAGCGGGCCGGTGCCGCACACGCCAGCAGCGGTGAATGCGCGGGTTGCGCGCAAAATCCGGGTCCAGCGTGGCAGCGCTGATATCCTCCACCATAAAGGTCTCCGCGAGGCCGGCATCCAGTACGAAGCCGCGCCGATTATTGGAGAAATACAGTTGCCCGTCTGCACGCAGCACTCGCATCGCCGCCGTCACCAGCGCTGCGTGATCGCGTTGCACGTCGAAGTTTTCCTCACGCGACTTGGAATTGGAGAACGACGGTGGATCGAGCAGGATCAGGTCATAGCGCTGCTCGCAGCGAGCGAGCCAGGCTGTGCACTCGGCGCGCACCACGCTGTGCGCACCCTGCCCCAGCCCGTTCACGCTGAGGTTTTTGCGCAGCCAGTCCAGATAGGTATTGGAGGTGTCAACGCTCGTGGTACTGCGCGCGCCCCCCGCCGCGGCATGCACGGTCGCGCTGCCGGTATAGCAGAACAGGTTGAGAAAGTCCTTGCCGCTGCTTTCACCGCGGATGCGCCGACGCAGCGACCGGTGATCGAGAAACAGCCCCGTGTCGAGATAATCGTGCAGATTCACCAGCAGGCGCAGGCCGTTCTCGTGCACCGTGAGCAGTTCGCCGCGCGCATCCTGACGCTCGTACTGGTGACTGCCGCGCTGCCGGCGCCGCTGCTTATACACGATACGCTCGGCCGGCACCGCCAGCGCCTCCGGCAGCGCGGCGGCCACTTCGAGCATTCTGCGCTGCGCGGCCTCCTCCGACACCGAGGCCGGCGCCTGATACTCCGCCACGTGCACATGGCGCCCGTACACGTCCACGGCAACCGCATACTCCGGCATATCTGCATCGTACAGCCGGTAACACTCGACCTGCTCCCGTCGCAACCAGGCAGCCAGGCGCTTGCGGTTCTTACGCACGCGATTGGCGAACATCTCGGCGCCCGGACTGAGCGCCTGCGGACTCCCGGCACCAGGACCGCGATCGTGCAGACTATTGTCCGTGAGGTCGAACAGCAGGAGACGCGCCTCGATAGCGCCGTTGAACAGGGTATAGCGTTTGTGGCTGCGCAGGCCTATCGCCTTGCCAAGCGCGAGCTCGCTGGTGAATACCGCAGCTCGCCAGCCGCCGAATTCGGCGGACAGCCGCTCGCCGAGTTCACGGTACAGGCCCGGAAGCGCAGAGCGCTCTCCCAGACGCTCTCCGTAAGGCGGGTTGGTGACGATCAGGCCCTGCGGCAGGGGTTTATGCGTGGGTTTCACCAGCTCCGTCAGCGGCCGCACCGCTACGCGGACGATTTTCTGCAGATCAGCCCTGGCGATATTCTCCTCTGCCCGGCGGATGACCCGCGGATCTGAGTCATAGCCGCGGATTTCCGGCAGATCGGATGCGCGTCCGCGTTCCGCGCGGCCCGCTGCCTCTGACAACAGGGCCTGCCACTGGGCCCGATCATGCACCTTCAGGGATTCAAAGCCGAAGCGCGGCCTGCCCAGCCCCGGCGCGATGTCCGCCGCCATCATCGCGCCCTCGATCAATAGCGTGGCGGAACCGCAGAGGGGGTCCAGCAGCGCGGCGCCATTGCGCGCCATGGCCGGCCAATCGGCCCGCAGCAGAATCGCGGCGGCCAGGTTTTCTTTCAGCGGTGCCGCGCCCGTGCTGCGCCGGTAGCCGCGCTGGTGCAGACTGCCGCCGGCGATGTCCACGGATACCCGCGCCATAGCCTGCGACAGGCGCACGTTGATGCGCACATCGGCGCGCTGGCGATCCACTGCAGGCCGCTGCCCGCAGGCCTGCACGAAGCTGTCGACCACGGCATCCTTGCAGCGCTGCGCACCGAACTGCGTGTTGCGGATACCGGCGTTGGTGCCGATAAAATCCACCGTCATCGAGTGTTCGGGCGCAAACAGCGACGCCCAATCGACGTCGCGCAGGCCGCGATAGAACTCCTCACTGTCACCTGCCCGCACACTGGCGAGCGGCCATAGAATGCGATTTGCCAGGCGGGACCACAGGCAAGCGCGGTACGCCACCGCGGGCGCTCCGCTGAAGTGCACACCGGCAACCGTCTCGCGCGTGGCGCTCGCGCCCAGTGCGGTGAGTTCTTCAGCGAGCAGCGATTCCACGCCCTTCGGGCAGGTCGCGAACCATGTGTCGGGTGTGGCAAGGGTCATCGAGGTGTCTTACAGCAGCGTTTACGGGTGTGGACGAAGGGCGTGCAGCGACGGCAGCGTGGCGGCGGCCTGATCAATCCGCGTCAGTGCCGGTCGTGCGCCGCCGGGGAGTGGCTTTCTTGCGCGCGGCGGTCGAACGCGCCGCTTTCTTTTTGACCGGCGTTTTAGCGCGGGTTCCCGCTCGCGCCTTGCGCGCGGGCGCTGCCGGCTGACCCGTGGGCGCCGGGCCCGCCGCGGCCTTCTCCTTGAGCATCACATCCAGCACGAAGTTGCAGGAGCCATCCATGTATTGAATGAAACGCTCGTACTCGGCGTCGGTCAGCGATCGCAGCGTGTCGTGCCTGCGCACCAGGTTGACGAAACGCCGTTCACGCTCAAACTGCCGCGGCAGGGCCATGACGCCGAGCTGCTCCAGCGTCTTTTCCAGCGCGGGGTTGTAGGTGCGCATGAACTTGATGAGAAAGGGAATCGGGTCGTGCCGCGCAACCAGCGAGGCGCTGCGCAGCATCAGCTCCAGCGGCATCAGCGTCTGGCCGCTCTCTATCTCCTCCAGCACATTGCGATCCGACAGCCCGAGCATATCGGCCATTTCCTTCAGCGAGATACCCGCCGTTTCGCGCGCGTCGCGCAGGAAGTGACCCGCTTCGGCCATGGCCTCCAGGCGCTCGGGTTCCAGTTTGTTGAGCAGTGCGCTGCGCAGCCAGTTCTCGCCGAACATGGCCGTCATCGTGGCGGTATTGCGGGCGAGATCGAAGGTCCCTTCCGCCACCTGCCCGGTGAGCTTCATGAGGGAATCGAACAGCGTATCGCCCTGTCTTGTCTTGTCTTTGCTGGCCATGCGCGAAGCATAGCAGAAATCCGTCGCGCCGCTTCAGCTTCTCTTCAGTTCGGCAATGATTGCCGACCACATGGCGTCGGGCGCCGCGTACGGCGCGTAGATCGCGAGCCGATCGGCATGATCGCCATAGCGCTCGCGCAGTTTCGCCGCGATCTCATCCGGCGCACCGATGGTCGCGAAGGCTTCCAGGAAGGTGTCGTCGATGTGATCGCCCAGTTCCTGCCAACGTCCCTCTTTGGAGAGCCGGTTGAGTTCAGGCTGCAGTTCGCCGTAACCCACGGCATCCATCGGCGGCCGATAGGCTGGCGTGGAGGCGTAGAACCCGAGCAGGTCGCGCACCGACTTGCGTGCCGCTTCCATGGCCTGCGCGTCTTCTCCGGTGATGACAATCGCATTGATCTGCAGGGTAAAAGCAGCGCGCTCCCGACCGGATTTCGCCAGTCCGCGCTCCACCGCGGGCAGCGCATGTTCGGTCAGGAAGGGCATGCTGTTGAAGGGGTGCACGATCAGGCCGTCGGCCACCTCTCCCGCCACTTCTGTCATCAGCGGACCCAGGGCGCCGAGCAATACCGGCGGCGGACCCACTTCCAGCGGCCCGGCATTGAACATTGGTGTCATCAGCGTGTGCTGGTAATACTCGCCGCGGAAGTCCATCGGCGCGCCATTCTGCCAGCAGTCGAAAATCGCCTTGAGGGCGAGGATATACTCGCGCATGCGCGCCGCAGGGGGGCTGAAGGGTACACCAAAGCGCTTTTCAATATGGGTCTTGATCTGCGATCCGATACCGAGCAGGAACTTGCCGCCACTGAAGCGCTGCAGGTCCCAGGCCTGATAGGCCAGGTGCATCGGGTTTCGGGGAAACGCCACGGCGATACCGGTGGCGATATCAAGCTGCGGCGCATGCTCGGCCGCCAGGACCAGCGGGTAGAACGGATCCCAGCTACCCTCCAGTGTGTAGACACCATCGTAGCCGATATCGGCGAGGCGCCTGGCCTCGGCGGCGGCATTGCCCAGTGGTGCGTAGAACGGGCCATCAATCTTCATGCGGCTTCCCCTGTTGCCGGCGCTGTCGGCGCTACTGCTCGCCGAGCTGCCGCCGTTACACCAATTCCTGCGAGCCGACACGTTACACCAGCGCCCGCGACGGGCCAACGTTACTTCGTGGACAGCCCGCGTCGGCGGCCCGCGGTTCAGCTTTCTGAACAGGCGCGCGCGCAAACTAGGCTAGTATAGGGCGCTCGCCGCCCGCCGGTGCGTGGCGTTGCAACCCGGCCCGCCATGCAGACGTTCCGGGTCCGCGTTCGCGGCCACAGGCGTTATCATCCTCACACCAAGAAAGGGCAACGCATGAAAATCGGTATCTGTCTCCCCTACATGAAAGCCGGCCTTACCCGCCAGGATTACCTCGACTGGTTTCGCGCGGTCGAAAGCGGCCCCTTTCACAGCGTTTCCTGCGGCGAACGGGTACACGGCCCCACCTACGATATGCGCGTCGTGCTGTCGGCGGCGGCCGCCGTCACCGAGCGGGTGGAGATCACGCCCACACTCTACGTGCTGCCCATGCACAGCGCCGCGCGCGTCGCCAAGGAGATCGCAACGCTGGACATCCTTTCCGGCGGCCGCGTAAAAAAAGTGGCCGTGGGTTATGGCGGTCGTGAAAAGGATTACCAGGCCGTAGGTGCCACCTTCAAGGGTCGCTACGGGCGCATGGATCGCCAGGTGGAAGACATGCAGACCATCTGGCGCGGCGAAGAGATCGTCGCAGGCGGCGGCATGATCGGGCCCTCACCCACGTCCGCGAAAGGGCCCATGCTGCTGGCTGGCGCGATGGGACCGAAAAGTATCGCGCGCTGCGCCAAGTGGGCAGACGGGCTGTACGCCTGGTCTGGCAACGGCGAGCAACACGAGCTCGCCAATACCTTCAAAATGGCGGAGGACGCCTGGGAGGACGCGGGGCGAGCGCAGGCGCCCTATCGCATGGGTGGCTTCTGGTACACGCTGACCGACGACGGCCAGCGCAAGCTCTACGATTACGTGTACGACTACCTTGCGATTGCAGGGCGGGAGATCGCCACGATGATGGCGGAATCGGTTCATCGCAGCTCCGCCGATGCCGTGCGAGAGGCGCTGGACAACGCCGAAGCGGCCGGTTGCGAAGAATTGTTCGTTGTGCCCGTCACGGCGGACATCCGTGAGGTCGAAGCCTTCGCGGAGATACTGGCGGCGCGTTAGGACAGCCTAGCGTTCCGCCAGGAACGCCTCTTTCACCCGCAGCTTGTGCAGTTTTCCGCTCGCATTCTGCGGCAGCGGTGTGTCGCTGATGTGGATGTAGCGCGGGACTTTGTAGCCGGCAAGGCGCTGCTTCAGGCGTGAGCGGACGTCTTCTTCACTCAGGGTCTCGGCGGGGTTGACGTGCAGCACCAGCGCCAGTTCCTCCCCCATGGCATCGTCGGGCACGCCGAATACCACATTCTCCTTGACCTCGGGCATCTCGTACACCGCCTGCTCGATTTCCCCGGGGTAGATATTTTCCCCGCCGCGGATCACGATCTCCTTGATCCGCCCGGTGATGTGCAGAAAACCCTGTTCATCAATCCGCGCGATATCTCCGGTTTTCATCCAGCGCTCGGCGTCGAAGGTCGCGCTGTTCGCCTCGGGCTTCTCCCAATAGCCCGGCGTGCAGGTAATGCTGCGCACCTCCATTTCACCGCCGGTCTGC
This sequence comes from Halioglobus sp., assembly GCA_041396005.1. GTDB lineage: Bacteria > Pseudomonadota > Gammaproteobacteria > Pseudomonadales > Halieaceae > Marimicrobium. The sequence continues at coordinate 66,360 of JAWKZK010000012.1, forward strand.
GGGTCCTGCACCACGCCGTCGGGATTCACGAAACGCATCTCGACAATGGGCGATACGATGCCGGCGCTGCCGGGGCTGAGATCAAACACCGCGCCGCTCATGGTGGAGCCCACGGCCATTGTCTCGGTCATCCCCCACCCCGCCGAGCGACTGGGTTCACCGCATTTTTCGCGAATCAGCTCCGGCAGGCCCGCAGGGGTGGCCGCGCCAGCGGCACTTACGCGAATCAGCGAGCGCGTATCGAATTTATCGAAGTCCGGATGAAACAGCAGGTCCTGGATAATCGCTGGCACGCTCGAGAGCCCGGTGACCTTCTCTTCCTGTATCACACGCAGCGCTTCCCCCGCGTCCCACTTGTACATCATGACCACTTTTTGCGCGGTCTGCAGCGGCAGCAACAGGCCTCCCAACAGGCCTGTGGCATGAAACAGGGGCACAGTGAGCAACGGCGTCTCGCGTTCTGCACCGCCGCGGAACTCGCGCGGCCCCTCCAGCTCCATCACGAGGTAGCCGAGGAAAAACATGTTCATCAAGGATTGGCAGACCGCGATATGGCGGTGCAACACGCCTTTGGGAAAACCGGTTGAGCCGGATGTGTAGAGAATCAGGCAGGGATCGGTTGCCTGCATGGGCGGCACCGCGAACTCGCGGCCGCTGCCACGCGCCACCAGCGCATCGAAGGGGTGGATGGCCGCATCGAGCGTCTCTTTGCGCGCCGCGCTCTCTGCCACCAGTGCGACGGCGATCCCCAGTTCGGGGAGCAGGTTCTCGATCAGGGCAAGGCGCGGCTCGTCGGCCACCAGCAGCCGGCTGCCGGAATCGACGATGGCATAGCGCAGTTCTTCAGTCCTGCCCCAGCTGTTGATGGGAACCACGATCGCGCCCACCAGAATACCGGCCACGAACGCAATGGCCCACTGAGGATTGTTGCGCATGGCGATCGCGATCCGGTCGCCCGGCGCAATGGCAAACTCACTCTGCAGGGTTGCGGCGAGTGCATCCACCTGGCAAAAAACGCGTTGTAGGTGAGCCGCTGATCACCGAAAACGATGAACTCCAGATCGCCGTGCGCCCGCGCCGCGTCGAGGACCTCCACGAGCGTTTTGGGCGCATGCGTGTAGAAGCGGTAACTGGCGCCATCGAACTGCATCGGCTGCGTCTCGAAAACGGCCCCCGCAGCGGTGATCTCTGCCTTCTTCGCGTGCACCTGTTCGGGCGTGATCGACATACCAATGTCCTCATTGTCGGGCTGATCAGCAGCGGACTGTAAACCAATCTGCCGGCGTATGCCTACACCGGCGCCACAATGCCCACCGGGGTTCAAACTGTGGCACTGGGTCGCGCGTGCTCTACATCCCAGAAACACGCCGCCAGACTCCCTCGCCCAAGGCCCAACCGGTATACTTCGCCCTTTCGCAGACAGCTCAGGCGGGCTCATTCCATGGCTAAGCGGGTTTACCTCTTCAACGAAGGCAGCAAGGACGACCGGGACCTGCTCGGCGGAAAAGGCGCCAACCTGTGTGAGATGACCAGCCTGGGGCTTCCGGTACCCTTCGGCTTCATCATTACCACCGACACCTGTCGCGAGTTTTTCGAAGCGGGGAACAAGCTGCCCTCGCTGCTGGAACAGGAATACCGGGTGGCGCTTGATCTGGTGGAAAAAAAGATGGGGGCCCGATTCGGCGATCCGGAGAACCCGCTGCTGTTTTCGGTGCGTTCCGGCGCACCTGTTTCGATGCCCGGCATGATGAATACCATCCTCAACCTGGGCCTGAATGACGATATCGTGGAAGGTCTCGCAAAGAAAACCAGTAATCCGCGCTTCGCCTACGATAGCTATCGGCGTTTCATCCAGATGTTTGCCGACGTTGTGATGGACGTGGACGGCGCTCTCTTCGAACGTGAGCTGGAGCATTACAAGGCGGAACACGACAAGCGGCTGGACGTGGACATGAGCGCCGACGACTGGCGCGAAATCGTGCTGCGTTACAAGCGCCTGGTGGATTTTCCCGAAGACCCCTTCGACCAGCTCAAACTGGCGGTGAAGGCGGTCTTCCTGTCGTGGCACACGCCGCGTGCAGTGGTCTACCGGGAAATGAACAATATCTCCGACAGCCAGGGCACCGCCGTGAACGTACAGGCGATGGTGTTCGGAAACTTCGGCGATGATTCCGGCTCGGGCGTCGCGTTCACGCGCAACCCATCCACCGGCGAAAGGCGGTTTTTTGGCGAGTTCCTGTTCAACGCCGCGGGCGAAGACGTGGTGGCAGGGATTCGCACGCCACTGGCTATCGAAGCCCTCCAGGAAAAACTGCCGCGCGTCTACGAGGAGCTGTACGCCACACAGGCTATGCTCGAAAAGCACTATCGCGACATGCAGGACATCGAGTTCACCGTGCAGGAAGGACGCTTCTACATGCTGCAAACCCGCAGCGGCAAGCGTACCGGGCGCGCGTCGGTGAAGATTGCGGTGGACATGGTACGCGAGGGATTGATCAACGAACGCGAGGCGCTGATGCGTGTCTCCCCGGAACACGTGGAGGCTTTTCTGCACCCGATGGTAGACCCCGACGCGAAAACCGACATCGTCGCCCAGGGTTTGCCGGCGAGTCCGGGCGGCGCCACCGGCCAGATCGTGTTTTCCGCCGAGGAGGCGGAGCAACAGGCTGCGCTGGGCAAGCGCGTGATACTGGTGCGCCGCGAGACGACGCCGGAGGACATTCACGGCATGAAAGTCGCGGCTGGCATCCTTACGGAACTCGGCGGTATGACGTCACACGCGGCGGTAGTGGCGCGCGGCATGGGCGTCTGCGCCATTACCGGTTGCGGCAGCCTGAGCGTGAACGTTGAACAGGGCACCGCCACCACCCGCGATGGGGTGGTCATGCGACGCGGCGATGTGATCACCCTGGACGGCACCTCCGGCGAGGTCATGCTGGGAGATATTGCCAAGACCGAAGCCAGCTCCAGTGAGGATTTCCAGGTACTGCTCTCCTGGGCCGACAAGTTCCGCCGCCTGAAGGTCCGTGCGAACGCGGAAACCCCGGAAGATGCCGCGCGTGCGCGCGAGCTGGGCGCGGAGGGTATCGGCCTGTGCCGCACCGAGCATATGTTCTTCGATGCCGAGCGCATCGACGTGATGCGCGCGATGATCCTGGCGCAGACGCGTGAAGAGCGCCAGCAACACCTCGACACGCTCGAAGTGTTTCAGCACGCCGATCTGCTGCAGTTGTTCAAGGTAATGGACGGCCTGCCGGTAACGGTGCGCCTGCTGGATCCGCCCTTGCACGAGTTCCTGCCGCACACGCCACAGGATATCGAATCGCTCGCTCACCGAATTGGCAAGACGCCGGAGGAAATCAGGGACATCACCGAGGGCCTGGCGGAAGTGAACCCGATGCTCGGCTTCCGCGGTTGCAGACTCTCGGTCGTGTACCCCGAAATTACGGCCATGCAGGTCAGGGCTATCATCAGCGCCGCGGCGGATGCCGCTGACGAAGGCTATCGGCCCTTTCCAGAGATCATGATCCCACTGGTGGTCAACGTGCGCGAGATTCGCCTGGTTACGGATATTATCGACAAGTGCGTTCGCGAACTCACCCGTGCGCGCAATTTTTCCGTACCCTATCGTGTGGGCACCATGATGGAAACACCGCGCGCCACGCTCGGCGCCAGCCGGCTTGCACCGGAAGTCGAATTCATGAGTTTCGGCACCAACGACCTGACACAGATGACCTACGGTTTCTCGCGCGATGACGCCGCCCGCTTCATACCCAAGTATCTCGGCGAAAAACTGATCGATGTGGATCCGTTTATCTCACTCGACAAACGCGCGGTCGGCAGGTTGATGGAGATCGCCGTGCGCGAAAGTCGAGAGGCCAAGAAAGGGATCAAGTACGGCATTTGCGGCGAGCATGGCGGCGATCCGCGCTCGATCAGGTTTTTCCATAATCTGGGGCTGGACTACGTGTCCTGCAGCCCGTTTCGCATTCCCGTTGCGCGGATCGCCGCAGCGCAGGCGAACGTGGGCTTTGATGGACACGAATGAGACGCCGGCTGAATGCGCGTCATTGCGCAGCGGTCATACGAGGCCTGCTAACTTGCCGGGGATACTATCGCCGGCCGAAACTCCGTAGAATGCGACCCATACGAGCCGCAAGGTGACAATAGAGCTTATGAGTAACAACAGCGAGTGGCGGGTTTTCGACCTGAATGACATCAAGGGCAAACTGCGCGGCGAGGCCGTGGAGTACCTGGAATTCCTGAATGTTCCGTCGATGAACTGCGGTTTGTACTACCTCACCGCCGGCAGCAAGGATATGCAGGCGCACCACGATGACGACGAAGTCTATTTCGTTCTCAGCGGGCGGGCCCGGATGCGCCTGGGTGATCACGAGCGCGACGTGGGTCCTGGTTCGCTACTGTATGTCAGCGCCACCACCGAGCACTCCTTCTTCGAAGTCGAAGAGGACATGACCTTGCTGGTGCTGTTTGCACCGACCCCGCTCGACCCCAACTGAGGGGCACACAGGCCGATTGCGTGGCCAGCTCCCCGCCCGGCGACCATCGGCACGCTCCGTCCGAACGCATCACGTCGGTCAATACGCGATATTCCGAGGGCAACGTTAATTCAACCGCTGAAATCTGCTAACGTTGCGGCCTTGTTTTTTCTGGCGGAGCGACACACATGACCAGCAGCTTTTACCCCCCGCAGCGCACCCTCATGGGGCCCGGCCCTTCCGATGTGTCCCCACGTGTGCTCGGCGCGCTCGCCCGGCCCACCATCGGTCACCTTGATCCCGAGTTCGTGCGTCTGATGGACGAGATCAAGTCACTGCTGCAATTTGCGTTCCGCACCGACAATCCGCTCACACTGCCAGTTTCTGCGCCGGGTTCAGCCGGCATGGAAGCCTGCTTCGTGAACCTGGTATCGCCGGGCGATACTGTGGTGGTGTGCCAGAACGGCGTGTTTGGCGGACGCATGCGCGAGAACGTCGAGCGCTGCGGCGCACGCGTGAATCAGCGGTGGAAGATGCCTGGAGAGCCGGTGAGCGCGGACAAGGTGCGCGCGGCCTTTGCCGCCAACCCGGATGCGGATCTACTCGCCTTCGTGCACGCGGAGACGTCCACCGGCGTCGCCAGCGACGCGGCGACCCTGTGCGGTATTGCCACCGAGCACGGGGCCCTGTCTATCGTCGATACGGTCACGTCTCTGGGCGGCATACCGGTGAGCGTCGACGAATGGGGTGCTGACGCGGTCTACTCGGGCACGCAGAAGTGCCTGTCCTGCATTCCCGGGATTTCACCGGTCACGTTCAGCCCGCGCGCGGTCCAACGCATCCAGGAACGCCCGACGCGCGTGCAAAGCTGGTTTCTGGATATGCAGCTCATCATGGGGCACTGGGCAGTAACACCAAGCGCGCATACCACCATACCGCGCCAGTGAACGATCTTTACGCACTGCATGAAGCGCTGGTCATGCTGCAGGAAGAAGGCCTGGAGGCAAGCTGGGCCCGTCACCGCCGCAATCACACGGCGCTGGTGGCCGGACTCGAAGCGATGGGCCTGGCAACGGCGGCTGCGCCGGCGCACCGTCTACCGCAACTCAACTCCGTATTGATTCCCGAGGGGGTCGATGACGCCGCGGTGCGCAGCGCGCTGCTGCGAGACTTCGACCTGGAGATCGGCGCAGGCCTGGGTGGCCTGGCGGGCAAAACCTGGCGCATCGGCCTGATGGGCTACTCCAGCTGCGAGCGCAACGTGCTGCGCTGCCTCAACGCGCTGGAGTCGGTGCTCCTGGATCAGCACGCCAGTATCACAGCCGGTGTTGCGCTCGAGGCCGCCAGAGGGGTATACGCCCGCGGCTAGGCCTACTGGCGTCCCGTCAGCATGCCCCAGACTCGGTTGGCGCTGCTGCGGCTGGCGTCGCGATGCACCCGATAGGCCGCATGTTCCTCGGCGAGCGCTGCACGACTCAACTCCAGGCTCCACAGTGGTGCGACCTCGTTTGGCACCATGGAATAGCGAATATCGATCACGCGGTTCGGGTGCAGCGGATCACGCGCAATGTAGCCGTTGCTGAACCAGCGGAAGCGCTCGATGTCTCGCGCCTGCTGCGAGGCTTTGTCGAGCCAGGGCATATCGCGATCGACATCAAACTTTGCCACCGATGCGCCGGGAAATACTCTCGGCGCCACACCGGCGCGCACCGCGTCCACGTAAAACGTCTCCGGCGTATCATAGACGATCTTCCACACCAGTATGTTGGCGAAACTGGGTTTGGCCTCCAGGCGCAGCGGCGAGTGCCCTCGCTCGGCCGCCAGCGCGTAACCCATTTCCACCGCGGTATTGCGTTGCACCAGGCCCAGCGCCATATAGCTGCAGGCCCACACCAGCGCGAGTCGCGCATACAGGGGGCGGCGTCGCGCGGCGCTCACCAGCACGCCGGCCAGCAACGGCAGGGTAAAGAGCGGGTCAATGATCGAGATGGTATTCCAGGCGATACGCGTGTTGCTGAAGGGCCAGAACAGCATCGTGCCGTAGGTGGTGCAGGCATCGAGCAGCGCGTGAGTCGCATAGCCCAGCGTACAGAAAAGCCAGCTCTCTCGGAACTGCAGTCCCCGTCGCCTGCCCAGCAAAAAGTGCAGTGCCAGCGCGCAAATCAGGCCACCGAAGGGAATGAACATCAGCGAATGCGTGAACTGCCGGTGGTATTCCAGAAACAGCAACGGGTCGGTGTTGGAGCGTATCAACACATCGAGATCCGGCGCCATGCCTGCGAAAAAACCGAGCAGCCCGGCGCTGGCCACGTAACGCCCCTTTGCGCCTGACTGCGGCAGTGCAGCACCCAGCGCGCCCTGGGTAAGCGGGTCCATCAGCCAGATCTCCTGAGCCTGGCGACACCCTGTTTGCAATGCATTGCACAACCCCGAGCGGATAAATTTGCGCAAAATGTACCGGAATCCGCTGTCCGCCACCACCTGCGACGCGCGATTGTTTACACTCGCAGGCGGAACACAGGGCTTATGATCGAGTCAAAGTTCGGGCACGGGCCTGACGCGGGGCCCTGATCATTCATTCTACCGGGAGTTTACCTATGCGCGCACGGATCCTTGTACTGACAGCCTCACTGGTGAGCCTGGCCGCCTGCACCACCAACCCCTATACCGGCGAGCAACAAGCCAGCAAGGCGGCCAAGTACGGCGGGGGCGCTGCGGCGGTCTGCGGCATTCTCGGGGCAATGGATTCGCGCGAGAAAGCCGCCAAGGCGGCGCTCGGATGTGGTCTGGTCGGTGCCGGCGTGGGCGCCTACATGGACGTGCAGGAGCAGAAACTGCGTGCGCAGCTGCAGGGTACGGGCGTGCAGGTCGTGCGCGAGGGGGACAATATTCGCCTGATCATGCCGGGCAACATCACCTTCGAGACAGATTCCTACCGACTGCGGAGCAATTTTTATCCAGTGCTCGATTCGGTCGGGCTGGTGCTTGCCAAGTACACCGACACGCGTATCCGCGTCACCGGCCACACGGACAACACCGGCTCGCGCGAGCACAACATCACGCTCTCGGAACGCCGCGCCCAGGCGGTGGCAGACTATCTCGTCACCACACAAGTCTCGCGCTCGCGAATGTTCGTGGAAGGACAGGGCTTCGACCAGCCCGTCGCCGACAACGGCACGCCGCAAGGTCGCGCGCAAAATCGACGCGTGGAACTGCACATCCTCCCCGTCATGCCCTGACCGCACGAGAACAGCACATGTTTGCCGATCTGCAAACAGACTCCAGCCTCAGCAGCGAGGCCTTCGATGCCGCTGAATTGCCGCTGCGCCAGCGACTGCTCAAGGCACAGATGGCACTCGCTGAGAAGCAGCGTCCGGTCATCATCGTGGTCGCCGGCGTTGACGGCGCCGGCAAGGGCGCCCTCATTCATCGCCTGAACGAATGGATGGACCCGCGCGGCATTGATACCAACACCTTCTGGGAGCCCTCCGATGAAGAGGAATCGCGCCCCTACTTCTGGCGCTTCTGGCGCACACTACCACGCCGTGGGCACATCGGGATTTTCCTCGGTTCCTGGTACACCTACCCCGCGCAGGCCGCGGTGGCTGGCGAGATAAACACCCGAACATTGCGCCGGCATGCACAGGACATCGTCCGCTTCGAAAAGATGCTGGTCGATGACGGCGCCCTGATCATCAAATTGTGGCTGCACGTCAGTCGATCTGCGCAGCGCAAGCAACTGCTTGAAGATGCTGGCAAGCAACAGAATCCGCGCGTGACCGACCAGCCCTACGAGCTAAGCGGCAGTTACAGGAAAACGCTCAAGGTCTCCAGCACGCTGATCGAACTGACGGACACCGAGGACAGTCGCTGGCAGCTGCTGGCGGCGGAAGATCGGCGTTACCGCGACATTACCGCAGGCGAGATCATCCTCGATGCAATGCGAAAAGCCGCGAAGGCGCAGCCAAACCGGCGAAAGCGGCGGGCGCGTCCTGCGCGTGCCACCGTCAAGCCTGCGCCGACGGTGCTGGACAACGTGGACCTCGACATCAGCATGCCGCCTGAGGAGTATCGCAAAGCGCTGTCGGCCATGCAGACACGCCTGCAGGATCTGGCCTGGCAGTCCTACCGAGAAAAACGTTCACTGGTCGCAGTATTCGAGGGTTGGGATGCCGCCGGCAAAGGCTCCGCCATTCGCCGGGTAACCAGCGCGATCGATCCGCGCCTGTTCCACCTCGAACAGGTCGCCGCACCCACGGATGAAGAGAACGCACAACACTATCTCTGGCGATTCTGGCGGCAGTTGCAGCGGGACGGGCGCGCCACGCTGTTCGACCGTTCCTGGTACGGCCGGGTGCTGGTCGAGCGTGTGGAGCAATTTGCCAGCAGGACGCAATGGCAAAGAGCCTACGACGAAATCAACCACTTCGAACAACAACTGGTTGAGCACGGCAATGTGCTGGTCAAGTTCTGGATCCACATCAGTCCCGAGGAACAGCTGGCACGCTTCGAGGCGCGCGCCCGCGAACCGCACAAGCGCCACAAGATTACCGCCGACGACTGGCGCAATCGCGAAAAGTGGAACGCCTACGCTGAGGCCGTCGACGACATGGTTAAACTCACCAGCACGGACCATGCGCCCTGGACGCTGGTTGCGGGCAATGACAAACGCGCCGCGCGTATACAGATACTGGATACCTGCTGTGTGGCGCTGGAGAACGCCAATGGCTAGGCAGATGCGCGCAATGGTGCTGGAAAAACCCGGTGAACCGCTGGTGTTGAAAACGGTGCCGCTGCCCAGCCCAGGCCGCGGCGAATTGCTGATCCGGGTAAAGGCCTGCGGCATCTGCCGCACTGATCTGCATGTGCTGGACGGCGACCTGAACGCGCCGGCACTGCCCCTGATACCGGGACACCAGATCGTCGGCGAGGTCTGCGCTGCAGGCGAAGCAAGCGGTAAATTCGCGGCCGGGCAACGCGTGGGCGTACCCTGGCTGGGCGGCAGTTGCGGCAGCTGTTCCTATTGCAGGGCGCAACGTGAAAACCTGTGCGACAACGCAATCTACACCGGTTACCAGATCAATGGCGGCTTCGCAGAGTACGCGGTAGCGCACGCCGATTACTGCTTCGGGCTACCTGATGGCTACAGCGATGAGCAGGCGGCGCCCCTGCTCTGCGCGGGCCTTATCGGTTATCGCGCGTATCGCATGCTGGGTGACTGCGCAACGATAGGCTTCTACGGCTTTGGCGCCGCTGCCCACATACTCATCCAGGTGGCGCTGCACAACGGTCAGGAGGTCATGGCCTTCACCCGCGAGGACGACCACCAGGGTCAGCGCTTCGCGCGCAGCCTTGGCGCAAGCTGGGCGGGCGATTCCATGCAGCGGGCGCCCAAACCCCTCGACGGCGCGATCATATTCGCTTCGGCGGGCGAACTCGTACCCCAGGCATTACGCAGCGTGCGCAAGGGGGGACGCGTGGTGTGTGCGGGCATTCACATGACGGATATACCCGCATTCCCCTACGACATACTCTGGGGCGAACGCGAGTTGCGCAGCGTGGCGAATCTCACCCGGCGGGATGGCGAGGCGTTCCTCCCGCTGGCCGCGCGCATTCCCGTGCAGACGCACGTGAACTGCTACCCGCTGGAGCGCGCCAACGAGGCGCTGGAAGACCTTCGATGCGGTCGATTCAGCGGTGCCGGCGTGCTCGTACCCTAGCCAGGTAATGACGCTGTCCTCGCCCGCCCGCGTGTCGATGGGCAGGCTGGACAGCAACGGGGGGGCTACTGCACGCCGCGTGCTTTCAGTTCCTGGACGTGCAACACACCGAAGAGAAAAACGTTCAGTAACTGCATTGGCAGGGAACCGCCGGCGCGCTTGCACAGACCAAAGAACACCACGGTTTCCACCGCATGCACTGCCGCCAGCAGTACCAGGATGCGCAACGACCATACCCCGACGGCCGCTTCGCCCATGCCCAGAGCCAGGCCCGCGAGCACCGCATAGATGAGCAGCATTACCATTTTTGCAGCAGACATTGTTGTTCTCCGTTGATTGACAGGTTAGCAGGGGGAAGCCCGGTGGCGGGATCAGCGATACGCCTCAGGATCAAGACGACGCATCTCGGCCTCAATCCAGCGCTCTACTTCCGCCATCATTTCCTCGGGCTCGCGCCCTGCCGAGGCTATCGGCTTGCCAATCGACACATCGATCACGCCGGGTATGAAGGAAAACGAGCGGCGCGGCCAGCATCGCCCGGAGGTCAGTGCAATGGGAACGATATCCGCACCGGTGGCAATGGCGAGACGCGTGGCGCCGGTTTTATACATGCCCTGTGAGCCGCGCTCCGTGCGAGTTCCCTCGGGAAACATAATGATCCACTTGCCGCGCGCCATGAGCTTGCTCCCCTGCTCCGCCACTTTGTTCCAGGCCTCGGAGCGTTTCGAGCGGTCAATGTGGATCATGCCCAACAGGCCGATACACCAGCCGAATATGGGGATGCGCAGGAGTTCTTTCTTGAACACATAGGCCAGCGGATGCGAGGTCATGCTGGGGAAGAAAAACGTCTCCCAGGTAGACTGGTGCTTGGAACACAATATGGTGGGACGCATTTCCGCTGCGGCCGGCAGGTTGTGCTCTCCCTGCACCCGATACTGCACACCGCCCATGAGTCGCGCTGCCATCACAACCCCCTTCAACCAGGGCACCGCAAACCACCACCAGAGCTTATCGTCCTTGAGCACGGGCGACAGGGCCACCAAGGTCAAACCGCAGGGAATCACGGAGATGACCATCCACAGAAACACCAGCGTTGAGCGAATTGCGTGCATGCTGCCTTCAAATTATTGGGCTTATACCGTGTGCGTGCATTAAAACAGAACGCAGCGAAACGAGGCAAACAGGAATTGCAGGAATACGGCCTGAGAAGACCATCCGCCCCCCACGCCACCTGACCGCGCCGACCGGTGCACAGGTCGGTGTACACCCGCCTAATACCGGGTACTATTGACGGCAAAGTCACGGAGAATCATCGCATGCCAAGCAGACACTGCCAGGGCCTGCACGCGCTGGCCAGGGGCGCGTACGCCTGGCTCGCGCCGAATGGAAGCTGGGGCTGGAGCAACGCCGGCCTGATTGCAGACGGGGACCAGTCCCTGCTGGTAGACACGCTGTTCGATCTGGAGCTGACCAGCACCATGCTGCGCTGCATACGCGATGCAGAACCCGCAGCGTGCAGCATCGGTACCCTGGTCAACACGCACGCCAACGGCGACCACTGCCACGGTAACGAACTGGTGTCCGGCGCGGAGATTATCGCCTCTGGTGCCTCGGCCGCCGAGATGCAGGACATGCCCCCGGATGTCATGGCAGCCCTGGCCGCAGCAGCACCCGAGATGGGTCCGGTCGGCCAGTATTTTTTGCATTGCTTCGGCCAGTTTCGCTTTGACGGCATTCGGTTTACGCCGCCCACGCGTACCTTCGATGGCGAACTGGACCTGATGGTCGGCGACAAGCCGGTAAAACTGCTCGAGGTAGGCCCCGCGCACACACGCGGCGATGTGCTGGTGCTGTCGCCACATGACCGCGTTGTATTCACCGGGGATATTCTGTTCATCGAGGGCACGCCCGTGATGTGGCAGGGCCCCGTGGCCAACTGGATCCGCGCCTGCGAACGTATAGAAGACATGGACGTCGACCTGATCGTACCCGGTCATGGTCCCATCACCGACAAGCACGGCGTGGCGCAGGTACGCCAGTATCTGCAATATGTTCGCGACCAGGCCCGGGCACGCTACGATGCCGGCATGAACGCGTTCGACGCAGCAAAAGACATCGAACTGGCCGAGTACAGCGCCTGGTCCGATCCCGAGCGCATCGCCGTGAACGTAGATACGCTGTACCGCGAGTTCGCCAACGAACAGACGGTGACGGATACGCTCGAATTGTTCACACGCATGGCCGAACTCGCGGGTTTTGGCAGCGCCGTTACCCTCCCGGGGAACGATCCAGCGCAGCGGCCCGGCTGATTCGATGCGGCGGTGGTTGCACAGATTCCTCGCGTGCACGCTGGCCTTTGCATCCGCCCTCGCCTGCGCCGAGCAACGGTATGTCATCAGCCAGGGCCGCAGCCTGCAACTCGACATCAGCGACACCTTCTCCGCACAAGAGGCGGGCGAGATCGAAGACTGGATCAGGTTTATTGTCCGGCCGCTGGAGGAGGTATATGGCCACTGGCCCGCACAGCGCTGGCAGATCACCGTGTCGCCCGCCTCGGCCGCCGGCGGAGACCCCATCCCCTGGGCGCAGGTGCATCGAGAGGCACGCGACCGTGTGGAGTACTTTGTCGCGCCCGGAGCCAGTGCGCAAACACTGCAGCGCGAGTGGACCAGCTATCACGAGCTGGCGCACCTGCTCATCCCGTATCAGGGCTGGGGAGATTCATGGTTCAGCGAAGGCCTCGCCACATACTACCAGAACCTGCTCCGTCTGCGCGCGGGCGTGCTGGACGAACAGGCCATGTGGCAGGCGTTCATCGACGGTTTCGCGCGCGGCCAGGCCGATAATGCGTTCAACGGCCGGCCCCTGCACGCCGTCAGCGACGCGATGCACCGTAACGGCGGCTTCATGCGCGTGTACTGGAGCGGCGCCTGGTATTTTCTCAAGGCGGACACACGGCTACGCCGGCAATCGGGTGGCACGCTCACGCTGGATCGCGCGCTGGGGAAACTCAATACCTGCTGCGCAAACGAACGCTTATCCGTTCCCGATATGGTCGCAAAGCTGGATGCGCTCAACCAGGTCTACGTGTTCCAGCCGCTCTATGAACAGCTTCGCGCCAGCACCAAGATGCCGAATTCACGCGCCTTGCTCGCCAGCCTGGGCATATCGGCGGAGTCTGGCGTGGTCGCATTGCAGCAGACCGGTCCAGGTGCCAGCCTCAGGGCGGGCATCGCGCGCGGGGCCGACCTGTAAATTACCGACCACATCGTTATACTGGGGGTTTGAGCGGAGCCCCGCAGCCAAGGTCAGGCCGGTGAAGAAGAGCGTCTCCAAAGCGGATATTCGAGCGCAGTTGCAGCAGGAAACTGAGCGTTTTCTGCGCCACGGCGGCGAGGTGAAGGAGATTCCCCTCGGCGAATCCGGCAAGAATCCCGACGATCCGCCGCTGTTTCTCAATCGCCGCCTGTTTGTGGAACCGCGCACCGAACGCACGCTGGTGCCGGAGGTGGTGGCTGCCATCGAGGCACGGCGACTGGAAAAGCGCAACCGCAAACCGCAGCGCGCTACCCGGCGCGCTCCCCGGCGGCAGCGCAAAATCCTCTACGACGATTTCGGCGAGCCCCTGCGACAGGTGTGGGTGGAAGAATAAGCCGCCCTGCCCATCTCTTCAACGAAGGCGCCAGCGCAAAACGATCCTCCGGCAAGTACACCTGTAGCCGCTGGCCGCGTTCCAGTTCACTTGCACGATATTCGCGAACGTCTATTACCACACAGTGACGGGTACCGGCGAGCGTGCGCAGGGACAGGGCAGGTATTTCCAGCACGCCGAGCACTTCGGGCAACGGGGCGCCCAGGCTGGCCCGGTGGCGTTCAATGCGCGCCGGCGACCAGAGTCGGTGTCAGGCGGTGTACCGGGCTCGACATCCCTCATGCCATGGGGTGGTGCGTGCCGGGCGAACGCCTGAATGCCGGCGTGTCGATCTACCTCAGCACGAGCGAGTTGCACCATGAAAAACGTTACGAGCAGGCCACCCGACAGCCACGCCAGGTGTTCACAGATGCGTAAGCAATGCACCGCTGGACGCGAGCACCTCGCTGGCCGGTAAGCTACGGTCATGCCGTCCTGCTGGTCATGAGACCGATGCCCGCACGTCTGACTGCCGCGGCAGAGTGTGACGCACACCGCGACTGAACCTCCAGCGCCCCCGCGATCCTTACCGCCCTCGCCCGACGCCGGTTCATTATTGTAGCGGTTCAATGGAATGTTTCCACCGACGCATCGATTACTGCGCGCAGAGCTTGCAACATCACACAGCGGTAGCTAATTTATGCAGTCCGCCAACCGAGAGGCCACCCGTGAGCACCGACATAACACCTTACAAGGTAGCGATACCTGATGCCGAACTCCAGGATCTCAAGCGACGCCTGGAAAATGTCCGCTGGCCAGACCGGGAAACCTGTCGCGGCTGGGATCAGGGCATGCCCCTGGATTACGCGCGACAGCTCGCCAGCTACTGGGCCTCGGATTACAGTTGGCGCAAGTTTGAAAGCAAGCTGAACAGCTGGCCGCAGTTCATCACCACGATCGACGATATCGACATCCACTTCATTCACGTGCGCAGCCCGCGCGAGGATGCACTGCCGATCATTATCTCGCACGGCTGGCCCGGATCCGCCGTGGAGTTTCACAAGGTGATCGATGAGTTGGCGGACCCTGCGGAATACGGCGGTGATCCCGCCGACGCGTTTCATGTTGTAGTGCCCTGCCTACCCGGCTACGGCTTTTCCGGCAAGCCGACCACCGCCGGCACATCGGTCGAGAAAATCGGGCGTATGTGGGGCGAGTTGATGCGCCGTCTCGGCTACGATCGCTATGTGGCGCAGGGCGGTGACTGGGGCAGCATGATCACCATGAGCATGGGCATCACGGAAACGCAGCATTGCGCGGGCATACATGTGAATATGCCTGTCGTGGCGCCGGACCCGGATACGATGAACGACCTGACCGACCGCGAACAGGCCGCCCTGGTTGACATGGGCGCCTACGGTGAAAAAGGCTCGGGCTATTCGAAGCAACAATCCAGCTACCCGCAAACGCTTGGTTATGGGCTGGCGGATTCACCCGTGGGCCAGATGGCCTGGATCGTGGAAAAGTTCTACAACTGGACGGACTGCGAGCGGGACGGCAGTAAACACCCGGAAAACGCGCTCAGCCGGGACGAACTGCTCGATAACGTGATGTTCTACTGGCTGAACAACGCCGGTGCGAGTTCCGCGCGCCTCTACTGGGAAAGCTTCAACAACCCGAGCATGGAGCCCATCCACACCCCCGCCGGCTGTTCGATCTTTCCCCGGGAAATCTTCCGCAGCAGCAAACGCTGGGCCGAAAAGCGGTTCACCAACCTGATGTACTGGAACGAACTGGATCGCGGCGGCCACTTCGCCGCCTTCGAGCAACCGGCGCTGTTTATTGAGGAAGTTCGCGCCTGCTTCCGGTCACTGCGCTAGGCTAGCCGAGCAACGCGCCGGCGCTTTGGCTGCCGAAGCCCGCGATTTCTGCCGCCGGGGCAGCAGGGCGCGCGAGACGCGTTAATCGTCTGAATCGAAATCGCGATTGGTGATGAGGCTGCTGCCAAACGGTGGCCGGGCAGCGTTGTCGCCCGCGTCTTGCGCATCTCGCTGTGCGTTGCGCTCAGCACCCAGCGGCGGTCGCCGCCTCGCCTCGGTGCTACGTTGCGGGCGATCCAGATCAATGACGGATTCGCGCCCCGCGCGTTGTTCATGCAACTTGGCATCCCGCGCACCGGCGCGGCCACCACCGGCACTGTAATCCGGGGGCAACAGCAGCGGCTCACGCAGCCGTTCATCAAATGCCTCCAGATCGATCAGTTCCACCTCGTAGCCCTCGATGAACGGCTCCGGCACCGGTACTTCGCGCAAACTTGGTGACGGCGCGCGACCGCCATCAAAGCGGGCTCGCCGTCATCCTGCACCTCCGGCACAACTTCCGGCTCATGCTGCCCAGCCCTGGCGGCCGTATCCGCCGCAGCGGCATCGACTGCGGCCCCATCCGGCTGCTCACGCATCGGGCGAGTGTCTGGCTCCGCCGGCCGCAGCGATTCACGCCTCGGCGCCGCCGGCCGCAACGGCCGCGAATCATACAGAGGGGCGGGCTGGCTGCTGCCGATAAACTCCAGGTTCTCCAACACTTCCGCGCTGTCACGGCTGCGCGTGGGAGAATTGCCGCGCGCGGCCGGGGGGGTCTCGGGCACCGGAAAGTGCGCCAGGTTGGGCGTTCTGCCAGGCGCTTTGCGCGAACGGTAGGCGTCCGGTGACAGAGAACGCGCCTGCTCGACCAGCGTTAATCCAGCGCCTGCCGCGCGCGAAGTCATCTCAGCCGCAGCGCCGACGCCATTCATCTCATGCAGCACTGCGCCACGGTTCACGTCGCGCATCGGTGGCTGCCCAGCAACGGCGGCCACGGGCATGTCGGCAACTGCGTAGGCAACCTGCTCGTCGTCATCCTGCTCATCCATCTGCGGGACCGTCGCTTGCGCCTGTCGCGAGGCCTCAACCCGCGGCGCTGCCTCATCACCCGTCCTCTCACCCGCGGCATGCTTGAGAGCCGCGCCCTCGCCCGACTCGGCGGCCGACGGCTCTGCGCTGTCTTCGCCCTGGTAGCCTGCGCTCTGGGCGCGTTGCTTGAGCACTTCCGCGGCACACTCCGACCAGCGACCGAAATGCGCCGATTCCGCCGGGTCCGGCATGCGGTGCTTGCGAAAACTGCTCATGGCCTGCATGAAACGCTCTTTCACTGCCCGGTAGTAATGAATGTAATCGTCGGTTTGCAGCGGCACCACCGCCGCATCGGGATAAATCACCAGTAACTGCGGGGGCAACTGACCCTGCAGGCGCTGCAGGAGATCAGCGAAAAACGCCAGGCGGAAGCCGGCGTTCAGGCCGGTGCCGCCCTGGGTATCGCAGGGAATATAAAGGAAATCGCCCAGCTCGGAGAATCCGCTGGTGCGCATGAGCATGTTCACATCGCCACTGAGCGGCCCCAGCGCCAGCCTGCCGTTCACAATAAAGTCGGCCCCGGAGCGCATGGCGTCCAACGTGTCGGCGCGCCGTTCCGGCTCGGTGCGTTCCCAGTCGACCAGCACCACGTCGCGGCCCTCGGCACGCAGGGTATCGACGAGGTCGTCCTGGCGTTCGGCAATATCTCTGGGGGGATGGCTGTCGGTGTCGGGTGGGATGCCGTGATCGGGGTTTTCCAGCGCCAGACGCTCCATCCAGGCCGCGAAGGGGGACTCCCTGAACAGGATGATGTCGCTGGGTAAATACGTTACGGCATTATCGACACTGTAGCGATACATAGTTTCCAGCCTGTTGCCCCAAACCGCCTGAAAACAGCGTAAGCCCGCTTTTCACTTAGGCCGTTTGTGTATTTATATCGGAATGACCAGGCGCTGTAAACGCCAGTGCCCCAAAAGGTCGGCTCGACAGGCCGGATTCGCCCATAAAAGCGCGTGCAACGCCATATTGCCCGGCATAACGCCGTTACTGGCGCTGGTAGACGGTGGCGCCACCGATCACAGTGCGTTGCACCTGCAGCTCGCGCATTGCCATGGGGTTGTCCAGCGGACTCCCCGACAGCACGACCAGGTCGGCAAACTTGCCGGGCTCCAGCGAACCGAGCCGATCCTCCAGGAACACCTGCCAGGCGGCATCGATGGTCACCGCGCGCAGCGCCTGCATCACGCTCACACGCTGCTCGGGGCCGAGTAAATCACCGCCATGGGTGAGACGATGCACCTGGCTCCACACGGCCTGCAGCGGTTGCATGGGCACCACCGGCGTATCCAGGTGCGAGCTGAAGCGCAGGCCATAGTCCAGCGCCCAGCGTGCCGGGCTGATCACCGCCGCGCGTTCCGGACCCAGGAAAATATCCCGGTGCCGGTCGCCCCAGTACCAGGTGTGGGCGCTGAAAAAACTCGGCGTGACGCCCAACTCGCGCATGCGCGCTATCTGGTCCTCACGGGCCATCTGGCTGTGAATCAGTATCAGGCGCGGGTCGTCCACGGGATGGGCTGCCTGCGCAGCCTCGAAAGCATCCAGGATATCGTCGATCGACGCATCACCGTTGCCGTGAATCGCCAGCTGATGGCCAGCGGCGTGCAGCGCGGCCACCTGGCTGAACAGATCCTCGCGCGTGATCGACGGGTATCCGCGATACGTGGCGTCGCCATGGTAAGGCGTATGGTAGGGCTGGCTCAGATAACCCGTGTACCCCTGGATGCTGCCATCGGCGACCAGCTTCACCGGCCCCATATAGACGCGCTCCGTGGCGTATTCGTCGGGATCGTACTCGCCGTTGGCCAGCGCCGTGGAAAAGGCCGTCTCGAAGGGAAACACCACTACGCGGTTGGGCACCACACCCAGGCGGCTGAACAGGGCAATACCCTGCGCCAGCTCCGGCGTCGCGCCGCCGGACTGCGCCGTGGTCACGCCCTGGCGCAGGTAATCCACGGTGGCGGTTTTGAACAGGCGCCAGGTGTCGATCAGCGACATATCCTGCATCTTCATCACGATATCCATGCGCGCCGTTTCTTCCAGCAGGCCATTGGGCTCCCGAGAGCCGTCCGCCCGGCCGATCACGCCGCCTTCAGGGTCCGGCGTATCGGCGGTGATACCTACCCTGTCGAGGGCCATGCTGTTGGCCACCAGCATGTGACCGGAAATGTGCATTGCCACGACCGGGTGCTCCGATGACACCGCGTCGAGCTCTTCGCGCGTGGGGTGGCGCTGCTCCGCCAGCAGCGTGTCATCGTAACCAAAGCCGCTGACCCACTCACCCGGTTCACGTCGCGCGGCCTCCGCGCGCAGCGCGTCCAGCACGTCCGCCATGCTGTTCTTGTCACCGATTGGCGGGCTGTTGAGATCCGCGGCCACCGCGCGGATACCTGAACCGGGGAAATGTCCGTGCGCATCGACAAAACCCGGCAGCAGTGTCTGGCCGCGCAGATCCACCACCACGGACTCGTCAGTCACCCGCGCCATGACATCCTGCGTACTGCCGACCGATTCGATCAGGTCCCCGCGCACGGAAATGGCCTCGACAATACGATTGTCGGCATCCATGGTCAGCACGTTGCCATTGATAAACACCTGGTGCTCAGGCGGCGCTGGCGTCCGGGTGGCGATCTTGAACAGGACACCCAGGCCCACCAGCAGGGTGAGCGCGACGGCGGCAGCGATTTTCCACTTCATCGATACGGATCTCTTCGGTTATCAGGCAGCAGGTGGCGCGGCACTCAGGCCGCAGCGCCGATCAGGATATCGGCCAGTCGCGCGCGATGCCAGGCGGCATCGCCCCACAGCATCTGGCTGTGCTTCTGGCGCTTGAAGTACAGGTGCACGTAACACTCCCAGGTGAACCCGATTCCGCCGTGACACTGTACCGAACGACCCGAGGCGAAGGCCGCGGTCTCACTCGCGGACGCCTTGGCCATGTGCGCATAGCCCGGCGCGCGAGCCGGTTCCGTGTCGAAGGCGCAGGCCGCGTTGTACAGCAGGGAGCGGGTCTGGTCGATCTGTATCATCACGTCGACCAGCGGATGCTTCACCGCCTGGAAGAAGCCCAGCGGGTGGTCGAACTGCTGGCGCGTGCTCACGTAGTCTACCGATGTCTGCAACTGCCACTCTGCTGCACCGGCAATATCCGCGGCCAGCAGGGTGTAAATGGCCGGCATGGCCGCTGCCAGCGCCGGCGCCGCGTCATCGCACAGCAGCTGTGCGTCTGCGGCGTCGAACACCACATGCGCCTGGTCGCGGGTGAGATCGACGATGGCATCGGGAGTTATCGTCACGCCGGGCGCGTCAGCCGCCACCCAGTACAGGCAGACGCCATCGCCGCTGCGCGCCGCCACCAGCAGACTATCCACCTTGCGAGCGTCCTGCACGAACCAGGCGCTGCCGGAGAGCCGACCCTGGTCGCACACCAGTTCGGTGGCCTCGGGGCAGAACGCGCCGTCCGCGTTGGTGATGGCGAGCGTGGCCGCCCTGCCCTGGGCGATCTCTGCCAGCGCGCAGGCCGCGGCGTCGCCGCAGGCGTTGAGCACGTAAGTGGTGTTCAGCGTTGGCAGCAGCGGACAGGGGAACGCCGCCCGCCCTACCTCCTCGACCAGGCCCGCCACGGCGACCAGCGGCATGCCGATACCGCCCTGAGCTTCCGGTACCGCCAGCGATGTCCAGCCAAGCGCCACCATCTGCTGCCACAACGCGGTGTCGAAGTGGGCATCTGACAGGCGTTCCGGGTTGTGGTCGCCGGCGACCAGCGCGTGCAGCGTCTCCGTGGCGAAGTGCTCGCTGAAAAACTTGCGCGCCGACGCCTTGAGCAGCGCCGCCTCTTCGCCAAATCCATAATTATCGGGCTGTGTCATGCGTGTCTCCCTACTTCGACTTCGCCAGGCCGAGCACGCGCTCACCCAGGATATTGCGCTGCACTTCACTGGTACCCGCGGCAATCGTCATGCCGTAGGAGTTCATATAGGCCAAAGGCCACTGACCGCCGGCGGGCGCGTGCGCATCGCCCAGGTACAGGGAGCTGGCCGCACCGGCCACTTCCAGCGCCAGCGCGGCCGTATCCTGTGCTATTTCGCTGGCGAGCAGTTTATTCTGCAGCGGCAGGCGCGCGGGATGATCCTGCAGCGCCGTCACCCGCGCGCGGCGCTGGTTCTGGTTCAGGCCCTCTTCCCGAATGACCTGCTGCATGATGCGATCGCGCAGCAGCGGGTCATCCGCCGCCAGGCGCCCGTCGCGTTGCGTGGCGCGCGCCAGATCGATGAGGTTCGCCGTATTGGTGGCGTGCGTGGCGCGACTCTTCAGGCCACCGGCACGGGGCGTCACCTTCTCGCCCGCGCCGCGCTCGTGCGCAAGCGTGGTCATCGCCACCTGCCAGCCGCGGCCCAGTTCGTCCAGCCGATAGCTGTCGTCCACTTCCAGATTGTCAAACAGCACTTCGTTGAAGCCGGTTTCACCGGTCATCTTGATCAGCGGGCGCACGGTAACGCCGCGACCGAGAGCGGACCGAATGGGCACCACAAAGTAGGACAGGCCATCGTACTTGTGCGATTTATCGGTGCGCAGGAGAATGATCATCCACTCGGCAAAATGCGCCAGCGATGTCCATACCTTGTGCCCGTTGATCACCCAGCGATCACCGCGCCGGTCGGCGAAGGTCTGCACACTGGCGAGATCGGAGCCCGCGCCCGGTTCACTGAAGCCCTGGCACCAGATGTCTTCACCGGAGAACAGACGCGGCAGCAGGCGCTGCTTGAGCGCATCCTGCGCGTGGTAAAACACCGTGGGCGCGGCCATGCCCAGGCCGATGACGTTGGGAAAGAACGGCGTCCGCGCGCGGACCATCTCCTCATTGGCGATCCGCTGGCAATCGTCCCGCCCGCCGCCGCCTACATCAACCGGATAATCGCAGCCCACCAGGCCGGCATCATAGGCGGCTCTCTGCCACCGCTGCAGGTAGTCCAGCTGCTCCTGGGTCATGATCTCCAGCGGTGACAGCGGCAACCGCACCGAGGGCGCGTCCGGCGCATTGGCGCTGAGCCATTCCTGGCAGTGCCGGCGAAACTCCGCCTGCTCCTGAGTATCTGTGGCGGCACTTTCTGACATGTCGGTTCTCCCGGATGGCGACAATCAGTGCGCGATTCTACCGGCGCGAGAGCCCGCTGCAAAGGAACGCGCAGGGTTCGCCTGCGCGCCCTGCTGGGTTACAGTATGCGGAATACTGCGGAGACCTCGCGAATGAGTTTTTACGAAGACCGGATTCTGCCCACCTGCATCAACGCCGCCTGCGGCAACAAGGCCATCAGCCGCGAGCGCAAGAAGATCGTGCCGCTGGCCCGCGGGCGGGTGCTGGAGGTAGGCATGGGCTCCGGGCTCAACCTGCCCTTCTACAGCCCCGACCAGGTGGAGTGGGTATGGGGGCTGGAGCCCTCCGCGGGCATGCGCCGCAAGGCGCAGAAAAATCTCGAGCAGTCCGCTGTTGAGGTACGCTGGCTGGACCTGCCCGGTGAGGCCATTCCACTTGAGGATCAGTCGGTGGACACCGTACTGCTCACGTTCACCCTGTGCACCATCCCGGACTGGCAGGCGGCGCTGAAACAGATGCACCGCGTGCTCAAGCCCGGCGGACAGCTACTGTTCTGTGAACACGGCCTGGCACCGGAGCCCGCGGTGCAGCGCTGGCAGAACCGACTCAATCCGCTGTGGAAAAAACTCTGCGGCGGCTGCAATATCAATCGCCCAACGGTGCAGGCCCTCGAGAGCGGCGGATTCCGCATTATCGAGCTGGCCAACGACTACCTGCCGAAAACCCCGCACTTCGTGGGCTACATTTCCCGTGGACAGGCTGTGCTCGCCTGAAGCCATACGCTCTGGGCTGCGAAAAAATGCACAGTGCCGACCGTCTGCGAGGCGGTGACAGCAGAGCTGGCGCGGCGCATACTCCGCGCTCTTTCCCGTCCGCCGGCAGGGCAGGCTCCGCACACCCATGATTCGCACCGCAACCGTTGACGACCTGCCGCAGCTACTGCGCCTGGAAAACACCTGTTTCCAGACAGACAGGCTGTCGCGCCGCCAGTTTCGCTACATGCTCACGCGCGCCAACGCAATCGTACTGGCGGACGAGGAGAACGCCAGCTTGCGCGGCTACGTACTGATACTGTTCAGCCGTGGCACCTCCATGGCGCGGCTGTATTCCATCGCCGTGGACCCCGCGGCGCGCGGTTGCGGCGTGGCGCGCGCGCTGGTTGAAGCGGCGGAATCAGAGAGTCGTGAACGCGAGTGCGCCTACCTGCGCCTTGAAGTGCGCAAGGACAACGCCGCGTCGCTCGGGCTGTTTCGCGCCATGGGCTACCGCCAGTTCGACGAGCGGCCCGATTACTATGAAGATCACATGGACGCCTGGCGCTTCGAGAAGTCGCTGGCGCCCAACCTGGCCGCAGAGCTGGGGCAGGTAGCCTATTACGAGCAGACGCTGGATTTCACCTGCGGCCCGGCGGCGCTGATGATGGCGATGAAATCCCTGGCGCCGCAACTGGCACTGGATCGCAAACTCGAGTTGCGCCTGTGGCGCGAGGCTACCACGATCTACATGACCTCAGGCCACGGCGGCTGCGGCCCCTTCGGCCTCGCACTGGCGGCGTCACGACGCGGATTTGTCGTGGAAGTGTATGTCAGCGACGAGGGCGTACACCTCATCGACACGGTGCGCAGCGAGGAGAAAAAAGCCGTCATTCGGCTTGTGCAGGAGGACATGCGCGACGAATTACTGCAGTGCGGCGTGCCCATCCATTATGAAAGCCTGAGCCTGGATGAACTGGAAAAGCGCTTCAAGGCCGGCGGTCTGCCCGTGGTACTGATCAGCTCCTACCAGATTTACGAAGAGCGCTTTCCCCACTGGGTGGTGGTGACAGGTTTCGACGACCACTTCGTCTATGCCAACGACCCTTTCGTGGACTACGACAACAACGAGACCCGGGTAGATTCCATCAACATGCCGATACACAAGCGCAATTTTCAGCGCATGGCGCGCTACGGCAGAGCCGGACTGCGCGCGGTGCTAATGCTGTACAAAGGAGCCGACGCGGTCGGAGATAGCCCATGACGGAACACGTGATACTGATTGAAAACGCACGGGACTGGAAACCCGGGTATCCGCAGCTGCCGGTGGTGGAAGCGCGCGAATACCTGGCGGGCTCCACCGGCCTCAATCGCTCGGGCGTGCATGTGATCAACCTGTGCCGCAGCCAGCGCTACCTGAGCGAGGGCTATTACTGCTCCCTGCTGGCGGAGGCGCGACGCCACCGCATACTGCCCTCGGTGCGCACGCTGCAGGACCTGAGCCGCAAGTCCATCTACAGCCTCGATACCGGCGATCTCGACAAGGTTGTGCAGAAAATTTTCCGCAAGAGCCGGCAGGACATTACCACCACCGCCTTCGAGCTGGACATTTTCTTCGGCAAGTGCGGCGTGAAGGAGATGGAGGACTTCGCGCGCCAGCTGTTCGAAACCTTCCCGGCGCCGATGCTGCGCATCGAGTTCCGCCTGTCGGACAAGTGGCGCATCGCCAGCATCAAGCCGCTGGTATTCCGTCAGCTCACCGAGACGCAGGAGGCGCTGTTCTTCAGCGCGCTCGACCAGCACCTGGCGCGCCGCTGGCGCAAGCGCCGCGCGCCCTCCTCCACCCGCTACGACATGGCGATTCTGTACAACCCGCAGGAAGAACTGCCCCCCTCGGACGAGCGCGCGCTGCAGAAATTCATTCGCGCCGCCCGCGAACAGGGTATCAACGCGGAGCTGATCGAACGGCGCGACTATGCCCGGCTGGCGGAGTACGACGCGCTATTCATCCGGGAAACCACCCAGATCGCGCACTACACCTACCGCTTTGCGCGCAAGGCCGACAGCGAAGGCATGGTGGTCATCGACGACCCGGATTCCATTCTCAAGTGCACCAACAAGGTGTATCTCGCGGAGCTGCTGTCGAACAACAAGGTCGGCACGCCGCGCACGGTGATCGTGAGCCGCGATAACGTGAAGGGCCTGGACGGGCAGCTCGCCTACCCGATCGTGCTGAAAATACCGGACGGCGCGTTTTCGCGGGGCGTGTTCAAGGCTGAAAACGCGGAAGAGGTGAAGGATATCTCCGCGAAACTGTTCAAGGAGTCGGACCTGATTCTGGCGCAGGAATACGTCTACACGGATTTCGACTGGCGGGTAGGCATTCTCAACCGGGAACCGCTCTTCGTCTGCCAGTATTTCATGTCCAAGAAGCACTGGCAGATCGTCAATCACAGCGGCGAGGGCAAGCCGGACGAAGGCGCGTTCAAGTGCTGGGCGGTGGAGGAAGCGCCCGCCGAGGTCGTGGCCACGGCGCTCAAGGCGGCCAACCTGATTGGTGACGGATTCTATGGCGTAGACGTCAAGGAAACGCCCCGCGGCGTGATGGTGATCGAGGTGAACGACAATCCCAACCTTGAGGCCGGCGTGGAGGACCAGGTGCTAAAAAAGGAGCTGTATCGACGGCTGGTGGCGGAGTTCGTGCGCCGTCTCGACAAACGTCACGCATCGGTTCCTGCGCCGCGCCCCGGCACGCCCTGAGCCCTGCACCCGCAGCGCGCACGACTGGCGCCATGATCAGTGGCGCGCTGGCGCCGGCATCAATAATGCGGCGGCTTTTCATCCTGGAGCGACGGCGCCTGCGAGGCATCCGCCCCGGTCTGCCCGGCAAACTGCGTTTGGCGCTCATGCAGCAGCGCTATCTGGCGCCCCAGTAGCAGAATATCCTTTTGCTGTGCCGCGAGCGCGGCGTCGAGGCTGGCCACCGCGTCTTCCTGAAACGCGAGCTGCGATTGCAGATGCTCCACCAACTCCCGCAGCTCCGTGATTTCGTTTGACATCGCGCCCCTCAAACCGGTTTTCGCTGACCCACGAGCACACTATACTGCCGCCGTCAGCCGCAAGTCACGTGACCCGCCATGAGCCAGCGCCGCCCCGCCAACTCCCGCCTCGTGTATTCCACCGAGAGCGGCCGTTTTTGTCCCGGCTGCCAGCGCACGCTGGCCAAATGCGTCTGTCAGGCCGGCCCCCCTGCCAGCGGCGGTGGCGATGGCATCGTGCGACTGCACCGCCAGAGCAAAGGACGGGGCGGCAAGCCGGTGACGCTCATCAGCGGGCTGGCACTCAACGAGCAGGCGTTGAAGACGCTCGCCAGCGAATTGAAGAAAAAGTGCGGCGTGGGCGGCTCGGTGAAGGGCAACGACATCGAAATACAGGGCGATTCGCGCGGAAAACTGAAACAGGAATTAGAGCGACGAGGCTATCAGGTCAAGATCGCCGGAGGTTGAAAGTTTCACGATTTTCATCGCTTTTAGCACCAAAATATCGGATTTACGAGCTCATTTAGACGACGCTCTCGGGGACCCTGGCATGGGCCCGGAGCTGGCTGGGCGCAAGTTAGGGGGTTTTCTCAATACGCGTATGAAATAACGCGCTCAACTGGTTATTTTTATTGGTTTTATTGTTTTTCTGTGTTAAAACATGCCTCGTGAGCGCGAAACTGCCGCGAAACGGGTGCCTTCTCCCATTTCCGCCAACGATAATCGCGCCACGCACAATAACAGCGACACTGCAGTATCTGACGGATGAGTCATCCCTGCGAGGAAGTGGGTTATGTACGTTACCGCAGAACACCTGAGGGATCAGGTTATTCGACCAACGCTGAAGTACATGGGGGCGTGGAACAGGGCCAGCGAGGAGTTTCTTCTGAATGCCGCGATCAATGCGCCGGAACTGGGCCTGTTTTCCGCGCGCAACGACGGCCTCGGCCTGTTCCATATCACGGCTGCGCAACACCGTGATCTCTGGGATCGTTACCTGGCGTTCAACCCCGAACTGGCCAGCCGCGTGAGGGGGCTGGCGAGCCAGCGGGCCTTCCTGACCGACCCGGACAGCGAGCTACAAACCAACCTGAGCTATTGCACGGCCATCGCCTGGTTGCTGTATCGCCGCGCCGGGGGGAACGTGCAGGAGCCGGAGATGGCGGCGCTCGCCAGCGCCTGAGCGACCCCGCTTCCCGCGCAATCGCGGGGCTGCAGGAGATGTGGGCAGGGAGCACGGCCGCAGCCGGTCGTGGCCAGGCCGCGCGCCTGCGGGCAAGGCGTCAGCCGCCCTCTCGCAGGGCCAGCCACGCCGGCAGATCCGCGGGGCGATCAACGTCCGCCAGCGGTGCGAGCGAGCGCGCCGCGAGCCCTGCGCTCGCCAGATTCTCCAGCGTTCGCGCATACACCTCATCGCCACCCCAGCGAATGCCCTGAAACACGCCCGCCGCAATCCGTCTGGCGCCGATCAGCACGTAGCCGCCGTCCAGCGCGGGGCCGATCACGACCGGCACGTCCTCCAGGGCGGCCCGCGCCGCTTGCAGGTACGCGGTATCCAACGCCGGGCAGTCGCTGCCCACCAGGATTACGCGCTCGTAGCTGGCGAGAGCCTGCTGCAGGGCGTGGAACATGCGCTCGCCGAGATCGCTGCCGCGCTGCTCACACAGCCCCACCGCGCCCGCGGCAAGACAGCGCTCGAACACCGGGTGGTGCGGGTTGCCCGCCACGCACACGCGGACCTCTCCGAGTTGCGACGCCACCAGCCGCTCACAGGTCCACAGCACCAGTTCGCAGTGCAGTTCGCAGGCCTGCTCGGCGCTGAGTGCCGGCAGCATGCGGGTTTTCACCTTGCCCGGCTGCGGCGAACGGGCGAACTGCAGCAGCAGACAGCGGCCCGAGCCGGCACAGGCGGCGACGGACGTACCCGCCCGGGAGGTGTCAGCCATAATAGTGTCGCCACAGCCGCTGCGGGGACACGCCGGCGAAGTAGGCAAAGCGCAGTGCCCACATTCTCAGCACCGTGCGCGCGATACCGCCCTCCTCCCAGCGCCGACTGGCGGTCAGCACCGGCTCCGCTACGATGACCGGCGCTGCCACGCGGCGCAGACGTTTGCAGCACGCCACGTCTTCCATCAGTGGCAGCGCATCGAAGCCACCGCAGGCCTCGAACACATCGCGGCGCATGAACAACATCTGGTCGCCGGTGGCGATACGGGTCAGGCGGCTGCGCTGGTTGATGAACCACTCGATCACGCGAAACGCGGGCTGTGGGCCGCTGAGCCTCACCCGGCAGAATCCCCAGGCCGGCTGGCTCGCCAGGTAAGCGGCCAGGGCGTGTTCGTCCACGCCGGGCAGGCTGTCGGCATGCAGGAATACCACGTAGCGGGTGCGCGCCACCGATGCGCCCAGGTTCATCTGTCGCGCGCGGCCCGGCTCGCACAGCAACAGTGCGTCACAGCGCGGCATCGCCAGCTTTACCGTGTCGTCCGCGCTGCCGCCGTCCACCACGATCAGGCGCGCGGTGGGAAAGCGCGCGCGCAGGGCCTCCAACAGCGGTGCGATACCTGCCGATTCATTCAGCGTGGGAATGACAAAGCTGACCAGCCCTGTCATCAGGCGCCCAGGGCGCCGCCGCAGCTGCTGCCCTGCCCTGCGGTGCAGCCATAACAATGCTCGCCCGTGGCCACGGCGCGTCCGGCGAGCGTGTCGCCCGCAAACAGATCGCGCAGATGCGCGCGGCTGCCGCAAGCCGCCAGGGGCATGTCGAGCATCTGGTTGAAATCGCAGTCGTACAGGTAGCCGCGCCAGTCCACGCTGACGGTATCGCGACACATCAGGCCGGCGAGGTTGTCGGCGCTGAAGCTGTCGCGCAACAGCTGCATATAGCGCGTGTACTCGCCCTGCGCGAGGAGAACCGCGCCGAAGCGACTGATAGGCATGTTGGCGAGAGTGAACAGCTGGCTGAAGCGAATACCGAAGCGCGCGTTCAGCGCCTCGCGATAATCGTCCTGCAGGGCGTCCTGCGCGGGCGGCAAGATCGGCCCCACCGGGTTGTACACCAGGTTAAGCGTGAGGGTATCGCCATAGCCCAGGCCGTTGAGCAGTGTCAGCGCGCGCATGCTCGTGTCGTACACGCCCTTGCCGCGCTGCGCCTGCACATTGTCCTCGAGGTAGCAGGGTAAGGACGCCACGATCTCCACGCCCTGCCCGGCGAGAAAGCCCGCCAGATCTTCCTGGCCGGGCTCGAACAGCACCGTGAGGTTGCAGCGATCGATCACGCGCAGGCCCCGTTCGCGCGCAGCGCGCACCAGAAAACGAAAATGCGGATTGAGCTCCGGCGCGCCGCCGGTGAGATCCAGCGTGGTGAAAGCACCTGCATCCAGCACGGCCAGTACGTCATGGATGGTGTCGATCGCCATCAGTTCGGTGCGGTGCGGCCCCGCATCGACATGGCAGTGCACACAGCTCATATTGCACAAATAGCCGAGATTTACCTGCAGCGTGGCGGCGGTGCTGCGGGTGACCGGTGGAAAATCGGATTGCAGCAGTAACGGTCGTGTATCACGCATAAGGCGGCCTGTCGCTGTGGACGTACCCGGCGCGACACAGCGCCGCGCTCAGTAGCTTGCCTGGCGTTCGGCGGGCGTGAGCAATGTTGCCGTCTCTCCCATCAAATGCCGGAATACCACATTGTACGACAACACGGCCTGCACATAATTGCGCGTTTCGCGATAGGGAATGGTCTCGATCCACAATTCCACCGGAACCGCCTGGTCGGGCTTGTTGCGCCAGCGATCGACACGGTGCGGACCGGCGTTGTATGCGGTGAGGGCAAACACGCGGTTGCCGTTGAAGCGGTCCAGCAGTTGCCGGTAATAGACGCTGCCGAGCAGCACGTTGTGCTCCACGTTGAGCAGATCGGCGTTGCTGTGGCGCGCGCCCAGGCCCGACGCCACCTGCGCACCGGTAGCGGGCATGATCTGCATCAGGCCCAGCGCTCCCACCGGCGAGCGCGCCTGCGGAAAGAAGGCGCTTTCCCTGCGCGCAATCGCCATCAGCTCCGTACCGGGCACCTTCTGCGCGGCGGCATTCGCCTCGAACACAGTGCGATACGGGGTGGGAAAACGAATGTCGAGCGCATCCCAGGCCTCGGCCCGGGTCGCCGCGTCGATGGCCATGCGATACCAGCCCTGATCAGAGGCCAGCAACGCGAGCTGCTGGTGCGTAGAGGCATCGGGCGTGTCCTGCAGCACCTTGTACCACTCCGACTGCGCGAGCATCACCTCCTCGTGGAACTGCAGTTCCTCGATGCGCCGCAGGGCAGGCAGCCCGCGCAGCGGCGTGTTGTCGGCACGCTGCAGCGGCTGGTTGTTGAAGGCATACGCCAGGCCAAGCTTGTCTGCGGCGAGAAAGCCGTAATAGTCGCGCTCCTGCGCCAGCGCCTGCAGCAGGCTGCGGGCCGACGCCTCATTGCCGGCCTGCGCCTGAGCCTCGGCGAGCCAGTAGCGCCACACGGTGTCTGATTGCGCCGCTTCCGAAAGCAACGGCAGCGTGCGCTCGTACCCTGCCCAGTCCTGCTCAGCGAGCGCCCAGCGCAGGCGAATGCCTACCAGCGAGTCGTCCTCCAGGCGCGCCAAGACGGCGTGCAGCCATTGGCGGTGCGCATCGCTGCGGGCGAACAGAAGGCGCTGGGCTATCGCATATTCCACCGCGCGCGTCTGCTCTTCGCTGAAGCGGAAGCGATCGCTGTAGTCCTGCCAGTAGGTCAGCGCCTTCTCCGCGCTGTACTGCGACAGGTGCACGAGCCCATGGCTGAGGATGTCTGCGGCATAGGGATCAGACGGCTTGAGTTGCAGGCGCGCCAGGCTGTCGGGACTCGCATAGACCGTTTGCAGTGTGTCGGCGGCGGGCTTGAGCGCGCGGCTCGCTTTACTGGCGGCAAAACGCAATATGCTGCGCTGGCGTGCATCGAACGCCTGCAGCATGCGCGCCCACACGATCTCGTCGGTGAGGCCACCGGCCGCCTGCCAGGCTGTGAACAGCGGATCGCACTCTTTCGGGCGCGACTCACCGTGCACCCACAGAGATTTCGCGCCGGCCCACGCCACCTCGCGTTCGCCGGCCGCCAGCTGCGCGCGGAAGTAATAGCACTTGAGCACCACGCTGTTGGGCTCGCGCGGCATCACGGCGAGAAAATCTCGCCAGCGCTGCTGCTTCCCGGCGCTGGTGAGATACACGCTGAGAAAACGGTTGGGCAGGGGCGTATCGGCGCTACGCTGCAAAAAACGGTTGGCCTCCGGGGGGCGCACCTGCTGCGCCCGCCCGCTAAGCTGGAAGAAATCCAGATAGATGGAAAGAGGATACTCCTCAAGGCCGGAACGCAGTTGTGAGAAATCGTCCCAGCGGCGCTTTTCCAGCGCCTCCAGCGCGTCCTGATAGCTTTCCCGCTCTTCGGCGGTGGGCGTATTCAGCGCCTGCGCGAACCCCGCGACCAGAGCGCCGCACAGCACCGCTCCCTTCACCACCCTGCCAAGCACCACACGCACCACGACCACCCCGAAAGTTCCACGCCCGCCCGCCAACGCATCTGTCGCGCATCGGTCGGGTAAGGCCTAGGTTGCTCCGGGCATTACAGGAATGCAAGAGGTGGCGGCGCGCGAAATGAAGAATTCGCGCGATTCTGGCGCGCTAGAAAAACAGGCCCAGGGTGGGCTGCTCAATGTTGGCATAGTCCAGGATCACCTCGCGCTGCAGGAGCTTGAAGTCACCGTCCACTGCCAGCAGTTCATCCCGCCGCTGCCCACTGTAAAAACAGTTGCCGGCGCCGGGCCGCGCGTAGTCCAGGTGAAAGTTGCTCAGCACCTGCCAGCGATCGTCACTGCGGCCCATGAGTTCCACATTGCCGATGATGCGTCGTGTACGCGCCGGCGGGTTTTCCGACCAGGAGTTGATCTTGTAGGCGCGCTCGACGCGCAGCGCCAGGTGAATATAGCGCTCATCGCGCAGTGGGTTACCCATGCCCTCAACGCCTTCCAGCTCGCGCTCGACCGATAACATGCCCTCGCTGCCCCGCTCGCGGTTATCCACCTGCACGTTGGTTCGGGCGGGCATGCGATAGTGTACGGACTCGCTGACCAGCGCCAGCCACTGCTGGTACTGGCGGTTATCCAGCAGGCGCGCCTCGCGAAAGTAAAAGCGCTCCAGCGCCCGCTGCTCTTCCACGGTACAGGCCACGGCGTGGCTGCTCATCGCTCGCCCTCCACCGCCAGCAGGTCATCGCGCCAGCGGCGGAAAAAATGCCGCGCATAGAACTCATTGGCGGTCACGCTCACCAGCCCGGGCAACTCCGGGTGAGGTGCCTCCTCACCCAGGCCCAGGCCATAGAAGTACGGCCGGTCGTCGGCAAAATCGATGCTGCTACCGGCAAACTGCTGCATCCAAACTTCAGAATCCTCCTGCTCGAGGATACCCCCCGGGCCAAAGAATGAGCTGTAGTTGGTGCGCAATACCTGCTTGACGGCATCCGGCGCATCCGCCGGCACCACCGCCCAGGACCAGTATTCCACCTTGCCGGGGCCACGCGGATGCGAGACCTTGAACGACGTGTTGGACCACAGAAAGGACAGGTTGGGATAGATGCCGTAGGTGAGGCCCTTCATGCGCGCGCGCAGGTCGCCAACGCGCTCCGCAGCCTTCGCCTGCACCTCGGCGAGATACTCGCGCACTTCCGGGCCGCCCAGTATCGCGCCCATGCCCTCCATGCCCCAGGCGACCTCCTCCCACGGCGCGTCCTCTGGCATCAGGCGAAAGGTGGCCCCGTGCCCGGGACGCGGCACCACGGAGTAGCCCAGCGATTCGATCACGGCCTGCGCCTCGCGCGGGATAATCGCGCTGTGCAGAAACGCGCCGTGATTCACATCGCCAAGCTGGTTTTCCACCGGCAGCTTCCAGTTCGCGTTCAGCACCCAGCGATGCGGCGCCCCGAGGAACTCGATGCCACCGGGGAACCGCTCGAAAAAGGCGTCGAGGTAGAAGCGCATGTCGCCGAGATACGCATCCAGGGGCTCGATCGCCGCATCGAAACTGCCGAAGATCATGCCGCGCCAGCTCTCTACACGGGGCACGCGTTTAAGACCCAGCGCCGACTTATCCGGTTTGTTGCGCACCTCGCTCTCCTGGGGAATGGTCACCAGGCTGCCGTCCACCGCATAGGACCAGTTGTGGTAAGGGCAGATGAATCGCCGCGTATTGCCATGGTCGGCGCGGCACACCGGCAAGCCGCGGTGCGTGCAACTGTTGATGCTCGCGTGCAGGGCGTTGTCTTCACCGCGGGCGAGGATGACCGGGGTTTCACACATGTACGCCTGCACAAAATCGCCGGGCTGGCGCAGCTGGCTCTCGTGGCCCAGAAACAGCCACGATCTGCCGAAAATCCCACGTTTTTCAAGCTGGTAGACGTGCTCATCCGTCCAGCAACGGCGATGAATCAGTGAGGCGTCGGTGTTGACGAGATCGTTGACGAGCGGCGGCATGCAAGACCCAAATATTATCGCTTGTTAATATTTAATGAGTATACTGGCACTTCAGTCGAAAAATCGAGGTGGCCGTGCTATTTTCTGACGGTTTTTTAGCGATCAGTTGATAATTTTATGCCCCGGGACGCCTCACAAACGGACAAACCCACCAAAGGGGAACGTACCGCCCAGCGCATTCTGGACGTGGCCGAATACCTGTTTGCAACTGGCGGTTACGAAGGCACCAGCCTGCGCAGGATTGCCGAGGGCGCGGGCCTCACCGAACCCGGCCTGTACAACCACTTCAGCGGCAAGCAGGCCCTCTACGAGGCGGTGCTGTACCGCGCGCTGAACCCGATGGCCGAGGCCATGCAGGCCCACATCGCACAGGCGGCGCACCTGCGCGACTACACCGAGTTGCCTTCGATTATTACTGACCTGCTGCTGGAGCATCCGCAAATGGCCGCGCTGTTCCAACAGGCCCTGCGCGGGGATGCCGACTCACTGGGGAATAAACTGGTGGCTGCATGGCTGGAGACATTGTTCGACCAGGGCATGCAGAGCCTGCAACACATCGGCTCCGCGGAGAACACGGAAACCGGGGAAGCCAACCGCGCCACCATGGCCATCAATCTGATCGCCATGTTCAACATCACAACCGGCTATTTCCTGTCGCAGCGCGCTTTCGCCTCCCTCGCGGAAGGTAATCTGCACGACCCGGACAACATCGCGCGACAGAAACGCCTGCTGCACAAGGTGATCCGGGCCATGCTGATCAATTGAGGCCTGACCGGGCGTTACTGATCAGGACACTTCAATACGTCGCCGCTCGGGCTCTTTCTCGACCACTTTCGGTGCCTGCAGGGTCAGCACGCCATCCTTGAACGTGGCCTTGATATCCGACTCCTGCACATCCGCGCCGAGATTGAAGCTGCGCATGAATTTGCCGTAACGCCGCTCCTGCCGAATGATCTTGCCTTCCTCCTCTTCCTTCTTCTCCTGCGTGGTTTCCGCTTCCAGCGTGAGCACACCGTCTCTCACGTGCACGTGAATATCTTCACGCGCAACGCCCGGCAGTTCAGCCGTGATTTCGTAGTGCCCGTTGGTATCGCGAATGTCCACGCGCGGGGCGAAAAAGGTGGACGTATCCGACCTCGCCACCTGCGGCCAGGAGTCGTTGAAAAAGCGATCAATGTCGAAGAGATTGCTTCGGGGTATTAAAGACATATCACTCCTCCTTCTGGGTTGTTGGACTGTCTCTGCCACAATAAATGGGGTTAAACGGCGTGTTTTCAAGAGCGAAACCTCGCGGGCACGGCTTCCTTGATCGGGATCAAGAGATGGCCCCGGGCACTGGCCACGGTACGCAACCCGCGCTACGCTGCCCCCATGTAGCGGCGCGACATAACGCGCGCGACACACAATAACCGCGAGAGATAAGAACGCCCGCGATGACACAACTCAACGACTTGCCCGGCGCCGGCTGGGCCGCAGCCGGGCGCCAGCCACGCATCGCCGTTATCGGCGCGGGCATGTCTGGCATCGCCGCCGTGGTGAAACTGCAGAAGGCCGGGTATTCCGATATCACCGTGTTCGAGAAGGCCGATCGCGTGGGCGGCACCTGGCGGGAGAATACCTACCCCGGGCTCTCCTGCGACATACCCTCGCGCTGGTACTGCTACAGCTTCGCGCTGAAAGCAGACTGGTCGCACCGCTACTCCTACGGCCCGGACATACAGGCGTATTTCGAGACCGTGGCGCGTGACTTCGGCGTGCTGGAAAAAACCCGCTTCAACACAGCAGTGACCGAACTCCGCTACGCATCGCCGCAGTGGCGGCTGCGCACGGCCGATGGCGCGGAGGAACGGTTCGACGTGGTGATTTCCGCCACAGGGATTCTGCATCAACCGGCCTACCCCGACATCGACGGGCTTGCCAGCTTTGCCGGCGCGAGCTTTCACTCGGCGCGCTGGGGTCACGATGTGGCACTGCGCGGCAAACGCATCGGCGTGATCGGTACCGGTTCCACGGCTGCGCAGATTGTTGGCGCGGTCACTGCCGATGCGCAATCGATGACGGTGTTTCAGCGCACGCCACAGTGGATGTCGCCACTGCCGCAGAAAACCTATTCCGCAGGCTGGAACAGCCTGCTTGCGCGCTTCCCGCTACTGCAGCGCCTGGCCTACCACTACTATTTCCAGATACTGGTGCGCACCTTCAGCGCGGGCACCGTGGGCAACAAACTCATGCAGCGCTGGATAAGCTGGCTGTGCCGCAGACACCTGGAGAAAAGCGTGCCGGACGTCGCGCTGCGCGAACAACTCACCCCCGACTACCAGGCCGCCTGCAAGCGATTGATTTTCTGCTCGGACTTTTACCCGGCAATCAGCAGCCCAAACGCACACCTCGTCACGCAACGCATCGACCGCATAGAACCCGGCGGCGTACGCACCGACGATGGCACGCTCCACGAACTCGACGTGCTGGTGCTGGCCACCGGCTTCGACCCCACGGCGTTCATACTGCCCACCCGCGTGATCGGCGAACACGGCCAGGCGCTGGACGATGTCTGGCAAGGCTCGCCCCGCGCGCACCGCGCGGTGGCCATGCCCGGCTTCCCCAACTTCTGGATGCTCGAAGGGCCGACAGGGCCGGTGGGCAATCTCTCTCTCATTACCATCAGCGAGTACCAGGTGGACTACATCGTGGCGATGCTGAACCGCATGCGCGACGAGGGCCTGAGCGCCATTGCCGCGAAGCAAACCGCCTTCGAGGCGTACAACAGCGCGATGTCCGAGGCCATTACCAACACCGTGTGGTGGACAGGCGGCTGCGACAGCTGGTACTTCGATGCCAGCGGCAAGCCCAACCTCTACCCGTGGAGCCCCACGCGTTACCTGCACGACATGCACAACCCCCGGTTCGGCGAGTATGAACTGGTGAAAACGCCTTGAACTGCCGGGCATGGCACGGAATAATGCCCCCGCTCCCGTTTCCGCCCTTAGCTCAGCTGGATAGAGCATCCCCCTCCTAAGGGGAAGGTCTCAGGTTCGAATCCTGAAGGGCGGGCCACTAACCTATTGTTTTTAATTGTTTTATTCGGCTTTTCTACTCAACCCATCAGGGCCGGGGAGTAATTTTGTTGCGCATTTGTTGCAGAAACCCCGTTTACCCCCCACCACCAGCGCCAAGTCCGCGCAGGGTCAGGCGCAGACAATACGCCTGCGCTATCCTGAAGCCATGCGAACAAAAGAAGAAATTGAAAAAGACATTAAGCGCCTCGCCCGCCAATCCCATTGGGTAGGCGCTGCGCTCGGCTTGCTAGTGGGATTCGGTGCCGGGTGCCTAGTCAGTAAGTTGACGGTGGAGCGCGTCGTGGTGATTCCCTTGCACCAGGGTATTAGTATTTAATCCCGGCATTCGGCAGCGACTGTTTCCAAGTCCGCTAACTGGTTGTTTGTCAAAAATCGACTATATCTAAATGTTCAAAAACATGGAGCGATAAACAATGGCTTTAACATCATTAACGCGCTACTGGCTCGCCGCATGC
This sequence comes from Halioglobus sp., assembly GCA_041396005.1. Classification (GTDB taxonomy): domain Bacteria; phylum Pseudomonadota; class Gammaproteobacteria; order Pseudomonadales; family Halieaceae; genus Marimicrobium. Next base: position 103,104 of record JAWKZK010000012.1, read on the forward strand.
CTGCTCTCGGTGGCTTGCAGTGCAGCCAATGCCGGCATCATCACGCATATCATTGAGATAGATTCGCAGCCACCACTTAGTGAAACCAACTACCAGCTACCCAAGTTCGATCCGGCGCTTGGTGTCATAAGCGCTCTGTCTATTGACATAGTTGCTCTGGCCACTGCTCCACTGACGGCATTTTCCTGCGCTGACGACGCTGGACTATACTGCAGCGTAGTGAGTTATATTGATGTGAAGTGGTGGGGACGTGATGGATTGTGGATGCAGGTCCAGAACGACCCTCGATGGGCATTTGACCAAGCTTATGGCGGCTTGTTCTCGAATTGGCACAGAAATTCGTTTCGCTTTGTTGCAACCGATTTTAGTGACTTGTCTTGGGCATCTGTAGAAGCATCTACCCTAGACTGGGGCGGCACTTGGTGGCAAGGCGTCGGGAACGCATCTGGCTACACCCCTGGACGGTTGCAGTTGACTGCGACGCTGAGCTACGAGTTTGAGCGTGCTGTGCCTTCTCCGCCAACGTGGGCACTGCTGGCCCTCGCTATTTTCCTCTTGGTTCGATTTAGAAACTCAAAAGCTCCAGCAGCTACTTGAAAGCGACGTAATGAATCATCCGATTGACTGGAATTTGCACTACGGTGGTGGTCCCGTTTCAGCAGGGTATCGAAGTTTAGCGAGCGGCCTCGGCTTCTCTGGCTCGGTTGCATTTCTTTTTCAGTCCGCTCTAATTCAGTCGTGCCACTATTTGTGGCACCATCCAGCCGTGCTGCAGGCTTGCCTAAAAGACTCAGAAATTCAGCGCCTCTCTAACTGTCCAGAGCTTAAGTCCTTTAAAAGCGAACTGAACTTTAGAAGAGAGCAAACCAGAAGTATCCACCAATGTAACCCTTAGTCCGGCTTTTAGCGAAATGCACTTTTGAGAATCGATGTAAGCCTGAATGCTGTCTGTGTCTTTTGCGTTTGCAAAGCTGATGAAGTCGTCCAGATACTGCTTTGACAAACAGGCGGCATAACCGCTGTTAGTTGTCGCCGCTTGCGCCCAGCCAAAAGTTGAAAACAACATAAAAATAAACAACAAGGTGACCTTCTTCATTATCTTACTCTCTGAGGTTGATGATTCACATGTCGCGCAAGTTTGGTTGTTAAACTGATTTCCTGCAAGCCATTCATAAAGCACGTCAGGCCGAATTCTACATCGTTTCTTTAGGTCGTTAAGGTGCTAGAAGCGGCCGCAAGCTATGCCCGCGTCCAGGATCGCAGCAAGCGTGATCTGCCGCGCTCGCTCAATTCGTTAAACATGGATCGCACGGCGGCCTTGCGCTGTGCAGGGTTGCGACTGTTCATGCCGGCCCGGTGCTTTTGGAGCACATCGGCATCTGATAGGTGATCCTCGCCGGGTCTGGATACTGGGGCTATCTGGGGACAGTTGACCTAATGGCTATCTGGGGACAGTTGACCTAATTGCAAATTGAGTAAACTGTCCCCAAATAAGGTGAAGGTTCGAAGTCAACGAGCAACCTTTCTCCCTGCATCGCTGGTTTCCTTCATTTGCACACCTCATCACAGCTTTCCGACAGCATCCGCGCCAGCGCTGTGTGGCCCACTTGATTGAGCCGCTCGATATTGCGCCGGGGGACGGCGTGAACATCCGGATAGCTCGCTACCGCCCGTTCGACGCTCGTTTCCCTGAGTACATGCAGCATCGGGTACGGCGACCGGTTACTGTAGTTCTCGGCATCCTCCTCAAACGTGCCGGCAAACTGATAGCCCGGGTGAAAGCTCGCCAACTGATAGATACCCCCATAGCCTGAATCTTCGAGCAAGTTCTCGGCATCTGTCAGGAATTGGTTATAGGCCCCAAACTCTTGCAGGACGCAGGGATGAATAAGCAGCGTGGTTTCGATCTCTGTGGCGTCTTCGAGCAACGACAACTCGGCATTTAAATGCAACAGGAGCTGCTGCTCGGTTGTTGCCGCGGACACCGAAAATCGCACGCTGGCGTTCAACAGCGGCAGCCTGGCAAACGGGCAGAGGTTAAGCCCGACGACAGTACTCTCAAGCCAGCGCTCGGTCGACCGAATGATCTTTGCTCTATCCATAGCCGGCCCATGTGATGTTGGCGCAACTGGAGGCGCCGTCCCGGCGGCCCCTCATACCGTGTCTGGCGCAACCCGTCTCACACCAAGGTCACCACCTCTCCCACCGGCTGCATTAACTCAGGCGCCATGTTGCGTGCGTTCCCCACCGCCTTGTCCAGCGGCGACAGGCAGAGGGGAAACTTGATGTCGGGGCGAAACAGCGAGTCGCTCGCCGCAACCGGCGTATCGTTATCCATCCAGCGATCGCACTCATCGGCAGTCAGCATCACCGGCATGCGCGAATGCCAGGGCTCGAAGGCTTTCGCCGCAGCGGTGGTAACCAGCGCGCAAGACAGCAACGGGGGCTCGCCTTCTCCTTGCCACACGTCCCAGATGGCCGCGATCGCAAGCGCCTCCCGTTCGTTGGTAATGAGCCAGGGCTCCTTGTTGCCCGCCTTACCGCGCCATTCGATAAAGCTCGACAGGGGCACAATGCCGCGCTGGCTCTTGAACGGGCGCTGAAACGCCCGGCTGCTGCCCAGGCTTTCGCAGCGCGCATTGAACATCGAATACTTCTGGCTTAAATCCTTCGCCCAGGCCGGGGTCAACCACCAGCGGGCGCTTTCGCCTTTGCCGTCATGCAGCAGCAATACGTCCTCGGTGGGCGCGATGTTGCTGCGCGGGGGCGGCAATTTAAGGTCGATGCCGAGCAGGTCTACCAGTTCCTGCAGGCCGGGCGTGTTGGTGACATTGAAGCGTCCGCACATGATCGCTCCCCGTGCAGCTCAGCCCTGCTTCATGGCGGCGCGGATGTCCGCCTGCAAATCCAGCAGGGGCAACTGGCGCACTGCCGACGTCTGCGGCCTGTCCAGGGCGATCACCAGCGTCATCACCGATGCAAACGCCAGCGCGACCGCCCACATGGCATGGTTGCGCCGGCTGCGGCTGACACCGGCCTCGTAACCCGACAGCGCCAGGGCCAGGAAGGCCAGGCTATACAGCACCACCCAGAAAACCCCTGGCATCCGATACTGCATGCCCACGGTGATGCGCATCTGCAGAATATCGAACACCTCGTTCAGAGCGCTCAAATACAGGCTGTTCACCGGCGTCGGCGCCTGAGCCGCCACTGCCACGGCCTCTGCCCAAAGTCTGCCGTGCAGTGCCCGCGCTTCAAGCAGGCCCGCCTGTATCGCCTGCGCGTACTCCTCACCGCGCGACACGAACTCTGGCGTATCCTGCTCCTCGGTCGTGCTGATCAGCAGATCCACATATTCCGCGAACATCCTCTGCGCCTGTTTGCGATAGGGCTCGGGCAGCAGATCCGCGCGCAGCATCGCGGTGCCAATGGCATTGCTCTCCTGCAGCACCAGGGCGCGTTTCGTCTGCAACCTGTCTGTACCTGCACCGAAGGTGAACGCCAGCATGAAAGCCAACAGGCCAAGGGTGGCGGCAACGGCCGGGGCGAGGTGCGGCGTCTCTCCGTCTGCCAGACGGCTCGCGTGGCGCAAGCCGAGCCGGTTACCCGCTTCGGAGGCGAGCATAATGAAAAACGTGGTGCCGAAAAATACCGCCAGCAGCGGGAAGTAATCCAGATAGTTCCAGTGATACATGGGCGCCCTGCTCCCGGGAAACAGACGTTCGCGATACCAACGCGCCTTTTTAACCCACTACCCGGGCCAGCGCAATCATCAGCCGCCGCCCCCGCTCATCGCCGGCGCGACCGGCGCCGGTACGCACAAGTATTGCTGGCCACTGCCCGTCCCTTTACTATGAGCCCGAGGGCGAGGCCGGTGAGTTTCGCCACCTGCAGCGGTCGCATTCACCGCGACCGGCCACTGACCATCCGAAGGAGCACACCATGGCTAACGAAGGCTACCACGAGCCCATTGACGAATTGAGCGACGAAACGCGCGACATGCACCGCGCCATCACCTCACTGATGGAGGAACTCGAAGCCGTAGACTGGTACAACCAGCGCGTGGATGCGTGCAAGGACAAGGAACTCAAAGCCATCCTGGAACACAATCGCGACGAGGAGAAGGAACACGCCGCCATGGTGCTGGAATGGATTCGCCGGCGCGACCCGAAAATGGACGAAGAGCTGAAAGACTACCTGTTCACCGAGAAGCCCATTACACACCACCACGACTGAGCGCCCGGAGGCGCCGGCTAGCGGTTGCGCGCAAGCTGGCGCTCCAGTTTTTCTTTCATCGGCAGCACCCACTGCTGCTTGAGTTGGGGTGAGAGCAGCCCCGCGTCCTCGAGGTCGTCACACAGCTTCATCTGGTGCGCCAGGTCGAACACATCGAGTTGGCGACAGATGCGGGCCTCCGCATCCAGCGTGATAAACGACACCCCAGGGCTTTCAAAGTGACGACCGTCTTTCCGGGTCCCGGGTCCGCGATTCATCCAGTGCGTGATCAGCCGGTTGTCGCTACCCGTGTACACGCCGAGGTAGGGAAAGGTCCAGCCCTCCCAACCCACGGCCATGTCGCGCCCGTAATGCGTGGCCTTGATGTCATCGATGCCGTGCGCAGTCACCTCCATCACACCCGCATACTCGCAGGTATACACGCAGTCCCGGGCATAGATCTCATCCACGAAGAATGTCCAGTCGTTGCTGCGCGAGGCCTCACCGTGTGCCGCGATGAGTTTATTTGCCGCGCTGCGTAGTTGTTCGTCACTCAGCGTTGTCATGGGCTCGTTGCTCCAGGTTGTTGAATGAATCCGACCCACCCTGTTCGACCTCCAGGGGCCGCTAGAGACAGGCCTTCACGATGTCGTCGATGGTGGCCGCTATCTGGTGTCGACTGTAATTGAGTTCACCGTTCTCGGGCTCGTAGGACACCGTGGCATTGCGACCCGCGTACATGATCACATCGGGAAACAGCGGGTGCTCGTCCGCCGATACCGGCAGGTCCTGCGGGTTGCCCGCAGCGTCAAAGAAGCGTTCCAGGTACTCCTTCCAACTCAGGTTTTCATCGCCCACCAGGTAGCCGTGCCCGCCGCGTCCATGGGCAAGCGCACCGGCTATCGCTTCAGACATGGAACGGCTGCTGATGTGGTTCACCCCGCCCTGCGGCGCCACCAGCGGCACACCGTCGAGGCGGCCGCTGGCATAGTGCACCAGCGCTTCGATGTGCGGCAGCGACAGCCCGGGCACCCGCCCGAGAATGAACGGCGCGTTCAGGCTGCATACGTTGAACGACGGTGCATTCAGCGCGCGCACGGCGGTATCGGCAAGGTATCGTGAGCGCACGTAGGGGCTGCTGTCGATCTTCTCCGGCGCCACCTGTGGATAGTAGGTACCGATGTACACGGCACGGGCAATGCCGGCGGCTTTTGCCTTGTCAAAAAACGCAGGAATGGCCTCGGTGTTCACGCGGGTAAAGAAACGATCCTCGTCTTCATCCGGCGGCAGCAGCCGGATGTCGGCGCCGGCGGCGAATACCAGGGCGTCGAAACCCTCCAACATACCGCAGGCGAGCGAGCCATCCGTGTAGTTCGCGGCAATGTGGGGAAACCCCGACAGCGCGGCCACCTGCGGCGCCCTGCGCGACATCAGCGTGACGTTGTGGCCCAGCTGCCGCAGGTGCAGGGCCGCGTGCGCACCCGTGAGGCCGGTGCCGCCGACAATCAAAACGCGCATAAACGGTTCCTTCGCCTTGCAGAAATCAAGCCTGTGTCACGCGATATTCATCAGGTCGTCACGCTGGCCCATCAACACTTCGGCGCAGTAGCCGAAGTCCACGGGCAGGTTGTGCCCGCTGATAAAACTGGCCAGAGCGCTATTGAGCAACACCAGCGGACGACCCATCTCCGCGCCGGTGGCGTAGCGCCCGTTGGAGGGCAGGAACAGTTCCACCGCCTCATCCGGTATCTGGCCCTCGCCCTTGAGCGCGCGCATGAAGCCGCTGTCGGTGGGCGACGGCGCAATGCAGTTAATGCGAATGCCGCGCTGGGCCAGTTCCTTCGCCATACTCATGGTGTACACGATGATGCACTGCTTGGAAAAGCCGTAACCGTCGGGCACGAGCGCGGCGTTTTGCTGCAGCCAGTCACTCGCGGTAGCCAGGCTTGCATCCAGCGCGATAAATTCACGCACGCGTTCGAGCACCGGACGCCAACCCATACCGGCGGTTGAGGCGATGGAAGCGATCGCCGCGCCCTCACGCATGCGTGGCAGCAGCGCTTCAGTGAGGTAACGCAGGCCGGAAAAATTGATCAGCACCGTATCGGCCGCAGGAAACGGCGGGCTGGGTACACCGGCGCAGTTGAACAGCGCATGCACCTCCTCCGGCAGCTGCTTGATCGCGGCATCCAGTTCGCCCGCGTCTTTCAGGTCGACTTTAATAGCGCTGGCCACCGGCACCGAGATCGGCGCCACATCCAGCGCATGCACGTGGGCGCCCAGCTCCACCAGCAGTTGCGCCGCAGCCTCGCCCATGCCGGAGGCCGCTCCGGTCACCACCACGTTCTTGCCTTCATAACCCAGTACATCATGCATCGTTGCAGACCCCGTGTTCACAGCTGTTTCAGAAAATGGATTTTGGCGTAAGCCGGTTGGGACGAACTTCGAGCAGGTCTACCGCCACGCCGGCAGGCTGCGCGATCGCGTAACGCACCGCCTCCCCCACGTGCGCGGCCTCCATGCCCATGTCCATGTACGTGCCCACCTCTTTCCAGCCCTCGATGGCGGCGCTGAAACGCTCCGGCGCCCACTCGTCGGCAAAGCTGGTGAACGCGCCACCCGGGCGCACGCAGGTCACACCGATGTTGTCGGGCTGCAGTTCCAGGCGCAGATCGCGGGTAAAGCGCTCTACCGCGGCTTTGGTTGCGGCATAGATGGAGAGGTGCACGATTTCATCGTAATGCCAGGCGGACGCCGAGGAGATATTCACGATGCGCGGGTTATCGCCGCCGCGCAGCAGTGGAATCGCCGCCTGGCAGCAAAAGACGGTACCGAGAAAATTGGTATTGATCTGCGTGAGCACTTCCTGCTCATCGAGATGCTCGATGCGGTTGGGGCGTGCCATGCCGGCATTGTTCACCACACCATCGAAGCGACCGAAGTGCGCGGCCGTTTGTGTGAACGCCTGCGCTACGGCCTTCCTCACACCCACATCTGCCGTCACCGCAAAGACATCGTCGCCGGCGTCGAGTTCCGCTGCCGCTGCGTCCAGTGCGTCACGATCGCGGCTGACGAGACCCACGCGCGCACCGCCCTCCAGCAGGCAGCGCGCTATCGCCAGCCCGAACCCACGCGAGGCGCCCGTTACCAGGTAGACCCTGCCCGTGAGATCCACGCTCATACGGCGATGGCGATGGTTTTGGTTTCGAGGTATTCCTCAAACCCCTCGGGGCCCATCTCGCGGCCGATACCGCTTTGTTTATAGCCGCCAAAGGGGGCGTCCGCGCCGTAGTAGATACCGCCGTTCACCGCCACCGTGCCCGAACGTATGCGCCGGGCCACGGCCAGGGCGCGCGCCTCGTCCGCAGACCACACGCCGCCAGAGAGGCCGTAGACCGAATCGTTGGCAATGCGCACGGCGTCGTCGTCGTCATCAAACGGGATGATTGCCAGCACGGGGCCGAAGATTTCTTCGCGCGCAATGGTCATGTCGTTGCTCACGTCGGTGAAGATCGTCGGCTCTACATAAAACCCCTTGCGTAAGGTCTCCGGCACGCCGCCGCCCATGAGCAGCCGGGCACCTTCCGCCTTACCCTTTTCGATATAGGACAGCACGCGGTCGCGCTGGCGTGCGTTGATCAGCGGCCCCATGATCTGGCTTTCCGAGGACGGATCGCCGTAATCGATGAAGCCAAAGAACGTGGGGAGTTTCTCTTCCACCTCGGCCATGCGTGTACGCGGCACCTGCAGGCGGGTGAGTATGGCGCAGCCCTGCCCTGCGTGAAAACACACACCGAGGCTGCTCAGCAGGGCGCCGTCGAGGTTCGCATCGTCCAGGATGATGTTCGCCGACTTGCCGCCCAGTTCAAGGAATACCTTTTTCACCGTTTCGGCCGCGCGCTGCATGATGTGCTTGCCCACTGCAGTGGAACCGGTGAACGACACCATGTCCACGCGCGGGTCTCCGACGAGCTGGTCACCGACTTCACGCGGGTCCTGCGCGGTAATCACGTTGAACACGCCCGGCGGGATATCGGTATGTTCCTTCACCACCCGCCCCAGCATTGTCGCCGACCAGGGCGTGTCGGGTGCGGCCTTGAGAACGATGGTGCAGCCGGCCGCCAGGGCGGGAATGCACTTGGCGAGGTTGATCTGCAGCGGCACGTTCCAGGGCGTCACACAGGCCACCACACCGATCGCCTCTTTTTCCACCAGGCGGCGACTCGTTATGCCCACTTTTTCCGACAGCCCGGCATCCCTGCTCCACTCTACCTTCGGCAGCTGTTCCAGGGTGTAATCGATAAAGCCGATCGGCAGCGAACACTGCGGGCCCATGTCACCGCAAATGCCCAGGGGCGCGCCCGTCTCGGCAGCGATCTGCTGTTTGAAATCCGCCTCCACGCTGCGCAGGCCATCGCGCAGCTGCGTGAGGCAGTGCAGCCGGAACGCATGGTTGGTGGCCCAATCGCTCTCATCAAAGGCGCGCCGCGCAGCTGCGATCGCACGCTCCATATCCTCGGGGCCGGCATCGGCCACCTCCCCCAGCACCTCTTCCGTGGCCGGATTGATGTTGGCATAGGTCTTACCCGACGCGGCGGGTACCAGTTCGCCGTCGATAAACAGGCGGGCTTCCGGATTCATGCACTACTCCTTACTGTGGCGGGGGGCGCGATTCGTCGCGCGCCAGGAATACAGCTTCGATACGATCACGTATGAACTCGGCGGTGGGCATGCTCACGCCCTTATGACTCGCGGTGGCCAGCGCGCAATCCAGATCCTTGCGCGCCAGCGCTGCAAAGCCGCCGAAAAACGCCTGCATCTCCTCATCGCTGCAGCCGGGCGCCAATGCGTTACGGCCGCTCACAAACTGATGCATCTGCGGGTTGACCACGCCATTGGCCAGACCGACTTCACGGATCACATCGAGCGACAGGCCGCAGGCATCGGCGAGCCGCGCGGCCTCGGCCAGCGCCACAAACTCGGTGTACTGGATGTAGTTGTTACACAGCTTGAGCGCAATACCCGCGCCCAGCGCCCCGGCGTGCACGATTTTCTCGGCGGACGTTTGCAGCACCGGTGTGACAGCGGCCACATCGGCCTCGGTGCCGCCCACCATATAGCAGAGCGTACCTTCCTGCGCCTTGCCTGCACCGCCGGTAATCGGCGCATCCAGCAGCACCAGGCCTGCCTCGTGCGCCTGTGCGGCCCAGCCCAGCAGGTTTGCCTGCGTGACGGTGCTGTGGATCAGGATGGTTGTGCCTGGCTTCGCATGCGCCAACACGCCCTCGGTGCCCTGCAGAATACTCTCCACCTGCGCGTCGTCGCGCACACAGATGCCGATACAGTCGCAGTGCGCGGCGAGTTCCGCTACCGAGCTGCAGGCGTGGGCGCCGGCGGCCTTCAGTTCCTCCAGCGCCGCCGGTACCAGGTCGAAAACGTAGGCGTCGAACTCCTCGCAAACCAGATGTTTTGCCATGGGCCGGCCGATATCGCCCAGACCGATAAACCCGACCCTGCGTTTGTGGCTCATACTGTTCTACCCGTTTATTGTTGCACGCTTATTCTGGTTACGCCGCATCGGACGCTTCGCGACGCCTGACAAAACAGCAGTGTAGACGTCGGCTGAACATTATGTCAACACAGATTGACTATTCGACAACCCGCATTTACTATTGTCGCATGCCTGCATCCCAGCCCAACAACAAGCCTGCACCGTCTGAGTGGGAGAACTACCGCGACAATTTCTCGCGGCACCTCATCAGCGTGGCGCGACACCTGCAACTGAGCATGATGCACATGCTGATGCAGGACTGCGGCCACAGCGAGTTACGCCTGGGCTTTGCGCCGTACATCACCTTGATTGGCGAGCAGGGTCGCCGCCTGTCCGAGCTGGCCGACACGCTGGCCATTTCACGCCAGGCCTGTAACCAGACGGTGCGTCAGCTGGAGCAGGCGGGCTACGTGCGCAGCGCGGTTGATCCACGCGACCGCAGGGCGAGACAGCTGCAGCTGACTCCCGCCGGACAGCGCTTGCGCCGAGACGGCGTGCGCATTCTGCGCAAGCTGGATGCCCGCTTTGCCGCCATCATCGGCGCACCCGCCGCAGACGAGGCAGCACGCCAGCTCGGCCGGCTCTACGGCGCGCTGTCGCTCAACGCCGGTGCGGCCAATGAACCGGCATTTCTGTATGCCGGGATCGGCGGGCTGCTGCCGCGCCTGTCGGATTACACCGTGCACAGGTTGATGCAACTCACCCGTGCGCGCGGCCACCCGCAGCTGAAACTGTCGCACGGCCAGGTTCTGACCCTGATCGGGCCCGGCGGCGGCCGCATACAGCAGATTGCCTCGATACAGGATGTGAGCAAACAGGCCATCAGCGCGATTGCCACGGAGCTGGAGGCGCTGGGCTACCTGCGACGCGAAACCGACCCGACAGACGCCCGACAGGTGGTGCTGCATTTTACGCCGCACGGTGATCAGCTCATCGCCGATTCCGTTGCCAGCGTGGCAGATCTCAAGGCGGAGTTTGCCGAGATTATCGGCGAATCGGCCCTGCGCAGCCTTAGCGCCAGCCTGCATACGCTCTACCACGGCCTGCACCTGGAGCGCGACATTTTCGACTACGCCAGCCACAGCGACATCGGCCAACTGGCGGACCAACTCAAACGGCAACTGGGCGAGGAAGCGAGCCAGACTCTCGCCCGGCTACTGCTAAACCCATCGCGGTAAGTGAGGTAACTCAGCATGAACAACGAATGGCTAATGGCACTGTGGGAACACTACAACATCGTGGGTTCACTCGCGGCGCTGGCGCTGATCGCGGGAATCACCAAAGCCGGAAAATGGCTGCTGTTCAAGCACCCTGCCCTGGCGGAGATGCGACGCCTGAATCGCGAGGAGGACAAGCTCAAGTGGAAGAAAGAGAAATACCCGCCGATGATTCGCTCCAGCCAGCGCGTGGGCTTGTACTGCAATATCACCTTTTTCCTGCTGCTACTGCCGTTCTGCATCACCCTTGAAATGCAGGCGTGGTGGATGATTCTGCTGGATATGGTGGTCATCCTCATGGTGTATGACTTCTTCTACTACCTGGCCCATCGCTTCTGGTTTCACGGCAATGGCCCCATGCGCCAGGTGCACGCGGTACATCACCAGGCGCGCAATCCCACCTACCTGGATGCGCACTACGTGCACCCGCTGGAAACGTTTGTCGGCCTCGGCGGCTTCATGGCGACCGTGGTCGTGCTCGCCGCCATCATGGGGCCTTTCAATATTGTCACCATCGTGGTCACGTTCATCCTGTACTACCAGCTCAACCAGATTAACCACACCTACGTGAACCTGCCCTACTTCCCGTTCAAGACGCTGAGCTGGATCACGGTGAAGCATCACATTCACCACGAAAACATGCACAAGGGTAACTACGCCACCATTACCCTGCTGTACGACAAACTCTTCGGCACGCTGGACTGACCGGAGAGATTTCTCACACGCACTGACGACAGGGACACGCAGCATGAACGACGCAGAACGCCGCGCACTGGGCGAAGAAAAAATCAAGGATGTTTACGCGGGCGACGTGGTCGTGCCGCCCGAGGGCTACGCCTTCACCGACATCATGCTCAAGCAGCTTTTTGCCGAACTGTGGACGCGGGACACGCTCTCCATGCGCGACAAGCGCATTCTGTTGCTTGGCATTATCGCCGAGAAAGGCGAACCAATGACCTTCAAGATTCAGATCAAGGCGTCACTCAAGCGCGGCGAGATCAACCCCGCGGAAGCGCGCGAGTTCCTGCTGTTTATCGCACAGTACGCGGGCTACCCGCGCGCCGCCTCCATGCTCGGGCCGGTGGAGGAAGCGATTGCCGAGTTCGAGAAGGAGCAGGCGGGGTAGCGAGGCATGTTGGTGCCCTGGTTGCGGGTGGTCGGGAGCATGGCCTGACGGTGGCCGCGTTGCGGATGGTCGGGAGCATGGCCTGACGCTGCCCGCGTTGCGGATGGTCGGGAGCATGGCCTGACGCTGCCCGAGTTGCGAGGCTCGGAAGGCTGAGATACTCGCCCCGCAACCCGCGCACCGTCAGGCCATTCTTTGCCGCTTCGTGACGAGGGGTGCTGGTGGGTCCGTTCTCTTGGGGACGGTCCGGCAAGGGGCGACCGTTCGCTCCACGCCCGGCAGTCCTGCGGACTGCCACCCCCTTGCCGGACCTCTGTTGGGTGCGAGCCGCAGGCGTGGGGATTCAGCCGTCTACCCAGCCGCCAGCCCGTCCAAGGCGGGAGAGGGGCTGCGGGCGGCGTTGCAAATCTCGCGCCGAGGGACAGCCTCGAGACGCGCAGCGGCTCAAACGGCCGACCGAGGGCAGGCCGCAGGCCCGCGAAGATCAAACGCTGGTCGCGGCCCTTCTCCCGCCGGCAACGGAGCGCAAGATTGCCCAAGCCATTGGATACCGGGGTATCGCAAATAGAAGCCCGGCCCTTGCGGGAGGTGCCCGCGCAGGGCGTGGCCCCTGCCGTTCGACCGGCGCGGGCACATTCCGCAAGGGTCGGGCGACTAGCACGAAAACCACCAAGGGCCGCGCGGCTAGCACGAAAACCACCAAGGGCCGGGCGGCCAGCATGAAAACCCGCAAGGACCAGGCGGCCAGCCCGACAACCGTCAGGCCGCTTTCTCGGCCTTCTTCACTTCCGGGTCGAAGGTGATGCGCATGCTCTTGATGCCGTTCACCAGGTTGGAACGCGTATAGCGAATCTCCTCCGCGAGTTTGGGATTGCGCAGGCGCGGAATGATCTCCTCAAACATCACCTTCACCTCAAGCCGCGCAAGGTGCGTGCCGAGGCAGAAATGCTGGCCTATCCCGAAGGCGCGGTGTTCGTTGTACATATTGGGCATACGCTCCGGACGGGTCACGTCGAACTGCATGGCGTCGTCGCCAAAAATTGCCTCGTCATGATTCACGGTGTGATAGTGCAGAATGATCTTGTCGCCTTTCTTGATCAGCTTGCCACCCACCTCGGTATCTTCCATGCACTGGCGGCGCATCATGATGAACGCAGTGTTGTAGCGGATCATTTCCTCGGTGGCATTGCCAATCTTGTCGGGGTTGTCCACCAGGTACTGCAGCTGATCGGGATTTTCCATCAGCAGGCGCATGCCGTGGCTGGTAACCGTACGCGTGGATTCATTGCCCGCGGCAATAATCAGCAGGAAGAACCACACGAACTCTTCATCGGTCAGGCCGTCTACCCCGCCGTGCCCGCGCAGTAGTGCACCGACAATGTTCTCTTCAGGGTTTTCCTTGTGCATCTCCGCGAGCTTCATGGCGTAGTTGATCACGTGCACCGAGGCCATCTCGGCGACTTCCTTATCGGCTGCCATCTCGGGATCCTGGTTGAACATCATGGCGTTGGTCCACTCGAAGAAATCCTTGCGGTCTTCGGCGGGCACACCGCACAGTTCCAGGATTGCCAGCAGCGGCAGCTCCGCGGCCACCTCTTCCACGAACTCACACTCTCCGCGCGCGGCAACGCGATCCACGATGTTGCGCGCGTGTTCACGGAAGCGCTCCTCGTACGACCCGACCGCGCCGGGCGTAAAGGCGGCGCGCACGATCTTGCGGTACTTGAGCTGTCGCGGCGGATCCATGTTGATAATCATCTGACTGTGAATGTTCTCAATCTCGTCCGGGGCATATTCCTCGGCCAGGGCGGTGCCGGCTTCGCTGGAAAAAATTTCCGGGCGCTTGGAAATAAAATCGATTTCATCGCGACCCGTCACCAGCCAGTAAGGCACGCCCTGGTAGGAATCATCCATGTAGTGAATGGGCCCGGACTGGCGGATATCGCGCAGCACCTCATAGGGCATACCCTCGGCGTAGGTCTGGGGGTCGATCATGTTAGGGAAATTGGCAAATGGACACTGACTCATTATGGGATCTCCAAGTTGACCACTATGTCCGACTATAGACTACTAGGTATTAGTTAGCAAGCGGTCGCCCCTGCCTACCGGCAGTGAAAAATCAGGGTACTGGCCATCGCTCAGGAGCGGACAAGGTACAGGGCATCAGCCAGCCCACGCCGGTCAATCAACAGCATTGCGCCGCCGTACACGCCCACCCCCAACGCAACCAGCATCAACAGGTGCAGCCAGCTCCCCTCCGCGCCCGGCACCCGGCTGTTCAGCGCGATCACCGCCGCCAACATCAGCAGGGCCGCCGCGAGCGGCCGCAGCAGCGCGCCGAGATACTCACCCAGGCCGATGCCGACCTCGCGACAGCTGCGCCAGGCCACTGCCAGAAACACCGGCGGGTACATGGCCAGCCAGGCGCAGGCCAGGCCCAGCACGCCCCAGCGCGCCCCCAGGTAAAACGCCACCGGCATGAGCGCGGCCGCCAGCAGGTAATTGCTGGCGCTGATGCGCGGTTTGCCCATGCCCCAGAGCAGCGGCGGGAACACGTTACTCAGCAACCGAAACGGCATCACCAGCGCCAGCAGTTGCAGCAGCGGCGCCGCGGGCAGCCACTTGTCGCCCAGCAGCACTGCCACCACCGACTCCGCCGTCGCGGCCAGCCCCAGAAACACAGGAAACGCCGCGATACCCAGCATTCTGGTTGAAGTCAGCAGGTAGTCACGCACCTTCTCGCGGCTGGTATGGGCGTGCGCGTGTGAAAATGCGGGAAACGCGATCGCGTTCAGCAGGCCGCTGATTTTCTGTATCGGCAGCGAGGCGATCTGGTTGGCTACCGCATAGTAACCCAGCGCCTGGTTGCCCAGCAGCTTACCGCCGATGAACTTGTCCGACTCGCTGAAGATGTACCACAGCCCGCGATCGCTGGCGACGAAACTGCCGAAGGCGAAGTGTCGCCGCATGCCCGTGAAGCGAAAGCTTGGCCACACCTGTACGGGACAGATGAGGTTCAGGCCGATCACACGGGTAAGCGTGTTCACCAACATCCCCCAGGCCAGGGCCCAAACGCCAAAGCCCAGCAGGGCCAGCGAGAGAGTAGTCAGACTGCCGATCATCAGCGTGATGAGGTCCACCACCGAGCGACCCGCGAAGTTGATCTCCCGTTCCAGCCGGGCGAGCGGGAGTGTCTCGAACATGAGCAGCGGAAACTGCAGGGACAGCAGGCGCAGCACAGGCGCCAGCTCCGGCGCGCCGTAAAACGCCGCCGCCGCGTCCGCGCCAAGGAATAGCAGCCCGAAACAACCCAGGTTGGCCAGCACCACCACGCCGAAGATCTGCCGGGTCACACGCCCCGAGAGATCCCTGCTCTGCACCAGCACCGCGTCCAGCCCGAGGGTATTCAGCAAAAAGGCGAAGGACACCAGCACCACTGCCATCGCCATCAGGCCGTAGTCGGCCGGCGACAGCAGCCTGATAACGAGAATGGTGACGACCCAGGAGAACAACTGGCCCAGCAGGCGCGCGCTCGCACTCCAGCGCAGCGCCGACATGACCTTCGGGCGCATCTCCATACTCAGCTGTTCGAGTCTGCGCGGTGCGGATAACCCAGGTCGGCCAGCGCGGCCGCCAGCTCATCCAGCGCCGCGGGATCTTCGATCGTCGCCGGCATGCTCCAGGACTCGCCATCCGCCATCGCACGCAGGGTGCCGCGCAGAATTTTTCCGGAGCGCGTCTTGGGCAGGCGTGCCACGACCACGCACTGCTTGAAGGCCGCCACCGGGCCGATCTGTTGCCTCACCCGCGCTATTGCGCCGGTGCAGGCCTCCCCGGGCGATACCGGGGCGCCCGCGTTGAGCACCAGCAGGCCCAGCGGAAGCTGACCTTTGAGCGCATCCGCAACCCCGATCACCGCGCACTCGGCCACGTGGTCGTCATCCGCCAGCACTTCCTCGATCGCCCCGGTAGACAGACGATGGCGGGCCACGTTGATCACGTCATCGGTGCGCGCCATCACATACACATAGCCGTGGTCATCGATATAGCCCGCATCGCCGGTTTCGTAGTAGCCCTCGAAGCGGGAGAAATACGCGCTCACATAGCGTTCAGGCGCGTTCCACAGGGTGGTGAACGTACCGGGCGGCAGCGGGTTCTGTACCACCAGGGAGCCGATTTCACCGGCGCGCAGCGGCTCGCCGCGGCCGTTCAGCACCTGCACGTGGTAGCCGGGCACGGCGCGCGCCGGCGAGCCCGGCACGATCGGCAGCTGCTCAATGCCCAGGCAGTTGGCACAGATGGGCCAGCCGGTTTCCGTCTGCCACCAGTGATCGATCACCGGCACGCCCAGCTTCTCCTGCGCCCAGTTCAGCGTATGCGGGTCACAGCGCTCGCCCGCCAGGAACAGCGCGCGCAAGCCGGACAGGTCGTAGCGCGCGAGGTGCTCGCCCTGCGGATCTTCGCGCTTGATCGCGCGCAGCGCGGTAGGCGCGGTAAACATCACCCGCACCTTGTGCTCGGCTATCACGCGCCAGAAAGCGCCGGGGTCCGGGGTGCCCACCGGCTTGCCCTCGTACAGTACGCTGGTGCAGCCGGCAAACAGGGGCGCATAAACGATGTAGGAATGTCCCACTACCCACCCGACATCGGAGGCAGCCCAGTACACGTCGCCGGCGTGCACGTCGTAGATGTTCGGCATACTCCACTTCAGCGCCACAATGCTGCCGCCGGTATCGCGCACCACGCCCTTCGGCTGGCCCGTGGTGCCCGAGGTATACAGGATGTACAGCGGATCGTTGGCGGGCACCGGCACACAGGCAACAGGCGATGCCTCGGCCATGGCGACCTGCCAGTCGATGTCGCGCCCCGGCACGAGTTCGCAGGGCTGCATGGGGCGCTGCAGGATCATGCAGCACTCGGGGGCATGCGTCGCCAGCGCCAGCGCCTCGTCCAGCAGCGGTTTGTAGGCAACCACCCTGCCCGGCTCCACACCGCAGCTGGCGGCCATCACGACCTTCGGCGTGGCATCGTCTATCCGCACCGCCAGCTCGCGACTGGCGAAACCGCCGAACACCACCGAATGCACCGCCCCCAGGCGCGCGCAGGCGAGCATGGCGATCACCGCCTCGGGCACCATCGGCATGTAGATCACCACGCGGTCGCCGCGCGCCACACCACACCGTGCCAGGGCCCCGGCGCACAGCGCCACAGCGTGGAGCAGTTCGGCGTAACTGAACACGCGCTGACTGTCGGTGACCGGGCTGTCGTAAATCAGTGCCGCCTGCTCACCGCGGCCGGCCGCCACGTGCACGTCCAGCGCGTTAAAGCAGGCGTTGGTCACTCCGTCGGGAAACCAGCGATAGAATGGCGGCTGGCTGTCGTCCAGCAGTATCGAGGGTGGCGTATACCAGTGAATGGCGTTGGCGGCGGCTCGCCAGAGTGCGTCTGTGTGCATGCGGGGTGTTCCGTGTCGCCGCGCTCGTGGAGCGCCATGGCTGCGCAGCGATGATACCGAAAAATCCGCTGCCGGTATTGCGGGCGAGGCGACCGGCAGGAGAACGCCGCGGGCCTGACCACGGCGTTGCCAGTGTCGGCCGCGTGCTAGAGCTGTGGAATCTCGGCGAGGTCGATCGGCAGTTCCGCGCGACCGATGCGCTTCGCGCGCTCGCTCAGGGTGGCTTCGGCCTCTTCCACCCGGATCATGATGACGAAGCGCTTGTCGAGAATGCCCTGCAGGCAGAAACGCGCGAGTTCGTCCAGATCCTGGAACTCCAGCTGCATGCCGGCCGCCTGCGCGGCGACCTTGAAATCCTGCACGGTGGGCACCGGGTCATAGGGGCGCTCACGGGCAAGATCCTTGGGCCGGTTGCGATCCGTTGTCCAGATGCCCGTATCCAGCAAGCCTCCGGAGGGATAAAACACCGACGCGCCCAGCTGCGTGCCTTCGCTCTGCAGTTGCGCCGCCAGGCATTCGCTGATGCAGGATACGGCCGCCTTGCTGGAGGCGTAGACTGATTGGTAAGGCAGTGGCGAAATGCCGCCGTCGCCAGAGGAGGTATTGATGATATGCCCCTCCTCTCCCCCGGCAATCATGCGCGGCACGAAAGCCTGGATACCGTGGATTACGCCGTGCACGTTGACGCCGTGCACCCATTTCCAATCGTTGACCGTGGTTTCCCACACGTTCGCGGAGGGTGCGGCGACGCCGGCGTTATTGAACAACAGGTGGCAGGCGCCGAACTCCGCGTAGACTTGATCCGCGAAGGCATTGACGGATTCCGGGCTGGACACATCCGTCACCACGCCGATCATCTCGCCCGCGCCTGCAAATTCCCCCAGCACCCTGTCCAGTGCGCTCTGCTCTACATCGCCGATCGCCACTTTGGCGCCTGCTGCCAGCAGTTCCTTGACCAGTGAGCGACCAATCCCGCTCGCGCCGCCGGTCACTACCGCCACCTTACCCTTGAAATCCTGCATCTGTGCTTCCTTATCGTTTCGTTGCCGGGCCCGTGTTATGCCATAGTTCGCCAGGCGACTCCAGCTCGCCCGCTGCGCTGGCGCCCTGCCGACGACTTTCTAAGTGCGAAGTGTTCACGTAGGATAAATTATCAAACAGGCAGGCACACTTTTCTCACCGGAGATCAACGTGATCGCAACACTCGAGATTGCCGTGCGCGGACAGGGGCTGCACGCGATCACTGATCACGTGTCCCGCGCCGTTGCAGACAGTGCCGTAACGGAGGGGCTGTGCACTCTCTTTCTGCAGCATACCTCCGCGAGCCTGCTGATCCAGGAAAACTATGACGACAGCGCGCGCGTGGATCTGGAGAACTGGCTGAACCGGCTCGTTCCCGAGAACGATCCGCTTTACACCCACACGCTGGAAGGGCCGGACGACATGCCATCGCACATCAAGGCGGCGCTCACCGCGACGCAACTCAGCATCCCCTTTGAGCAGGGACGACTCCTGCTGGGCACCTGGCAGGGCATTTATCTGTGGGAACACCGCCGCGCCGCCGGCAGGCGGCGTCTGGTGGTGCATCTATGACCGCGCCGGAGGCGCTATCGCCCGACCGGCGCACTGCACTGGCGGACGCGCTGCGGCACTGCCTCGGCGCGGAGAACCTGGTGGAGGACAGCGAATCACAGCGGCCCTTCGAGTGCGACGCGCTCACAACCTACCGTGAACTGCCGCTGCTGGTGGCGCTGCCGTCCACACCCGACCAGGTGCGAGCGGTGTTGCAACTCTGTCACCAGTTCAACGTGCCGGTAGTGCCCCGGGGCGCCGGAACCGGGCTGTGTGCAGGCGCCATGCCGCATCCGCAGGGCGTGCTGCTGAGCCTCAGCAAACTGGATCGCGTACTGGAGGTCGACCCGCTGGCGCGCTTTGCCCGGGTGCAGCCCGGGGTGGCCAACCTGGCCATCACACGCGCGGCGGCGGCCCACGGGCTGTACTACGCGCCGGACCCCTCCTCCCAGATCGCCTGCAGCATCGGCGGCAATGTGGCGTCCAACTCCGGCGGCGTGCACTGCCTGAAGTACGGTCTCACCGTGCACAACCTGCTGGCGATGACGGTGCTCACGGTGGAGGGTGAGGAACTCAAGCTCGGCGGGCTCGGCCTCGACAGCCCGGGCTACGATCTCATGGCGCTGCTCACCGGTTCCGAGGGCTTGCTCGGCGTGGTCACGGACATTACCGTACGCCTGCTGCCCACGCCGCCGCTCGCGCGGGTGATACTCGCGGGCTTCGACAGCATTGCCGCCGCCGGGGATGCGGTAGGCGCGGTGATTGCCTCCGGCATCACACCGGCGGGCCTTGAGATGATGGACAGCCTCGCCATTCGCGCCGCAGAGGATTTCTGCGCGGCCGGGTATCCGCGGGACGCAGCGGCGATGCTCCTGTGCGAGGTGGACGGCACCGAGGAGGAAGTGGCGCAACACACCGGGGAACTCAGTGATCTGCTGCAACGCGCGGGTGCCAGCAGCCTGCAGGTGTCGCGCAGCGATGCGGAACGCGCGCTGCTGTGGAAGGGTCGCAAATCGGCCTTTCCCGCCGTGGGGCGCCTCGCCCCGGACTACTACTGCATGGATGGGACCATTCCGCGCGGACAGGTGTCGCGGGTGCTCGGCGAGATCAGTGAACTGTCCCGCAAATACGGGCTGGCGGTAGCCAATGTCTTTCACGCCGGCGACGGCAACCTGCATCCGCTCATCCTGTTTGATGCGGGCAAGCCGGAGGAACTGCGCAAGGCGGAAGCGTTCGGCGGCGACATACTGGAGCTGTCGGTGGCCGCCGGCGGTTGTATCACCGGGGAGCACGGCGTGGGCGTGGAGAAGCTGCGCAAAATGCCCAGCCAGTTTGGCCAGGCTGAACTGCTGCAATTCGAGGACATCAAGCACGCCTTCGATCCCGGGCTGAATCTCAATCCCGGTAAAGGCATTCCCATTCTCAAGCGCTGCCAGGAATACCGCGCGCTGCCGGCGAGACACGAGCATGTCTGAACCCGCACTGCAGCGCGACGCCGACTGTGAAACGGCGCTCGTCGCCGCGCTACAGGCCGCGCGCGAGGCCAAACGGCCGCTGTATGTGCGCGGCGGCGACAGCAAGCGCGACGTACTCGGGCGCGCGTGTGAGGCTGCACCGCTGGATGTCGCCGCACACCGCGGCATTCTCGATTATCAACCCGGGGAACTGGTGATCAGCGCGCGCGCCGGCACGTCCGTGGCGGCGATTCAGGCCGCTCTGGATGAGCATCGGCACATGCTCCCCAGCGAACCCCCGCTGTTCGGCGGCAGTGCGACCATCGGCGGTACGCTGGCCTGCAACCTGTCGGGCCCGGGCAGGCCCTGGCGCGGGGCCACGCGCGACAGCGTACTCGGGGTGAAACTGCTGAACGGCAAGGGCGAGCTGCTGAACTTCGGCGGACGAGTGATGAAAAATGTCGCCGGTTACGATGTCTCGCGACTGCAGGCGGGCGCCATGGGCACGCTCGGGGTGCTGTGCGAGATTACGCTGCGGGTGGTGCCGCAACCGGAACACAGC
This sequence comes from Halioglobus sp., assembly GCA_041396005.1. GTDB lineage: Bacteria > Pseudomonadota > Gammaproteobacteria > Pseudomonadales > Halieaceae > Marimicrobium. The sequence goes on from JAWKZK010000012.1 coordinate 124,256, forward strand.
GTCACGCTCGGATTCGAGCTGCCTGCCGCGCAGGCGCTCACAATGATGTTACAGCGCGCGGCGCAACCCGCGCCGCTCTCAGCCGCCTGCTGGGTGGATGGCCGACTGCATCTGCGCCTCAGCGGGGCGGCCAGCGCAGTGCGCAGCACCGCGCAGCAGTGGGGCGGAGAACCCGTCGCGGACGCCAACGACCTCTGGGCATCGCTGCGCGAAATGACGCACCCCTTTTTCAGCGGCGACGCGCCGCTGTGGCGCCTGTCACTCAACAGCGCCGCCGCGGTGGACAATGGCGAGGAGACGTTGATTGATTGGGGCGGCGCGCAGCGCTGGCTACGCGCTCCCCATAACGCCGGCGCGATGCATGCGAAGGCCCGGGCGGGAGGCGGACACGCCTGCCTGTTCCGCGGCGGCGACCGCAGCGGCGAAGTGCGCGCGCCCCTGCCCGAGGCGCAGCAGCGGGTGCAGCAAAAGCTCAAGCATGCCTTCGACCCGGACGGACTGCTCAACCCGGGTCGCCTGTACAGCTGGCTGTGAGGACACTGCATGCACGTTAATCTGCACCCGGAACTCGAGCAGGACGAGGACGCGCAGCGCGCTGCAGCGCTGACCAGCGCCTGCGTGCACTGCGGTTTCTGCCTGGAAACCTGCCCCACCTACCTCGACAATCGCGACGAACGGGACAGCCCGCGCGGGCGGATCTATCTGATCAAGCAACTGCTGGAAACCGGCGAGGCGGGCAGCGCTACCCGCACGCACCTCGATCGCTGCCTGACCTGCCGTAGCTGTGAGACCACCTGCCCGTCGGGCATGCAGTACGGCGAGTTGCTGGACATCGGGCGCGACATGCTGGAGCAGACGGCGCCGCGCTCGCCCGGCGCAACTGCCCTGCGCGCCCTGCTCCGCTTCGCCTTCACCCGGCAATGGCTGCTGCAGCCCTCCCTGCGCCTGGCGCAGGCGTTGCGGCCGCTCATGCCCCGCGCGCTGCGCACCAGGGTACCGCCGCGCCAGGCGGCGGGGCCCCTGCCGCAACGCCAACACACACGCAGCATGCTGATGCTGGCGGGCTGCGTGCAGCAGGCGGCCACGCCGCGCACCAACGCGGCAGCGCAACGCGTACTCGACAAACTCGGTATTCGCCTGTTCGCCGCACCCGCAGCCGGCTGCTGCGGGGCGTTGAATTATCACCTCGCCGCGCATGCAGCAGGTCTTGACGATATGCGCCGCAATATCGACGCCTGGTGGCCCCACATCGAACAGGGTGTCGAGGCGATTGTGAGCAGCGCATCCGGCTGCGGCGCGATGCTGGCGGACTATGCCCGCCTGCTTGCACACGATCCGGCCTACGCGCACAAGGCGGCCCGCGTGTCCGCGCTGTCGCGCGACCTGGCGGAGGTGCTGTGGGCGGAAGACCTGTCGGCACTCGGCACGCCCAAGGGTGATAACGCCATCGCGGTGCACACTCCCTGCACCCTGCAGCATGCGCTGCAGAAACCGGCGCTGCTCGAAGACCTTATGCACCGTGCGGGCTTCACTCTCACCGGCACTTGCGACAGCCACCTGTGCTGCGGCTCGGCAGGCACCTACTCCCTGCTGCAGCCCGACGCCGCCGCGCGGCTGGCGCAGAGAAAACTGACGGCCCTGATGATCGACTCACCGCAACTGATTGCTACCGCCAACATCGGCTGTCAGCTGCACCTGCAATCCCACAGCAACATTCCGGTCAAACACTGGATCGAACTCTTCGACACACACTGAACAGCGCACCCGGCGCCGGGGATTCTGCTATATTCTTGGTATATATCTCGAGATCGCGATAAACAGGACAACATAATGAGCGACACGCTGCTTCTGGATCTGGTGTACGAGTGGGAACGCAACAGCCCCGACCGCGTTTACATGACGCAACCCGTCGGCGATGGCAAAACGGTGGAATATACCTGGGCGGAGACCCTGGACCAGTCGCGACGCATGGCCGCCTACCTGCGCTCCCTGGATCTCCCGCCGAACAGCCACATCGCGATGGTGTCGAAAAACTGCGCGCACTTCATCATGGCCGAGCTGGCCATCTGGATGGCCGGACACGCCACCATCGCACTGTATCCCACGCTGAATGCGAGCACCGTGGGCTATATTCTGGAGCACTCAGAATCCAGGCTCCTGTTCGTGGGTAAGCTGGACGACTGGGACAGCATGCGCGCCGGCGTCCCTGATGATCTGCCGAAGATCGCGTTTCCGTTGGCGCCCGAGAACGACTACCCCAAGTGGGACGATATCATCGCGCAGTATGAGCCGATCACCGACAGCCCGCGCCCCCCCGGCGATCAGCTCGCACTGATGTGCTACACCTCGGGCAGTACCGGCAAACCCAAGGGCGTGATGCACTCCCACGAATCCATATCCGCACCCGGACGCGCCACGGCGCAGGAGCTGGGCGTAGGCCCTGAGGACCGTATCCTGTCCTACCTGCCCCTGGCGCACGTGTTCGAGCGCGCCGTGGTGGAGTGCGGCTCATTCTACGCCGGCAACCAGATATTCTTTGCCGACAGCCTGGACACCTTTCTCCAGGACCTGCGCCGTGCGCGACCCACCCTGTTCATTTCCGTGCCGCGCCTCTGGCTGAAATTTCAGATGGGCGTCTTCCAGAAATTTCCCGAGAAAAAGCTCGACCGCCTGCTCAAGGTACCCATCGTCAAGAACGTCGTCCGACGCAAGGTGCTCGACGGTCTGGGGCTCGCGGACGTGCGCCTGGCCGGCAGCGGCTCCGCGCCCATACCGCCGGAACTCATCAGGTGGTATGAACGCCTGGGCCTGACGATTCTCGAAGGCTATGGGATGAGTGAGGATTTCGCCTACTCGCACATGTCCAAACCCGAAAACCGGCGCGTCGGCTATGTGGGCGTGCCGATGGCGGGCGTGGAAACCCGCATCAGCCCCGAGGGCGAGATACAGATTCGTTCACCGGGCAACATGCTCGGCTACTACAAGGCGCCGGAACTGACCGCCGAGTGCTACACCGAGGACGGGTTTTTCAAGACCGGTGATCGCGGCGAATACTCGCCGGACGGCCTGCTGCGTATCACCGGGCGTGTGAAGGAGTTGTTCAAGACCAGCAAGGGCAAGTACGTGGCACCCGTGCCAATAGAAAACCTGCTCAACTCACACCACCGTATCGAGCTGTCCTGTGTCTCGGGGCCGGGCAGGCCTGCCTGTCATGCACTGGTACAACTCTCGGAAGAGCTGCGCCCGCGCATGCGTGATGCACAGTTACAGGCGGAAATTTCTGCGGAGCTCGAAGCGCTGCTGGATTCCGTGAATGCACAGATCGAGGAGTTCGAGTCGGTGCAGTTCCTGGCGGTGATTGGCGAGGAGTGGGACATCCACAACGACTTCCTCACGCCCACCCTGAAGATCAAACGCGACGTTATAGAATCCGCCTATAGCCATCTGCTGGACGATTGGTACAACGCGCGCAAAAAGGTGATCTGGCATCTGTGATGCATGACGGACAGGCTGTCGGCGGGGCTTGTGTTGGTCTGCGAGCTCCGTCAGTTTCAGCCGTTATATCAATACGGAAATTCAGAACGAAAAAGTGTTCGACTTGGCTCCCCGTATTTGCTTCTATGGGGTTGTGCCCGAGGGCACCCCGGGTGGCCTGACACCGCTGTAACACAGCCTCTGGCCACCCCGTTACGCGCTAACTTTCGCCACCAGGCTGCCTACATCCTGTGGTTTCTGCAGCCGACGGTGGCGCATCTATCGCCACGGAGGCATTTTTCTATGAAAAGACAGAAACGCAGCATGAGTTCCAGGGCGTTCGATCGTGGCTACCAGGCCGGCGTCACCGGCCGTAGTGTCGATAATTGCCCGCATTGCGAAGAAGAACAACGCCAGCAATGGGTCGCTGGATGGCGCGAGGGCCGCAGCGATCAATGGGACGGCCTCACTGGCGTGTCCGGCGTGCACAAACTCCGCGCGCTGTAGGCGCCAACCGCAGTGGCCGGCACCTCGCCGGCCACACCTCGCCGGCCGGCACCCCAACCTGTTACCAACCGGTGACCTGATAGCCCGAGCGGCCCAGACCGCAATCACCATCGGCCTGATCGAGAACCGTTTGCACCTGCTCGGCCGTCATGTCCGCAGCAAAGCGCGCCGCGCCCTCCCGGTACGCAGCGATATCCTCAAGCTGCCCGGCGGCGCCATGACGAATCGTATAATTCCACGCGAGCCACAGCGCGGTGCGATCATCGTCGGCGACCTGTTCACTGGCCAGACCGGCAGCGACGAATCCTTTGCACCAAGCGGCATCAAACCCGGTTTGGGCCTGCCATGGCCAGGCCGCGCCGGCGCCCGCACTGCCCAGCAGCAGCGGCAGAGCCAGCGTGGCGAGGCCGAGTTTTCCAACGCGCACCGATGTGGCCCGCCGCGCGACCGGTGCGCCGTTATGGGCGTGATTTCCCACGACTCTTACCCTTCGTGACATGTCTGTCTCCCCGTCTTTCACCATCAGTTAACACCCCTCGTTCCTATGATAGCGCGTTACGCCTGATTCCGGGCGCGTGAGCCGCCAGGAACGGCACGCCCGGCGCTACAGACGCGGGCGTGTCGTGCTCTGGGCGAGATCCAGCAATTCCCTGTTTGCCACCGCCAGCATGGCAAAATCCGGCGCCTGCGTCGCGCGCAATTCGGTCAGCATCTGCTGCCAGCGTTCCAGCAGGTTCGACTCCACCTCACCCCAGCGCGCCAGGCAGTGCAGCAGGTTCTCATCCTCCTGCATATGGGCCAGTGCACCGATTGCCAGCGTGCGCTGCTGCCATTCCAGGTCTTCGAGATAGGTATCGCGCGCCAGCGATTGCCATTCGTTGTCTACCCGCACCGACAGGATCTGCCCGCTCAGCCAATCCAGTTCGAGTTGCTCGCCCAGCAGGTAATACAGTCGCGCCACCTGCAGCAACGGCGCGGACGCCTCGCGGGCACCCTGGATGATACCCAGCGCGCTGTAGGCATGATTGCACCCCGCCACCAGCGCGGCCAACGCCTCGGGCACGCCCTGCTCACTGTAGTGTTCCAGCTGTTCCTGGTACTCCTGCGCCGAGCGCTCCCGCAATATGTCCGGAAACGCATCGCGCAGTTCGGCAAGGCCACCCTGGAACTGGTCAATCAGCAGGCTGGGATTGAGCTCGCTGCGACGGTTACGCAACAACCAGCGTGTTGCGCGCTTCACCAGGCTGATCAGCGTCAGCATCATGTCCATCTGCACGAACGCGGGCACGCGATGGTCCAGCGCCTCCACATCCAGCCAGATTTGCGCCAGCCCGTAAATTTCCATCACGGCGGTGTAGGCGCTAGCGACATCCACCGCCGAGGCTCCGGTTGCGCGGCGCTGGCGCAGCACGAAGTTCAAACCCATTCGGTTGACGATATCGTTGGCAATCTGGGTCGCCATGATCTCGCCGTGCAGGCGGTGCTCTCGCACCTCCTGCGGATAACGCTCAACCAGTACGGCGGGAAACGCCGTGGCGACCGCCCTGCCGAGACAGGGATCGTCGCCGAAATCCGCGTGCATAAGCTGTTCCTTGAGAACCGCCTTGTTGTAGGACAGCAGAATGGAAAGTTCAGGTCGGGTGAGTTCCTCGCCGCGTGAACGCCGCTCCGCCATCTCTTCGTCGGTGGGCAGGAATTCCAGCGCACGATCAAGACGCCCCTGCTCTTCGAAATAGTGAATGAAGCGCTGATACTCGCCGCTGCGTGTCGCCGCCTGCAGTTCCAGCAGGCTGATCGCCTGCGTTTGCCGGTAATTGTTGTGTAACACGAGTTGTGCGACGCTGTCGGTCATCTCGTGCAACAGGGCGTCGCGATGCTTCAGGGTGAGATCCCCGCGCGCCACCACCGCATTCAGCAGGATCTTGATATTGACCTCGTGATCGGAGCAGTCCACCCCGCCGGCGTTATCGATGAAATCGGTGTTGCATCGGCCGCCGGCCAGGCTGTACTCAACCCGCGCAAGCTGGGTCATTCCGAGATTACCGCCCTCGCCGATCACCTTGCAGCGCAACTCGGACGCCTCCACGCGCAGCGAGTCATTGGCTTTGTCGCCAACATGCATATGCTCTTCGTCGCTCGATTTCACATACGTGCCGATACCCCCGTTCCACAGGAGATCGACCCGCGCCTTCAACAGATAGCTGATCAATTCGGTGGGCGTAACGTGCGTCAGCTCGATATCGAAGCGTTCACGAATCTGTGGCGACAGGGTAATCGACTTGGCGGAGCGCTCGAACACGCCGCCGCCCTCGGAAATCAGCGACTTGTCATAGTCTGACCAGGTGGAACGCGGCGCATCGAACAGGCGTCGACGCTCGACAAAGCTCCTGGCCGGATCGGGATTCGGATCAATGAAAATCTGCAGGTGGTTAAAGGCCGCCACCAGGCAAATGTGCTCCGACAGCAGCATGCCGTTGCCGAATACGTCGCCGGACATGTCGCCGACGCCCACCACGCTGAAATCGGTTGTCTGGATGTCGATATCCATCTCTCGGAAATGGCGCTGCACCGACACCCAGGCGCCACGCGCCGTGATTCCCATTTTCTTGTGATCATAGCCGGCACTGCCGCCGGAGGCGAAGGCATCGCCGAGCCAGAAATCGTACTCGTTGGCAATCCCGTTGGCGATATCGGAAAAGGTGGCCGTGCCCTTGTCCGCCGCCACCACCAGATACGGGTCTTCCTCATCCCGCGCGACCACCATGGGCGGATGCACCACCGATGTCTCCACGCGATTGTCCGTGATATCCAGCAGGCCACGTATAAAGATCTGGTAACAGGCCTCGCCTTCACGCTGCACATCGCCGCGCTGCATCTGCGCGGTGAGTTGCCGCGCCACAAAGCCGCCCTTGGCGCCCACCGGCACGATCACGGCATTCTTTACCTGCTGCGCTTTCACCAGGCCGAGCACTTCCGTGCGGAAATCCTCCTGGCGATCAGACCAGCGCAGCCCACCGCGGGCAACACGCCCTCCTCGCAGGTGCACGCCCTCCACCCTGGGAGAGTAGACGAAAATCTCGAACATCGGCACTGGGCGCGGTACCCCGGGGATATCAGCGGGACTGAGCTTGAATGAAAAATAGGATTTCAGGCTGCCATCGGCCGATTGTTGAAAAAAATTGGTGCGCAAGGTGGCTTTCACAACGCTCAGGTACTGGCGAATGATCCGGTCCTCGCCGAGGTTCTCCACCTGCTCTAGCGCGTCCAGCACGCGCTGCTCCACATCTTTCTCGCGCTGGGCTCGCCAGTCATCGTCCCCCTGGAAGGCTGGCGACAGGCGTGTGAGAAACAGCTCCACGATGCCGGCACTGATGTGCAGGTGATTCGCCATGGTCTCCGCCATATACTCCACGCTGAACGGAAACTGGAGCTGCCGCAGGTAGCGCGCGTAAGCCCGCAGCATAGCGACTTCGCGCCAGTTCATGCGCGTACCCAGCAACAGGCGATTGAAACCGTCGTTCTCCGCCTCGCCAAACCAGATTCTGCCGAAAGCATCCTCGAATTCGGCCTTGACCTCGCGCACCACAATATTTTTTTCAAGCCCGTAGACAATGCCGAATTCCTGCACCCACCAGCTGAGGCCATCGTTGGTGAGCACTTCGTAGGGGCGCTCGGTCAACACCCGCAGGCCAAGGTTTTCCAGAATCGGCAGCACGTCAGACAGCGGCAGGCTCTGGCCCGGGTGATACAGGCGCAGGCGCAGGGTGTCCGGGCCCTCTTCCGCCAGCCGGTAAAGACTCATAGCGAGCGGGTCACCGTCCAGCAGGCGACGCAGCTTGCGAATGTCCATCACCGCGACGCGCGGATCGAAGTCGTCCTGGTAACCCGGGGCGAAGCCCCGCCCGATCCTGCGGAAAATCGCCTCCCCCGCTTCATCGCCGAGCTCCTCCAGCAGCCGCAGGCGCAGCCTGTCCTCCCAGGAGAGCGTGGCCTGTTCGATCTGGCTTTGCAGTTCGGCGATGTCGTAATTGAGGGGCACCGCCGGATCTACCTGCATCACAAAGTGGACTCGCACCAGGATCGACTCGGAGTAGAAGGTATTGAACTCCAGCTCTTCGGCACGAAACGTTTGCCGGAGAATGGCCTCGATCTTCTCGCGCAGCTCCGTGCGATAGTGATCACGCGGCAGGTACACCAGGCAGTTGATGAACTTGCCATGCACATCGCGCCGTACGAAAACGCGAATCTGGCGGCGCTCCTGGATGCGATTCACCGCGTTGACCGTGGCGCAGAGCTGCTCGATGCTCGACTGGAACAGCTCGTCGCGAGGGAACACTTGCAGGGTGCGCACCAACTCGCGCGACTCGTGCTCGGACCAATCCTGCGCTGACATGTCCAGCACGCGCTCAAACTTCCTGCGCAATATGGGTATATTGCGCGGGTCGGTGTTATACACCAGCGACGTATACAGCCCGATAAATCGATGCTGACCGACGACCCGGCCCTCGGCATCATACTCACGCACTTCCACGTAGTCGGGATAGCTGGAGCGGTGCACCCGTGAGCGGGTGCGCGATTTGGAAAAGCTCAGTTGCTTGTGCAGCAACTCTTCCCGGCTGAGGCTTTCGAGGTCTGCTGCGAGATCCTCCGGGCCGCGGGTACTGCGCTGGCGCAACAGGCCGAGACTGGCGTCCGCGTTTACGCTGATACCCTGGGGAGACCCGGGCGGGTTCACCGCGAGGTACTCGTAACCCAGCAGCGTCATATGGTCGTGCTCCATCCAGGCCAGGAACGCCATCGCCTCTTCGCGCAGGCTGCGCTCGATACAGCTGCTGGATTTGATGGCGTTGGCGGCATCCTGCAGGCGCTCGCAGACCCTCGGAAAGTCGGCCACCACCACGTCCACTTCTTCGAGAATCTCGACCAGGGTGCTGCGTAAATCCTCAAGCTCCAGAGGATCGGCAAAGCGCTCGATTTCAAAGAACAGCAGCGCTTCTTCGTACTGGTGTGGCTCGCCAACGGCGTGTGCGGGTAATACCGCCTGCAGCAGGCCCTGCGCGTTGCGTTCTGCACCGAGGTCCGCACTGATGATGGTGTGCACCATGAGATTGCGGCGGTTGAGCTCGCCGCGCACCGAGGCCGTACAAAACGGAATCGCGCGGCACAGCACGGCAATCGTGGTGTAGTGACTTTCCCAGCCGTTGTTCTCAACTTCGGGATTGAATATCTCGACTTTAGCCTGCGCGGCGTCCCAGCAATGCATGAAGCGCAGCATGCCGCAAAGACAGCCGTACAGGTCTTCCACCGAGCGCAGGCGCATGTCTTCCGCCGGAAAACGTCCGTACATGGCGGCGGCGAGGTTATGTAACGATGTTCGTTCAACCGCGTCGGCGTGGCGGTCGATCTTCTCGCCCAGCGTCTGCAGCAGCGTATCCCGGGTTGCGTCCCATGCCATTGTTATTTTCCCCTGTATGCAAAGAGCGCAGGTGCGAGTCCTGCGCATGGACCCAGTGTAGACTACCCAACGGACTGGCCATTGCCCATACGCCACGCCAAAAGATCACCCTTTTTTTCGCGGCGCCGGGCTACGGAACTTGACGCCCCGCGTGCAGTCAGAGGCTGCAGTCGCGAGGCGACTGGACGCAAACGGGCGTTCCGTTACAATGCGCCCCTCGCGCGGCGCCGACAGTGACAGGCGCCAGTCTGTTCAACACACCGTTTTAGGGAGGGCCTGTGGCGCACGCGGAGATTCAGCGGCTGAAAGACTGGCTGGGAAGCCAGATCATCGGCCAGAACCACCTCATTGAACGACTGATCATCGCCCTGCTGGCAGACGGCCACCTGCTGGTGGAAGGCGCACCCGGGTTGGCCAAGACACGTGCGATCAAGTCACTGGCGGACGGCCTGGAAGGCAGCTTCCACCGCATACAGTTCACGCCGGATCTACTGCCAGGCGACGTCACCGGCACAGACATCTACCAGCCCCAGCAGGGCGGCTTCCATTTCCAGCAGGGGCCGATCTTTAATAATCTCGTGCTCGCCGACGAGGTGAACCGCGCGCCCGCGAAGGTGCAATCCGCGCTCCTGGAAGCCATGGCCGAACGCCAGGTCAGCGTGGGCAGCCACACGTATCCGCTGCCCGAGTTGTTTCTGGTCATGGCGACGCAGAACCCGATTGAACAGGAAGGGACTTATCCGTTGCCCGAGGCGCAGCTCGATCGTTTCCTGCTGCATGTGATGGTGGACTACCCGGACGCCGAGGCGGAGACCCGGATATTGCAACTGACCCGCAGCGAGGCCGGCGGCAGCGCCGCCACGGCCGGCGCAACGCTATCCCAGCAAAGCGTTTTCGACGCGCGCCGGGCCACGCTGGCCCTGCACATGTCAGAGGCCGTGGAGCGCTACCTGGTGCAGCTGGTGATCGCCACGCGAAGCGCCGGCAATTACTCTGCGAACCTGGCGAGCTGGATCGAGTACGGCGGCAGCCCGCGCGCCACCATCGCGCTGGATCGCTGCGCACGTGCCTACGCCTGGCTGCATGGCCGCGACTTCGTCAGCCCCGATGATGTGCAGGCGGTAGCCGCCGACGTGCTGCGGCATCGGCTGTTGCTGAGTTTCGAAGCGGAGGCCAACGGCATCACGCCGGACAAGGTGATCGATGAACTACTGGCGGTGGTGCCGGTGGGTTGACTACAACCGTGTCGTCGACATCAGCCGCCAGCCCCGCGCAGGGCGCCTACGCAGGCCTTGCCGATCTCATTGCCCTGCGTTTCGCTGCGCGCCAGCTCTCGCTGGTGCGCCGCAAGCGCGCGCTGCGCCAGCTCGCGGGGCCGAACAACAGCAACTTCCGTGGCCGCGGCCTGGATTTCGAGGAAGTGCGCGCCTATCAGAACGGCGATGACATACGCAGTATCGACTGGCGCGTGACCGCGCGTACCGGCAGCGCCCACACCAAGCTGTTCCGCGAGGAGCGTGAACGCCCGGTTCTCATCGTGGTGGACCAGCGCAACAGCATGTTTTTCGGTTCCAGCCACTGTTTTAAATCGGTACTGGCGGCGCAGCTCGGCAGTCTGCTCGCGTGGAGCGCGCTGCAGGCGGGAGACCGGGTTGGCGGGTTGGTGTTCGACGATCACGGGCACAGCGAGATTCGTCCCAAACGCAGCCGCCGCCAGGTGCTCGCGCTGCTGTCAGATGTGGAGCGCTTCAATCACGCGTTGCCGCTGGCAAGTTCCGCGAGCGCTACCCCCTTCGCCGACATGCTGGCCAACCTGCGTCGCATCGCCCGCCCCGGAAGCAGCATTTTCCTGATCAGCGATTTTCGCGCGGCGAACACCAGCGAGGCTCGCGAGCAGTGGTTCGAACTGGCGAAGCACACCGAAATCACCGCACTGGCCTGCACCGACCCGCTGGAGATGACGCTACCCAGGGAGGGCACCTACGCCGTCACCGACGGCCGGCAACGCAGTGAACTGAATACCGGGGATCGCGCGCTGCGCGAACGCTTCAGCCGGCACGTCGCCAGCCAGCGCGACGCGTTGTCACAGTACCTGCTGCGCCTGGGCATACCGCTGCTCAGCGCCAGCACCGACTCGCCGCCGCTGCGCTTGCTGCAAACCTATTACGGGGAGCGCAGACGGTGAACGCGCCCGACCCCCTTGCGGCGCTGCAGCCGCTGCGCGAGCCGGACGCCATCGGCTGGTGGCCACCCGCGCCCGGCTGGTGGCTGCTGGCGCTGCTCGGTGCACTGCTGCTGGGCGCGCTGTGCGCTCTCCTGCTACGGCGCCGACGAGCAGGCGCCTATCGACGGCGCGCGCTCGCCCGGCTTGACGCCATCCGGTCACGCAGCGCTGAACACGGCGACGCTGTTGTCTTCGCGACCGAGATCAACGCGTTGCTCAAGCGGATTGCCATCGACGCCTACGGTGATCAGGTTGCCGCGACATCCGGTGAGACCTGGGAGGCATTCCTGCACGACAGCGCACCCGAAGGTCCGCGTTTCACTGCAGGTTTCACGCAGGCCATTTACCGCAACGATGCCCAGGCACTGGAAGAAGCGCCGCTGTACCGCGCGGCGCGCCACTGGCTGGCCCGCCATCGGGTGGACACATGATCGAGTGGCTCTGGCCATGGTTTCTGCTACTGGCGCCGCTGCCGTGGCTGGTGCAGCGGCTGGCGCCCCCGGTGAGCACACGCGATGCGGCGCTGCGCGCGCCGTTTTTCGAGGAGTGGCGGGAACTGGGCGGGACGCCGCGAACAACCCGGCCGCAGTCCCGCTCACTGGCCGCAATCGGGCTATGGCTCATCTGGCTACTGCTTCTGCTGGCGGCTGCTCGTCCCGTGTGGATCGGAGAGGCCGTGGAACTGCCGGACAGCGGACGCGACCTCATGCTGGCGGTGGATATTTCCGGCTCCATGAACATCGCCGATATGCAGCTTGGCGACGCCCTGCGACCGCGCATCGACGCCGTCAAGGACGTTGGTTCGCGCTTTATCAAGCGCCGCGCCGGTGATCGACTCGGCCTGATCCTGTTCGGCGGCAACGCCTATGTGCAGTCGCCGCTGACCTTCGACACGCTCACGGTGAACCGTTTCCTCAACGAGGCGCAGATCGGTTTCGCCGGCCAGGAAACCGCTATCGGCGACGCCATCGGACTGGCGGTCAAGCGCCTGCGGGAACGTCCGGCCGAGAGTCGCGTATTGATTCTCCTCACGGATGGGCGCGATACAGCCAGCTCCGTGCAACCGCTGGAGGCAGCGCGCCTGGCGGCGGAAATGGGTATACGCATCTACACCATCGGCATGGGTGCCGACTCGGTAACGCTGCCGGGGCTGTTCGGTTCGAGTTTCGGCAGCCGGCGCGTCAACCCCTCTGCCGACCTGGACGAGGCGGGCCTGAAGAGTATTGCGCAACTCACGGGGGGCAGCTACTTCCGCGCCCGCAATCCGCGTGAGCTTGCTGCTATCTACCAGTTACTGGACGAGCTGGAGCCGGTGGAACAATCGACATCCCTGTATCGACCGCGCCAGGCGCTGGGGTACCTCCCGCTGCTGCTGGCGTTGCTGCTCAGCTTCGCGCTGGCCTTGCGACACGGTCTTGGCGACTGGCTTCCCAAACCCATCGGCCGCCCCGGCAGGGAGTCGTAGATGCCACTGCACTTCCTGCGTCCGGAATGGCTGCTGCTGTTGCTCCCCGCCAGCGCCCTGTGCCTGTTGTTGTGGCGCCAGCGCCAACGGGGCGGCAGCTGGAGCAGTGTGATTGCACCAGAACTGCTGCACTACCTCGTGACGGATACCGCCACCGGCAAACGCCGCAACTATCTGCCGCTGATCATGCTGGGCTGGACGCTGGCGGTGATTGCTGCGAGCGGCCCGAGCTGGGAGAAAATCCCGCAACCGGTGCATCAGAAGCAGGACGCCCTGGTGCTGCTGCTGGACCTGAGCTATTCGATGAAATCACCGGACCTGCCACCCTCGCGCGTGGATCGCGCACGCCAGAAACTGCTGGATCTGCTGAAGCAGCGCAATGAGGGACAAACGGCGGTTGTCGCCTACGCCGGTGACGCCCACGTGGTGACACCGCTTACGGACGATACCGCCACCATCGCCAACCTGCTGCCCGCGCTGCACCCCGACATGATGCCGCTAGCGGGCTCGAACCCGGTATCCGCCGTGGAACAGGGTCTGGCGTTGCTGCGTTCGGCGGGTATCCGCAACGGCAGGCTGCTATTGCTGACCGACGGCATTCGCGACGCGCAACTCGCGACGCTCGAGGACACACTGCATGGCTCCGGCGCCACGCTGGGCGTTATGGGCATCGGCACGCCGACGGGCGCGCCCATACCGTTGCCGCGCGGCGGTTTCGTGAAAGACCGCAAAGGCGGTATCGTCATGCCTGGCCTGCAGGAAGGGCCACTGCGCGCGCTGGCCAGCGCAGGCGGCGGCGTGTACCGACGCATGCAGATTGATAACAGCGATATCGACGCGCTGTTGGCCGGGGCTCCCTACCCGCAGGCAGCCCGGGCAACCGCGCTATCACGTACTACCGACACCTGGGATGACAAGGGCCACTGGTTCCTGCTGCCGCTGCTGCCGCTGGCGCTGGCGCTGTTCCGGCGCGGCTGGCTGCTGCTGATGCTGCCCCTGTTACTGGCGCAGCCGCAGCCCGCCCTTGCGCAAAGCTGGCGTGACCTCTGGTTGACGCCGGATCAACAGGGCATGCAGGCGCTTGAGGGGGGCAAACCTGCAGACGCAGCCGAGCTGTTTGAAAACCCACAATGGAGCGGGCTCGCGGCCTACCGGTCAGAGGACTACGCGCGCGCCGCCGAACACTTCGCCCGCGGCGACAGCGCCGATGACTGGTACAACCGCGGCAACGCGCTGGCACGGGCGGGCGATCTCGAAGCGGCGATCGACGCCTACCGACAATCGCTGGAGCGCGCGCCAGGCCAGGCCGATGCGCAGGCCAATCTCGACCTGGTGGAACGCCTGAAAGAGGCGCAGCAACAGCAACAACAGCAACAACAGGGACAGGACCAGGAACAGGACCAGCAGAATCAGGATCAGCGCAACCAGGCATCGCAGAATGGACAGCCTCCGGATCAGCCATCGCAGCGCGCCGAGGAGTCTGCACCGCAGCAACAGCCTGGTTCACGTGCGCAGGACGAGCAACAGCAACCGGGTGGTCAGACGCAGCCTGCAGACGCGCAGGATGGCGATGAGCAGGCTCAAGCGTCATCCGCCGCCGGGCAGGAGGCCCCGCCCGGACAACCGGCCCAGGCAGAGTCCCGAGACGCAGACCCGGCTACCGATGACGTGCCCGGGTCGGCCGCGCCGGCGCCCGGCGATGATGCCTCACCGGAAGAGCGGGAACGCGATCAGGCGCTGGAACAATGGCTGCGCCGCGTGCCGGATGACCCGTCCGGCCTGCTGCGCGAAAAATTCCGCTACGAAAGCGAGCTGCGACAGCAGCAGGGAAACAGGCGGGAGGAAAGCGATGACATTTTCTGGTAAGGCAGCGCGCTTGCTGATGTTGCTGGCGTGCCTGTTCACGGCCGGCCAGCTGCAGGCTGCCGTTGAAGCGAGCGTCGACCGCAACCGCGTCGAGCTGGGTGACAGCCTGCGCCTGACCATCAGTACCGAGGACGACGATGCCGAACTGAGTGATATCCCGTTGCAAGCGCTGCAGGGCGACTTCGACATCCTGACGCGTTCCACCAACAGTCAAACGCGCTTCGTGAACGGCAGGCGCAGCCACAGCAAGCAGCTGATCATCGAGATCGCACCACGGCGCGCGGGAGACTTGCGCATACCGGCATTGCGCGTCGGCAACTACCAGACCGCGCCGATTGCCATCACGGTGAGCGCCGCCAGTGACAGCGCCATTGCGGCGCAGGCGCTGGCGTTCGAGGCGGAGGTAGACCGGGACACGGTGTACGTACAGGGGCAGGTGTTGCTCACGCTACGGATACTGCAGGGCGTGAATCTCGAAGACCGCAGCGTGTCGGAGCTGACGCTGGAGGATGCGTTCGTCAAACCGCTGGAACAGCGGTCTTTCCAGCGCACCATCGACGGACAGCGCTGGCTGGTGCACGAACTGCGCTACGCGATATTCCCGGAGCAGAGCGGCACACTGCGCATTCCGGCGCAAACCTTCACCGGGCGGGAAATTGCCGGTCGCCGCAGCTTCTTTGATCTGGACAGGGGCCGCCGCCTGCAACGCTCCACCGAACCGCTGGAGATCACCGTGCTGCCGCGCCCGGCCACCTATCCCGACGACACCTGGCTGCCGGCGCGCCAGCTCAGCGTGGTCGAGGAGTGGTCCACGCCGCCCGAGAACCTGCGCAGCGGCGAATCCGCCACTCGCACGGTCCGCATTCGGGGCGAGGGACTGCAGGGTGCGCAGTTGCCGCCGGTGCTGTTCACGCCCGTCGCAGGCCTGAAGTTCTACCCCGACCAGCCCGAGATCAGCGACAGCGAAGAGGATGGCGGCCTGGTCGGCATGCGGCGCGACAGCACGGCAATCGTACCCACCCGGGCCGGGCGCGTGACCCTGCCGGAACTGCGCATTCCCTGGTGGGATACCGAAACGCGGCAAACACGTTACGCGGTGCTGCCGGCTCGCGAACTGAATATCCTGCCGGGGGATACCGGCAACCAGGTTGCGGCACCGACTGATCCGGTGGTCATCGACGCGTCACGGGCACCAGCACCGGCTGCGTCCGGCGCCGAACGCTTCCACTGGAAGCTGATCGCGATCGTCAGCAGCCTCGGCTGGCTGGCAACACTGGCGTACCTGCTGTTCATGCGCAGGCGCCCGGCGCGCAACAGGCCCGACGGAGCAGCCGGCAAACCGTCAGCGCACGTCGCGCTGCAGGAGGTGCTCGACGCCTGCGCAAACGGCGACGCTGCGCGCGCCCGTCGGGCCTTGCTTACCTGGGGGCAGGAGTTCAGCCAACGTCCGACGCTCAGCTCCTTGCAGGCGCTCGCCTCGGTGATAGGCGACCCCGCCCTGGAGAAGGAATTGAGGGCACTGGATACGCACCTGTACGGCAACCGCGCAACGCCGTGGCAGGGTGGAGCACTCGCCGCCTGTCTGCAACAGCTTGCCAAGAACGCCACTGCGGGGGCCCAGGCGGCTCCCGCTGCTCTCGACCTGTACCCCCGCGCCGGTTAGCGCGCCAATGGCGAGCATCTGTCCAGCTTGTCGGCACCTGCGCACGCCTGTCTTCGGCGACAGGATGGCTTGCGCGCGGGTTTTCTGCAAAACTCCCCGTTTGCAACGGCTAAACGGATCACCTCGCATGTCGCCCCGCTTTCCCTGCCAGACCGCCGCACGTTAACAGCCCATGCTGCCGACCCGGTTACAGAGACACCCGATGCACTCGCACGCCATGCTGGTGGCGACCGTATTGCTGATCGCCATGGGCGCAGCCGGCGTCGCGGCAGGCGCGCGTGGCGCGGACGCGGCGCCGGTGCGCGTGGAAATGGTCAAGGAATCGGAATTGCGCGACATCGTGCGCCTCACCGGCAGCGTCACCTCCGAGCGCCGCGCCAGTCTGTCACCGGCGATCGCGGGTCTGGTCACTCAACTGTTCGTGGACACAGGCAGCCGTGTTGAGGCCGGCGACGTGCTGCTGGAACTCGACGCCGAACTGGCCGAGTGGGATGTGCAAAGCGCTGCCGCCGACGCGGAGGCTGCTCGCCTGGCGCTGGCCGACGCGCAGCGCCGCCTGAGTGAGGCACGCTCCCTGGCGCCACAGCAGAGCATCGCGGAAACGGTGATCCGCGATCTCAGCGCAGAGGTGGCCGAAGACCAGGCTCTGCTGCAGCGCGCGCAGGCGGCACTGGGCTACCGCCGGGCCCTGCTTGCGCGCCATAGCCTGAAGGCGCCTTTCAGCGGCCTGCTCAGCAACAAGCTCACCGAACTGGGTGAATGGGTGGCACCGGGCGAGCCGGTACTTGAGCTGGTTGCCACCGACTCGCTGCGCCTGGACTTTCGCGTGGCAGAGGAGTTCCTCGGCGCCACCGGGCCCGGCACGCGCGTGCGCTACACCCTGGGCGCAGCGCCCGACAGCCTGCGCGACGCCGTTGTTGACGCCATCGTACCGGTCAGCGAGCCCGGCGCGCGCAGTTTCCTGCTGCGCACACGGGCCGAGGCAGCGGATGCACGCCTGGTACCCGGCATGGCGGTGCATGGCGAGATGCAACTCGACAGTGGCCGGCGCGGGCTTGTCGTGCCGCGCGACGCTATCCTGCGTTACCCCGACGGACGCAGCGTGGTGTGGGCGGTGGACACCGCAGATGGCCAGACTATTGCGACGGAACGTCGCATTACCACGGGCCTGAGCTTCGACGGCATGGTGGAAGTGCTGTCCGGCCTGGCTGCCGGCGATCGCGTGATCGTCATGGGTAACGAAGCGCTGCGGCCGGGTCAGCCTGTGTCCGTTCTCTGATGTTCGAATCACTCGTCCGGCGCCCGATACTCGTTACCGTCAGCGTACTGATCGTTTGTATTCTGGGTATCGCGGCGGCGCTGCGCATACCGGTGCAAATGATTCCCGACCTGGACGTTCGTGTCATCGGCATCCGCACCACCTGGCCCGGTGCGACACCGCTGGACGTCGAGCGCGAGATCGTCATCGAACAGGAGGAATACCTGCGCAGCCTGCCCAATCTAACGCGCATGGTAAGCACGGCCTCTGCGAGCGGCGCGGAAGTGGAGCTCGAGTTCCCGCTTGGCACGGACGTGACCGAGATGATGATTCGCGTGAATAACGCCCTGACCCAGGTACCCTCCTACCCGGAAACCGTGGACGAGCCGCGCATCTTCGCCAACGCGTTTTCCAGCAACCCGTTCATGTTCTTCAGTATCACGCCGCTGCCCGGCAATCCGCGCCACGTCGATATCGAACTGGCACAGGATTTCGTGGAAGACACGGTGCGTACGCGGCTGTCTCGAGTGCCGGGTATCTCGGAGGTGTTTATCGCCGGCGGCGTGGAGCGGCAGGTGCAGGTGCTGGTAGACCCGGCCCGACTAGCCAGTCGCGGCCTCTCGCTGGTGGATGTGCGCGAGGCCCTGCGCAACCGCAATCGCGATCGCTCCGGCGGCACCGTCGACGCCGGCAAGCGGCAGTATCTGCTGCGCACTGTCGGGCGCTTCGACAGCGTGGAAGCACTGTCACAGCTGGTGCTGGCGCGCCGCGGCGACACCATCATCCGGCTGGCGGATGTCGCCAGCGTGACCCTGGATCACTTTGAAGAAAACAGCTACACCACCTTCAACGGCCAGCAGAACCTCTTCCTGATGTTGCGCAAGGAGCCCGGCTCCAACGTGATAGAAAGCAAACAGCAGGTGCAGCTGGAGATTGCAGCGGTGAACAGCGACGTGCTGAACCCGGCAGGCATGGAAATCCTGCCGATAGCCGACGACGTGGTCTACGTGGAAGAATCCGTGCGCAATGTGTGGCAGAACCTGTTGCTGGGCGCGCTGCTCGCCACGGGGGTCATGTTCCTGTTCCTGCGCTCCGCCCGGGTTACGCTGGCCGGCGTGATCGGTATACCCATCTGCGTGATCATCGCCTTTCTGGGTCTACTCATCGCAGGACGCACGGTGAACGTGATCTCCCTTGCAGGTATCGCCTTTGCCATCGGCATGACGCTGGACAACAGCATCGTCGTACTGGAAAGCATCGCGCTGGCACGCAGCAAGGGCATTGAGCGCCTGCGCGCAGCCGCCGAGGGCGTGCGCGAGGTATGGCCCGCGGTGTTTGCCTCCACCATGACCACCGTACTGGTATTCGTGCCGGTGGCGTTCGTTGAACAGGAGGCTGGGCAACTGTATTCCGACGTGGCGATGGCG
The DNA here is from genome assembly GCA_041396005.1 of Halioglobus sp. Taxonomy (GTDB): domain Bacteria; phylum Pseudomonadota; class Gammaproteobacteria; order Pseudomonadales; family Halieaceae; genus Marimicrobium. The sequence goes on from JAWKZK010000012.1 coordinate 143,595, forward strand.
ATCTCCGCGGCGATTCTCGCATCCATGCTGGTGGCGATCACGGTGCTGCCCACCGCCATGGCGCGCATACCATCGCCCCCAGCGCCTGCCGAATCCCGGGCGCGCCGGGGCCAGCTGCCTGTCGGCGAACGGCTGCGCCAGAGGACGCTGGCGGGCGTCACCAGCGTACTGAGCAGCACCCGCAGGCGCTGGCTGTGCATCGTGCTTGCGACCCTGAGCAGCGCTGCGGTGATCGTTTTCCTGACGCCCCCGGCGGAGTACCTGCCGGAGGGCGAGGAGGCGAAAGTGTTCGCCATCATGAACGCGCCGCCCGGCTACAACCTCGCCGCCATGCGCGAGATCGCCAGCGACATCGAGCGCGCGCTCATGCCGTATGTGCAGGCTGACCGGGACGCCTTTGAGCGCGGCGAGACCGACATGCCGCCCATCGCCTATTTCAACATGCGCGTGTCCGCCGAGCAGTTGCGTATTATCTCGGAACCGCGCGAAGCGCGAGATGTGGAAGCCCTGATGGACGCCCTGTCTGAGCGCTATCGCCAATATCCCGGGATGCGGGCGTTCGCCACACGCGGCTCCATCATCAGTAGTAACCAGGGTGGCACGCGCAGCATCAATATTGATATTTCAGGGCCCGCGCTGGCAGACATCTATCGGGTGGCGCAGGCCGCCTATGCACGCGCCGACGAAATCTTCGACAACCCTCGCATCCAGAGCCAGCCCTCTTCGCTCTCCCTTGCGCAGCCGCTACTGCAGGTTCGCCCGAACTGGGAGCGCGCCGCGGAGCTGGGTCTCTCGGGTGACGACCTCGGGTTCATCGTCGCTGCCATGACCGACGGCAGCTATGTGGACGAGTTTTTCCTCGAGGACGACAAGATCGATATCTACCTGTACAGCGATGCGGGACGCAATATCGACCTCGACGCGCTGGCACAGTTGCCGCTTTACACGGCGGGCGGCGGCGTACTGCCGCTATCTGCGGTGGCCGACATTCGCGAAAGCGTGGACACCAGTTCAGTGCGCCGGGTGGACGGTCGACGCACCGTCACCCTGAGCATCATCCCGCCCCGCTCCGTCGCGCTGGAGACGGGCGTGGCCAGGGTGAAGCAGGATCTTGTGCAGCACCTGCGCGACAGCGGTGAAATCCCTGCTACCATCGATCTTGTGATCTCGGGCGCGGCCGATCAACTGGACGCCACGCGCGAGGCGCTACTGGGCAACTACATCGTCGCCCTGATGATCATCTACCTCCTCATGGTGGCGATCTTCAGCCACTGGGGTTATCCGCTGTTGATCATGACCGCCATTCCCCTGGGAGTTGCCGGCGGCCTGGTGGGGCTGGCGGTGCTGAATGCGGCCGGCGGGATGCTGCCGCTTTTGGGCATGCAGGCGGTCTTGCAGCCTTTCGACATGATCTCGATGCTGGGCTTTCTGATTCTCATGGGCACCGTGGTGAACAACCCGATCCTGGTGGTGCACCGCGCGGTGGACAACGTAAAAACACGGGCCATGCCACCGCTGCAGGCGGTCAGCGAAGCGGTTGAGGTGCGCTTGCGGCCCATCGCCATGTCCACCATCACCACGCTGTTCGGGCTGGCACCACTGGTGTTGATACCCGGCGCCGGTACCGAGCTGTACAGAGGCGTGGGTGTTATCGTGATGTTCGGCATTCTCGGCTCGGCGCTGGTCACGCTCACGATGCTGCCCGCGCTGACGGTGGAAGTGCTGCGCTGGCAGGGCCGCAGGGGGCTGCGGGGCGCATAGCCATCGCGTCTGGCCTGGCCAGCGCATTGACCGCGTGCGTCCCGCACTCCCGCTCAAGGCACCGCGGCGCGAGGCGTCAAACCGCCTGCTGCAGGGCCTTGGTCACGACCTCGTATACGTCAGGCGATAGCGTCTTCGCCTGCGACAGGCGGGCCAGCTCGGCGCGCATCAACGTATCGCGCCCCGAGTAATTGCGCCACTTGGTCAACGGAGTCAGCAGGCGCGACGCCATCTGCGGGTTGCGTGCGTCCACGTCCAGCACCACATCGGCCAGGAAGCGATAGCCCTCACCGTCACTGCGGTGGAAGTTGACGGCATTCTGCGCACTGAACACACCCACTACGGCGCGCAACTTGTTCGGGTTGCGGATCTCGAACGCCGGATGGTTCATCAACCCCCGTACGCGCGCCAGGGCCTGCTCATCGGGCATTGCGGCCTGCACCTGTAACCACTGGTTCACCACCAGGGATTCATGCTGCCAGCGCTGGAAGAAGGCTTCCAGCTCAGCATCACGCAGGGCGGGCTCCGCATAAAACGCGATTGCGCGCAGCGCTGCAAGGCGGTCTGTCAGGTTGTCGGCGGCTGCCAGCTGTTCCTGCGCCAGCGCCAACTGCCCTGCATCGCCACTCACCAGCAGGTCCAGGCAGGTGTTGCGCAGGCTGCGATGCGCCATGCCGGTGGCGTCAGAGGCGTAGGCAGTAGCCGGCGCCAGCGAATCGAAACGCGCAAGCAGTTCAGGGGCCAGCGCCCTCCCCAGCTCACCCTGCACGATCTCGCGCGCACGGTGTATCGCGTCCACGTCGGCGCCGCCGGTTTGGCTGGCCAGTTCCGCCAGGTAATTCTCTCCGGGCAGGCGCAGCATTTCCGCCACCAGGGCGGCATCCAGCGAGGTATCGCGCAGCAGGGCCGCGCAGGCCTCCAGCAGCAACGGCTCAACCACCGGTTCGCGCGCGTCCCGCAGGGCATCCTGTACCGCGTGAATCGCCTGCGTAGCGAGGGCCTGCGCGCTGTCCCAGCGCACGAAGCCGTCGCCGTCGCGACTCATCAGGGCGCACAGATCCTGCGCCGAATAGGGATAATCGAGGCGTACCGGTGCGGAAAACCCACGCAGCAGCGATGGAATGGGACGCTCACGCACGCCGGTAAACACGAAGGACTGCCGCGCACGATCCACTGTCAGAACACGCTGCGTATTGTCGGAGGTTTCACCGTCCGGCGCTTCCCCGGCCAGCGTCAGCGGCAGGTTACCGGCGTCGCCCAGCAGGCCGATGGCCAGCGGAATCACGAACGCGGGTTTCACCGGCTGCCCCGGCGTCGGCGGACAGCTCTGCGTCACGTGCAGCGTATAGCGCGCGGTGTCGGCGTCCCATTCATCGCGCACCTGCAGACGCGGCGTACCCGCCTCGTTGTACCAGTGACGAAACTGCGTCAGGTCTTCACCGCTGGCGTCTTCCATCGCGCGGACAAAATCCTCGCAGGTCACCGCCTGGCCGTCGTGCCGCTCGAAGTACAGGTCACTGCCGCGACGGAAGCGTTCGGCGCCGAGCAGCGTGTGCAGCATGCGCACCACCTCCGCGCCTTTTTCGTACACGGTGAGGGTGTAGAAATTGTTGATCTCCATATACGACTGGGGACGAATCGGATGCGCCATGGGGCCCGCATCCTCGGCGAACTGCGCGGTGCGCAGCAGCGTGACGTCCTCCACGCGCTTGACCGTCGACGAGCACATATCGGCGGAAAACTGCGCATCGCGGAATACGGTGAAGCCTTCCTTCAGGCTGAGCTGAAACCAGTCGCGGCAGGTCACGCGGTTGCCGCTCCAGTTGTGAAAGTACTCGTGCGCGACAATCGCCTGCACGCGCTGGAACCCCGCATCGGTGGTGACGTCCGCACTGCACAGTACGCAGGAGGTGTTGAAAATATTGAGACTCTTGTTCTCCATCGCCCCCATATTGAAATCGTCCACCGCCACGATATTGAACAGGTCCAGGTCGTACTCGCGGCCATAGGCCTGCTCATCCCAGCGCATTGCCTGCTGCAGCGACTGCATCGCATAGGCGCACTTATCGGCGTCCTTGGGCTCCACGTACATGCGCAGGATCACATCTCGCCCGCGCATGGTGGTGAAATGGTCTTCCACGCAGGTGAGATCGCCGGCCACCAGCGCGAACAGGTATGCGGGTTTGCGGAACGGGTCGTGCCACACGGTTCGATGCCGACCCTCGGGCAGTTCCTCGCTCGCAAACAGGTTGCCATTGCTCAGCAGCACCGGGTAGCGCGTTTTATCGGCGTCGATCGTCACCGTAAAGACCGACATCACATCGGGTCGGTCCAGGTAGTAGGTGATCTTGCGAAAGCCTTCGGCCTCGCACTGTGTGCAGAACATAGTGCGCGATTTATACAGGCCTTCCAGCGCCGTGTTGTCCTGCGGCCGGATACGGGTACGGATTTGCAGCAGACTCTGCTCGGGTAATCGGTGAATCCGCAGGCTCGCGTCATCCACTGCGTAGTCGGACGCCGCGAGCGCCTGCCTGTCCAGCGACACCGACAGCAGTTCCAGCCCCTGCCCCTGCAGCACCAGAGCCGTGTCGGGCGCGGCGGCCGGATCACGCAGCAGGTGCAGCGTGGAGGACACAATCGCATGATCCTCATGGAGCTCGAAGTGGAGCTCGGTGCGATTGATCAGATAGTGCGGCGGGCTGTAATCCTTGAGATAAATGGTTGCAGGGTCTGCGTCTGGCATGAGTTTATTCCGTAACCTCCAGGCTTAGCTGATAACCACCGTACTTGCGCATGTTGATCACACCAGTGTCGAACATCAGGTACTGACCCTTGATACCAATGAGCGTGCCCTCAACCAGTGGGTCTTTGTCCAGGTTGAAGGATGCGACCTTCTTCGGATACTCCAGCACCGGATAGCGAATGGAGACCTCCGGCGCATCAACCAGCTCGCTGATCGCCTGCAGGCCGTGGGTCTGCTGCAAAGCGGCCAGTTCCTCGGCACACTCCGCCATCAGTTGCCTGCGCACGCTTTCGAGGTCGCAGGGCTCGGCATCGCCCTTGAGCATGGTGCGCCAGTTCGTCTTGTCCGCAATATGTCGACTGAAGAGCGTTTCCACCAGGCCGGAATGCAGCCGCGAATCCACGCGGAAAATCGGCCTCGCCTGCGTGGCGCCCTGATCCATCCAGCGCGTGGGAACCTGCGAGCCGCGCGTGATGCCCACTTTAATACCTGAGGTGTTGGCGAGATACACCACATGCTCGATCATGCAGTGCGTTGCGCCCCACTCCGGCTCACGACAGGTGCCGAGATGAAAATGACACAGCTCAGGTTTCATGATGCAGGTGTCGCACTGCGCGAGACGTTTGAAACACGGGTAGCAGTAACCCTGGTTGAAACTCTTGCTGGTTTTGCGACCGCAGTGAATACAGTGAATCTCGCCGGCGTACACCAACCGCAGGCTGCGACCGAGGTATTGGTTCAGCGGCACTTCAAGGTCGTCCAGTCGCAGCGCGTAATTCACCGGATCTGCCAGCGCCGTCGCCATTTTGCGCACGGCGCCCATGGCGCGCGCCTCACTCATCCGGTGTCTCCCTGTCTACCCAGCGCAAACTGGCGGCGGCTTCATCGTCGCACACCTCCCCTGCCTTGTGTTTCTTATCGATGAAGCCCACCCGCTCGCTGTGTTCCAGGTGCAGTGCATCCCAGGCGATGACCGCCTGCAGAGCACTCTCGCGCTGCTCTACCGATAACGCCCTGCCGTCGGGCCATTTGCCGATTTCCACGGCGCGCTTGAGGCGCGCATACACCTCGGGTGACATTTCCGCAATGAACTGACGGTACTGCATGCAGGCTTCCGAAACGCTAGACAGCGCCTATTATAGCGATGGCCATCACGGCTTGTCGCTCGCCGAGCGCGACAGCCCGCCAAACAGGGCACCGAGCACAGCGCCACTGATCAGGCCGCCCAGATGCGCCGCGTTGGCGATGCTGCCGAACCCGAGGGCCTCCACCACGCCGGCCATACAGGCCACCAGCCAGCCGACCATGAACAGCATGATGACCGGTTGCGGCTGGATAGGCCAGCGCGGCTGCAACAGCGGCGCCACCCAGGCAAAGCCCAGCAACCCATACACCACGCCCGACATGCCGCCGAACAGCGCGCCGCCGCCGTACACCGACTGGCTGACGTTGGACACCACGGCGATCACGAGACACAGCATCAACAGGTTGAAGTGCCCGATCACCGCTTCCACACGTTTACCGAGTTCCCACAACCACAGTGCATTGAACACAATATGCAGCCAGCCGAAGTGCAGGAAGATCGGCGTGACCAGGCGCCAGTACTGCCCGCCCATATCCCCGAGCACCATCTGCCCGTTGCGCATTTCCAGCGTATTGAACGTGAAGTAGCCCACCAGCGTGCTGGAACCGACCGCGTATACGAGCAGGAAACCCGCCAGGCTGAGCAGAATGAGCAGTAACGTGATCGGCGCCTGCAGCCAGGGCAAGGTGGCGTCGAAGCTGAGGGCCTGGCGCCGCGGACGCGTGATCTCCAGCTGGAATTCACCGGAACGCCAGCGCTTGTAGAGCGCCTTGACCTCGGCGACATGCACGGTGTTTTCCACATCGAGAACCTGCCGCCCGCCCTCTTCGGCTATGCGGTGCACGACACCGCGCTGTCTCAGCAGCAGGCTGAACGGCAGCAGGTCTTCATCGAGTTCGACACTGAGTGCCCGGTACAACGCTGACATCAGTTGACCAGTGCGTTGCTCCAGCGCAGTTTGTCCCTGCAGCTGGCATAAAAACTGTGGCCCACCGGGTGCAGCAGCGTCAGCCTGTCGGGCTTCTTGCTGATGTGCACGGAATCGCCGGGCGCCGCATGCATACTGCTGTGTCCGTCGCAGGTGACCGGCGGATGAATATGGTTGCGCTCGAGGATATCCACGCGAATCTCCGAACTGCCGTCCACCACGATCGGACGGCTGCTGAGCGCGTGCGGGAACATCGGTACCAGTACCACCGCGTCGAGCGTCGGATGCATGATGGGACCGCCGCCAGAGAGCGAGTAGGCCGTGGAGCCAGTGGGCGTAGAGACGATCAGGCCGTCGGCCCGCTGGCGATACACGAACACATCGTTGATGTAGAGCTCCACCTCGATCATCTGCGCGGAGTTGCCTGAGTTGACGACCACGTCATTCAGCGCATCGGCGCTGGCGATCAACTCACCATTGCGCCGTAGCTCCGCATCCAGCAGGAATCGATTATCCGCCTCGTAATGGCCGTCGAGCACCGCGGGGAGTTGCTCGGCCATCTCGTCCGGGGAGATATCGGTGAGGAAGCCCAGGCGACCGCGATTCACGCCGATCACGCGGGTATCGTACTTCGCGAGCGTGCGCGCGGCGCTGAGCAGGCTGCCGTCGCCGCCTACGACGATCACCAGATCCGCGCGCGCGCCGATCTCGTCGCGCGAGGCGAGTTCGGGTGCTTCGGTGGTCACCAGCGCCGCCAGCTCAGACTCCAGCAGCACGTGCAGGTCGCGCGCGCGCAACAGCGAAAGCAGCGGCGCGAGCACCTCGGCGAGATCCGTTTGCTCGCTGCGTCCCAGCACGCCGATTGTCCTGAATGTTGCCTGCATGCACACGTCCCTGCCTTCACGAACTGGTAGTATACCGTTGAACCGGCAGTCTATCGCAGAGATTCCTATTAATTCCTACCGGACACAAGCGGTGCGCGACCTGGCGGCGGCCTGCTTCGGCGAGCCGTTGTTGCTCGCCGCCGATATTCCCGGCGCGGACGCCTGGCTGCGTGACGCGCGGCCCGCACTCACGGCGGCGCGGCGCGCGTGGCTGCAGGCGCTGGATGACAACCCCGCGCCGCTGCTGGCATTCCTGTCGCGCCCCGGCGGTACGCGCGTCGGGCTGTATTTCGAACGGCTCTGGCAATTCTTTCTCGCGGCCGATCCCGCCACCGAACTGCTCGCGCATAATCTGCCGGTACATGTCGCGGGCCGCACGCTCGGCGAGTTCGACTGCCTTTATTACTGTCGTGAAAGCGGCGTTCACGTGCACCTGGAACTGGCGGTCAAGTGGTACCTGGGAATCGCGCCTCCTGCCGACACGCACACGCAGTGGCTGGGGCCGGATGCCCGCGATACGCTGGCGCGCAAACTGCAGCACATGCTCACGCGCCAGCTTCGTCTCGGCCTGCATGCCGCGGCGCAGCCGGTGCTGCGCGGCTCGGCATCACGCGGCTTGAGCGGGCGATCGTGTTGCGCGGGAGCCTGTTTCCAGCCCACGGGCGCACCGCTGCCGCTGCCGCCTGGCCACAACCCACGCAACGTCACGGGCAACTGGTTGCCGCTATCCTCGGTAACAACCTACTGTGGGGCGCTGGATAGCGCAGGGTTCCTGCCGCTCGACCGGCTGCGCTGGCTGTCCGGCGCGCAGCCAAGTGACACCGACCAGGCGCTGGACGCGCAGGCGCTGGAGGAGACACTGCGGCGCAGATCTTCGCACGGCGCCCGCACTGGTCGCCAGCCTCGACGCTGCTGGTCGGGAAGTCGCGCGCTTCTTTGTGACGCCGCCAGACTGGCCGCAGGGCGCTCGCGCGCAGTCAGGGTGAGGCGCTGTCGTCCCGGAACTGCAGGTCACTGTCTGCCACCAGATACAGCAGTGCCGCGTAGGCGGCCACGTTCTGGTCGAGCGCATCCGGCGCGATCTTGTCCAGGGTGTCATTGGCTGTGTGATGCAGATCGAAATAATCACTGCCATCCTGCAACAGCTCCACCACCGGCACGCCCGCCGCGCGCAGCACGGTAACGTCCGGCCCACCCTCCGCGTCATTGTTCCCGGCTGCGATGTCCAAACGTTCCAGCACCTGGCTGATCGCAGCCATGTTCGGCAGCTGCCGCTCGGCAACGCGCGTGTCGAACCGCCAGATGTCACCCGCACCGAAATCCGACTCCATGGCGAGCACGTGCCTCGGCAGGTCCGCCGCATGCTGCTAAGCGTAGGCCCTGGCGCCCACCAGGCCCACCTCCTCCGACCCGAACAGTACGATCCGCACCGTGCGCCGGGGTGGCTGCTGCAGATGCTCGAGCAGCAGTTTGGCGGCGCCGACCACGATGCCAACGCCCGCCGCGTCGTCCACGGCACCGGTGCCGAGATCCCAGGAATCCAGATGCGCACTCACCAGCACGATCTCCTCGGGCGCGTCACGCCCGACAATCTCGGCGATGACGTTGCCGGAGACGGATGGCGGTACCGTCTGCGGCGTCAGCACCAGTTGCACCTCCACCGGCTCGCCCAACGCCAGCACACGCCGCAACTGGTCGGCATCCGGCGCCGACAGCGCCGCGGCAGGGACGCCCTGCTCGCCCGGTTCCGCAATACCGCGCATCTGGCCCGTATGGGCGAAGCGATCATTGCTGGTGCCCACGGAGCGGATCAGCACCGCGGACGCACCGGCGCGCGCCGCGCTGTAGGCCGCGTGGCGGCGCTTGCCAACCGCCAGCCCGTAACCGCTGCCGTCGCGACTGCGCGCCATCACCTCATCGACGAAGGCAATACGCCCACCCAGGCTGCTATCGGGCGCTGCCTGCAAGGCCTCCAGTGATTCAAACGCCGCTATCTCGGCCTGTACGCCCTGCGCCGGCGTGGCGATACTGCCGCCCAGCGCGGTCACCACCAGCGGCTGTGGAAACGGCGCCACGATTGACGCCCGCTCAATGCCACGCTGCCACAGCGGCACCTGAAACGGTTCAACACGCACGTTGGCAAAGCCCAGTGCGCGCAGTTCGCGCACCGCCCAGTCACGCGCACGCGCTTCCGCCCGGGTGCCCGCCAGACGCGGACCCACCTCGGTGGTCAGCGATCGAGTTACCGCGTAGGCCACGTTCTCGCGCATCGCTTGCTGCATGAGCTGTCCGGCGCGCAGCACATGGTCCGGCGACAGGCTGGAACCCGCAGGCGCGGCGACGCTCGCACTGGCAAGCAACAACAGGGCAACACCGGACAACAGGGTTTTCACAGCAGCAACTCCACACCACAGGGTATGCGGCAGTCTAGCGAAGCCACTGGCCAGGCGAAAGCCGAATGCCGGCTACACTTGCGCGCCGCCTGCCCCTATACTTTTGCCAACGAGCGAACACGTCGCACGCCATGCGGCCTCGCTGCCACCACCGGACGCCACGTATGCCAAACCGCTCCGCCCCGCAATGGCCTTTTCGCTGGGATCTGCTGCTCCGCTATCGCTTCATTGAAACGATAGCCCTGTGGGAAGGACGCCTGACCACGCGCCACCTGTGTGACACCTTCGGCATCGGACGACAGCAGGCGAGCAAAGACATCAACACCTACCTGCGGGAGGTAGGACCCGGCAATCTCGTCTACGACAAATACCTGAAAGGTTACAAGCCCGCTGACGGATTCGCGCCGAAACTGACGCGCGGCCTTGCCGATGAATACCTGCACCTCATGGCGCGCAACAACGAGCTGTCCAACACCTTCGAGTCGCTCGCGCTGAACGTGGCCAATGTGGAAGTGCTGTCACAGCCGGTGCGTGACGTGAAGCCCCAGGTGCTGCGGCCCATCATGCAGGCGGCGCGCCAGCAGAAACGCCTGGAGGTGGATTACGTTTCCGTCAATAACCCGGACCGGGAGGGACGCATCATCGTGCCCCATACGCTGGTGTATACCGGCCTGCGCTGGCACGTGCGCGCCTGGTGCGAGAAAAACCAGGCGTACCGCGATTTCGTGCTCAGCCGCTTCCGTGATATACCGGAAATACTGGATGACTCACCGCACGGTGTCGCCGGCGATGCCGGGTGGAACGAGGAGGTGGTGATTCGCATCGTCGCCGACCCTCGCCTGAGCAGTGCGCAACGCGACGTGGTAGAGGCAGACTACGGCATGCAGGATGGCGCGCTGGAAATACACACGCGCGGCAGACTGGTGCCGTATGTGCTGCAACAGCTGCACATCGATTCCCGCGCGAGTGCGGCGGACCCGAACGCGCAGCAGATTGTGGTGGCGAATCGCGAGGCGCTGGCGCGCTGGCTGTTCGCCTGAGGAGGCATGCCCGTGAAGAAAACCGAAGACAATGCCTTTTCAGCCGCCTACTCAGACGAGCGCCTGCGCGGCAAGCTCGCTCGCTACGCCAGAGCCGCGGGGCGGGAAGTCGTCGAAAAAGTATTGCTGCTCTACTACGCCGCGCAGGAGGAGAAAGCGCCCGCCTGGGCAAAGGCAACCATCGCCGGCGCCCTGGGGTATTTCATCGTGCCGCTGGATGCCGTCACCGACCTTGCGCCGGGCATCGGCTACGTGGACGACCTCGGCGTGCTGGCACTGGCCATCGCATCGGTCGCGGCGTACATCAACGACAACGTCCGGTCGCGCACCGCGGCGCGCATGCGTGACTGGTTCGGGGATGTCACCGACACGCCGCAAGACCCTCCCGGCAACACGCCGGCCTCCCGAGACACCACGGGCTGAACCGGCGCCGCTTCAGGAGCGAAACTTCTCAACCAGATCCATCGGCACCGGGAACACCAGCGTCGAGCTCTTGTCGCCCGCAATCTCCACCAGGGTCTGCAGGTAACGCAGCTGGATTGCCTGATCCTGGCCCGCCAGCACCTTGGCGGCTTCGGCGAGCTTTTCCGCCGCTTCCGCTTCCCCCATGGCATGAATCACCTTGGCGCGCCGTTCGCGCTCCGCCTCGGCCTGCTTGGCGAGCGCGCGCACCATGGTCTCGTTGAGATCCACATGCTTGATCTCGACGTTCGCCACTTTCACGCCCCAGGCCTCGGTCTGCTTGTCGAGGATGCGCTGTACATCGGCATTCAGCTGCTCGCGCTCGGCGAGCATGTCGTCCAGTTCGTGCTGGCCGAGCACCGAGCGCAGCGTTGTCTGCGATAGCTGGCTGGTGGCCTCGAGGAAATTCTCCACCTGGATGATCGCCCGCTCCGGATCCAGCACCCGGAAGTAGATCACGGCATTCACCTGCACCGACACATTGTCGCGCGAGATCACGTCCTGCGTGGGCACGTCCATCACCACCGTGCGCAAATCCACGCGCACCATCTGCTGCAGAACCGGGATCACCATGATCAGGCCCGGCCCTTTCACCTTGTAGAAGCGCCCGAGCATGAAGATCACGCCGCGCTCGTACTCGCGGAGCACCTTGAAAGTGCTGAACAAAAATGCGACCAACAGGCCGAAAAACACCACGCCGAACATTTCAAACTCAAACATCGTTACCGCTCCCGGGCGCTATGCGCCGCGTTTGTTGACATGCAGTGCGAGGCCCTCGAGCGCGCTCACCACCACTTCATCGCCCGGCGTGAGCGGCTGCGCACAGACCGCCCGCCAGAGCTCGCCCTCCAGGCGCACCATGGGGTGGCCATCGCTGCTGATCGATTCCACCACGCCCACGGCGCCCGGCAGGTGTTCCATACCGCTCACTACGGCCGTGCGGCGCGCGCGCAACAGCAGGCCCAACCCCGCTACCAGCAGCGCCGCGCTGAAGGCCGCCACGGCCAGTATGGTGGGCAGCGCAATCTGGTAGGCGGGCACATCGGTATCCATGAGCATGATGGAGCCCACCACAAACGCCGTGATACCGCCGAGCCCGAGTACGCCGAAACTCGGCACGAACGCCTCGCTCGCCATCAGGGCAATTCCCAGCAGGATGAGTGCCACGCCCGCGTAACTGATCGGCAACGCCTGAAACGCATACAGCGCCAGCAACAGGCTGATGGCGCCGAGCACGCCCGGCAGACCGATGCCCGGGTTATAAAACTCGATCAGCAGGCCGTAAATCCCGACCAGCATGAGTATGTAGGCCACATTGGGGTTGGTGATGACCGCGAGAAACTCGCTGCGCCAGTCGCGCGCGTGCGTGCGCAGGGCGATGCCCTGGGTGGCGAGCGTCACGCTGGTGCCGCCGACGCGCACCTGGCGGCCATCCAGCTTCGCCAGCAGGTCCGACAGATCACTGGCAATCAGATCAATGACACCCTCGCCAAGCGCATCCTCCGCAGACAGGCTGGCGCCCTCGCGCACCGCGCGCGCAGCCCACTCGCCGTTGCGCCCCCGCAGTTGCGCCAACCCCTCGATGTAGGCAGTGGCGTCGTTCACCATCTTGCGTTCCATGGCGCTGCCGGACGGCGTCTCGCCGCCCTCTTCGGCACCGTCGTCGGCATCCGGCAGAGTAGGCAGGCCCGGCGAACCGAGCTGTACCGGCGTGGCGGCGCCCAGATTGGTGGCTGGCGCCATCGCAGCGATATGCGCGGCGTACAACAGGTAGGTGCCTGCGCTGGCGGCCCGTGCCCCGCTGGGTGCCACGTAGCCGATCACAGGAATGTCGGTGGCGAGAATCCCCTGGATCATCTCCCGCATCGCGTTATCGAGACCGCCGGGCGTATCGATACGCAAAATCACCAAATGCGCGCCCTCGTCCGCCGCTCGCTGCAAGCCGCGCAACAGGTGATCGGCGCTCGCCGGGCCGATAGCGCCGTTCACATCGATCAGCCACGCGTCGGCCCGCACCAGCGTCGGCACCACCAGTAGTAGCGCGCACACCAGGCCGCGCCACGCGACAGACACTGACATCGATTGCCGTCCTCCGTGATCCTGTCACCAGTATAGGCCAGTTAGCCGCGCTTCTGTGCGTCGGCGGGCAGGGCAATCAGGACACTTTCATCCGCGCACGTGCCAGCGCCAGGAACAACGCCGTGGAAATGCCCGCCGAGGCGAAAATCATGCACATCACCATGATCTGGTAACGCGATGCCACCAGCGGCGACACGCCAGACAGTATCTGCCCCGTCATCATGCCCGGCAGCGACACCAGGCCCACCGCGAACAGCGCGTTCAACACCGGAATCATCGCCGCCTGGTAGGCCGCCAGGCGCGCCTCTTCCCAGGCCAGGCCATGCCGCAGCTCCGACTGCAGCCGCTCGGCGGCCAGACTCACCGCCGTCATGGAGTTGGCGAACACCATACCCGCCAGCGGAATCATGTAGCGCGGGAGAAACCAGGGCGTGAGTTGCAGCACCGCCTGGGTGATGAGCGCCAGGGTGAGCCCGCCACCCACCACGATGGCTGCCAGCGAGGCCAGCAGCAACGCAGTGCGATGCTCCGGCACGCTGCCCAGTGCGATCCAGGCGGAGGCCAGCAGCATGCCCGCGAGCACGCCCAGAATGAGCCAGGCGTTATCGGCGCCGAAAATCCATGCCAGGGCATAGCCTATGAGCAAGAGCTGCAAAAGCATCCGGCCGAGTGCGTACAGCGGACGCCGCACGCCGAGCGACCAGCGCCAGAGAATGGCCAGCGTGATACCCACCGGCAACAGCGCGAGCGCGAGCTGGGACAGTGACAGGCTGATGACAGCGGTCTCCATCACCGGAACCTGCGCATAGATCTAACATCAATTAACCGTCTCAGTACTTTGTATTCCCTGATCTTTTACGTCAAATTGAGCCGTTACTTTCCCAGGGTGATCACGGTGCCTGCCGCCAGCAGCGCCCAGAGCAATTCCTGAAAGACGCTACCGATGAGGAAGACCCCGGCGGTCGCCGCCAGCACCGCAATGCAGCGTTCTGCCAGCAAGGGCACGCCCGGGTTACTCTCAAAGCCCCACGTGCCGCCCGACGCTCTGGCGGCCCCTGGCCTCACAGACCGGTCGGACTCTCGGGCAGGACCCGCTACACCCGAACCCCGAGCCTGCACCCTGCGGCTCAGCACCTCCCTGATAATTCGACCTTCAAACGCCTTCGCGGATGTCATGCTACACCTCCAACGGTGTTGTCCTGAACACACCGTGAGCTTGGCGCCGGATCGCTGCGGCCGCCATCTGTACGCTTTTCGACCCGATTGAAAAAGCGACAGGCGGGCGGGCCGCCGGGTGTTGCCGTTTATAGCAGCCCGCTACCCGCGAAGGTGTCGCAATCCTCGATCTCCCCCGAGCGGAAACCCCTGCTGAACCATTGCACGCGCTGCTGCGAGGTGCCGTGGGTAAAGCTGTCCGGGACCACCTGCCGCCCCGCCTCGCGCTGCAGGCGATCGTCACCAATGGCGGTGGCGGCGGCGAGCGCCTCCTCGAGGTCGCCCGGGTCGAGCAGGCTGCGTTGGGTATTCGCCGCATAACCCCAGAGGCCGGCAAAGCAGTCTGCCTGCAGTTCCTGGCGTACCGACAGCGCGTTGACCTCCGCCTCGCTACGGCCGCTGCCCGCGCGCCGCACGCGCTCGCTGATCCCGAGCAGTGTCTGCACATGGTGGCCCACCTCGTGCGCCACGACATAGGCCTGGGCGAAATCGCCCGGTGCGCCGTGGCGCGTTTTGAGGTCGTGAAAAAACGCCAGGTCGATATACAGCTTCTGATCCGCAGGGCAGTAAAACGGCCCCACCGCTGACGTTGCCATGCCGCAGGCTGAACTCACCCTGTCGGTGAACAGCACCAGCGTGGGCTCGCGGTAGCTGCGACCGAGGTCCGAGAATATCGCGTGCCAGGTGTCCTCGGTGTCGGCCAGCACCACCGCAACGAACTGCGCGAGCTCGTTCTCGGCCGGACTGAGTTGCGCTGGCGTTGCCGCCCCCGACCCGGCGCCGCCGGTCAGCGGAGCCAGCACATCCACGCCCAGCATCCGACCACCGAAGATCAACACCACACCCACGATGAGCACCATGCGACCGGTTTTCGAGCGCAGCATGGCCGGCAGCAGGCGCAGCACCGCCGGCGCAGCCGCCGCCGCACCCATGGCGGGACGCTGTCCGCGTCGGTCTTCGATATTTTCGCTCCGTCGTCCGTCTTTCCA
>JAWKZK010000013.1:0-151131 GCA_041396005.1 Halioglobus sp.
GCGCGATGACGTCGGCAATGGTGTAGTTGCGCACATGGCCCATGTGCAGCTTGCCGCTGGGGTAGGGGAACATGGCCAGGCAATAGAACTTTTCGCGCGCAGTATCGTGCTCCACGGTGAAACTGTTGTTCGCATGCCAGTGTTGCTGGGCGGCTTCTTCGATAGCCTGCGGGTGGTAATGCTGCTCCATCACGGGGTGTGCGCCATGTTGTCAGGGTTGTGTGGAAAGCCGCCCGGAACCAGCCCGCGCGCGGCAAAAAAGAAGCGGGATTCTAGCAGTAATCGCAGGTGGCTGCGACGCTTTGGCGTGAGGCGCGCCGCGCGCATCCCTTGCCGCACATCATGGCAAGGCTTTCAGGTGGCGACTACACTCAGGGCATGCGCAAGACCAGCGACCTTATATGGCAGGACGCCCAGCATCAGGTGTTGTTCGAGATACTGGACGCCATCCGCCAACCGGATGCCGGCGAGGATGTGATCCGGCGGCTCATGGACTACACCGAGACGCACTTCATGCTGGAGGAGCACTATATGGCCGAGCTCGGCTACCCCGGTATGGCTGAGCATGTGGAGGCGCACAATCGGTTCCGGGCGGAAATCCGGCAGGTGCTGGACGCCGAGGAGGAGATCGACGCCGTGTTTCGCGACATCATGGGCACCTTCCTCACCGAGTGGCTGAAGCGTCACGTATTCGGTATCGACAAGGACCTCGAGGCGTTTGTACTGGGCAGCGGTCGCCAGTAACTGCGGCGGCCGGGGGCATGGCCTCGGTGTGCGCAGCCTGGGCGCCTGGCCTTATTTTGCCAGAGATTGGGGCTTGGCCTGAGGGTGCCATCGGTTGGAGCATGGCCTGAGGGTGCAAGCGTTGCGGGGCTCGGAAGGCTGGGATACTCGCCTCGCAACGCTTGCACCCTCAGGCCATTCGTTGCCGCTTCTGGCTGCATGAGACTCGACCGCCTGTTCGCTGGGGACGGTCCGGCAATGGGGCACGCGCTCGCTCCACGCCCGGCGATCCTCCGGATTGCCTTCGGTCGGCCGCAAGCCGGAACAGCACCGTCTTGCGGCTCTCCCTCAGCGCCGGGCGCAGTTCCGCGACCGCGTGCCCCATTGCCGGACCTTGGAGAATGCAAGTAGGAAGATCGAACCACGAGCATCGACCTTCCATGCCAAACGACCGGATTAAACGTCAACAGGCGGGAGAGGGGCGGCGGACGGCGTTGCAAATCTCGCGCCGAGGGACAGCGGGAGACGCACAGCGGCTCACGGCCGACCGAGGGCAGGCCGCAGGCCCGCGAAGATCAAACGGCGCCCGCCGCCCGTCTTCCGCCGGTGCTGGAACGTAAGACAGCCCATGCCCTTGGATAGTTGAGTCAAACAGGAAGAAGCACGGTCCTGCGGGAATAGGCCCCCGCCGGGCGTGGCTTTTGCTGTTCGACCGGCGGGGGCCTATTCCCGCAGGGGCGAGCGCGAGCGCTTGAACTAAACCTACACCGGCAGGGTTTGTGCGAGAGCGCTTGAAATCACCGCCCCCCGCAGGGCCTACTGGCGCAAAAACCCACGGTGATGGCGTACTAACCCATGCCTGGGTGAGCATGTTTCAGTAAGATGAACACACCATTCGAATAAAGACGGGAACACCCCATGCACGGCAAAACCCTGCACATCGGCGGCGCCAGCGGATTCTGGGGCGATGCCGCCCGTGCCACGCCGCAGCTGCTGGCGCATGCCGGGCTCGACTACCTCGTCTACGACTACCTCGCGGAGATCACACTGTCGATCATGGCCCGCGCCCGCGCGCAGGACGACAGCAAGGGGTATGCCACCGATTTTATCAGCGCGGCGATGCGACCCAACCTGCAACGCATCGCCGAGAGCGGCGTGCGGGTCGTCTCCAACGCCGGTGGCGTCAACCCGCAGGCCTGCGTGGCGGCGCTGCGCGCGGAGATCGCGGCACAGGGGCTGACACTTCGCGTGGCCTGCGTGAGCGGTGACGATCTTTTTTCCCGGCGTGAGGCGTTCGCCGCTGCGGGTATCACCGACATGTTTTCCGGTGAGCCGTTCCCCCCGCCGGAACAGGTGCTCAGTATCAACGCCTACCTCGGTGCCTTTCCCATTGCGCAGGCGCTGGCGCTTGGGGCGGACATCGTGGTGACAGGTCGCTGCGTGGACAGCGCCGTCACCCTCGGCGCCTGTATCCATGCTTTCGGCTGGGGCCGGGACGATTACGACGCCCTGGCGATGGGTTCACTCGCGGGCCACATTCTCGAGTGCGGCCCGCAGGCCACCGGGGGCAACTTCACCGATTGGGAGCAGGTGCCGGACCTGGCACGCATCGGTTACCCGATCGCCGAGATCAGCGCCGACGGCAGTTTCGTCTGCAGCAAACCGGCAGGCAGCGGCGGGCTGGTGACAGTCGGCACGGTGAGCGAACAGATGCTCTACGAAATCGGCGATCCGCAGGCCTATATCCTGCCCGACGTGGTATGCGATTTCTCCGGCGCGCAGTTGGCGCAGGTGGGTGAGAATCGCGTGCAGGTAAGCGGCGCACGCGGCTACCCGGCACCGTCGCACTACAAGGTCAGTGCCACCTTCGCAGACGCGTTCCGTGGCGGCACCTACCTGACGTTCTACGGGATCGATGCAGACAGGAAAGCCCGCGCGCTGGGCGCCGCGGTGCTGGAGGCAGCGCGTGCCTCGCTGCAGTCCTTCGGCCTGCACGACTTTCTCGAAACCAGCATCGAACTGATCGGCAGCGAAAGCCAGTACGGCGCCTTCAGCGAGTTGCACGGCAGCCGCGAGGTGGCCATGAAGATCGCCGCCAAACATCGCGATGCGGCGGGCATCGGCATACTGCTGAAGGAGGCTGTGGGCCTCGGGCTCGCCACGCCGCCCGGGCTCTCGGGCTTTGCCGGCAGTCGCCCCGCGCCGTCCCCGGTCGTGCGCCTGTTCTCGTTCACGACCGAGAAGTCCGCGGCGACGGTGAGCATCGAGCTGGACGGCGAACAATTTGCCTGCGAGGACATGTCGGAACAGCCCGCTACCGCAGCCGAGAACGCGGCGCACGCACACGCGCCTCCGCGCCCGCCGGAGCCGGAGCCCGGGGTGGCGCACGACGGCGTGGAGGTACCGCTGGTGAAACTTGCCTGGGCGCGCAGCGGAGACAAGGGCAACAAGGCCAACGTGGGTGTGATCGCCCGGCGTGCCGAGTACCTGCCGTGGATCTGGGCATCGCTCACGGAGGACGTGGTGGCCGAACGCTTCGCGCACTTCCTGGCCTCGAGCGCTGCAGGTAGTGTTGAACGCTTTCTGCTGCCGGGCAGCCATGCCGTCAACTTTCTGCTGCACGACGTACTCGGGGGCGGCGGCGTGGCCAGCCTGCGCAACGACCCGCAGGGGAAGGGCTACGCCCAGCTATTATTAAGCTGTCCCGTCACTGTATCTGCGGCACTCGCGGAGAGCCTGTAATGCCCGTATTCCAATCCAGAATCAACACCCAGTCTGACGCCTACCGCAAGAATCGCGCGGACATGCTGGCGCTGATCGAGCGCATGCAGGCACTCAACGCGCGCGGCGCGCTGATCTCGGAGAAACGCAAGCCGCGGTTCGAGGCACGTGGCCAGCTCACGCCGCGTGAGCGCCTCGCACGCCTGCTCGACCCCGGGATGCCCTTCCTCAGCATCGGCAATATCGCCGGCTACCTGGTGGATACCCCTGACCCGGAGAAATCCATCGCCGGTTCCACGATCATCTCGGGCATCGGTTTCATCGCGGGCCAGCGCTGCGTGGTGGTGGTGGACGATAGCGGCATTCAGGCCGGCACGCTCACCGAGGCGGGCGGCTTTCGCGTGCGGCGTTCGGAAGAAATCGCACTGCAGCAGAAGCTGCCTTTCGTGCACCTGGTGGAAAGCGCCGGTGGCGACCTGCTCAACTATACGGTGCAGAGTTTTTCCCAGGGCGGCGCGCTGTTCGGCAATCTTGCGCGGCTGAGCAAGGCCGGCATTCCGGTCATCTCGATTCTGCACGGCTCGTCCACCGCCGGCGGCGCCTACATGCCGGGCCTGAGCGATTACGTGATCGCGGTGCGCAACAACGGCCGCGCATTCCTCGCCGGCCCACCGCTTTTAAAGGCGGCCACGGGCGAGATCGCCACGGAAGAGGAGCTCGGTGGCGCCGACATGCACGCCAGCATCTCCGGCCTTGTGGAGTATCTCGCGGAAAACGATGGACAGGCGGTGCAGATGTGCCGCGAACTGTTACAGCGCCTGCACTGGAACCGGCAGTGTGCGCGCCCCGAACGCGGAAACGCCGCGGCACCGCTGTACGATGCGGATGAGATCGCCGGCGTCATTCCCTGCGACTACCGCACGCCCTACGACATGCGCGAACTGGTGGCGCGCGTGGTGGACGGCTCGGCGTTCATGGATTTCAAATCGCGCTACGGCGCGGCCACCGTGTGCCTGCAGGCGGAGATTTTCGGGCTGCCCTGCGGGATTCTCGGCAACAACGGCCCGATAGACCCGGAGGGCGCCACCAAGGCGACCCAGTTCCTGCAGCTCTGCGATCAGTCCAACCTGCCGGTGGTATTCCTGCAGAACACCACCGGCTATATCGTGGGCACGAAATCGGAGCGCGCGGGCATGATCAAGCACGGCTCGAAGATGATTCAGGCGGTGCGCAACCTGGAGGTGCCACGCCTCACGCTGATGACCGGCGCCAGCTTCGGCGCAGGCAACTACGGCATGTGCGGACGACACTTCGAGCCCGATTTCCTGTACACGTTCCCGAATGCACGCACCGGCGTCATGGGTGGCGAGCAGGCGGCCAGGACCATGTCCATGGTGGCGCGCGGCAAGGCGCAGGCAGCCGGCCAGAACGTTGACGAAGACGGCCTGGCGCAGCAGGAGGCGTACCTGGCAAACCTGTTCGACAGTCAGTCGGACGCCTTCTACACCTCGGGCCATATGCTGGACGATGGCATGATCGACCCGCGCGACGCGCGCAAGACCCTGGGCTTCCTGTTGGAAACCGTGTGGGAATGTCGCAACCGTACCGTGCGCGAAAACAGCTTCGGCATCGCGCGTCTGTAGGCGCGCACCCGGAGCACCCGAATAGACACCGTGGAGAGCAGCATGCCTGAACTACCCAGCACCGAGTGCCTGATTCTGGAGCGCGACGGCAGCGTGCTTACCGTCTGGCTGAATCGTCCCGAGGCGAAGAATGCGTTGTCTGCGCAGACCGTGAGCGAGCTGCATGCCGTGCTCGATGCCACCCGCGATGACCGCAGCCTGCGCAGTATCATTCTGCGCGGCAAGGGGGGCGTGTTCTGCGCAGGCGGCGATCTCAAGGGTTTTCAGTCCGACCTGCACGGCGGCACGCCCTCCCACGCGGACGTGGCGCGTTCGAACCGTGACTTCGGCGACCTCATGCTCAAGCTGAACGAACAACCGCAGGTGCTGCTGGTGCTGGTGGAGGGCGCGGCTATCGGCGGCGGGCTGGGGCTTGCCTGCATCGGTGACGTGACCATCGTCACTCGCGAGGCACGCTTCCGGCTGTCGGAAACCAGCCTCGGTATTCCCCCGGCGCAGATTGCACCCTTTGTGACAGAACGCGTGGGCCTGACGCAGGCGCGACGCCTGATGCTCACGGGCGCACGCTTCACCGGGGAAGACGCCGTGCGCTTCGGGATAGCGCACCTGCTTGCGGACGACGCCGCGGACCTGCAGGCGAAGTGCACGGAAGTCCTGCAACAGATCGCCCTGTGCGCGCCGCAGGCCAATGCCGTCACCAAGGCGATCGTGTTCGAAACAACGCGCAGGTCGCGCGCCGAGGCGCTGGATTTCGCTGCCCGGGGTTTCGCGACCTGCATGCTGTCACAAGAGGGTCGCGAGGGGATCGCGGCGTTCGTGGAAAAACGTCGGCCGAGCTGGGCCGAGCGCTAGTGCGGAGAAGCCGATGAAACAGTTTTCCAGCGTTCTGGTGGCCAACCGCGGCGAGATCGCGGCGCGCATCATGCGTACTGCCAGAGCCGAGGGTTACCGCACGATTGCCGTGTACTCCGAGCCCGACCGCGGCGCACCGCACGTGCAGATGGCCGACGAGGCGCTGTGTATCGGCCCGGGTCCGGTGGGTGAATCGTATCTGCGGGTGGACAACATTCTCTCGGCCGCGAAGAAGAGCGGCGCGCAGGCGATCCACCCCGGCTACGGTTTTCTCAGTGAAAATGCGGATTTCGCGCGTGCCTGCGAGGCCGCCGGGTACGTGTTCATCGGGCCAACCGCCGAGGCCATTCACCTCATGGGCAACAAGGCCGAGGCCAAGCGCCGCATGCTGCAGGCCGGCGTACCCTGCGTGCCCGGCTACCAGGGCGAAGATCAATCAGACGCCGCACTGCTGGCGGCTGCGGCGGATATTCCCCTGCCCCTGATGGTGAAAGCCGCGGCGGGCGGCGGTGGGCGTGGCATGCGCCTGGTGCACACAGCCGAAGAAATCGCCAGGGCGATTCAACTCGCACGCGCCGAGGCCCAGGCCGCTTTCGGCAATGGTGCCCTGATACTGGAAAAGGCCCTGCTGCGACCGCGCCACGTGGAAGTACAGGTATTCGCCGACGCGCAGGGCAATACGATCCACCTCGGTGAGCGCGACTGCTCGGTGCAGCGCCGCCACCAGAAAGTGATCGAGGAGGCGCCGTGCCCGGTAATGACGCCCGCTCTGCGCAACGCGATGGGCGACGCGGCAGTGGCCGCCGCCGCCAGCATCGGTTACCGCGGGGCAGGCACCGTGGAGTTCCTGCTGGACGCCGCGGGAGAATTCTACTTCCTGGAAATGAACACGCGCCTGCAGGTGGAGCACCCGGTGACAGAACTGATTACCGGGCTGGATCTTGTCGCCCTGCAGTTACGAGTGGCGCAGGGCGAGCCGCTTCCGCTGACGCAGGATGCCGTCACGCTTGACGGCCACGCCATCGAAGTGCGGCTGTACAGCGAGGACCCGGCGCAGGATTTCCTGCCTACCTCCGGGCCGATTGCTCTGTGGTCTCCTCCATCGGGCAAAGGCATTCGCGTGGACAGCGGAATCGCTACCGGGCAGCACATTTCACCCTACTACGACCCCATGCTGGCGAAAATCATCGCCTGCGGGCCAAGCCGCGACAGTGCGCGTCTGCGCCTGATCGAGGCGCTCGAAACCTGCGTGCTGTTCGGCCCAGCGCACAACCGCGATTTCCTCGTCGCCTGCCTCAACACAGACAGCTTCGCGCGCGGGGAAGCCACGACAGCCTTTATTGAAGAGGAGTTTGGCGCAGACACGGCTGGCGGGCGCATCACCCGCGCGGTACCGGGCTTCAGGGAAAACGCCGCCGCCGCAGTGATCGAACTGGCGCTGGAGCACACTGCGCTGATGGCGCGGAGCGTGATCGTGTCGCCGGAACTGCGCGACTGGGCCAGCGCCAGCGCGCTGGTATCACGCAAGCGCTATGCCCACGGCGATGCGCTGTACGACCTGTCCGTCATCGCCCTGCGCGCGGGGGAATATCGCGTGTCCGCCGGCGAGGACGCCGCGCTGGTCAGCCTGCATTCACTCGCAGACAGTCGCGCACAGATCGAGATTGACGGGCTGCGCCATACGGCTCGCTACTGTCAGGCAGGGCCAGGCCTGTTGCACGTGTCGCTGGCGGGGTGCAGCGCTGAGTTTCGCGATCTCATCCGCCTCGACGGTCTGCAGGATACGCGCGCGGGCAGCGGCAACGTTATCGCACCGATGCACGGCCTGTTGCTCGATGTGAAGGTCGCGGCAGGCGACGAGGTGACAGCAGGCCAGACGCTGGCGATACTGGAAGCCATGAAGATGCACTACGAGATTACCGCCGACGTGGCGGGCACGGTACGCGAGGTGCTGGTGGCCGCTGGCACCCAGGTGGCGGCGGATGACCGCCTGCTGGACATTGACATCGCGCCTGCCGACTGAGCAGGCGCATACAGCCCGTCAGGCTGCGCGCAGCGCGCGCCCGAGCCGCTGGTTGCCGAGTACCTCGGTGAAATCACCTGATTCCCACACCGGTTCGCCGTTGATCAGCACGCAGCTCACCACACCGTCCGAGCGGCTCACCATCTGGTCATGCTCGAACAATTCCCGGTAGGTGAGCTGGCGGGTTTCGTTACCGTCCCAGCCGCTCAGCACCTCGGGGTCGATCAGCACGATGTCGGCCTGCGCGCCGATCTCCAGCGTACCCACGTCCAGGCCGAAAAACTCGGCCGGTTCGCGCGTCAGTCGACGGACGATCGTGCTGACCGTATCCAGTGACCGCTCGGCGGCGAGCTTCAGGGACATGAGGTTGGCGTCAAAAAAAGCCATGTTGGTGATGTGCGCGCCGGAATCATTGAAGCCCGGCAGCGCGTTCTTGTGCAGCAACAGTTCCAGCGTGGCAGCGCGGTTGAGATTGCCCACGTCCACGTAGAAGCGGAAGCTCTTGTCGTAGGTGCGCATCATATGCAGCATGAAGTCCGCATCGTCACCCAGCGGACGCGGGAACAGGTCGAGCGCCGCGCGCTCGGCGTCTGAGCGCGCGGCGTTACTGGCACCCGCCTGATAACGCACGACCCGCTCGAACACCGTTTGCAGGCTCTCGCCATCCCACTCCGCCACGGGCGCGCCGTCGAACACCATCAGGTTGAGATCACGAATCACAATATTGTCCGGCATGCCGAGCCGCGTCCGCAGGTGGGCGAGATTGCGGCCGCTGCGCCCATGCTGCCAGTCGCGACGAAAACGCTCCACAAAGGCGGGGTCGTTGAGCAGCGCCATGCGCCCTTCCACGTCATCGTATTCTTTGGCGATCAGCTCGCAGGTGGACTCCAGCTCCTCGTACAGCGGCGAGACGATGCCGTCTGACCATACGCGAAAGTTGGTGCCCAGCGCCTGAAAGTGAATGTTGCCCTTGAACAGGCGACTGTTGAGCAGCCCGGCAAAGCCGAGAAAGGCGCGATGCGCTTTCGGCATCAGCACGAATTCCATCACCGAGAGCGCAGAGGTCTTCAGCGTTTTACCATACAGACGCCCGCTGGACAGCATGAAATACATAAACGCCTTGGCGCGATTCTCAATGATCGGGGTGGTCTGCCACACGCGATTGCGCTCACGCACCACGCGCAGCAGGCGTTTCATCTCTTTCATGCCGGCAAACTGCGTGGGAATGCGCTTGTCGGTATGCGGCGCGTTGGCGAGATAGTGAAAAGGCAGGCCATCCGTGCTCATGCCAAGGTAGCCCTGGTCCATGGCGTCCGCGAGCAGCTGCTCCATGCGTCGCAGTTCCGCCTCGGTCGGATCGCGACTGATACTGTCGTTCAGGCCCATGGCTTCAACGCGCAGCATGGAATGCGGCACGAACGCGGCGATGTTGGGGCCGAGCGGCATGTCGTCGAAATGGGCCATGTAGGCGCCGGTATTGTCCCAGTGAACGGCCTCGACGCATTTGTTCAGCACCGACTTGGGAATGTTCTCCACCCGCGTGAAACAATCCACGATGGGGTTCTGGTCGCCGTGCTGCTGGCGGCCGAAGCAGGTGCCCAGGCTACAGTTGCCAACGAGTACCGTGGTCGTGCCGTGACGCACCACTTCCGGCAGGCCCGGCTCCAGGTCCACCTCCAGGTCGAGGTGCGTGTGAATATCCAGCAAGCCCGGCATCAGCCACTTGCCCTCGCCATCGATCACACGCGCCGCCTGCGTGGTGGGCAACGCCGTGCCGCGCGCGGCAATGCGCCCGTCCTTGATCGCGATTTCCTGCTGCTTGGGCGGGCCGCCGGTGCCGTCGAACACCAGTGCATTCTTGATGAGAGTATCCCAGGCTTTACCCGACATGCTGTGGTTCCTCGTGACGCACAGCGGCGCTCTATGCGCCGCTACGGTGAATACCGTTCGTGCAGGGCATGGTATCGAAACCCATGCGTATGTTCTATGCTGTTCAGCCTGATGAACCTGCCCTTCGACAACACCTACGCCACGCTGCCGGCGCGCTTCTACGCGCGCCTCGCGCCGACGCCCGTTGACCAGCCGGGCCTGATTGCGGTCAACCGCCCTCTCGCCGGGTACCTCGGCGTGGACGCCGAGTGGCTCGCCGGCGACAACGGCGTCAATTGCGTGGCCGGCAATGCACTGCCGGGGGGCGCCGATCCCATCGCCGCGGTGTACGCCGGGCACCAGTTCGGCAGCTACAACCCGCAGCTCGGCGACGGCCGCGCGATTCTGCTCGGCGAACTCATCGCTACCGACGGTAAACGTTTCGACCTGCAGCTGAAGGGCTCAGGGCCCACGCCCTACTCCCGCGGCGGCGACGGCCGTTCGCCCTTGGAGCCGGTATTGCGCGAGTACGTGGTGAGTGAAGCGATGCATCACGGGCGTGCCCACCACGCGCCCTCGCGGCCGTCACTACCGGCGAGGTCGTGGCGCGCGAGCGCCTGCTGCCCGGCGCCGTCCTGGCGCGCGTGGCAAGCAGCCACATTCGCATGTTTCCGTGCACAATTTTTTGCCGCGAAGAACGATATCGAAGCCCTGCAGCTTCTGGTGCAGCACGTGGCTGCCACGACACTATCCCGAGTCCCTGGGACACGCCAACCCGACGCTAGGGCTATTGCAGGCGGTGATCAGTAAACAGGCCGATCTCATCGCACGCTGGCAACTGCTGGGCTTCATTCACGGCGTGATGAACACCGATAACATGCTGCTGTGCGGCGAGACCATCGATTACGGTCCCTGTGCGTTCATGGACGCCTTCAACCCCGAACAGGTGTTCAGTTCGATAGACCAGGGCGGCCGCTACGCCTATCGCAACCAGCCCGGTATCGCCCACTGGAACCTGTCCTGCCTGGCGCGCGCGCTGCTGCCTCTACTGGATGACGAGCCTGACGCGGCGGTGGCACTGGCGCAGGCCGCGATCGACGAATTTCCCGGACAATTCATGGACGCACACAGCGCCGGCATGGCCGACAAGCTCGGACTCACCGGGCTCACGGAATCCGACACCCCGCTGGTGGAAGACCTGTTCACGCTGATGGCAAACGAACAGCTGGATTTCACGCTCACGTTCCGCCAGCTCGCCGATCTCGCCAACCCGGATGACAGCGCCGGGCAGCTGCTGCAGGATTTCCCCGTGCCCGATGCGCTGGCGCCCTGGCTGGATCGCTGGCACGCGCGCCTCGCGCACGACCCGCAAAGTGCCACAGACAGGCAGGCGGGCATGTACCGCGCCAACCCGGCCATCATTCCACGCAACCACCAGGTGGAAGCGGTGATCGAGGCGGCACAGCGCCGCGGCGATTTCGAGCCGTTTCACCGCCTGCTCTCGGTGCTCGATTCACCGCACCGTTATCGATCGGCAGATCGCCACTACGCTGAGCCCCCGAAACCCGAAGAAATCGTCACCCGGACATTCTGCGGCACCTGATGCTCAGGCACCCGGCCGCGCTTGGCGTTGCCGGCCCCAGCGACTAGACTAAACCCGCCGGCCCCGCCCGGTGCGCCTGTTTGACCGCGCATGCCTATCTGAAACGACAAGGAGATTCATCATGGCTGGAAGCTTCGAGCTAAAGGTCGCCAAGAACGGCGAGTACTTCTTCAACCTGCTGGCCGGCAATGGCCAGAATATTCTCAAGAGCGAGATGTACAGCTCGAAATCCGCCGCCATGAACGGCATCGCCTCCGTGCAGAAAAACTGCGCCGAGGACGCGCAGTACGAGTGCAAGACCTCCACCAACGGCAAGCCCTACTTCGTGCTGAAGGCAAAAAACCACCAGGTCATCGGCCAGAGCCAGATGTATGAATCGGATGCAGGCTGTCGCAACGGTATTGAGTCTTGCAAGACCAACGGCGGCACCGACAACATCAAGGATCTCACCGCGGGCTGAAGCGCCCCGGCTGTCTGCGCAGGGCCCAGGCCGTTAGCCGGGTTCTGCCGGGCAGGCTCACCCTGCGGCTGGACGTGGCCGTCGGGCACGCGGCGAATGGCCGCGTTCGCACCTGTGCGCCCGCATCCGTATAATACGCGCTCGGGGCTTTGCCTCTGCACCACGCCTTCAAACGCAACAGACGAGCCCAGCCCGTGAACGCCAGCCGCCGCATCCAGTTTTTCGGTAAGACCCTCTCCGGAGAATTCACGATTCCCTCCGGCATCGTGACCACGGCCACCTCCATCATTCAGTATTTCTTCGATCACATCCCGCAGGTGGGCGTGATCACCACCAAGAGCATCGGCCTCGCCCCGCGCGCGGGCAACCGCGAGCCGGTACTGAGCCAGTATGCGCCGGGCTGCTTCGTCAATGCGGTGGGGCTGACCAACCCCGGCGCGGAACAGTCGGTGGACCTGCTCGGGGCGCTGCGGGTGCCGCAAGACCGCTTCCTGCTCACCTCGATCTTCGGCGGCAGTGTGGACGAGTTCGTGGCAGTGGCGAAGCTCCTGGCACCGGTGTCGGACGGGCTGGAACTCAACCTCTCCTGCCCTCATGCCAAGGGCTATGGCATGGCCATGGGGCAGGACCCGGCGCTGGTGCGCGAGATCACCGCGGCGGTCAAGGCGGCGGTCAACATCCCGGTCATCCCCAAGCTCACACCCAACACGCCTGACATTGCCGCTATCGCGCGCGCCGCGCTGGAGGCGGGCGCCGACGGGCTTTGTGCCATCAACACGGTAGGCCCGGGCTACACTTCCGCCCACGGTCATGCGGTGTTGAGCAATGGCGAGGGCGGCATCTCCGGCAAGGGCGTGCTGCCCACCGGGCTCAAGTGCGTGCGCGACGTGGCGGCCGTGAGCAAGCGCCCGATCATCGGTTGCGGTGGCGTCAGCAGCGCCGACGACGTACGCGCGTATCGCGATGCCGGCGCCACGGTCGTGGGCGTCGGCTCCGCGCTCGTGGGCCTGACCACGCAGGAGATTGCCGACTACTTCGTGGCACTGGAAGCCGACCTCGACAGCGGCGGCGAGCGCGCCGAGGCGCTGGTTCGTTACGACATCGACATGCGGTTCCGGCCGGTCGAGCTGGTGGCCAACACGCGCGTGTGCGCGGACATCGCGCTACTGACTTTCGACCGCGCCGTGAACATCCAGGCCGGCGAGTTCGTGTTCCTGTGGATTCCCGGGCTGGGGGAGAAACCGTTCTCCGCCCTGGTGGATGATCCCTTCACGCTGGCGGTAATCGACGTGGGCGAGTTCACCCATGCCCTGCTGGACCTGCCGGTGGGCACCGAGGCCTACGTGCGCGGCCCGCACGGCATTCCGGTGGCGCCGCCGGACGACGCCCGGATCATGGCGGTAGCCGGCGGCACCGGTCTGGCAGCGGTGTATCAGCTGGCGCGTGACTTCGGCAACGCGGAAATCTTTGCCGGCGCGCGCTCGGCCGATCGCCTGTATTTCCTGGATGAATGCCGCCAGGTCGCAGATGTGCATGTCGCCACCGATGACGGTAGCGAGGGCTTTCACGGGCGCGTCACCGAACTGCTGCGCGAGCGACTGCAAGCCATGAGCGAAGCCGAGCGTGACACACTGGTGTTCTACAACTGCGGTCCGGAGCCGATGGTGCACGCCGCGCTGGCCGTACAACGCGAGTTCTGCCGACCCGGGCAGTCTTTCAGCGCTATCGACTACCTCACCAAGTGCGGCGTGGGAATCTGTGGCGCCTGCGCCGCGCCGGACGGACGCAGAATCTGCGTGGATGGGCCGTTCATTTCCGCCCCGTAGCGCATTCCGCTCAGCTTTCCGCCTGAGACAAGGCCTCGCCTGCTTTGCCGGCCGCCCAACTTGCGAGCCCCATGCTGCGGCTGGCTTCCACCACCTCGTTGAAGTCTCCGCTGGTTTCAACCAGATCAATGGCGTCATCATGGAAGAGATACAGCCGCGATAGAAACTGCTCGAAGGGTAACGAACATTCACCGAAGCGCTCGCCGCTTCCCTGGATGGACACCGTCACGCCGTTGCCCCAGTTCTGCGCGCCGTCGCCATTGGGATTGAAAAAATACACGCGCATGACTTTTTCCTGGTCCAGCGCTACGCGAAGCAACGTGACGGCGTGCCAGCCCACAAATCCGGCGTTGCTGTCGGTCACCGCCAGGCCCACGGGCTGCGGGTGAATCACAGGCTGGTTGCCGTTGTAGTAAGGGTGAAATCCGCGAATGAACTGTCGTAGAAACGCGTCGTAGTTGTGCAGCAGGCCGGTATAAATGTCGACTGCAATAAAAAAGTCGCGCCCGACCCACCATCCGTGCAGTTCCGGATTGATCCACTTGTGCGGATCTTCTCCACGGCCTGCACACAGCCGACCCATTTCGTGATAGATGCGATCGAGGTGCGGCACTAGCAGCACTGACACCGGATCCGTATCCAGCACTTGCACGATTGACGCCGGCGCCAACGCCGACGAATCTATCGGCTGTCCCTCAAAGTGCATGACCACCCCGTCATTGCGCGCCGCCTGGGCGATAATGTGGAGCAGGTAATCCGGATCGTTGTAGGCCCACATCGAGAGCGCCCGGGCAGACTGGCAGGTGGGATTGTTACCCTGCGAAATCCCGAGGGGCTGCCCAAGCAGCGAAATCACGCCGGCCAGCAGGTGCACGCGCGGCGCCTGCGCGTGCCCGAAAATACGCTGCAGCTGGTTATCGGTCTCACTGGACAGTTGTAGCTTTATCTGTCGCCACAGGCCAGGGCCTATCGGCATCAGGTGCAGCGTGCCGTTTTCCAGCAACAGCGTCAGCCCGTAAAGACTCTGGGCGGTCTCAACGAATATCGCCTCCTCGACAAGCGCATGCACAAGGTGCTGGTAGCTGGCGAGAATATCATTGCCCGTACTGCTCAAACCCAGCGCGCTGGGCAACAGCGATGCCCGATCGTTGGCCAGCAGCCAGCGCACGAAGATCGCGTGGTAGTCAGCGACCAGCCCGACGTCGTGCATTGAGCGCGCGAAACCATACGCTTCCTGTTGCAAAGCGCTGGTGTCCATCGACGCAAGTCGCGCCTGGTAGATCTCAATACCCGGATCGTCGATACATCCCTGCGTGGGGCTGAACAGTGCGCAAACCAGGCGATCCGCGCCGAGGCGCGCCCCACCCACACTGCTGCCCGTATTGGCGAGCACGCTCGCCATTTGCGCGATCATGTTTTTAACGCCTGCAACCTGAATGGGGCGTTGCGCAAGAATGCGCCATATCTCCTCCACCAACTGGCTGAGAATGCAGTCGTAGCCAAGTTGCGCCAGCAAATACTGGTAAAGCGCCGAGACTCCACCACCCAGTTTGCCGAGACGGGTTCGCATCGATTCGTCGGCATGCCCGACAACCAGTCTCAGATTCAGCGCCAGCACCTGGGACAGGAACGTACGCGCCTGATCCGCCGTAATTTTCTCGCTTGCGCATCGTCCCTGGGCAATCGCGAGCATGCGCAACTGGCTCATGCAGTCCAGCACCACGGTGTTCCTCTCGCCAAACTCAAGCGTGTTCGGCACCAGCGCCGCCACCAGCTTGCCGGGCTCAGACCAGTCGGTGCCCGCGAACAAACCGGCGCTTTCAAAGCGCACCGCCTGCTCGTCCAACTGCTCGATGCCGCCGGGCGTAGCCAGCATGCGTGCGCCAATTTCCAGCACCTGCTGCTGGTGGCGGAACCTGCCAACCCTGCTCGCGCGCTCCAGGGATGACAGCGCGTGAACGAATTTGTCGCTCGTGTCAGACATAGAAGTCGAGTTCTTCCTGGGCCTTCAACAGGTCTCGCATCCTGTGCGGGTCATCGCCGAAGAAATGCAGTAACCCCCAGTGCGTTCCAAACGCGCTGCGCTTTGGCACCTTGTTCTCCATCGGTGACTGTAATTCGTGAAAATCAAAATAAGGGTGCTGCTCCGTTTCCTCTGGTATCAGCAGCTCACTGACAACCCTGCGCCGTGGATACACGCCGAAACATCCCGCATAACCCTTCGCATCGGCAACAGGGGTTGGGAACATGGCATCCAGTTCTTCCTGGGTCGTCTTCGGATCAAACACTGCCACCATCGCCTGGTAAGCATTAAACCCGTAAGCGCGTTCTATCAGCTCAAACGCCTGGAAACCGGGCGGCCGGTAGGCAACCTCGCCGAAGTGCATCTGGCCGTCGCTGGTCACGAAATACTCGGGGTGTATGAATCCAAAATCAATTTCAAAGACCTTGATGAGCTTTTCCACTTCAGCTGTGATCTGGGGGCGATACTTCTCGAGTTCGGGTGTCGCGGGAACGAACACGGAGTACCCCAGCGTCACGTACTCGGAGATGTTCAGAAATTGCAGTTTGCCATCTTTAATCCATGCCTCAACCGCAAACTCCCACCCATCCAGATGGCTCTCCATCAGCAGGGGGAACTCTTCGTCCGAGACGCGCAGAAGGTCGTCCGGATCGCGTATCACCCAGTGACCCTCGCAACCGGCCTTGTCGAAGGCTTTCAAGTGAATGGGATCATTGGGGTCGCCATCCAGTTTGAGCAGGGCCTGATTCACGCGCCGAAGAAAACGCACCACATCACTCTTGTCCTGCGCTTCCTCAAAAATGCCAACACGAATCCCGCCTATCTGCGCACGGCGCTTCATCAGGGATTTGTCCCTGAATAGCATGGCCTGCCCCATCAACCTCGGGTTTCCCAGCAGCACGGAGTTGATCGCACCTGCCCACTCTACCGTTTCTTCGAACAGGGGTATTGCAACGTCCACCCCCGCGTCTTTCAAGGTCTGTGCGATTTCCAGTGAACGGTCGTTCAACCGTTCGAAGTTCCATGCGATAAAGGGAATGTCGTTTTCCCTGGCGTAGTCTTCGGCCCAGCTCGGCGCCACCACAACATACCTTCGGTCGAATCGCTCGACCGCGTCGATCGCGTTGAGGCTCCATCCCAGAATGGCTACGTAACCTTTTTCCGCGTTCTTTTCTTGCATAGTTAAACCTGATCCCTGGGCGGATACCACGTCCGCCCTCATTACCTGGATGAATTTGAATGCACGAAGCGAGCGATATTCTCTCGCGATGTAGGAGCATGCTTCGTGCCCTTACTCCCAGCCACCATACAGCGTGAGAACGTCGGTTACCAATTGGCCCCCGACCGCTTGCGCGAGAGCGCCAACCGTTCAAGGCACTGCAGAAGCGCAGGGGATGGTGAGCTAACCCGCTTCTCGAGTGAGAGCGGGTTGAGCGAGAGCGCTAGAGGAAGTACAGCAACACGTAGGTCGTTAACAATACGACAATCCACAACGCCGTGGTGCCTACCTGCCAGGTGCGCCCGAGGGCACCGGTATGATCCAGCAGTCGCAGCAGGGGCGGCGCTACCTGGGCGCGCAGCAGCGCAACCCCCTGGCCCAGCCGCGCACCGAGCAGCGCCAGCCCGTTGATACCCGCCAGTGCCAGCCGACGTCCGAACACGCGCCAGAACCAGTCTGTATCCAGCGAGATGGTCATCGTGCGCTGCATCCAGGGCAACAACAAAAAGAACGCCAGGCCTGAGAACAGCAGCAGTTGCAGATAGAAAAGCACCTTCCCCGCCGTGTAGGGCTCATAGTCAACCGGATAGGGCAGCAGCGCCCACAGCGGCTCGGGATACACGCCGAGGAAAATACACAGGAACGCGAATATGCCCATCGCCAGCGCCATGTTCCAGGGCGCGTCTTTCGGGCGCAGGCCGGAATCCTTCTGGAAGAACACAAACCAGGGAAACTTGATACCCGCGTGCAGGAACACCCCGGCCGAGGCGGCAGCAAGCAGGAAGTAGACAAGCGCCAGACCCTGCTGCTCCGCTGCCACGGAAATCAGGGTTTTGGTCGTAAACCCGGAGGTCAGCGGGAAACTCGAAATGGCCAACGCGCCGATAATGCCGCACACGGTGGTAAACGGCATGGTACGGAACAGGCCACCGAGATCGGTGCAGCGGGACAATCCGGTGCGGTACAGCACCACCCCCGCCGACATGAACAGCAACGCCTTGTAAATAATGTGCGCGAAGGCATGTGCCGCCGCGCCGTTCAGCGCCATCTCGGTGCCGATGCCCACGGCGCACACCATGAAGCCCACCTGGTTCACGACCGAGTACGCCAGGATCCGCCGGGCATCGTTTTCCAGCAGCGCATAGATGATGCCGTAGAACACCATGTACAGCCCGACCCAGATCAGCACGGATTCACCAGGAAACAGGAGGATCAGCGCCAGCACCGCGGATTTGGTGGTAAAGGCCGAGAGAAATACCGAGCCGGTGGGGCTCGACTCCGGGTAGGCGTCCGCGAGCCACGCGGAGACCGG
Source organism: Halioglobus sp. (assembly GCA_041396005.1). Taxonomy (GTDB): domain Bacteria; phylum Pseudomonadota; class Gammaproteobacteria; order Pseudomonadales; family Halieaceae; genus Marimicrobium. Next base: position 18,275 of record JAWKZK010000013.1, read on the forward strand.
CGGCGCGGCCACGTTGATCAGTATGCCTGTGAGCACCATCCAGGTATCGAAGTTGGTCGCCAGCATCGGCTGGATATCCACCGAACCGGTATGCACCACGATGCCTTCGATACCCACCTTCAGGATCACGCCGCCCAACAGGTGCATGATGGCGTAGCGGATACCGGCGGCGCGCGCGGCGGGCGTTCTCCCGGCCCAGACTACAACGGTGGAGAAAATGGCCATGAGTTCCCAGTACAGGAACAGGGTGATCAGGTCGCCCGCAAAACACACGCCCACGGCGCCAGCCGCGTAGGCATACGCCGCGGCCAGCTCGAACCAGCGCGCCTGGCGAAATGCAAACAGACCGCCCACGAAGGCCATGATCGAAAAAATCGTGGCAAACAGCCGGCGCAGCGCACTGCCCTCAACAGGCTCGATCTGATAGCCGAGAAACTGCGCGGTCACCGCGACGCCGTCGGGCACCTGCCACACGGCCCAGAGCGCGGCGAGCGGCGCCAGCAACAGCACTGCAGTGCGCAAGCCACCCCGGGTGACGCAAATCAGCAGCGCTCCCGCCAGCAGCACAAAGGCAGGTGGAATGACCAGCTCAATCATCGTAATAGTCATCCCGGCGCTTGAGGAATACGCCCAGCAATTTGGCTACCACCACCATCAGCACACAGGCCAGGAGCCCGTAGACGGCGCCGAAGCCAAACCAGCCGTCGATGCCGAAGTAGCCTTTGATCTTGATAAAAAATTGCGCCACCACCGTCAGCGCCAGGACCACGCTGAAACCGATCCAGAGCTTGCGCACGGTGGCCGGACGCACCAACCAGTGATCATCGGGCTGCGGCGGAGTACGCTGTTTCTCGGGTTTGCTCATGACACGTGCGCTACCAGTTGGCTTTCGAGTTCCAGCACAGGCTGATTGAAGAAGAAGAACCCCAGCGTCGCCAGCGCAGTCAGCATCAGCGCCAGCACCGCCGGCCAGGGTGCTTCCCCGTGTTCCTTCCCGCCCGGCACCTCGCGACCAAACCACATGCTGAACACCACCGGCAGGAAGTAGGCGGCGGTTAACGCCGTGCTGGCAATCACGGTAAAGATCGCCACGTAGTTATCGCTCTGGAAAGCACCCGCCAGGATAAACCACTTGGATACGAAACCGCCCGTGGGGGGTACGCCGATCATCGACAGTGCGCCTATCGTAAAAGCGGTCGCCGTCCACGGCATGCGCGCGCCGAGGCCGCTGAGCTGGCCCAGCTCTGTTTTCTTGGCCGCGGTGTAGATGGCGCCGGCGGCAAAAAACAGCGTTATCTTGCCAAAGGCATGCGCCACGATATGCACCGCCGCGCCAATTTCCGACAACGGCGTGAGCACCGCGGCCGCCATGATCACATAGGACAACTGCCCGATAGTCGAGTAGGCGAGCATGCGCTTGAGATTCTGCTGACGCAGGGCCACGACGCTGGCGGCGATAATGGTGAACGCGGCGGCATACAACAGCCATCCGCTGGAGGGTTCGGCGAACAGGTTGTCCACGCCGAACACGTAGATAATCACCTTGGTAATGGTGAATACGCCGGCCTTCACCACCGCCACCGCGTGCAGCAGCGCGCTCACTGGCGTTGGCGCCACCATGGCGGCCGGCAGCCACCTGTGTACCGGCATCACTGCCGCCTTGCCCACGCCAAACACATACAGCGCAAGCAGCAGGCCCACCGCCGGACCGCTGATATGCCCGGACAGCAGGCCGTCGGGCATGAACGTCAGCGTGCCGGCCAGGAGGTAGGTCCAGATGATGGCAGGCAACAGCAGGCCGATGGAGGTGAACAGCAGGATGCCCAGGTAAACCCGCGCCGAGGCCACGGTGGCGCGATCACCTTTGTGCGACACCAGGGGATAGGTAGAAAGCGTCAGGATCTCGTAGCACAGAAACAGGGTCAGCAGGTTGCCGGCGAACGCCACCCCGAGCGCCGCCGCTATCGCGATGGCGAAGCAGACATAAAAGCGGGTCTGCTTTTTCTCGTTGTTGCCACGCATGTAGCCGATGGAGTAAATCGAGTTGACGATCCACAGGGTCGCCGCCAGCGCACCGAACAGCATGCCCAGCGGTTCCACGGTGAAGGCGATCTGCAGATCGCCAAACAGCGTGGCCACCAGCAACTCGGGCCGCTCACCCGCCATCACCTCGGGGATCAACGAGGTGACCAGCAGGGCGACCGACACCGCCGTCACCAGAGTGATGGTTTCGCGCAGGTTTGGCCAGCGCCCGGCCATGCTGATCAGCAGCGCACCCGACAGCGGCAGCAGCAGCGACAGCAGAATGGCGGTTGCACTACTCATGGCAGATGACTCACCAGGGCCGTGGCCGCGCTTTCCGACAGGCCCACGGCAAAGCCCGGGAACAGCCCGAAGTAGATATTCGCCAGCGCAACCACCCAGATACCCAGCAACAGCATGGCCGGCGCTTCGAATCCGCGCGCGGATGCCGGAGACTCAGCGCCGCCGTTTGCGACAGGCTCACCAAAATACAGGCGCTCAACGATTTTCCAGATGTAGAACACGGCGGCCAGGGAACTCAGCACCACGACCACCGCCGCGACAATGCCCAGGGGGCCCTGCTGCATAGCGGACGACAGCAGGAGCCACTTGGACACGAAGCCCGCCGTACCGGGAATACCCACGAGGCTGGCCCCCAGCACCAGGAAGGCCGCCGACACGAGCGGCATGCGCTGTGCCAGCCCGGCGATGTCTGCCAGGCGCAAACCGTTTGCCTGTAGCGCGAAGGCGGCCAGCACCAGAAACAGGCCGCCCTTGGCGAGGGCGTGATTGAACATATGCACAAGCGCCGCCGTGAGGCCCGCGGTGTCGCCAAAACTCGCGCCCAGCAGGATGTAACCGATCTGTGCGACCGACGAGTACGCCAGCAGCCGCTTGAGATGCGGCTCCACCACGGCCACCGCCGAACCCACCAGAATGCCGAGAATGGCCAGCGGCGCCAGAAAACCCGCGTACTGGGCCATGTGCCCGGACACATTACCCTGGAAGACAACGAAGTCGAAGCGCAGCAAGACGTACAAGGCCACCTTGGTGGTGCACGCCGCCATGAAGGCGGTGACGATGTGCGGGGCAAAGCGATAGGCATTGGGCAACCACATGTGCAAGGGGAACACCGCCGCTTTCAACGCCAGCCCCACGGTGATGAAACCGGCGGCAACGAGAATCGGCTTCTGCGTGGTCACGTCCGCCAGGCGCGCTTCCATATCGGCGAAATTCAGGGTTCCGGTCATCATGTACACCAGGCCCACGCCGATGAGGTAGAAGGTGGCGCCTATCGTGCCCATGATCAGGTACTTGATAGTGGCAGGCAGGGCACGACGATCAGGGCCGGCGGCCACCAGTATGTAGCCCGCCAGCGAGGAGATCTCCATGAACACAAACACGTTGAAGGCATCCCCGGTTGCCGCAATCCCCGACAAACCCGCCAGGGCAATCATCCAGGCGGCGTAGAACAGCGGCTGCTGGCCCTCCGGAATATCCCGCGCCAGGCTGACGCGACCGCTCAACAGGGCGACACTCGACGCGCCCGTGGTCACCAGCAACAGGAGCGCATTGAAGGCGTCAATGCGCAGTTCGATACCAAACGGTGCGGGCCATCCGCCCATCGCGTAAGACAGCACGCCCAGTTCCTGCACCCCGAGCGTGAGGGCCAGGGCGATGCAGAATGCCATCACGCTGGAGGTGGCTGCCGCCGCCCAGGCCAGGCTGCCACCGCGCAACAGCATCACGATGGGTGCCGTCAACATCGGCACCACGATCTGTAACGCGGGTAGTTGGCTGCTCAGGCTCACTCTGAACGATCTGCCTGTTGGATTTCATCGTCCTCGATGGTGCCGTACGCCTCGAAGATGCGCACCACGACCGCAAGGCCCAGGGCGATGGTGGAGATACCCACCACAATGGCCGTGAGTATCAGTACCTGCGGCAGCGGGTTCGAAAAGACCTGGTCGGCCACGCCTGCCTGGACAATGGGAGCGGTTCCCCCGTCGATCTTATCCATGGTGATGTACAACAGAAAAACCCCGGCCTGGAAAATGCTCAGGCCCAGCAGTTTTTTCATCAGGTTGGGTTTGGCAATGACCGCATAGAAACCGATCATCAGCAGGGCAATGAACACCCAGTAATTATACAGCCCGAGAAATTCCACGATCAGCGACCCCGCGCCGCAAACGCATGGTAAATAGCCAGCAACACAGAGGCTACTGAAATGCCGACACCGAGCTCAATCAGAATGATACCCCATTGCTGTCCTGTCACCGCGTTGCTGGAAAGAACGCCGTACTCGAGAAAGTTAGCGCCCAGCAGCATCGTCAGCAGGCCCACGCCACCATAAAGCAATGCGCCGCTCGCCATCAGCACCACGAGCAAACGCGGGGGAATAAGCGTCAGTGCTTCACGCTCTCCCTGTATCAGCGCGAACAGGATCACCGCCGCCGCAAAAATGGCGCCGGCCTGGAAACCGCCGCCCGGACCATACTCACCGTGAAACTGCACATACAGCGCGAACAGCATAATGAAAGGCACCAGCAGCCGCCCAACCACCTGCGGCACCAGATGATGCTTGAGATAGGTTCGCCCCGCCGCGATGTCTTCCGCTTTGCGATCGCCGAACGCGCCAGGCAGCCCCAGCAGGAACAGCACGCCGATACCCGCCGTGAGCACAACGATCACCTCGCCCAGTGTGTCGTATCCACGATACGAGCCAAGCACCGCCGTCACGACATTGGGAATGTCTATCAGCACCGGCGTCTGCTCCAGGTACCAGGGCGCCACATGCTGATGCACCGGCGCCTCAGGATCACCCAGCCGGGGGTTTTCCAGTGTCGCGTAACCAATGGTCAGCGCTGTCAGGGTCACCACCGCCAGCGCCAGCCAGCGGCCGTTCCTGCGTGGTTTTTCGTTGCCCGGCACCAGCGCGAGCGCGCCCAGCAGCAACACCGTGGACACGCCAGCCCCTACCGCCGCTTCCGTCAACGCCACGTCCACGGCGTCGAGGATGAAAAAGTTGGCGGCCATCAGCAGTGAAAAAATCCCCGTGAGTATCACCGCGGCAAACAGGTTCTCGGCGCGCACGATGCCCACCGCGATAATCACCAGCAGGGTCAGCAGGAAAACGCCGAACAGTACCGTCACAGCTGCATGTCCTCGGGCAGGTCTTCCGGCATTTCAACATTGTCCGGGCGCAACCCGGACAGCATTGCCGCATTCGCCAGCGCATACGTCGCGGTGGGCCCGGTGAGCATCAGGAACAGCGCGATGGCCGCGAGTTTCAGTGCCGCCAGCGATAACCCGGCCTGCAGCATGATGCCGAACAGGATCATCAGGGTACCCATGGTATCGGTGAGGCTGGCGGCGTGCATCCGCGTGTAGACATCCGGCAGGCGCACAATACCCACACCGCCGATGAGTACAAACAGACCGCCGCCAATCAGCATGAACCAGCTCAGGGCATCCAGGAGCAGCGCCACGCTAAGGCTCCTCCTGTCCGGGTGTCGCGCCCTCACGGCGATTCTGGAAAAACTGCAGTATCGCGAGGACGCCGATAAAGTTGATCAGGGCGTAGGCCAGGGCCAGATCGAGAAAATCCGGCCGACCGTACAGAAAGGCAATCACCGCCAACAGCAGTGCGGTCTTGGTACCGAACATATTGGCTGCGAGCACCCGGTCGTACACCGTGGGCCCCATCAGCGCCCTGAACAGCGCCAGGATCATGGTCACGAAAATCGCCAGTGACGCTACGTAATACATGCCCATCAGGTTTTGTCCATCAATGCAGTTGCTTCAGGGCCGTGAAAGCGCCGCGACGCGTCGATTCATTTCGCCTTCGAGCAGCGCGTCCGCGCCCTCGCGCGTGAGACAGTGAATCAACAGCTGCCCCTCGTGGTCGTCAAGCGTGACGGTGCCCGGCGTCAGTGTGATCGAATTGCCCAGGATCGCCTGCAATACCGGATCGTCGGATTGCGCCGTCAGTTGCACAACCGTGGGGCTGGTGGGCATTCGCGGACTGAGGATGATGCGCGCCACCGCCAGATTGGATTTCACCAGTTCGATGCCCAGCCAGCCCCAGAAGGGAATCAGGCGCGGCGACAGGTGCAGGCTGAACACCTCGCGCTTGAAGAATCCCATGCGATGAGCGAGAAACAGGGTGAGGCAACAGGACAACACGCCCAGCGTGATCAACAGGGGTTTGTATAACCCGCTCCACAACAGCCAGATCGCCATCCACAATAAAAATGTCAGAACCAGGCGCATAAACACTCCGTCATCACGCCGGCGTCGCCCGCGCGGCCATAAGCATACACCTTTCACCCGTCCATCATCACCCGATGCGCCAGACGGCCATGCGAATGGCATGCTTAGTGTACCGCGAGATTACGGGCTCCGGGTAAAACCGGGGCCGCAGGCGAAAAACATCGTCCCGGCGCGCGCTTTCCTTGTCAAGGTAATTCGGGCCCGGACGCTGCGATGACCGCGACAAGCGCGGCAGGCAGCGGCCGCAACCCGGTGTGAATAGTTCAAATTGTACCGGTCGTTTATCACTGCGATACTGCCCGCAAATAATAGATACACTCTGACGCTGAACGCGTCGTGCAGAAGGAACCTGCCATGAAATTACTGTTCGCCACGCTTACCGCCGCCATGCTCTATGGCTTCTCCTTCGCGTCGCTGGCGCAAACCATGAACTTCGAGAATTTCCCGGCTACCGCCGTGTGTCCTGACGGCGCCAGCGGGGTGACCCAGAACGGTCTGAGAATCTCTGACAATACCCCTTCGCCGCCAGCGGAGCCCGATTCCTGCGTGCTTGGCGCAAACAACGACTTCCCGCCGCCCGGGGGGCCGGGCGTGCCTACCAACGGCAGCAGCGTACTGGGGTGGTGTGGCGCCTGCGCTCCACAGTCCCTGACCCTGACTCTCGAGCGCCAGGACAGCGCGCCATTCAACCTGGTATCGATCGACTTCAGCCGTTTTCCCAACATGGGCACCGGCACCGTCAATATCACCGGCTTTCCCGCGGGCGGCGGCACGCCAGTCACAGTGCAGCATACGATCAACGCCGACACCTGGGTGACCGTCAATTTCAACGCATTGAGCAACGTGGAACGGGTGGAGATCGTGCACGACAGCTACCCGAACATCGATTCACTGCTGGACAACATCGTCACCAGCGCAGTTGCCAGCAATACCAGCGCAGCGCCGGTGCCGGTCATGGGACCGGCGCTGCTGTGGTTGCTGGGCATGCTCACGGTGCTGGTCGCTGCGGCTGGTTTGCGTAAACGCCGCTAGCAGGCCGGGCCGTCACCGCCCGGCACGGGCCGCAAGCGCTTCACAGGCGCTCAATCGTCCTCGCGCTGGTGCGACCAGCGCGGTTTGCGCTTCTCGAAAAACGCCCGCCCGGCCTCCTCCGCCTCTCCCGACAGGCCGGCCATGATCTGGTTGCGGTTTTCGAGCTGAATGGCCGCTTCGAGGTTCGGCGTGTCCAGGTTCGCCCACATCACCTGCTTGGTCGCCATCACGCCGAAGGGCGCGAAATCGCACAGCTCATCGGCCAGTGACAGTGCCGCTTCCTGGAGCTGCGCGTCCTCCACCAGCCGCGTGACGATACCGTAGGCCTCGGCCTGTTCCGCGTCGATCACGCGCGCGCTGAGAATCAGATCGTGGGCGCGCGACGCACCGATGAGCCGCGGCAACATATAGCTCACGCCGATGTCGCAGCCGGACACCCCCAGGCGAATAAACTGCGTGCACAGACGCGCCGAGCGACTGGCGATCCGGATATCACACCCCAGCGCCAGCGCCAGGCCCCCGCCATAGGCCACGCCGTTGATGGCGGCGATCAGCGGCTGCTGGATGCGCCGCATCTTCGGAATCAGGCTGGCCATGTGATTCTGCGCGATCAGGCCCGCCTGCGGCCCGCCGGGCAAGCCCTCTACAATCTCTCCGGGATTGGACTGGTCGCGCAGGTCCAGGCCGGCGCAGAAGCCCTTGCCCGCACCGGTGAGAATCACCACGCGGCAGCGATTGTCGGCATTCAGGGTGTCCAGCGCCGCGTGCAGCTCGCTCACCAGGTTCCACGACATGGCATTCAGGCACTCCGGCCTGTTCAGTCGCAGTATTGCCACTTCCGGACGCGGGTAATCGATGGTGACATCGGTCATGAGATTTCTCCTGTGGGGTGCGCTGACATCGCCTCTTGTGCCATCAAACTGTCGCCGAGGGGGCTGTCCACACCCTAACCGGCAAGTTGCCCACCATCGATGGTGAAGACCGTTCCGGTCACGTAGCGCGCCTCGTCGGAGGCCAGGTAGGCAACCGCCGCGGCGATTTCCTCGGGCTCGGCCAGATCGCCCGTTTTCGGCGCCAGCCGGGTGATCAATGCTGAGCTGTAATCGACCCCTGCGGGCAGCGGATTCCCGGCAGCCCCGGATTTCACCCCGCCCGGCGCAATGGCGTTGCAGCGCACCCCGCGCGCGGCGAATTCCACCGCCACCGAGCGGGTGAGGCTGATAACGCCCGCCTTGGCCACGCAGTAGGGCGCGTTGTACGCGATACCGGTAAGGCCGGCCGCGGAGGCCATGTTGACGATGTTGCCGCGCGTCTGCTCAAGGTGGGGAATCGCCGCCTGCGAAATCACGAACACGCTGTCGAGGTTCACCGCCAGCATGCGTCGCCAGGTGTCGTCGCTGATCTCGGTGAAATGATCCCAGCGCTGATAACCCGCGATGTTGCACACCACATCCAGCTTGCCGAGCGCCTCGACGGCTGCGGCGACCATGTGCCTGCAGTGGGCGGCGTCGGCAGCGTCGAACCGGGTGCCGCTCGCGGCGACACCATAGCGTTCGGCCACCTCGCGCGCAGCCTGCTGCGCCCCTTCGCCGTTGATATCCGCCAGGAACAGGTTGGCGCCCTCTGCCGCAAGGCGTTCCGCGGTTGCCCTGCCGATACCGGCGGCGGCGCCGGTTACCAGCGCCGCCCTGTCATTGAAACGCGCACCCAACCCCTGCATATCACTCTCTCCAACTGCGCCAGCAAAATTCGGGCCGGCTGCCTACAGCTCGGCCACCCGCAGTACCAGCTTACCGCGCGTATGGCCGCGCTGCAGAATCCTGTGGGCCTCGCCCACCTCCAGCCGATCGAACGCGACCATCTGCGGCAGATGCAACACCTCAGGCCCACCGGTTCTATCCATTACCATCGCGCGCATGTGTCACTCCCTGCAGGGACTAGAGAGTCGCGCGTCTGCATTGCGCTGCCTAGCCACAGCCTGCAAAAAAGTCGTGGCGGTTGACTATGTAGCCTATCAATCCCGGCGTGCGCGCAACTTGCCGCGCTCACGCAGCACTTGGCGTATTCTAGCCTGATCGACGCTTCAGTCTTTCAGACACCAGCGGGTCTGCCCTATGCAAACACCATCACCCTTCAACCCCCTCACTGTCGGTCCACTCACGTTGCGCAACCGCTTTATCAAGTCGGGCGCCAACGAGGCGATGTCGTTTGCGGGCAGGCCCACGAAGGCCCTGGTGAAACACCATCGCGACCTCGCCGAGGGCGGTGTGGGGATGACGACCGTTGCCTACATGGCGGTTGCGCCCGAAGGGCGCACGCTCGCTAACCAGATATGGATGAACCCGCAGTTCATGCCTGACCTCAGGGCGCTCACGGATGCCGTGCACGAGGGCGGCGCCGCCATTTCCGCGCAGATCACACACGGTGGTTCCTTCGTCACCGGGCTGAAGGTGAAGGGCCGCCTGATCAGCGCGTCCTCCGGCTTCAACCCGGCCGGCGCCCTGAAAGGCAATTTTTTTCAACGGGCGATGCATGAGGACGACATGACGCGTGTGATCGCGCAGTTCGTGGCGGCGGCCGAGCTTGCGCGCGATGCCGGCTTCGACGCGGTGGAACTGCACATGGGTCACGGCTACCTGCTGAACCAGTTTATTTCCCCGCTCAACAACACGCGCAAAGACGAGTATGGCGGCAGCGCGGCCAATCGTGTGCGTTTTCCAGCCCGTGTGCTGGCAGCCGTCAAGGCCGCGGTGGGCGATACCACCGCGGTGCTGGCGAAGATCAACGTGGCGGACGGCGTGCGCCGCGGCGCCACGGCCGAAGACGCCATCGTCACCGCGCGCGCGCTGCAGGACGCGGGCGCGGACATGCTGGTGCTCAGCGGCGGCCGCAATGTGGAATCCACCTGGTTCATGTTCGGCAGCCGCATGAACCGGCAGGAGATCAGCAAAATCCTCAAACAGCAGGGCGAACGACTCGCGGCGCTCGCCATGCGGGCCGCAGCCTCCAGCGAACCGGACATTCACTTCAGGGAAATGTACTTTCTCGAGTACTCCCGCCAGATTCGCGCTGCGGTGGACATGCCGCTGGCCTACCTCGGCGGCGTCAAATCGCTGGACAACGCGCAACAGGCGCTGGCCGAGGGTTTCGACGCGGTGGTACTTGCGCGCGCACTGCTGCATGATCCCGCGCTGGTGAACCAGTTTGCCACGGGAGAACTCAAGGCCTCCGGCTGCGACAACTGCAATGCCTGCGTGGCCTACATCTACCACCCGGCAGGTACCCGCTGCATATGGAACCCGCCGAATGACCCGGCACTCAACCAGGTGTTCGCATCTGCGACATAAACCCCGGACCCGACAGGAAACCACCATGACCCAGTGCCCGTTTACCCATCTTTTGGATCTCGACACCTACGTGAACGGCATGCCCTACGCCGAACTGGCGACGTTGCGACAGCAGGGGTCGTTCGTGCATTTTGACGACCCGGATACCGGCGTGCCCTACTGGGCCGCGGTGAAGCGCGACGCGCTGGATTTCGTCTCGCAGAATCCCGATCTGTTTTCATCCAACCTGAAGGGCCCCTTCCCGATTGAGATGTCCCCTGAGGAGGCCGAGATCCAGGCCGTCATGTTCGACAATTTCATCATCGCCATGGACCCCCCGAAGCACATGAACTACCGCAAGGTGGTGCGCGATGCGTTTTCGCCCCGGGCCGTGGCCGAGATGGAACCCTGGCTGCGCGAGCAGACCCGCATGATTATCGACCGGGTGGTGCACAAGGGCGAGTGCGAGTTTGTTGAGGAAGTGGCTGCGGAGTTGCCGCTGATCGCCATTCTCGAGATTCTCGGCGTGCCCATCGAAGACCGCAAGCAATTCTTCGAATGGACCAACACCATGGCCTTCGCCGACGACCCGGACATCACCACCGACCCGCAGGCGGCGCAGCTCGCGTCTATCGAGGTGATCACCTACGCCATGAACCTGGCCAGAAAGGCGGCCACCGAAGGTACCGACAGGCCCGTGCTGAAAGCCTTGCTCGAGGGCGAGGTGGAAGGCAAAAAGATTACCGAGGACATGTTCGCCTGGATGTTCCTGCTCATCATGGTGGGCGGTAACGAAAGCACCCGCACCACCACCGCCCACGGCATGCGCCTGCTGATAGAACACCCCGACCAGCTGCAATACCTGGTGGAACACCCGCAGGACATCCCCATGGCGGTGGAGGAGATCATCCGCTACAACACCGCTTTCATCACCATGCGCCGGACGGCCACGCAGGACATCGAGTGGAACGGCTATTCCTTCAAGAAAGGCGACAAGATTATCCTGCACTACCATGCGGTGAACCACGACGAGGATGTGTTCGGCGACGATGCCATGGTATTCGATATTCACCGGCACAAGCGGCTGCCGAACATTCGCCGCGAGCTGCGCTCCTTCGGCATTGGCGAGCACTTCTGCCTGGGCATGAACCTGGCGCGGCTGGAACTGAATGTGATCTTCGAGGAGTTGATCCCGCGCATCCGCAACCCGAAGTTCGCAGGCGATGTCACCTACATGCGCAGCATCTTCATCAACACGATCAAGGGCATGCCGATCAGCTTCGACGCGGCCTAGGCGCCTGCGCTGGCGCCTGTTGCTTGGCAGCGAAAGAGCGTAAGCTCGGCGCTGGCACCGGGTCCGCAGGCACTTCATTGTGAAGCGGCGCAGGCCCCTCTGGCCAAGTGAGCGTGCGCGAAACCCTACAGTCTGCGGCATCCCGATTTACCACTATCCACTGGGTCGTGGTGTGCCTGCTGTTGCTGACCGTGATCGCCTTGTCCGACCATGCCACCGGCTACGAAATCTCGTTCTCGATCTTTTATCTCGCGCCGGTAGGTATCGCCGCCTGGCACCTTAACAGGTCGCTCGCCAATCTGACCTGCGTACTCTCCGCCCTGATCTGGCTGTCGGTGGACTTTGCCGCTGGCAGCGCCTACAGCCACCTCGCCATTCCGTTCTGGAACGCCGCCGTGCGACTCGGTTTTTTTATCACCGTGGCCACCTTGATCGCCCGAATCCGTCGGCTCTTGTCAGACCTGGCATTGCTGGCGCAGCGAGACGGGCTCACTGGCCTGCTCAATTCACGGGCTTTTTTCGAACAATGCGACTTCACGTTTGAACTGGCGCATCGGCACGACCACACTGTCGCGCTGGGCTATATCGATATCGATGGTTTCAAGGCTATCAACGACACCCTGGGGCACGCCGCGGGCGATGAAGTACTCAAAGGCGTGGCCGATACACTCACCGGCAGGCTGCGCAAAACGGACGTTTGCGCCCGTCTCGGCGGCGACGAGTTCGCACTGCTATTACCGGAAACCGGGTTGTCCGGCGCGCGCAGTTTTTGCACTGACCTGCACCACGCGCTGGTCTCACTCGCCAGGGATCGCCAGTGGCCCATCGGTTTCAGCATGGGCGTGGCCGTTTTCATCGCCCCGCAAACCCGTCCTGATGACGCCATCAAGCAAGCCGACGAGTTGATGTACCAGGTAAAGCATTCCGGGAAAAACAGCATCCGCTTCGCGGAGTTTGGCAAGCTGTAACCGAATGGGAGATGCCGGGCCGGGCCGGCTGACACGAGAGCCCGATGGGGGCGCCACTCAGCCCAACCCGATGACCCCGGGGGCCCCTGCATGCGTCGCCCAGACGGCGTCGCGCCGCACGATGCGCCAGCCTTCCGTGCGCCTCTCCCAGCGGTCGATGTACTCGCCGTTGGTATCGAACACCGGGCCGCCCGGGTCATTCACCGCCTGGTGCCGCGCCTGCACGTAGGCGCGACTCACGGCAGCGTCGCCGTCGACATCCACCAGGATGCTGCCGATCAGGTGCTGGGTGGGCCCGCAGGCATCCAGGTAGCGCGTCATGTTGTCGCGCAGGGCGTCCATGCCGCGGCGCTCCTCGCCGGTCCCGTAATCAAAGCGAATGTCCTGCGCGAAAACCTGCGGCAGGTCCGACCAGGACTTGCTGTCCAGAATCCGCGCGAAGCGGGCGAGCCCGCGCATGATCTCGCGCTCGTCCAGTAAGGTTTGCATCGTCATTGGCTGCTCCTGCCCTGCCCTCGGGACCAGGTGCGGCGAAAGCGCCGCGCCATCCCTCGGGTTCGAATCCCCGGTATGCGCCCTCCACGGGCGTCCAAACATGGCCTATTATTGACCGGCGTCAACGCGGTCGCGCGTCCGCTTGACGAACACTGGCCGCTATCGGCCCGATTCGCGGCCCTGACCCGGATTATCGCCATGTTGCGGAGTTGCCTGCAATGCCTGTCTCGCCCCCTGGCGGCAGTCGCGCTCACGCTGGTCGCGTTGTTGTCCGCCTGTGGTGACGATTCCAGCGACAGCCACGAGGACGACCGCTTGATCCCCCTCCAGACCCTGCTGCCCGCGGCGACCCGCGGGTTTTTCCAGCTGTCGGCGGCGCAAACCACCGGTTCGACGACGCTTGCAGCGCTGCTTGGTGGCGCGGACACCCGCTGGCGCAATCATCCGCTGGATATTCTGCGCTACTACAGCAGCGGCATACCCGTGAAGGAGGTCGCCGAGGCCCTCCTGCTGGCACAGGTATCCCGCGGTGGTGACGAGTTCCTGTTGCTGCTGCACGTGGACAGTGCCCAGGCGGCATCGACGCTGGCGAATCTCGAGCGCAGCGAAGCGGCCCCGCACAGCGGCCAGGCCATCTGGCAGGTCACGGCAACCGGGCTGGCGCTTGCGCCGCTCAGCCGCACGACCTGGGCCATCGGGCAGCGCCCTGCCGTCGAGGCCGCCATCGACGCCTACCTGGGAACGACAGCCGGGCTGTCGGCTTCGGCCCTGGCGCCCTACCTCGGCAGTGCGGAGCCATCCCACAGCCTGTACTTCGCCTACGGCCTGCCCGCCCTGTATACCGACGCCGCCAGTCCGGGCAGTGGCGAGCACAGCCTGAACCAGGCGCTGCTCACGCGCGGCAACCTGACGATCGACAGCACGCTGCAGGGCTCGCTTGAGATCGTGACCGCCAATGCGCAGGCCTACACCGGGCGCCTCCGGGGCCTGGTGCCGGAGGCTGTCGCCGGCCTGTTCGAGGCCGCCGGGGATACGCTGCGCGTGGATGTCAGCGGCTTCTCGGGGGGCGACGATCTGCGCGCCCTGGCCAAATCCCTGGTGATCGGCATGAACGCGGTCGATTACACCGAGGCGGTGCGCCAGGGCGGCAACCCGCCCTGGCTGAATTTCAATGTGGGCGACGAGCCCAATTCGATTTTCATCAACTTTGAATTCCTGAGCGCGGAGCGGCGCAGCGATTTCGAGGCGCGCCACCTGCCCGCCGGCTTCACCCTCGCGCCACTGCGCATTCTGGAAACGGATACGCCGCGCTACTACCTGGTGCTGAATATCTACCAGTCGTCAGGTGGCCTGGTGGAAGGCGCGCGCGCCGAGTGGTCGGTGTTCGTCAACGACCCCGGAAGCGCGCTGCCGCGCTTCCTCGTGATCCAGGCCGCCGCGGAGTCCATCTCCGCGGATTCCGTCAACCTGCTCACATTCCCCGAACCCGTCAGCCACGCACGTGAGCCCAACGGCATCGCCAGTTACGTGGGCGTTGTGGAAGAATCGTCGGGCAGTGAGTCGCTGTATTTTTCCTCGCGCATCCGGTGGCCGGAACCCGCCGGCACCCGCGTGAGATTCACCCGCGAGTTCGTGGCCGCCAACGATTTCATTTTCTGGGGCAACGGTGTCGCCGACAGGGGCCTGTACAACGGCACGGTGTTCAACCGGGATGCGGTGCGCATCGACGATGACGCGATTGCGCTGCAGGACGTGAGCCGCTGGGCGGAATTTATCGGCGCGCAGCCCGTACACACCGTGCTCTACCTGAACCCCCTGGATATCGTGATCTCGCCCTGGTGGAACCTGGACGCACCCTACCTGGATGTGTCCGACGACTATCGACAGGAGCTGATCGCCTTCAAGAACAACTTCTACCCGGGCACCGTGCAGGGCGTGGCGGAGGCGGCCATGCGCGGCGAAGCCAGCGCGCTGGCACCGCAGGTAGAAGGCGAAACAACCGGCACCAGCTACTTTCATTTTGCACTGCGCGATGCGTTCGCGCTGCTGGACAGCCTGGGCGTTGGCGCGGCGTTTTCGCCGGCGGCTATCGCGCTGAACGACGGGGAAGACGCGCAATACTACCTGACGCTGGCCATCAGCCAACGAAGTCCGGACCCCTGCGGTCTGCGCGCAGACTGGATGACCTACACGCGGGATGCGCAGGGCAAGCCGGGCGCCCTGCTGCTGGAATCGCTGCGCAGTGAGGCCTGCATCCACCCGGTTTCACTGCTGGGGTTGCCGGCCAGTATCGGACAGAGCGCGCAGGACGCGACGCTGGCCGTGCGCCTGACGTCTGCCTTTATCCGTTTCGAGGCGACGCTGGATCTAGGGCGCTCACAACCGGTTCTGCCGGCGCTCGACTGGGTGGAGTCAGGCGATCGTGTTTGCTCGCTGAACGGCGTATGCGACGCCTCGTTCTACGACGGCGCGATTCTGAACCAGCCGCTTCAGCGCGTGGGCCCCGACGGCATTACCACACGCCTGCTGACAACGCCCTGGGACGCCTTCATCGAGGCCCAGCCCTCGCAGGCAACCGTGCGGCCGCTGCCCGCGATCATGGCGGTGAACCCCTGGGTGAACGTCACACCGCTGGGCGTATCAACGCCCTGAGAATCGCCCGGTCGAGACGTGCATGCGGCTACCCCGGTAACACTGGATTGGCGCGCGCGAGGATGCTCTCGGTGCGCGCCCTGAGTTGCGCGTCGTTCGCCTTGCTGGCAGGCAGTATCCAGAACTGGCCGGCGCGGATGCCCGCCAGACAGGTTTCGGCCACCTCCTCGGGCTCGGTGAGCGGCATGTTCTTCAGGCCCGAGGCCCTGGCCAGATCCGCCATGCTGGTATAGGCCACCGGCTCGTCATCGTCGCGCAGGTGGTCCGGCCGGTTGCGCATGGAACTGAGGATATTGGTGTTCACCAGGTGCGGCCCGGGAAACAGCACGTGCGCCTGCAGCGCCGCCGACTCCATCAGGAACTGGTAATGCAGCACCTCCGTCATACTGGTCACCGCCGCCTTGCTCGAGGCATAGATCGGGGTCGTGGGCATGGAGGTCAGCCCGCCGTTGCCGGAGGAGGTATTCACGACATGGCCCGCCTCGCCGTGCGCCAGCATGTTGGGCACGAACGCGCGCACGCCGTTGGCCACGCCCATCACATTGACATCGAAGCCCCAGCGCCAGTCGTTGGGCGTCAGCGTCCACATGCGGCGCTGGGCTTCCTTGATCCCGACGCCCGCGTTATTACAGAGAATGTGCACATTGCCAAAGGCGTCCCGGCTCGCGGCCTCGAGCGCGGCCATGGAATCCGGGCTGGCCACGTCCGCCTGCACGCCGATCACCTCAAGCCCCTGCGCGCGCAGTTCGCCACTGGCTTTTTCCAGCGCGTGTGCCTCGATATCCGACATCACCACGTTCATCCCCTCGCGCGCGAACAACTCGCACAGGCAGCGGCCCACGCCCGAGGCGCCGCCGGTGATTACCGCGGTCTTGCCCTGGTAACTTTCTGGCATTGTGTTGTACTCCGTGCGGCGCAAGGGCCGTGCGTCGGGTTGGTTGTCAGGATACCGCTTCCAGGTCCACCGGGATCTGCCCATCTTCCGGATAGGGGCCTCCCACGTAAAACTGGGAGAAATATTTGCGAAAGCGCATGATCGGGCCGTCGCCATCGCAGAGCACCGGGTTGCGCTGGTGGAACTTGTTCTGCCAGATGGGAATATCGCCCTCCAGGCCGCGCTGGCCGTTGGTGCTCTCGATGGCGCCCTGTATACCCATGTACTCGAAGGAGTCCTCGGCGTAGTGCTGGTGGATATAGATGAAGCGCACCTCCACCCGTGAGTCGTTCACCGGCGTTACCAGCACCTGCAGCAGGTAATCCATGAAGCCGGAGAAACGCACCCATTTCTGGCCCGCGCCGTTCTGTACCACCTGCACCGCCGACTCAATTTCAAAGGCGTTGCCGCTTTCGTTCGTGACCGTGCGCGTACCGCTCACCCGGCTGCGGCGGATGTGATTCTCATAGCTCGTCTGGCCCTCGGGCACCGCCTCCATGCCGTGCACGTACTTGAAGTGCGCCACGTCCACGCCGTTCTCGGCGATCTCCTGGGGACAGGAGTCGAACGCCCACTCGAAGCGCGCGCGCTCCGACCACGCGGGATCGTTGATCTCGTCCAGGGCGATTACCGCGTGGTCGGGCGCTGCATCCTGCGGGTGATACCAGGCCCAGATCACCTCGTTTTCCTCGCACACCGGGTAGGTTTTCAGACAGGGCTTGCCCTCCCACTTGGGCGGTATGCGGCTGGCATAGGGGATGTCAGTGATGACGCCGTCGGTGTCGTACTGCCAGTGGTGGAACGGGCAGCGGATGGATTCGCCCTGCACCGTGCCGCCATGCCCCAGGTGTGCACCGAGGTGCGGGCAGGCGGGATCCGTGAGTCCGAGCTTGCCGGATTCGGTGCGGAACAGCACCATGTCGCGGTCGAAATAGTGCACGTTGCGCACCTCGCCCGTGGCGAGTTCGTCACTGTAGCCGATGCAGAACCAGCCGAACGGCATGGGCATGGGGAATCGGTCGGACATGCTTGATCTCCTTGGCGCACTCAGGCGGCCGCATCCACGAAGTCGTCCTTCAGCGGGCCGATGCGGCTGGCGAGCGCATTCAGCGCATCGGCATCCAGTTGGTAACAGTGCAGGGCGTTGCCGCCCAGCATAGCCTCGATTTCAGTCTCCGGCAGCCCCTTCATGTAGGTCAGGAGTTTTTCCCGGGTTTTCGGCCAGGAGCCTTCCGGGTGGGGGTAATCGGTGCCCCACATGACCCGATCGATGCCGATTTCGTGGCGCACCGCGGTGGAGCCCTCGTCAAACAGCGCGGACGCGCCAATCCAGCAGTTGCGCCGGAAATAGTCGCTCGGCGGCATGGTGAGATGGCTGCGAAAATCGCCGAGCTTGCCGCTGGTGTGCTTGACCGAGGCGCGCACGTCCATCAGTTCAAGCAGGTGCGGCACCCAGAACTCGCTCACTTCGGTGAGAGCGAACCTGAGCCGCGGGAACTTCTCGAACACGCCGCCGAAAATCATGAACCACAAGGGCCGTCCGGCCCACCAGGCAAACTCGGTCAGGAATATGCCGATGGCACCGGGCAGATCGTAATCGTAATCCGGCGTGGGACCCGAGTGCGTGTGCACGACCATGTCGTGAGCCTGGCAGAACTCCCAGATCGGGTAATAACGGGGGTGATTATAGCCTTCCCTGTCACCCATCAGCGCCGGGATCAGAATGCCGCGCAGGCCATTGGCATGCGCCCATTTCACCTCTGCCAGCGCCTCATCCACGTCGTACAGCATGAGCACGATCGCCACGCCGATGCGACGCAACGGATCCTCCTTGCAGAACTCGGCAATCCAGCGATTGTGGGCGCGCGCGCCGGCCCACTGCAGTTCCGGATCCACGCCCCAGGGCCTCAGGCCCAGGCCGGCACCGAAAGGCGGGGCGTTCTGTTCGGTGATACCGTCCGGGAACAGCACCTCCGCGGCAACGCCATCGCCGTCCAGCACGCGGTTGCGCACGCTGCCGTCCCAGGCGCCCTTGAGGTCCTCCTCGATACCCTGACGCCACTTGTCGTTAAACTCGGAAATCAGCAGGCGCTCCTCGGCCTTGCGCGTCATCGAACGCTGAATCGGCAGCGCTTCGTCGAAGGCCGCGTGGTACTTGCTCTCCAGGTAGTCGCGATAGCGCTCCATGGGGAGGCCCGCGTGGCCGTCAGTGGAAACGATCAGATAGCGATCCATGTGCATACTCCTTGTTGCGTCGCCCGCGGCTCAAGCCGGAATGGGGCCGCCCTGGTGGCCCGGCCAGCGGCTGCCCGAGATGGTGTCGATGTGAGGCCAGAACGCTTCCGGGTCGAGCGGGCCGGCCAGGGTAATGTCGCGGCTCAGGTACTGCGGCCACCACAGGTGCGCGGAGCGCTGTTCCAGCAGCGGCAGGCGCGTGGCGATGGGATCCCAGGGGCTCTCGCGCAAGGTGAGCCGCCCGTCGAGCGCAACCCGGTGGCCGGGGCCATATTTTCCGTGCACGTGCACCACGTGCGGCGGAAAATCGTAGCCCTTGCCAAAACCCACCTGGCGAGAGACTTTCACCCACCATTCATTGCGTTCGATTCCTTCGGCGGGCAGCGGGTCTTCCTTGCCCAGCGTGCCGTCGAACTCCACGAAGGTGTAACCCTGGTGCGTGCAGCGCGCGCGCACCTTGTCGCCCAGGCGGAAATACTCGGTGTCGCAGGGAAACTTGGGCTGCCCGTTGGCCGACTGACAGAGAAAAATCGGCGCCTCCTGGTCGATCCCGTAGCCCAGCGCCCACTCTCCGGGGATGCCGTCATAGGTGGCGTCCAGCGTCATGAGAATGCCGTACTCCGGCTCCTCGTTCACCGGCAGGTTGTAGATCGTGAGATTCACGTTCGGCTCGACGCTGGCGACGATGCCGGGCGGCAACAGCTCGGCGAGCTTGTCGGGGTCGGTGCGATACACGATCTTGAGCATGGGCCACTGGCTGATTTCGCCGGGGCTGGTCATCGGTTCCAGGGTGGGGTCGGACATGGCAATCTCCTTGTGCGCTGAACCCGTAAATTACACGCCTGCGTGTCGCGGAAAAACCGTATGAGCGTGGTTAGAGTGTTTCCGCAGGGAGGGTATTCGGCGCCTGGTACCAGATAGCCGAGCTGATCGCGCGCTCCTGGAGCGTGGCAGGCTCCGGCGCCTCTACGCCCAGGCGCATGGCGTCGTAGGTGGACCAGCGCGGCGTGGGAATCTCGATCGCGCGCGCGTAATAGAAGGCCTCCTGCGCGGGATCGAAGTCAGGGTCCTGCCAGAAGGCACGCAATTGGCTCGCGCCAATGTCGTTGGTGTAGGTCGCCTGTTGCACGTCGACGGTGTTACCCACGGGAGGCACCTTGCCGTTGGCGTCTGCCACCCGCCCGTCGGACAGCGCCACGTCGTAGATTGTCTCGTGGCTCGCCCCGTGCGCATCCACCCAGCCTTTGATCACCTGCAGGCGATCCAGGTTGGCGCCCTCCGGATCCTTGGCGGCCCACAGGGCGAAGCCCGGGGCAGGGCGCTCGGCGAGCGGGCGTGTCGCCGGCGCCACGTGCGCCTGCGGATAGGTGAGCGTACCGCCCATGGGTACGCCGCTGGCGTAGGCCTGCTCAAGCAGGCTGGTGCTCTGCATCATTGCGGCCGGGTAGTCGAAGCTGCCAAAGAAACGCAGGCTGATGCGCGGGCCGGAGGTCGCGAAGGTTTCCTTGCGCGCCAGGGCATCGTAGATCGATTCCCGGGTGTTCTCCCGGGCCCACACGCCGGCCAGTCCGGCGGACCCCCACTTGCGCGAGCGGCGCATCGATTCCGGCAGCAGGATGGCTTTCCCGAGGCGCAGCGCCGCGCTGCCGTCCATCAGCGGCAGCTTGCCGTGATGATTCGCTTCGTCCACCGAACTGCTGGCGTTGTGGCTGTCGCTGCTGCCGATCACACCGAAGCGGTACGGGTTGAAGCCCTCCGCGTGCGCAAACTCGATACCCGCACGCAGCGCGTCGCGGGCGTAGCTGCCGCGCGGCTCGCTGTAGTCACCGCTGGCACTCAACTGCGATGTCATGAGTTCAAAATCCGCGAACTCATCCTCCGGCGACAACAGCGGATGCGTCTCCGAGCTGCCCTTGATCTGCAGTATCTCGCTGATCGGCTCGTTGCGCAGTCGTTGCGCGGCGTACTCGGGCGTCATGGCTGCACCCGCAAACTGCGCTCGCGCATACATCAGCCCGTTTGAGACGTTGCCGTTGTGGGGAATCGCCAGCACGGTCATGCCCGCAGCGCGCTGCGTGTCGAGCGCGTCCCAGAGGTCTTCCGGGTTATTGGAATCCAGCGAGGAGAAAGGTCGATCGGGCACCGTGCTGTCGCGATAGATCACGTTGCGGTGCAGGTTCTGGCCATCCGGCATGGATGACCACTCATAGCCCACGAAGGTGGTGAATACGCCGGGGTCGTAGTGCGCGTTCGCCGTGTCGATCATGAGCTGCCAGGCGTCCGACTCGATCTTGCGTACCGCCGGGGAATCGCCATAGGTATCCAGGCCGGTAATGTCGCGCATGATCCTGATCATCGCATACGCCAGCGACAGCGGGCCGTCGTTGAGCAGGCGCTCACGCAGGCTGCGCACTTCCAGCGGCAGCGTGATAGTCGAATCCACCCTGGCGACCCCCAGGTACTCGGAGTGATCGGTGACCGCGGCAAAATCCAGCGGCCGATCAATGCGGATGGGGTAGCCTGCGCCGTGCTCTATGGTGCCGCCGCGAGTGAACACGTAGGCGTCCTCCGGCAGGGCTGTCACCCCCAGGGCAAAGGCATCCGTGGAGTAGCTGGTATGAATGTGAAGATCGCCCCACAGCAGGTGCCGCGTGGCGAGGTGGTCGACGGCAGGCTTGGGTGGCGGCGGCTCGGCCGCTGCCGGATCGAAGGCGGGAAACAGGGTGGGATCCTCCACCGGGCTGCAACCTAGCAGCAGCGCCATCGCCGCGCCCACAAACAGGCCCTTAACAGGTTCAATCATCACGCCTCCGCTGGGTGATAACGCTGCGCTCGCGGCACGCGCGATACCGCTGTCGTGCACGCCAGTTGCGTGGCGCTTCATGCGCGGCCGGCCCGGTAGCGCCAGGCGAGCAGCAGCGCCGCGATGAGCAGCAGTGCGCCGCCCAGGTAAGGCAGGTAGCGCGGCAGGAAGACAAATACCAGCGCGTTCCTGGCCACCTGCGTCGCCAGCTCGTAGTTCTCCGGCATCGGCAGCACACCTGCGGCCGCGGCGTATTGTGCATACGCCTCCTGCAGGGCCCCGTGGACATCGGGCAGGCGCTGGCTCAGGTCCTGCGTTTCACCGGGGTCTGTCATGATGTTGTGCAGTCGCCACTGGCGGTCGCCGGCGGGCGGCTGGTTGCGCACCAGCTTGTACTGGCCGCGGTACAGCGCCGCGTTCCCGGAAAACTCGTAACCGATGGTGTCGTCTGCACCACGCAGCGGTTGGTCCGCGCCTGCCAGCACCGGCAGCAGACTCCTGCCGCTGATGCGCTCGCGCTGTGCGCTATCAGCCGACGGGCCTTCCACGCCGGCGATCGCGAGCAGCGTGGGCGCAATGTCTGTGACGTACACGAAGCCGCCGTACACCGAACCGGGCTCGATGGCAGGCACGCCGGCAATGATCAGGGGCACGCGAACGCCGCCCTCGCTGGCCGAGAATTTGCTGCCCGCAAGCGGCGTGTTGGATACCACGCCCCAGTGGCGGCCCGCGGCTACCCAGCTCCCCCGCTCTCCCAGCGTTTCCACGTCACGGTGATAATGCTTCTCCAGCCAGCGCCGGCCATGCGGATTGTCGTAGGGCTCGGCAACGGTAGCGCCGTTATCCGACAGCAGCACAAACACGGTGTTGTCGTATTCGCCGCTGGCGCGCAGGTGCGCGATGAAACGGCCTATCTCGCTATCCATTGCCGTGGCCATGCCCGCGTAGGCCTGCATGCGGCGCGCCTCGAAATACTGCTGCTGCGGGGGCAGCGCGTCCCACTGGGCCTGCGACGGCCCGGGCGCGACCGTTGCCTGCGCACTCAGCAGGCCGAGCTCTCGCAACCTGCCGAGTCGCGCTTCCCGCACACGGGCCCAACCCTCGGTGTAGTGCCCGCGATAGGCGTCGACAAACGCGGCGGGCGCCTGCAGCGGCGTGTGGTTCGCCTGGAACGCCAGGTAGGCGAAAAACGGGGCGCCGGCGGATGTATCCGACGCCAGGAACGCGATCGCCTCGTCAACAAAAGCACGTGAGGAGTAGAAATCGGCAGGCAGGGATGCCAGCCGCTCGCCGTTTGCGTACCAGTTGGCCTCGGCCTGCATGGGCAGGTAGGGCCGCATCTCGAAGTTGTCCGAGCCGCTGTCCGCCTGAATGAACGAATGATCGAAGCCCCTGGCGGGCGGCAGGTTTCGTGCAGACGTACCGAGATGCCATTTACCCGCCACCAGCGTGCGATACCCCGCGGATTGCAGCAGGCTGGCCACGGTCTCCACACGCTCGTTCAGCACGCCGTCGTAACCGGGCTTGCCGCGGTGCGAGAACGGCATCAGCTCGCGCATGCTGCCGATGCCCGCGAGATGATTGTCCACGCCGGTCAGCAACATGGCGCGCGTGGGTGCACAGCTCGAGGCCGCGTGAAAGTTCGCAAAGCGCATGCCGGCGCCGGCCAGCGCATCGATATTGGGGGTGCGGATCTCACCGCCGAACGCGCCAAGATCGGAATAACCGATGTCGTCCGCAACGATCAGCACGATATTGGGTGGCTCCCGCGCGGCGAGCGGCAGCGCGCACAGCGCCGTCACCAGCCACAGCAGCGCGCGCTGCACGACAGGCGCTTTCCTCACATCACTGTTATCGGCCATTGGGCACGCGCTGAATCACCTCGTTATTGTTCTGCCGGGGTTGCTGCACGGTTCCTGACGCACCGCAGAGCGCGGTCTGCGCCCGAGGCGCGTTTCAAGCGGCGACGGTTCGCTGCGTGCAGCCCATCCCACGCCACAGGGTACGCGCGCGGGGATGCGGAAAAAAGACCGCGATCGCGTCCAGAGTGTTTCCAGTGAGGCGCAAGTAAAGGGCATCGGTGCGCATGCCCGCCGCGTTGCGGACAGGATTGACCCCTGTACGGAAACAGTGAATGCACCTATATTGGTTGTAGCGGCAGCGGAAAGCAGTTCAATCTGCCGACCATCACACCACAACGCTGTCCGTCGGGCAGACCTCCGTGCCTCGCGGGTGGTTCGCGCCGGGCTGGCCAGCCAACGGGGAATCTTTGAGATTGGGTCGCTGGGAAGGCATTGAAGAGTATATCTGCGTGGTTGAGTCGGGCAGTTTCACCGCTGCCGCAGAACGCCTTGGCGTGTCCAAATCGTATGTCAGCAAACAGGTCAGCCTGCTGGAAGACCGGCTCGGCGTGAGGCTGCTGCAGCGCACCACGCGTCGCCTGACCCTCACCGAGATCGGCAGCAGTTTCTTCGGCTATTGCAAGGAGATGGCGGAGCAACTCGACCAGGCGGAATCCACCCTCTCGGAGATGCAGCAGAGCCCGCGCGGCACGCTGCGGCTTGCCCTCAACAGCCGCTACGGCACGCAATACATGGCGGGCGCCGTCGCGGCGTTTTCCAGAAAGTATCCCGAGGTGACGGTGGAGGTGAACTCCAGTTTCCAGGATGTGGATCTGCTCTCGGAGAACTACGATCTCACGGTGCGTTATAACAAGCTGGAGGATTCCTCCATGGTGGCCCGGCGTCTCGGCGGACACCTGCTGTGCCTGTGCGCATCGCCCGATTACTGGCAGGCGCAGGGGCACCCCACCTGCCCGGAAGATCTCAAGGATTACAACTGCCTGTCTGCGCCTGATCGTATCTGGCTGTTCAACACTGCCAGTCGCCGGGAATCCGTGAAAGTAAAAGTCTCCGGCAACTGGGTGAGTGAAGACGGCGCAAACCTGCTGGCGGCGGCCAAGGCCGGCCTCGGCATTGCGCAACTCCCGGAGTTCTACATCCGCGAGGCCGTCGCGGCAGGCGAGCTCGTACCGCTCAAGGACCAGCCCTGGAGCCATTATTACCGGATAGCCTGGGCGGTGTACCCGAACACGCGGCACCTCTCGGCCAAGGTGCGCTTCTTCATCAACTTCCTGGTGGAATACCTGCACAACCTGCAGGACGACACCCGCGCCGAGGGCTTCGTGGAGTAAGCGGCCTGCGTCACGCGCGTCACACGCATTACGCGTCAATCGAAAACACTGAAATTATTCCCAGCGCCTTCTCTCCACCCGTGCGCGACTCTAGAGTACAAACCAAATTTACAGACTGCGTTTCCCAGCATTCGCCGCGCTTGTGACATCGCAGCGGGGCGCACGCCACCGCCACAGCACCAGGAGAGACCCATGACAGCCAAGGCCGCTCACGTTAAAACCACACTCACCGACACCGCCGGGACTCACAGCCTGGGTTCCGCGCGTGCCGATGCCCTGCTGGAAGCCGCGCGCAAGCTTGCCCCGGTACTCGAGGCACGCATGGAGGCCTGCAATGCGGAACGTCGCGTGCCGGAAGCCACCATCGAGGATTTTCATGCGGCGGGCCTGTTCAAGACACTGCAGGCAAGCGAGTACGGCGGCTACGAGATGGACCCGCAGGTGTTTTACGCCATTCTTCTGGAGATCGCGAAAACCTGCATGTCGTCGGCCTGGGTACTGGGCGTGATCGGCGTTCACAACTGGCAGATGAACCTGTTTGATGAACAGGCCGCACAAGACGTGTGGGGCGAGGACAGCAGCGTACTGATCTCGTCGTCCTATGCGCCGGTGGGCCAGGTGACAGTGGTGGATGGCGGCTTTCGGCTCACCGGTCGCTGGAGTTTTTCCAGCGGCTGCGAACATTGCGACTGGGTGTTTCTCGGCGCCGTGGTACCGACCGAAGACGCCCCCTGGGACATGCTGAACTACCGCACCTTCCTGTTGCCGCGCGGCGATTACCAGATCGTGGAAAACTGGGACGTGGTGGGGCTGAGCGGTACCGGCAGCCATGACATTGTGGTGAAGGATGCCTTCGTACCCGAGTATCGAACGCACAACATGCTGGCTGACGACGGCGGGCGCAAATTCATGCACAAGCCGCCGCTCTATCGCCTGCCGTTCATGCAGGTGTTCTCCCGCGCGGTGTCCACGCCTTCCCTCGGCGCGCTCGAGGGTGCGCTGGACAAATACGTCGCCGTGGCGAAAACCCGGCTCGCCGGCGCGATTGCCATGAAGGACGACCCGGACGCGAAGCGCCTGGCCGCCGAGGTGGACGCAACGATCGCCAGCATGAAGACCACGCTGTTTCACAATTTCGATCACCTGATGGGCTGTGCGCGCATGGGCGAGGTAGCGCATCCGCTGGATCGCGCGCGATTCCGCTACCAGACCGCCACGGTGGCCGACACCTGCGTGGGGCTGTCGTCACGCATGCTGAAGGCGTCGGGCTCCTCGGCGATTCGCAACGGCAGCGCCCTGTTGCAACAGCACAACGACATACTCGCCAGCCAGGCGCATATCGCCAATGTATCCGCGCCGTTCGAGCTGAACCTGGGCGGCATGCTGTTCGGCCAGGATTCGATCGACCCGAGCCTGTAGCGCGTCGCGCAATTCGCTAACGCACATAACACGTCCACAACACAGGAAACGCCAGCATGGCAGACACCAGCCACCTGCCCGAGGGGCACTACACCACTTGTACAAACGGGTATCGCATGCATTACCTCGATGAGGGTGAAGGCCCCGTCGTGGTCTTCCTGCACGGCTCCGGGCCGGGGGCGAGCGGTTACAGCAATTTCCAGGGCAACTACCCTGTCATCGCATCGGCGGGTTACCGCTGCATCGTGCCCGACCTGGTCGGTTTCGGGTTTTCCGACAAACCCGAGGACGTGAACTATCCGCTGGCGTTTTTTGTTGAATGCCTGCAGCAGACCCTGGACGCCGCCGGCGTCGATCGCTGCACGGTCGTGGGCAACTCACTGGGTGGTGCCGTGGCTATCGGGCTCGCGCTGGAATGCCCGGAGCGCGTCGAAGGCCTGATACTCATGGCGCCCGGCGGGATGAGCGCGCGCGACGAGTACCTGCAGATGCCGGCGATGCAGAAAATGTTCGAGATCTACCTGTCCCAGGACGGCCTGAACGAGCAGAAAATGCGCGAGTTATTCGAGTTCGGCCTGGTGTACGACCCGCGCCATGTCACCGATGAACTCATCGCCCAGCGCATGCAGGTGATGGCCCTGATGAACACCCAGGTGATGGTCAGCATGGACATACCGCCCCTCGCCGAACGACTGGGAGAACTGCGCTGCCCGGTACTGGTATTCTGGGGTACGAACGACGCGATGATGCCCGACAGCGGCATTCTCGCCCTCGCCAAACACTGTCACCACATGAAGATGCTGCTGCTCTCTGAATGCGGGCACTGGGCAATGGTGGAGCACCAGGCGCTGTTCAACCGCGAATGCCTGCAGTTTCTGCGGCACGACGTGGCCGGGCTATAGGCCCGGCTTGTCGAACGTCACCTCGTCGTAGGTGGGGTTGACGCCATCCAGTATCGCCTGGCTCTTGCCGCTGAGATACTCCCTGAACGGATGGGTGAAGATCCAGAACCTGTCTTCACGAATCGCCTCGAACACCCGCTCGGCGCATTCGTCCGGCGTCATGAAATCCGGCTGCCCGGCCATCAGGTGGGTAGACGGGTCGGCCACGGCGTCGCCCGGCTCAATCCCCATGAGCTCGTCGCCAATGCTGGTGAGCACCGGGCCCGGGCAGAGCAGCGATACACCGATCCTGGATTCCCGCGCGGCGAGATCAAAGGCCAGCGACTCGCTGATGCCGCGCACCGCCATTTTCGCCGCCGTGTACTGCGCCATGGCGGGTGCGGCCACCAGCGAACCCACCGACCCGGTGTTCACAACATGTGCCGGCTTGTCGGCTTCGAGCATGGCAGGCAGGAATGCGTTCAGGCCATTGACCACGCCCATCACATTGATCGAGAGAATACTCTGCCAATCATCAAAGGAATGCGTCCAGGCCTCACCGAGGCGCAGCACGCCGGCATTGTTGAACAGGAGATCCGGCACGCCCAGCTCGCTGATACAGGCCTGGGCAAACGCCGCGTAGTCGTCAGGGTTCGCGACATCCAGCGTGCGTACCAGCACACGGGCACCCGCGCTTTCGAGTGTGTCCTGCAGCGACTGCAGCCTTCCCGGCTGCACATCCGCCAGCGCAACGCGCATGCCTTCGCGCGCGCAACGCACTGCAATCGCCCTGCCGATACCGCTTCCCGCGCCGGTGACGACAGCGCACTTGTCCTTGAACTGATCCATAGTAAAACGCCCGTTGATTCATCGAGAGAGGAGATTCGTGAGTGACCGCAACCTACTCTAGCGCCGCCGGTTGCGGGTGATAAGACGTTTCGTGGAATTTGATTGTCTCTGGTCGCCTGATAATCACGCTGCGTTCACGGGCGAGGCGCACATCGGTCATGAAAGCCCGTCCGTTGCGCGCACTCGCCGCCAGCGCAGGCGGCATTGGCATACAGACGAGGACAGTTAGTTCGCATGCAGAGGTTTTTCTGCAGGCACCGTCGGCGCTAGAGTTGCGTGGCAGCAGTGTCACCCGGCCGATCACCGTGCGGCCAACCCGCCATAACTATAACGAGGTAGCGCCATGACTCACCGCAATACGCTCGCCGCTCTTGTTTCAGCAGCCACCATCGCATCCGCCGCCTCGCCAGGCGCACTCGCCCAGAGCGCGCCGGTGCTGGAGGAGGTCACCGTTACCGCCCGCAAACGCGTGGAGAACCTGCAGGATATTCCCGTCTCGGTCACGGCCATTTCCGCCGCCATGATCGAACAGACGAAGATCTTCAACGTGGCCGACATCGAACAGCGCACGCCCAACCTGACCATACGCTCGTCCGACAACGGCGTCAGCAGCGCCCTGCAGGCCTACCTGCGTGGCGTGGGTCAGTTCGACTTCGCGCTCACCGTGGACCCGGGCGTGGCGATGTACGTGGACGGCATCTACCTCGCGCGCACCATCGGCTCGAATTTCCAGCTCTCGGACATCGAGCAGATCCAGGTGCTTCGCGGCCCGCAGGGCACCCTGTTCGGCAAGAACACCATCGGCGGCGCAATCGCGGTCACCACCCGCAAACCCACGGGAGACACCAGCTTCAACGCCGAAGTCACGGGTGGCGAAGACAATTTCCTGTCGCTGGACGGCTACCTGGAGTTCCCGATTACCGATGCGCTCGCCGCCAGCGCCGCCTTCATCACCCGACATTCCGACGGCTGGCAGAAGCGCGATCGCGGCGACGATGCGGGCAACGACGATATGTGGGCGGCTCGCACGCACCTCAACGCAGATTTCAGTGACACCTGGAATTCCCACCTGGTGATGGACTACACCCACATCGACCAGAACGTGTACCCGCAGGTGCTGACGGATTTCGACCCGACGGCACCGCTCGCCGCGGCCTACAACGGCGCGGTGCTGGCGCCGCGCGGAGAAACCTGCTGTGAACCCAATATCGACGATATCGACCGCAGCAGCGCGCTCAATGAACTCGACACGGACCAGAATGACACCTGGGGAATCAGCTGGACCAATACCTGGGAAATGGACGGCCTCACCTTCAAATCCATCACCGGGTATCGCGACATGGATACCGAGTCCTACCGGGATGCGGACAACGACGTCAACGATTACTTTTCCGTGGGCTCGCAGTTCGACGTGCAGCAGTTCAGCCAGGAGTTCCTGCTCAGCAATGCCAGCGGCACCCGCTTCGACTGGCTGGTGGGCGTGTATTACCTGAAGGAGGACGGCGACCACGTGAGCGACGTGACCGTGGGCAACGGCCTGTTCGAGGCCAACGGCGTTGTGCCCCTGGACCTGACGCTCAACTACGACAGAACCCAGGAAGCCACCAGCTACGCCGCGTTCTTCAACACCACCTGGCACATGACGAATCGCGCAAGACTCAACGTGGCGGCGCGTTACACCTACGACGAGAAAGACCTGGATATGTTCAGCGTCAAGCGCGCCAGCCAGACACCTATTCTCATCCCGGGCCCCACCAGCCCCGACGCCTGCACCGACGTGGTGGCGGACGGCAACGGCTCGCGCGTATCCTGCAGCGAAGACTGGGACGAGTTTTCACCCAGGCTGGGGCTGGACTACGACATCAGCGACGATGTGATGGGCTACGCCAGTATTTCCGGTGGCTTCCGCAGCGGCGTGTACAACGGCCGGCCCACCGCCACCGCGCAGGTCTCCGTGGCAGACCCGGAAACCCTGCTCAGCTACGAGGTGGGCTTCAAGTCACAACTGTGGAGCCGACGCCTGCAGATTAACGGCGCGCTCTTCTACAATGACTACGAAGACCGACAGTTCCTCGTGAACCGTACCTCGGGCTCCGCCGATACCGCGCTGGCGCTGGTGGTAGATAACGCGGCGGACTCCACGCTCTGGGGCGGCGAGCTCGAATTCACGGTACTGCCCATGCAGGGCCTCACGCTCACCGGCGGCCTCTCCTATATCGACCCGGAGTTCAAGGAATTCGAGGCTGTCGACCCGGGCACCGGGGAACTGGAAGACCTCAGTGACCGCCCGTTCGCCGCCGTGCCGGAGTGGACGGCCAACCTGCTGGCGCAGTATGTCTACGAACTTGATAACGCGGGCAGCCTGCGGCTGCGCGGCGACGCTTCCTACAAGAGCGACATCTTCTACAGCGACGATGAAGCCAGCAACAGCTTCGACAGGCTGCACGCCGGCAGCTATACCATTTTCAACGCCGGTGTGTCCTACATCACCGCCGATGACAAATGGGAATTTGGCGTGTTCGGCAGGAATCTTGGCGATACACGCGAGATTCGCGGCGGCTTCGGCGTGGATGCTTTCGGCAACACCACGGTGAGCTTCACCGAGCCGCGACGCTTCTTCGTCAGCCTGAAATACCGCAGCTAGAGCATGCGGGCGCGGGCGCGGAGATGAACGCAGATTCGACGGTTTTTGGCGCGGTGCGCCTGGGCTACCTCGTGGTTGGCTCGCGCAGGCTCGATGAATGGAAGCGCTTCGCTACACAGGCGATGGGCCTGCACCTGGCGGACGAATCGCAGGACGGGCTGGCCTTTCGCATGGACGCGCACGCCAGACGTCTCATCATCGACCACGACGCATCCGAAGACGTGCTCGCCGTTGGCTGGCAACTGGACGACGAGGCCGCGCTCGCCGTCGTCCTGGGCCGACTCGATGCACGCGGCGTCGGCGTTGAGTGCATCGAAGGCGAACGCGCGGCGCGCCGCGGCGTTGCGTCCCTGCATCGCTTCACCGGCCCCAAGGGTTTGCTCATCGAGTTGTTCACCACGCCCTTGATGGATAGCAGCCCGCTCGACATGCTGTGCAGCGGCTTCGTGACCGGTGCCGGCGGCATGGGCCACCTCTCTGTGATGTCGCGCGACCGCGAGCGCAGCATTCAATTCTGGCGGGAACTCTTCGACGCCCGCGTCAGCGACACCATTGAAATGGCACGCGGCGGCAGAACCGTACTCGACGTGACCTTCCTGCGGGTAAACGAGCGCCACCACTCGGTGGCGATCGCCGCCACGCGCGGCGTGTCAATTGACATGTTCAGAACGCGTATCCAGCACGTCAACATTGAAGCCGCAACGGTGGACGACCTGTCATTCGCCTGCGAGCGCTGCGTGCAGCTGGGCTACCGGCTCACGCGCGGCATCGGCCGGCACCCGAATGACAAAGAGCTCTCCTTTTACGTGCAAACACCCTCCGGCTTTGAAATGGAGATGGGCTGGGATGCCCTCACCGTGGAAGAAGCCGGCTGGCCGGAGGGCGTGACCTACCCGAACATGAGCACCTGGGGGCACGACATTCCCGGGCGGTTCTCCTCTGAGCTGGGCTTCGGCGAGATCGTCAATGCGCTGCGCTCGCTGACGCGCACTGAATACCTGCCCTGGTAAACGCGCCTCGCTGCCCGGGGCGCAATCAGCTCTCCCGCCACGTACATCACTTGCCAACCATCCTGCAGCGTCCATAATGGCCGGATAACAAATTTGGGAGACCCCGCATGCGTCGACTCACCTGCCTGGCCAGCGCCCTCGTCCTCACGCTCACGGCGTGCAGTGATTCCAGCGATTCCACGACCACGATCGACACGGCGGAATTCGCCGCGGAGATTCGCCGCACCGACTACGGCATTCCGCATATCACGGCGAACGACTGGAAAGGCCTGGGCTACGGCCACGGCTACGCCTACGCGCAGGATAACTACTGCGTGCTCATGCGACTGGTGGCCGAGAGCAGCGGGCGCTCGTCCGAGTTGATGGGCGAAACCAGCGGCAGAAACCAGTCGGATTTCCTGCAGCGCTTTATCAACGGCGACAAGGAAACCTTCAAGGCCATGGTGGTGGACCAGCTGCCGCAGTTCGCGATCGATGTGGCAGAGGGCTACACCGCGGGCATGAACCGCTACCTGCGCGAGACAGGCGTCGAGAACCTGCCCGAGGGCGACTGGGGCTGTCGCAACGAGCCCTGGGTGTACGAGTTCGACAGCATTGATTACTGGATGTACCTGCGCAAGGTGGCGCTGCGCGGCAGCTCCGACCAGGGCATCTTCCGCAATGCGCTGCTGTCGGTAGACGGGCCGGGCAACGCCACACCCCAGGGCGATACCTCCGACATGGCCCTGCTTGCCAACTCGGAAGCACTGCGGCGCGCCTCTGAACAAATGCGAGACTTGAGCCAGGGCAGTAATGCGCTGGCGCTCGGCCGCGACGCCACCCAGGACGGCAGCGGCCTGCTGCTCGGGAACCCGCACCAGCCGTGGTTCGGCGACGGCGCCTGGTACCAGTCGCAGCTGACCATTCCCGGCGAATACAACGTGGCGGGCGCCTCGCTGCACGGCACGCCCATCATCGGTATCGGCTTCAACAAGGATCTGGCCTGGACGCACACCGTGTCCTACGCCAACCGCTTCAGCCTGTACGAGCTCAAGCTCAACCCCGACAACCTGCTGCAGTACGATTACGACGGCGAGTGGCGCGATATCGGGCAGCAGACCATCGAGATTCTCGCCAAACAGGAAGACGGCTCGATGGCGACGCGCTCGTACACGTTCTACACCTCGCACTACGGTCCGATCATCAACCTGAAAAACGAAGAGCCGCTGCTCGACGGCTGGCCCATGATCAACGGCTCCATCCTCGCCTTCCGCGACGCCAACCTCGATACCGGCCCGCGGCTCATCGAGCAATGGGTGACCAAGGCGCAGGCCTCCAGCCTCGACGGCTACATCGACGCGCTGGCGATCATCGGCAACCCGGTATTCCACGATCTCGCGGCGGACCGCCACGGCGATGCCTTCTACGGCGAGATATCGGCCATCCCGTTTATCACGCAGGAACAGCTCGATACCTGCGTGAACGGCCTGATCGGACCCCTGCTGGCGGAGCTCACCACCAACGTGATCGTGTCGCTAGACGGTTCCGACCCCTTCTGCGAATGGGGCACCGACCCGGACGCGCCCGCCGGCAGCAACCTGTACAGCAGCGGCAAGCTGCCGCAGATTCGCACCACGGATTACGTGGGCAACAGCAACAACGGCTACTGGCTCTCGGACGCCAACAACCCGCTGGAGGGCTTCCCCACCATCATGGGGCCGCTGGGTTATGAAGGCACGCAGCAGTTCCTGCGCACCCGCATCGGCCACCTGATGGTCGCCGAGCGCAAGGCGGCCAGCGACGGCCTGGATAGCGAACCCCTGTTCGATTTCGAGAACCTGAAGGCCTTCATGTACAGCAACCGCGTGTACGGCGCCGAGATCGTGATGGACGACATCATGACCATCTGCAACACGGAAGCGGCCGACCCGGTACTGCCCGCCTGCACGGCGCTCGCGAACTGGGACATGAAAGTGGAACTGGACAGCCGCGGCGCGCAGGTGTTCCTGGAGTTCTGGCGGGTGATACGCGACGAACTGGGCAACGACTTCCAGAACATCGTGCAGAGCGACGAATTCTGGAAAGTCGATTTCAACCGCGAAGACCCGCTGAATACGCCCGCGGGTATAGACACCACCCTGCCGGCCAACCACACGCGCGTGATCAATGCGCTGCAAACCGCGACTGATCGGCTCACCGACGCTGGCGTGGCGCTGGACGCGGCCTGGCGCGACGTACAGGTACTGGAGCGCAACGGCGAGCGCGTGCCCATCCACGGCGGCGCCGGCACGGCCGGCATCTACGGCGCCATCAGCGTGAGCCTGAAGGAAGGCGGTTACATCAACCCGGGCAGCGGCAACTCCTACATACAGGTGGTGACCTGGGACGACAGCGAGTGCCCGATCGCGGATGTGATCCTGGTGCCGTCGCAATCCACCGACCCCACCTCGCCCTACTTCGCCGACCAGACCAAGCTCTACAGCAACAAGGAATGGGTGCGCTGGCCTTTCTGCGAGGAACAGATCGCGGCGCGTCAGATCGGGGAGACGTTGTTGATTGAGGAGTGAGGGGTTGGTGGTGCCTGCGTGAACACCCTACTGACGGTACACTGTGATTAAATCCGACAGACTCTGCGGAATCACGCCTTGCGCCGCCAGAGCGTCTCGTGCCGTTTCGGGAATGACCGGCGCAATCGCCGCATACTGCACCTGCCAGCCAGCGAAGCGTTTGTGTCCGGCCAGAAACCGGCGAGCAGCGTCCTTGAGCGAAACAATCGATCCTGACAGCTTTTCCGCATTTCGTTGGCAGCTTGCAAAGCGTATCCGCTGCTCATCTTCGTTGAGCGCCACCCGGTCGATTTCAACATCTGCTCGATCCCAATAGCCACAAACGCGATGCGTTAGCGCGAAGTCACCCAGACCAGGGCGGCTGTGCTCCTCGTATATCTTTGCAACCAGATTCTCCAACGCATGACCTTCCACCACCTGAAGCTGCTGATCCGCCTGGCGGATCAAT
This sequence comes from Halioglobus sp., assembly GCA_041396005.1. GTDB lineage: Bacteria > Pseudomonadota > Gammaproteobacteria > Pseudomonadales > Halieaceae > Marimicrobium. The sequence continues at coordinate 53,298 of JAWKZK010000013.1, forward strand.
TGTTCCAGGGGGCGAAAGGCCGCTGCCGAAACAGGCCTTTGCAGGGCTCCCAGCCAGGCACGCAGGAAATTGTCCTTGATATAGTAGCGGCCGGACCGTGCCATCGGCTTGGCGAAAATGGGCAAGCGCCGCTCGATCATCTGATAGCGCTCACTCAAAAACTTGAGGTAACCTGAGTCTGGCGAAATAGTAGATTATACAGCCTCGTTTTGCATACGAATTTCGATGCTGAGTGCGCTCGCAGGGGTCGGCGCCACACTGCCGGCCAAACCCTGAAAACCGTTCAGGGTTCCTGTTACCGTCCGGGCTTTCAGCCGCTGATGTCGTCGGAAAATTTTACACACCACTGCGTGCAGCTTTTCCAGCAGCACCTATACTTCCGGCATAAGACCCCACAAACGGTGCGGCTCAATGTCAAACGGAATGACGGGAGTTGGTCGGCCTGCCCGGGCACCAGCGCGACGAATCAAAAGGCCGCGTTTGGGGGAGCGCGCACTGGGCCTTCTGTTTGCGCTGTGCCTTTTTCCGGCATTCCCCGCTGCAAACGCATCAGAAGAATGCGCGGGGAGCTCGCCAAACATCGCGCCAGACGACACATTTCGTCAGAGTTACACGTTCCGCTGCGTATCGCCTACAGCCACCGTTGAGGCAGCGGAAGCCCCCGACGGGTCACCGATCACGGCAATCGTCAGGCGATTTCGCGGCGGCGTGCGTCATAGCGGCCACCTGCAACCGAACAATCAGCTCGCCAATTGCCTGATCGAGTTCGCCTCTGCGAGCTCTCTGAACCTGAACCCGACCCAACCCTGGACCAACCTGGCAAGCTACGATGATATCGGTCGCTCACGCACAGACCCGGGCTCCGGCGGTCAGAACGATCCCTTTTCCGGCGTGGTCCAGGATCCGATTATTGCGGAACAGTGGCCAGCGGGATCAGAACCGAGCGGCGAGGCGCTGGCAGCCAGGCTGGAATTCTGGTCACGAGGCAGCTTATGGTATGGCTGGAACGCCGAGCAATGGGGTTGCGAGGGAGGAGAGACGCCGCCGCCCTACGTGCCGCCCTCGGCCGAGTTCGATTTACGGCCGGGGACCGAGGTGTTCGACCTGGGAGACTCTTATCGAGTGCAGTTTCAAAGGTTCCCCAATTTCCCTCCAGACAACTCCTTCCTGTACAAGGATATCGACTCCTGGCTGTGGCATTTCGGCGACGGTACATCCTGTCGCGTAGTTCGCTTGGGCACGCCCGTGAACGAATGCAGCGGCAATGCGAACCAGCCGGTTCATATCTACGAAAAACCACGTTCTCAGGCGAACGTGCGCCTGACTGTGACCGATATCGACGGAGAGGTCTCAACTTTCTCCAGATTGATCAATCTGGAAGCACCGATCATCGATTTCTCCCTGGGCACACCGGATTCACCCACCGGCCGTTTCAACATTGCTGAAGAATCGTTTCTCGAGGTGCGGGTAAAAGGCATCAAGCCCGAAGAGCAGACGGTTACGCTGAACAACCCCGTGCTGACTCTCGATAACGACACCATCATTTCCTACCCCCTGCTGCCCCCGCCGGCGCCCTTCACGGTGAGCGACGCGCTGGACCCCGTGAGCATCCGGATACCGTTTACCACGGTGCTCGGCGGGATCGTCATTCTGCGAACGTCCGCGCTGGTACGCAACAGCATTACCCACGAAGAGAAGGCCATTGATGCCATCCACAGGATCACCGTGTCGCCGTTTGATGTGGAAGTGACGGTTTTCAAGACAGACGCCGAAGAAGCGCCTCCACCAGATCCGGAAAACCCGGCGCCGCCGCCGAAGATGCCCACCGATCGCCTTGAAGTCGCGCTGGACGAAGACATCGATGGGCCGGTACCGGTACCTGTCACAGTGAAGGTGAAGATACGAAATCGCACAGGCCAAACGCTTGAAGATGTGGTGCTGGAGCCGATCCGGCCATCTATCGTTGAGCAGAAGAGCACGGATGTCGGAAAGGAGCCCTTCGCCTACTTCCGCATTGATCCCAATACGCCGGGTACCGGCGAGACCGTGCCGATACCGGGCGCGCCGGACGCGGTGGAGCTTGATGACATTTCTGCCGGCAACTTTGTCGAGTACGAGTTTCAGGGTCAGGCGCAGAATGACGGCCGTGTCGAACTCGCGGTGCTGGTACGGGGCAGTCTCGAGGGGGCGACCGTTACCGGCGGCAACGAGGCCTACGTGAAAGCCAGCTCGGATGTCTGGCTGGTTTACGACGAGGTTCCCAGTGCGCTGCCGAGCATTCGTCTGCCCGACGGGGCAAGCGGCCAGGGCGTTAAACCTGGCATCCCGTGGCGCATAAAGCTGTCTGCTGAGAATCGCACCTTCGATACCCGGCTGGACGTGGTGCTCACGCCCATAACCAAAAAAAACGCGCGCTACGCCATACCGGTTCCCACGGATGCCGCTCCTCCAGACATTATTTGCCCCATCGCTGTGCGTCGCACCATTGATCCAGGCGAAACCGTCAACTTCGATTCAGAAGTATATGCCGACAAGGATGGCTCGCCTGCGGGCGAGGTGCAGTACAGCCTGCAGGTGTTCTCGCACGAGGATAACGGCGACCTGAAAGCGGTGGAGGAAGCCAATATCCTGCGCACTACGGGTTCCGGGGAAGCCAAACGGTTCCTGGTGGAGGTGACCGATGAACCTTTTGCGGTTCCCACCACCGGCGACTACATCAGTGGCGTCGCGTTCGAAGCGTTCGACGTTTTTGCGCACGGGATATGGGGCATCGGTCAGCTCGCGTACCTCGCCGGCGAGATCACCCAGAAATCCCAGGAGTTCCAGACCAGGCCCTGGCTGTGGCCAGAGTACTATGAGGCGGCTGCAGAAAAAACCGCAACCATGATGAACACCATCTGGCAGAACATGACGCCGCTGCAGAAAGAGCGCTGGAGAAGCGGCCTGCTGGGTAAACTCGAAACGCTGGCGGATGCATCGCTCTCAACGGGGGTGGCCGCCGTAAGAGCCATTGAATCCGACATGGACGGCCTGAACGAGCGCATCGCCAATGGGGACAATCTTGCCATCGCGCAATGGTACAGCCGCTTTGCCACTACCGCGCTGACATCGATCGTAGGCCCTGAGGATGCCGCGATCCATCTGGCGAAGCGAACGGGCCTGTGCACGCTGGCGGTTACCAAGGCGGAGGGCGTTGCGGCCCGCCTGTCCGACGACGCGACCGCGGCGCTGCGCGCAGGCGCGCGCACAACGGCAGAGGCCACCGAGGCCATCGCCGAAGCGACGGCGCGCAATCTGCCCAATGGCGCGGAACTCGACTACATCCGTCACGTCAGGGGCGTTTTCGGCGTGGGGTGGAAGCAGCACCAGAAGCTTATCGAGTTTGCGGCCAAGAAAAATATTGTGCTGACGTTGCGAAGAAGAGGCTACACATCGATCAAACGCCTCGAAGCCGGCAACTACACGCCGAAGCCCGAGGCGATAAAAGCCAAGAACGTCAGCTTTATCGATAAAGAGTATCTCGGGTTCAGCACCGCGCGCAGGCCCGATGGCGTGCCTGCGGGTATTGACGACCTGATCGACGAGGTGGGGATTCGCAGGCCCAGCGGTTCCAGGGCCCAGCTGGAGGCAAGGCTGGATGCCGAGGGCCGCAGCGCGGATTTCAAGGAGGGTGTTCTGAGTCGCTATGACAGCAGGCTGAAGGAATTCGACAAAGAGGCCGGCAAATGGGCCAACTACATCGAGAACGGCATCCCCTATCCCAGCAAGCAGGTAGGCGTTAACTTCAAGGACAACGTCACGAAAGTCCACAGCAGATTTGTCAAGGAAGCAGACCTTCAGGTGAAGCGACCCTTCCGCGTGGTAGACGCAGACGGGGTACCACAGACTGCAGCCAGCCTGCGTCGCTCCGATGGCAATAAAGTGTTGCGCCCACAGGTGCAGCAACCCGACGGTTCATGGCAGTACGTTACCGGGGATATGGATCCAATGGCCGTCGTGAACGCGGACGGATCGCCGGTTTCCAAAGCCACGCGCCTTGCGCTGTATAAAGAGTTTCCCGATATCGATTTGCAGCATCCTGAAACACTTACCTGGAACAACAAGACGGGCAGGAACGAATACTTCGCCGAGTTCAGCGGCGACGCGCCCGATTCGGAAGCGATGCTGGCCTACCTTCCCAACGGCAAACAGATAGCGACGCGCTATGACCGGCCCAAGAGCTGGCTGAGTGCCGATGATCTTGAAAATACACGCTGGGTTCTCAAGGGGATAAAAACCGCCTATGTGACCACGCGTGCAAAAGACGCGACCGTCTCGCCCCTGGAGGACGAGCGATTTATATTCTCCCCCCACACCGAGTTCATTAATTCTCCGCAATGCACAAGCAGTTGCAAAACCACCATGGTGGACGACGCTGACGCCCCGGAACTGCGATATGACGAGAACAACGCGCTACAGCAGTGGCTTCCCGAGACGGGCTGGGTGCCCTATGACGCCACGTCAACAACACTCACCATGTCCACCCATAGCATGATCACAGACCCGGTCGAGGCCGGCAGTGAACGCGTCGAAATTGTCCCGCGCGACACATTCGCCTTCGTTCAGGGGCGCGACCAGTGGTTTCAACGGGGCGATCAGGTCGTTATCGATCCGGGTGGCCCCAATCAGGAATTTGCCACAGTTGCCGCGCTGGGGTCATTGATCTTCGAGCGCCCGTTGGCGAATGACCATGAGCCCGGCGAGTGGGTGTACCTTGTAAACGGCGCGGCGGACGACCTCACCGATAGCGATGGCGACGGCACGCCCGACAGCGAGGACGCCTTCCCGAACGATCCTTTCGAGACGCTGGATACTGACAACGATGGCATCGGCAATAACGCCGATCCGGACGACGACAATGACGGCGTGAGTGACCTGGAAGAAATACGGCGGGGCTCAGACCCACTCAACGCCAACTCCGTACCGGGCCCGAGCACCGATCCATCCGGCACAGCGGAATCGATACCGGTAGCACCCGGCTGGTTCCTTGCGCTGCTCGTTGCCGGTATGGGTGCCATCGGCGGCTATTACATGCGGCGGAGATGGCGCGGCGTGTAGCGTCGGTACTGCTACACAGTGATGGACCGCGCTTGCAGGTAGAAGCAACCCGGCCCCCTGTTACATTTATCTTATACTTAAGTTAATATACTGCCAAAGTGATGAATCGGACGTCACCGGCGGGCGCCGGGACAGGAGGAAATCCCCGTGGCACTCAGCGAACAACGCAGAAAAGAGCTCGCGTCCTATCTACAGCCGGCAGCGCCGCCGCAGGAAATCGACAACATTTATTCACAGGATCAGCTCGATCGCCTGTTGGGCGTGGTGCGCAAACACGGGCCCTGGAAGCTGATCATCGCGCAGCATTTCGCCTCCGCAGAAGAGCTTATCGCCACGCTGTCCGGCGGTGCAGAGAATCCTGGCCTTACCCTGGATATGTTCCTTACACCGACCTTCCGCGGCTTCTACGCCAACTATTCGGCCAGTCTGTTCCCAGAGATTCAGGACTGTTTTTACAACGCACGCTTTCTAGAACTGGCAAAAAACTACTGGGGCGCAAAATACGCCAAGCCGCAGATGATGCTGTTCAACGTCAACGGGCCCTGCGGCAATACCGACCCAGGGCACCTCGACACCCCGAGCTTTCGCGGCGTGCGCTACGAAAATTCCCCCACCTGGCTGTGCAGCGTGATGGGAAAATCCGGCCTGTTCCGGGACTATATGATCAAGATGGCCCAGGTGATCACGTGGTTCTCGCACGATCCCGACAGCGGTTTCACGTTCTGGCCCAAAGGACCACTCAAACCGCCGCAGCGACTGACCTCTCCAATCTACAACCGCGGAGTCGTCGTGCAAAACGAGATGATGTATCACCGCGGCGAAGCCAATGGTCCACTGGAGCAACAAAGGCCGAAAGGCTTGGGTTTCGATACGCTGTTCTCAGGCGATCCCGACAGCGCCGATCACTGGCTCCTCAAGACCGGCGACGAAGTGATCGCTCGCCACCACACCCGGGAGCTTCGCTTCCTGGTGCACTGGTCGGCTGAGGTGTTCATGGACGGCGAGGAGCTGAAGAAAAACATGGAGGGGACCGACAACCTCACCCACGAACGCGCAATCGGTATGCTGATCGACGATGCCCGCCGGCGCGGCCATGACATCGCCACACCCAGCGACCCGCTGCACGACCCGGTTTTCATTCAGGCGATCAACGCGGTGTACGATGCCGGTGGGCCTGTGAGCTACCCCGAGTGCGCGCCAGTGACGCCTTTGTACACCAGTGCGGCATGATCCCGGCCCCGCTCCCCTGCGATGACCAAGCGACTGGTTGCGCGCCGCTGCGACGCATCGCAGTAACGGGTCACGTTGACGCATCCTTCATCCGGGGATGCGGTCATCTGGCACCGGACACCGACAGCATTACCGGGCCCATCAGGCCAGCCGCAACCAGCTGGTCCTCGTAGCCGGCCATGTGGCTGTACAGCGGGTCGCCTGCCAGGGCGCGACCCACAAAATAGTTGCGCAGGGGTGGCGTCACAGCCACCTCGATCGTGTTTGCTCCGGGCCGCACTGCATCGCTGATGTCCAGCCTGAAAGGCGGCAGACTCGCCCTGCCAACCGTCTCACCATTCACCGATACCACCGCGGAACCCTGCACCAGCCCCAGATCGAGAATGTATCTCGCTGGTCGATCTGTGTCTTCGACATCCACAATATGGCGATATACACCGGGTCCGCGCGCATATTTCAACGTCCGGATGTCGCGCCAGTCGGGTAAAGCGTCCAGGACGGCGCGGTACTCAGCCGCATCAAAATCCCACCCGGTGAGCTGCCGACTCTGCGCGGTGAGAGCGTCGAGCCGGGGCGGTCCCTCGTCGCGCAACGCATCCGGTAGGGGCACGCCCGTGATCAGGAAGCGGCTGTCGAAACCGGCGAGAGGCAGGGAAACCGGCCCCGAACCGGTGTCCGCCGCCCACGCGCGCCCTGTGCGCGCGTCTAGCCACCAGGCTGTTGCATCCGGTGGCGCCGAGAGGCTCAGCTCTGCGGCATCCGGAGACTGGTTGGCAAAAAAGTGAATCTGGGCGCCGTCGGCCAGCAGGCGCCGGTGACGGTGGATGTCAGAAGGCGCCGAATAACGCAGCGTGCCGGCGGAGGCATCGGTCAGGTGCGCCAGCAACTGGACGTCGTCGAGAGCGAAGTGCGCGGCACCCGCAGATCGCAACCGCGCGACACCACGCTGCACGGCGAGGTCTCCCGCCGCCGCTTCGTGGAACCCGTGCTGTCGATCGGGCAACTTCCCTGCGAACACCACTTCGATGCCCTGGTCGAGCTGCTCGCGCAGCGCCTGTAAGGTCGCCGGCGGCATCGCCTGGATCTCGGGCAGCAGGATGGCGCCATAGCGCCCACCGGACGCGGTCAATTCTCCCGCGCGAAGTTTGCCGCTTTGCAGGGCGTGATCGTTCAGCCAGGCCCAGCTTACGCCGCGCCGCTCCAGGTCGGCGAGCAGGGGCTGCACCCGCTCCACCCAGTCGACCCGGGGGTCGACCTGCTTCGGGGGAAGGCTAACGAAGCGCTCTACCTGTGCCTTGCCCGCGGACAGCTCCGGCGCTTCCAGCGCGACCGCGGCCGGATCGGCATCCCCCAAGCTGCCCGTCACCAGCACTTCCCCTGTGCCGAGATCCCGGTTCGGACCGTGGAAACCCAGGAAGGGGTAGTAGACGAGCACGTCGGCGGAAGGCGCACCGTGGCGCAACAGGTATTGGCTGCGTGCGATGTAGTCGTTGAGTTCGGGAATGTCGGGCCATAGCGCGGTGTTGGCCGGCCCGTACAGGCCGGAAAAATGCGCGGGATTTTCAGGGCCGGAGAACGGCTGCCAGCCCTCTTCGCCGTAATCCCCCTCGCCACTCCCGTGCCAGGGATATGGCGTACCGTGGTAGACGATGTGGTTCACCCCCGCGAGCAGCAGTTTGTCCGCGGCTGCCTTCAGGCGACGGGCCGTCGGCTGGTAATCCCGGTTGATCCACACGAAAGACTCGGCGCTCACCAGTGGTCGCCCGTAAAGGATGGCGGCGGAGCTGGCGAATTTCAGGCCCACGTTGGCACCGCCGGCCCACAACTGTTCCGTTTCCGGAATCGAGTTGGCCCCCAGTGCGCGCAGCAGGTCGATGTCCATCCCGTAGCTCTGTCCACGAGAAAGCAGGCCGCGGGCGTGCGCCCAGTCGGCGGACGTCTCCACGAAGCGCTCGATCACGAGGTCTGACAGCGTCTGCTGATAGTCGTGGCGAATGCGCTCGTCCAGCGACGTGACCTGGAAATCCGGTGCGGCGTGCACCCCCAGGATCTCGCGGAAATACACGTTGTCCACACCCTCCACGTAAACGGCGGGCAGGTAGGGTTCCAGATCGTAACCGCGGCGTTTGCGAAACTCGCTCAGAATATCTTCCACCGCCATCCGGGGCAGGCGGAATTCAAGACTGTCGTTGAAGAACCCGCGCAGTCCCGCACCGTAGTGTCGTGGAAGGCCGGTGCGCTCGCCGTAAGCGTACTCGTAGTGCCCGATGACCTGTGGCTTGCGCAAGTGGTCGACGACGAAACCCTGCGGCTTCTGCGCCGCACCCATCGGCACCTCACCCGACGGCAGCAGATAGCTGGCGATGATCAGCCATTCCCCTTCCGGGGCCTCCCACTCAAGGCGTCCCCCGGAAGCAAAAGGCGTGATCAGCTGCAGGGAATCTCCGTCCAAATGCACCGTATCGTCCAGGTTGAACACACCGCCGTGTTCGCCCGATTCGACGCGCGCCGCGACAACGCTGAGCAGCCGCGCATGCGCAGCGGGAAAATTGACGAAGTCTGCACCGGCGAATTCAATGACTGTGAAGATGTAGTCGCTCAACCCGGGCGACGGAGGGGAAGATCAATGGACACGGAGCGCCCCCGGTCACGCGGGTTTCCCGTAGGCCAGGATGGTATTGCTGTCCTCGAGCAGCACTTCAGGGCCGCCCGGCGGCCAGCCACTGAAATGCGTGAGATCCACCTGCAGGCCGATCTCTGCCGCGTGTTCCAGCGTCTGGTCGAGAGTCTCGTAATAGGAGGGTGTATCGAAGGCGTAAACCCGGGCCATCACCTCGTCGTTGTTCGTCATGTTGATCATGCCCCCCAGGAAGGGCTGGATTTCCACGCCGCCGAAGCCAGCGGCGCGCAGTACGTCCAGTTGCGCCCGGGCGGTTTGTGCATTGATGTCGCCACCTGGCCACCACCAGCGCGTCCAGGGACGTGCCGCGATAGGCGGATCGTCGATGCGCGACCAGTCGAATCCGGCTAAGGTGCCGGATAACGGAGATCCAGGCTCAATGTCTGCGGCTGGCGTTGCGGCATTTGCATAGCTGGCGATACTGGGCTGCCCCGGTGGATTCGGCGGCGGCTCCAGGTGGGCCTGCAGGCGGTGCAGGGTCCAGCCCGTCAGCGTCGCCGCAAGAACCAGCAGCACGGCGAGGGTTATGCCGCCGATCTTGAGCACACTTCTCAACATAAAGGTCTTCCTTCCATCGAGGCCACCAGGCCAGCTTTCAATCGTGATTCGCTACCGCAACCACCCATGATCGTCCGCGAACTCCGTGGCGGTGACGGGCACCGCACCGCCGGACAAAGGTGCAATTGCAGTCTTTTCATTCTCACGAGGCCCCGGCACCGGTTCTCTCTGCGATAACGAAAGCGGGCACGGCCCGCAGCCGGTGCAGCACCGAGATGGAGGTGCAGTCTCCCGTCACAGAATCGGGGTGGCCGTCGGCCAGGCGGTGCACCGCGTGGTATTTGCCCTCGCAGGTATAGCCGTGGGTGTCCGCAGCCGGCTTGCCCGAGGAGAGCCCGGTTCTGTCCTGGATCCGGATACCGGCGTGCGCCAGCCATTCCAGGTCCCAATAGCCACCCAGGTAGCCGTGCGCCACGGCGCCCTCGGGCTCAAGTTCCAACCGCAGTCGTGCGTCGCGCAGCACCAGTTCGCTGTCCAGCCGCTGCGCCGCCTTGATCAGGCGCAGGTCGAAACGATCCGTCGTCAGCACGCCGTCGCGGACCCGTCCCGACGTCACGCTGTGAAAGCGGCGCTCGGCGGTCGGGGCGAAGGTCGCCCAGGGCAAGGGCTTGGCGTTGGTGCCGAGGGTGACCGACTCGTCGCTGGAGTAGAAGCGCACTTCGACCTCGTCGTCATCCCGCCCCGAAAGCCCTTCGATTTCCAGCAGGATGGTCATACTGCCGTCGAGGATGGCAGACTGCTCGAAAGCCGCTGCCTGGCCCGAGGGCTGGTAGCCCTTTACGCAACCCATGACTCGGGCGTACTGGTTGTCGATGGCGCGGCCGTCGATCAGCCGCTCGAACTCCTCCGGCGCCGGACACTGGCTTGGCGGTAACAGCCGCTCGGAGACGGTGCCGTCCGCCTCGAGACGCGGCATTGCCCGGGGGCCCTCGACGATGAGCATGCCCGGATCGGGAAAGGCGGACGGATTGGCGCAGGGGTCGCTGTCCGGGTCGTCGTAGTACCAGGGTGCCAGCGCCTGTTGCAGCAGCCTCGGGTCCTCCTCGTAGCGTTCGCGCTCCTGCGGCGAGAGCCCGTCCAGAAATCGCTCTGAGTAGCCCTGATTGAAGCCATCCGGACAGTCGCCGGAACCGGCAGTGGGCATCACCAGGCTGAATTCGGTCACCACGTAGCTTCGGACTGGCGCTTCGCCCGAGGCGAACGCCGCAACTTCCGCCTGCGCCTCGGCGACGGGAACCTGCGCATTCGCGAAGGCAAGATGGCACGACCCCAACATGGCGGCCATCCAGAGGGGCGCCCACCTATCGGCTTTCGGCAGCGTCATTACGCCAGAACCTCCGAGACCGGTCGCCGCGTCTCCATCGATCGGCTGCCCCAGCGATCGACGGGCACGCCCATCAATTGCTGCACCGTAAGGCCCACGCGGGATACCGGATCGCCATTTCCCTTGATATGCAGTCCGGTTTTCATCGTCCCGCCGCATCGTCCCGCCAGGATGATCGGCAAACCGTTCACGTCGTGCGTCTTCGCGAGCGACGTTTCCGAATGCGCCAGCACCAGGCAGTTGTCCAGCAGGGAACCATCGCCCTCCGGTACAGAGGCCAGGATGTCGAGGAACTCCGAGAAAGCCGCCATGCTGCGTTCCACGAACCAGGTCGCCCCGGGCTGGTAACCCAGCGCCGTGTCCAAGGGCTCCTCATGGGTGAGCTGATGGTGGTTCGCACTGCTGCCTCCCCGGCGCAGTTTCGACGCCCCCGGCGAGAACACGACGTTAAAAACGCGCGTCTGGTTGCAGGCCAGGGCCAGCGCCAGCAGACGCGACAGCATGCGATGACTGGCCTCCACCGTCTCTATCTCGGTATCCAGCGGCATCTCACCGGGGGCTTCGGGCACCCGGCAACTCTCCAGCGGCTCCGGTTCCCGCAGCATGATCTCCAGCTGCTGCTCCGTCTGGCGAATGGCGGTGAAATACTGGTCGAGCCGTTCGCGATCGCGCGTGCCGGCCTGCTGCATCATGCGCCGGCGGTCCTCCGCCACCGCCGAGAGCACGCTCTGGCGCATCATCAGCGTCGGATCGGGCCGGAAGGTCGATGCATTCGGATCCTGAAAACCGCTGCCGAATATCCTCGCATATAGCTGCAACGGCGATACCTCCGCCGCGTTTACCGTACTGGTGTTGCGACGGCTGTAGCTATGCCTGGGGTCGCCACAGGCGGCGATCTCCAGCGAGCGAAACCGAGAGCCGGTACCGATCGCGTCGGCGACGAGAATGTCTACGCTGGGGCTTGTGAACTCGTCCGGCCGCGCGGGAGCATTGCCCGTCAATGTAGCGATCACCCCGCTGCTGTGAACCTGGTTCGGCAGGCCCTCGAGGTAAGCGTTGAACCCGCTCAGGATGTTGAGGCGTTCCCTGTGCCTGGCGAGGGATTGCAGTTCCGGCGTCGTTTCGTAAGCAGCACCTTCGGTGACGGGATTCCATCGTTCCGGCGTCATGCCGCACCCCCAGAACCAGGTCCCGAAGCGTTGAGGCAAAGGCGCGCCCGCCGCCATAGCGGTGCCGTTTCCGTCGAGGAACCGGTCAAGCAGCGGCAGGCTCAAGGTGATAGCCGACCCCTGCAGCAGCCCGCGCAGGACGTGCCTGCGGGTGACGCGTTTCGCATTCATGACTTTTCCTCCGCGGTAGATACCTGGCGGCGCAGCGCATCCGCATCGTAAAACTTTTCGTTTGTGGCGATCTGCGCGAGTAGTTCGCGCAGCCGGTATCCCGATGCGGCGAAACCTGCTTCCAGTGCCCCGAGGAGTTCCCGCTCGCTATTGACCGCCGGGCGGCCGGTCGCATAGCGATAGACCGTGTTCACCAGGCAGGCCGGCACCCTTGGATGTTCGCTCAGCGCCTCGCCCAGCCCCCGCGCGCCGGCGAACACCTCGCCGTCCAGTTCTCCGCCGACATCGATGAGTGCGCCGTTTTCCCTGATTCTGAACATGCCCACGCCGTCGAACTGTTCGAGGGTCAGACCTATCGGGTCCATGAGCTGGTGACAGCCGGCGCAGATCGGCTCCTCTCGATGACGCAGCAGCCTTTCCCGCGCGGTCGCCTTTACGGCGAACGCCTCGTCCATGGTGAAATCCACGTCCGCCGGTGGCGGGGGCACGTACTGGCAGAGAAAGGTTTCCCGCACGAACAAGCCGCGCAGCGTCGGCGAGCTGCTCCCGGCATGGGAGTGCAATGAAAGCAGGCTGGCCTGGCTCAGCAGTCCGTTGCGTGCTGAGGCGTCCTCGAAACGGAAGTCTCGCCAGCCTTCCCGCCAGGACACCGGCACTGCGTACACCATGCCCAGCTCAGGGTTCATTGGCATGGTATCGAGGGTAAAAAGGTCCCGGTAATCGTCTTCTTTGACCAGCAGATGATCCATCAGGGTGCGCAGGGTCTGTTCCTGCATGGCCTGGGCGACCCGCGTCGTGAAGACCGGATAGAGTTGCGCATCCTTGGTCAGCTCGGGGAATGTGTCGAAGCGCAACATATCGGCAAACAGGGCGCGCATGCCGGTCTCCAGCCTCCGAGAAGCCAGCAGCCGCTCCACCTGCCGTCGCAGCCCGTCCCGCGTGTGCAGCTCTCCGTTCCCGGCGGCAGCCAGCAGCGCCTCGTCGGGCGTGGTGTTCCAGAGGAAGTAGCTCAGGCGGGCCGCCTTGCTGTAGCCGGTCAGGCGCTCGCCCCGGGTTCGGCCGGATCCGGCTCGAGGATTTCCATCCGAAACAGGAAGGCCGGCGAGACCAGCAGGCTGGCCAGGGCGTGTTCCAGCCCTTCGTAGGCATCCCCCTCCCAATTGCATGATCTTCGCAGCGATGGCTAACCGGTCTGCCCGTTCTCGCTCCGACAGTGGCCGGCGGAAAATTCTCTTCCCGTAGTAGTCGAGAAAAGCCCGTGCACAGGCATCCCCGGCGATGTGCGACTTGGGAAGCTCGCATTGCAGATAACGATCCCGGACGGCTTCATTCAGCACCTGCTCGGCGATACCGAGCGCCATGCGTTCGTATTGCTCGAACCCGGAGGGCGATACGCTCGTCCAGGCACTGCCCACGGCGATCAGGTGGTCGCGCCGGTAGTCCGGTTCGAAGCGGCCGTAGATGCCGGTCTCGCTGCCGAAAATGTCGGCAATGGTATTGCGATACTGTGCTTCGGTGAGTCGCTTCATCGCCACGATTTCGCCGCGTGTTTCTGCCGTGGCGCCGGCCAGTGCGGCACACAGCAGCGAGCAAACACAAAACAATGCGCGAATCAGTGGTTTCACGGGATACCAAGGACCAAATCGTGCAGATGACTGAAGCTCATCACCCCATACCTCACTTTCGTAAATGACAGGTAGCAGTATAGGTCATATATCTTATGTGTAAGTTAATTAAGTGTAACCTGTCCTGAGCGAGAGCGATGAAGGCCACGGCCGGGAGTGGTTTGGCTAGTCTGCATCACCCATCGCCCAGCGCATCGCTTTTGACAATAGCTGCCGGTACTCCGGTAACTGATAGGTCTCGGGACGATGGCCAATGGCGGAGTAAAACACCCTCCCCTCGTCCACCCGATGGCGCCAGACGAGCGGGTGCTCCCCCTCCATACGATCAGTCCAGCCCTCCATCCAGCCCGACGTGATGGCGCCGCGCGTGACATAGGAATCTTTGTCAATAGTCATCAGTATCTCGTAACCCTTCTCGCGGGGATTCGATGCAAAGGCGTACCACTCCTCCGAAGGCACACGCCAGGGAGCAGGAAGGTGGCTGCTGATTGAGACTCCCGGATCCGTCACCAGCAGTGAGGCATCCTGAAACTGCGGATCCATGGTATGGCCCACGAACTGCGCGCCAATCAAGGTATCGACGTACCAGTTCCACTGGTAACTGGTATCTCCACCGGAGCCATGAACGCCGACCCAACCGCCTCCGGCTTCCAACCACCGCCTGAAAGACTCGCGCTGCTTCTCTGTCAGTACGTCACCTGACACGTTGTTCCAGACAACCAGCCCGAACTTGTGCAGAACCTCGGGGTTGTGCACGGCGGCGTTATTGGTAATGAATGTATCCCAGCCAGCCTCCTCGGCCAGCTCGGAGAACACGCGGTCTGCGACGGGCAGCGCGTCTTTGTGGATGAAGCCATTGGTTTTATTGAAGATGAGGACGGCGGGACGCGCAAAATCCGGCAGGTGCGGCGGCTCTGTCTCGTAGTCATGCGATGGAATGATGCCAATGGACTTGTAATAGAAATAGAGCGACGCGGCTGCGATAACCAACAACCCTGTCACAGTCACCAGGGAAATCTTGAGCCAGCGGTTCATAGCATACCCCCCATCAAATCTACAACCGTTCTTCCGCCAATTGACGAGCGGCGAAGTCACACGCCCTTGCCGTGAGCGCCATGTAGGTCAGTGACGGATTCACGCAGGAGGAGGACGTCATACAGGCACCATCTGTCACAAAGAGATTGGGGACATCGTGTACACGGTTGTTGGCATCGAGTACCGAAGTCGCAGGATCATGCCCCATTCGGGCGGTACCCATTTCATGGATACCCAGGCCCGGCGGGCCCATTTTTGCATTCTCTACCGTAAATACCGCACCGGCCGCCTTCATGAGTCTCTTTGCCTGACGGATCATGTCATCGCGTATCCTGCGTTCGTTTTCACCCCACTCGCATTCAAACGCGACCTGTGGAATCCCGAAGCGATCGACCTTCCTCGAATCCAGGTACATGCGGTTGGCGTACCGTGGCAACACCTCGCCGAACCCGGCCAGATGAAAAGCCCACGGCCCGGGCTTGCGCAGCGAGTCCTTGAGCTCGGCTCCAAAACCCTTCTTGTTCAAAAAAATTTGCCAGTCCATTCGTGTTGTCATGCCCTGATAACCATAGCCTCGAACGAAATCCGTCTCTTCGTCCTTCACACCAAGATTGCGAAACCGGGGGATGTATATGCCATTGGGACGATTGCCAAACCAGTAGCGGTCCATGTCGTCGAGAAAGATACCCGTCACACCCACGCCGTAGATGTGATCCATCAGGTAGTGGCCCAGTACACCACTGCGATTGCCCAGGCCATTGGGAAAGTGCTCGTTTCGAGAATTAAGAAGAATTTGCGTGCTTCCTACGGTGGAAGCGCAGAGGAAGAAGACTCGCGCCCTGAATGACGACCGCTCTCCGGTCTCGCTATCAATGATGCGAACCTCGCTGACGCATCCCGTCTGAGGGTCGTACACGAGGCTGTCCACCACGGCGTCGGACTTGAGCGTCAGGTTAGCCGTCGCGCGAGCTGCGGGAAGTGTCGAACTTTGTGAACTGAAGTAGCTGCCGGTGGAACATCCGCGCTCGCAAGGTCCGCAGTAGTGACAGGCGGCACGGCCATGGTGATCCTTCGTCAGGACGGCGACGCGCCCGATCGTCATGTGGACATCCGGTGCTTTCTTTCTCAGCCTGCTCTGAATGGTCTTTTCCAGCGCATGCATTTCCATGGGCGGCAGGAACTCACTGTCTGGAAGCTCATCCAGTCCAAGGGGCTCGCCGCTGATACCGGCAAACTTCTCAACATGGCTATACCAGGGCGCGAGATCCTTGTATCCGATCGGCCAGGGGATACCGTGGCCATCATCAGCGTTCGCTTCGAAATCCTGCACGCTCCAGCGGTAGGCCTGGCGGCCCCACATCAGCGAGCGTCCGCCCACCACATCTCCCCGTATCCAGTAGAACGGAGTTTGTGGATCGAAAACGTAAGGATTTTCCAGATCGTTGTTCCAGAACTCCCGATTCGCCTCGCTGAGCGCGTAGCATTCGCTCTGGGTTGCGTATTCTCTCTCGTACAGCTCTCTGGGTGTCTTGCCCTGGTAGGGCAGCTTCCAGGCGGGAGCGTGCTCACCATGGTAATCGGCACCATGTCGGACATTCCGCCCACGCTCCAGGACGAGCACCTTCAGGCCCTTCTCGGTCAGTTCCTTCGCTGCCCAGCCACCCGTAATTCCGGAACCCACGACGATCGCGTCAAAATCGTACGAGTGTGCCTCAATCATTGACTTGCTCTCCTGGAGGCGGGAGTCCCGACGATTAACCCCCGCCGAACAGCACACGCATCGTCACGCCAATCTCGCGTTCCGGCACGTAGCTTACGGTGCCGTATCCGGTGGGGAACGCGTCGTACACCGTCTGGGGGTCCGTGCGATCAAGCTGGGTGTCTTCGTCAAGGGCGTTCCGGGCCCACAGCGCCACCTCCCACTCACCGGCGGGATCGCGTAAACCCAGGTATAAGTTCAGCAGGCCATAGGCGTTCGCCTCGAAGCCACCGTCGTTCTGTTCCTCCGAGTAGTAGTTGTACAGTACCCGCGCGTAGCCTTCCTGGCTGACGAGGGGGAACGTAACCTCGGACTGCAGCGTGGTCACCCATTCCGGCACCGTCGAGATGCGGCTGTCCACAGAACAGAAAATCACATCGTTGCCGACGAAATCCCCGGGCGTCAGGTTGCCCACGTCGCCGTCGTCCGGGTTGCCGTCCAGGTTGGTATCGCGACAGGGTACGTCGGCGTCGTCGTAGCGGCCGTCGGCATAGGCGGTCGTGAGCTGCAGCCACCAGTTGTCCGTCGCCTCGAAGGCGACATCCAGTTCCGCGCCGTCCACGGTGGCGTCTCCGGGGTAGGTAAAGCCGGCGGTCATGATCTGGTCGGTCGTCATGTCCAGTACGGGGATGTCGTTAAAGCGGCCGATGTAGTTGTCGAACTGCTGATGGTAGATACTCACATTCAACCGCAAGCGGCTGTCCAGCCACTCCGAGCGCAGGCCGAGTTCATAGGAATCGGATTCCTCGTCTTCGCCCTTGATCAGCGAACGATCCTCGACCGGAGTAGTAACGCCCACGGTGACGCCCGCGGGCCGCCAGGAATGGGCGTAGGTGAAATACGCCATGACGTCGTCGCTAAACTGTTGTTGCAGAGAAGCCTGATACACCCACTCCTTCGCCTTGTCGCTGTCGGGCGCCGTGAACTGCGGCAGGTCCAGCGCCAGATCGCAATAACCGGGGAACGACTCGACGCCGGTAAACGGCGCGAATGCCTGCAGACCCGTGCAACCGGCATCGCCGATGGACACGCCCGGCGATATGCCGACCGCGATCAGGGCGTCGGCGAAATTGAGTACCTCGTTACGTTCGGAGTCGTTCTCCAGGTAGCGCACGCCAATACTGAGGTCCGTGCTGTCAGTCAGATGCAGCACCGTACTGGAATACACGGCAATATTCTCCACGTCGGTAGTGACCTCACCACTGACACCGAGCAGATAGGTCGAATCCGGCGGCCCGACCGGATCAGGCTCCAGCGGATAACCAAAAGCGCCCGGGTTAGCATTGTCCTGCGCGAAGGTCGTCTGGGTTTTCGTCTTCTGGTACCACACACCGACCTGGTAATCAGCAAACAGGTCAGGCGCAGTCGATTCCAGCCGCAGTTCATGGCTGTCCACTTCGAAGCTCGACTCGGTGACCTGGTTCTGCAGGTAATTCAGGGCCCCGTTGTAGACATCCAGTTCCTGGTCGTAGGAGAAAGCGTTGTCCTGGTAGGCGCCAGAGTAGATGAGCCGGTGGCTGGGCAGGTCCCAGGCGAGATTCCAGGTGGTGATTTGCGCTTCCTGGTTGCCGCCGGTGCCGTTTTCGTAGACGCCGAGGTTGGCGCGGCCATCGATCGGCGGGCCGTTGTAGCCGGCACCGGGCCCGTTGACCGCAGACAGATTGACGCGGTCGGAGTCCAGCGATTGGTGCACCAGCACCGCATCCAGGTTGTCGGTGGGCGCCCAGCGCAGGGAGGTGCGCCAGCTCGTCGTCTCGCGTTCGCTGCTGGCGTTGGAGTTCACACTCTCAACGTGATTGCCTTCATCCTCGTCATACAATCCCGCCAGGCGCAGAGCCAGCTTGTTCTCGATGATCGGGAGGTTGAGCGCCGCTTGACCGTTGACCGTACCCTCGTTACCGAAGGCACCGGAAATGGAACCACCGAGCGCGTCGAGATCGGGGCGACGGGTGGTCAGCGTAATGGCCCCGGCAGGTGAGGGCCGTCCACGCAGGATTCCCTGTGGACCTCGCAGCACCTCCACCTGTCCGATATCGTAAATACTCTGAAACGCGTAGTTCGCATCGACCGGCGTCTCATTGATATAGATGTCTACAGCGGGGTCGGCAGAGGAGTTGGAATCGAAACCGACACCGCGCAGGCTCGCCGCCGAACCGAAGGCGCCCTGGCTGTCCAGTGCCAGGCCGGGCGAAAGCTGCTGCAGGTCGTCGAAGCGAAAGATGTTGTAGGTCTGGACGTCCTCGGCGGTGATAGCCGTCACCGTCATCGGCACGTCCTGAAGGCTCGCCTCGCGGCGCGTGGCCGTGACCATCACCTCCTCCAGGACGCCGGGAGACGCTGCGCTACGCTCCGGATTCTGCGCGGCGGCGGCGCCGGTGAAACCGCCTGCAATCATCGTCGACACCGCGACGGCCAACGGGGCTTTCCTGAACATGGCGCTTCTCCTGCGTATTCGAACGCTGTTATCGCTGTTTCGTCCTACCGGGACCGGAGATGTCGCGCTGCTCCCCTGCTGGGGCTGAGGAGGCCGATGCGACGACCGATGGTCCGTGCGGGCCTTATTATCTTATATGTAATTTAATAGTAATCATGGCGCAAGCCTTCACCTCGGTCAACCACAAGTTTCAATCGGGCGACGCCCTCCCCGCTGCAATGCAAGTAGCCGGGATTAGCTGCCCTGCCCCGAGGGATCGATATCCGGGTGCGCGTAGGCCGGCAGAACCGGATCCTCGATACGCTCACGACCGTCCAGGGTATGAACCGCCAAGCCGTGGAAGTGGGGAAAATGCAGGCTGTAGGCGGTGAGTCCGGTCCTTTCGCTGGCGGGCAGATGGCACAGCGCGAGACCCGTCTCGGCAATATATTCTATGCGCTCGGAGGGATAATCCTCGGGGATATATTCGCTGGCGCCCGGCGTGCGAATCGCGGTGCTCGGCGCCAGCGTATTCACGGCGATATTGTAGGGCAGGAGTTCTGCGGCGAGCCCCTGTGTCATGCGGTGCACCGCGGCCTTCACGGCAGCATAGACTGTTGCGCCACCCTGGATCGCCCACGTGTCATAGGGCCGCAACGGCGGCAGCGCGGTGACCGACCCGAGCGTCACGATCCAGCCCGCCCCGCGCCGGCGCATTTCCGGCACCGCCTGCCGATAGAGCCGGAACGGCGCGCGCAGATAGTGGCCGAGGGTGCGGTCGAAGACTTCCGGATCCATTTCCACTGTGGGCGCGTATTCGGCCTTGCCACCGCTGTGCACGAGTATGTCCACTCCGCCGGCCAGGCCCACCGCACGCGGCACCAGCGCGTTGAGGTCCTCGTCTTTCTCCAAATCCGCGACCAGCGGGTGCGCGACGCCACCGGAGGCCTCGATCAGACTGACGGTCTCCCTGAGCGTGCCTTCGTAGTTACCCGCGCTGTCCAGGCTGCGTGCCGTCACCACGACCGTTGCACCCTCCGCCGCGAGGCGTTGCGCCAGAGCCCGGCCAATGCCGCGACTCGCACCTGTCACTAGCGCGACCCTGTTGTCCAGTAATTTGCTCATGACAATTGTCTCCCGGAGAATGTCACTGATGCTGTTTTCTGCGGCCGCCGCTCACCCACCGGCAATGCTGCAGACTTTTCAGGCGGAGCTCTCACGGCCTCAAGAGCCAGCAGGCTCGACCAGCAGGCTGAACGCGTGCGACAATCTCGCATCGATCGCCTGCACCCCCGATTCGGGATCGAACCAGCGGTCGACATGCCCCCAGTGGTGGGGGTTAATCATGTATGGCCCGGTGAGATCCTCCAGATGGGCGAATTCCTGCTCCCACATAGCTCCGAGGCGCATCCTCAGCGCGGCACCATGGTGCCGGGCTCGCCCGCTGAGCCGCCAGTTGCAGATTTCGGGGATATGCAGCGGCATGTCGAGGCAGGTCACGCTCGAAGCGAGCCGCGGTGTCGCTGCCGACCCCGGGCAGCAATCGGAAAAATGCCGTGCGCTTCACACCGCCGGCCAACGCCGGATCCCGCAGTCCCGCGCCGAGTGTGTCCAGCGTCACCGCATGAACCGCCGCGCAGTGGGTGTCCAGCGCCGGCGCGATCACGTCGGTCCATTTCGCCGACTGCCGCGCGCTGCGCGGCGTCAGCGTCCGGGTAAAGCAGGTCCAGTGTAAAGTGTCCCGCCGCGTACTCCGGCGCGTAGTTTCGCCCAAGGCTGGCGGCCTCGATGTGCGGCAGGGACTCGGCAGCGAGTTGCAGTGCACCCGCGAAGGCCGCCACGTCCTGCGCGCTGAGACCCTCCCGAAGTGCAAGCTGCGCCGTTTCCCGGAAGCCACGTGTCGCGAACGCAACGTCAGAGCGCTCTGGCGCGCACTTCACCGTCAGGAGATCCGGGTCACGCAGATAGCAGCGTTCCCGTTCAAGGCAGAACCCGTCGACCTCCGCCCAGAAGGCGGCGACCTCGGGCGTGCCAGATTGCGCGCGCATCGCCCACCAGGACCCGACGTCGGCCACCCGCCAGCGCAGCCAAAGGGTCACCGGTGCATTCTCGGTCAGGACCGGGGGCGATATCTCAGTGGAAAGGAGCGCCAGGCCGCGGGCCTCGGCTCCCGACAGGTATCTCTCGCAAAGCAGCGATCGCAGACGCGAAAGATCGCCGGCGTCGACGACAATGCGATCCTGCACCGAAATCATATCTCTCGACCTCCCCCGGAGACGGGCACGCTCACGCGGCCGGCTCCAGCAGTTCCACCACTTCGATCAGGTGCCCCTCGTTGTCGGCGATGAATCCAACGCGCACGCCATGCTCCGGCATATCCTTCACACGCTCTACCAGCGATGCACCCGCCGCGAGGGCGCGTTTTACAAAGGCCTCGACATCTTCTGTCTGAAAGCCAAGAATCACTTCGTCACCCCCCGGCGCCGCCTGATCGAGGAACTGCAATAGCACGAACATCCCGGCGCCCTCGGCCGTCGGCTGGTACATGATCTCGCGAATGGCGCGGCCGCCTATTGTGCTCTCGACGCGGGCGAGTTCCTGCAGTTCGCACACCGTAGAGTAAAACGCGGCGCTCGCTTCCAGGTCCGTTACCAGTAGCTTGGTGAAACCGAAATGCTGTGGTCGCGTGCTCGTCATTGCCTTCCCTCATCACTGTTCGCCAAGTCCACGCTACCTGTCCGGTAGGGCACATCACGGCCCGGGCCATGCGCTGGACAATTAACTTATATGTA
This sequence comes from Halioglobus sp., assembly GCA_041396005.1. Classification (GTDB taxonomy): domain Bacteria; phylum Pseudomonadota; class Gammaproteobacteria; order Pseudomonadales; family Halieaceae; genus Marimicrobium. Next base: position 75,151 of record JAWKZK010000013.1, read on the forward strand.
ATTTAATATCTACGATATCCACGTTCGCTCAGCGCGTCAACCGCTTTGCAAACCGCGTTGCGCGAGATAGTGTCCGGTACACCTATTCGACCCGCTGTGCAGGCATAGGCGCCGAACTTGCAGTTCGCCAGCAATCGCCGGATAGCCCAGTACAGGAACAATGGCGAAGATAAACACCAGGAGCCGCCCTGATGATCGACCCGAGCGTTTACCAGCAAACCCTGTTTGACGTTTTGCGCCGCAGCGCGCTGCGCCACCCGGACAGGCCAGCCCTGTCGCAGCACAATCAACTGCTCAGTTACGGGGAGTGGCTCACACAGACGCAGCGGGTTGCGACCGGCCTTGAGTCCCTCGGGGTCCGGGCGGGTGACCGCGTGGCGATTCTGTCGCGCAATTGTGCTGAATTTGCCACTGCGCGCTTTGCAATCAGCGCCATTGGTGCAGTGCTGGTTCCAATTAACTTCATGCTGAACGCCGAAGAGGCGGCCTATGTCCTAGCACACAGCGAAGCGCGCCTGCTGTTGGTCGGCGCGAGCGAGCTGCAGAATGCACGCGAGGCGGCCAGGCACTGTGGCGCCCTGGAGGCCCTGGTGTGGCTCGCACGGGGTGAGGCGCCTCCGGGCACACTGCCATTCGACGCGTTGCTGGCAGCGCAGCCGCTGTCGCAGCCCGCTGCCGTCACCTGCGACGACCCGGCCCAGATCATCTACACCAGCGGCACTGAATCCGCACCCAAGGGTGCGGTTCTCAGCCACTCTGCAGTGCTGTGGCAATACGGCAGTATCATTGCCGATGCTGAAGTTGCCCAGGATGATCGGCTGCTGCATGCCATGCCGCTCTACCACTGCGCACAGCTGGATTGCTTCCTCGGTCCCGCCGTCCAGGTCGGTGCATTCAACGTGATCACGGATGACAACTCCGCCGACAACCTGCTAACGCTTCTCGAAGGCGACAGCATTACCTCGTTCTTCGCCCCACCGACGGTGTGGATCTCCCTGCTCAACAGTGACCGCTTTGACAACACGAACCTCTCCGCGCTGCGCAAGGGTTACTACGGCGCCTCCATCATGCCGGTCGAGGTGTTGCGGGAAATCCAGCGGCGATTGCCCCAACTGCGTTTGTGGAATCTGTATGGCCAGACCGAAATTGCGCCGGTGGCCACAATCCTCAAGCCCGCTGACCAGATTCGCAAGGCAGGCTCGGCGGGGCGACCGGTGATCAACGTGGAGACACGCGTGGTGAACGATCAGGGCGAGAATGTGGCTGTGGGCGAAATCGGCGAGGTCGTGCACCGATCGCCGCAGTTACTCAAGGAGTACTACAAAAACCCCGAGAAGACAGCAGAGGCGTTCGCCGGCGGCTGGTTTCACAGTGGCGACCTGGGGACCCTCGACGAGGAAGGTTACCTGACCATCGTCGACCGCAAGAAAGACATGATCAAGACCGGTGGCGAGAACGTATCGGGTCGCGAAGTGGAAGAAACCGTCTACGCTCACGCTGCCGTGGCGGAGGTCGCGGTGATCGGCCTGCCCCACTCGCGCTGGATTGAGGCGGTGACCGCGGTGGTCGTTACGAAGAGCGGCGCGGCCAGCGACGCCGAGTCCATCATAGCCCACTGCCGGGGATCGCTCGCGGGCTTCAAGGTCCCCAAAGCCGTGGTGTTTGTCGATGAACTGCCGCGCAATCCCTCGGGAAAAATCCTCAAACGCGACCTGCGCCAACAATTCGAGGATTTTTTCAGCGAGGCGCGATGAAAGCCAGGCAGCGCCGGGATGGATCACTCCCGACGCGGGTCAGGCGGAAGTCGAAAGCCCCATGGCTGCCAGCGTCTCCTGCGGCAGAGAAGGCATGCCAAGCGCCTCCAGGTGGCGAGCACGGTTGGCTGCGAACTCACGCGTGATATCGGGGTGTGTCGACACCCAGAACTCTCCCGCGGCGATCTGCGGCAGGATACGTCGAGCGGCCTCCTCGCCACTGATCCCGTCCGCCTCGAGCATGCCGTGCATCAGGTCGCGGTGCCTGCAGCTGCCCTGGTCCCCGCCGGTATGACTGTCGGCGAAAATACGCGTGGCCACCGGCCCGGGCAGGATCGCGGAAACGTGTACCGCGGCCTGCTTGGCCTGCATCTCGAGATACAAACATTCGGAGAACGCGATAAGCGCATGCTTGCTCATGATATAGGACGTCTGAACCGGCATGATCCCCAAACCGCCGATCGACGCGGTGTTGGCGATCCAGGCGGGCTGGCCGCTTGCGAGCATGCGCGGCGCGAAGGCGCGCACTCCGTGCACGGCACCGTGAATGTTGATGTTCAGAGTCCTGTCCCAGACCGCAGCGTCCAGCTCCCAGCTAAAGCCCAGGGTCTCGATGCCGGCATTGTTGACGAGCAGCCGCACATCGCCGAAATGGTCATGGGTTGCGCGCGCAAGGGCATCTACCGAATTCGCATCGCCCACATCTACGTGAACCGCCAGCGCTTCGCCACCGGCGCCCTCGATTTCCGTCACCACGCCGCGCGCGCGTGCCACGTCGATATCGGCCACCACCACACGCATCCCCTGCTCCGCCGCCAGGCAGGCCAGGCCCCGACCGATACCCGAACCGCCGCCCGTGATGACAGCCACCCCGTCTCGAAAAACGTCCATTCCTTCTGGCACGGCATGCCCTCCTGCGTCAGCGCCAGTATTTATCTTATCAGTAATTAAATACCGTTGACGATGGCCGCTGGTTCAGTCTGCAGTACCCGGCGTTTGTAAGGCACGCTCGAGATTGTCGATGAGCTGGTGAAAGGCGAGGTCAAGGATCTCTTCCGAGGACAGCTGCACATGATGCTTGCGCAGCATAATCAGAAAGTCCTGCTCGTCCGGGTCGAGCTGATCGAGTTCCGTCAGCGAAATCGGCGAACGCCAAGCGCTGCCCTCTCGCTCAAACACGATCGTGGCAAGCGCATTACTACAGAACATCCAGGCGTGCAGGGCCAGGTCATGCCCACGTAAGCCCTGCTCGTAAAGCGTCCGCGAGACCGTCAATGTGATACGCAGCCAGCCTGCAGAATAGCGGCCTTCCGCACCCATCACTTCGACGATCACCGGGTAGTCGTCCGTGTGCTTTTTCAGCGCCCACAGCCACTGCCACAGGGTGTCCTGCCAGGTTTGCGTGCGCTTGGGCTTCGGCATGGTGAACTGCATGCAGATATGATCGGCGATCGCCGCGAGCAGCGCGTCGCGGCTGGGAAAATAGTTGTACAAGGCCATGGATACTGTATTCAGGGCCTTGGCCACCCGTGCCATGGTGAATTGTTCCACCGAGTAACGCTCGAGCAACCCGATAGAGGTGTCCAGCACCATGTCGCGCGACAACCGCGGTGGCCGTCCCGCCCGCCCCTTGACGGCCGCCGTCTTGCGCCGGCCTGTGGTACCCGTCGATGTCTTCGCGGGCTGTTTCCCCCGGGCGATGCTGGCGCTCGTGGCGGTCTTGCCACGCGCGCTGGTACCGGTGCCGCTTTTTGACTTGCCGCGACCCCCGCCCGATTTGGATTTAGCTGGCATGCTGTCGTCCCCTGCAGCAAAGCGCCCTCTGTTATGTCGCGGAGTTCGCGACCGGGCCTGCGGAGACTATAGCGGCGCGCCGCCCTGCACAGCAAGCCCGGTATCGTCCACGGCTGCACCCGCCGCGCGCGGATCACTAAAGCGATAATCGTCCAGGTTCGGCTGCCGTGTCATTTGCCAGTATTCAACCAGGCGGTACGGGCAGGACAAGAACACGCGCCCTTTGCTGTTTTTGTAATAGCTCCTGGCTTTCGGGTGCGACCAGATCAGAGACTGCATCGTGTCATCGATACGCTGGTTGTACGCCGCCGTCGCCTCAACCGTTGGTTCCATTGCGGGAACGTCGCGCTGCGTCAGCAATTCAAGACACTCCATGATGTAGTGAATCTGCGTTTCGGAGGTGATGTTTTGCCCACCCGCATGATTCGGCGCACTGTTGGGGCCAACGGTCATGAAGTAATTCGGATAGCCCGGCACCGCGACGCCGAGATAGGCGCGCGGGTCGTCCTCACCCCACTCTTCCCGCAGGTTACGCCCGTCGCGCCCTTCGATGCGCATGCCGCCGGTCATCTCGGCAATATCGAAACCGGTAGCGCAGAGGATGACGTCTACGGGCACCTGCGAGCCGTCACGCAGTACCATGCCATCGGCCACGATGTGATCCAGCGTGTTGTCTTCCAGGGTCACGTTGTCGCGGCACAGGGTGTCCAGCCAGTTGATGTCCATACAGATACGCTTGCCGAACACCGGGTAATCCGGAATCAGCTTTTCCAGCAGATCCGGCCTGTGCGCGAGCTTCGCCTGGTAGTTCTGCAGGCAGTACTGCCGTACGGCCTCATTGGCGGCGGATACAGACGTACCGTCGTCGCTGCGCCACTGCGGATCGACACGGATGTTCTCGTACAGGCCGTCCGCGGCGAACCAGTAGGCTCGAAAACGGAACCAGGAGGCGTAGTGCGGAATCTCGCGCTGTGCCCACCGGATGGATTCCGGCACCTCGACGAACGCATTCGGCATGACCCAGTGCCGGGACCGCTGAAAAACGCTGAGGTGCTCCACAAGGGGCGCGATCGCCGCGCCGAGTTGAACTCCGCTGGCCGCCGTACCGATCATGGCCACACGCTTGCCGCGCAGGTCGACGCTGTGATCCCAACCCGCAGTGTGCATCACCGGGCCCTGGAAATCGCCCAGCCCCGGGATCTTCGGCAGAGACCAGCGATTCACTGGCCCGTGGGCGTTTATCACGGCGTTGGCACGCACGAAACGTCGCCCGGCGGCGTCCTCAACTTCTACCTCCCACTCGCAGCGCTGCTCGTCCCAGGCCATGCCCAGTACCCGGGTCTCAAACACGATGTGGCGACGCAGGTCGTATCTGGCCGCCACCGCCAACAGGTATTTCTGGAACTCCGGGCCCTGAGGCGTGTAGTGAGACCAGTTTCCGTTCAACTCGAAGGAATAGGAATAGAAATGGCTCGGGGTATCCACCGCACAGCCCGGGTAGGTGTTTTCCCACCAGGTGCCACCGATTTCCGGGTTCTTCTCGATGACCTGAAAGTGGTACCCCGCCTCGTCCAGCTTGATGGCCGCGAGAAGACCGGTAAGCCCGGCGCCGATCACCAGGACACGAAAATCTTTCGGTGGCGACGGCCTGCCCGGCCGCTCGCTGCGACGCTCCGGCGCGTCGAACCCCATCTGCTCGCGCAACATCGGAATGAACTCTTCGTTGACGGGCTCGCCCACGTCCGTACTCAACATGGCTCGAAAAAGCTCGGGGGGCGGCGCGCTGTCTTGCGGCGGGGGATCGCGGGTGAGCAGGGAGAACAGCCGTTCATGCAGTTCCCGGGTGAGTGCCTCGGGCACCTCGCGGGGCGGCTCGAAGGCCGACCCGATGTAGGGCGCAAAGCGCGCCAGGAACGTCGCGTCGCGTTCGTAGTGCGTCAACACCATCAGCCAGGTGGGCAGGTCCCCCTCCACCAGAGCTCGGCGCAGCATTGCCGCGTCACGCACGGGCAATTGTGGCTGGATACCAATCATCGGATCGTTCATGTCGTCCCCTGTAATTACGGCGGGAGGCGGCAGATAGTGACGCCTTTGATTACTATTATCTTATATATAAGTTTATTGTCAAACCGTTGCCTCGGTCGCGCCCCTGCAGCGCCGGTCTGGCGCCTCAAGCCTCCCCGATTTCGGCCACCCTCAGGATGAGCTTGCCCCCGGCATGGCCGGTCTCGGACGCACTGTGCGCGTCACGCACATCCTGCAGATCAAACTCACGCAACGGCGGCAAGCGTACTTCGCCTCGCGCCACCAGATGCAGAATACGATCGAGGGTCTGCGCGCAACCCACGTCGTTCATTGTGGAAAACACCCGGTTGACGCCTCGCCGGGCGGCCGCTGCGGCCGACGCCGCCAGGTCGCCATCGTCCACCAGCGTGGGTATGCTGACGAAGGTGCCGCCCGCGCGCACCAACTGCAACGCATCCGGCAGGGTACTCGCGCCAACGGCGTCCATCAGGAAATCCACGCCGTCGGGGGCCCATTGCGCCACCGCCTCTGCGATATTTTCCCGGCGGTAATCGATGACGCGCTCGACGCCCAGCGATTCGAGATACGCGATGTTGGTTGTGGAGCAGGTGGCCGCCACACGGGCGCCAGCCTGGCGCGCGAACTGCACCGCGAAGGTTCCCACCCCGCCGGAGCCGCCATGTATCAGTGCGCACTGGCCGGCCTCCAGGCCGCCGCGGTCGAACAGTCCCTGCCAGGCGGTGAGCGCCGCGACCGGCAGGGCGGCCGCCTGCGAGAAGCTCAGGCCTTGCGGTATCCGCGCCACGCGATCCTCGTTAGCCAGCGTGTACTCGGCATAGCTGCCCTGCCCGCCCTGCCCGTGGTTCGTGGGAGTGACCACCCGGTCGCCTACTGAAATGCCGGTAACCCCTTCACCGACCGCGGCGACCACACCAGCCGCGTCAAAGCCGATAATGTAGGGAAATACATACGGACGAAATTGCGCGAGGTGCCCCTGTCGGTTCTTCCAGTCAGCGGGGTTGACTCCCGCGCGAGCCACGCGCACCAGCACCTGGGCCGGACCCGGCTCGGGGGTGTCGACTTCGGCGTAACGAAATACCTCCGCCCCGCCGGTTTCCTCGATGATCATGGCATACATGCGAGTGCCTCTTTTGTGGTGTCAGCCGACGAGGATGCCGACTCGAAAGCGATGGCGCGCAGGTTCATGCCGCAAGATGCCGGAAAAAAAACGCGGACATGAATTCCAGCGTCTCCCGGGTCTCCGGCAGGTCAAGCGCATACCAGTGTGAGTGGGGCATGGCGTCATACACGATCAGTTCGGCGGCACAACCGGCGCGCAACAATGCGCGGTGAAAGTTCGCCGTGGCGGACAGCAACGCATCGCGTGTGCCCGAGACCAGAAGCGTCGGCGGAAATGCGCTGAGGTCGCCCAGTTCGGGCGATACCAGCGGGTCATTCGGGTCGGCCCCGGCAAGATACACGGTCAACTCACTGAGCGGATGCCCCAGCGGTAGACTGTGCTGGCCGTAAAAACCACTCAGGGTAAAAATGCTGCGGGTATCACCCAGATCAGCAAGGCTGCCGCCCGCGGAAAACACACCGGCGCAGGCTGGCACAGGCAGCGACTCCCGCTGCATGCTGGCAATCGCCTGCGCTGTCAGGAAGCCACCCGCGGAGCTGCCGTACAGCCCTACACGCGCGGCGTCGTGGTCAGCCAGGCAGGCCCGGTAAACCGCCAGAACATCGTCGACCGCGGCAGGATAGGGGTGCTCGGGGGCGAGCCGATAGTCGACCGCAATCACCTCTAAGCCAGTGAGCGCTGCAACCGGAATTGCTTCCACCAGAGCGCCCGAACCCACCACGAAGCCGCCACCGTGCAGGTTGATCAGCAGCCCTTCCCGCCGGCGACAGTCGGCGTCAGCCGGTCGGATGCGGTGGCAGCGCACACCGCCAAGGCGAACCTCTTCGATGTTCACCGGGTACAGCGCCTGTGCTTGCGTGTTCAAGGCGTCGAACGCCGGCGCCATGGCATCGCGCATCGCCCACATGGGCACCGGCTCGTCCGGCATCGGCGCCGCGGCCCAGGGGTCCGTCGAGAGGTAGGCGCGAGCCTGATCGCTGAGGCTGTGCGGCACGGGAACACGCACATCGCCCAGATGGACTGTGCCGTCGGCATCGATCTGATAGCTCATGACTGGCTGGATTTCCTTCTGCGGTTGACTTCCAGAACAGGCCGTTTCCAAGCCTGAACCATCTGCCCCGGTTGACTGGGACACATTTGCTTATGTATAAGATTATCTGTGCGTCGGCGCGCCGGTCAACCCGATCCCATTGCGGGACAGGCACAGCGACGTATTGCGTCAACCTGGCACAGCGTGTTGAACCAGGCGCGAGTCAGCTGTGTGGAGGTGCGCATCATCACACAAGAATCATCACCAGAGGGACGGGCAATGGATAAGGACAAACTCGGGGCGCTCTTCGACATGACCGGCCGGGTCGTGATTGTCACAGGGGGCACTCGCGGCATTGGTCGTGCTCTCGCGGAGGGGTACGCTGCCGCGGGCGCAAAAGTGGTGGTGGCGAGCCGCAAGCCGGAAGCCTGCGCCGAGATGGAACGAAGTCTACGCGATGGCGGCGCACAGGCGTTGGGCGTGCCCACTCACATGGGAGAACTGCCCGCGTTGCGTCACCTGGTGCAACAAACAGTCGACACATTCGGTGGCGTGGATGTGGTCGTAAACAATGCCGCCACCGCGCTTGCCGTGCCGGTTGGCGAGTACACCGAAGCCGCCTGGAACAAATCCATGGACGTCAACCTGCGCGGCCCGATGTTCCTGATACAGGAAGCACTGCCCTGGTTGAAAAAGAGCAAACACGCCGCAGTGCTCAACGTGGTCACAGGCGCCGCTTTCCTGTTCTCGTCCACCATCTCGCTGTACGCCATCGGCAAGTCAGGGCTGGTGGCGGGCACCCGCGCAATGGCAGCCGAGTTCGCACCCTTCGACATACGCGTGAACGCGTTGTCTCCGGGCACGGTGAATACCGACATGGTGCGGGCGAACCCGGAGGAAGCCCAGGATGTAATGGTGGGTATACAACTCATGCCGCGCATGGCGGAACCGGACGAGATGGTTGGTCCTGCGCTGCTGTTGACCTCGGATGCAGGCAGCTTCATCACAGGGCAGGTGCTTTTTGCCGATGGCGGGATGGTACCCCGGTAACGCCCATGGCCCCGGAGCGGTGCAGGCTTTGCGTGCAGGCTTCGCGGCTGCGCCGCTCGTTGCACTCTCGCCCCGGGGGCGAGCGTGTCGAACGCCAGTTCTCGCTAGAGTAACCCCAGCCAAACGCAAAGAGCCCCCGGCAAGCGGGGGCTCTTTGCGTTTGGTAGGACTACCCAGATTGATCAGAACGGCCTGAGGCCGTTCTGACCCCTGCGGGCGCCGTCGCTTCGCTCCCGCGTCCAAAACGCTCCTGTGGTCGCGTTTTGTCGAACGCCGGTTCTCGCTAGAGTAACCCCACCCAAACAAAAACCCCGCGTTGCGGGGCTTTTGTGGCTCTTCATCATTAACGGGGGACACCGGCATTCATTAAACTGAATTTGCGAAGTTCGTTTAATGGAGAGAACACCGATGTCCCACGCAGGAGTAATATTAGGCCTTCCAGAGCTGGAGGTCGAACGGGTTGATCGCAATGACGCGATTGCGGTCTATGCGAAGCCAAAAACACGGCCGAGCTGCATCCGCTGCCAGTACCCTCGGGTGCGGATCAAGGCCACCTACCAACGCACCCTGAAGCACACCCGCCAGGGCAATCGGCTGATGACGCTCTACCCGAGGGCACCCAAGTACCACTGCCCGCGCTGTGGGCGCTATTTCCGCCACCGGTTCAAGGGCGTGCGGCCTCGCTACCGAGCCTCCGAGGCCTTCCGGCTGGAGGTCTTCGAAACCCATGACGGGGGTGTCACCCAGGCCAAGCTGGCGCGCACTCATCATATCAGCGCGGCGACGACCGAACGCTGGTACCAAAGCCACTGTCGGCAACGGCTGTCTGAGATGTCGAACCGGGCCTGCCCGCAGGTGCTGGGGATCGATGAGCACTTCTTTACCCGCAAGCGAGGGTTTGCCACCACCCTGGTCGATCTGCATCGCAACAAGGTCTTCGATGTGCGCCTGGGACGCTCAGAAGCAAGCTTACACAGCTATTTACGGCGTTTACCGGGTAAAGACAACGTCCGGCTCATCGTGATGGATCTGTCCGAGACCTACCGCAACATCGCGCGGCAGTACTTCCCCAGAGCAACGATTGTCACGGATCGCTTCCACGTCATTCGCCTCGTGAACCAGCACTTCCTGAAAGCGTGGCAGGACATTCATTCCGAGGGTCGCAGGAACCGAGGACTGCTGAGCTTGATGCGCCGTCACGAATGGCGCCTGAAACCAGAGCAACGCGAGAACCTGCAACAGTACCTGGGTGAGTACCCAGCGCTCGCTGCACTGTATGAGGCCAAGCAGCGTCTCAATCGTCTGTTGCTACTGAAAAACCTGCGACGGAAAACGGCCCAGAAGAAACTACCGCAACTGGTGAAACTGATCGAGCAGCTACGCCACAGCCCGCTGAGAAGACTCGCCAAAACACTCACGTCCTGGCTTGAGCCGATCGTCGCCATGTGGCGCTTTGGCAAGAGCAACGGACCGACGGAGGGCTTCCACACAAAGATGGAAATGATGACCCGAAGAGCTTATGGATTCAGGAATTTTGAGAACTATAGACTACGCGTCTTAACCCACTGCGGGTGGGACGGTATTATTAATCGGGTCTAGTGAGTGTTGGTGCATCCCCCCTTAATGGGGGAGAGCCCTTTTTGTTTGGTAGGACTACCCAGATTCGAACTGGGGACCTCTACCATGTCAAGGTAGCGCTCTAACCAACTGAGCTATAGTCCTAAAAGGGCCAGCGATTATAAGTGTGCAACCGGCTTAGCTCAACACCCATCGGCGCGGCACCTCGCGGCGGAATCAGGCCAGGCCGCTCGCCCTCCCTGATCGTTTTTACCAGTTTCAGTGAGCTGAGGGGCCATTGATCCCGCCGGCCAGTGCCGTAGAGTGTCCCGCTGGTAAATCGCACCGCCTCCACAGTACGTCCACGATAACAGGAGCCACGCCATTGAAAGTCAGCGGAATGCTGAGCGCCGACCTGGATATGGCACCGCTGTCCATCGCCGAGTTGGAACAGTGCGGCTACGACGCGGCGTTCTCCGCCGAAATCAATAATGACCCGTTCTTCCCGCTGCTGCTGGCGGCGGAGCATAGCGAGCGCATTGCGCTCACCACGTCCATCAGCGTGGCGTTTGCGCGCAGCCCTATGACGGTGGCCACGCTGGCCTGGGATCTCAACCAGTATTCGCGCGGGCGCTTCAGTATCGGGCTGGGTTCGCAGATCAAGGCCCATATCACGCGGCGCTTTTCCATGCCCTGGTCGCAACCGGCGTCACGCATGCGCGAATTCGTGCAGGCGCTGCGCGCCATCTGGCGGTGTTGGGAGACAGGCGAGCCGCTGGCGTTTGAGGGGAAGTTCTACTCGCATACGCTGATGACACCGATGTTCGTGCCCGGCAAAAAAGAATACGGTGCGCCGGGTGTGCGGGTTGCCGCCGTGGGCCCGCGCATGACCGAGGTGGCCGCCGAGGTGGCGGACGGCGTGATCGCCCACGGCTTTACCACGGCGAAATACCTGCGCGAGGTCACGCTGCCCGCCGTGGAGCGCGGCCTTGCGGCGGCAGGCCGCGAGCGCGCAAGCCTGGACATCAGCGCCCCGGTGTTCGTGGTTACCGGCGCCGACGCGGAGGCCTTTGCGCAGGCAAAGCAGGCCGTGCAGAGCCAGATTGGCTTCTACGCCTCGACGCCGGCCTACCGCCCGGTGCTGGAACTGCACGGCTGGGGCGATCTGCAAACCGAGGCCAACCGGCTCACGCGTGAAGGTCGCTGGCAGGACATGGGCGCTCTTATCACCGACGAGGTGCTGGAGACATTCGCCATTGTCTCGGAGGATATCGAGGCCGTGCCGGCGCTGCTGAAGGCGCGTTACGCCGATCTCGTGGACACGTGGATGTGCACCGTGAGCACCGGCAAGCCCGCATTGCAGCAGCAACTGGTGGCTGCCGTGCAGGCAGGCTAGCGGCCGGCGGAATCGGCATGCACAGCCCTCGCCGCCCTGCACACGCCCCTGCCCGCGCGGCCGGGGAAAACACACGGAAAGCGATTTACAATGGAACTCACCATGCAACACAGGCTGAAGGACACCACCCATGAACATTGAACTCACGCCGGAACTCAAGGCGCTGCAGCAGGAAGTGCGGGAGTACATGAAAACGGTCATGACCCCGGAACTGATCCAGGAAATGAAGGACGACGAACTCAAGGAAGGCGGCGGGCCGGAGTTTCGCAAGCAGTACGCACGCATGGGCGCCGACGGCTGGATCGGGCTCTCCTGGTCGAAGGAACTCGGCGGCAAGGAGATGACGCATCTCGAGCAGTACATCTTCACCGACGAGGTGGTGCGCTCCGGTTTCGCCTACCCGTTTCTCACCACCGAGGCGGTCACGCCGGTGATCGCGGCCAACGCCAACGACGAGGTACGCGAGGAAGTGGTGGGCGGCGTGAAGCAGGGCAAGGTGGTGATCGCCATCGGCTACTCAGAGCCCAGTGCCGGCACCGACCTCGCCAGTTTGAAGACCAAGGCGGAAAAAGACGGCGACCACTGGATCATCAACGGCCAGAAAATGTGGACGAGCCTCGCCAACTACGCCGACTACGTGTGGCTGGCCGCCCGCACCGACCCGGACGCCTCGAAGAAGCACAAGGGCCTCACCATGTTCCTGGTGCCCACCAGCTACGAGGGCTTTTCGGTCAGTCCCGTGCACACGCTGGGCGTGCGCACCAACGCCACCTTCTACAACGACATTCGCCTGCCGGATAAATACCGCGTGGGCGAGGTGAACGCGGGCTGGAAGCTGATTACCGGGCAGCTCAATATCGAACGCCTGTCGCTGTTCACCCACGGCCAGGTGGATTCGCTCTACGTGGACGTGTGCCAGTGGGCCGCCGAGACCGACGCGCCGGGCGGCGGCAAGCTCATCGAGCAGCCCTGGGTGCAGCACAACCTGGCGCGCGTGAAGAGCGGGCTGGAAGTGGTGAAGCTGATCTGCTGGAAGCAGGCCTGGGCGATGGACCAGGGGCCGCTGGATATGGCGGACGCCTCCATGGCCAAGGTGTATAGCAGCGAGTTTTTCGTGGAGCTGTACCGCATGCTACTGGAAGTGATGGGCAGCGCGGGCACCATCGCCGCGCACTCGCCGGGCGCGGTGTTGAAGGGCCGCATCGAATTTCGCTGGCGGGTGGGCTCCATTCTCACCTTCGGCGGCGGCGCGAACGAGATTCAGCGCGACATTATCGCCATGGCGGGTTTGTGGATGCCGCGCACCCGCTAGCGCCACATTATCGGCACGTGCAGTGCACCAGAGAATTGGAATAAGGGAATCAGTATGGATTTCGTCATATCGGAAGAATTGAGAAGCGTGCAGCAGCTGGCTGCGCAGATCCTGGGCGATTTCACCACGGTGGACAAGCTCAAGGCCATTGAGTCGCAGCCAGAGCGTTTCGATGCGGCCCTGTGGCAGGCCCTGGCCGAGGCCGGGCTGCTCGGGCTGGATATCGAGGAAGCCCACGGCGGTATGGATCTCGGCTTTTTCAGCCTGAGCATGCTGTGCGAGGAAGTGGGTCGCAGCGTGGCGCCGGTGCCGGTGGTGCCGGTGCTGGTGGGCGCCGCGGGCACCCTGCGCCGCTTCGCCACGGAACCGCAGAAAGACAAGTGGCTCCCGGGCATCGCCAGCGGCAAAACATTACTGGGCAGCGCGCTGGAGGAGTACCAGAACGACGACCTGACCGCGCCCGCCACCACGGCCACGGCGGTAGACGGCGGCTACGCGATCTCGGGCACCAAGATCTGCGTGGAAGCTGGCGGCGCGCGCCGCCCGCATTCTGGTGCCTGCCCACGACGGCGACGGCCTGGTGGTACTGCTGGTAGACCCCAACGCCGCGGGCGTGACACTGAATCCGCAGGTGGTGACCAGCGGCGAGACGCGGCACGAGCTGGTGATGCAAAACGTGCAGGTACCTGCCGAGGACGTGGTGGTTCGCGGCCGCGAGGCGCTGGCGGCCATGCAGTGGGCGCGGCAGGCCACCCGCACGGCGCTGTCTGCCACCGCAGTGGGCCTGTGCGACAAGATGATGCGCATCACCGGTCAGTACACCTCGGAGCGCGAGCAGTTCGGTCGCGCCATCGCCACCTTCCAGGCGGTGAGCCACCGCGTGGCGGATTGCTATATCGACGTGGAAAGCCTGCGCCTCGTCACGCAGCAGGCGGCTTCATTGATCGACCAGGGTCGCCCCGCCGAGGACGCGGCCAACATGGCAAAGATCTGGTGTGGCGATGTGACTCACCGCGTGAGCCAGGCGGCGCAACACTGCCATGGCGGCACCGGCGTGGATCGCGATTACATCCTCTTCCGCTACTGCCTCATGGCCCGCCAGATCGAACTCAGCGCGGGCAATAGCGCGCGCCTGACCGGTGAACTCGGCCAGGCGATCGCCAGGCAATACCTCGCCGCAAGTTAACGCAGCGCGCGCGAGGGGAAGTAGCGCCAGCACTCGGCGAATACCGCCTGCGCTGCGGCTTCGCCCTCGCGCACGCGCAGCGCGCGCTGCAACATGGTGCAGGCAAGCTGGTTCCAGGGCATCTGCGCACGCGCGAAGCGGCTGTAGGCAATCACGCTGTCGACATCCCCTTCCGTGGCCGCCTGGTAGGCGCGGCTGGTGTCGCGCCAGGGCCCTTCCGGCGGCATGTGCGGCGGCCCCGGTAGCGGGTAATCCTTGCGCGCCAGCAACCACGACCGCGCATCGCGATGTACCGCGCGCCAGCGGCCTGTTTCCAGCAAAGCCGCCAGCTTCTCCTGCCCCTGGCCACGGGTATGCGGCCAGAGAATGAAGTCGGGGGCATCGGCCTCCACGATCTCTACCCAGCCCGGCCGGGATTGCAGCACGAACACGTACTTGCGGTAGGTGTCTGCGTCATACAGGGTGTCGGCGCGGCCGTCGATGTAGACCTTGAGGTCACCGTCGGTGCGCCAGTGCAGGTAACCGCCCCAGTTGTAGTAGGCAAAGACCTTCCCCTCCAGCGCATTCGCGCGCATGAAATCGACCGTGTCGATGGGGTAGCTGTACTCGGCCACCAGGTAGTGAAACGCGGGCGCCGCCTTTAACGGGTAAGGCAGCACCCGCCAGGCCGCCAGCAGAAGCACCACGATCGCCACGGGCACCGCCACCAGCCGGCCGGTCAGCGCGCGCAGCGCCAGCCCCAGCAGGGGCGCCAGCAAAACCGCCAGCGACATCGCGAAAATCGGAATGAAACGCCGGCTGGTCAGCGCCATCGCCAGCGTTAGGGCGGTGAGCACCAGGCCCTCCCAGGGCACGCCGGTACGTTTGCGCACGGGCGGCAGCAGGTACAGCAGCGCCGCCAGCGGCGCCCACTGAAACACGAAGAACAGCGGTGAGCGAATGCCGCCCGGCGCATCGGGCGGCAGCCATTCCGCCAGCGAACGGAAGGGAGAGGTCTCATCGAACGCGTATTTCAGGGGATACAGGAAGGTGCCGACGCCGGAGGGATTGAGCACCGCCGCCAGCGCGCAAACGCCGCCCACCAGCAGCGCGTGGCGCAGGGTGTCCGGGCGCAGCTCGCGCCAGGGGAAGACCAGGATGCCCAGCGCCATCAGCCCGAAAAAGAAGCCGCCGTGCACGTTCACCCACAGCACGAAGATCGGCGCCAACAGCCAGAGCCGCGGGCGCCGGCCCAGCAGCAGGAACAGCAGCAGGCTGAAAAACAGCAGGGTATAGAGGTGTGGCCGTACATCCAGGAATGGCGCGGCAATGGCCGCGGCCACCACCGCAGCGAGAAAGCCGGCGAAGTGGCTGCCGCTCGCGCGCGCCAGCGCCAGCTGCAACAGCAGGAACGTGGCGACAATCACCGCCCACTTCCAGTACACCAGCGCTTCCACGCCCCAGGGTGCCGCGATGCCGTAGTACAGCAGGTCAGCCAGCCATTCGTGGTTCAGCCAGTCGTGGCCGAAGGCGGTGTAGGACCAGTCGTCCACCATCCACGGGGTGCCGGTTTGCACCAGTTCGCGCCCCGCGGCCACGTGCCACCACATATCCGAGCCCGCCATTTCGGTATAGCCGAAGGACAGGTACATCAACGGCCCCGCCACCAGCAACAGCAGTGTGGCCAGGCGGGTATAGCGCTGCGCATGGCTGGGCGATGCAGGCGGCAATCCGGTGTCCTGTTGATTCACGGGCTGGTCACTCTACAACACGCAGGATCTGGATGTCGCCGACGAACAGCGGGAAGCTGCCGTACAGGTAGCGGTGCAGCAACAGCTCCGGCATGACATCGGACACCGCCAGTGTTCGCTCGGGCCGCAGGTGCGGATGCCGACCGGCCAGCGCCTCGCGATAGAAGGCGGCGTAGGCCGGCCGCGTTTTTACCAGCCGCGTCAGGTCGTCCACCAGCGGCCCGTTCAATTCATTGGCAAAGGCCGTGTCGTACCAGTTTTCGCTGAGAATCAGGAACTCCGCGCGGCGCAGAATCGCCGCATCTCCCCCGGCATATTCCGGGCGGAACAGGGCGTTGTTACCGGGCGGCGGGTTGACGTAATAACTGATGAACACGGCGGCCTGCGGATGCTCGGCATAGAAAGCCCGCAGGGCTATTCGCGGGTCGTGGTGATAATCGCCCACCAGGTCGATCGCCAGCAGCACAGGCCAGGCCAGCACCAGCGCAACGCACCAGCGGTGCCTGCCCCAGCGGCCGGCGTACAGGCCGCAGGCGGCGACAATGCAGGCCACCGGCAGCAGCGGCAGATAGTGTCGGTAATAGGTGATGGGCGAGACGAAGGCCATGAACAGTGCGAAGGCCGCCAGCGGCAACAGGCAGCACCAGGCACGCGCGTTGCCAGGGCCACGCGCCACGGCCCCCAGGCCGGCCGGCAGGAAAAGCCATGCGGGCAGGCCCAGCCCCACCAGCAGCACCAGCGGCAGGTTGAGCAGGTTGCGCGGCAGTTTGTGCCAGTCGATGGCGGCGTAGGAGGTGCCGAAGCGGCCGGATTCGCTGCCCAGCGTATACGCCTGAATCACATCGATCTGGCACACCGCCCAGGCCAGCGGAGGGACGAGCGCCCACACAAGGCGCATGCCCTGGTGAACCCGTCGCCAGGGAATGAGCAGGTACCAGAGGCCGAGGACGAGTGGTAACGATGCATGCTCGCGCACGCTCTGGACGCTGAGCAACCCGAACAGGCCGGCGCTGCCCACGGCCACCACAACCGCGCGGCGCAGGCTCATACCCGAAAAGACGTAAGCGCTTACTCTTTGCGGAAGCCATGCCAGGTAGGCGGCTATCGCAAACACCCAGTATTTGGCCCAGACGGCGCCCACCAGCAGCAGCGGGCTCAGGCGCAGGCTTGCCGGGGAATGGCGAGCGCTCGCGTACACCAGCACGGCAAGGAACAGGTAGATGAAAAAAGTTGACGGGGCATCCACCGTGGCGCTGTGGGATTCGCTGATATGCCAGCCGGACAGCGCCAGCAGCGCGCCCGCCGTCCAGCCCACTGCGGGCTGCCCCGGCATCAGCCACAGCGCAATCAGTACCGTGGCCACCACCGTGAGGGCGCCGGTCAACGCAGAGTAGGCGCGCGCCAGCATCAGGTGCGCCGGTCCCTGGCAGTAGCGCTTGACCGCGGCGGCATCGCCGGCAATGCCCGCCGGCGGCGGCGAACCCAGCGCCGAGGCGATTGCGTGATCGTCTGCACGCCGATAAAGGGCGTGTACTGAAAGCCCCTGAGCGCCGCCCGGCAGGACCCGCCTCGTCGTAGTTCACCAGTGTGAAGCTGCCCGGATGATCCCAGCCCCACTCCCATGGTCTGGCCGCTATAGAGCCGCGGCAGCAGGGCCAGCAGGAACAGCGCGAGCAGGCAGAGCAACAGGCGTGGCCGGGATTGCGCGGCTGTCATCTGGCGGGCGTCGCTAGCAACTGCGGTATTGCAAGTACTTACTCACTACCCCACCGGCGCAGGCCCGGGGCCCGCTATACATAGCCATGTTCACGAAACCAGGCGACTGAATCCGTCACCGCGGTTTCGATGGGCGTTTGCGGCATGCCGAGTTCCGTCACCGCCTTCGACGGATCCACGTAGGGGTGTTGCAGGGCGAACACCGTGTTCTTATAGGTCGTCATGGGAGGCTTGCCCGTAAGCCTGGAATACAGCTCAGCAAGCCTGGCCACCCGCAGCATCGTCTTGCCCGACACCTCGCTGCGGGCCACGTTGTCCACCCCGCCCACGCGGCCGATGAGTTGCAGGAAGTCCCGGTTGCTCATGTTGCCCTGGGCGTTGGACAGAATGTAGGACTCGCCGATGCGGTTTTCTCCATGGCCAGCACATGCCCGGCCGCCACGTCGCGCACATCCACGGCGCAAACGCCGCCGTCCCAGTAGTTCTTCATCTTCCCCTTCAGCGTGCCAATGATCATGGTGCCGGTGGGCGTGGGTGCGCGATCACCGGGGCCGAACGGCAGCCCGGGCATCACCATGCTGACTGGCAGGCCATCGCTCACCATGCCTTTCACCATCTGGTGACTGATGAATTTTGAAAGTATGTACTCACTCGCCCAGGGCCAGGCATTGAATGCAGTGTCTTCGTTCGCCCAACTGCCATCCGCGTTGATGCCGAGGGCCGCCACGCTGCTGGTGAACACCACCTTCTCCACCCCCGCAGCAAGTGCCGCCTGCAGCATGGCGCGGGCGCCGTCTACGTTGATCTTGTAGTGGAGGTCCGGATCTTTCGTCCAGATCGCGAACAGGGCCGCCAGATGATACAAACGGCTCACCCCGGTCACCGCGCGCTGCAGCGAGGGCGGATCCAGCAGGTTGCCTTCCACCACCTCCACATCCAGGCCATCCAGCGGCGAGCGATTCTCGCCGGGCATGACCATCACGCGCACGTCGTCGCCCTTCTCCAGACTCAGGCGCGTGACGTGATTGCCGATAAACCCGGTTGCGCCGGTAATGAGAACCTTGCCCATTTGTTGCTCTCCTGCTGCTATTATTGAGGGGGTCAGGCTGGCGGGTGGCCGCGCAGGCGACACACCCGGAGCCGCCATTCTAACGGCAAGCGGGCAGCCCGGCCTACCGGCAATGCAGGCTTGTGCTACCCGCCCGGGTCATTCAGCCCGGCCCGTCACCCTTTGAGGACACATTCATGAAACACCTGCTTTGCGGTTTACTCACCACCACACTGTTGTCACTGCCCGGCGTCGCGCTCGCGGAGAGCGGGCATGCGCCGAGCGGGCCAGCGCCGAGCGGGCATGCGCAGGGAGAAAGTCTCCCGGCCTGGACCGCCGCGCTGGAAGCGGCGATCAGCAACCGCAGCGCCGAAGAACGGGCCCGCGATGCGTATCGCCACCCCGGCGCCACGCTGGCCCTGTTCCGGGTGGAGCCGGGGATGACAGTGGCCGAAGTGCTGCCCGGCGGCGGCTGGTATACCAACATACTGGCCAATTACCTGGGACCTAAAGGCACCCTGTACGGCGTGAACTACGCGGACGATATGTGGCCACTGCTGAGCTACGCGACCCAGGAGTGGATCGCAAAACGCATTGCCGCCACCGCCGCGTTCCCGCAGCAGGTGGCCGGCTTCACCGACAACGGCATCACCGCCGCCGGCTTCACCTTCAAGACCGTACCGGAGGCCGCGGCGGGCAAGGTCGACCGGGTTCTCCTGATTCGCGCGCTGCACAACCTCAGCCGCTTCGAGGCCCAGGCGGGCACGCTCACCCAGGCCTTGCAGGCCATACACCGCATGCTCAAGGACGATGGGCTGGTGGGCGTGGTTCAGCACCGGGCGCCGGAATCCGTGAGCGACGCAAGCGCCAGCGGCGAGCGCGGTTACCTGAAGGAGTCGGCGGTGATCGCAGCCTTTGAAAAGGCGGGATTCGAGCTGGTTGCCAGCAGCGAGATCAACGCCAACCCCGCAGACGAGCCGGGGGAAGAGGCCATTGTCTGGCGCCTGCCTCCCTCGCTGCGCGGCAGCGAAGACAACCCCGAACAGCGCGAGGCCATGCTGGCGATCGGCGAAACCGACCGCATGACCTTACTGTTCCGCAAAGCGGAATAATCGTTCGCAGCGCCGGCCGGGCTACCCGCTCCCGCACAAGCACAGGCTGAGCATCCCTGCTGCGCGCCGCGTCAACGGGGCGCACGGCAGCCAGCCGTATTCAGCCCGGCAGGTAGCCCGCCGTCATTTGCTCCGCCTCGGCCCACAGGCGGCGCGCCATGTCGGCGTCAAACATGTGGTGGTCGCCGCCCACCCGCACCGGGTTGCAATCTTCAAAATACGCGCCGCTCACGCCCTCCAGCGCAGGGCTGGTTGCCACGTATACCTGGGTGGCCGCGCCCTGCTCCGGTGTCTTCGCCACCACGCCACCTACCAGCTCGAAACCCGTGCGGATCCAGCCGGGCGCCGTGCGCGCGATATTGGTTTGCACCAGGCCTGGGTGGATCACGTTGGAGGTGACGCCCGTGCCTTCGAGACGCCGCGCGAGCTCCAGGGAAAACAGCGCGTTGGCGAGCTTCGAGCGGCCATAGGCTTCCTGGGCATCGAAGCTGCCCTCGCCCCGCAGGTTGTCGAAATCAATACCCACCGCGGGCGCCTGGGTATAACCGGAGCGGCTGCCCACGTGCACGATACGGCCGTCGCCCGCTTCGCGCATGCCGGGCAGCAGCTGGTTCACCAGCACGAAATGCCCGAGATAGTTCACCACGAACATTTTCTCGATCCCGCCAACGAGCTCCAGGTCACCAAAGGTATTGATGCCTGCATTGAGGATGAGCATATCGAGATTGACATCCAGCGCCCGCACCGCCTCAGCGCAGGCCGCCACGGAATCGAAGTCCGCCAGCTCCAGCGCCAGCGGCACGGTGTCGCCATTCACGCTCGCGCAGGCCACCTCGGCCTTTTCCAGCGTGCGCCCGGTACCGATCACCCGCGCCCCTCGCAACGCCAGCACCCGCAACGTTTCATACCCCAGGCCGGAGTTGCAGCCCGTGACCAGTGCAGTCTGTCCACTCAGGTCCAGCCCCTGGGTCACTTCCTCCGCGGTGCTGTCCGGCCCATAGGGACCGTTGGGCAGGGAGCTGTCTACTGTTACCGTCGGCCCGCCATTGCAGGCGCTCACGAGCGGCGTGGTGGCGGCGATCGCGCCCAGCTGAAGTAGGTGTCTGCGTCGTAGTTGCATGCGGTTGCCCTGTGGTTTGCCCTGTGGTTTGCACAGTAATCTGGTCTGCGACAGGTTTGCCGCGCCCCGTGGTAAGAGCATAGTGTAGACCGCTGTCGCGAGATCGTGGAACCGTAAGATAAATTAAACTGGCGCTGGGTTGCATCCCAACGTACCGCGTTTACAGCACCAAGCCCCGGTGCTATGGTCGCGCATCTATGGCTGCACTCAACCTGAACGGGGCCACCTTGTCAGCTCAGTCAACCCTCGCCGCTCAAACCGACGTTGCAGTGCTCATTCCCTGTCTCAATGAGTCAGAAACTATTTCCAAAGTGGTTGAGGATTTTCGTGAAGCGCTTCCTCACGCTCGAATATATGTGTATGACAATAATAGTACCGACGATACGCTCTATATCGCACAGCGAGCAGGCGCCATCGTGGGAAGCGAGCGGTACCAGGGTAAAGGGCACGTTGTTCGCCGAATGTTTGCGGATATCGACGCTGGCGCGTATGTCCTTGTTGATGGTGACGATACCTATCATGCACCGAGCGTAACCGACATGCTGAACCTGTTGCTCAACCAGCAGTTGGACATGGTTGTTGCCGCTCGCCAACACTCTCAGGCATCAGCCGTCCAGCCCACGGTCCGGTCTGGTCCGATCCGGTCCGGTCCGGAATCCGGTCCTGGTGGTATTTAGTTCGGGGCGGCAAGCTCACCCCGGCGGGGCCTATTCCTGCAGGACCGTGCTTGTTCCTTGTTGACCAGATCCAACGGCATAGCCGCTGAGCGAACATCGTCGTGCGGAAGGGCGGCGGGCGCCGCTTCGACGGCGGCTCAGGCCTGCTCGGTCGGCTTGTTGGCCCGTGCGTCTCCCCGCTGTCCCTCGGCGCGAGATTTGCAACGCCGCCCGCCGCCCTCTCCCGCCCTGTTGACGTTTAATCCGGTCGTCTGGCATGGAAGGTCGATGCTCGTGGTTCGATCTTCCAACTCGCATTCTCCAAGGTCCGGCAATGGGGCACGCGGTCGCGGAACTGCGCCCGGCGCTGAGGGAGAGCCGCGACGGTGCTGTTCCGGCTTGCGGCTTCGACCCGAAGGCAGTCCGCAGGACCGCCGGGCGTGGAGCGAGCGCGTGCCCCATTGCCGGACCGTCACCTGCGAACCGGCGGTCACGTCTTCCTCCAGCCAGAAGCGGCAGCGAATGGCCTGAGGGTGCAAGCGTTGCGAGGCGAGTATCCCAGCCTTCCGAGCCCCGCAACGCTTGCACCCTCAGGCCAAGCTCCAACCACTGGCGCCCTCAGACCACGCTCCAACCCTGGCACCGTCAGCCCCGCACACCCCCAAGCCACGCCCGCAACAATACGGTATGCTTTCCCGACAGCACCAACCGATAACAACAGGGCCGGCCTGCAAAGGCCACCCGGGGCACAGGAGTTGCAGGCAATGGGAACGCTGAACGTCGCCGTGCTTGGCGGCGGATCATGGGGCACAACCGTCGCCTCGCTGGTAACACGCAACGCACCCGTTACCTTGTGGGCGCGCAACGCGGCGACTGTCGAGGAGATCAACACTCGCCACACCAACGAGACCTATCTGCCCGGGGCCACGCTGCCCGAGAAACTCCGCGCCACCGACGACCTCGCAAAGGCGGTCAGCAGCGCAGACCTCGTGGTTATGGCCGTGCCTTCACAGTACTTCCGGCATGTGCTCACCGAGGTGCGCGAACACATTCGCGCCTGGGTGCCCGTAGTCAGCCTCACCAAAGGTCTGGAACTCGGCAGCCATTTGCGCATGACGGAGATCGTGGGAGACGTGTTGCCGGGGCATCCCGTGGCGGTGCTCACCGGCCCCAACCTCGCGCGCGAAATCATGGACGGCAAGGCCGCGGCCAGCGTGATCGCCATGGAAGATGACATTATCGTGCAGGAGTTGCAGCGGGTATTCGGCAGCGGCCTGTTCCGCGTGTATACCAATACCGACGTCATCGGCTGCGAACTCGGCGGCGTGCTCAAGAACATCATCGCCATTGCGGTGGGCATGGGCGACGGGCAGGGCGCGGGCGACAACACGCGAGCCGCGCTCATCACGCGCGGGCTGGCGGAAATCTCGCGCCTGGGCGTGGCCATGGGCGGACGCGCGGAAACCTTCTCGGGGCTGGCCGGCATGGGCGATCTCATCGCCACCTGCACCAGCACCCAGAGCCGCAACCACCACGTGGGCATGGAGCTGGCCAAGGGGCGTCTGTCACAGGACATCACCGGCGGCATGGTGATGGTGGCCGAAGGGTGCGCAGCGCGCCGGCGGTGATGGCGCTGGCGGAACAGTATGCGGTCGAAATGCCCATCGCCACCGAAATCTGCCGGGTTTTATCGGGCGAATCGAGTGCCAGCCGCGGCTTTCGCGGCTCGCTGCGGGTGGTAGCCGGAGCGGAATGGGAACCCGGCTGAGCACGCTGGCGCGGCAACGCGCAGTGGGGCACAATACCGCGAGGCCGAGCCCAACTGCGCTGCGGGCCTAAAGGAACACGCCACAGGTGCCGCTAAAAGGTACTGGCGTGGAAATAAGAGCAACAGGACAGGGGCATTCACCATGATACGGTTTGCACGGGCGAAATCTCTCGTCGCGCTTTGCGTGCTGTGTTTCTCCACCGGCGCAGTGTCAGCCGGCGACACCATCTTCAGTAAATTGCAGGGAGAGCCCGGCCTCCACTCCGCCTCGGCGCTGGTACTGGACAGCCAGGGCAATCGCATTTTCGGCAAGAACGCGGACACCGTGCGCCCCATCGCCTCCATCACCAAGCTCATGACCGCGATGGTGATACTGGACGCGGGCCTCGACCTGGAAGAACGCATCACGATCACCCGCGCCGACCAGGACACGGTAAAGCATACGGGTTCGCGCCTGGACTTCGGCGCCACACTCAGCCGCCGCGAAATGCTCCTGCTCGCGCTGATGTCATCGGAAAACCGCGCCGCCAGCGCGCTGGGCAGAACCTATCCCGGCGGTCTCATGAGCTTCGTCGCGCACATGAATTACAAGGCGCAGACCCTGGGCATGCATAACACCCGCTTTTCAGACCCGGCCGGCCTGCAGGCCCAGAACGTCTCCACCGCCACGGACCTGGCGAAAATGGTTGCCGCCGCTGAGCGCTATCCGCTGATCACGCTGTCCAGCACCACCGAGAGCATGCAGGTTAAACCCTTCGCCAACCGCGGCCCTCTCACCTACGCCAATACCAATCGCCTGCTGAAGAACGCCGACTGGGATATCGCGCTGAGTAAAACCGGGTACATCAACGAAGCCGGGCGCTGCCTGGTGATGCAGGCAAAAATTGAGGGTGAACCGGTTTCCATCGTGCTGTTAAACTCCTACGGCAAACTCACTCCCTTCGGGGATTCCAATCGCCTGCGCAAATGGATGCTCGCCAGCAGCTAACGCGCACCAACCGGGCCCGGCATGAACCATTCCCTGCGCGCAATCACCACCTGCCTCCTGCTCACACTGCCCGGTACAGCGCTGGCAGACATGGCGGCCAGCGACCTGCCCGCCATGTACCAGGGCTTCATCGGCATTCTGGAACTGGAAGACCAGCGGGGTGAATGGGACGAAATCTCGGACGACGCGGTAGACATCGATTTTTCCAACCTGCTCAGCGGTGGCCTGGAGAGCGAGTACGTGTTTTACGAAGGCTGGGTGCATGCAGGGCTCAACCCCGGCGGCAGCATCGCCTGGAAGAGCGATGACACGCGCTTCTCGGGCGGCTTCACCGAGAGCACCGGCGGATTTCTCGGCGTCGAGCTGGACAACACCGTGTTCATTGCCGAGCTGCACCTGGGCGGCTACGTGCGCGGGCGCCTGCAGGAACGCATCACGGCCTATGCCGCAGCGGGCCCCATGGTGCTCTACGGCTACCACAAGGTGCAGAGCGAGTCTGTCGAGGGCTCGGACGAACGGCTCGAACTCTCGGAAAAAGACAGCTCGGATTTCGCCATGGGCTACTACGCCAGGGCGGGCATCGATTTCGAGTTTCGTGAAAACCAGTATCTCGGTCTGGGCATGCGCTATCTCTCGAGTGAACTGGATTTCGACCAGACCGTGGGCAACATCGACATCGAGGGCCCGCAGTACGTGCTGACATTCAGCCGGCGTCTTTAAAGAGCCAAAGGGGCAGTGCACCGGCCCGTCGGGCCCGGCTGGGCGGTTACGTCAATGACACTTATCCCGGCAGCGCACGCATCAGCGCGCCCTTCTGGAACGGCGACGATGACGGCGAGAACTCGGTGTGGCAACTCGCGCTGTTTCTGAACTGGCAGCTTTAGCCAGCGCTAGAACCAGCACCGGACGCCTGCGACAAACGACAAACGACTCACACGCTCGCCGTCGGCGCGGCTGAAATCCGCCGTATCCCCCAAGGCCCGCTCCCATTCAACGCCGACATAGG
The DNA here is from genome assembly GCA_041396005.1 of Halioglobus sp. Classification (GTDB taxonomy): domain Bacteria; phylum Pseudomonadota; class Gammaproteobacteria; order Pseudomonadales; family Halieaceae; genus Marimicrobium. The sequence continues at coordinate 100,540 of JAWKZK010000013.1, forward strand.
GCGCAAACTCACGTCGCAGCTCGTAGCGCAGGCGCAGGCCGGCCGCGATGCCGCCCAGGCCCGATCCGCGACCGAGCTCCGGCACGTCCTGCAACGCCGCGTCCAGCTCGAGCCGCGGCTGCAGAACCAGGCGCTGTGTGAGCAACAGGTCGTACTCGATCTCCACGCGCGCGCTGACGTCGCCGCGCTCACTGATGAAGGCGGCCGCGTCCAACTCGAACCAGTAGGGCGCCAGCCCCTGAAAGCCCAGCACCGCGGAATAACGGTCCGGCTGCGGGTCCGGGTCGTAGCGCACGCCCGCCTGCAGGTCGAAGTAAGGCGACACGGCCCGGCTGAACAGGGCCTGAACTTCCGCGGCATCCGTTTCATTCTCATCCAGCGCGTATTCGCCCTCGGTTTTCAGCACCAGGCGGTTGATATCGCCGCCATACGAGGCCTGGGCGTCCCACAGCAGCTGCGCATCGCCCTCGTTCGAGCGGTATTCCAGGCGATCGACAAATACCATGGGAATCTGTTGCCCGCCCATATGGTGATGCAGCGCTTCGCGCGCCGCCTGCAGGTCGTCACTGGCGCCGTGGCTTGCGGAGGCGTCCGCCAGTGTCGCCTGCGGCAACAGGGCGCAAAAAAGACTGGTGCACCAGAACGCGCGCTTCATGACACCACCTCCTGCTCGCGCACCGACACCACCTGGAACATCCCGGCGTGCATGTGATAGAGCAAGTGACAGTGGAACGCCCAGTCGCCCGGCGCATCCGCGGTGATATCGATGGCCAGTTTCTCCGCTGGTTTCACAATGATGGTGTGCTTGTTCGGCTGGTGCGCGCCACCGCCATTCACCAGCTGGAAGAACATGCCGTGCAGGTGAATGGGGTGCGGCATCATCGTGTCGTTCACCAGCGTCAGCCGCAGCCGTTCACCGAGGTGAAACACGATGGGCTCGACCACCGCGGAAAACTGCACGCCATCGAAAGACCACATATAGCGCTCCATGTTGCTGGTGAGGTGCAGCTCCATCTCCCTGCCCGGAGGTCGCTGATCCGGATTCGGCGCGAGGCTGCGCAGCATGCTGTACGCCAGCGCTCGGTGCGCAACGTTTTCCAGGCCTATCCCCGGTTCGTGCAGGCGACTCACGGGGTTTTCCGCCACGTTGGCGACGCCCGGTCCGACGGGATGCGGATGCGCCTGCGGCGGCGTCTCCGGCATCGCGTGGCCGGCGTGCATGGCGTGCTCCGAATGCGCGGCGTGCGACATACCCATGTCACGCATACTCAGGAGCGGGCGCGGCCGCAGTTCCGGTACGCTCGCCTGCATGCCCGGCCTGGGCGCGAGGGTTGCGCGCGCATAACCGCTGCCGTCGATGGACTCACACATCACCGTGTAGGCGCGCGCGGCATCCGGCCTGACGATCACATCGTAGGTTTCGGCGACACCGATCTGGAACTCGTCGATCTCCAGCGGCTCCACGTTGAGCCCGTCCGCCTGCACCACGGTCATGGCAAGACCGGGTATCCGCACATTGAAAAACGACATGGCCGAGGCATTGATGATACGCAGGCGCACGCGTTCCCCGGGCTGGAACAGGCCGGTCCAGTTCGCGGCCGGCGCGTGCCCGTTCACCAGGTAGGTGTAAGTAGCGCCCGTGACATCCGCGATATCGGTTGGGCTCATGCGCATGGCGCCCCACATCGCGCGGTCGGCAAGGGCTTGCGTGAAACCCTGCTCGCGCGCGTCGTCAATGAAGTCGCCCAGCGTGCGTTTCTGGTAGTTGAGGCTGTCGCTCATCTTTTTCAGTTTGCCGAACAGCACGTGCGGATCGAGGAAGGTCCAGTCCGAGAGCACCAGCACATGCTCGCGGTCGTAACCCACAGGGTCCGGCTCCGCCGGGTCGATAATCAACGGCCCGTAATGGCCCAGCTGTTCCTGCAGGTTGGAGTGGCTGTGGTACCAGTAGGTGCCCGCCTGCTTCAGCGTGAAGCGGTAGCGGAAGGTTTCGCCGGGCCTGATACCCGCAAAGCTCAGCCCCGGTACGCCATCCATTTCCACCGGCAGCAGAATGCCGTGCCAGTGGATGGATGTGTCTTCATCCAGGCGGTTGCTGACATCCAGCGTTACGGTGTCACCCTCGCGCCAGCGCAGCAGCGGCGCCGGCAGCGTGCCGTTCACCGTAATGGCGTTCGCGCTTTGCCCGTCTATGGTGAGCGGCGAGCGTGCGATGGCGAGTTGAAATTCGGTGCCGCTCAGCGCGGACGCAGGCGGATCGCCGAGCGGCGCGTTGCTGCGAGCCCAGGGCGGCAGCAACGCCTGCACGCCGCCAAGCGCCAGTGCGGCAGTGGTTTGGTGAATGAACTGTCTTCGAGATTGCATAGTGTCCTGCTTCCATAATCAGGTGACGGGAAGCAGCGGCTACACGGCGTGTCGCCCCCGCCGGCACCCGGGCGGGGCGCTGTCGATGGTGTTTCCGCTGCCGCTACCAGATGCCGTTGACGCACACTCTGCGCGCAACGACGTCGGAACAGCGGGCAACTCAATCCAGCATCAGGGTATGCAGTGTCACGCCGGTGGCGCGGGGGATGGCGGGCGGCGATCGCCCGTACGCGGGCAGGGAGCGGGATCTGGTGAAGTGCGACAGGGGCGCCAGCGCTGCCGCAAGAAAAAGCGCGGGATAGTCTGCGCCCTGCGCCGGCTGTTTGATCGCAGGGGCCACGTCGGCCGCGCTGGCGTAGCCGGAGCATTCGGCACAATGCGGCAACGATTCGGGCGGCGGCTCGGCAACGGTCGCGCCGCGGGCGTCGCCGTGGCACTGGCCGGGCCCGGTCGCCTCCTGGGCAACCTGCGGCATGTCTGCCCCGAGCGCATGCAGACACCCGCACCAGGCGTGCCCCGCACCAATCAACAACAGCAGCGCCAAAAACACCCGCACAGGCCCGCGGGCGCGAACCCCTGCCGCACGTCGTTGCATTCGCTGTGAACGGAAGCTATCCCGCATTGCGCGACCCACCCCTTTTGAGCGCCAAGTACCCGCCCGCCGCTGTATTGTGACACAAAATCAAAGCGAAGAGCGCTGGCGCCAGTTGACACCTTGACCGGCCCTGACTACTGTGAATCGTCCAACCACCTCACTGAGAATAATAGCCATGACACAGTCACATCGCCGTTTCTCCCTGCAGAAACTCAGCGCTATCGCGCTCGCCTGTCTGACCCCCCTGACCTCCTGGGCGGGCGGTGCCAGCAGCGGCAGTATCAATTTCCTGCCGGTTGCCAGCAGCCAGAGTGCCAGCCCGGTGCCGACCCTGGGTGGCGCCATGCTGATTCTCATGTCGCTGCTGCTGGCGTTTATCGCGTTCAGGAGCCTGCGGGAGCAGCGCGGCAAGCACCTGTTGGTGGCAGCTCTGGCAGGCGGGTCTCTGCTGAGCGCGATCAGCGGCGTCACGGTGATCGAAAAAGCCGATGCCGGTCTCAGCGGTTTGTTCACGATCAGCAATTCACAGGGGCAGAACTTCCCCATCTTCGACAATCAGGTCAACGAGTACCGGAATAACGCCGGCGTCTCCATGCGTGTGCAAAGCGTGCTGTTGCCGTCCGGCTGCACGCCCGTACCGTCCGCGATGACGTGTACTAACGGGTTGCAGATCCCTCAGACCAACGCCTGCCGCATCGACTGCCTGGGCGCCAATGCCAGCGATGTGCGCCTGAAAACCGACATTACCGTGGTCGGCAGGGCCGACAACGGGTTGCCGCTATACCACTTCCGCTACATCGGCGGACAAACGCTGTACGAGGGCGTGATGGCCCAGGACGTGCTGGACTATATGCCCGCGGCGGTCGTACCCATGGAGGATGGCTTCCTGGCCGTCAATTACCAGATGCTGGGCCTGCGCATGCAGGTGGTGCAATAGCACGGCGTGGGGCCGATTGTCCGATCCAGGGCGGCGGGCCATGCAGGCATCCTCCAATATCATCGAGGGCCACGGCGTCCTGATCGGTTGGCTCATCGCCAACCAGGAGCTCACGCTGCTGCTGGTCACCTTTGGCGGCATGCTGCTGCTGTTAACGGCAGAGCAGATCTGGCCGCGCCGGCATTCCGGCGAGTCGCAATCTGTGCGCTGGGTGAACAACTGGCTGCTGGCCGCCTTCAATTTTTTCGCCCTGGTGTTCGCAACACTGGCACTGTCCAACAGTGCCTGGCTGCCGTCCATCACCCCACAAACCAGCGTATTTGCAGATTTGCCTGCGCCGGTGGCATTCGTCCTGCTGCTCGTTGCCTTCGAGGCGGTCAACTATGTGCAACACCGGTTGTTCCACGCGGTTCCCTGGCTGTGGCGTGTGCACGCCGTGCATCACTCGGATCCCTGGGTGGACGTGACCACCTCCCACCGCCACCATCTCATCGAGGTGCTGATCACTAACGCGGTGATGCTGCCGCTGGTGCTGCTCGCCGGTGTGCCCGTCACCCTGTTCGTGATTGCGATGCTTACGCGCCTGGCCATCATCCTCGTGAATCACAGTAACCTGGCTGTGCCGCGCTGGCTGGACACCGTGTTGCGACCTTTCGTGGTGACGCCAGATTTTCATCGCATACATCACAGCAGCGAGCAGGCGCTCACCGACAGCAACTTCGGCACCGTGCTTCCCCTGTTCGATTATCTCTTTGGCAGCGCACGCAGCGTGCCCTGGCAGGCACAGGGCGGCCTGCGCTGCGGCCTGCACGCCTGGCGCGAGCCGGGCGACTCGCGTCTGGACAAGCTGCTCATGCTGCCGCTGATGTGGCAAGCGGCGGAGGCCGGGCAGGCCGAGCCTGCGATCACGGCAAAGCCGCCCGCCGACCCCGCGCAAAGCACCGCAAAATAACCTTTTACCCACGGGAGTTCGCCATGATCCAACGCCGCCGGATACTGCAACTGGGCGCCAGCGCGCTGGCCTGTCACGCACTGGGCGCGAGGGCACAGGCCGATGCGACGTCTACCGGCGCGGGGGACATCATCCGTCGCGCCGTGCCCTCCAGCGGCGAACGCCTGCCGGTGATTGGCATGGGTACTTCGCGCACCTTCGACGTGCCAGCACAGCCCGATGCGCTGGCCAACCTCGCCGCCGTGATGCGCGCCTTTACCGAGGGTGCCGGCACAGTGATCGATTCGTCACCCATGTACGGCGAAGCGGAAAGCCGGGTGGGCGATGTGCTCAACCGTCTGCAGCCGCGGCCGCCGATATTCGCCGCCACCAAAGTGTGGACGCAGGGCGCAGAGAAAGGCATCGCGCAGATGCTACGGTCCGCCCAACGCATGCAGGTCGAGCGTTTTGACCTGATCGCGGTGCACAACCTCATGGATTGGGAAACGCACCTGCGAACGCTGCGCGACTGGAAAGAAGAGGGCAAGGTGCGCTATATCGGCATCACGACATCACACGGACGCGACCACGAAGAATTCATTCGCGTGATGCAAACGCAGCCGCTGGATTTCGTACAGTTCAGTTACAACATCGAAGACCGCAGTGCCGAAGACACACTGCTGCCGCTGGCGCAGGATCGCGGCATCGCCACCATGATCAACCGGCCCTATCAGCGCGGCGCGCTGTTCGGGCGCACACACGGCAAGGCGCTGCCTGCACTGGCTGCCGATCTGGGTTGCGCAAGCTGGGGGCAGTTCTTCCTGAAATTCATCCTCGGCCACCCCGCGGTCACATCGATCATTCCCGCTTCAACCAAAGCGGATCACATCGCGGACAATATGGGCGCAAATTTCGGCCGTGTACCCGACCAGGGCGAGCGCGCAGACATGCTGCGCATTCTGGAGTCACTGTAGTATGTCCAAACAGCCCCAAACGGCCTCAATGATACAGCGCGCGCTGGCGCTCGCCAGCAATGTTGAACCGAATGAGGTGCGAGCGACGCTGGCGTCCTTCTCGCTGGTACTCATGCTCATGGGCTCTTACTACATTCTCAAGCCCGTGCGCGATGCCATGGCCTCCGACTGGACAGACGTTGAAGTCAGCCAGTTGTGGACATTGACCTTCATCTTCAGTTTTCTCGCCGTCTCATTTTATGGCGCAGCGGTTACGCGTATACGCTTTGCCCGCCTGGTGCCATCGGTCTACGGGTTTTTCGCCGCCAGCTTCGTGCTCTTCTATGTGGGCACACAAACACTGACTGATCGCGTGTTACTGGATAAAACCTTTTACGTCTGGATCAGCCTCTTCAGCCTGTTTCATATCTCGGTGTTCTGGAGCCTGATGGCAGACACCTTCAGCAAACCGCAGTCGCTCAGGCTGTTCGGTTTCATTGGCGCCGGCGCCAGCGTCGGCGGCATCGCCGGCCCTGCCGTGGCCGCGTTCCTGGTGGGCGACCTTGGCACCAACAATCTGATGCTGGTGGCAGCGGTACTGGTGGTGCTTGCGCTGCCGCTGGTGGTGTGGGTGCAGCGCCTGAAGGTATCCGATCTGGACAATCAGGGTGTGGGCCTTGCCAGTCGCGATCTTGACCAGATCGGCGGTAACCCGCTGGCGGGCTTCAGCGAGTTCATCAAGAGTCCCTACCTGCTGGGGATCGGGCTGTTCATCTTCCTTTACACGGCGATCAGCTCGTTCGTGTACTTTGAGCTGAAGAATCTGCTGGCCGATCACGATATGGATGCGCGCTCAGCGATCTGGGCAAGCATGGATCTGGTGGTGAACAGCATGACGCTGCTGATAGCGGCCTTCGCTACCGGGCGCATCGCACAGCGCTTCGGCCTGTCGTTTACCCTGGCGCTGGTGCCGGTACTCATCGCCGTGGGCATGCTCATACTGGCCGCCGCGCCGCTGGTATGGGTGGTCGTGGCGGTGCAGGTTGCCCGCCGCGCCGGCAACTACGCCATCTCCCGCCCGGCCAGGGAAATGCTGTTCACCGCGGTGGACCGGGAAACGCGCTTCAAAGCCAAACAGGTGATCGACGTGGTGGTGTATCGCGGCGGCGACATGCTCAACGCCTGGGCGTTCACGGCGCTGACCCAGGGCCTGGGGCTGAGCCTTGCGAGCGTCGCCGCTGTCGGTGCTGGCATAGCACTGCTGTGGGCCTGGACCGGCGTATACCTCGGGCGCCAGTTCCTGCGCCAGACGCCGCTTGAGCCGCCCGGGAACGCGGCGGCCGCCGCCTGAGCTGAAGTTGAATAGTTGAGCCGCGCCACATTGCCTGCGCGCATGGTCCGAACGGACGATACAGCCACGTACCCTAACGTCTATACTCTGACGGCTGAAACCCTGGAGGACACTTACGATGGCAACGTCTGCTGAATACGAACTCGGCCCCAACACCTTCCCGCGGGGCTGGTTTATCGTCGCCGAGAGTTCGGAGCTGGACGCCGGCCCCATGGCCGTGCGCTTTTTCGGCCAGGATCTGGCGCTGTATCGCGGTGAAAGCGGCAAACCGGTGATGCTCGACGCCTACTGCGCGCACATGGGTACCCACCTGACAGCCAGCACCAGCGCCATGATCGTGAAGAACGGCCAACAGATCGAAGGCGATTCCATCCGTTGTCCTTACCACGGCTGGCGCTACAACGCCGAGGGCGACGTGGACGACATTCCGTATCACGACGGGCCCTGCCCAAAATCCGCCTCTATCCGCTCCTACCCGGTGGTCGACAACATGGGTTGCATCATGGCCTGGTACGACCCGGACGGGCGTGCACCCGACTACGACGCGCCCTTTCTCAAGGAGTGGGACGACCCGCAATGGGTGCAGTGGACGCTGGATCACCTGGGCGAGTTGCCTATCCACCCACAGGAGATCCTCGACAACATGGCCGACGTACGCCACCTGGGCCCCACGCACGGCGCGCCGAGCGAATACTTCGAGAACGAGTTCCGCGATCACATCTGCATCCAGCGCCAGGGCGGCCCCATGCAGCTCTACAATACCTACCTGTACACCACTACCTGGTACACCGGCCCGGGCATCCTGCTGTCCAAGCAGGTCTTCGCCGACAACGAGATTTACGAACTGATCGCCAATACGCCGGTGGACGACGGCATCTCCAAATGCTTCCACGCCTGCCTGTTCAAGGGCAGGGCCACGCCGGCCGACGATGCAGACCGCGAGGCCGCACGCCAGGCCCAGGCCGGGGCGCTGGAGGCCTTCGGCGCGGATTTCAACGTCTGGCAGAACAAGCGGCCGGCGCTCAAGATCATGCAGCTCAAAACCGATGGGCCCTTTCGCACCAACCGCAAGTGGTACTCCCAGTTTTACGCCAGGCCCGAGCAGGTAAACGACATCCGCCAGGAAGTGAACGGTTTTGTGACGGTACCCGGCATGGCGACACCGGCCGATGCGAATCACAACATCGACAAGGGGCTGCCGATCTACAGTTGACAGCCCGTTGCATGGCGCTTCGGGAGGTGAGTGCTGTTTGCCTCCCGGGGCCGTTAAACGCGAGCAGACCCGGGTCAGCCTGGCCGTTATGGTGGGCGCGGAACTTCTGCTCACGATTTTGGTTTATCATTCAGGCACATCACAAAACTGCAGGGCCTGATCATGTCACGTCTCTTTGTCTGTTTTCTGGCAGGACTCCTTACCGCCTGTGCCACCAGCCCCACGGGCAGGCAACAGCTCATGCTGATTTCGCCTGAATCGGCTATCGTCGAGTCGAGGAAAGCCTACATTTCCACGGTGGGTGAGTTGGGCAAGGAAGACAAACTGGTAGACGATCCGGCGATGATGAATCGCGTGGCGACCATTACCGGCCGCCTCGTTACGGTGGCCATCGAGGAGTTCCCGCACACGGCGAACTGGGAGTGGAGCGTTGCCATTATCGATGACCCGGAGACGGTCAATGCCTGGTGCATGGCCGGTGGCCGCATGGCGGTGTATACCGGCCTGTTCGAGAAACTAAAGCTCACCAACGACGAATTCGCGCACATCATGGGCCATGAAATGTCACACGCGCTCGCCAACCATACCGCAGAGCGCATGTCGCGAGCGATGGCCACGACGCTCGGCGTGGTGGCCGTGGGCGTCATGTCGGATCGCCCCGCCGCCACCATGGGCGGCGCCGCCGTAGCGGCCAAGCTCGCGCTGGAGTTACCCAACAGCCGCACCGCCGAAGCGGAGGCGGATCAACTGGGTATGCGTATTGCGGTAGAGGCCGGCTACGCCCCTGATGCCGCTGTGACCCTGTGGCAGAAAATGGGCGCGCAGGGCGGCAATGCGCCGCCGGAATTCCTCAGCACACACCCGGCCCCGAACAATCGCGAGGCGGCGCTCGCCGCGATGATTCCCGAGATGCGTCAACTCAACCCCGGGGGGCGCAAAGCGGCGGTGCACGAGGTGACCATTGAGCGCTGACCTATCGCCGACGCAGCCGGGCCTGCGACTGCTGCAATGCGTTGTTGTTGCAGTGTTTCTCGCGATGGCCACCGCCTGCGCCAGCAGGCCCCTGAACATCGAGCGCACGGAAAGCACGGCGCTCGCCGATTACACCAGCACCTCTCTCGGGCGTGCCCATGCGCAGATCGAGGCGGAGCACCCGGGGCAATCCGGTTTTTCGCTACTGCGCTACGGGCGCGACGCCTTCAATACCCGTATCCGCCTCATCGACCTTGCCGAGAAAACCATCGATGTGCAGGTCTATATCTGGGAGGGCGATGAAACCGGGCGTATTTTCGCGGAGAGACTGATTCGCGCCGCCGACCGTGGCGTACGGGTTCGCGCGCTCATCGATGATCTAGGCACCAGCGCGCGGGACAGCGTGCTGGCGGCCATGGACGCACACCCCAATATCGAACTGCGCCTGTTCAACCCCTTCGCCAACCGGGGCACGCCCGCGCTGGATTTTCTCACCGACCTGAAGCGCGTCAACCACCGGATGCACAACAAGATCTTTATCGTCGACAACAGCGCCGCCATTGTCGGCGGGCGCAATATGGGCGACCACTACTTCGGCGTAAACCAGCAGGCCAACTTCCGCGACCTGGACATGGGGGTGGTAGGGCCGGTGGTGCGCGACGCCTCTGAACTGTTTGACTACTTCTGGCAAGGCGATTGGTCGGTGCCGATGGCCGCCATCACTGTCGACAAGGACGCGGCCTTCAGCATCGGCGAATTCACCGCCCATATCCGCGATGAGATCGCCGGGGGCAGCTATCCGTACAAGCTGGAGGACGACCTGGTTGCACTCGATCGCCAGGTCGCGGCGATTGAAGATCGCTATGTCTGGGCCTCTGGCGCCATCGTCTGGGATGACCCGGCCGCGATGGCTGCCAGCACCACGGGCGATGGTGATATCGTGCAGAAACTGCGGCACAAGCTACAGAACATCAAGCAATCGCTCACCATAGAGTCGGCCTACTTCGTGGTGGGAGACGGCGGCGTGGCGCAGATAAAAGCGCTGGTTGACCGCGGCGTGACCGTGCGGATACTCACCAACTCGCTGGCCTCCAACGACGTGCTCGCCGCACATGCGGGACACGCCGAGTACCGCAAGGCGCTGCTGAAGGCCGGCGCGAACATTTACGAACTGCGCCCCGACTCTGCCGTGATCAAGAAAACCTGGCTGGGGGATTCCAAGGCGGGCCTGCACACCAAGGCCCTGTTGTTCGATGATGAAGCCGTGTTCGTCGGCAGTTTCAACCTCGATCCGCGCTCGGCCAGTATCAACACCGAGGCGGGTATCTATGCCGAGCACCCGGTGCTGGCGCGACAATTGCGCGAGTACATGGATGCGGGCGTAACACCGCAGAACAGCTATCGGCTGGAACTGGACGAGAAAGACAGACTGGTGTGGATCACACAGAACGACGGGGTTGAACTGCGCTACCACCAGGATCCGCTCTCGAGCTTCTGGCAACGCTTCATGGCGGGCTTTATCGCCCTGCTGCCGGTGGAATCACAGCTTTAGCGGGCGCGTCTGGCAGGCAGCGTCGCTCGCGCCGCGTGGCGCCTGACTCAGCCGGCAGTGAACAGCGCAGCGCCCGGCGCCCAGGTGGCGTGAAATCCGAACGGTACGCGCTGCGGCAAGGCCACTTTCGCCACGGGCCCGGCGGCGATATCCGACGCGTCGAACACCAGGCAGTGCGACTGCCAGTTGCCGGCATCCGTAACCAGTGTCATCACATAACCGTCGTCCTCCCGCGATTCGCGTCCGGCCTGCGGCCGCGGCGCGAAAACCGCCTCGCTACCATACACGCCAGGGCCGTAATCCCACTGCGTAGCGCTGCCCGTGGTGTTGTCGTACTTCACCAGCCCGGTGAAACGCAGCGTGTACCCGCCCTCGGCATACAGCGGAATGCGCTGGTGGTAGGCATAGCGACTGGGCACCCCGTGGAAGATCGGGTTGGACTTGTTGAACTCGGTGTTCAGGTCATCGATGTCGCCCTCGCGCACCTCACCCGTGACCAGGTTGAAGCGCCAGCGGTAAGCGTTGGCCTCCAGGCGCATATACGCCAGCATGGATGCCAGCTCGCCCTCACCGGGTTGCGCCTGCGGCATAGGGTTGGTGGAACGGCAACCGTCCATCACCACCCAATCGCCCTCTTCGAAACAGTTGGTCACGTGCAGGATGTAACAGGGCTCGCACTCGAACCAGCGCAGATCGGCGCTGTTTCCACGGCGCGGCAGGATACCAAAGCGCGTCGGCAACTCGCGATGGAAGGTCAGCACACGCACGCGATGCTTGCGCAGCACATTCATATCGTGAAAAAACGGCAGATCGTGCACGATGGTGTAGTGGGTTGTGAAGCCGATGTCGTGCGGCAAACGCGGCCCGGGCAGATCGATCGCCACCTCGTGTACCAGTTTGCCCTGCGGATCCGCGACGCCCACGGTCATGTAGGGGGGCTCGTCACCGTAATCAAAAAACAGCAGCTCGCCGGTTGCCCAATCCACCTTCGAGTGCGCGGACAGCCTCCTGCCGGCGCGCCCGGCGAGGTCGAAATGTCCCCGCGTCTCGAGTGATAACGGATCAACCCGGTATGGATCGCCGGCGTTGTACCACAGCGTCATAAGATCGCCCGCGTGGAACAACACGTCGGTATTGGACGTGTCCTTGATACCGAAGCGCGAGACGCTGGAGTCGAAGGGCCCCATCACGCCGGGCGAAACGGAACAGCCGCTCTGCAGCTCCTGGGCGAGCGCCGCGGTGTGCACGTAGCGGTTGCGGTAACTCGCCTGCCCGTCCTGGAAATACACCGCGTGCAGCATGCCGTCGCCATCGAACGGATGGTGCCGATTCATCGGCGCATGGCGTGGGTTGGGGCCGTTGCGAAAGTACGCGCCACACAGGTCCGCGGGCAGCTCGCCCTCAACCGGCAGAGCGCCCGTCGCAGTCTCGTGCAGGGTGGGTGCGTACACGCCGTGCAGGTAGGGGTTGTCCAGCGTGTAGATCCAGGCCGGCGCATCCTGCAGCGGCGCCACCGGGCCGATGCAGCGTTCTGTGACGGGATAGTCGCGTTGCAGTGTCATGGCTGGCGTTCCTCGCGAATGCACGGCCGGCTGGCGGGGTGAAGCCCGAGTATATCGACCACTGTTGTGATGGCAAGCCGACGCCACTGGCGCCGCGCCCTTGCCGCGACGCCGCGCGTGGTATACAACGCAGGGTACAGCACTGAACTGCGTTGTACGGGGTAGCGCGACTCATGAGCCAACCTGTCTACATTCTCGGTGGCAGCCAGACCGATTTCGCACGCAACTGGGCGCGCGAGGGGCTCGATATCTACGCGATGTTCGTGGAGGCACTGACCACCGGCATTGCCAACGCAGGCATCGATCCCGGGCAGATCGAAGTGGGCCATGTGGGCAACTTCGTGGGCGACCTGTTTACCGGGCAGGGTTTGCTGGGAGGATTCTTTGGCCAGGCCATGCCTGAACTCGCAGCCATTCCAACGGCGCGGCACGAAGCGGCCTGCGCCTCCGGCTCGATGGCCGTCCTGGCGGCCATGCGCGACATTGAATCCGGACACTACGGCATGGCCTGCGTGCTGGGCCTGGAACTCATGCGCAACGTGGACGGCCACACCGGCGCGGCGCATCTTGGCGCCGCCCGCTGGCTGGGCCAGGAGGCCGAACAGGCCGATTTCCCCTGGCCGCAGCTGTTCGACCGCATCGCCCGCGAATACGATCAACGCTATGGCCTGCGCAGCGAGCACCTGCACAGTATCGCGCAGACGAATTTCGACAACGCCCGCCGCAACCCCAACGCGCAAACGCGCGACTGGTCGTTTCCCCCGGGCTGTTTCAGCGACAACGACGCGCTCAACCCGGTGATCGCGGGCAGCGTGCGCAAACTCGATTGCGGACAGATCACCGACGGCGCCGCCTGCGTGATCCTGGCCTCGGAGACGGTCGCGCGGGAGCACGCCGCCAGGCGCGGCATTCAGCTTGCGGACCTTCCGCGGATTCGCGGCTGGGGTCATCACTCGGCACCGATACTGCTGGAAACCAAACTGCAGCGCTCCAGGGACGCGGCGCTGGTGTTCCCGCAGGCCGCCGCCACCATCACCGATGCGTTGCGCCGCGCCGGTCTCCCGGATGTTCACGCCGTGGACGGCATGGAAACCCATGACTGCTTCACCATTACCGAGTACATGGCCATCGACCACAGCGGCCTCACCGCGCCGGGTGAAAGCTGGAAGGCCGTTGCCGAGGGTCGCATCCGCCGCGACGGTGACTTTCCCATCAACGCCAGCGGCGGCCTCATCGGGCTGGGGCACCCGGTGGGCGCAACCGGCGTGCGCATGCTGCTGGACTGCGCAAAACAGGTAAGGGGCGATGCCGGCCCCTGCCAGATCGATGGCGCGCGCACCATGCTCACGTTCAACGTGGGCGGCAGTACCACCACCTGCGCCAGCTTCGTGGTGGGCGTCGGCGACTGAACCGGGCCCTGCGCGCTACTGAAAAGCCGCGATGCCCGTCTGGTTACGCCCCAGAATGAGCGCATGAATATCCTGCGTGCCCTCGTAGGTGTTCACCACCTCCAGGTTAACCATGTGACGCATCACGGGATACTCATCGGATATGCCATTGCCGCCAAGCATGTCGCGGGCCTGGCGCGCGATCGCCAGAGCCTTGGCGCAGGAGTTGCGTTTCAGCAGTGAGATCAACTCCGGGGGCAGGCTGCCGGCATCCAGCAACTGGCCCGCGCGCAGGCAACCCTGCAGGCCGAGGCTGATGTCCGTCTGCATGTCCGCCAGCTTCAACTGTATCAACTGGTTGGCCGCCAGCGGCCTGCCGAACTGGGTGCGCGAGAGGGTGTAATCGCGCGCCGTATGCCAACAGGCCTCAGCGGCGCCCAGCGCGCCCCAGGCGATGCCGTAGCGCGCCTTGTTCAGGCAGGCGAACGGGGCCCTGAGGCCCGCGGCTTCCGGCAACAGCTGCGTCGCGGGCACGAACACCTCCTGCATCACGATCTCGCCGGTGACCGATGCGCGCAGCGCCAGCTTGCCGTCGATCTTCGGCGCGCTCAGCCCCGGCATTCCCTTGTCCAGAATAAAGCCGCGTATCCGGCCGTCGTCCGTTTTTGCCCACACCACGAACACGTCGGCCAGCGGGCTGTTGCTGATCCACATTTTCGCGCCGTTCAGGCGGTAACCCCCGTCAACACTGTGCGCACGGCTCGTCATGCCGCCGGGGTCTGAGCCGTGATCCGGCTCGGTCAGGCCGAAACAGCCGATCAACTCGCCGCTGGCCAGCCCCGGCAGGTATTTCTCTCGCTGGGCTTCACTGCCGAAGGTGTGGATCGGATACATCACCAGCGACGATTGCACGCTCATCATGGAGCGATACCCGGAATCGATACGCTCGATCTCGCGCGCGATCAACCCGTAGGAGATGGCGTCCACGCCCGGGCAGCCATAGCCCTTCAGGGTGGCACCAAGCAGGCCTGCCTCACCCATCGCGCGAAAGATGCCCGGGTCGGTGTGCTCGTTGCGAAACGCGTCACGCACCACCGGCGCAAGGTGCGCACGCGCAAACTGACGGGCGCTGTCGCGCAGCATCCGCTGTTCACCGCTGAGCTGACTCTCCAGCCCAAAAGGATCCTGCCAATTCATCGTATCCGCCATAAGCCGTTTCCCCGGTGCGTGCCCAAGCGCACACTTTAGGGGTAATCTGTGCTGCACACCACCGGCTCGCAACCACGCGGGCGGCACATTGGCGGAGACACCAGCTATGGACACCAGCGCACAGCTGCGCGGGCTCGACAGGGCACACTACCTGCACCCATTTACCGATCTTGCGCGGTATGCGCAGGACGGCGGGCGCGTGATATCACGCGCGGAACACGTGTATATCTACGACACCGACGGCAAGCGCATGCTGGACGGCATGTCCGGCCTGTGGTGCTGCAACCTCGGCTACAGCCAGCCGGCGATCGTCGAGGCCGTGCACCATCAGCTGCAAACCCTGCCGTTCTACAACAGCTTCTTCCAGTGCAGCACGCAGCCCGCGGTGGAACTCGCGCGCGCACTGGTGGAGGTCACCCCCGCGCAGTTCAATCACGTGTTTTTCACCAACTCGGGCTCAGAGGCCAACGACACCAATTTGCGCCTGGTGCAGCGCTACTTCCAGCTGCTGGGCAAGCCTGAGAAGCGCCATATCATCAGCCGCCGCAATGCCTACCACGGTTCCACCATCGGCGGCGCCTCCCTCGGCGGCATGCCGGCCATGCACGTGCAGATGCACGGGCTCGACTACATCCACCATATCGACCAGCCCTACTGGTTTGGCGAATCGGTTGGCGAAGACCCGGCAAGCTTCGGCCTGCGCGTTGCGCGGCAACTCGAAGAGACCATCGAGCGCCTGGGCGAGCACAATGTAGCCGCCTTCATTGCCGAACCCGTGCAGGGCGCCGGCGGCGTGATTGTGCCGCCCGACACCTACTGGCCCGAGATACAGCGCATCTGTCGCGAGCGCGATATCCTGCTGATCATGGATGAAGTGATCACCGGTTTCGGCCGCACGGGAAACTGGTTCGGTTGCGAAACCTATGCGCTGGAGCCGGATCTCATGACCTTCGCCAAGGCGGTGACCAACGGTTACCAGCCGCTGGGCGGCGTCATGGTGGGCGACCGGGTGGCCGACGCGCTGCTGGCGCATCCCGGCGAGTTTACCCACGGCCTCACCTACTCCGGGCACCCCGCCGCCTGCGCGGCTGCGCTGGCGACCCTGGGTGTCCTGCGCGAAAGCGGCATCATCGAGAGCGCCGCAAGCGGCATCGCGCCCTACTTCCAGACGCGCCTCGCCGCCCTCACCGAGCACCCCATCGTCGGCGAGGTTCGCGGGCTGGGCATGTTTGCCGCCGTGGAACTGGTGCGCCACAAGGGGACTCGCGAACGCCTGGCCCCGGATTCCGCCGGGGCCGTGTTCTGCCGCAACGCCGCCAACGCCGCCGGCCTGATGGTGCGACAGACCGGTGACGCGATGATTACCGCGCCGCCGCTGATCTGTAATCGCGCAGAGATCGACAGCCTGGTGGATATGCTGGGCGAGGCGCTGGATGCCACCGCCGCGCATTTCGGCGTGCTGTGAGCCTACCGGTGCGTTGACCCCCGGGCGCACGCGCGGCAAAACATGCCGCTGGCTCGCCTGATTAGACCAGCCACCAGCGATGTTTGGTCTATCATCCTTCTCAGGCCAGGCACGCCTGCAATTCCCCGCTTCCAGCGCGAGCATCGCAGGCAACCCACCCGGCACACAGCACTAGCGAATAAGGAGAAAGGCATGAGCGAACGTCAGGTACTGAACAAGAAGAACCTCGGCATCACCGACGGACTGCCACTACAGGCCAGCAGCGGCGGCATCGAGGAATTGCGCCGCGACATTCAGCGCCTGATGGATATCGAGGCGATCAAGCAGCTGAAACACGCTTATTTCCGCTGCGTGGACACCTGCAACCTCGATGAGCTGGGCTCTCTGTTCCACCAGGATGTGAAGGTCTGCTTCAAGGGCGGCGGCTATGAGTGGAACCTCAACGGTCGCGACGAGTACGTGAAGAACATCGGCATGTCGTTTTCCAGCGAGGCCATCGGCCACCACAACGCCCACCATCCGGAGATACAGATTCTGAGCGAGACGGAAGCCACCGGCCTCTGGTATCTCGCCGATCACATGTGGATTCTCAACCACAATGCACTGACCTCCGGCACGGCCTTGTACTGGGACCGCTACGTGAAGGAAGACGGCCGCTGGCTGATACGCGAAACCAACTACGAGCGTATTTACGAAATCAACGAAACGCTGGAAGAGCGTCCCAGGCTGAGCTCGCACTACCTCGGTGTGCACGGCCCGGCGCCGCAGTTCTAGCCCGGCCGCGGCTTCGCGCTGGCGCGCGGGCCATGGCTCAGCACCCCGTCTGTGTCGCCAGGTATTCCCGCAGGCGCATGTCAGCCTGCTCGCCGAACAGGATATCGCAGGCCTCGCGCAAGCCCGGCGAAGCGGCGATATCGCCGCGCCGCACCACCTGTTCGATCTTCGAGCGACGGCGCATGAAATCCTCGAGCTTGACGATCATCTCGCGCCGCGCCGCGAGCTCGATCTCGCAGCGGGTGTATTCCGCATTCTCTATCAGCAGCTCGGCGCCACTCGCGTCCTCGCGAATACGCTCCAGCAGCCCGAAGGCGCTTTCGCCGTAGCGCCGCCAGAAACGCTCGGACAAGGGTTCGGAGGATGAGGGGGCTGTCAGGCTGTCGAGCTGCATACGCCGGGCCTGCAGCATGAATTCCGCGCGCAGTTCCGCCTCCGGTTCACCGTACCACTGATTGCCCACATCGGAGAGGGTGAAGCCCAGCGCCTGCAGGTGCCCGGCCACCTCCTCGCCCACGTTGAGGCAATCGGTGAGCTTGCCGCCGAAGATACTCAGGTGACGCCGCGCGGCATCCACCTCGATCACGTGCTTGCGCGAAAGCTGCACCCAGTCCGCCACGCCGCCATCGCCACGCTTCGCCAGCGGCCTGACGCCCACTCGCTCGGCAATCACGTCGGCGCGCGTCAGCGGTGGTTTGATATCCAGCAGGGCGTTGACGTTATCGAGAACGAAGTCGCGATCTGCATCCGTCACGCTCACTTCCGGGCTTTTCACCTGCGTGTCGGTGGTACCGATACAGGTTTTCGGGCCCATGGGAATCAGGAAGAACAGACGGCCGTCGCTGGCAAAAAAAGCCAGGACGCGCTTGTTGTCCGTCACCCGATCAACAATCAGGTGAATGCCCTTGGAGAACAGGTGGTGGTGTTCGGTGGCCTCGCCCGCAGCACGATTCTGCGCGTCGACGTAGGGTCCGCAGGCGTTTACCACCGCGCGTGCGCGAACGTTGAAGGTGGCGCCGCTGATCATGTCGCGTACCGGCGTTGTCCACTCACCCTGCTCGAAGCGGCTGCCGAGCGCCTCCACGTAGTTGGCGGCGATACAGCCGTAGTTCAGGCTCTTGCGCACAAAGTTAAACACGAATCGTGCATCGTTGTCGTGGAGGTAACAGTCGGAATACTCGAGGCCGCCCGCGGCGTTCGCGGTATTGATAATGGGTTCCGCCCGTTCAATTGAGCGCGCAGTATGAAACCGCGGTGCGCGCGTCACGAAACGACCCATCACCCAGTACAGCAGGCTGCCGAGGTACACGAAGAAAGGCCACACACGAAAACCGCGCGCGATGGTGGTGAGAAAACGGATCTCTTTCACGGTGGACGGGTACGCGCGCATCAACCGATTGCGCGAGCGACAGAGCTTGTCCACCAGCAGGAACTCGCCGCTTTCCAGGTACTTGATGCCGCCCCAGGCGAGATTCGAGGAACTGGAGCTCACCCCTCCGGCGAAATCGCCACGATCGATCAGCGCGACCCGCAGGCCGCGCGCGGCGAGCGAGGCCGCCGATACCGCACCATTGATACCCGCACCGATCACCAGCACATCGAACGGCTGCGCGGCCAGTTTCCTCACATTGCTGTCACGCAGAGTCACGCTGTTATCGCCCGCTTGCCGCAGTACGGCCCATGCACCTTGCCATCAACCACTCTACAGGCTCCAGTATCGCTGGCAAAGCGCGATGAAGTTGCGCGAGCTGGCACTGATGTTGCGACCCGCGCGGTAGTAAAGGCCCACTTGCTTATCGATAGTACCGAACGATACGTCGTCGATGATACGAAAGGTGGCGCAGGTAGGATGCTCCTGCAGCAGCTTGCGATCGATGAAGGTCACGCCCATGCCTTCGTTCACCATGTGAATACGCAGCGACAGGCTGCTGACTTCCCACACCGTACTGAACTGGTCGCGAATTCGCTGCATGGAAGGGCGCATCTCGGGGTTGTCCAGCGCCGAGGTAATCAGCGGCGTACGCTTCAACACGCGCGCCTCGCCGTCGAGCATGGCCTGGTACTGCGGGTGGCGCGATGACACTACCAGGTGGCGAGAGTCGCGGTACAGGGGCACTGTGGCGAATGCGCCCATGTCTTTCTGGAATGGGCCCAGGCCCAGTTCTACCGTACCCGATAGCACGGCGGAGATAATACTGCGCGCCGGCATCTCGGAGACCTTCATGCGTGTTTGGGGGTTGTCGCGATGGTACTGGCTGATCAGCGCCGGCGCGTAAAACCGGTTGATCGACGCGCTCAGCGCCAGGTTCAGGGTGGCATGCTTACCCTGCTTGAGCTGGGCGATATCTTCGAGCGTCTGCTGCTCATCGCGCAGCACGTCCACGGCATGCTCAAACAGCCGTCTGCCCACGTCGGTGAGCTTCAGGCCCTTGCCGCGTTGCACCAGGGGCGCATCGAGCTTGGCCTCCAGGCCGGCCACCGCCTGGCTCACCGCCGACTGGCTGATATGCAGCGCATCGGCGGCCCGCTTGAAGCCTCCCTCCTCGATCACGGCACGGAAGGCGCGCAGTTCGCTGTTCTCCAGACGCATATCAAGATTCCTTATACATCGATAAGTATAATTAACCGGACTAATGGATATCCGGCGGTATACTGTGTAAAAGTACCAATTCATCATCGAGCAACCTTGAGCGATTTCTCCATGAGCACACCAGAACCTGTTTTCTCCGCTGACCTCGCCGGCATCATCGTCGGTGAAACCGCCATCTCCGATGTGCAGGGCGACAAGGGCCTGCTCAGCTATCGCGGTGTCGATATCAACGACATGATCAGCGTGCCTTTCCTGCATGTGGTATGGATGCTGCTGTTTGGCGAACTGCCCAACGAGCAGCAGCGCAGCCGCCTGAAAACCTTCATGTGCCGGCACCTCAACCTGACACACGACGAGCAGGATCTCCTGCGCCAGGTGCCCGGCGACCTGCATCCCATGTTGATGCTCCAGGGGCTGGTGCCGCTGCTGCAAATGCCCACCGAGGAAATGCTCGAGGCGGGCATGGACGCCGAACACGGGCTGTTCATCGGCGCCAAGATCACCGCACTGGTGGCGGCCCATTACCGCCTCAGCCAGAACAAGGTGATACTGCCGCCCACGCCGGGCAAACTCTTCCACGAGAATTTCCTCACCATGTTCCACGGCAGCGCGCCCGGCGCCGACCAGGTAAAAATGCTCAACGCGGCGCAAATCCTGCAGATGGAACACAGCTTCAATGCGGGCACCTTCGCCGGACGGGTCTGCGCCAGCACGCTGGCACCGATCCAGTCGAGCATTTCCGCCTCCATCGGCACGCTCTACGGCAGGCTGCACGGCGGCGCCGATCAGGCGGCGCTGGAAATGGCCATGCACATTGGCAGTCCGGACAAAGCCGCCGACTACGTGAGCCGCTGCCTCGCCGAGAAAGAGAAGATCATGGGCATGGGTCATCGCGAATACCGCACGGTGGACCCGCGTGCGAAAATCCTCAAGCCCATGGCCGTGGAACTTTGTCAGGATGCCGAGAGCCGCAACCTGCTGGCGGTGCTCATGGCCGTGGAGGAAGCCTGTCAGCAGGCGTTTGCCGAGAAAGGCAAGGAAATCTGGGCCAACGTGGAGTTCTACAAGGGCGCCGTGTTCCACAGCCTGGGAATTCCCACGCATTACTTCACCGCCATGTTCGCCATGGCGCGGGTGTATGGCTACGTTGCGCACTACCTGGAATTCAAGAACGACAGCCGCCTGATTCGTCCCCGCGCGCGCTACGTGGGCCACCCCACGGGCTCGCGCAAGCAATCGGCCGCCTGAAAACGCACAGGGCACCGCCGGATCATGCTGGAATGCCGCTGAGCGCCACTGTTCAACACCTCCTTCTATTCACGCTGTGTGCATGCCTGCTGGCCTGCGGGAGCGGCGAATCCAACGTCGCCAGCGGCAACCGCCTCGGCATCCTGCATTTCGGCAACGGCACCGAACCGCAGGGGCTGGATCCACACGTCATCACCGGCCTGCCGGAAAGCCATATCGTGCATGCGCTGTTCGAGGGTCTCGCGGTCAAAAACCCCTATACGCTGGAGCCGGAGCCGGGCGTCGCCCGCCGCTGGGATATCAGCGATGACGGCCTTCACATCACCTTCCACCTCAACCCCGACGCGCGCTGGTCCAACGGCGATCCGCTCACCGCCCACGATTTCCTGTGGTCGTGGCAGCGCGCGCTACACCCGGCGATGGGCAACCAGTACGCCTACATGCTGTACCCGCTGGTGAATGCCGAAGCCTTCGCCACGGGGAAACTTGAGGATTTCAGTCAGGTGGGCGTGAAGGCGCCCGACGACCACACACTGGAAGTCACGCTGCGCAACCCGACGCCCTACTTTATCCAGTTGATGGACCACTACAGCAGCTTTGCGGTACACCGCCCGACGATCGAGCGCTTCGGCTCGGCCACCGACCGCTTCACCCCCTGGACGCGCGTGGAGAATATCGTCGGCAACGGGCCGTTCACACTCAGCGAGTGGAAACTCAACCGGCGCATCGTGGTGAAGAAAAACCCTCACTACTGGGACGCCGAACGCGTGAAGCTTAATGCGGTGGTGTTTTATCCCACGGAAAACATATCCAGCGAAGAGCGCATGTTCCGCGCGGGACAACTGCATTACACGCAAACCATCCCACTGGATAAAGTGCCGGTGTACCGTGCGATGGATAACAGTCCGTACGTAAACGCGCCCTACCTCGGCACCTACTTCTATCTGTTGAACACCCAAAAGCCCCCGCTGGATGACGTGCGCGTGCGCCAGGCGCTGTCGCTGGCGATCGATCGCGAGCGACTCAACAGAACCGTGCTGCACGGTATGAACGTGCCGGCGTACGGCATCACGCCGCCCGGGACCCTGGGCTACACGCCGCCGAAGGTGTTCGGGCACGACATCCCGCGCGCGCGTGCATTGCTGGCCGAGGCCGGGTATCCCGACGGTCGCGACTGGCCCGGCCTGGAACTGAAGTACAACACCAGCGAGAGCCATCGCAAGGTTGCGGTGGCCTTGCAGCAGATGTGGAAGGACGCCCTGAACATCGAGGTCACGCTGGCCAACCAGGAGTGGAAAGTGTTCCTGGATTCCGTGGACAACATGGATTTCCAGGTGGCGCGCCGCGGCTGGATCGGCGACTACGTGGATCCGAACAACTTCCTCGACCTCTTCCTGTGCAATGGCGGCAACAACAATACCGGCTTCTGCGACCCACGCTACGACGCGTTGATCAAGGAGCGCGCGCCGCGCGCCACCAGCCGCGAGGAACGCTTCGCCCTGTTCTTCGAGGCGGAGACCTTGCTCATGCAGCAAATGCCCATCATCCCCATCTACACCTACACCAGCAATCACCTGATACATTCCAGCGTGCGCGGCATGCCGCCCAACCTGATGGACGCCATCAACCTGAAATACGTCTGGCTGGATGCCGCTGGCGACAGCGACGGGCATGCCGGTACCCACGGGGAGTCCCGCTGAGCATGTGGCGATTCATCACCTTCAGGCTGCTGCAGGCGATACCCGTGATTCTCGCCGTCGTCACGGTCACGTTCTTCCTGATACGCATGGCGCCCGGCGGGCCCTTCGATGGCGAGAAGGCGGTTATTCCCGAGGTGCGCGCCGCGCTGGAGGCGCAGTACCAACTCGACAAGCCGCTGGTGGAGCAGTACACCGCCTATCTGGGTGACCTGCTCAGCGGTGACCTCGGCCCCTCGTTCAAGTACCCCGGGCGCAGCGTGAACGAGCTGATTGCCGCGGGCCTGCCGGTCACCGCCGAATTGGGCCTGTACGCGTTGCTGGTGGCCGTGGTGATCGGTGGGCTCGCGGGCGTCATTGCCGCCCTTCGGCCAAACACCGCCCAGGATTACCTGCCCATGTCGGTGGCCATGCTGGGCATCTGCATGCCCTCGTTCCTGCTGGGCCCCATCCTGCTGCTGGTATTCGGTATCTACCTGGACTGGCTGCCGGTGTCCGGCTGGGGCGATATTCCCGGCGACAAGCTGCTGCCGGCCATTACCCTGGGCTCCACCTACGCCGCCTACGTGGCCCGACTCAGCCGCGCCGGCATGCTGGAGGTATTGCACCAGGATTATATCCGCACGGCGCGCGCCAAGGGCCTGCCCGAGTGGCAGGTAGTGACGCGTCATGCGCTGCGCGGCGGTCTGATTCCGGTGGTGGCCTTCCTTGGCCCCGCGTTCGCCGGCCTGCTGTCAGGTTCCTTCGTGGTAGAAACCATCTTCCAGATACCGGGGCTGGGCCGTTTCTACGTGCAGGCTGCTTTCAATCGGGATTACACGATGATTCTCGGTACGACGGTGTTTCTGTCGACGCTGATCGTGGTGTTCAATCTCCTGTCCGACAGTCTCGCGGCGTGGATGAATCCGCGTCTGCGCGCCCAGTACGCAAGCCGCTGATGGACTTTTCCGAACACCCTGTCCTGGAGGCTCCCGAAGGCCGCTCCCTGTGGGACGATGCCTGGCAACGCCTGCGACGCAATCGGCTGGCGGTATTCGGACTGGCGGTGCTCGGCCTGTTCGTCCTGCTGGCACTGCTCACGCCCTGGATAGCGCCCTACGGCTACGCCGAGCAGAACCTGGATCTCGGCGCGTCGCCGCCCTCTTTACAGCACTGGCTGGGTACCGACACCTTCGGCCGCGACCTGCTCACGCAAATACTGTACGGCGGGCGCATCTCGCTGGCGGTGGGCTTCATCGCCACCGCAGTCGCCCTGTGCATCGGTGTCCTGTGGGGCGCGATAGCCGGCTACGTCGGCGGGCGCGTGGACGCCGTGATGATGCGCCTGGTGGATATTCTCTATGCGCTGCCCTTCATGATTTTTATCGTGCTGCTGATGGTGGTGTTCGGCCGCAACCTGCTGCTGTTGTTTCTGGCCATCGGCGCCGTGGAATGGCTCACCATGGCGCGCATCATGCGCGCACAGGTGCAATCGCTCAAACAGCAGGAGTTTGTCGAGGCGGCGATGTCCCTGGGGCTGTCCCCGTTCACGATCATTCGCCGGCACCTCATTCCGAACGCGCTGGGACCGGTGATCGTGTACACCACCCTCACGATTCCCGGGGTGATGCTGCTGGAAGCGTTTCTCAGTTTTCTTGGGCTCGGTGTACAACCGCCGCAGACCTCCTGGGGCCTGCTGATTTCCTACGGCGCAGAGAGCATGGAGGAATACCCCTGGCTGTTGCTCTTCCCGGGGCTGGCACTGACGCTGACGCTGTTTTCGCTGAATTTTCTCGGTGACGGCCTGCGCGATGCGCTGGACGTACGCGGCGCGGGTGACTGACGCATGCTGAATGTGGAGCATCTGAGCGTCAGTTTCGTCACGCGTATGGGCGTGACCCAGGCGGTGGACGACGTCAGTTTCAGCGTTCGCGCCGGCGAGATCACCGCCATTATCGGCGAATCCGGCTCGGGCAAATCGGTGGCCTGCTACAGCCTGCTCGGCCTGGTGCCGCAGCCGCCCGGGCGCATCGACGGCGGGCGCGCGCTGTTCAACGGGCGCGATCTGCTGAAGCTCCCGGAGCGAGAGCTGCGCAAGGTACGCGGGCGTGACATCGCCATGATCTTCCAGGATCCGATGACCTGCCTCAATCCGTACATGACGATCGGCAAACAGCTCGTGGAGCCGCTGCGCTATCACCGCAAGGTAAGCCGAAAGGCCGCGCGCCAGCGGGCGATGGAGCTCCTGGACGAAGTGGGTATCCGCGAGCCGGATAAAACCTTCCACAATTACCCGCACGAATTTTCCGGCGGCATGCGTCAGAGGGTGATGATCGCCATGGCGCTGATCAACGAGCCGCGGCTGTTGATCGCCGACGAGCCCACCACGGCGCTGGACGTGACCATTCAGGCGCAGATCCTGCAGTTACTCGCCAGGCTGCAGAAAAAACGCGACATCGGCATTGTGCTCATCAGTCACGACCTGGCCGTGGTGGCCGACATCGCCGACAGCATCATCGTGATGCAGGAAGGCCGCGTGGTCGAACGCGGCGACGCCACGGCGATCTTTCGCGCCGCAACGCACCCCTATACGCACAAACTGCTCGCCGCCATTCCCCGCGGCAGCAAGCCACCGCGGCCAGCATCCGGCGAAGCGCTGCTTGAAGTGCGTAACCTGTGCACGCAGTTCGGCCGGGGCAGGCACGCGGTGAAAGCGGTGGACAACGTCTCGTTCACCATTCAGCGCGGAGAAACGCTGGGCCTGGTGGGCGAATCCGGCAGCGGCAAATCGACTATCGGCCGCTCCCTGCTGCGTCTGGTGGAGCCGGACTCAGGCCAGGTGCTGTTCGACGGACAGGACATTACCGCGCTGGCGCCCGAGGCGCTGAAGCGTATGCGCCGGCGCATGCAGATTATTTTCCAGGACCCGTTCGCGTCGCTCAACCCGCGCATGACCGTGTTTGAAACCCTGTCGGAGCCGCTGTTGCTGCACGGCGTGGCAGACCGGGGAAGCGTGGCGGGACAGGTGTTATCGCTCATGGATGCGGTGGGCCTTGCTCGCGGCTTCGCGCGCAAATACCCGCACGAGTTTTCCGGCGGCCAGCGCCAGCGCATCGCTATCGGGCGCGCGCTGGCAACCCGGCCAGAGTTCATTGTGGCCGATGAACCCGTGTCAGCGCTGGATGTGACCATTCAGGCGCAGATTCTTGAGCTGATGGGCGCGCTCGGACGCGAGTACGGGCTGACCATGCTGTTCATCACGCATGACCTGGCGGTGGTGCGCCAGCTGGCAGACCGTATCGTGGTATTGCGCCGGGGCGCCATCGTCGAGCAGGCCACCACGGCAGAGTTGCTGACAGCGCCGCAGGACGGCTACACCCGGGCGCTGCTTGCGGCGACACCCGGCAGGGGCCTTAGGCAAACGCCCTGAACATCGCCGGGCGATGCCCGCTCAGGGCGATGTGTAAACCCGCATCCAATGGTAATTCACCAGATCGGTGAGTTTGTTGCGCTGGCGCATCGTGAGCTTGGTCTTGTGCGCCACCAGCAGAGCGCGCACACACAGGGTGGTCACCGGTTCCTCCACGCCCGGCAGCGCCAGGCGCATCTGCCGGTACACCTTGCGCCCTCCCGACAGGCGCCGCAGGAAGCGTTCATCGCTAAAACGCACCAGATGAAAACGCGCAGGATTGGCAATCGCGATATCCAGCTCGGAGGAATGCTCCCTGGGCCGGTGAACCACCATCACCGCATTGACGCTGTCCGCGCCCTGGCGAATGCGTTCCATTGCCACGCGCGTATCGGTGTAGGCGACGGTGATATCGCCGAGTTCCGGCACCAGCGAGCGCATGTAATCGAAGGTCACTGCCACCCCGCTCACTTCGCTGCCGATTGCCAGGCTCAACCCGGCGGCGCGCGCCTGCAGATCGTCGTCATCGCGAATACCGGTGCCGCGCTCGACCATCATGAAGACGCATTCGCGCCCGACATTCTCCAGCACATCCACCTTCTGCTCGGCATCGGGATGCGCATCGAAATAGCGCTGCAGTGCGTCGCCCTGCGCGAACACCAGGCCAACGGGGCTGTCAGACGCCAACAGGCGCTCGAGATTCTCCATGGATCCGGCACTTGGCAGGTGCTGTACCGTAAAGCCCATGTCGGTGGCCACCGCCTGCAGGCGCGCGCCGGCGCTCCAGTAAGCGCCGCCGGGCTCGCCGGTGCTGAGTACGACCGGCTCGCCATCCGGGCTTTGCGCACGCGCCGGGCCGGCCGCGCTGAGCATGGCCAGCATCAGCAGGCAGGGCAGCACAGGACGCCACAGCGCAAGCAGGCAAGGCGTTGCCCTGCGCAAGGCAGATGCGACTGTGAGTGAAAGAGGCGGAATCGACTGTAACATGGACGGCAACGGGAAGGCGGGCATCGGATCAGCAGGGCGCGCGGGAGTGGAAAGCGCCCGACGGGCGCTCATCCGGCCGGCTTGGCGCGTAACCGGACGGGCTCCGCAACCGCCGCTTCCGGCAGCATGTCGGAGTACACGAGGCGAATGTATACCTCCAGCTGGGTGTAGGCTTCCAGTTCATCGCGGAACGGGCCCACCACGGTGCCCTCGCGCGTGTTGAAAAACCAGTTGTCGTTCTCCTGGTACATGCGGCTGGAACGTGCGCCTGTCTGCTTCGCGGTGTCGCTTTTGCGTTTCATCGTCTGCGCCCCTGGCGATCAAGTCTTATTAGCTGACCTCCATCATAGCGAGCGCTGCCGCGGGTTCGAAGGATAAACTGTGAGTAAGTTCGCAGTTCATCCAATTTTGCGGGTAAACCGCGTCCGGGGCGGCGAAAACGCCTGTTCCAGTGGAAAAATCAGGACAGCGCCGCGGCCAGTTCCCGGCGCAATTCGCCAAGCAACGCCACGTCGGGCTGGTAGACCACCGGCGAGATGCGCTCCACCGAGCCCTTGAAGCGCGCCGCAATCTTCCGGGCTGCCTCGGCGGGCGTGCCGGTCACCGCGAAGGTGTTGAGAATGTCGTCGTCGATAAGCCCGTTCAGTTCCGCCCACTTGCCTTCGCGGATAAGACCGTTCGCGGCCGTGTGCAGCTCTTCCCAACCGTGACAGGCCAGCACCGGAAGATAGGCTGGCGTCGAGGCATAAAAGGCTATCTGGTTGCGCGCAGACGCCACCGCCGCCGCCTGGCTTTCGGCATTGAGGCCAGTGGCGGTAATGACCTGCGCGGACACGCAGTAGGCGGAGCGCGGTTTGCCGGCTTTCGCCAGCCCGCGGTCTATCGCCGCCAGGGAAAGCTCCTGCATCGAGCGCGCCGTGTTGAACGGGTGCAGGAAATAGCCGTCGCCCACTTCCGCTGCGATTTCCGTCATCAGCGGCCCAACACCGGCAATATAAATGGGCGGTAATCCGAATTCGGCGGGCGGCGGGCTGAACACAGGCGACATCAGCGTGTGCCGATAGAACTCGCCTTCGAAGCGCAGTTTCTCGCCTGTCTGCCAGCTATCCCAGATACTTCTGATGGCCAGCACCATCTCGCGCATGCGCGCCGCCGGCTTACTCCAGGGCATCGAGAAACGGCGCTCGATATGTGCCTTCACCTGGGCACCGAGACCCAGGATGAAACGGCCCTGCGAGAGATTCTGCAGGTCGTTGCCCAGGTACGCCAGGTTCATGGGGTTGCGCGCGAAGGCCACCGCGATGGAGGTCATCAGTTCCATGAATTGCGTATTCATCGCAGCAGCGGCCACCGAAATGAAAGGGTCGGATTGCCCCTCGAAGGTGTAGGCGCCATCGAACCCCGCCGCCTCCAGTTCGCCGGCCATCGTGGCCACGCGTGCGGGTTCAAACATGAGCGAGCTGTCGATTTTCATTCAGGGTTACTCCTGCAGGCCGGGGCGCACCGGCCGCGGAAAGTCCGCTGGCCAGGTGTCGGGGATCGGGTAATACTGTTGCCCCAAGTTTCTATTCTTGAACTGCCGGGATACACATTCCAGACGGACAGTATACGCTGACATCTTCGCTCAACATCGTCCGGGCACCGGCGCCAACCGTCCGCAACCGGGCTGCCAACTTGCAACAGCGCCCACGGGCGAAGGAGAGACCATGGCCACGCAATACCGCTTTGACCCTGAACTTGCGGACCTGGTGGAGTTGCTCCCCGACGGACTGATGGACACCTCCAATCCGGAGAAAACCCGCGCGGGATTTATCGAACTGATCGACTCGATGAACGCCGATCTCGACTACAGCGGCGTACAGATGGAAAACCGCAGCGTGCCCGGCCCGGAGGGCGCACCCGACGTGCCCGTCCGCATCTACACGCCCGAGGGCCTTGCCGCCCCCACAGCCGGTATCCTGCAGATACACGGCGGCGGCTTCGTGGTTGGCAACCTCGACAGCGAGATGGGCACCTGTCTTAACCTGTGCCGCCAACTGGGCGTGGTGATCGTGTCAGTGGATTACCGGCTTGCACCGGAAGTGCCCTACCCCGGGCCGCTGCATGATTGTTACGCGGCCCTGCGCTGGATGCATGCGCATGCAGACGACCTGCAGGTAGACGCGTCGCGTATCGCCGTCTACGGCATGAGCGCCGGCGGCGGCCTCGCGGCGGCCCTTTGCCTGCTGGCGCGCGACCGCGGCGGTCCGGCAATCTGTTTCCAGTACCTGGGCATTCCGGAGCTGGATGACCGCCTGGACACCGCCAGCATGCGCGCCTTCAACGACACGCCCATGTGGAACCGGCCAAACGCCGTACAAAGCTGGGACGCCTATCTCGGCGACAGCTACCGGCGTGGCGCGTCGGATGTGCCCTACCTGGCCGCGCCGGCGCGCGCCAACGACCTCGCGGACCTGCCGCCGGCCTACGTGAGCACGATGGAGTTCGACCCGCTGCGCGACGAGGGCATTGAATACGCACTGAAACTGCTGCGCGCCGGCGTACAGACCGAACTGCACAGCTTCCCGGGCACCTTCCACGGTTCCGCCATGTTCACGCACGCCAACGTCAGCCAACGCGAGGCGGGCGAGTTGCTCGCCATCCTGCGACGCGGCCTGAAGCTTGACGACTGAATCGCACCCCTTTACCCGACAACGGAGACACCATGAGTATCGATACCCTGCACCACCAGCCCCTCATGCCACACCTGCTGATTGAAGGCCTGAACCGCTATAACGACGAGCCCTGC
Organism: Halioglobus sp.; assembly: GCA_041396005.1. GTDB lineage: Bacteria > Pseudomonadota > Gammaproteobacteria > Pseudomonadales > Halieaceae > Marimicrobium. The sequence continues at coordinate 130,504 of JAWKZK010000013.1, forward strand.
CTGTATCTGGGCGACAAGGTGGCGACCTACCAGGACGTACGGGAAAGCACCAGCCAGATGGTGCAGGCACTGCAATCCAAGGGCCTCGGCGTGGGCAGCCGCATTGCGGTGATCTCGGCCAACCGTCCCGAAGTGCTCTCCAACATCGCCGCCATGCAGATCAACGGCTGCATCGGCACGCCCCTGCATCCGCTGGGCTCGCTGGACGATCACGCCTATGTGATCGAGGCGGCAGAAATCGACACACTGGTGTTCGATGCTTCGGTTTTCTCGGAGGTCGCGGCGGCGCTCAAGGAGCGCGTGCCATCGCTCAAGCATTTCCTCGGTTTCGGCCCGAACACGGTGGGCGACGATTACCTGGCGCTGGCCGCAGGATTCGAACCGCAACCGCTGGTGGCGCCGGATGTGCTGCCCTCGGATATTGCCTCGGTCAACTTCACCGGCGGCACCACCGGCAAACCCAAGGGCGTGATGAGTACCTACAGCGTCACCGCCTACATGACGCAGGTCCAGATGGCGGAGTGGGAGTTTCCCGAAGAGTTGCGCATGCTGATCGCCACGCCGCTGTCGCACGCCGCGGCCGCATTTTTTATCCCGGTACTGCAGAAGGGCGGCGCGTTCTACGTCATGCAGGGTTTCAGCCCCGACGATTTCTTCGACATGGTGAAAACCCACCGCATCACCTGCACCATGCTGGTACCGGTGATGATCTATTTCCTGCTGGACTCGCCGCGCGCCACCGACGGCAGCATGGACAGCATGGAAACCATCTTCTATGGCGCCTCCGCAATGAACCCCGCGCGCCTCAAGGACGGTCTGGAGAAATGGGGGCAGGTGTTCTACCAGTTCTTCGGACAGTCGGAATGCCCGATGGTCATCGCCAACATGCGCAAGCGGGATCACGACCTGGCGAAGCCCGAGCGCTTTGCATCCTGCGGCAGACCCACGCCCTGGATACACCTTGCCCTGCTGGACGGCGACGGCAACCCGGTGGCGCCGGGCGAGCCGGGAGAGATCTGCGTGCGCGGCCCGCTGGTGATGAAAGGCTACAAGGACATGCCCGAGCAAACCGCCGAGGCCTTCGCCGGCGGCTGGCTGCACACCGGCGATGTCGGCAAGCTCGACGCGGACGGTTTTCTATACATCGTCGATCGCACCAAGGACATGATCGTTACCGGTGGCTTCAACGTGTTCCCGCGCGAGGTGGAAGACGCGCTGGCGTCACACGCCGCAGTGGCCCAATCCGTGGTGGTGGGCGTGCCCGACGAACAGTGGGGCGAGGCCGTCAAGGCTGTGGTCGTACTGAAAGCCGGTGTCGAGGCGAATGAGGAACTGGTGGCTTCACTGCAGGCGCACGTGAAAGCGATCAAGGGCTCCGTGCAGGCGCCCAAATCCGTGGATTTTGTGGAATCCATTCCGCTCACGCCGGTAGGCAAGCCCGACAAGAAAACCGTGAAGGCCAAGTACTGGGCGGGCGCCGAGCGCGGGGTCGGGTAATTGCGCGCCGCTCAGGGGATGAGATTCGGGCGCCTGTGCACCGCGCTGCTGTCGGGAGCCGCGCTGACGGCGTGTTCGCCGGTGGAGGACCCCAGCCTGTTTCCCCGGTTTGACGCGGCGACGGCGGTCGCGCCGCCTGCCCGTGAGCCGGACGTATTCAACGCGCAGCGCAACGTCTACTGGGGCGACCTGCACATCCACACCAGTTACTCCACCGATGCCTACACCAACGGCGTGCGCGCCACGCCGGACGACGCCTACCGTTTCGCGCAGGGTGGCGAGATAGAGCACGCCGCAGGCTATGGCATTCGCATACGCCGGCCGCTGGATTTCGCGGCGGTTACCGATCACTCGGAGTACCTGGGCGTATTGCGCGCAACGGATCCGGAGCTGCCGCTGAAGGCCCGCGGCCTGCGCGAACGGCTGCTGGAAGACGGCCGATTGCGCAACACGGCGCTGCTGGCGCGCACCATGCTGGGCTTTGATCTTGACGATGCCGTGAAGCCCGGCTGGGAGAGCATCAGCCGCAGCGCCTGGCAGGACATCATCGCGGCCGCTGAGCGCCACAATGCGCCGGGTCGCTTCAGCGCGTTCATCGGCTATGAATGGTCGTCCATGCCGGAGGAAAAAAACCTGCACCGTAACGTCATTTATCGCAGCGCCCGGGTGCCGGAACTCCCCTACAGTTCGGTGGATTCCGAGGACCCGCGCGACCTGTGGCAGGCGCTGGCGAGGCAGCGCGAGCAGGGCATGCAGGTGTTTGCCATTCCGCACAACGGCAACGTGAGCGATGGCCGCATGTACGACAGCGTGATGTTCGACGGCCAGCCCATGACCGCAGATTACGCCCGCACGCGCATGGCGAACGAGCCGATCAGTGAAATATTCCAGGTGAAGGGGTCATCGGAAACGCATCCGCTGCTGTCTGATGAAGACAGCTTCGCGGGATTCGAGATTTACGATACACAGCTGGCGCAGAGCCAGGATTTTTCGCGGCCGAAGGGCAGCTACATCCGCGATGCGCTGCGCACGGGCCTGGAAATGTCTCACAGCGAGGGCTTCAATCCCTATCGCTTCGGCGTGATCGGCAGCTCCGACGGCCATAACGCCTCCAGTCCGGTGGAGGAAGACACCTACCACGGAAAACTCCCCATCCTCGATGGCAGCGCAGCGCTGCGCATGGGGCGCGCAACCTTCTGGCCTGCAGACAGGATGGCCGGCGGCTGGCGCTGGAGCGCCGCGGGTTTGGCTGCGGTATGGGCCACGGAGAACACACGCGAGGCCCTGTTTGACGCCATGCTGCGCCGCGAAACCTACGCCACCTCCGGGCCGCGTATCCTGGTGCGCTTCTTCGGCGGCTGGGGCTATAGCGCAGCATTGCTCGAACACCCCGATCGGGTGGCGCTCGCCGAGGCCTCGGGCGTAGCCATGGGCGGCGAACTGCGGCGTCGCGGCGATAGCGCGCCGAACTTCGCGGTGTGGGCGCTGCGCGATCCCGAGGGCGCCAACCTCGATCGCATCCAGATCATCAAGGGCTGGGTGGACGCCACCGGCACATCCCATGAGCGCGTATTCGACGTGGCCTACGCAGGCCCGCGCACGCCCGGTGTCGACGGCAGGGTGCCCGCCATCCGCTCCACGGTGGATGTGGCCAGCGCCAGCTACGACAACAGCAGCGGCGCCGGGGAACTGGCCGCCGTCTGGACGGACCCGACGTTTGACCCTGCACAGGAGGCGTTCTACTACGCTCGCGTGCTGGAAATTCCCACCCCGCGCTGGACCACCCACGACGCCGCCCGCCTGGGCATGCCGGCGCCCGAGCCCACCAGCCTGCAGGAGCGTGCGGTCACCTCCGCTATCTGGTACCAGCCCTGACGCTGCGGGCAGGGGCTGCGCCGGCGCGCTGTCGGGGACAACGGCAAACGTTGTACCATGGCGACCTCACCCGGAACCGATGGACTACGCCGCTTTGAACACCTCCTCGCAAACGTCTCCCTCAGGAGAAGCAGAAGTCTGGCGCGGCCTGAGCTATCCCTGGGGTCGCCGCTGGAACCCGTCGCCGGGCGAACCGTTCCAGGTTGCCGATGGCGTGTATTGCGCGCGCTTTGCCATGCCGATGTCGCTGGATCACATCAACCTCTGGCTGCTGGAGGATGGCGACGGCTGGACGGTGGTGGATACCTGCCTGAACATGCCCAGCGCCCGGGACACCTGGGAGACGCTGTTCGACGGCTTCATGGCAGGCAAACCGGTCAACCGGGTGATCTGCACGCACCTGCATCCGGATCATGTGGGCCTTGCCGGATGGCTCACCGAGCGCTTCGACTGCCAGCTCTGGATGTCGCGCGAGGAGTTCCTCATGTGCCGCGCGATGACCGCAGACACCGGGCGACCTGCGCCGGAAGTGGCCCTGCGCTTTTACCGCGCTGCCGGTTATACCGAGGAACAACTGGAGAACTATCGCCAGAAATTCGGGAACTTCGGGCGCGCGATCGCGCCTCTGCCCGACAGCTTCCGCCGACTCGTGGATGGCGAAACCATTACCATCGGCGATCGCTACTGGCAGATCATCGGCGGCAGTGGCCATTCACCCGAGCACGCGGCACTCTACTGCCCCGCCCTGAAGCTACTCATTTCCGGCGACCAGGTCCTGCCGCGCATCACGCCGAATGTGAGCGTGTTCCCCACCGAACCCGAGGGCAACCCACTCAAGGAGTTCCTGCGCTCCAGCGCGCGCATCCGCGAGCTGCTGCCCGACGACCTGCTGGTACTGCCCGCGCACGAGGCGCCCTTCAGGGGGCTTCACCTGCGTATGAGCCAGCTGATTGAAAGCCACGAGGAAGACCTGAACAGCCTGTTCAAGCTGCTCGTGGAACCGAAACGGGCAGTGGACTGTTTCCCGGCGCTGTTCCGGCGCAAGATCGGCGGCGAATCCATGGGCCTGGCCACCGGCGAGACCCTGGCGCACCTCAATTGCCTGCTGAGCCAGCGCCGTATCACCCGCACCGACGACGCCGACGGCGTCAGCTGGTATCAACAGATCCCGGAAACCGCCCAGTACGACGACTGACGCCGCGAACTCACGCCCGCCTGATGCGTGGCATCGCCGCGACGTTCAGGCGGCGATATTGCCGAGAATGGCCAGCACGCTGTCGCGCTCCAGCATGCGCGGCGACGGATACGTGAAACCCTCGGCCAGGGCCTGGCTGGCCAGGGCATCGAAATCTTCGCGTTTCAGCTTGTCCGAATGATCGGGAATGCCTACTTCCGTGCGCAGGTCGCGCACGGCCTGAATGAATTTGTGCGCCAGGGCTGAGGGTGCTTCGCCCTCGCTACCGGCACCCACCAGCACCGCGAGTTCCGCCAGATCCGCCTCCGCTTCCTCGCGACAGAACTCCAGCACGTGAGGCAGCACCAGCGCGTTCGCCAGCCCGTGGGGTATGTGATACAGGCCGCCGAGCTGGTGCGCGATGGCGTGCACATTGCCCACGTTCACCTGGTTGATCGCCAGCCCCGCGTAATACGCGCCCATTGCCATGGCGTTGCGCGCCTGGGTATTGCTGCCATCGCGGTAGGCGGTTACCAGGTTGTCGAATATGAGCTTGATCGCCACCCGCGCGTCTTCCTTGCGCGTGCCGCGATCCCAGGTGCTGATGTACGCCTCGACACCGTGGGTCAGCGCATCCATGCCGGTGGCCGCAGTGATGTGCGGCGGCAGACCGGTGATCAGTTCGGCATCCAGCGCGGAGGCCAGCGGCAACAGCGTGGCGCCGGAGATGACGTTTTTCTCATGCGTGTCGGTGTTGGTGATCACCGCGCCCATGGTGGCCTCGGAGCCCGTGCCCGAGGTGGTGGGAATGGTGTACAGCGGCAACAACGCGTGCTTGACCTTGCCGAAGCCGATCCAGTCCCTGGGCGAGGCATCGCTGGTGGCGCCTGCCGCGATGATTTTCGCGGCGTCCATGGACGAACCGCCACCCACGGCCACCACCGCCTCGCTGGCGTGCTGCTTGGCCACGGCGATACCTTCCTGGACCTGCTCGAAGGTCGGGTCGGGCAGTACGCCGTCGTAAAACGCCAGATCCAGGCCGGCCTCCATCAGGGCGGCGATACTCTTGTCGACCACGCCGAGTTCGCGCAACGGCTTGTCGGTCACGATCAACACCCGGCGCACGCCCGTGCGCAGCACATGCTCACAGAGCTGGCGCGAGCTGCCGCTGCCGGCGAACACCATATGCCGTGCACCGGGACTGAACTTTACGGTAATCTTCATGAGCAGCACGTAAAGACCGTGCAGGAACTTGCGGAGGAACAGGGGCATTCTTCACTCCAGCGCCGTCGTAGGCGGACAGGTAGTATCGGGAGCGAGATAGTAGCAGACATGACACGCAGGCTCACCCCGCCGGGTGAACAGGGTTTATCCCCGGTCCGCCGCGCTCTCGCGATCTGCTGGCTGCTGGCGGCGCTCTTCGCCAGCCAGTCCGCCCAGGGGCGCGAGTCTGCAGGGGGCCAGCCCCGTGCAACGCCCGTCAACGGATGCGCTGGCGCAAGCCACGAGCGCTTGCCCTGCTTCGAGGCAGCCCTGACACCACCCCATCGCGTGACGCTTCGCTGGAAATCGGCCGACCCGGCGCAGCCCGTGTACCTGTACGACGATTTCGGCGTGAGTTTCCACGATCCCGGCGAACAGCCCGCCGTATGCGAAACGCAACCCGGGGGGGTATGCGAGATTACGCGTTACCTGCCGACAGGCGGCTACTACCGCTGGGTACTGCAGGGCGCGAACGACCAGGGCGACACCGTGCACGTGAGCGCAAGCCTCAGTGTGCCCGCCGCACCCGGCCCACGCGTCAACATCGGCGGCTCGCCGTTTCTCGACGCACAGCCGAAACAGGCACGCCGCCTCACCTGGCGGGCCGATGAAACCCTCACCCCCTGCTCCGCTGATGCCGAGCGCGCCTGGATCGAAATACGCCTGCCAGGCGAGGCCCTGTGGTCCGGCCAACGCCGTTATCCGCGTTGCGGGGCGCAGGCTTACCTGGACATTCCCGCCACGGCGCTGGCCGGTGCCGGCGAGCACATCTACCTGCTGCGAGACTGCCACCGGCCGCAGGCAGGCGGCGGCACGTTCTGCAGCACCGAAGTCACCACGGGCTTTCACGCCTCTGGCGCCCCGGCGCTCGCGACCATCCCTTCACCGGACACCCTGGTGGACAACGCGGTACGCTGGGAACTGCGGCGGGACATCCGCTTCGACTTCGATACCGTGCTGGCGTACGACGTGCTCGGCGTGGGTGAACCCCTGGACATCACCTACGATGCCGACGGCGGCGTCTGGATGGTGAACGAGTTCTCCACCACGCTTGAGCACGTGACACCCGCGGGTGAGGTGCGGTCGTTCACCGTGCCGCTCGGGCGCGGCCCGCGCCTCGCAGGACGCCCCGCGCGCGAGGTCACCCGACCCTTCGCCATCGCCATGGATGAGGACGTCGTCGCGGCCACCGCCGTCACCTCCCTCGCCGAGCGCGTGATGGAGGATGGCGCGCTTATCTGGTTCACACAGGGCGGCGGCCTGCTGGGCAAGGGCCCGCCGGGCGCGCCCAACCACTCGCGCGTGGTCGCCTTCGCGCGCAACGGCGCAGACCGGCCCGATACCCACTACGACGATCGCCTGTGCGCCTACAACATGCCGCTGGCCGACGATGACGCCGCGGCCAATCACCAGGTGGTGGGCCTTGCCGCGTCCGGCGGGCGCCTGTGGGTAGGCGAGAGCCGGGGCCTGTTTTCACACACACCGTCCGCGATTTCCGCCTTTATCCCGCAGGACGCCCTGTGCAACAACCTGCTGGTGTTCGAACAGCCGGACGCCCTGGCTAGCCAGGCCCTGCAGTTCTGCGACACGCATGAAAGCCCGCAACAGCACGGCTGCATGCAGCGACGGGTGCTGGTTGACCTGCCGCCACAGCTGCGCGTGGCTCATCTGGCCGCCGACCCGGTGGATGGAAAGATCTGGTTTACCGATGCGCGCGGTGGCTACCTCGGTCGACTCGACCCGCGGGACGACACCGACGTGGAGCTGTTTGCTTTCCCCGACCCGCATGCGGCACTCGCCTACGGACCCGAGGGTTTCGGGGGTTTCCCGTGGACGCTGCGGGTGGATGGTCAGGCGGTTTACATTGGCGAGTATCTGACCCGCCATATCATCCGTTTCGACAAACAGCGGCGGACGTTCAGCGAGATCGCGGTGCCTGCGGCATCACAACAAATCATGCTGCACTCGCTCGACATCGATACAGCCACCGCGAGACTGTGGTTCACCCTTACCAACGAATCCCGACTACCCCTGGATCGTCAGGGCTCGACCGTGGGCTACATCGACCTGAACGCGTGGACAGCCCATTTGCACAACCCGCAACAGCAGGCCGCGATACCGGCAGTGGTATACCGCGGCCTGCACCGGGTACCGGCGTCAAACTGGCACCCGCTCGCGCACCAGGCGTTTAGAGGCATCGCGGTGGAACCGCGCTCCGGCAGGATCGCCCTGGCCACCATGCACCGCCGACAGATCACCGAGTTGCGGCCGAGGAAGACGTTTCGCGCGCCGCTGTCGCGTTGATTAGCGCATGCAAGGACTGACTCTACCGACACGCCGCGCTGCGATGCCACACTGGCAGCCGGGAGGTTCGCGCTCGCCAGCCACGGGCCGGGTCAGCGCTGGCGAAACGGAATCTGGCAGTAGCTGATACCGCGCGCGGGCGTCACGCCGCAGCTTTGCAGGTACAGGCGCAAGGAGTGCATGGAGAGATCGATATTGTTGGTAGGCCCCAGGTAGACATGCTCAAGCTGCATGCCCGCCTCGGCCTGGCCCAGGTCGAAAGCGTAATACGGCACCAGCATCGAGTGTCCCTCGCGAAAGCTTACCGGGTGCTCCAGACAGCGGGTAATCAGGGGCGACACCAGCCGCCATTCCTGCTCTTCCTCAAACGCCGGGTGCTTCAGCACCGCCGCTATGCGCAGCAGATCGCCCTCGATCTGCTCGAACACCCGTCGCCAGGAGGGCGCGCCGCGGGCATCCGGGTCAGGCGCCTGGACGGCAGCGAGAGCTTCCACCGCATCCACGATCTGCTCGATCAGCGCCGCCTGCTCCGCCGGGTCGTACACGCACTTTCCCACCTGGAAGGCCTGACGCTCCGCGCACTCCAGGATATGCGCGGGGTCGAAGCCCAGGCTGACGCCCTTGCCATGCACGCTGTAGCCGCGCCACTGGCTGAGCAGGTTGCCGTTGGCGCGAAAGGATGCGCCCATCAGCAACGAACTGCTGAGAATCCGGTGTGACAGCCAGTCCTGCAGCTGGTTGAGCAACTCCGGGTCGTCCACGCCGGCGATAATGCGCTGGGTCACATGCGCAGCGAGCAGGTCCAGCGTGTGGCGCAGCTCGGCGGAGTCGTTCATGTAGCGGATATCGCTTGCACGCAACTCGCGACTGCCGACAATGCCGAGCAGGCCCGTCAGCGTGGTGTAGTGATACAGGGTGTCGCGGGGCGCGGCCGCGAACAGACGCTGGGTGATTGAGGCAATCATGCGCTGTTGATAACACAGCAGCGTTGAAATTGCATGACCCGGGGAAAACCCTCAGTCGCGCGCTGCAGCGGCACGCGGCAGGCAAACCAGCAACAGCGCAGCCAGCGCGAGCACCAGCATCAGGGCCATCAGCGTCACGTCATGATGACCGTTGCGATCATAAACAAACCCCGCCAGTGGGGCGCCGATGATGCCGAAGGGCAGGAACAGCGGCATCTGCGCGCCGGTAACACGGCCGATCACGGCAGCGTCGAAGTAGCGGCTGTTGAGATAGGGGTGCATCGGCAGAAAGGCGCCGCTGCTGAAGCCCATCACGCCCATCGCCAGCACGACCTCGATGTAGGTCTGTCCGTTCAGCAACAGCGCCAGGCCCGCCAGCTGCCCGCAAAGGCAGGCCGCGGCGAGCCACTTGGCATGTGGCCGCAGGGCATCGCCGAAGCCGGCCAGCAGCAGCTTGCCGCACAGACCGGTCACTCCCGACAGCGCGATAAACCAGCCGGCTTCGGCCACGCTGAAACCGCGCACGGCGAAGTGCAAGGGATAGCACACCGAGAGCACTACGATCGCGTTCAGGCCCAGCGCCATGGCGAAGCCGATCAACCAGAACGCAGGCGCACGTCGCAGGCCGGCTGCCTCCGGCGGGGGCGGGGCCACGGCGACGCCCGAGACGCCCGCAATTCCGGCAGGGATGCCCGTCAGGGCCACCAGCCAGAGCAACACGAAAACCCCGACCGCCAGCATCGCCAGCGCCGCGCGCCAGTCGAAATGCGCCAGCAGCACACCCACGGTGGGCGGCAGCACCACCCCCGCCAGGCTGATACCGATTGCCGCGAGCGCCAGCGCCCGGGCCTCGCGCCCGAGGTACAGTTTCACCATCAGGCTGTTAACGACCACAGGGCCATAGCCGGCCATGCCTGCGGCAAACACCAGAAACCCCAACATGGCCAGCGTCAGGGAGGGCGCCTGACTGATTGCCAACAACGCGCCCATGGCCACGCTCACGCCCACGAGAATCAGCCGACGGATCGGCACGCGGTCGGTGAGCCTGCCGATAAAGGGCGAAATCAGGCTCGGCACCAGCAGTATGGCCACCGGGCCGATATTGATTACCGCCGCGCCCACGCCAAATTCCCGCGACAGCGGGTCAACAAAAAAGCCGTAGATGCCGACCAGACCGGGGCCGAGGCCGAGGAAACACATGGCGGATAACGCCGGGAGCCAGCGTTTTAGCGTTTCCATGAGCTATCTCTCGTCAGGTTGCTGCGCACGTCCGCGCTGCGTACGGCGATGGCCGCCGCGCAGGTGACAAGCGTGCGCATCCACCCCCGGCGAGGGCCGGGGGCAAACGGGACAGGCGTCAGGCCGCCTTTTTCGGACCGCCGTTCTGCCCCGGCCAACGGGAGCCGGAAATCGTGTCGGCAAACGGCAGGAAGGCCTGCGGGTCGAGCGCACCGGCCAGGGTCATTTCACGATTGAGGAAGATCGGCCACCAGAGGTAGGACTCCACCATGTCACGCTTGGGTAGCAGGCTGGTCAGCGGATCCCAGGGGCTGTCACGCAGAATCAGCTCTCCTTCCACATTCTCGCGATGCGCGGTGCCGTACTGACTGCGCACACGCACCACGTGCGGCGGGTAGTCGAAACCGGTGGCGGGGCCGCCCACGCTGACCGCGCGCGAATACTTCAGCCAGAACTCGTTCTGCTCGAACTCCGGGCCCGGGTCTACCGCGCCTGTCGACACGCCCTTGTACTCGACAAAGGTGTAGCCCTGGTGGGTGCAGCGTGCAGACACCTGGGGCCCGAGCCGATAGTAGTCGGTAATACAGGGGTACTTGGGCTGGCCGTTGGTTTCCTGGCTGACAAAAATGGCCGACTCCTGATCGATGCCATACCCCAGCGTGTATTCCCCTTCCACGCCGTCGTAAACCGCATCGACGCTGGTCACGATGCCGTACTCGGGCTCATCCGGCACCGGGAAATTGTAGATGGTCAGCCGGACATTGGGCTCGGCGCCGGGTTCGATACCCGGCGGCAGCAGCGCCGCGATCTTGTCGGGATCGGTGCGATACACCAGTTTCAGCATAGGCCAGTTAACGATATCGCCCGGGTTGCCCTGGGGTGCGCCTGTGGTATTGCTCATGTCGCTATCCTTACTTGTGTGAGTGGCTTTATTAAAATGCGGGATCGCCCTAGCCCAGCATGGCGGGCACGGGCGTTTCCCGGTTGAGAATCATCTCGGCACGCGCACGAATCTTTGCGTCGGTTTCAGGCGTGGTTTCCAGCAACCAGAACGCATCCTGCTCCAGACCGCGCAGCGCCATCGCCGCCACCTCGTCAGGGTGTGTCGTTTGCAGCTCAATGCCGTACTCGGCCGCCATCTTCTTCATGTCTTCCACGGAGTTGATGCCGGATTCGTTCCCTGCGTCGGACTTCTTCAGGTCTTCGGGGCGCACGCGGTGTGAATTGAAAAGGCCGGTGTCCACCACGTGCGGACCGGGAAACAGCGCGCTGACTTTCACCGGCAGTCCGCCCGCCTGCACCTGGTAGTGCAGATTCTCGGTGATGGCGTGCACGGCCGCCTTGCTGGCGGTGTAGATAGGCGCATCGGGAAGTATCACGTAGGCGCCGTTGCCGGAGCCGGTGACCACAAAATGCGCCTCTCGCCCGGACGCTACCAGGCGCGGCATGAATACCTTGATGCTGTTGATCACGCCCCAGACGTTCACATTGAAACACCATTGCCAGTCTTTCTCGGAGTAGTCCCACATCGCGCCGGTCTCCCCCGCGCCGATGCCGGCGTTGGCGAACACCAGGTCGAGAGCGCCGAAGCGCGCCGTGGCCGCATCGGCAAACGCGTTGAGGCTGTCGGTAGAGGTCACGTCGCAGCGCTCCACCATGGCTTCAATGCCCTCGGCCGCGAGGTCGTCCGCAATCTGCGCCATGGCCTTGCTATCGACATCGCCGACGGCAATTTTTGCGCCGCGCCGGCCCAGTGCGAACGCCAGCGAGCGTCCCACCCCGCTGGCGCCACCGGTAATGGCGGCTACCTTGCCAGTGAAATCCCGCACTACGCGATCTCCCGCTTGTCCTGGGAGGTCACGTAGAACTGCCGCACCCATTTGCGGAAGGTCACCAGCGTGTCGTCACCCTTGCAGAATACCGGGCGGCGCTTGTGCACCTTGTTCGCCCAGATGGGATAGTCGTCCGAGAGACCGTTGATAATGCCTTTCATCACGTCGTCGCCCACCGCGTCTTCTATTTCCCGCCGCACGATCAGCGTCCAGCGCATGAAGGTCTGGCCGCGGTCGATCGCCTGCGGGCTGTTGTACATGATCATCTCGGCATTGGGGCCGTAGGTGGTGCGCACCAGGGCGAAGCCGGGGCTGTAGGTAATGGCGTGCAGGTGCGACGGGTAGTCCGCATTGGCCATCTCCGAGTGCAGGTGCATGGTGCGCCCGTCAGGGTCAATGGTCACCGACGATTCGGGAATTTCCATCTGGCTGTGCACGAAGCGAAAGTGCACCGGGTCACAGGAATTCTCGCAGATGTCCTGCACATGCGCGGGCACCAGGTGTTCGGTGTAGCGCGGCGCCGTCCAGTTCGGGTCGCCCAGCTCCGGCAGGTCCGGCAGCGCCCACTGGGGGCCAGTGTTTTCCGGGTGGAACCACACGTACACCTCGCCGTTTTTCTCTTCCACGTGCCAGGTGCGGATACGCGCGCGCTCGGGGATTTCATCGCAATAGGGGATGCTGGAACACTTGCCGTCTTCGGCATTGAACTGCCAGCCATGGAACGGACAGCGGATCGTCTCGCCGATCACCCGCCCCTCGTGACCGAGGTGCGCGCCCAGGTGCGGGCAGAACGCGTCCTGCAATACCGGTTTACCGGCGCGCGTGCGATACAGCACCAGCTCACGATCGAAGGCTTTCACCGGTTTCACCTCGCCCACGGCGAGTTCGTGCGAACGATCCACTGAGTACCAGCCCATGGGGAAATCCGGGGTGCTGTTGGTCTTTGATTCACATGCTTCAACGATTGTCACGGTGCGTCTCCCGATACCTTATTGCATTGCGTTCTGTTAATGGAACATCGACACGTCGGGGCCGATGTCGTTCGCGACCGACTGCAGTTTCTGGCGGTCGAGGCCGTAGAATTCGATGGCGTTTTCGCCGAGGATGCGGCGGCCGTCCTCCTCGGGGAAGTTGCCGAAGTTGTCCTTGAAGTACTGGGCGGTGTTGGGCCAGCTGCCTTCAGGGTGCGGGAAATCGCTGCCCCACATGATCTTGCCAAGGCCGATCTCATCGCGCAGCTCCAGGTCGGGGCGCAGCACGCAGGACGCGCCGATCCCCACGTTGCGATGGAAATACTCGCTGGGCTTGCGGCTCAGATGCCCGCGGAAGTTGCCCAGCTTGGCGGAGATCTGCCCTTCCGTGTAGTGGAAGTCCATGAGTCGCAGCCAGGACGGGAACATGAACATGGTGCCGCCCTCCACCAGCATGACCTTCAATTTCGGGAAGCGCTCGAACACGCCGCCCCAGATCATGAAGGTCAGCGGACGGTACAGCCACCACATCACCTCCGACACGTAAATGCCCATGGCGCCCGGCAGTTCGTCGCGCCGGTCCTCCTCGGGAAAACCGGGCCCGAAATACTCCTTGTGCGGCGCCGGGCCGGAGTGAAAATGCACGATCACGCCGAGGTCTTCGCAGACTTCCCAGAACGGGTCGTATTTCACGTTGTGATAGGGGTCTTCGTCACACCACAGGGTGGGGATCATCACCGCGCGCAGGCCGTTGTCCACGCACCAGCGCACCGCATCCACCGCCTGCCGCACATCCCACAGCAGTGGACTGGAGGCCACGCCGATGTGCCGCTCGGGTGCGTTGGCGCACCACTCGGCCAGCCAGCGGTTGTGCGCCATGGCGCCCGCCCACTGCAGTTCGGGCACCATGTCGCGCGGCGTCAGGCCAAGCCCGGCGCCGAAGGGCGGTGTGTTCTTCTCGGTGATGCCGTCGGGGAAGATCACCTCGGCGGCGATGCCGTCACCGGCGAGCATGTTCAGGCGCTCCTTGTAGTCCCAGGCGCCTGTGAGTTCTTTCTGGATAGGCGCGCGCCACGCGTCGTTGATCTCCTTGATGAGGAAGCTCGATTCCGCCTTCTCCATCATGTCCACGGTGATGGGCACCGCCATGTCCATCATCTCGTGGTACTTCGACTCGACGTAGGGTTTGTAATCGGCGATCGGGAGGCCGGCGTGGCAATCGGTGGACACCACTATCAGACGATCAGACATCGGGGTTCTCTCTGGACGGTTGACGGAAACACACTGGGTTCTGCTGGTGACAAGCCGGTTGCTCTCGCGGCGTCGCGGCGACGGTGACGCGCTACCGGCCTGCGGCTGCCCATATGAGCAAACTTGCACATTTGTATACAATTTAGTGTAATATCGTATCGAATGCAACCGCAATGACATCGATTTCATGGGCGAAACAGAAACACCGCTGGGGCGCCGGGAGAAACGCAAACAGGAGATACGCTCGCGCATTGAAGAGGCGGCCTACGAGCTGTTCCAGCGCGAGGGCATTGACGACACCAGCATCGAGCAGATCTGCGTGGAAGCGGACGTGGCGCGGCGCACCTTCTACGGGCACTTCCCCAACAAGCACGCCCTGCTGGGCGGCCTGGGCATCTCGCGGCTCTACAACAGCCTGGAGCCGATGCTGCGCGAACTGATGACCAACCACCCGGACACCCGCGCCCGCCTCGAGGCCATGATCGACTACATAGAATCGAACTTTGCCAGCATGAACGATATCGACCGCCAGCTGATCGTGCTGGGCCCCTCCGCGTTCGCAGAGGATCGCGAACGCCAGCGTGAAATCGGCAGCTCGGCGCTGGAAAGCTTCCAACGGCTCATCACCGAGGGCCGCAAGCTGGGAGACGTGAACACCGCATTCTCGCCGGAGATGCTGGCTTCCGTCGTGGTCGGTACGCTGAACATTCTCACCACCACCTGGGCGATGGACAGCCACTTCCCGGTGTTCGCCAAACTCGAGGAGGCGCGGGTCCTGTTTGAATACCTGATTTGTAAACCGGACGCCTGACCCACCGGACGCAGCATCACCCGCAGGCTTTCCCGGTATCCTTATCTTCCATCATCACCGTCAATGGGTATCACGCATGGGACCACTGCAAGGCCTCACCATTATCGAAATTGCGGGCCTGGGCCCCGGCCCCTTCGCCGCCATGCTGCTGGGCGATATGGGCGCCAACGTCATTCGTGTGGAGCGGCCCGGCGGTGGCCTGTTCGGCGACGTGCAGCAGCCGCAGCTGGACGTGCTGAACCGCAACAAGCGTTGCGTCTGCATCGACCTGAAGAAGCCCGAAGGGGTCGAGACGGCACTGGCGCTGCTGGAGAGGGCCGATGCGCTGCTGGAAGGCAACCGCCCGGGCGTCATGGAACGGCTGGGCCTGGGACCGGACGTCTGCCTGGCGCGCAACCCCGCCCTGGTCTATGGACGGATGACCGGCTGGGGGCAGGAGGGTCCGCTGGCGAAGGCCGCGGGACACGATATCAACTACATTGCGCTGGCAGGCGCGCTGCACCCGATCGGGCGCGCGGGTGAAAAGCCGGCCATCCCGCTGAACCTGGTGGGCGATTTCGGCGGCGGCGGCCTGATGCTGGCCTACGGCATGGTATGCGCCCTGCTGGAAGCGAAGGGCTCCGGGCAGGGGCAGGTGGTTGACGCGGCCATGATCGACGGCGCCGCGACCCTGATGGCGAGTACCTTCGCCGCCCACCAGGTGGGCTTCTGGTCGGACGAGCGCGGCACCAACCTGCTCGATTCCGGCTCGCATTTCTACGAGGTCTATGCAACACGCGATGGCAAATATATCTCGCTTGGCGCTATCGAGCCGCAGTTCTACGCCACGCTGCTGGAAAAACTCGGCGACGAGGCGGTGCATTTCGAGCAGCAATTCGATACGGGAAACTGGCCGAAGATGAAATCGACCCTGGCCGCGATCATCCGGCGCAAAACCCGCGACGAATGGGATGCCATCTTCGCCGGCGCCGATGCCTGCTATGCGCCGGTATTGTCGATGAGTGAAGTACGCCACCATCCGCACCACGTGGCGCGAGGCACATTCGTCGAGGACGGAGACGCCTGGCTGCCGGCGCCGGCGCCGCGTTTCAGCCGCACGCCGGGCGAGATCTCCCGGTATGCTGCTGCGATTGGCGAGCACACCCGCGAAGTCTTGCGGGAGTTCGGCCTGAGCGAGACCGACATCGAGCAGCGCATCGCCAGCGGTGCCGTACAGGTGGCTGGCGAGTAACAGGCCGGGGTGCGCGTGCTATCCTGATCAGCGGCGCGCGCCATGTCACACACCACGCAGGAACATCCCATGACACAACGCCCCGATCAGTGCCGCCATGTGGCGATAGACCCGGACACTCGCGATCTCGTCATCGCCACTGGCCCGATGCCCACACCGGGCCCCGGAGAGGTCCTCGTGCGGGTGCAATGCGCCGGCCTCAACCGCGCGGATCTCCTGCAGCGCGCCGGGCTGTACCCGCCGCCGGAGGATGCATCGCCGATTCTCGGCCTGGAAGTTGCCGGTGACATCGTGGCAACGGGAAAGGATGCCGGCCCCTGGCAGGTTGGCGATGCGGTTTGCGCTCTCACGCACGGCGGCGGTTACGCACAATACGCGGTGGCGCCAGTTGGCCAGTGCATGCCCATACCCACAGGCTTCAGCGCGGCGCAGGCGGCGGCGCTGCCCGAGGCCCTGCTCACCGTATGGCACAACCTGTTCCAGCGCGCGCAACTCAGGCGCGGCGAGAAAGTTCTCATTCACGGCGGCGCCAGCGGCATCGGCACGCTCGGCATCGCCATCTGCCACACACTGGGAGCGGAGGTTTACAGCACCGCCGGTACCGCAGAGAAATGCGCCACGCTCAGGACGCTCGGCGCCAACCGCGCCATCAACTACCGCGAAGAGGATTTCGAGCAGGTGTTCAAGGATCTCGGGCTGGCAGGACACATCAACGTGATCCTCGACATGGTCGGCGGGCCCTACATTCAAAAGAATCTCAACGTGGCCGCGCCTGAGGCGCGCATCGTCAATATCGCCTACCTGCAGGGCTTCAAGGCGGAGGTCAACTTTGCGCCGCTGTTGATGAAGCGTATCACCATGACGGGCTCCACCCTGCGCGCCCAGACGTTCGAGCAGAAAACCGTGATGGTCCAGGAAATCATGCAGCATGTGTTCCCGCATCTCGAGAACGGGACCATCGCGCCCATCGTCGACAGCATCTATCCGCTGGAAGCGGCAGGCGAAGCGCACGCGCGCATGGAGAGCGGCGCGCATACCGGCAAGATCATTTTGCGTATGACTGAGTAGGCGGGTTGACGGCAGAGAATGGCGTTACTGCGCCTTGGCCTCTCCCTGCTGTTGACCCGCAGCTTTGCCGCCACCCATCGCCGCGCCCATGGCTTTCATCTGCAGCATCTGCTGCATCTGCTGCATCATGCGGTCGATGGTGAAACTCGCGGTGGGCTGGCGCGGCGGAAACTCTCGGAAGGTCATCAGCCACTTGCCCACTTCCTGCTGCACCGGCACGAACAGCCACAGCTGATCGGCGAAAAAGCGCGCGTAGAGGCCGGAGTCCAGTGAGGTTTCATACGGGTCTGAGCGCAGGTGCACCAGGCGGGGGAAGTTGAACGCCTCTCGCGGCCCGCTCCAGCCCTGCCAGTTCACTGCGAAGTGGATTTTCCAGTCGTTCCAGCGCAGGGCATTGAAGTTGGCGTTATCGTCGAAGTAAAAGAGTGTCGAGCGCGCACCCGGCCCCTTGCCCGCCAGCAGCGCGCTCTGGTCGACCCCGTCGATGTGCACCTTGAAGGTTTTGTCGCCGGCGCGGTGTCCTTGTTTCAGCCTGGCCGCGATACCGGGCTCACCCGCCGCCGCCAGCAGGGTGGGAAGCCAGTCCTGGTGGCTGACGATATCGTTGATCACCCGCCCGGGCTTCACCACGCCGGGCCAGCGGATCAGCGCCGGCACGCGGAAGCCACCTTCCCAGGTGGATCCTTTCTCACCGCGAAACGGCTCCGCGCCCCCATCGGGGTAGGTGTTGGTCTGGGAGCCGTTGTCCGTGGAATAGATCACGATGGTGTTGTCGGCGATACCCAGGTCATCCAGCTTGTCGAGCAGTTGCCCGACGTGGTGATCGTGTTCCATCAGGCCGTCGGCGTACAGGCCATAGCCGCTGGCGCCCTCCCATTTCGGCGCGAGGCGCGTCCACACGTGCATGCGCGTGGCGTTGAACCACACAAAAAACGGCTTGTTATCCGCGTTGGCGCGGTCGATAAACTTCAGCGCCGCGTCGGTGAACTCCTGGTCGGCCGTTTCCATGCGCTTGCGCGTGAGCGGGCCGGTGTCCTGTATCCGGCCGTCCGCAAACGAGTGGATGACGCCGCGCGGTGCGAAGCGCTTGCGGAACTCGGGATCCTTGGGATAGAAGTAGGTCTCGGGTTCTTCCTCGGCGTTCAGGTGGTAGAGATTGCCGAGAAACTCGTCGAACCCATGGTTGGTAGGCAGGAATTCGTCCTTGTCGCCGGTGGTTCTTGCCGAACTGCCCGCTGGTATAACCGAGCGGTCGCAGGAGCTCGGCAATGGTCGGGTCTTCCGGCTGCAGCCCGATTTCCGCGCCTGGCAAACCCACTTTCAACAAGCCGGTGCGCAACGGATGCTGCCCGGTAATAAACGCCGAACGACCGGCGGTGCAGCTCTGCTCGCCGTAGTAGTCGGTGAACAGTGCGCCCTCGTTGGCGATGCGATCGATATTCGGCGTGCTGCCGCCGAGCATGCCGCGGTGATAGGCGCTGAGGTTCGACCAGCCGATATCGTCGCCCCAGATCACCAGAATGTTGGGTTTGTCGGTCTTGGCCTGCACGGCGAAGGCCAGCAGGCACAGCAGCAGGCCGATGACATTGCGCAGCCCCGGGTGTAATTTCATAGCGTCTCCAGACTCACAACAGCGTGGCCGGACAGCTTACCGCACACCGCCGTCACAGGAATGACCAAGTCGGCCACTTCACGGGGACATTCGCCGAATCGGCGGCGAGCGTAAATCTCTGCTATCTTCCGAACAGTGCCGACTCATCAGAACTGACCGGGTAACGACGGATGCGCAAACACACCAGGATCCTGCTGGCCGGCTTCTCCCTCGCGCTGTGCGTCAGCGCCTGCGGCGGAGGCGGAGGCAGTGGCGACGGTGAGGCCATCGCGCCGCCGCCTCCGCCACCCCCAACTCCACCACCGCCCGTCGGACAAACCTTTACGCTCTCCGGCACCATCAGCGCGCCGGCCAGCCAGACGGTAGACAGCGATACCAATGATCCCGCTCGCACGGCGATCGACAACAATTCGCCCGCCACCGCACAGCCAATGCCCAACCCCGTCACCGTGGGCGGCTATGTCAACCTGCCCGGTACCGGCGCGCCGGGCCGCTTCGACGTCAGCGGCGATAGCGACGATTTCTACCGTGTGGAATTGCTTGCAGGCCAGCGCGTTACCATGCTGGTGGCGGACTTCGACGCGGCAGACGCCGATCTGTACCTGTTGGATATAGACGGCAACGTGGTCGATTTCTCCATTGACACGGGTGAATTTGAATCGGTGTTCGTGGAAACCAGCGGCACCTATTTCGTGAACGCAAACGCCTTCGCCGGCGCCACCAACTACCTGCTGGCGATTGGCACCGCGCAGTCGCCGGCGCTGGTGGAAGCCGCTCGATCGGCGCGCTCGCAACGCGACGTGCTGCCTTTTCAAGCCGTTGTGCGCTACCACGCAGGCAGCGAAAAGAACGCTGCGCACAATCTGCGGGCGCTGGAGCAGAACATGGGCATGCAGCAGCGCGCCGGTGGCGTAGGGCGCGAGCGCCTGATGGCACTCAACCCCGCGCGCGTATCATCACTGCAGGTCAGCACACAGCCGGGCAACCGCGACCGCTTCGCCAGTGCGGCGCTGCAAGCCCGGTGGGAAACCCTGCTCGCGATCAAGACCCTGCGTGACGAGCCGGGCGTGATGTACGCCGAACCCAACTACCGCGTGAGACCCCTGCGCGCCCCCAACGACGCGGCTTTCCCGCTGCAATGGCACTACCCCTTGATCAGCCTGCCGGAGGCCTGGGACACCACCACCGCGAACCCCGGCGTGGTGGTTGCGGTGATCGACACCGGCATACTGGCGCAGCACCCTGATCTCAGCGGCCAGTTCGTCCCGGGTTACGATTTCGTGCGCGACGCGGAGAACGCGCGCGACGGCGACGGTATCGACAGTGACCCGAGCGACCCGGGCGCCTCCATCGGCGGCAGCAGCAACAGCTTTCACGGTACGCATGTCAGCGGTACCATCGTCGCGCGGGGCGACAACGGCATCGGCATTGCCGGCGTTGCCTACGATGCACGAGTGATGCCCCTGCGCGCGCTGGGCGAGGACGGCGGCACCACCTATGACGTGGACCAGTCACTGCGCTTCGCCGCCGGCCTG
>JAWKZK010000014.1:0-145512 GCA_041396005.1 Halioglobus sp.
GCGCGCTGCGCTGGCGTGGTGTTCACCGCCGACCCGGTCAGCGCGCGCCGCGATCTGGCGGTGATCGATGCGGTGGCCGGCCTGGGAGAGGCGCTGGTCAGCGGCGAGGCAACGCCGGATCACTACGTGGTGGATCGCGCAGGCGGCCTGCTGCGCTGCGAACTCGTCGCAGAGGAGGCATTGCTCAGCGCCGACGAGGTGAGCACCATCGCGCAGCAGGCGCGGGCCGCCGCGGCACGCGAGGGTCAGCCGCTGGACCTGGAGTGGGCCATTGACCGGGATGGCAGCCTCTACTGGCTGCAGGCCCGCCCGATCACCACCTTGCCGGCGGATATCAACGAGTTCGATACCGTACTGCCGCGACCGGACGATGTACTCACCATCAGCAATGTAAGCGAGATGATGCCCGGGGCAGTGTGTCCACTCACCGGCTCATTTACCGGCTGGTGCATAGACTACGGCCTGCAGCATATGCAGGTGAGCGTAGGGGCGCGAGAGCGCATCGTACCGGAGTGGCAGATTACGGCCTGGGGTTGGGGGCACCTGTTTCTCAATCTCACCGGCAACATCGTCATGTCTGCCGGGGTGCTCGGCTCAACCCCGGAGCAGGCGGCGCAAACGCTGTGTGGCCGCGTCGTACCGGAACTCAAGGGCCTGCCGCCGCTGCCGCTGTGGCGACGCGTCATCAACACCGGTCGACTGCTGCGCTATGCGTTGAACGCGCCGCGCGTGGTCGACCGGTTCGGCGAGGAACTGGCGGCGTTCAACATCGAACAGCGGTCGGACAGCCATGCCCAGTGGGTGGCCCTTGCGGGTAGCGTGGGGTTTTACGAGCACGCCATGGCGGTGCACATTCAATCCTCCGCGCTGTCCGGGTTTCTCTCTGCCGTG
The DNA here is from genome assembly GCA_041396005.1 of Halioglobus sp. Taxonomy (GTDB): domain Bacteria; phylum Pseudomonadota; class Gammaproteobacteria; order Pseudomonadales; family Halieaceae; genus Marimicrobium. Next base: position 892 of record JAWKZK010000014.1, read on the forward strand.
GTCGAGAACATGGTCTCGGGGCGTTCCAACGAGAGCACCAACGCGGAACAGGCCGAGGCGGTGGCCCTGCTCGCGGGCGCCACCGACGTGGAAAGCGCGTTGATGCTGGTGGAACTGGACGCGCTGGTAGACCGGGTAGCCGCCCATCGCGACGCCGCGCTGTTTCGCGATGCGTCGAGCGACGAGGCGCTGGCCTGGCTGCAGGGGTCTCCGGAGCTGAGTGCCGACCTGGCGCATTTTCTCGAGCATCACGGCCATCGTGGCTACCGGGAACTGTGTATGCGCGATCCGGCCTGGGTGGATGACCCCGCGCCGCTGATCCAGAGCATGCAGGCGGCCGTGCGCGGGCGGCTGGCCACGGGTACGCATCGCGTGCAACACACGCCGTCGATTGATTGGCAGGGCCTGTCGCGCGGATTGCGCTGGATACTGCCCAAAGCCCACGCGGCGATACGCCGGCGCGAACAGACCAAGTCGCAGCTGGTGGACACCGCGCACCGGTTCAAGCGCGCGTTCCGCCACCTGGGTGCCCTGCTGGTGGAGGAGGGCAGGTTGCCGGACGCCGACCTGGTGAATTTTTTCAGCATCAACGAATTGCCGCGTTTTATCCAGGGGCAGATTCCCGATGCCGTCGCCCTGGCACAGTCCCGTCGCGACGCGCTCGCCTACCAGCAGCAGTTTGAGTTTCCCGAAATTTCCGTCGGCATGCCCGTGCCGCTGGAGCCGGTTGCCGTGGCCTGCGAGGACGGCGTACTGATCGGTCGTCCGGCATCGCGCGGCGTGGTGGAGGGTATCGCACGGGTTGCGCATTCGCTGGCCGAGGCGGCCGAACTGCAGGCGGGCGAAATCCTCGTGGCGCCCATTACCGATATCGGCTGGACGCCCTACTTCAGCCTGATAGGCGGGCTGGTAACAGACCTGGGCAGTGCCGTGTCGCACGGTGCGGTGATCGCCCGCGAATACGGTTTACCCTGCGTGGTGAACAGCCGACAGGGCACGCGGGTGTTCCGCACCGGGGATCGCATCCGAATCGACGGCGACAGCGGCAAGGTGGAGCGCCTGGCAGAGGCTTGAGAGGCAGCCCGGCACGCCCGCCGGGTGCTAGAGCGGCTCGTAACTGTACTTTTGCCCGCCCAGCGTGGCTTCGTACATCAGGCCGCCCTTGGCCACGGTAAACACCGCCATGCCCTTGCGGTAGCCACCGGACACGGTGCTGGCATCGTTCTTCCCGCCGCTGGCGCCCGCTGCAGCGCCGCCTCCGGTGGAAGCCTCGGCAGACACGCCCGCGGTGAGCGCCACGGCGGTGGCCTGCGCGCCGAACTCAAAATTCCCGGAGGTGAAGTTTTTCAGGGCGTCTTCCGTCTCGAAGAAAATGATCTGGCTGTAGGCCTGGCCGCCGAACTGCACGCCCAGGGTCAGCTGCGTCATTTTCGCCGTGCCGATGGGTTTGCCCTGGGCATAGACCATGCCTGAGCCGTGCGCGCCGCCGATGCCGATGCCGCCCTTGCCGATGGTGGGAAACACCGCATAGCCGTAGCTGTTGTCGAAGAAGCCGCTGCTTTCTCCAGCGTTGCGGAACGTCTTGAGGGCGTCGTCGTACTTGTCGGCATGCGCCGCCGCCAGCGGCAGCCAGGTCATGACGAGGATCAGGAATGCGCGTGCAGTCAACGTAGAGTTCATCGGGTGGCCTCGCGTAGGCAAACTGGAGCGGTGAGTGTTACATTGTGCCGGGAATTAATCCAGCGTGTTGCAAGTATCGTCGAGGATCCGTCATGTATCGCCCGCTGCTGTATTGTCTGTTGTGGTTCACCTGCGCCAGTGCGCTCGCCGCCGACCTGCGGGTGGGCATGTCGCCCGATTATCCGCCGCTGGCCTACACTCAGGACGGCCGCGTGGTGGGAATTGAGGCCGATAATGTGCAGGCCCTGGAGAAGATCCTCAATCGCCAGATGACGATCGTGCAGATGCCCTTTGACAAGCTCATCCCGGCGCTGCTTGCCAACGAGATAGACGTGATCATGTCGGGCCTCAGCGTCACGCCGGAGCGCGCTGCGCAGGTCGCGTTTCTGGAGACGTATCTGGAAATCGGGCAGATGGCGATCGTGCATCGCGACAAGGTGGCGCAGTTCGCCCAGCCCTGGTCGCTGTATCGCGACGGCGTGCGCGTGGGCGTGGAGCCTGGCACCACTGGCGCGCGGTTCGCGGAGAGCGAACTGGAGAGCGCGCAACGGAAGTTCTACGCCGACCCGGCGGCCGCCTTTGAGGGTCTGCGTGAGAATGAGATCGACGTGTATATTCATGACGCGCCCACCAGCTGGCAGCTCGCCACCGCCGACCACAACGCGGATCTGATCAGCCTCTACCATCCGCTCACCGAAGAGCAGCTCGCCTGGGCGGTGCGCAAGGACGACGCGCGCCTGGCCGATTCACTCAACGCCGCGCTGCGCCTGATGAAGCGAAACGGCACGCTGCGCTACATTCTCAATCGCTGGATTCCGGTGACAGTGGAAGTGCGCTGAGCGCGACCAGCCGGAGCCCTGCCATGGCACACTTACCCGGACGGCCGGACGACATCAGCCCCGAGTGGCTATCGGAGGTGCTGCAGGCGCCGGTGAGCGCGGTGCGTGTTGCCGATGCGCATGCCGGCACGACGGGCCGGGCGGTGATTGAGCTGGCCTATCGTGAACCCGTGGCGATGCCTGCACGCCTGTTTGTCAAGCTGCCGCCCTCCGAACCCGGGCAGCAGGCGTTCGTCATCAGCAACGGTATGGGTCAGCGGGAAGTGCGGTTCTATCAGCAGCTCGGCGCGGAGCTGCCGCTGCGGGTGCCGCATTGCTACTTCGCCGGGTGCGACGAGCGTGGCGAGTCCTACATCATGCTGCTGGAGCACCTTGAAGACAGCGGCTGCACGTTTCGCAACGCCCGCAAGCATTACTCGCTCGACTATCTGCGCGCCGTGCTCGCCCAGTTTGCCCGGCTGCATGCGGCCTACTGGGAATCGTCGCGCTTCGCCACCGATCTCGCCTGGGTACAGCCGCCGCTGCAGCAGCCCGTTGCGCTGACGCTGGTGCAGCGCGCGCTGGATCAGCACGCTTCGGCAATGCCGGCGGTGTTCACCGAGCTGGGCGAGCTGTACCTGGCCCACAGCGACGCTGTTCATCGCCTGTGGTGCCAGGGCGCCGCAACGCTGGTGCATGGTGATGTGCACGACGGCAATCTGTTCATGGACGGCGACCAGCCCGGGTTCCTCGACTGGGCCGTACTGGCGCGGGCGCCCGCCATGCGTGATGTGGGGTATTTTCTCGCGGGTACGCTACAGGCGGATGACCGTGCCGCGCTGCCCCAACTGCTGCAGTTTTACCGCGACGAACTGACACGCCTGGGCGTGGCGGCGCCCCCGGCGGACACGCTCTGGCGAGAGTTCCAGTGGCATGCCGCGTACGTATGGCTCGGCGCCGCCGTTACGCTGGCAATGGGCGACGCCTGGCAGCCGGTGAACTACCTGCAGGCCTCGCTCAAGCGGCTGCACGGCGCGCTGGATGAGATCGGCACGGCGCAGGCGCTGCGCGAGGCTTTGCGCGGATACTAGGGCCTGCTCACACTACTTGAGTTAGCCCTGCCGCTCAGTCGTTGACGCCGGGGAAGTGGTATTCGTGGCCCCACAGGTCGCCCTCGGCACTGATCGTGCACACATGGGTTTCAGGGTCGATGAGCAGGCCGTCGTAGCCGTATTCCACGGCTATGCCGCCGGGCGCGAGCAGATACACCGAACACATGTTGTCGTTCACGTGGCGGCCCAGCGTGGCGAGCATATGTGAATTCGCTGCCTTCGCTCGATCCATCGCGAGGCCCACTTCATCCATGGTCTCCACCTCCACCATGATGTGCACCACACCCAGGGGGTGTTCGCCGCTGAACAGGGCCAGCGAATGCTGGCGCGGATTGTTGGCGTGCATGAAATGAATCTTGACGCCCGGCATGCCCGGCACCGACAGCACGTCGGTGAGGCCGGTGCCGATGATGTCGGTATAGAACGCCGTGGTGGCCTCGAAGTCTGGCGCCGGCAGCACCACGTGGCCGAAGCCGAGGTCTCCGCTGGACTGGACGGTGGTAACGAAGCCGCCCACGCCGGCCGGCGACACCAGCGGCGTGTAGTCCAGCTGTCGGCCCCAGTAGAGTTCGAGCGTGTTCCCGGCCGGATCCTGCGCGGTGGCCAGCGCGCTCACGCAGCGGCGAGCGGCCTCTTCGTCGCTGTTGATCTCCACGCCGTGGCCTGCCGCTGCCAATGCGTCCAGGGTGGCCTGCCAGGCGGCCGCGGTGGGGAATTCCAGGCCTGTGGCCAGCAGGCCGTCGCGATCGGCCGGCTCGATCATGAAGCGGAACGGGTGATCGTCCATGCGCAGGAAGCGGGCGCCTGCGGCGTCTTCCCGCCGGGCCTCCATCAGGCCGAGCACGCCGCAGCCGAATTCCATCCAGGCGGCGGGATCGGTGGAGGCGATTCTCAAGTAACCAACGGCTGAAATGGCCATAACAACTCCTGTGTTTGCGGGTGAAGGCGGCAGGCGTTCGCGTCATTCACGGTACGGCCCTGCGCGCAGTGCCAGCCGCATTCTGCCGCCGGCCGTGTGGCGGATGCAAGTTTTCGCGCATACAGCGCCGTCGCGAGCCTGCCTTCGGACGATGGTAGGCGCTGCGCTCGCGTGGCCGCATCCCCCAGATCAGGTATGGCCGGCGAGGTGTGGCCGGCGAGGTGCGGCCGGCGAGGCTGATCGCAAAAGTCACTCCCAGGTGAGCCAATGTGTCATTGAGTGCGTGCGCCGGCTTCGGGATACTGCTGCGTCCGAGATAATGACTCCCCCTGACAGGAGGGCCGTGACTGTGTCGCAACCCGAAGTACTGCACCAGGCGTTTGAGCTTGGCTTTACCTACACCCGTTCTACGGGCCCCGTGGTCGGCAGATTCCTGACCGAACTGAAGAAACGCAACATTGTCGGCATTCGCGCCAGCGATGGCCGGGTGATCGTGCCGCCCATGGAATACGACCCGGATACCGCCGAAGCGCTCAGCGAGTTCGTGGATGTGGCCGAGCAGGGCGAGGTCGTGAGTTTCGCCTGGGTGAAAGAACCCCGTGAAGCGCACCCCATGCAGGAGCCCTTCGCCTGGGCGATGATCAAGCTCGATGGCGCTGACGTGCCGATGATCCACTGCGTGGCGGCCCGCTCTGAAAGCGATATCTGCACCGGTGCGCGCGTCAGGGCGGTCTGGGCGGATGAAACCCGCGGCTTCATCACCGACATCCGCTGCTTCGAACTGGTATAGCGAAGCAACAGCATTGAGCGAGGAAAACCCATGAGCAAAGACAAAGCGAAAAGTGCTGCCGATGATGTCATTACCGGTATCGAGGCGCCGATCTACCTGAAATACAATTTCACCGCAGGCCGCGCCCCGGCGCGTTTTCTCTCGCAGGTGAAGAAAGGGATTCTTACCGGGCAGCGTTGCCCCAAGTGCCAGCAGGTCTATGTGCCGCCGCGCGGCTCCTGCGCCGCCTGCGGCGTGCCCACCGAAGAAGAAGTCAGGCTGTCGAACAAGGCCACGGTGCAGTCCTTCACCATCGTCTCCATTCCCATTCCGGGTAACCCGCTGCAGCCGCCGCTGGTGGTGGCCAACCTGGTGGCCGACGGCGCCAACATTTCCTTTATCCACCTGATCAGCGAATGCGTGAACGAGGAAGTGCACATCGGCCAACGGGTGGAGGCGGTCTGGAAGCCCGAGGAAGAATGGGGCTATGCCATGGACAATATTCTCTACTTCAAGCCGCTGGATGAGCCGGATGTCCCGGTGGAGAAAATCGGCAAACTGCCTGTTACTGGTCTGGAGGGCTGACCCATGAGAGAGATTGCCATTGTCGCCTACCAGCAGTCGAACTGCGTGTCGGATGCGGGCGCGGCCAACGAAGTGGAACTCATCATGCCGGTGCTGCAGCGTACCTATGCGCAGGTGGGCATTAACAACGCGCAGGACGTGGATTTTGTCTGCTCCGGCAGCTGCGATTACCTGCAGGGCGCGGCCTTCGCCTTCGTTGCCGGCGTTGATGCCCTCGGGGCGGTACCGCCCATCAAGGAGTCGCACGTGGAGATGGACGCGGCCTGGGCACTGTACGAAAGCATGCTGAAGATCCGCATGGGGCATGCTGACTCCGCTCTGATCTACGGTTTCAGCCGGTCGTCACCCGGTGAACTGCCCATCGTGCTCTCGCAGCAGCTGGACCCCTACTATCTTGCGCCGCAGTGGGTCGACAGCGTGTCGCTCGCAGCGCTGCAGGCGCGGCTGTTGCTCGACAGCGGTGCGGTGACCCTGCGCGACATGGCCGAGGTGGTGTCGCGTTCACGTCGCAACGCCATGCAGAACCCGCACGCGCAACTGGCCGGCGATGTGTCGGTGGACGAGGTAATGGCGCAGGAGAGTTTTGTGTCGCCGCTGCGCAAGGCGGACATCTGTCCGATATCCGACGGCGCCAGCGCCGTGGTGATCGCCACGGTTGAGAAAGCCCGCGAGTGGGGCGTGCCCTACGCCGTCATTTCCGGCATCGACCACCGCATAGAAACGCACAACCTGGGTATGCGCGATCTCACCGATTCCACGTCCACGCGCAAGGCGGCCCAGGCCGCCGGCGTGCACAAGGGGCCGGTGGATGTGGCGGAGCTGTACGCACCGTTCAGTCACCAGGAAATCATTCTCACGCGGGCGCTGAATCTGACGGACAGCACCAGCGTCAATCCCAGCGGCGGTGTGCTGGCCGGCAACCTGATGATGGCCTCCGGGCTGTCGCGCATCGGCGAGGTGTTCAACCGCATCACCGCCGGCGAGGCGGCGCGCGGCGTTGCGCACGCAACATCGGGCCCCTGCCTGCAGCACAACCTGGTTACTGTATTGGAGAAGGCGTAATGGCGAATTTGGCAGCAGTGGTCGGTATCGGCCAGACGAAGTACACCACCAAGCGCGACGACGTTTCCATTGCAGGGCTGGTGCGCGAGGCGGCGCTCAACGCGCTGAATGACGCGGGCCTGACCTGGGACGATATAGACGCGGTGATTCTTGGCAAGGCACCGGATATGTTCGAAGGCGTGATCATGCCGGAGATCTATCTTACCGACGCGCTCGGCTGCAACGGCAAGCCGATGCTGCGCGTACACACCGCCGGTTCGGTGGGCGGTTCCACCGCGCTGGTGGCGGCATCGCACGTGCAGAGCGGTACCTTCAACCGCGTGCTCACGGTGGCTTTCGAGAAACAGTCCGAGTCGAATGCGATGTGGGCCCTGTCCAGCCCGCAACCGTTCTCCACGCACCTGAACGCCGGCGCGGGCGGGTATTTCGCACCCATTATCCGCGAGTATATCCGCCGCAGCGGAGCGCCCTACGATGTGGGCATCAAGGTGGCGGTAAAAGACCGGCTGCATGGCGCGCGCAATCCGCTGGCGCACCTGCAGAAGCCGAACATCACTATGCAGGAAGTGGAGGAGTCCTTCATGCTCTGGGATCCCATTCGGTTCCTGGAGTCCTGTCCCTCGTCCGACGGCGCCTGCGCCATGGTGATCGCCAACGAGGAACTGGCGGCGCAGGCTCCCAAGCCGCCGGCATGGATTCGTGGCGTGGCGATGCGGTCTGAACCCACCATGTACGCGGGGCGCGAGGAAGTGAACCCGCAGGCGGGACGCGACTGTGCGGCGGATGTGTATGCGCAGGCCGGCGTGACCGACCCGCGCAAAGACCTCGACGTGGCGGAAATCTACGTGCCGTTCAGCTGGTACGAGCCCATGTGGCTTGAAAACCTGGGCTTCGCGCCGGAAGGTGAGGGTTGGAAGCTGACCATGTCCGGCGCCACCTCGCTCGACGAGAACGGCGATATTCCCTGGAATCCCTCGGGCGGCGTGCTGTCGTCCAACCCGATCGGGGCGTCCGGGATGATCCGTTTCGCCGAAGCGGCCCGACAGGTGCGCGGCGATGCCGGCAACCACCAGGTGCCGGGCGCGAAGCTGGCCATGGGGCATGCCTATGGCGGCGGCGCGCAATTCTTCGCAATGTGGATCGTGGGCGCCGAAAAATCCTGACGTTCACACCGGCAAACGTGTTGGAGGAAACGCAATAATGGCCAAGCATTTTAATATCGCCGACCTGTTCGAGATGGTCGCCGACAAGGTGCCCGCGCGCAGTGCGCTGGTGTGTGGCGACCAGCGCGCCACCTTCGCGGAACTGGAGGCGCGCGCCAACCGCATCGCGCACTACCTCACGGCCCAGGGCGTGAAGGCGGGCGATCACGTGGGCCTGTACCTGTACAACTGCAACGAGTACCTGGAGGGTATGCTCGCCTGTTTCAAAATCCGCGCGGTGCCGATCAACGTCAACTACCGCTATGTGGAGGAAGAACTGCTCTACATTTTCGATAACGCCGACATGGTGGCCTGTATTCACCATCAGGAGTTCTCGCCGCATATCGCCAAGGTGAAGGATTCCGCACCTGATCTGCGCACCTTCATCCACGTGGTGGACGATTCGGGGGAGGACGCCAACGCCATCGGCAGCGCCGAGTACGAGCGTTGCATGCAGACCCAGTCTGACGCGCGTGATTTCGCGGAGCGCGCCGACGACGACCTGTTCCTGCTCTACACAGGCGGCACCACGGGCATGCCCAAGGGCGTGATGTGGCCGCACAAGAACCTGTTTTTCGCGGCGCTGGGCGGCGGTGGCTGGTTCCACCCGGACGGACCGATCTCCGACCCGGAGCAGATCGCCGGGCGGGTAGGGGACTTCCCGATTGTCGGCATGGCGCTTGCGCCGCTGATGCACGGCGCCTGCTGGTGGTATGCCATCATCCAGATGCTCGGCGGCAACTGCGTGGTACTCAATCCGCATCGCTCCCTGGATGGCAGCCAGGTGTGGGATATCGTCGAGCGCGAGAAGGTCAACTCCCTGTCGATCGTGGGCGACGCCATGGCTATCCCGCTGCTGGATGCCCTGCGCGAGCATCCCGACCGCTGGGACCTCAGCTCACTGTTCAGTATCGGCTCGGGCGGCGCGGTATTCTCGGCCTCCAAGCAGAGCGAGTTCCGCGAGCGGTTTCCCAATGTGATTATCATGAATTCCTTCGGCTCCTCCGAATCGGGCAACATGGGTTTCGACAGTGGCGAGAAGAAATCCGAGAACAAGGGTCTTGGCAACGTGGTGCGATCGGATTTCATGGACGTGATCAGCGATGTCGAGGGCGAGCCGCACCGCCACGTGAAGCCCGGCGAAACCGGCATCTTCGCGCGCTCCGGCCACATCCCCGTGGGCTACTACAATGACCCGGTGAAAACCGCGCGCACCTTCGTGGAGGTCGATGGCAAGACGTGGCTGCTCACCGGCGACGAGGCGCGTCTTGAAGACGACGGCTCGATCACGGTATACGGGCGCGGGTCCAACTGTATCAATTCCGGCGGCGAGAAAATTTTCCCTGAAGAAGTGGAAGAGGCAGTCAAGGCGCACCCCGATGTGTTCGATTGCCTCGTGGTGGATACCCCGGACGACCGCTTCGGCAGCAAGGTCACCGCAGTTGTGGCCACGCGGGAGGGCGCGGCGGTCACGCTGGAGTCTATCCAGGCCGAAGCGCGCAAGCACGTGGCAGGCTACAAGGTGCCGCGCGAGTTGCACATCGTGGCGGAGATACCGCGCGCGCCGAGCGGCAAGCCCGCCTATCCCAAGGCGCGGGAAATGGCGCTGTCGGGTGAGCATCGCGTGGGGTGAGAGCGACCGTTGCGCCGGATTTGGCGTTCCGATGCCTGGACTGCTGGACGATGGTGCGGGCTTCTCGCGCAGGGTCGGCGGCGGGTGTGCCCCCTGCGCTCGGAAGGCTGAGATACTCGCTCCGGGGGCACACCCCGCCGCCGACCGTAGCGTGCCTGGCGGCCGGGCAACCGAGGGCGATTCGCTCGATCTGAGCATGCACAGGACGTTGGGATTACAACGCTGCCAGGCGGATGAGGCAAGGGTGTCGCAGGCGAGTATCTCAGCCTTCCGAGCCGGCGATACCCTTGCCTCATCCGCCGGGGGGCATGAGCACCTCTACCAGCCCCGATGAAATCCCGGCCTAACCGAATAAGGACCGGATACAACGAAACAGACAGGAACGCGTCGATGAAAGAACTCGATATCAGCACCAAGAACTGCATCATCGAACAGGACGGTAACGTCCTGATCGTCACCCTGAACCGCCCCGAGGCCAAGAACGCGTTCAGCCCCGAAATGTTGCTCGGCATGTACAAGGCCTGGCGGCGCCTGGAGGAGGACGACGAGCTGATGTGCGCCATCCTTACCGCGAACGGCGATACCTTCTGCGCGGGCATGGACCTCAAGGCCGGCGCCGATGGCGAGCACCGCTCGACCGAGGAATTCATGGAACTCATGGCCAGCGTGCCGAACATCCACTGGCAGGCGCTGCTGCGTGACAATCGGCCGAACAAGCCGCTCATTCTCGCGGTAGAGGGCTACGCGCTGGCGGGCGGTACGGAGATACTGCAGGGCACCGATATCCGGGTGGGTGCGGAAGACGCCATTTTCGGGGTCACCGAGGTGGCGCGCGGGCTGTATCCGATGGCCGGCTCCACCATTCGCCTGCGGCGCCAGATTCCCTACTGCCTGGCGGCCGAGATATTGCTGACCGGCGAGCACATCACCGCACAGCAGGCGCTGGACTTCGGCCTCATCAACAGGATCGTACCCAAGGGAAAAACCCTCGAGGCGGCGAAGGAATACGCCGCGAAGATCTGCGCCAATGGTCCGCTGGCGGTGCGTGCGGTGACGCGCTCGCTGCGTGAACACCAGGAGTGCATGCCGGAAGACGAGGCGATGCTCGCCTCGGATGAACTGGCGAACCCGGTGTTTGCTTCAGCAGACGCCCGCGAAGGCATGAAAGCCTTCAAGGAAAAGCGCAAGGCAAACTTTACCGGCCAGTAACGGCGTGCCGAGCTGCGCGCTCGCCACCGCCACCGCCGGTACGCCGCCCGCGGATGCCGCGCTGACGCTCTGCGTTGGCGCCCGGCATGGCGGCATTCTGGTAAGCTGTCGGCCCTGCGAATTGACGAGACACGACATGACTCAGCAAGCGGATATTTTCGACAACATAGTCACAGAGCGCCGCTCATTGCGTGCATTCCTGCCCCGCCCGGTAGACACCGCCACGTTGGAACGTATTTTTACGGTGGCGCAGCGCGCCCCGAGCAATTGCAACACGCAGCCCTGGATCACCCATGTGGTGTCCGGCGCCATGCTGGACGAGCTGCGCGCCAACATGCCCGAGCGCTTTATGTCCGGCAATTTCAGCATGGATTTTCCTTACGACGGCAGCTATGAAGGCGTTTACAAAGAGCGCCAGTACGGCGCGGCGCAGGCGCTCTACGACGCGGCCGGCATACGGCGTGAGGAGAAGGACAAGAGACACCTGCAGTTCATGCGCAACTTCACCTTCTTCGATGCGCCGCACGTGGCCTTCCTGTTTCTGCCCGAGCCCTTCGGCCTGCGCGAGGCTGCGGATCTCGGCATGTACGCGCAGACAGTGATGCTGGGGATGACGGCGCACGGCCTGGGAAGCTGTCCGCAGACCGCGCTCAGCTTCCAGGCGGATTACGTGCGTGAAGCCCTGGGGATCGATGCAAGCAACAAGCTGCTCTTTGGTATCTCCTTTGGCTATCCGGATAGGGAAGACAGCAGCAATCGCTGCATCACCGAGCGCGCGGCGCTCTCGGATGCCGTGATCTTTCACACCTAAGCGCAGGACACGCGTGCAATGACAGATTTCATCCTCACGGAAAACCATGACGGCGTGCTCGTTGTCACCTTCAATCGTCCCGACAAGAAGAACGCCATCAATAACGCCATGTGGACAGGATTGCGCGAAGCGTTCCTGGCCGCTGCTGCCGACGACTCGGTGGTCTGCGCGCTGCTTTGCGGCGCGGGCGACAATTTTTGCGCGGGCGTGGATCTGTCGAGTTTCGGCGAACAAAGCCCGGAAGCCGAGCACCCCTTCGAGTCGGCGGCGCGCGCAGTGGTGGATTTCGATAAACCGCTGGTGGCCGCTGCGCAGGGTGTGGCCGTTGGCGGGGGCGCCACGGTGCTGTTTCACGCCGACATCGTGTACGTGGGCGAGAGTTTGCGCATGCGCCTGCCGTTCGCCAACCTGGGCCTGGCGCCCGAGTGGGGCAGCAGCTACATGCTGCAGGCCAACATCGGCGCGCAGCGTGCGGCGGAACTGTTTTACACGGCGGAGTGGGTAAGCGCCGACAAGGCCGCGCACTACGGTATCGCGGCCGACGTCCTGCCGGATGTCGATCTTTACGCTCATGCGTTCGCCAAGGCACGGGAAATCGCCCAGTGGCCGGTGAATGCGCTGCGCGAGATCAAGCGCAGTCTGCGCTTGCATCACAATGACGCGATTGATATCGCGATCAAGGCGGAGCAGGCGGCGATGGCGCGCCAGGCGGGTTCGCCGGAGAATATCGAGGCGATCACGGCGTTTCTGGAGAAGCGCGCACCGAATTTCCGCAAGCTCTGATTGGTGTAACAACCTGGATTTCGCAAAGGTCGGGGTGGCAAGCTGCCAGTACATTGAGCCCAGCCTCGAATACGTTGCCATTGTCGCGCAGGGGTGCGACAGCCCACCCGCGACTCGGAAGGCTGAGATACTCGCCTCGGGCGGGCTGTCCCACCCCTGCGCTGCAGTGTTCGTAACCTTGAGGCGAGAAAAAGTATGCGGTTGTTGATAGAACCTCACGCAAGAGCGATTGCAGCGCTTTGCCAGCCGAAAGAGGTGGTGTTTGCTGTGCACTTGCCATGGGGCGAGTATCTCAGCCTTCCGAGCTCCCATGGCAAGTTCACAGCAAACACCACCGGTAGGGCCGCTACTATTGCAAGCCACGCGAACACTCTTGAAAATTTCCGTTAGCCTTCTGTGACAGTTTTACTACACTGGTTACGACGCATAACACAGATAATCGAGGTATTCCCCATGATAACCACGCGCAGCACCGTGCTGAAACTCTCCTGGCTGGCACTGGGCGCCGTCCTGCTGGCGGCCTGCAGCGACTCGTCCGATGATCCTCTGAACCCGCTGCCCGTCGAGCGCTATAATGCAGATATCGTGTGGACGCAGTACGGTGTGCCGCATATCACGGCGGATGACTATGGCAGCCTGGGCTATGGCGCGGGCTACGTGTACGCGCGCGAGAATTTCTGCACCCTGATGCGCGAGTATGTGCGCGCGGCCGGCGATTCGGCGCGTTACCTGGGTGACGACGGCAATCTCAATGAAGACCTGGTCATGAAGCTGTATAACAGTGACACCGCCGTGCAGCGCATGATCGATGAGGATCTGCCCGCTTATGTCGTGGAAAATCTCACCGGTTACGCCGCCGGCGTAAACCGCTATTGGCGCGAGACCGGCGTGGAGAACCTGGCGCAGGGTGAAGAGGGCTGTCGCGGGGCGGCCTGGGCGCGCGAGGTGACGCTCAACGACGTGGTGCGGCTGATACATCGGACGGTACTGCGCGCCAGCGGCCTGCCACTGGCGGATTTTATCGTCGCGGCGCAGCCGGATTTGCCCATGGCGCAGCTCACGCTGCCGGCTGGCGCGACGCGTGAGCAGTACGTTGCCGCGTCCGTGCGGCAGACTGATTTTGCCGCGGGGCTGAATCTGCCCACCGGCGGCGAACTGGGCAGTAACGCCTATGCGATTGGCGAGCAGGCCTCGCAAACGGATTCCGGCGTGCTCTTCGGCAACCCGCATTTCCCCTGGCAGGGCCAGGAGCGGTTTTTCATGTTTCACCTCACCATGCCGGGCGAGTACGACGCCATGGGCGCAGCACTGGGCGGGCTGCCCGCGCCGGTGATTGCGTTCAATCGCGACGTGGCCTGGTCGCACACCGTGAGCACCGGCGATCGCTTCACCTTTTACGAACTCACGCTCAACCCAGAGAACCCGATGCAGTACGTGTATGACGGAGAGATGCGTGATATCACGTCGCAGACCGTCACGGCCGAGCGCCTCGGCGAGGGTGGTGCGGTGGAGACGGTGGAACACACCTTTTACTTCTCGCACTACGGCGCCATTGTTGACCTCGGCAATCTCAACAGCCTGCTCGCTGGCTGGCCCAATGCCTTGGGCACGGTGCTTGCCTACCGTGACGGCAACCTGGAAAACCTGCGCGGGCTCAATCAGTGGATCAACATGGGCAAGGCGCGCAACCTGGGCGAGTTCAAGGAGGCGCTGCGCGATCTCGGCATTCCCTGGGTGAACACCATCGCGGCGGACCGTAATGGCGATGCATTCTACGGCGATATCTCGGTGGTGCCGCACGTGAGCGCCGCGAAACAGCAGAACTGTGTGCGCGGCCTGGTGCAGGCCACGCTCACCGACAACGGCTTTCCGACGCTAGACGGCTCCGACTCCGATTGCGAATGGGGCAGCGATGAGGGGACTGCCGAGGGTATCTTCGGCTACGACAGCCTGCCCAAACTGGAAACACGCGAGTACGGCGCCAACGCCAACGACAGCTACTGGCTGTCAAACCCGCGCAGCCTGCTGGAAGGTTTCCCGCCGATCATCGGCCGTGAGCGGGTTGAGCAATCTGTCCGCACACGGCATACCTTCAGCCAGGCCGAACGACGAATCGCCGGTACCGACGGCCTCGGCGAGCCAGGCTTTAACGTGGACAACATCCGCCAGCTCAGTTACCAGGCTACCAACCACGCCGCGGAACTGGTGCTGAACGACCTGTTGACGGTCTGCGAGAGCATCCCGGACGACCCCATGGCCGGCATCTCCCTCACGCAGCAGGCTTGCGAGATACTCGCTGCCTGGGACGGCGCGCACCGTACCGACAGCGTGGGCGGGCATATTTTTTATGAGTTCTGGCTGGCGGCGCGCTCAACGCCCAATTTCTGGGCAACGCCCTTCGACCCGGCGGACCCGGTGAATACCCCGCGCGATTTGAACATTGCCGACGCCACAGTGGCCGCCGCGATGGTGGCCGCGCTGGATAGCGCCGTGGAGCGATTGAGCGCGGCGGGCATTCCGCTGGACCGGCCCTGGGGCGAGGTACAGTTTGACGAGAAGAACGGCACGCGTTTCGGCATTCACGGCGGCTCCGGTTCCATGATGTTCAGCGTGATCACCTCGGGGCTGGTGGATGGCGAAGGCTACGCCGACATCCGGCACGGTAACAGCTACATGCACGCTGTGAGCTGGGATTCGACGGACTGCCCGGACGCCTACAACATCATCACCTACTCGCAGTCCACCGATCCGGCATCGGCGCATTACGCCGATATGACCGAGCTGTATTCCAACGGCGGCTGGATAGACGCGGCGTTCTGTGCGGATGATATCGCCGCGCAGGAAATCGCGCGTCAGACGATCAGCGAGTAGGGCGTTGCTGTGTGCTTGCCCGTTCGGTCGGCGTGACCGAACGGGCGTCGTCGCGTGGCGTGCTGCTCAGGGCTGCACGAAATTCGTCACTTCCAGGTTAAACCCCGAGAGCGCATTGAAATGCACCGGCGCCGACATCAGGTGCATCTTGCCGATACCGAGGCGTTTCAGAATCTGCGATCCGGTGCCGATCAGACGGTAGTTCTGGATGCCCGCGGCTGTGGTGGAGGCCGTGACCGGGCTGGTGGCGGGGAACTGCAGTACCTCGGAAAGCTGCTGCTCGGTATCGGCCTTCTGCCCGATAAGCACCACGGCGCCCTTGCCGGCTGCGGCAATGTGCTGCATCGCGCGGCGGTACGACCAGCCCTCGGGGGCTCCCTCGATGCGCGTGGCGAGGATATCGCGCAAGGTGTTGACGGTTTGCACTCGCACCAGGGTTTCAGTGTCTTCCCGGATATCGCCACAGGTGAGCGCGTAGTGCAGGGTATCGTCTACCAGGTCGACAAAGGTATGCAGCGAAAACCTGCCGAACTCGGTATCCACTTCACGGCTGTCGCGCAGTTCCACCGATTGCTCGTGCAGGGATCGGTATTCGATGAGATCGGCGATCGTGCCGATGCGCAGGTCGTGGCGCGCCGCGAACTCCTCGAGCTGAGGTCGTCGCGCCATGGTGCCGTCCTCATTCATGATCTCCACGATCAGGGCGGCGGGTTCAAATCCCGCCATGCGCGCGAGATCAACACCGGCCTCGGTGTGTCCGGCCCGCCGTAACACGCCGCCGGCTTTGGCCACCAGCGGGAAGATGTGGCCCGGCTGTTGAATATCGGAGGGCCTCGCATCGACGGCCACGGCCTTGAGTACGGTATGCGCCCGTTGCACGGAACTGATGCCGGGCCCCTTGCGCTCGGCGGCATCGATGGACACCGTGAAATTGGTTTCGTGCTGCGAGCGGTTGTCGCGCACCATCAGCGGCAGTTGCAGGCGTCGCGCGCGCTCCTCGGTGATGGGCATGCAGATCAGGCCGCAGGCCTCGCTGGAAAAAAAGGTGATGATCTCCGGCGTCACCGCCTCGGCCGCGACGATCAGGTCGCCCTCGTTTTCACGGTCCTCGTCATCCATGAGGATGACCATTCTGCCGGCGCGTATCTCGTCGAGAATGTCTGGAACGCTGCTGAGTGCCATGGGCTCTCCTGTGGAACGGTTGATGGCCGGCAGTGCGGCATGGGCTGCCGCAGGGAAGGGCCGGGCGCTGCCCGCGCACCGACAGGCGGGGCGCCATTTTAGCCGCAGCGCTGCGGGGGACTCAAGGTGTGTGACTTTGGTGCTTGCCGGTTTTCATGCTGGCCGCCCGACCCTTGCGGGAGGTGCCCGCGCCGGTCGAACGGCAAGGGCCACGCCCTGCGCGGGCACCTCCCGCAAGGGCCGGGCTTCTTTCTGCGATACCCGGGTATCCAATGGCTTGGGCAATCTTGCGCTCCGTTGCCGGCGGGAGAAGGGCCGCGGCCAGCGTTTGATCTTCGCGGGCCTGCGGCCTGCCCTCGGTCGGCCGCGAGCCGCTGCGCGTCTCGAGGCTGTCCCTCGGCGCGAGATTTGCAACGCCGCCCGCAGCCCCTCTCCCGCCTGGGACGGGCTGGCGGATGGGTAGACGGCTGAATCCCCACACCTGCAGCTTGCACCCAACAGAGGTCCGGCAAGGGGGTGGCCGTTCGCGGAACTGCGGCCGGCGCTGAGGGAGAGCCGCGAGACGGTGCTTTTCCGGCTTGCGGCCGACCGAAGGCAGTCCGCAGGACCGCCGGGCGTGGAGCGAACGGCCGCCCTCTTGCCGGACCGTCCCCAAGAGAACGGACCCACCAGCATTCCCTCGTCACGAAGCGGCAAAGAATGGCCTGACGGTGCCCGGGTTGCGAGGCGAGTATCTCAGCCTTCCGAGCCCCGCAACGCGGGCACCGTCAGGCCATGCTCGATCCGAGTAGCGCGCAACCGGGGCACCGTCAGGCCATGCTCGATCCGAGTAGCGCGCAACCGGGGCACCGTCAGGCCAGGCTCCCGACCGCCCTTTCAGGCCTTGCCGAGGCTGCGACCGCCCGGCCCGCTGGCGTCGGCCTTGCCCTGGCTGGAGTAAGTCGGTGACGCCGCGTCGGTGCGACGCAGGATGTCCAGCGCCTCGCTCGCCTGACGCTGCTTCTGGAGGATGAGCCGGCCGTTGCTGCGGTTGCTCTCGCGACACCGTGCCGCGAGATCGGTGAGCGTGCGGTAGGCCGCTGCGAGAGACTCCCGGTTGTCGCTCTGGTCGATCAACTGTTGCAGACCCTCCGGCGTGTCGCTGAACGCTGCGTTGCGCAAGGTGGCCTGGCGCGCCCGGGTCAGGTCCGCCTGCAGGTTGAGCGCGGCGTTCTTGCTGGCGCTGAGCGTTTCGATGGCGATGACATCGGCGTTCACCAGCGCGTCGTATTCCTGTTCGAGGATAGACTGCAGTTGGGTCAGGCTGTCGATTTCTTGCGCGAAAATGCCTGCGAGCGTGTCACCCGGCGGCATGTCAGCTCAGGTCTTTTTCGATACTGAGCAGGCTGTTGACGATCTTGCCCGTATCGATGCGATAGCTGCCATCGGCAATCGAGGCCTTGATGGCGGCGACGCGCGTGTTATCCACGGCGGGTATGCTGGCCAGGGTTTCCTCGAGCTTCAGCATTGCATCGACGTTGCTGGTGAAGGTGACCGTGTCCTTGCTGACGGCAGCCGTCTCGGATGTTTTCGACGACCCGGCAGCCGGGGACGGCCCGGCCACGCGCGAGGACGCGGTGGATGGCGGGTTCATCTCTGGTCTTGTCGGCTTGATGCTCATAGGGTCATCTACATTTTTCATGGGTATTCAATCACCTGTAACCGGTTATCGGCAGATTTCGAAAGAACTTTAGTGCTTTTATGAAAAAAATTATGGCACATACACGCTGCCATCGGAATGTGCGATGCCCTCCACCGTTTTGCCGCTGCCGGTGGTGGCAACGCTCACCCGCTCGCCCTCGGCGGCGTCTCCGAGGGCCTTGCCCTGCATGCGCACTTCAAGCCCACCCACGCCGCTCACCAGCGTCACCTGTTGTCCGCGCTTGATGATTTTGGGCGGGCGCAGGTATTTCACCCGCACGGTTGAGCCTTCATCGAGCGAGCGTGTGAGCTCCATGCCAATGATCTGGTCCGGATCGAAGACGATGCCCTCACCGGTGGATTCCAGCGGCTGGTTGATCAGCTGGATATCCGCCGCGCTGATCACGGTGTTGCGCGGCACGGCGCGAGCCAGCACCGGTACGGCGCGTTGGGCGCTGACCTGCGTGCGTACATAGATTGTCCACGGCTTCGGACCCGCGCACTCGATACCCACGCTCACGGCTCCGAGGATCTGGCTTGCCGGGGGAATGAAGCTGGTAAGCGGTTGTGCGCACTGCGGCAGGCGCAGGCGATGATCCAGCGGACGCACGTCCACGGCCACGTTGTCGTAGCCCTGCTGGCGGGCGCGCTCTTCGCTGGCGGCAACCGCCGCGGCGTTGATCGTCTCCAGGGGCTGCAGCGCTTCACCCGCCCCGGCGGCCGTGTTTGCCCAGGGCAGCGCCGCCAGCAGGCCCCACAGCAGGCGGGAGCGCCAAATAATTGACAGAAATCGCGGGTGTTTATCCATTGCATGCTTGTTAAAGCATCATTCATGGCCAGCATCCGGATGCGCGAACTGCGCCGGTTTCTCCGCGTGTGGGGGAGGGCGGGAATGTCCCGGTTGCCAAAGGTCGGCAAGCGGCCCTTGTCGAGTCCCGGGCCCGGCTGGCGCGGCCGCCTCGCCGACACGCGGCAATTGTTGCCGGTGCGGCGGAGGCTTGCCCGTTCCGCGGCCCTTCTGCCCGCTTGTATAAGCCCTAACCTATTGAAAAATATAGCCATAATGTTTCTGGCATGCATCGTGTATTGACACCCGCAGGGAGGCCTGACTATGAACGTGATCGACCGACATCTTGGTATCTCGCCCGACGCGCTGAGCGTGCGCGCGCGGCGCATCGAACTGCTGAGCGCCAATCTGGCGAATGCCGATACGCCGGGCTATAAGGCCCGCGATATCGATTTCGGCGAGACGCTCGCCCGCGTGCGGGACGGACAGGGTGCCATGCGTACCACCCACAGCACGCATATCCAGGCCGGCAGTGGCGCGCACAACATGCATCTCAAGTACCGCGTCCCCTCGCAGGCCTCGCTGGACGGCAACACCGTGGAGACACAGCAGGAACACGCGGCGTTCATGGACAACGCCATCCGTTACCAGGCGAGCCTGAACTTCCTCGACGGACGCATCAAGTCGATCATTTCCGCGCTGCGGATGGAGTAGCCATGAGCCTGTTCAACGTCTTTGAAATTTCCGGCACAGCGCTCTCTGCACAGAGCGTGCGACTGAATGCCATTGCCAGCAATCTTGCCAACGCGGGCGTGGTGTCCGATAGCGCCGAAACCGCCTATCGCGCGCGCTACCCGGTGTTCTCCACGATCTACGATTCCGCGCGCGCCTCGCAACAGCCTGGCGGGGTGAAGATCGATGGCGTGTTCGAGAGCAAGGTGGCGCCGCGCAAGGAATTCTCGCCGGCGCATCCGATGGCGGATGAGGACGGCTACATCTACATGTCCAACGTCAATTCCGTCGAGGAGATGGCGAACATGATTTCCGCCTCGCGCTCTTACCAGAGCAGCGTTGAGGCCATGAACACCACCAAGCAACTCATCATTCGCACCCTGAGCCTTGGTCGATAGAGGGAATAGCCGTCCATGAATCCAACCAGCAGTCTGTCGGAATTGTTTCCCAGCACCGCCACGGGCGCCGCGAATGCGGCGCCCAGCTCGCCCGCCGACCTGGGCCAGGAGGATTTTCTCGAGCTGATGGTGGCGCAGCTTGAGAACCAGGATCCCACCCAGCCGATGGATAACTTCGAGTTTCTGTCGCAGATCGCGCAGTTCGGCACCGTGGACGGTATTCAGGGCCTGCAGCAGGGCTTTTCCGAGCTGTCGGGCATTCTCTACGCCAACCAGGCCCTGCAGGCGGCGAGCCTGGTGGGCAGCAACGTAGTGACTGAATCCAATCTCGGCACGCTGAGTCCTGAGGCGCCGCTGGAGGCCACCATCGATCTGTCCAGCGCCAGCTCCGAGGTCACGCTTTACGTGCAGGACAGCGCCGGCCGGCTGGTGCACAGCCGCACGCTGGGCGCGGTGAATGCCGGCGAACTGGGCGTGCAATGGGACGGCACGGACAACGACGGCAATCCCATGCCGCCCGGCGAGTACCGCGTCAGCGCGGAGGCCGTAGTGGGCTCCCAGGTGCAGGCCGTGCCGGTGTACGCGCATGCGCGCGTGGAGTCGGTCACGGTAGACCAGGCCAATGCCTCGGTCACATTGAATCTTGCCGGCGGGGACCAGGTGGCCCTGTCGTCGGTAAAACGCTTTATCTAATGAGTTTGAGCTCGTATAACAGGGAGAATCACAATGGCGTTTGATACAGCAGTATCCGGGATCAATTCGGCAACGGCCGACCTCGGCGTGATCGGCAACAACATTGCCAACAGTTCCACCACCGGCTTCAAGACCTCGCGTGCGGAATTTGCGGACGTGTACGCCACCAGCCTGCTGGGCGCCGGCGGCAACGCCATCGGGAAGGGTGTAAGCCTTACCAGCGTGACCCAGGAATTCACCCAGGGGAACATCAGTTTCACCAACAATGCGCTGGACCTCGCCATCAATGGCAACGGCTTCTTCCTGCTGAGCGATAACGGCGCCTCGCTGTACACCCGGGCCGGTAACTTCCAGGTGGATCGCGAGGGCTTTCTGGTGACCAACCAGGGCCATAAACTGCAGGCCTTTCAGGTGAACAGTAACGGCGAGATCAACGGCCAGGCGGCGGATCTGCAGCTCGATACCTCGCTGGTTGATCCGGGTGCCACGGGCCTCGCGGACATCACCGCCAACCTGGATTCGCGTGAAGGGCCGCCGCCGCTGCCCTTCGGTGGCCCCTACGACGCCTTCGCGGTGCCGCCCACCTTCCCGGACCAGGACGCCTACAACTCCACTACCAGCGTCACCATCTACGACGGCCTGGGCAACGCGCACATCATGAGCATGTACTTCGTGAAAACGCCTACCGCCAACGAGTGGGAGATTCATACGCTGATCGACGGGGTGACCACGGCGGGCCCGGATACCGTGACCTTCCAGTCGAACGGCAAGTTCGACCCGAATATCCTGCCGGTGGAGCTCAACGTCACGGGCTGGAACCCGCTGAACAGCGCGGGCCTGCCTACCGGTGCCGCACCGCAGGATTTTACCGTGACGCTGTCGCAGCTTACCCAGTTCGGCTCGGATTTTTCTGTCAGCAGCGTGGTGCAGGACGGTTTTACCACCGGTCAGTTGCTGGGTCTGGAAATCGATGATTCCGGCGTCGTGTTCGCCCGCTACACCAACGGCCAGGCGCGTGCCCTAGGCCAGATCGCGCTGGCAAACTTCTCCAACCCCAACGGCCTGCAGCCGCTGGGCGACACCAACTGGGCGGAGACCTTCTCCTCGGGCCAGGCCACCCTGGGGACGCCCGGCAGTTCCGGTCTGGGCGTGCTGCAGTCGGGCGCGCTGGAGGGCTCGAACGTGGACATTACCGAGCAGCTGGTGAACATGATCATTGCCCAGCGTAATTTCCAGGCGAACGCCCAGGTGATCCAGACCGAAGACGCGGTGACTCAGACCGTGATCAACCTGCGCTGAAGCAGCGGGCCTGAGCGATGGATCATCTGGTCTACGTGGCGGCCTCGGGAGCGCGTGAAGCGATGCTCGCGCAGGCCGTCAATACCCATAATCTGGCGAACGCCTCCACGGCGGGTTTCCGGGGCGATCTCATTTCCGCCACCAGCGCCTACATCAACGGCGGCCCCAGCTCGACGCGGGTGTTTGCCGGCATGCACAACAGCGGGGTGGATTTCACCCACGGCACGATCAACGCCACCGGGCGCAATCTGGACGTTGCCATCAACGGCGAAGGCTGGATCGCGGTGGCCGATGCCGACGGTGGCGAGGCCTATACGCGCCGCGGTGACCTGCGCGTGGATGAGTTCGGCCAGCTCACCAATGGCGCCGGCAACCCGGTGCTGGGCGAGTCCGGGCCCATCGCGATGCCGCCGTTCTCGGAAATCCTGGTGGGCGGTGACGGCACGGTGTCCATTGTGCCGCTGGGCGAGGCGCCGGACACCACCGCCGTGGTGGATCGCATCAAGCTGGTGAACCCGGATAACGCCGAGCTGGCCAAGGGCGCGGACGGCCTGATCCGCACGCGTGAGGGCGAAGAGCTTCCGGCGGATGCCGGTGTGCGGCTGATTCCCGGTTCGATCGAAGCGAGCAACGTCGACACGGTCGGCTCGATGGTGCAGATGATCGAGCTGTCCCGGCAGTTTGAAAACCACACACGCATGATGAAAGTCGCCGAGCAAATGGATCAGGCATCGACCGAACTGATGAAGCTGGGCTGAGAGGAGTAAGGAGCACATGAACCAGGCACTGTGGATAGCCAAAACCGGGTTGGACGCCCAGCAGATGAAAATGTCCAACATCGCCAACAATCTGGCGAACTCCGGCACGACCGGCTTCAAGAGCAGCCGGGCGATTTTCGCCGACCTCCTGTATCAGAACGTGCGCCAGGTGGGCGCGCAGTCGTCACAGGATACGCAGTTGCCCTCGGGCCTGATGGTGGGCACCGGCGTACGTACCGTGGCGACGGAGAAGCTGTTCACGCAGGGCAACCTGCAGAAAACCGACAACTCGATGGACATGGCGATCCAGGGGCGCGGCTTCTTCCAGATACTGATGCCTGACGGTTCACAGGCTTACACCCGCGACGGCACGTTCCAGCTCAGCGAACAGGGCGAACTGGTGACCTCGTCCGGTTTCACGCTGCAGCCGTCCATCAGCATTCCGGAAAATGCCGCGTCGCTGACCATCGCCGGGGACGGCACGGTTTCGGTGCGCCAGCCAGGCTCGGCCACCGTGACCCAGGTTGGCAGTATCCAGCTTGCGGACTTCGTGAATCCCGCCGGCCTGCAGCCGATCGGCGACAACTTGTTCCTGGAATCCGGTGCGAGCGGTTCGCCGCAGACCGGCAATCCCGGGCTGAACGGTCTCGGCGTGGTGCTGCAGGGCCATGTGGAGAGCTCCAACGTGAACGTGGTGGAAGAGCTGGTGAACATGATCGAAACCCAGCGCGCCTACGAGATGAACTCGCGGGCGATCTCCACCACCGACCAGATGCTGCAGTACGTCGCGAATAACATGTAGGTGATGCTTATGTCTCTGCGTCTGCCCGCCCTGTTCATGTGCCTGCTGGCGGCAGCCCTCACCGGCTGCGGCGGCATGCCGCCCAGCGAGCACGACATGTTTGAAGAAGCGGAACCGGTGGATTACTACCCGGAGGTGACCGCCATGCCACCCACCGGGTCTATCTACCTCGACGCCGGCCCGAGCATGGTGCTGTTTGAAGATGTGAAAGCGCGCCAGGTGGGCGACATTCTCACCGTGGTGCTGTCCGAGGCGACAGACGCCGCCAAGAGCAGCGACACCAGCCTCGACAAGAGCAGTTCCACGGCAATCGAGAACCCGCTGCTCGCAGGCAAGTTGCGCGACTTCGGCGACGACAACACGCTGGGCTTCGATCTCTCCTCGGAAAACGGTTTCGAGGGGGAGAGCGCCAGCAACCAGCGCAACAGCCTGCGCGGCAGCATCACCGTGACTGTGGCGCGGGTGCTTCCGGGCGGCAACCTGTACATCAAGGGTGAGAAGTGGATCAAGATCAACCAGGGGAACGAATACATTCGCCTGCAGGGCGTGGTGCGCCCGGTGGACGTGTCCGCCGGCAACACCGTGCTGTCCACCAAGGTGGCCGATGCGCGCATTTCCTATGGCGGCACGGGTTCAACGGCCGACGTGAACCGGGCCGGCTGGCTGTCGCGGTTCTTCATCAGCCCCTTCTGGCCCTTCTAGGATATCGCGGCATGCAACGTTTTCAGCGCACAGTGTGCACAAGCCTCAGCCTCCTGCTCGCGCTCAGCCTGCTGGCGCCGCTGGCGCAGGCGGCACGCATCAAGGATATCGGCAGCTTCAACGGCGTGCGCGGCAACCAGCTCATAGGCTACGGCCTGGTGGTGGGGCTCGACGGCTCCGGCGACCAGACCACGCAAACGCCGTTCACCGTGCAGAGCGTGAAGAACATGCTCGCCAAGCTGGGCGTGGTCGTCACGGCGAACGTGGACCCGCAGCTGAAAAACGTGGCTGCGGTGATGGTGCATGCCGAGCTGCCGCCCTTTGCCAGCCCGGGCCAGACCATTGACGTGACCGTGTCGTCGCTGGGTAACGCCAAGAGCCTGCGGGGCGGCGCGCTGCTCATGACGCCCCTGAAAGGCGTGGACGGGCAGCTCTATGCCATGGCCCAGGGCAACCTCGTGGTGAGCGGCTTCGGCGCCGAGGGCGCGGACGGCTCGAGCATCGCGGTGAACGTATCCAACTCGGGGCGCATACCCAACGGCGCGATGGTGGAGCGCGCGGTGCCCAACCCGTTCGCCAGCGACAGCAGCCTGCGCCTGAGTCTCAACTCACACGATTTCACCACCGCAATGCGCGTGGCCCAGACCATCAACGACAGCATGGGTCCGAACATCGCCCGTGCCGTGGATGGCGCGACGATCGACATCGATCTGCCGCCGGATACCGGCAATAAGGTGGCCTTTGTCTCAGCGGTGGAGAACCTGGCCGTAAACCCCGGCTCGGCGCCGGCGCGGGTGATCGTCAATTCGCGTAGCGGCACCGTGGTGATCGGCAGCGAAGTGCGCGTGATGCCCGCCGCGGTCGCGCATGGCAACCTGACCGTGAGCATTTCCGAGAACTACGAGGTCAGCCAGCCAGGGCCGTTCGCACGGCGTGGCGATACCGCCGTCACGCCGCAATCCGAGGTGGCGGTGGATGCCGAGGGTGGCCGCATGTTCTATATCGATCCCGGCATCACCCTGAAAGACCTGGTGGATGCGGTGAATCGTGTCGGCGCGGCGCCGGGGGATCTGGTGGCGATCCTTGAGGCCCTGGAGCAGGCGGGCGCGTTGCGCGCCGAGCTCACGGTAATCTGATGAGCACTGCCGGAGCTGCCGCTTACTACGATTTCCAGGGCCTGGCGGCGCTGCGCAGCGATGCGCTGCAGCGGCCCTCGCAGGCCATCGGCGAAGTGGCAGCGCAGTTCGAATCGCTGTTTGTGCAGATGATGCTCAAGTCCATGCGTGACGCGACCATCAAGGGCGGCCTGTTCGACAGCAACCAGATGGACACCTACCAGAGCATGTACGATCAGCAGGTGTCGCTGCATCTCTCCACGCAGGGCGGCCTCGGACTGTCGGAAATACTGGTGGAACAGCTGGAAGGGCGTGCGGGCACGTCTGCCGCTGCCGAGCGCAGCGACAAGGTGACGGAGCTGGCGCGCCTGTTGCCCGGCGCCCGTGAGCAGGCCGCGCCAGAGATGCCGCTGACTCCCGCGCAGATGCCCGCGCGTGCGACGGCGGCGCCGCGGGCTGAAGCGCCGTCTGCGCAATACGGTGCTACGCGACAGCCGCCCCTGGTGCCGGAGTTCGTGCCGGCGCGTGCGGCCTCCGCGGTGCGCGGCGAGCGCCCGGGCCAGTTTGCGCCGCGCTCGCCGGAGGAGTTCATTCGCGGTATCTGGGAGCATGCGGTAGGCGCTGCCAACAGGCTGGGCGTAGAACCGCAGGTGCTGGTGGCGCAGTCGGCGCTGGAGACCGGCTGGGGCCGGAAAGTCATTCGCAGCAGCAGCGGCGACAGCAGTTTCAACCTGTTCGGCATCAAAGCCGGTAACGAATGGCAGGGCGATGCGGCCACCGTGCGCACGCTGGAATTCCGCGATGGCGTAGCGGCTCTGGAGAAGGCGGCGTTTCGTGTTTATGACTCGCTGGCGGGGAGTTTTGACGATTATGTGGATTTCCTCAGCGGGAATCCCCGTTACCAGTCGGCGCTCGAGAGCGCGCCTGACAGCCGGGCTTTTCTCCGCGGTCTGCAGGACGCGGGCTACGCCACCGACCCCGCCTATGCCGAGAAAATCCTGAGCATTATCAATACCGAGGCGTATGACGCGATATTCAGTGAGCTAAAGAATTCCGCCAGCCTGTCGCTAAGGTGAGAGAAGGGATGAGAATCCCGGGGAAACCAATGGAATTACAACCGTGCCGGATCTGCTGAACCTGGGCTCGTCGGCGTTGCTGTCACTGCAGCGCGCGATTGCGACCACCGGGCATAACATTTCGAACGTGAATACCGAAGGGTATAGCCGCCAGCGCGTGAATTTTGAGACGCAGCCGCCGCAGTTCTCCGGCGGTTCCTACGTGGGCAATGGCGTCGCGGTGGATTCCGTGGAGCGCTTCTACGACCAGTTCCTGACGGCGGAAGTGCGCGAGCGAACGGCCAGCCAGTCGCGCTTCCAGACCTTTTACGATCTGTCCAGCCGGCTCGACAACCTGCTCGCCGACCCTGCCACCGGGCTCGGGCCCACGATCGACAGTTTTTTTGGCGCCATGCAGGATGTGGCCAACAACCCCGCGTCCCTGCCCGAGCGGCAGGTGCTGCTGGGCGAGGCACAGGTGCTGGCCGATCGGTTTCAGTACCTGGACAGTAACTTTCGCAGTCTGGATGCCGAGTTGAACGGTCGCATCGAGGCCTCCGTGGGCGATATCAACGCACTGGCGGAGAACATCGCCAACCTCAACCAGCAGGTGGCCCAGGCGTTTGCCGTGGCCCAGGGTCAGCCGCCCAACGATCTGCTGGATGAGCGCGACCAATTCGTGCGGGAACTGTCCAAGCGCATCGACGTGACGGTGGTGGACGCCTCCGGCGGCGCGATCAATGTGATGATCGGCAATGGCCAGCCGCTGGTGGTGGGAGCGACCGCGCAGGCGCTGCAAACCGGCACCAGCCCCATCGACAGTACGCGGCTGATCGTGGGTGTGGGCAATCCCGGTGGCACGCTCACCGATCTGGAGCGCTTTCTCAACGGCGGCGAGCTCGGCGGCCTGCTGGACTTCCGTGCCGGGGTACTCGACCCGGCCATGAACCAGCTCGGGCTGGTGGCTACCGGGATTACCGCGGCGGTGAACGAGCAGCACAGCCTGGGCATGGATTTGAACGGCCAGCCGGGCGGCAATTTCTTCCGTCCCCTCGATGCGGCTTTTACCGCCCAGGCCTCGAACTCAGGGGCGTCGTCGATCACCGCCGCCATCAGTGATGCGGGCGCGCTCACCGGCGCCGACTACCGCCTGCAGTTTGACGGTGCCCAGTGGACGCTCACCAACCTCAGCTCCGGCGCGGCGCAGAGCGGCCCTGGCCCGTTTAACGTCGACGGCCTGGAAATCAACGTGGCCGGCGCGCCCGCTGCGGGCGATACCTTTGTTATCCAGCCCACGGGCCAGAACGCAGCCCTGTTCGGGCTGGCCCTGAGCGATCCGCGCAGTATCGCGGCCGCCTCGCCGCTGCGTTCCGGGTCGGACCCGGCAAATGCCGGCAGCGCCGCCATCTCGGGCCTCGCGGTGAACGATGCCACAGGCTTGCCACTGGGAGGGCCGGTGACGCTCACGTTTAACCCGAATGCGCTGGGCGCCGGCCAGCCTGGCTTCGACGTGGCGGGAATTGCCGGCGGCCCGCTGGCTTACAACCCGCTCACCGAGAGCGGCAAGAACTTTAACCTGGGTGGCTTCGAGTTTGCCGTGAGCGGCGCGCCCAATGCGGGCGACACGCTGAACATCGTGAATAACGTGAATGGCACGGGTGACAACCGCAACGCGCTGGCGCTCGCCGGCCTGCAAACGTCCAACACCCTGCTCGGCGGCACCGCCAGTTTCCAGAACGCCTATGGCGGTATGGTGGCGGATATCGCCGTACAAACGCGGCAGGCGGAAACCGGTTCACGCACCGAGAACGTGTTGCTGCAGCAGGCCGTGGCGAGCCGCGAGAGCGTCTCCGGCGTCAATCTCGATGAAGAAGCCGCCCATCTGATTCGTTACCAGCAGGCCTACCAGGCCGCCGCCCAGATGATTGCGGTCGCCGACCAGCTGTTCCAGACGCTGTTAACGGCCACCCGAAGGTAAGCGCACTATGCGAGTCTCCAGCGTTCAAATTTTTCAGCAGGGTATTTCGGCCATTCTCATGCAGCAGCAGAAGCTGGCGCAAACGGAACAGCAGCTGGCCACCGGGCGGCGCATCCTGACGCCGTCGGACGACCCTGTGGCGGCCGTGCAGATCATGGACATCACCGAAGACCTGGAGCTGGTGGATCAGTACCAGCGCAATGCCAACCTGGCCGAGGGCCAGCTGGCGCGCGAGGAATCGGTGCTGGACGACACCGGCAACCTGTTGCAGCGCGTGCGTGAGCTGGTGCTGCAGGCGAACAATGCCACGCAAACGCCGGAAACACGTCGTGCCATCGCCACCGAGATCGAGGCGCGGATCGACGAGCTGGTCGGACTGGCGAATACCCGCGATGCCAGCGGTGAGTACATTTTCGGCGGCTTCCAGTCGCAGACCCAGCCCTTTTCGCGGCAGGCGGGCACGGTGGCCTACGCCGGCGACGACGGCCAGCGCTTCGTGCAGATCGGTGCGAGCGTGCAGGTGGCGGTCCGGGATTCCGGCGCGCAGGTGTTCATGTCGGTGCCCAGCGGCAATGGCAGCTTTTCGGTACAGCCGGGCGCGGCAAACAGCGGTACCGCGGTTATCAGCGACAGCTCGCGTATCGGGGCGTTTGCCAGCGACGACTACAGCATCAGTTTCTCGCAGGCCACACCCTCCGATCCGGTGACCTACCAGGTGACCGATTCGGCGTTGGCGGTGGTCGGCAGCGGCGTTTACACCGCGGGCGAGCCGATCGATTTCGCCGGCGCACGGGTGGTACTGACCGGCGCTCCGGCTGACGGCGACAGCTTCACGGTCGAACCCTCGGTGGGTCAATCGGTGTTCAGCACGCTGGAGCGTATCGTCGCTGCGCTGCAAGGCTCAGGCAGCGCGCCCGCTGAAGTGGCAGCGGTGAATAACGCCATGACGACGGCGCTCGGCGAACTGGACCAGTCGCTCGGCGCCGTGCTCGAAGTGCGCTCCCAGGTGGGCGTGCGCCTGCAGCAGGTGCAGAACCAGCTGAGCATCAACGAGAGTTTCAACCTGCAGTTGCAGGAGACGCTGTCCGGTATCCAGGATCTCGATTACGCCGAGGCGGTGAGCCGGTTTAACCTGCAGCTTACGGCGCTGCAGGCGGCGCAGCAGACCTACGTGAAAATGCAGGGTCTGTCGCTGTTCAACTACCTGTAGACGGCGCTTCAGCGCCCTGTTCAGGCTGCCTGGAGCGCAGCCCGAGGGCGCTTGAACCGGGCCGGATCCCGCCCGGGCCGCCAGGCGCAAGAAAAAAGTCACAAAATTGCAGTAAACCCTAAAGTTTTCCCCCCTCGATCCGCTAAATCAGGTGTCGGCAGTGAGAATCACGGTCGATATGTGATTCGAAACAGCTATTAAACAGCCGCCAGCGCCACCACAGAACAGGTAGACAGAGCGGTCAACGAGAGAGGGACGGAACCATGCAGGTCATCAACACTAATGTCGCGTCACTGAACGCACAACGTAATCTGAGTGAGTCCTCGAGCTCACTGGCCACTTCACTGCAGCGCCTGTCTTCTGGCCTGCGAATCAACAGCGCCAAGGACGACGCGGCGGGTCTTGCGATCTCCGAGCGCATGACCACCCAGATTCGCGGCTTGAACCAGGCAGCACGTAACGCCAACGACGGTATCTCACTGGCGCAAACGGCTGAAGGTGCGATGGCTGAAGTCACTAACAACCTGCAGCGTATCCGCGAACTCGCGGTGCAGTCTGCCAACGCCACCAACTCTACCAGCGACCGCGCTGCACTGGACGCGGAAGTACAGACGCTGATCGCGGAGATCGACCGTGTTGCGGCCGACACCACGTTCAACGGCGTACAGCTGCTGAATACCGCTGCCACCCTGTCTTTCCAGGTCGGCGCCAACGGCGGTGAAACGGTAGACGTTGACACGGTAGACGTGAGCGGCGTTATCACCGGTGATATCACCACGGCGGCCAACGCCACCACGATGCTGGGTGCCGTTGATACGGCTCTGGATACGGTAAACGGTGCACGGGCTGACCTCGGTGCGGCGCAGAACCGCTTTGAGTCCATCGTGCGCAGCGTGCAGACCACGGCGGAAAACCTGTCGGCTTCACGTTCACGTATCCAGGACGCTGACTTTGCCGCGGAAACTGCCAACCTGACCAGGGCGCAGATCCTGCAGCAGGCCGGTACAGCCATGCTTGCCCAGGCTAACTCGGCTCCGCAGAACGTGCTTGCCCTGCTCCAGTAACAGGAGCTTGAGTACTCATAACAACAAAGCAGTATCTATGGGGCGGTTTACCGCCCCTTTTTTCTCCCGCAAAAGCACCGCTAAGGAACAGCATCACAACGCTTTTTAGGAGGTTCGGACATGGCAATAGTGGAGATTACGCGCGCTCTCGCGCCGCTGGGCGGCGCTAGCGTGCTCAGCATGGGCTCGGGTCCTGCAGTACCGATGGCAGCCGCCGGGCGGCAGCTTGTGGTCGACGGCGGCAAGCAATCACCGCAGCCAGTTGCGCCGGCCGCAGAGACGGCAAGCATTGAACAGGCGGCGGCGGTCGTGGAGGAGTACCTGCAGGCATCTTCGCGCAGCCTGCGGTTCGCGGTGGACGCGGAAAGCGGCGTCAATATGTTCACCGTGGTGGATGGCAGCACCGGGGAAGTGATCAGGCAGGTGCCCTCTGAGGAAGTACTGGCGGCAGCGCGCTATATCGCCGACCACGGCGGTGACGTTGCCTCCGGGACGCTGCTGGACACCAGGAGTTGAGGGTGTCGGGCGAGCGCTGATCGCGCTCACGGCAACGTGCGCTGGCATTGACCTTGCATGGCACAGGCCGGATAGCTGCCGCAGGGGCGGCGACAGCAACAACAGGTTTTTTAACGGGACGGGATACGCATGATTACCGCGTCGGGAATTGGGTCGGGTCTGGACATCGAGGGGCTGGTGGCACAGCTTGTCGCTGCCGAGCGCGCGCCCACCGAAAATCGCCTCAATCGGCAAAGCGCCCTGGTAGGCGCGGAATTATCCGCGTTCGGCACCTTCAAAGGCGCGCTGTCCTCCCTGCAGGACAGCCTTGCCAGCCTGAACACGCTTACCAGTTTCGGCAAGCGGGTGAGCAATTCCAGCAATGCCGAGATTGTCGGCATCACGTCCAACGGCTCGGCGATCAACGGCAATTACGATGTCAGCGTGCAGCAGCTCGCGCGAGCGCACTCGCTCGCCTCGGGCAGTTACGCGTCACCCACTGACAGCGTCGGCACGGGTTCTCTCACGATCCGTTTCGGCACCACCGATTATATCGGCCCCGATCCCGGCCCCGAGAGCTACAACGGGTTCACGGTCAATCCCGAGCGTGCCAGCGCGGTGATTACCATCGATGGCAACAACAATTCCCTGGAAGGGGTGCGCGACGCGATCAACGCCGCGGATATCGGCGTGAACGCGACCATCGTCAATGATGGCAGCGGTTACCGGCTGTTGTTCAGCTCGGAAGCAACAGGCGCCGATAACAGTATTGAAATCAGCGTGTCGGATACGGGTGATGGCAACAGCACCGATGCCACCGGCCTGTCGGCGCTCGCCTTCAACAGCGCAGCGACCAATCTCAGTCAGACCGTGGCGGCGCAGGATGCGAATTTCACCGTGAACGGGCTGCCTATCAGCAGCGCAAACAATGTTGCCAGGGGAGTGATCGACGGCGTCGATCTTACGCTCAAGGGCCTTACCGGCGCCACCCCTGTAACGCTCAGCGTGAGCGAGGATACCGCCGGCCTGAAAGAGACGGTGCAGTCTTTTGTCGAGGGGTTCAATGCGTTCCTGCAGGGCACGCGCAGCCTCACCGCCTACAATGCCACCACCGGCGTCGCCGGCGCGCTGCAGGGGGATTCCTCCGTGCGCTCTATCTCCGCGCAGCTGCGCCAGGCACTGACCAGCGTCGTCGATGGCGCCGGAGCGCAGATCAACAGCCTCAGCCAGATCGGCATCACCACGACCCGTGATGGTTCGCTGGCCATTGACGAGACCCGCCTGGACGCCGCGCTGGAAAACAATTTCGACGAGATCGTGAGCCTGTTTGCAGCGGTGGGACTGCCATCGGACAGCGGTATCGATTTCGTCAGCGCCAGCGATGACACGGTGGTTGGCAGCTACGCGGTAGAGATTACGCAGATCGCCACTCGCGGCCTTTACACCGGCGGCGCGCTGGCGCTGCCGGGTGGCGTGGCCACCATTAACGCGGGCAACGACGAACTCACGCTGCGCGTGGACGGCGTCGACACCGGCCCGATTGCGCTCAGCCAGGGCGTCTACACCAGTGGCGAGGCCCTGGCCGCGGAGTTGCAATCCAAGATCAACAGTGACGCGGCGCTGCAGACGGCCGGCGTCAGCGTGAGCGTCAGCTTCAGCGGCGGAAGCCTGGCGATAACGTCGCGACGTTACGGGTCTGCGTCGAGCGTGGAGATTATCGCGGCGGACACCACCAGCGCCGCTGACCTCGGCCTGTCCGTGGGGGCTGGTACCCAGGGAGTCGACGTGGCGGGCACCATTGGTGGCGCGGCCGCGCTGGGTACCGGGCAGTTTCTTACCGCGGCGACGGGCACCGATGCAGGGGGTATTCGACTGCTGGTCGAGGGCGGCCTGACCGGGCCGCGCGGCAGCGTGGATTTCACGCGCGGTATTGCCGACCAGTTGAATACGCTGATTGCGCGGTTCCTGGAAGCGGACGGCATACTCGATTCCCGCACCGACGGCCTGCAGAGCCAGGTGGACCGAATCGATGATCAGCGCGAGCGTCTCGACCTGCGTATGGAGTCCCTGGAGGCGTTTTACCGCGCCCGGTTCAATGCACTCGACACGCTGCTTGCGCAGTTACAGTCAACCAGCAACTTCCTGACACAACAACTCGCTGCCCTGCCAGAAGCAGGGTCGCTGAACAGAAATTAATACGCGGCAAACGGGGATCGGAATGAACCAGACGGCATTGCAACAGTATCGCGCCATTGGCGTGCAGAGCGGCGTCACCGATGCCAGCTCGCACCAGCTCATCAGCATGTTGATCAGCGGCGCAGCGGATCGCATGGCAGCGGCCAGGGGGGCTATCGAGCGCGGTGAAACGGCCCGCAAGGGCGAGCTGATCGGCAAGGCCATCAGCATCATCGACGGCCTGCGCGCCAGCCTTGATCGCGAGCGCGGTGGTGACATCGCGGCCAACCTCGCTGCGCTGTACGATTACATCGAACAGGGGCTGGTAGAGGCTAACCTGCGCTCTGATGTGGCGCGCCTGGATGAAGTTGCGAGCCTGCTGGGCGAGGTCCGCGAGGCCTGGAACAGTATTCCCGCCGAGATGAGGCAGGCGCCATGAGCGTGGAGGAATTACGTTCGCGGGCGCTGTCCGACCAGGTGCGTCACTGCAAACGTCTTGCGCAGGCGCTGAAGTTGACGGAACAGATGCTTGCGCATGCGGAAAAAGACGAATGGCAGCGTGTGACCGAACTGGAAGTAGAGCGCCGCGACGATCTGAGTCGCCTGTTTCTCCCGAGAGTTCCGCCGGCGGATACCGAGTTGGTCGCGCAGGCGATGGCCGCATTGTTGCACCTGAACGAAGAGCTGATGTCCAGGCTCAAGCTGGCGCGATCCGCAGCGATGGCGCAGGGGCGTGAGCTGAGCAACAAGCGCCAGGCGGTGAACAGTTACCGGGCCGTGGAAGCCGCTTCCAGCCGCTGAGCATCGCGGCGGGGCGTGAGTGCCGGCCGCAACAAGCTGGCGCGGTAGCTTGAAGTGAGCGAGCCTTACCTGCGACACTAGCCACCACGGTGGTGTCGGGGCAGGGTAAGCATGACAAACGATGACGAATCGGATCCGGGCGGCCTCGCCTTTACCGACGATATTTCCATCGCGTGGCGCCCTGTAGAGCAGGTGCCGGATGAAGCCCGCCTGGCCATCGTTAACGAATCGAACGAGTCCTTCCTGCGCGCGGTGTCGGTGATCGGCGCCTTTCCCGGCGAATTCTCGGAGGAGGAAATGGCCTCCTCGCAGGAGGTCGCCCGGCTCGACCTGAAAATCAACCTGCTGCTGGATCTGGTGAGCCAGCTGATCTACCAGCAGTCCAATGTGCCGGCTCGCCGCACCGTGACCATCTCCACCAGCGAGATCAGCTGGCGCGATGACACGCCGCCCGCGCTGGGCGACACGGTTTTCATGCAGGTGTATATCCAGCATGGCACGCCCAAGCCCTTGAGCGTGTACGGCAGGGTGGTGGCGGTACAGGATGACAATCCTCATTCCAGCAATCGCGTCCGCTATCTCGGTTTATCGCCCTCGGCGCAGAGCTGGCTCGACAAACTGATTTTTCGTCACCATCGTCGCGAGGTCGCGTTCCGACGCCGCGCACACCTCAGCGAATAGCGGGGCGCAGCCCGACGACCAATAAACAGCGGCCTTTTGACGTTGCGCGGTTGTGACACACGCAGGATTGTTGCAACATTGTTCCGGGCACAGGAGAGCGCGCGATAGCGATGCCACAGAATATTGAGGGGACCGTGTACTGCGTTGATCGTGATCGCGTCACGCAGGCCCGCCTCGCCCAGTTACTCAGCGCACAGGGCCTGGGTTGCAAAACTTTCGCCTCGGCGGAAAGCTTTCTCGACAGCCATTCCCACGCGCCGCCCGATGCGCATGGAAGCCCGCCCGGCTGCCTGCTGCTCGAGGTTGAATTGCCGGGAATGAGCGGGCTCGACCTGCAGGCGGCGCTGGCGGCCGAGGGCAACACGCTGCCGATCATTTTTCTGTCGTCCACCACGGATCTGCGCGCGCCCATTGCTGCGCTGAAAGCCGGG
This sequence comes from Halioglobus sp., assembly GCA_041396005.1. Classification (GTDB taxonomy): domain Bacteria; phylum Pseudomonadota; class Gammaproteobacteria; order Pseudomonadales; family Halieaceae; genus Marimicrobium. The sequence goes on from JAWKZK010000014.1 coordinate 36,384, forward strand.
GCGCTGGATTTCCTGTTGAAACCGATGGAAGCCGGGTCGCTGGCAGACGCTGTGCGCAACGCTCTGGCGCTGGATGCGAGGAACAGGCAGGTGCGGTTGCTGCGCGCGCAGATTCTGGCGCGGATGGGCGAACTCACTGAGCGGGAAGCCCAGGTGATGGCGTTTGTGGTACGCGGGCATACCAGCAAGGAGATCGCGCAAACGCTGTGCATCAGCCCCAGGACGGTGGAGGTGCATCGCAAGAACCGGTTCAGCAAGATGCGCGCGGCGTCTCTCGCGGGCCTGGTGGAACAGGTGATTCAGGTGCGGGAAATGCCCGACGCGGCGGGTCGGGCGCGGTCGGCCGTTTCCGGACAACTACGGGATTCTACGTATTTAACTCGCGCGGGAAACGTTTAAGCTATTGAGTATCATACGAAATCTTTCCGGATGATGTTTGCCGCTCCCTCAGCAGTGCCAGCGGCGGGTCACAGAGAAGGACGATAATAGACCTGGGTAGTCAATTCAGGCATAAAAGGACAGTGTTGTTCGTTAACGGGGATCGTCTCTGACATGCATCGCGCAGGGTACAGCGCAAGGGCTCGCGCCCAGGCTTCAATGTCGCCTGTATACCCGCCCCTCCCGCTAAAATTCAGCCACTGGGACATGCGCTGCCCGCCGGGAGGCCGGCGATGAGCGAGCAGAATGCGCCGGTGCTCATTGTGGATTCCAACCCGGAGCGCGCTCGTCGTTTCGCGTCTTTCGTCCAGTTTCTGGGATATCCCACACACAGCGCACACGATGTCGCCGAGCTGTCTGCCGCGATGGATGAGCTGCCCACCGTGCTCGCGGTCTTCGTGGCAGCCGACGCCGGGTCGCGATTGGTAGAACCCGCTTTGAAAGCGGCGGCCACGCGGCTGTCGGGCAGCGCCTGCTTCCTGATTGGCGGCAGCGGGGGTTCCTCGGATGCGCAGGCCCAGTACGAAGGGCGTGTGCGCGGCGTGATCTCACCGGCCGTCAGTTATCAGGAGCTGCTCGGTCGCCTGCACGAGGCGTCGCTTTATCATCGGCATCGCGCGGGCAGCCGCGAGGATCCCTCGCTGCTGCTGTACCAGAATCTTGTCGGCAGCAGCGAACAGATCAACGCGGTGCGCACGCTGGTGCGCCAGGTCGCCGGCACGGAGGCCTCGGTGCTCATCACCGGCGATTCCGGCACCGGCAAGGAGGTCGTGGCGCGCTGCGTACATGCGCTGTCTGCAAGGCGCGACCGCCCCTTCGTGCCGATCAACTGCGGCGCCATACCCGCTGAACTGCTGGAATCCGAATTGTTCGGGCATGAAAAAGGCGCGTTCACCGGTGCGATCAGCTCGCGCCAGGGCCGCTTCGAGATTGCCGAGGGCGGTACCCTGTTTCTTGATGAAATCGGCGACATGCCGCTGGAGATGCAGGTGAAGCTGCTGCGCGTTCTGCAGGAGCGCACGTTCGAGCGTGTGGGCAGCCACAAGACCCAGCAGGCCGATGTGCGCATCGTGGCCGCCACGAACCACGATCTTGAGCAGCTGGTCAGCGAAGGCGCCTTCCGCATGGATCTTCTCTACCGGCTGAATGTGTTCCCGATTGAGATTTCGCCGCTGTGCGAGCGGGCGGGCGATATACCGCTGTTGATCGACGGCTTCATCAACCGGCTCGCGCGTGAAAAGCGCGGCGCGTTGCGCCTGAGCGACTGTGCGGTAGCGAGCCTGGCGCGCTATCACTGGCCGGGCAATGTGCGTGAGTTGTTCAACGTGCTGGAGCGGCTGTCGATCCTGTTTCCCGAGAAGCTGGTCAAGTGGTCCTGACCTGCCGGCCAAGTTCCGCGCCAACCTTGAGCTGTTCGAGGAGCACGGCGAGGAGCCGGCTGAAAGCGGGGTGGCAGGCCTGCAGCCGGGCATGGTCGACCTGCCGCGCGAGGGTATCGATCTCAAGCCACACCTCGCGGGCATCGAGCGCAGCCTGATGACGCAGGCACTCATGCAGTCGGAGTGGGTGGTGGCGCGTGCCGCCAAGCTGCTCAATCTGCAGCGCACGACCCTCGTCGAGAAAATGCGCAAATTCGAGATCCAGCGCCCGGAAGAACTGACGGGTTCTTGACGCATTCCTCAACCCTTCGCTCCAACCTCCTGAAAAATAGGATAATTTAACTTAGGCACGGTTATTGCTTATTTTGTCCCGAAGCGCCGCCATAACAGCGCTAATTGACGGGGAACAGCAGAATGGGCCAGACACAGTCGCTCACGCAGGATGAGTTGGAAGAAGCGTTTGAAATGTTCAGCCGCGTCTCCGTCGAGCTGGACGCCACGTACCGCGGCCTGCAGGCCCGCGTTGCGGATCTCACCGAGGAACTGAGCAGCGCGCGCACCGCGCGGCTGCGTGAGCTGGCGGAGAAAGAGCGCCTCGCGAATCGATTGAGCTCGCTGGTGTCCGCCCTGCCGGGCGGTGTACTGATTGTCGATCGGCAACAGCGCATCCGCGACGCCAATCCGGAGGCTTTGCAGGTGCTCGGCGCACCGCTGATCGGTGAGCTCTGGGAAGACGTGCTGCGGCGCAGTTCCGGCAGCGCAAGCCTGAAGTCCACGCAGCTGCAGCTGCGCAACGGCAAACGCTATTCCGTGGTCAGCCGCGTGCTCGACGACCTGGGCGACCAGGTGCTGCTGATCACCGACGTCACCGAGGTGCACCAGTTGCAGGCGCAACTCGGTCGCAAGCAGCGCCTGACGGCGCTGGGCGAAATGGCCGCGCGGCTGGCACATCAGGTGCGCACCCCGCTGAGCGCCGCCACCCTGTACATGGCGCAGCTCAGCGCCGGGGAGGTGGCCCCCGAGCAGCGCCAGCGCATTGCACTCAAGGTCAGTCAGCGGCTCGACCATATGGGCAAGCTCCTCGACAGCATGCTCTCGTTCGTGCGCGGCGGCACTCGCTCGCGCCGGGTGATCTACCTCAACGACATCCTCGCCGATTTCAACTCCACGGTGCTGCCGCAGCTGGCGGATCGCGGCGCCACGCTCGAGGTGCCGGTGATCGATAACACCCTGCGGGTGCTCGGTGATCGCGATGAGCTGGTGGGCGCGCTGTGCAATCTGGCGATGAATGCGCTGGAGGCCGCGGGCGACGGCGTGGCGATGGAGGTGTGGGTCGGCGCCCTCAGCGATCACTGGCTGCAGATTCGCGTGCGCGATAACGGGCCGGGCATCAGCGAAGAGATCCGCGACCGTATCTTCGACCCGTTCTTCACCACGCGTGCCAGCGGCACCGGCCTGGGGCTTGCGGTGGTGGCAATGACGGTGAGCGATCACGGCGGTGAAATCACCGCGCACAATCATCCCGGCGGCGGCGCCGAGTTCCTGATCAATCTGCCGATCGCGGCCGAGGCCTCCGTCGCCGGCGAGAGTTCAGCCAACTGCAGGGAGGCCAGGTCATGACGAGCCAGGCGCGAGTATTGGTGGTGGAAGACGATGACGCCCTGCGCGAAGCGCTGTGCGACACGCTGGAGTACGGTGGTTATGCAGCGCTCTCGGCCTGTAACGGGGTTGAGGCGCTGTGCACGCTGGAAAAGGAACTGGTCGACCTCGTGATCAGCGACGTGCAGATGGATGAAATGGACGGCCATACCCTGCTGCGCGAGGTGCGCGCCACGCGCCCGCAGCTGCCGTTCGTGCTGGTGACCGCGCACGGCAGCGTGGAAAAGGCGATCGAGGCGATTCGCGCCGGCGCCACCGACTATCTCCTGAAGCCGTTCGAAGCGGAAGTGCTGCTGGAGATGGTCAGCCGTCTCGAGGGCGCTATCGACTGCGATGCCACCGGCATGGTGGCGGAAGACCCGGCCATGACCAGCGTGCGCGAGCTGCTCTCGCGGGTGGCGGGAAGCCCCGCCACGGTGCTGATCAGCGGTGAGTCAGGCACCGGCAAGGAAGTGGTGGCGCGCTATATCCACCACAGCTCCGAGCGGGCCGACAAGCCGTTCCTGGCGATCAACTGCGCTGCCATTCCCGAGCCGATGCTGGAATCCATGCTGTTCGGGTATGAGAAAGGCGCCTACACCGGCGCCTATCAGTCGCGCGCCGGGAAGTTTGAACAGGCCAATGGTGGCACGCTGCTGCTGGATGAAATCTCCGAGATGGATCTCGGCCTGCAGGCCAAGCTGCTGCGCGTGCTGCAGGAGCGGGAAGTGGAGCGCCTCGGCGGCCAGAACCTGATCGCGCTGGACGTGCGCGTGCTGGCCACCACCAATCGCGACCTGCGAGCCGAGGTGGCGGCGGGTCGATTCCGCGAGGATCTTTACTATCGCCTGAGTGTCTTCCCCGTGCACATACCGCCCCTGCGCGAGCGGCCCGGCGACATTCTGCCGCTGGCTCGCGTGATGCTGGCGCGGCATGCGGGCGGGCGCGTCATGGAACTCGATCATGATGCAGAGCTGCGCCTGCTGTCGCATCCGTGGCGGGGCAACGTGCGCGAGCTGGAAAACTGCATGCAGCGAGCGGCCATTCTCACGCCAGGCACGCGCGTTACCGCTCGGGATATCTACTTTGAGGACATGATCAACGCGGATTTCAGTGCGGCCGACGCAGAGCCCGCGGCGTCGACGGGCAGCCTGCTGGATGGCGGGCTGAAGGACACCGAGAAACAGCTGATCGTGAACGCGCTGAAGACCGTGAACGGCCGGCGCAAGGATGCGGCGGAAATTCTGGGTATCAGTCCGCGTACCCTGCGCTACAAGCTGGCGCGGCTGAAAGAACAGGGTGTGGCGCTGCCGCACGCCGGCTAGGCGGAAACAGGGAGACAGAACAGGATGAGTGACATCAACATCAACCAGGTGCTGGCGCAGATGCGCGCGCTGTCGGCGGCGGCCGGCGGTGCCGCCGAGCGGCCGAACGAGAGCGCCACCGGCGCGGATTTCGCGCAGCTGATGAAAAACTCGCTGGACGAGGTGAACGCCGCGCAGTCGAAATCCCGCGAGCTGGCGAACGCCTTTGAGATGGGCGAGAAGGGCGTGGAATTGCCCGAAGTCATGGTGGCGCTGCAGAAAGCGAGCATTTCCTTCCAGGCGATCACGCAGGTCAGGAACAAGCTGCTCAGCGCGTACCAGGACGTTATGAACATGCAGGTATAAGCCTGTGCGCCGCACTCACCGTAGCCCGGAAGACTAAGCCATGGCTCTGGATTCACAGGAACTGCTCGGCAGGTTCAGCAGCCTCAGTCGCCAGCCGATAACCCGTCAACTCAGCCTGCTGCTGGGCCTGGCGGCCAGCATCGCGCTTGGCATGGGTATGGTGCAGTGGGCGCTGACGCCCGAGTTTGCGCCCTTGTACGGCGAGCTGCCGCCCGAATCCGCGTCGCAGATCATGCAGTCGCTGGATACCCAGAACGTGCCCTATCGGGTCGACAGCCGCACCGGCATGGTCAGCGTGCCGGCCGACCGCGTGCGCGAAACACGCCTGAAGCTGGCGGGTGAGGGCCTGCCGAAACTCGATACCCCGGGCTTCGCCATGCTGGAAGAGGAGTACGGCCTGGGCGTCAGCAGCTTCATGGAAAAAGCGCGCTATGATCGTGCGTTGGAGCAGGAGCTTTCCAGCTCCATTACCTCGCTGGACAGCGTGCGTGGCGCGCGCGTGCACCTGGCGCTGCCCAAGCAGTCGGCGTTCATACGCAAGAAAGACAAGCCCGCCGCCTCGGTGCTGGTGAACCTTTACCCGGGCCGCGAGTTGTCCGACAGGCAGCTGGCGGGGATCGTGCATCTGGTGGCGTTCAGCGTGCCGGGTCTCGAGGCGGAGCAGGTGTCGGTGATCGACAACCGCGGCAAATTACTGTCGGCGCAGAGCGATGACGACTTCGGCTCCACCAAGGAAAACTTCCGCTTCACGCAGCAGCTGGAGCAGCGCTATGTGGAGCGCATCACCGAGATCCTGACGCCGATCCTGGGTGTGGGCGCGGTGCAGGCGCAGGTGGCGGCGGAAATCGACTTACCCGCATCGAGCGCACCAGCGAGGTGTACCAGCCGGAAACCAGCATTCGCAGTGAAGAGCTGGTGGGGAAACCACGGAAGACAGCCAGAGCGCCGGCCTGCCGGGCACGCTGGCGAACCAGCCGCCCGCGCCGGCGGAGATTGCCGCCGCGGCGGGTGAGGCCGCTGGCGGGGAAACCCAGCAGCAGGCGCAGCGTTCCAGCAAACGGGAAATTCGAAACTACGAAGTAGACCGCACGATCAGCCATATCCGCGAGACGCCGGGCACGCTGCAGAAGCTGAGCGTTGCCGTGGTGGTGGATTACCGCGAGTCGGTGAACGCCGAAGGCGCGGTGGAGCGGGTGCCGCTGACCGAAGCCGAGCTGGCGGAAGTGAAAACCCTGGTGCAGGAGGCCGTGGGTTTCGACGCCGAGCGCGGCGACCGGGTGAATGTGGTCAACGCCTCGTTCGTGGCGCCGCCGGCGATGGAGCCCCTGCCGGAGGCCTCGATACTGGATCAGCCCTGGGTCTGGCAGAGCGTGAAGCTGCTGCTGGCGGGACTGACCGTACTGCTCACCATTTTCATGGTGGTGCGGCCCTTGCTGAAAGCGTCCGCGCTGCCCCCGCCCCTGCCGGCGCAGGGCAATGGTGGCGCGATGGGCGCGCTCGGCGGCCCGGGTGGCGCAATGGCCATGGGTGATGATCGGGTCTCCCTGGGCTATGCGCAGCAGGCGGGCCTGCCGATGGGTGAGCCCGCCTACCAGCAGCAACTCAACATGGCGCGCATGCTGGTGGAAGGTGAGCCGCAGCGAGTGGCCAACGTGGTGAAAAAGTGGGTAGCCAGTGACAGCTGAATCGGCGGGTAACCTCACAGGGGCGCAGCGCGCGGCGATTTTCCTGCTCGGCCTGGGGGAGGAGGGCGCGGCGGCGATCATGCGACACATGGAACCGAAGGAGGTGCAGCGCGTGGGCGAGGCCATGGCCGGCCTGCGTGACGTGTCCAACGAGCAGATCGCCACGGTGGTGCAGGACTTTTCCGAGAAGATTGCCAGCGTGAGTCCTATCGGCATCGGCAGCGACGATTTTACCCGGCGGGTGCTGGTGGAAGCGCTGGGCGAGAAGCGCGCCCGCAGCATGTTGAACAAGGTCATGCAGGACAAGAACAGCACCGGCATGGACGCCTTGAAATGGATGGATGCACGCTCGGTTGCCGGCATCATCCGTCACGAGCACCCGCAGATCACCGCGCTGGTGCTGGCGTCGCTGGAGCCCGATCATGCAGCCCAGGTGTTGGCGCTGTTGCCGATGGAAACGCGGCCCGACATTCTCATGCGCATCGCGCGCCTGGAACTGGTGGACCCTTCGGCGCTGCAGGAACTCGACCGGGTCCTGGAAAAGCAGCTGGTGGGCGACCAGGAAGCCCCGCCCACTACCGTGGACGGTCTGAACACCGCGGCGGCTATTCTCAATCACGTCGACAGCGGCGACGAATCCCTGTTGCTCGATTCCATGAAAAAGCTCGACGGCGAACTGGGTGAAAAAATCCAGGAGCTGATGTTTGTGTTCGAGAATCTCATGGCGCTGGACGATCGTGGCATGCAGCGCCTCATTCGCGAAATCGCCACCGACAAGCTGGTGATCGCACTGAAGGGCGTGGACGACGACCTGAAAAACAAGTTCTTCAAGAACATGTCCTCGCGTGCCGCCGATATGCTCAAGGAAGATCTCGAGGCGCAGGGGCCCGTGAAGCTCGCCGATGTGGAGGCGCAGCAGAAAGAGATTCTCACCATTGCCGCGGAGTTGGCGGAGGCCGGAGAAATATTCCTCGGCAAGGGAGGGGACGACTTTGTCTGACACGCCGCCGCAGGTGCAGCGATGGGAGGCGCCTTTCTTTGAGCAGGCGCGGGTGCCCGAGACTGCCGCCTCGATTGAGGAACAGGCCGCGCTGGCGCAGGCGCACGGTTTCCAGAGCGGCAAGGAAGAAGGTCTCGCCCAGGGGCGCGCGGAGGCCGAGCGCATCGTCGCCGCCCTGTCCGCCGTGGCCGGGCAGATGGCGGAACCCTTTCGCGCGCTGGAGGAGGTGGTGAGCCGGGAACTCGCGCAGCTGGCCATGCAACTTGCCGAAAAAATCGTACGCCGCGAGCTGACCCTCGATTCCAGCTCTGTGACGCAGCTGGTGACCGAAGCGTTGGCGACCCTGTACAAGCTGCAGGGCGAGGTGGTCATCTTTCTCAACCCGGTGGACGCGAAACTGGTCGCGGAGTTCGCACCGGAATCGCTGGAAGGCAAAACCTGGAAGATCGTGGAGGATCCGGATCTGTTCCCGGGCGGCTGTCAGGTGAAAACGCCCACATCGTTTGTGGACGCCTCGGTGGAGAAGCGCCTTGAGTCAGTGTTCGAGGAGCTGCTGAAATCCTTCGAGAAGGGGATGGAAAGCTGAGCGCAGCCGCCGCACTCGATGCGCTGATGGCTGGCCGCAGCGCGCGCCTTGCGGGGCGCTTTGCCGGCCTGTCATCGAGCATCACCGTGCCGGGCCTGCAGGAAGAAGGCTCGCTGGTCAGGATGATCGGCATCAAGCTGGAGGCGGTCGGTTGCCAGGCGCCCATCGGCAGCCGCTGCCTGATCATTACCGACGGCGGCGGGTCGATCGAGGCCGAGGTCGTCGGGTTTTCCGATGTCAGCCTGATTCTCATGCCCGAGGGTAACCTGCGCGGCGTGCAGTTGGGCGCGCGGGTGGTGCCGCTGCATACCGGCGGTGTGGTGGCGGTGGACGAGCAGCTGCTCGGGCGTGTGATCGATGGCGCGGGCAACCCCATCGACGGTCGCGGCCCGCTGCGCTGCCTGCACTCCACGCCCCTTCGCGGCGAATCCATCAACCCGTTGAATCGTAGCCCGATCACCGACACGCTCGATGTGGGTGTGCGCGCCATCAACGCCCTGCTGACCATGGGCAAGGGGCAGCGCCTCGGCCTGTTTGCCGGCAGCGGCGTGGGCAAGAGCACGCTGTTGGGGATGATGACGCGCTTCAGCGAGGCCGACGTGATCGTGGTGGCGCTGGTGGGTGAGCGCGGGCGTGAGGTGCGCGAATTCGTGGAGGATATTCTCGGTGCCCAGGGGCTGGCGAAAGCCATCGTGGTGGCCACCCCGGCGGACGATTCGCCGCTCATGCGCGTGCATGGCGCCTGGCGTGCCACCGCCATCGCCGAGTTCTTCAGCAACCGGGGCAAACAGGTGCTGCTGCTCATGGATTCACTCACGCGCGTTGCCCAGGCACAGCGTGAAATCGGGCTGGCGGTAGGCGAGCCGCCTGTCTCCAAGGGCTATCCGCCCTCGGTGTTCTCCCTGCTGCCGGCGCTCGTGGAGCGTGCGGGGAATGGCCTGTCAGGCTCAATCACCGCGGTGTATACGGTGCTGGTGGAGGGCGGAGACTTCGACGACCCCGTCTCCGACGCCTCGCGCGCCATTCTCGACGGGCATATCGTTTTGTCGCGCGATGTGGCGGACTCGGGTCTCTTCCCGGCAATCGATATCGATGCCTCGGTGAGCCGCCTGATGACCAGCATCGTGGATGCCGAGCAACTCGCGCTCGCGCGCGAGGTGAAAAGCCTGTATGCCACGTTCCAGCAGAATCGCGACCTGATCAACATCGGCGCCTACCAGAGCGGCAGCGATGAACAGATCGACCGAGCGATCGCCGCCGCGCCGCGTATTCGCGGTTTCATCGCCCAGCAACACCATGAAAAGGTGGATATGTCGGCCAGTCGTGCGGCCTTGTCGGCCCTTACCAGCAGTAATCGTTCGCCCGCCGTGGCAGGAGGTGACCAGTGACATCGCCAAAGATCGAAAAGGCGGCAACCGTCGCACGCATGTCGGAAAAGCAGTCCTTGCAGGCCCTGAGCGCCACTCGCAAGAGCCACGAGGCGCGCCAGGCGCAGCTCGATCAGCTCCTGCAGTACCGGGCTGAATACGAGGCGAACCTGCAGGAGAAAAGTCGCGCGGGTATGGAGGCGAGTCAGTTGCGCGACTATCGCCTGTTTCTCGACAAGCTGAACGCCGCTATCGAGCAGCAGAAAGCGGAGGTGGCCAAGTCGCAGGAAGGTCTGAAGGCGACCCAGGACACCTGGAGGTCAAAGGCGCAGCGCACACAGGCGCTGGATCAACTGGTGGACGATCGTCACCGTGAGGAAGTGAAAGCTCGCGACAAACTGGAACAGAAGCGGGCCGACGACGATTCCCTGGCCCGGCTGATGGCGCGCGAAGACTTCACCTGACCATCCGCTGAGGTAGTGGCTCAGGATGAAATGTGCCGCTGCTCGAATGGAGTCATCGGTGACCGTGTGTTTCCGGGAACGTGCGGCGACAGGACGTCGCCGCCCGAGCCTGCACAGGGATGTGCGCTTTTTGGCGGTTCCCGGAAACACACTGTCACCGATGGCTCCCCTCACGGAACCACGTTTCAACCTGAGCCACTACCCCCGCTGGACTCCCATTCGCACTGGTATGGATGTTGCACTACCTCGGTGAGACATTCGAGGGCTAGCGACAGTGATTTCAGGAGTGGACGCCCTGGCGCCGGTAGCGGCGGCGGTTGAGGGTCGGCCGGGCGGGCTGCGCGATGGCGCGGAAGGCCCGGCGGGCCTGGGTTTCGGCGAGATTCTCGGCGTTGAAGGCGCCGCGCGTGCGCAGGCGCCAGCGGGCGATGCGCGCGTGCGAGAGGCCGCCACGGGCGGCAACGTGCGGCAAGCGGACGGCAAGAACTTGCCGGCAGCGGCAGCCGGCGATGTTGCCGGTGAGGCGAGCCCGGCGCAGGCGACGGTGCCCGCCGCCGGCCAGCCACCACTGGCCGGGCCGCTGCAAGACGTGGTGCCAGTGGTATCCGGGGATCCGGCCCCGCCGCTACTGCCGGTGGCGACAGAGGCCCCGGAGAACGCCACCTCCCAGGGCGGGATGCCGCAGGCACCACTTGCGGCGGCCACGCCCGTTGCGCCGGGTCAGGCGGCGGGGCAGCCGCTGCCGGCGGGTGCGCCTCTCGCGCTGCCAGCGAGACCTGCGTCCGGCAGCGCGGGCGCCGCCCCGGCCAGTGCCGTCACCACGGCGCTCCCCATCCCCGGCCCGCAAGCCGATGGCCGGACACCGACGCCCGCAGAGATTACCGCCAGTGCCGGGCAACGCGCTGTGCCGGTTGCCGCCGGCGCTGCGGCGACGGGCCCGGCGAGCCCTGCGGATTCGCCCATCGCAGCTGGCGCGCAGGCAGTCGCGGCGCCCGATGCGGTGCTGCCGGACGACCAGGTCGCCCTGCCGCAGCCGCTTGCCGGTGCGGTGCGCGCGGCCCTGGGCGATGGCGAGGCCGCGACGCCGCGTCTCGCGCCGGACACGTCGGCCGCACCGGTGTCGGCGCGAGGGGCGCAGCCTGCCGCGGCGCTCATCGGGTCGCCCGATCAGGCGGTGCTGCCCCCGGACACGCAGCTGGCCCAGGGCGATCTCACGCGATTGCCCAGGGATTTGTTGGAGGAATTCGCGGCCGAGCAGCTACCCAATCGAGCGCCGGCCCAGGCCGCGGCTCAGCAGGCCCCACCGACGGCGCAGCCCGGCAGCTTTGCGGCCCTGTTGCCGCTGGCCGACACCGATGCCGCACTGGCAGCGAAAACCGGCGTGCTGCCGCCCCTGCTGGCCACGCCCGCCGATCCCACGTTCCATACCGAACTCGCCGGCCGCATCAGCCTGCTGATGCGCGATGGCCTGTCGGAGGCGCGCCTGCAAATGAACCCGCCGGAGCTGGGGCGCCTGGATATCAAGATATCCACCGACGGCGACCAGGCCCGGGTATCTTTCCTGGTGCAGGGCGCCGACACCCGCGATGCGATAGAACAGGCTATGCCTCGCCTGCGGGAACTGCTGGAACAGAGCGGCCTGCAGCTGTCGCGCTTTGACGTGTCAGATCACTCGCGCTCGCAGCAGGGAGACCATCGCGCGCCGGGAGGCTACGCGGCCGGGCGGTCAACCCTGGCCGAAAGCGAGCCTGCGGCTCAGGAGGCGGCGCTGCGCGTGGGTGTCAGCAGTAGCCAGTCGCTGGTGGATTATTACGTGTGAACCGCGCACCCGGGTGATCGCCGTTTGGTTGCCGGCGATCATGGGCCAGCTTTCAGTGAGTCCCAGTGAAGTGCGATGCGACACGCACCCCTGACGTTTTGCTGTGGGCGTCAATTCTCTGACTCTTTCTTAACTCATGCCACTTAAGCTATTGATAAAACTATAAAAAATAAGTTGGTACAGCTTTTGCAGTACCCCCTGTGAGCGTCCGCAGAACGTGGTTGCAGTGAACGGCCCGCGCCGGGCCAGAGTCAGGGGAACGTAGTGTCATGAAAAAAATAATCATCATCGCGGTAGTGGTGTTGCTGGTATTGGGCGGCGGCGCCGCAGCCTTCTTTTTCCTCCAGGGGCAGGATGCGGAACCTGCTGCCGAAGGCGCGGCGGCGGCATCAGTGGCCCAGCCGGGCGAGGTCAAGGAGCCTGAGGGCGAGCCGATGTACCTCAGCCTGAACCCCGCGTTCGTGGTGAATTTCGAGCACAATGGCGGCGTGCGCTACCTGCAGATAGAACTGCAGGTGATGTCCTTTTCCGAGGCAGCGCTGGAGAAGGTCGCGGCCAATATGCCGGCGGTGCGCAATACGCTCATCCTGTTGTTCAGCAGCCAGAACTACTCTGCCCTCACCACGCTGGACGGCAAGGAAGCCCTGCGCGCCGAGGTGATCACCGCGATCAATGAGCAGTTGCGCCTCAGTGGCGACGACAGGGTGCACGAGGCGTTTTTCACCAACTTCGTCGTGCAGTAGGCCCCCGTGTCCAGCAAGGATGTTCTGACCGAAGGCGAACTGGACGCCCTGATGGACGGGTTCTCCAAGGGCGAGGTGACGGCCGATTCACAGGCGCACGAGCGCGAGTGCGAGCCCTTCGATTTCAGCACGCGCGAGCAGAACCTGCTCGCGCAGATGCCCGCCCTGAAGCGCCTGCATGAGAAACATGCGATGGCCCTGTCGCAGGGTATCCAGACCTTATACCGCGTGGCGGCGCAGGTGGATATCGGCGAGACGCAGTTGCTGCGCTTCGACAAGGCCCTCGGCGCCATCGAGGGCCCGGCGGGCATCAACATGGTGACCATTGCGCCGCTGAACGGCCTGTCCTTCGTGGTCATTCCTGGCGAGCTGTTGTCCTTCCTGGTGGACAGCTACTTCGGTGGCGGGCGCAGCAGCCCGGGGGCCGCGCCACGCGAGCGACTCACTCCCAGCGAGCGCCGGCTGAACGACGTGCTGACGGAGAAATTTCTCGCCACGCTCACCGACACCTGGCGCGACACCATCGGTTTCACGCCGCAGGTGCAGTCCTTTGAATCCAACCCGGCGTTTCTGCAGGCGGGCGCGCCGCAGTCCCTGGCGCTGGTGTTCCCCTTTGTGGTGTCGGTGGGCGAGTGGAGTGCGCGCATCGAGTGGCTGGTGCCGTATCCGGCGCTGGAGCCGCTGCGGGTGAAACTCTCCAGCGCCGGCAGCCTGGCAAAGCCGGCGCAGGGCGGCAGTAGCTGGGAACAGCACTTTCTGCGTGCGTTGCAGTACGTGGATGTCGAGATCGTCGGCTCATTCATCTCCGAGCAGGTCAGTATCGCCGACGTGCTCGCGTTCAAGCCCGGGTCCATTCTGCCGTTGAAAATGCCGACCGAAGTCACTGTCTGTGTGGAGAACCAGGTGTTTTCCACCGGCGAGCACGGTGTGCTCAACGGCCACAAGTCCATCAAGATCAAGGAGATCATTCGTGAAAACTCAGTGCACTAATGCATTCCCGGAGCTTTCAGTATGAGCGAAGACGCCGACGTACCCATGGGGCAGGCGCTGGAAAAAGCGCTGGAAAGCGGCGGCCAGAAGGCGGCGCCGCCCGCTGCCACCGAGCCGCCAGCGGGAGAGGGCGGCGCATCGGGCTCAGCGGCGGAAATCAACCTGGAGTCATTGCTGGACGTGTCGGTCACGCTGTCAGTGGAGATCGGGCGCAGCAAGCTGGCGATCAAGGATCTGGTCAGCCTGAACCAGGGCTCGGTGATCGAGCTCGACCGTGAGGTCAATGAGCCGCTGGACCTGTTGGTCAACGGCACGCTGATGGCGCGCGGCGAGGTGGTGGTGGTGGACGGCCAGTTCGGCCTGCGCCTGATCGACATCGTCAGTCCGCGCGAGCGGCTCAAGAAGCTGAAATGATGTTGCGCCCGCCACGCGTTCTGCTCGGGCTGCAGGCCGGCGCGATGCTGCTGGCAACGGCGCCCCTGGCCCTGGCGGGCGATGCCTCCGAGCCGTCGATTTACAGCCTGCGTTACATCGCCCAGGTGTTCGGTTCGCTGCTGCTGGTGCTGGGCTGCCTGTTGGGCGTGCTCTACCTGATGAAACGACTGCACGGCATGCCGGTGGGAGAGAAGAACGCACTGCGGATTCTCGGTTCCCTGAAGGTGGGCGCGCGCGAGAAGATCCTGCTCCTGGAAGCGGGCGACAGCCAGCTGCTGGTGGGCGTGGCGGCGGGCAGCGTGCGCACCCTACACGTGTTTGACGGGCCGCTGGTCGATGCCGGCGATGCGCGCGCGCCCGCAGCCGGCTTCGAAGCCGTGCTGCAACGCAACACCCCGGCGGGGCGCCGCGCATGAAGCGGCTGCGATGGGGTGTTGGCGCGGCGCTGCTGCTGATGCCGCTCGCGTTGAGCGCGCAGAATGCCATTCCGCTGCTCACCGTGGAGCCGGCGGCGGACGGCGGCAGCAATTACTCGGTTAGCCTGCAGATTCTGCTGCTCATGACCGTGCTGACCATGCTGCCGGCAGTGCTGCTGGCCATGACCTCGTTCACGCGGATCGTGGTGGTGCTGGCCATCCTGCGGCAGGCGCTGGGCACGGCGCAGACGCCTTCCAACCAGATCATTCTGGGGCTGGCGCTGTTCCTGAGTTTTTTCATCATGGGCCCGGTGCTGCAGCAGGCGTACGACGAGGGCCTGCAACCCTACGTGGATGGCGACATCGGTTTTGAAACCGCGCTGTCGCGCGCGGAGGTGCCGTTTCGCAGTTTCATGCTCGATCAGATTCGCGAGGCCGACCTGATCATGTTCGCCGAGCTGGGCGGCTACAGCGGTTTCCAGAGCGACGAGGACATACCGCTGAAGGTACTGCTGCCTGCCTTTGTCACCAGCGAGCTGAAAACCGCCTTCCAGATCGGCTTCCTGATCTTCATCCCGTTTCTTGTCATCGATCTTGTGGTCGCCAGCGTGCTGATGTCGATGGGTATGATGATGTTGTCGCCCATGCTGATCTCGCTGCCGTTCAAGATCATGTTGTTTGTACTGATCGACGGCTGGTCCCTCATCGTGGGCACGCTGGCCACGAGTTTTGCGGTGTAGCGCAATGGAGGCCGAGAACACATGACCCCGGAATCCGTACTGGACATTGGCCGCGAGGCGCTCTTCCTGACCATGTACCTCGCAGCGCCGCTGTTGCTCTCGGCGCTGGCAGTGGGTCTGTTGATCGGCGTGTTCCAGGCGGCCACGCAGATCCAGGAGATGACGCTGAGCTTCATTCCCAAGCTGATGGCGCTGGTGCTGGCGTTGCTGTTGGCCGGGCCCTGGATGCTGGACATCATCAAGGATTTCACCATACGCCTGTTTCTCAACATTCCGGGCATGCTGGGATGAGCGCCTGATGTACTCCAGCGCGCAGTTGCTGCTGCTGGCCGAGCAGTATTACTGGCCGTTTCTGCGCCTGTCGGCGCTGTTCCTGGCGGCGCCGGTGTTCGGCGCGGCGTCGGTGCCGGTGCGCGTGAGAATTATCCTGGCCGCGACCATCACCGCGCTGGCGATGCCCATGCTGCCGCCCATGCCGTCGGTGGACGTGTTGAGTGCTGCGGGCCTGATGCTGGCGGCGCAGCAGGTGCTGATCGGTCTCACCATGGGCTTTATCGTGCAGCTGATATTCGGCGCCGCGGTGATCGCGGGGCAGACCATCGCGATGACCATCGGCCTGGGTTTCGCGATGTCGGTCGATCCGCAGAACGGCGTACAGGTGCCGGTTCTCAGCCAGTTCTACGTGATCCTCGCCACGCTCATATTCGTGGCGGTGGACGCGCACCTGTTCCTGATCGAGTTCCTGGTGCACAGCTTCACGCTGTTGCCGGTGGGCGCGCTGGCGCTGCGCGACACTTTCGCCATGGACGTTGTGCTGCTCGGCAGCAGCATGTTTCTGACGTCGCTGCTGCTGGTGATGCCGGCGATGACGGCGGTGCTGCTGATCAATATCGCCTTCGGCGTCATTACGCGGGCCGCGCCGCAGCTGAACATTTTCGCGGTGGGTTTTCCGATCACCATTCTCGCCGGATTCGTATTTATTTTTCTGTCGCTGCCGTCTGTTTTCCCGTTGCTCGAACACATGTTCCAGGGCGGGCTGATCGAAGCGTTTGAGGTGTTCCGCTAGTGGCAGAAGACCAGAATTCACAGGAACGCACAGAACAGCCTACCGAGCGCCGCAAACAGGAGGCGCGCAAAAAGGGCCAGGTTCCCCGCTCCAAGGAGCTGAACATCATGCTGTCGCTGCTGTTCGCGGCAGGCGCGTTCCTGGTGATGGGCAGTTCCCTGTCGGCGCAGATTTCCACCCTGTTTGAATCGGCGCTGACCATCGAGCGCTCGCTGGCCTTCGACAGGGACGCCATACCCCTGCGTTTCGTGGAGATGGTGCTGGATTCCATCTGGCTGCTGTTGCCGTTTTTCGCGGTGATGATCGTGGGTGCGCTGGCCGGCCCGCTGATGATGGGCGGCTGGGCCTTCAGCACCTCCGCGATGGCGCCCAAGTGGGAGAAGATCAGCCCGCTGGCCGGCATCAAGCGCGTCTTTTCCGCCAAGGGGCTGATGGAGCTGTTAAAGGCCCTGTTCAAGTTCGTGGTGCTGCTGGCGGTGACCTGTGTGCTGTTCTGGCTGCTGCTGGAAGAGATCCTCACGCTGGGCATTCTGCTGCCGGTAAAGGCGTTCTCGGATGCGGCCTCGATACTGCAGTGGAGTTTTCTGGTGCTCAGCGCGGCCATGCTGTCCATCGTAATCTTCGACGTACCGTTTGAACTGTGGAACCACAATCGCCAGTTGAAGATGACCCGGCGCGAAGTGCTCGACGAAATGAAAGAGAGCGAGGGGCGCCCGGAAGTCAAGAGCCGCATCCGCACGCTGCAGCGCGAGGCCTCGCAGCATCGCATGATGGAGGCCGCGAAAACCGCCGACGTGGTGATTACCAACCCCACCCATTTTGCCGTGGCGTTGAAGTACGACAGCAGCGAGTCGCGCGCGCCGATCGTGCTTGCCAAGGGCGCCGACCTGATTGCGCTGAAGATTCGCAGCATCGCGGTGGAAAACAACATCGCCATCTTCGAGGCGCCGCCGCTGGCACGGGCGCTGTTTGCTTCAACGGATATCGGTAAGGAAATACCGGAAAACCTGTATCTCGCGGTCGCGCGGGTACTGGCCTATGTGTACCAGTTGCGCACTGCACGGCGCGGCGAAAGGACGCCGCCGCCCGACGATTTGCCGGTGCCGCCAGAGTATGCGCATCGCGACCCGCGACGGGGGGTAGACATCGATGAATGACGCTGTGGCAGGCAGGACCTTCAGCTTCTCGCTGTTGGCAGGGCTGGGTACGCCGCTGCTGATGCTGCTCATGTTGATGATGATGATGATGCCGCTCCCGCCGACGATGCTGGACCTGGCTTTCACCTTCAACATCGCGCTGGCGATGATCGTGCTGCTGGCGGCCGTGTACGCGCGGCGACCGCTGGATTTCGCCGCGTTTCCCACGATCCTGCTGATCGCCACGCTGCTGCGGTTGTCGCTGAACGTGGCGTCCACCCGCGTGGTACTGCTTGAGGGCCACAACGGCACGGGCGCCGCGGGCAAGGTGATCGAGGCCTTTGGCGATTTCGTCGTGGGCGGCAGCTATGCGGTAGGTATCGTGGTGTTCGCCATCCTGGTGATCATCAACTTCGTCGTGGTCACCAAGGGCGCCGGCCGTGTCTCGGAAGTGACCGCCAGGTTTACCCTCGACGCGATGCCCGGCAAACAGATGGCGATCGATGCCGACCTGAACGCCGGCATCATCGACCAGGAAGCGGCGCTGAAGCGGCGCGAGGAGGTGGCCCGGGAGGCGGATTTCTACGGCGCGATGGACGGCGCCAGCAAGTTCGTGCGTGGCGATGCCATCGCCGGCATCCTGATTCTGTTCATCAATATTATCGGCGGCTTCACCGTGGGCATGCTGCAGCACGACCTGAGTGCCGAGCAGGCCGCGAACAACTACATACTGCTCACCATCGGTGACGGCCTGGTGGCACAGATACCGTCGCTGCTGTTGTCCACCGCTACCGCGATTATCGTGACAAGGGTCTCCGACGCGCAGGACATGGGCGCGCAGGTGGTCTCGCAGCTGTTCAACAATCCACGCGCGCTGGTCGTGGCGGCAGGCATGATCGGTATCATGGGGCTGGTGCCCGGCATGCCGCACCTGGTGTTTCTGGCGCTTGCTGGCATGCTCGCCGCGCTCGGTTACATGAAAATGGTCAACGCCCGGGAGGCCGAGCGGCCGCAGGAGCCGGTGGTGCAGGACAAGCCCGCCGAGGCGCAGGAGCTGAGCTGGGAAGACGTGACCGCCGTGGACGAGATCGGCCTGGAAGTGGGCTACCGGCTGATCGCACTGGTGGATAAAAACCAGGGCGGCGAGCTGCTGGGCAGGATCAAGGGCGTGCGCAAGAAGCTGTCGCAGGAACTCGGCTTCCTCATTCACTCGGTGCACATCCGCGACAATCTCGAACTGGCGCCGAACGAGTACCGCATCACCATCCATGATGTCACGGTGGGTGACGGTGAGGTCTTTCCCGGCAAGGAACTGGCGATCAACCCCGGCCAGGTCTACGGCACGCTGCCGGGCGCGGCGACCAAGGATCCCACCTTCGGGCTGGATGCGGTGTGGATAGAACCGTCGCAGCGTGATGACGCGCAGGCCATGGGCTTTACCGTGGTGGACTGTCCCACGGTGATCGCCACGCACCTGAGCCAGCTGTTGAAGAATCACGCGCACGAACTGCTTGGCCAGGACGATGTGCAGCAGCTGCTTAACAAGCTCGCGAGGACATCGCCGAAACTGGTGGAGAACCTGGTGCCGAACCTGCTGGGACTCGGCGAGGTGACCCGCGTCATGCAGAATCTGCTGGCAGAGAACGTGTCGATTCGCGATGTGCGTACGATCGCCGAAGCCTTGGCGGAACACGCTGGCAAGAGCCAAGATACTGACGCTTTGACGGCGCAGGTGCGTATCGCGCTGAGCAGGACAATTTTCCAGATCGTCAACGGCGTTGGGCGCGAGATGCCGGTGATGACCCTCGACAGTCAATTGGAACAGATATTGCAGGGAGCCATTCAGGGAAACAGCGGCGGCCTGGAGCCGTCGCTGATCGAGAATACGATCCGGCAGATTGCCGCCGTGGCTGAACGCTCGGCGGCGCAGGGCCATACGCCGGTGCTGCTGGTGGCCAGCAACATACGCCTGTTCCTGTCGCGCCTGCTCAGGAGCCGGATCGACAACCTGTACGTGCTCGCCTACGAAGAGCTACCGGCGAGCAAAACGATAAGAGTGGTGGAGGCCATTGGCGGCCAACCCGCGAAACTGGCACAGGCCTAGGGCGATGACGGGCGTGTGGCAATCAACTGGCTGGGCTAAGTGAAGATAAAGCGTTATCTGGAGAAAGACTCGCGCAGCGCGCTGGCGCGTGTGCGCGCGGAACTCGGGCCCGAGGCGGTCATCCTGTCGAACAAGAACGTCGGCGGACAGGTGGAGCTGGTGGCGGCGATCGACCTTGACGAGAGCGCCTTCACGGAGACCGACACGGCGCCCGCGCCCGCGCCGCAGCCTGCCGCCTCGCGCGCCCAACCGCGACTGCAGCCAGCCCCCCCCGCCCATGCCGAGCCCGCCGGTTTCGATGCCGGTGGCGCCTCTCTCGCGGAACTCCAGCGTGAGCTGGGCAACCTGCGGAGCATGATCGAGAACCGCCTGTCGCAGATGTCCTGGCGCGATATGGCCGGCAGGCCGCCTGCGAAAGCGGTGCTGCAGTCGCGGCTCGCGCAGCTGGGTCTTTCGCGCACGCTGAGCGGCGTGATCTCCGACATCCTGCCTGCCGAGGGGGACGTGGAGGAATACTGGGAGGTGGCGCTGCAGATGCTGGCGAGCCGGGTGCCGGTGATGCGCGAGGATGCGCTGATTGACGACGGCGGCGTAGTGGCGCTGCTGGGCGCGACCGGTGTCGGTAAAACCACCACCATCGCCAAGCTCGCCGCGCGCTTCGTGCTGCGTCACGAGCGCGACCAGGTGGCTCTGATCACCACCGACTGTTACCGCATCGGCGGCCAGGAGCAGTTGCAGACCTTTGCCCGCTATCTCGGTATCCCGGTGATGGTGGCCACGGACGCACGCGAGCTGCGCGCGGCGCTCGACCATCTGATGCCGCGCCGCCTGGTGCTCGTAGACACGGCCGGCATGAGTCAGCGCGATCCGCGCCTGCACGAGCAGTTCAGTATGCTCAAGTCGGTGGGTTACGACGTCGATGCCTATGTGGTCCTGCCGGCCACGGCACAGCTGCGCGCCCTGCGTGAAGTGGTGAACCTGTTCGGTGAGGACGCGCTTGCCGGCGCACTTGTCACCAAGGTGGACGAGTCTGCCGATCTGGGCGGTGTGCTGGACGTGCTGATCGAAAACCGTTTGCCGGTGGCCTATGTGAGCGGAGGGCAGAAAGTGCCGAAAGACCTGGTGCCCGCCGCATCGCGGGCGCTGATCGACCAGGCGGTCGCGCTGGCGAGCGCCGAGCCGGACGTGGAAACCGACGTGGCCCGCGAGGGACAACTCTTTCAAACAGCAATGGTGCGCAACTAGATGGAAGTGACACAGGGGCGCAAGCGCGCGCCCGCCACGCCTGCCGTGAACGTGATCGCGGTGACCAGCGGCAAGGGTGGCGTGGGCAAAACCAATGTGGCCGTGAACCTGGCCGTGAGTTTTTCCCGCCAGGGACGCGAGGTTGTGCTGTTCGACGCCGACCTGGGCCTCGCCAATGTCGATATCGCGCTGGGTCTGCGGCCGCGTTTCGACATTCGCCATGTGTTGTCCGGCGAGAAATCGCTGGAGGATATTCTGCTGGATGGTCCCGAGGGAATCCGCGTGGTGCCCGCGGCCTCCGGCGTCTCGAGCCTGGTGCACCTGTCGCTGACGGAACGCGCTGGGCTGGTCAATGCGTTCAGCGAACTGTCCGTTCCGGTGGATACGCTGATCGTGGATACCGGGGCCGGCATCGACTCCAGCGTGCTCACATTCTCCAGCGCCTGCGATGTGATCATCGTGGTTATCTGCGACGAGCCCACCTCCGTCACCGATGCCTACGCTCTGATGAAGCTGCTGCACACGGAGCGGGGCGTCAAGGAGTTTCAGCTGCTGGCCAACATGATGGAGCACTCGGACCAGGGTCGCGAACTGTATGCCAAACTGCACCGCGTGACGGAGCGTTTCCTGGATGTGCGGCTTGGCTATCTCGGCGCCATTCCGCGCGATGGCTACCTGCGGCGCGCCGTGCAGCGTCAGGGCGCGGTCGTGCAGCTATACCCGCGCAGCCAGGCCGCACAGGCCCTGGTGCAGGTGGCGGGCAGTATCGATTTCAACACCCGGGGCTGTCGCACGGGCGGCGGCCTGGGATTTTTTATTGAGCGCCTGGTGGATACGAGCAGTCCGCTGGCCGAGGTAGAGGCTTGTTGATGATGGAGGCGACGCTGTACGGTAGCAGCCAGGCCGAGAATCAGGAGGCGATGGTGCGCGAGCACCTGCCGCTGGTGAAAAAATCGGTCTGCACCTGGTGGCCAGAGCTGCCCCATCCATTGAACTGGACGACCTGCTGCAGGTAGGTGTTATCGGTCTGATCCAGGCCGGCGCCACCTACGATCAAGCACGCGCGGCGCCAGTTTCGCTACCTATGCCGGAATTCGCATCAAGGGCGCCATGCTGGACGAAGTGCGACGCAACGACTGGGTGCCGCGCACGGTGCAGCAGAACATGCGGCGCGTCTCCGACGCCATCAGCCAGATTGAAGCGCGCCTAGGCCACAGCGCGTCAGACAAGCAGATCGCCGACGAACTCGGTGTGTCGCTGGACGAATACCATGCCATGGCGGGCGATCTGGTGCACAGCCGGCTGGTCTCGCTGGACGACACCACGCAGACCCTGGAGTCGGATGACGACGATCCGTTCGGCGCACTGGAAGATGACCAGATGCGCGAGCAGCTCGCGGAGGCGATTGCGTCGCTGCCGGAAAAAGAGGCCATGGTGATGTCGCTGTATTACAGCGAGGAACTCAACCTGAAGGAGATCGGTGCCGTTCTGGGAGTCAGCGAATCCCGGGTATCGCAGATTCACGGCCAGGCACTGGCGCGAATTCGGGTGAAGGTCAATGCGGCCGCGTAGGGATAAAGCCCGATTATGAGCAGTAAAGCCCCAGCATTCGATGTTCTCTCCGTCGCCGGTATCGTGTTGTCGATGGCGGCCGTCATCGGCGGCAATCTCCTGGAAGGCGGTACAACCGGCTCGCTGGTGCAACTCACCGCGTTCATTATCGTGTTTGGCGGCACCATCGGCGCCACGCTGGTGCAGATCCCGCAGAAAAATTTCCTGCACGGGATGCGCCGCTTCCGCTGGGTGTTTTTTCCGCCGCGCTTTGAGCGCGATCTCATGCTGCGCAAAATCACCAACTGGAGCAGGATCGTGCGCAAGGACGGCCTGCTCGCGCTGCAGAAAATCGCCGAAAAAGAGCCTGACAAGTTCGTACGCAAGGGGCTGATGTTGCTGGTTGACGGGCGCGAGCCTGAGGAGATCGCGCGCATCATGGAAATCGAGATCGACAACACCGCCAACAACGAAGTGAACGCGGCGAAAGTCTACGAGGCCATGGGCGGCTACTCGCCGACCATCGGCATCATCGGTGCGGTGATCGGGCTGATCCACGTGATGAACCACCTCTCCGATCCCTCAGCACTGGGCCCCGGTATCGCGGTCGCGTTCGTGGCGACCATCTACGGTGTCGGGCTCGCCAACTTCTTCTTCCTGCCCATGTCGCACAAGCTGAAAACCATTTCCGACGATCTCGTGCAGTATCAGGAAATGCTCATGGAGGGCATGGTGTCGATTGCCGAGGGAGAAAACCCGCGGGCGATAGCGAGTAAGCTGGAAGGCTATCTTGCCTGAGATCGAGCGCTGTCATGGCTAGAAGGAAGCGCGTCGAACTGCAGACCAATCACGAGCGTTGGATGGTGTCCTACGCCGATTTCGTGACGCTGTTGTTCGCGTTTTTCGTGGTCATGTATTCCATCTCCACGGTGAACGAAGACAAGTATCGCGTGCTGTCCGATGCCATGGGCACGGCATTTCGCCAGCCGGCCAGCGGCGAGCCGCCGGTGCCGATATCGCGATGGACGCAGTTCCCGGTGGCGATGAATGGCGATCTGCAGTCTGCCGCGGAGGATAGCGCTGCGCTGGTCATCCCGATGCGTCCCGCCGAGCCTGTCGATGCGCTCGCCGATGCCGCACCGCCGGAAGAGGACTTCAGTGCGCGCATGCTCGACGCCGCCGAGCAAGAGGTGAACGCCATATCCGACGACGTGGAACGCCGTATGCAGGAGTCGATCGACGAGCAGATGATCGATGTGACCCGCAACAAGTTCTGGCTGGAGGTGGAGATCAAGTCCAGCCTGCTGTTTGAAAGCGGCAGCAGCGAACTGATCCCCGAATCGGTGCCGTTGCTGGCCGAACTGTCCAACGCATTCGTCGATCTGCCCAACCGGATCCATATCGAGGGCTTCACCGATGACGAGCCCATCAGCACGCCGGTGTTTCCTTCCAACTGGGAGCTGTCGTCGGCGCGCGCCGCCGCGGTGGTGCGCCTGTTCGAACGCAACGGGATAGAGTCGTCGCGGCTGGCCACCATCGGCTATGGTGAGTACCAGCCGATAGTGAAAAACATTACCGAGGAGGACAGGGCGCGCAATCGCCGGGTCGTCGTCGTCGTGCTGGCATCGCTCGCCAGCAAAGGTAACGATCGTATTCACGAATTTGAGCTGTTGAAGGAGAAGTCGCTCGCCCAGGCGGCAAAATGAGGTCTGTTCGCGGCACGCGCATGGGCAAACGCCAGGCCGGATCACGGCGTCTGCGTGCCGGCGAATGAGACAACCCGCACAGGGGAACGGGGGGCAGCAGCATGGTCGATTCCATTGGCACGCGGCCGATTGTGCCGGTACCGCGCATCAGGCGGCCGGTAGACGAAGAGAACAAGGATGAATCCGGGCGAGGCAGGCAAGGTGGACGAGCCGATCGCCCGGCTTCTGCCACCGGTGACGACGATGGCGAGGAGCGCAAGGGTCGTCTCATCGACGACCAGGCCTGAGCTTACTGCGTGTGCGAGCGCGCCGCGCTGAGCAGCGCCGACTGGCGCTGCACCACGTGCTGTACAAGCTGCTCGCGTGCCGCGGTGCAGTCCTCGTCAATGCTCAGGCGCAGCATGTAGTCTCTTGCCGGTATTTCCGCCAGGCGTTCACAGGACACGACCCGCGCAGTGAACGTCACCACGACCTGCGAAGGTTGCAGCGCCACCCACACGCGCAGGCGCGTTTCCACCGCCAGCGGCTCGCGGCAGTGAAAGGCCATGCCACAGCCACTGATACTGGCGGTGATGCCCTCGTAGTGATGCCGGGTATCTTCGATGCCCTGCAGGAAATGTCCCGCCAGTAGCGAAATCTTGCGATTCAGCAGCCCGATGGCCTGGGCCGCCAGGGAATCTTCCGCCCACAGCGCATTGGCTGCGCGATTGATCTGCTGGTCGAGATCGGCGAGCATCGCCGGCAGCGAGAGCTCGATTTCCGCGGTGCATTCGACGGGGCTTTCCTCGCCGTCGCCGAGCACGCTGTAGCGCACGCCCACATCGTCCACGATGCGAAAGTAGCTGCGCCTCTCCTCCCGCCTCACGGTCATTGTCTGACTCCTGTGGACTGCGCCATGCGGCGGGGCCGTGTGCCGGTTCTCGCCAGTCTGTTCACTGTTGCGCCGGGCCTCAGCCCGCGTCGCCGAGGTTGAGTGATTCCAGGATGCTCGGATCAACCTTCTGCAACTCATTGATGGTGGCGCTGGAGGCGTTGTCGGTGCCCTGGCGAATGATAATTTCCACACGGCGGTTCATCGCGCGATTCTGCCAGGAATCGTTGGGCTTGAACGGCTGGGTATCGGCATGCCCCACGATCATGAAGCGCGCGGAATCCAGGACGTTATCCTTGATGAGCTGATGGGTCACCGACAGCGCGCGCGATGCCGACAAACCCCAGTTGGATTCGAACCGCGCGCTGGAGATGGGTATGTCGTCGGTATGGCCTTCCACCGATATCTTGCCCTCGATGTCGCGCAGGGCGTCGCGCAGCGTCGCCATCACCGGCATGAACTCGGTGTTCAGGTCGGCGGAGCCGGAAGGGAATGAGCCCTTCTCGCGAATGCGCACGGTAATCATGCGCTGGTTGGCCTCGATATCGATCTTGCCGTCCTCGACATCGCTTTTCAGGAGTTCGCGCAGCTTGTCGGCATCGGCCTTGGTTTGCAGGATCAGCGCCTGCAGTTTCTCCTCGAGCAGCTTCTGGGTCTGCGCATCGTTCAGTTCCCCGGTATCCACTTCCGGCGCCGTGGGGTTGCCCACCCGCAGCGAGGGTTTGGTGGTTTCCGTGGTGAACTGGTTGACGGTTTTCATCTGCGTGGGTTCTGTCTTCCCGGGGCTGAACTCCTTGGCGATAATGCTCGTGCCCTTGGGGATGTCCATGACCTTCACTTTGTTCTGCACGCCGAAGGCGTTTTTCATGGAGCCGGCCACCTGCTTGTATTTCTCTACGTCCATCTGCGAGAACGACAGCAGCAGCACGAAGAAACACATCAGCAGGGACATCAGGTCGGCGAAGGTCGCCATCCACGCAGGTGACCCCGCCTTGGCTTCTTCCTTGTCCTGGAACACGCTCAGGCCACTTCGCCCAGGGCGTCGTCTGACGACCCGGCGCTTTCGTCATTGCGCTTCTTCGGATCGAGGTAGGTTTTCAGCATGGATTCGATGATTCTCGGGTTCTGTCCCGACTGAATCGCCAGCACGCCGTCGATACACATGGAGCGGATCCGGCCCTCGTCCATCTTGCGCAGGGTGAGTTTGTCGGCGAGCGGCAGGGCGATCATGTTGGCGAGCATGGCGCCGTACAGGGTGGTGAGCAGTGCCACCGCCATCGCCGGTCCGATGGACTTGGGGTCGTCCATGTTGGACAGCATCTGTACCAGGCCGATAAGCGTACCGATCATACCCATCGCGGGGGCGACATCACCCGCGGCGCTGAAGACCTTCGCGCCCCAGCTGTGACGGTCGATGGTCTGTTGCAAATCCTTGTTCATGACGGTCTCGATGACTTCCTGGTTGTTGCCATCGATGAGCATCTTGATACCTTCATTGAGGAAGTCGTTCTCGATCTCCTCGTTCTCCAGGGCCAGCATGCCTTCCTTGCGAGCGACGTTGGAGAGGCTGACGATTTTCTCGATCAGCGCCTCGGGGCTTTCCAGTTTGAACGAGAACGCCCGTGCCGCGACCTTGAAGGCGCCGAAAAACTGCCCCATGGAAAACTTGATCATCACCACGGTCATGGTGCCGCCCAGCACGATGAGCAGCGAGGGTACGTTGACGAAGATCAGGGCGTCTCCGCCGAAGAACATGGCGGCCAGCACCACGCCGATAGCCCCGACCATGCCCAGAAGTGTTGCCAGATCCATAGTTATCCCCAGTTTTTTTGATCGATTCGTCGGTGGTTGCGTGGCCGACTCTGGGGTTATCGGTTGGGACCTTGGATTTCTTTAGCTTTTTTTGGCAGATAACGCCCGTTGGGGCGGGCTGGCCTGCGTTTAGTCCTCGGTGCTGACCCACAGGCCGTTCAGGCGAGTACTTTGCATGATGTCCTTGGCGGTGAGTTCCGCCAGTTTTCGCTCGCTGAAGCCCTTCAGCAGCAGGCTCACGCCGCTGTCGTCCGGCGTGGTGGAGGCTGCGATATCCGCGTTGTAGCCCAGGCGCCTGAGATCGTTCTGCAGGGTGACGGCGGCCTCGCGGGTGGCGAAGTGACCCAGATGTATCTGCCAGCCCGGAGGGCTCGCAGGCGGGCTGACGGCAGCGCCCGGCGAAGCGTCGCCCGGCGAAGCGTCGCCCTGCTCGGCCGCCAATTCGGCCTCCAGCCGGCTGAACAGCAGCAATCGCTGCTGCTCTTCCAGCGTGGCCTGCAGGGTGAGCAGTTGCTCCTGCATGACATCGAGCTGGGTCTGCAGGCGGGTCAGCGCCGGTGCTTCCGGCGCCTCCAGGGTGGCGTCTGCGGGTGCGCGGCTGGTCAGCGGCGAGTACTGGGTGCCCGTGAGCCAGATGCCGGCGAGCAGCAGGAACAGCATGTTTACCAGCGCGATGAGCGCCGGCGCCAGCCACTGGCTTGCCGCGGAACCGGCGACAGCGGTGCCGGTGGGCGTGGGCCTGCGGGAGGGTGCTTGCTGTCCCTCGGCAGAGAGGTTCGGCACCGGTTTGAGGCGCGCGAACCTGCCGCGCTTGAGAACGCCGGCGGTTTTATCTTTACCCGGTGCCCCGGCGTGGGCAAGCTTGCGATCGAGTGATAGATTGAGATCCTTGGCTGACATGCGGGCCCCGGAGTGAGATTTCTGTTTGTTCTGCACAAAACATGCCGATCCTGAACGATGAATGAAATTCAGTTGGCCATGCGCCTGCCCGATGCCGCGCGCCCGGGCCTGACGCCGTGGCTGAATACCCTGCGCGTGGGCCAGACGCTGCAGGCGCGCGTGCTGGAGCAGCCGGCGCAGGGGCAGCTCCTGCTGCGTATCGCCGGGCACGACATAGCGGCAGCCACCGCGCTCAGCGTCAATCGCGGGTCGGTGCTCAACCTGCAGGTCACCGCGCTGCAGCCCTATCCGCAAATGCAGGTACTGGAGTCTTTCGCCCGGGGCGTTGAGCGCAGCGATCCGCTGCATGCCCAGTTCACGGCATTGCTGGCGCGCCAGGGCAGCGTGCTTGCTCCCCTGTTGCTGCTGCTGGATACGGCCAAAAGAGTCAAAATCTTGTCGCTGTTGGGACGCGACGCCGCGGTGGCGAGCCAGCGTCTGGAGCAACTCGCCTCGGCGGCGATACCGCGCGATCCAGGCGCCCTGCGTGAGGCCTTCGAGAACTCGGGGTTTTTTCTGGAGTCCTCACTGCTGCGGGCACTCGGCAGCGGAGCCGGCTCGCCGCGCGATGACCTGAAATCGCTGTTGCTGCGCCTGCTGTTGCTTGCCCGCCAGGCGTCGCAGCCCGGCACCGTCGCGCCGGCAGACGCCGCCACGCTGGATACCCTGCGGCTGGCGCTGGAGGGCGCGGTCGCCGGCGTGACACTGAATCAGCTGCGGGCGCAGGCCGCCGCGCAGCAGGCCGGAATCTACTGGGCCTTTGACCTGCCGTTTCGCCTGGGCGAAGCGCTGCTGAACCTCGGCGTGGTGATTCGCCGTGAGCCGCAGGGCGCGCGGGAGGCGGGCGATGATGCCGAGTGGAAGGTCTGGTTGCGGGCGCTGTTGCCGCGGCTGGGTGAAGTGGGTGCCGAAATCTTCCTGCGCGGTTCGCGCGTATCCGTGGTATTCCACGCGGCAGAGGCTGCCAGTGTGACGGCAATCGACGGCGCGCTGGGTGCACTGCGACAGGCGCTGGAACACGCGGCGTTCGAGGTGGTGGTGCTGCGTGCGGTGCAGGGTGCGCTGCCATACCCGGACGCGCTTTGGGCCTGGCCAGCGGCGGATTCGCCGGCCGCCGCCAGGCATGTGGATGAGCGCATATGACAGGCCCTGAAGCGCCGTCCCGGGATGCAGGCGCCACGCGGGGCGATGCGCAGGCAGGTTCAAAGGCCGCGCGAATGGAGGCCCTGGCGCGCCGCGAGGGCTTTGCGCTGGACCAGGACGCCATGGTCACCGATCTGTTGAGCAATGCCGGGGAGGCGTCTGACCTTCCGGACTCGCTCTACATCCTCCTGTCGGAGGTGTGCAGCTGCCTGTATCACCTGGAGGCCGATGCGCCTCGCACGGACGACGACCCGGGCTAGCTGCCGAGCCGCCCCGGAGGTTTGACCCGTTCGGGCTGTGTGATGCAGTGGGCAGTTTTCGGTGATCCGTCTACAGTTGTGTGACGCCGCTAGCACTCTCCCCGCATTTCTGCTGCCAATTGAAACCGTTCGGGCAGACTGTATCCATCACCGGGGATTACCACCCGTCACGCCCGGGAAAGGCGACCGAGAGACGTATAAAAGACTATGAAGAACCGTCGCAACTACTATCGCATTCTCAATGTGCAGCCGGACGCCCCCAGCGAGGTGATTCGCTCGAGCTACCGCACCATGATGCAGCGTATGGGCATGCACCCCGACCTCGGCGGCGACCAGCACACCGCCGCGATGCTGAACGAGGCCTATGCCACCCTGATGGACGCCGCCAACCGCTCAGCCTACGACAGGATGAATCGCGAGGCCGAGTGGGCGGTGCACACCCGCAAGGCGCGTGCCGCGAAGGCCGGTGCCCGGGCCAGCGAGCTGCAGTGCGCGTTCTGCGCCTACCGTTTTCCCGCCGCGCAGCTCGAGCCGGCGCCCAGCGCCTGCGCCAACTGCCGCAGCCCGCTGCGTCCGCCGGTTGCCATGCAGGAGCAGGGCGATGCAGACCGCAGGGCCATCAACCGTCTGCCGCGCAATCTGGATTTGCAGTTTTATACGCACTGGCCGCAGCCGGACGCCTGGCCCGGCCGTGCGGATGATATTTCGCCGGCGGGTCTGCGATTCCACTGTGCGACCAGCCTGGCCGACGGGCAGGTGGTGAAAATCGACTCCACGTTGCTCAGCGCCGTGGCGCGGGTCCGGCGCAGTGAGAAACGTGATCACCTGTGGCAGGTGGGCGCACAGTTCCTCAGCGTGAGTTTTGCCCGCGTACGCGGCTCCTTCGTGGAATACCGCGCCTGAGTGGTGCCACAGGGCTTGCTGCGTCAACCAGCTCTGGCGTCAGGGTGCGGCCAGTTCCACCTTGACTGCGAGGTCGGGTGTTCCTGATGCCGTGGCGTAGCGCCTGCCGCCGTCTTTGGATCGTTCCCGCTCTGAACCCAGCAGCACGATCCATTCGCCCATCTCGCCGCTGACCGTAGAGGTGTAGGCAATGACCTCATCCCCTTCCCGGGCCCGATAGCTCACCTGCAACAGCACGCCATTCGCGAGCCGGCTGGGGGTAAGCTTCAGTGAACTGCTGTCGCGCGGTATCTGCTGTACCTGGGTCCAGGCCCAGGCGGCGTTCGAGGCTTCCAGGCGGTAATCGCGCCCGCTGGCGCGTTCGAGAATCACCTCCTCGCCGTCCACCACCGCCAGGTTCAGCGGCGCGCGAGTGCTGTAGCTGTGCGCGGCGGGTATGCCCTCGGAAAATGTCAGTCGCAGTAGCGCCTGTGCCTGGGTGTTGTGCGTGGCCAGGCCGAGCCAAAGGACGCTCAGCAGCAGTTGCAGGCGCGTGCCCCTGCGGCGGGTGAAGACGCTGGCAGTTCCCCTGCCCGTAATGGCTGTGGCTGGCATCGGTTGGTCCGTTGTCAATGGCCCCCCGGAAAGCGGTGGGCGCCAAAAAATCATACTAGCGCGGGCGGCACCTTCCCGACAGTGAACTACTCCAGCTTTTCGCCACAGTGATGGCAGAAGCGTCGCTGCGCGCGCAACTGCTGGGTCTTTACCAGCCGATCAAACACCTCGGCCGACAGGCCCAGCTTCTTCTGCAGCGTGGCCAGGGCTTCGCGCTCGCCGCTGTCCAGCAACCCGTCGCTCAGCGCCTCGGCCACCTGCTGGGTCATGTACTCGCGTCGCAATTGCAGCTCTTCCGAAAACCGCGCTGCGAGAATGCCGGCGGGCAGGGCCATGGTGCCGATACCCATCAGCATAATGGCGATGGCCAGCAGCTTGCCGCCGAAGGTGATGGGCGTGATGTCACCATAGCCCACCGTCGTCAGCGTGACCACGGCCCACCAGATGGCCTCGGTGATACTCTCGAAATGCCCGGGCTGCGCGGCATTTTCCACCGTGAACACCAGGCAGGCCGAGATGATGATGAGAATCAGCATGGTCAGGATTGCGCCGCCGATGGCGCTCGCTTCGCGGCTCAGCACCTCGGAGAATATTTTCAGGCCATCGAAATAGTGCGACAGTTTGAGCAGGCGCAGGAGGCGGAAGAAACGCAGGTAGCGCAGATCAATGGGTATGAACAGCGAGAGGTAGAAGGGTGCTATGGCGAACAGGTCGATGAGCGCCATCGGCGTGAGCATGTACGAAAGCCGGGCACGACCGGCACCGAGGTGCGCGAAGCGCTGCTGGTCGCAGGCCACCCAGACACGACACAGGTACTCCACGCTGAAGATGATGACCGAGAACAACTCGAAGGCATGGAAGAACTCGCGGTAGGCGCTGTAGAGGTCCTGGTTCGATTCGGCAATCACCGCCGCCACGTTCAGCACGATGAGCGCGATGATGAAACGCTGAACCAGCAGGTGGCTCTCGCCGTCTGCCCCGCGGCCTTCAAGGATCTGGTAGATACTGCTCCGCACGGTTTGCGTGGGAGCCGCCAGTGCCGGCAGGTGTGACCGTCCCGCAGCGTTGCTGCTGTTGTTCCCTACGTTTTGGCGACCGTTGCGCGAAAACCTTGAGCGATTTCTCGACTATTCCGGGGCCGACGCTGGATTTCGGGTCGTCAACGCTTTACATAACTCGCATATAACATGCATATTATGAGGCGATTCGAGCTGCTCAAGGTGCCCGTCATGGCCCGCCTGTCGTCATCTCCCCTGTTGGCTTTTGCCTTCCGGCCGTTCTTTCTGCTGGCGGCGCTGTATGGGGCCGTCAGTGTCCTGTTGTGGGTGGCGTGGCTGCTGCAACTGGCCGCGCCGCTGCCTGCGCCGCTGAGCAGCCAGTGGCATGCGCACGAGATGCTGTACGGGTTTGTACCGGCCGCGATTGCGGGTTTCCTGCTGACGGCTATCACCAACTGGACAGGTGCCGCGCCCCTGGCTGGCCGGCCACTCGGGCTGTTGGTTGGGCTCTGGTTACTCGGTAGGGCGGCAATGTGGCTGCAGGGCCTGCTGCCGTACGCGCTGGTGGCGGCCCTGGACTTCGCGTTCCTGGCGGTGCTCGCGGCGTATGTTGCCCGCGTACTGGTGCGCGCCGGTAACCGCCGGAACCTGGGGCTGGTGGCGGTGCTGCTGGCGCTCGCCCTCGGCAATGCGCTGATGCACGCCGCCGTGCTCTTGCCGCAGCCGGGCCTGGGCGTCGCCGGCCGTAATCTCGGCCTGGATATCGTCACCGTGCTGATGATTGTCATCGCCGGCAGGATTACGCCGGCGTTCAGCGCCAACTGGCTGCGCGCCCGCGGACTGCCCGCGCCCGGCGCAGCCCGGCCCTGGCATACGCCGCTTGCGGTAGGCACGACGGTTGTCCTGGCGCTGGCAAGCCTGCTGGGCCTGCCGGACACCGCCGTGGGCGTGCTGGCAGTGGCGGCGGCCGCTGTCAATGCGCTGCGTCTTGTTGCCTGGGCGGGCTGGCGCGTGTGGCGGGAGCCGCTGCTTGGCATACTGCACCTGGGCTATGCGTTGATTGTGGTGGCGCTGGGCGCACGCGGTCTCTTCCTCGTCGGCTTGCTCGACAATCCGTCGCTGTGGTACCACGCGCTGGGTGTGGGTGCCATTGGGGTGCTGATCGTGGGCGTCATGACGCGCGTATCGATGGGACATACCGGGCGCCCCCTGCGCCTGTTGCCGGGCGCGGGTTTTATCTACCTCGCCATTATCGCGGCGACCGCCCTGCGCTTGGCCACTGCGGCTGCGGTACTGCCCTACAGCACAGGCCTGGCGCTCTCGGCGCTGGCCTGGGCCGTCGGTCTGTTACTGTTTGTGGCACTGTATGGCCCGATACTGGTTCGACCGCGCGCCGACGGGAAACCCGGTTAGCGACGCCCGTTTCTACTGGAGGCTGCATGCACATCACCCGACACACCGACTACGCCCTGCGCGTTCTCATGTACCTGGCGCTCAAAGAGGGCGAGAACGCCACAGTGGTGGAAATCGCGGAGCGCTTTGAGATCTCGCGGCATCACCTGACGAAGGTCGTTCAGCGCCTGCACCAGAAGGGGCATTTGCTGGCAACGCGCGGCAAGAACGGCGGCCTGGCGCTGCTGCGTCCTCCGCAGGAGATCAATCTGGGCCGCGTGTTTCGCGATATGGAGAACGAGTTGGGCCTGGTGGAGTGCATGCGCGAGGACGGCGCCTGCGCCCTCGACGTGGGTTGCGGCCTCAAGCGCACCTTCGGGGAGGCCCGCGATGCGTTCCTCGAGGTGCTGGATGCGCGCAGCCTGGCCGACCTGATACCGGACGGAAGCGCTGCGCGGATGCGCGAGGCGCTGGCGATATCGGCCTGATTTGCCGGCCGCCAGGCGGGGGCTTGCCAGGCAGATACCGGGGGCTGATACCTGCCGGCCGGCGTGACATCTGCGCGCCGAGCCTGCTCCCCGGGGAAAATTGCTCTCGATCAAAGAAACGCTCCGCGGCACATTGACGCTGCTCGCTGCCGTCATATAAGATGCATATAAAATACTACTTTAAAATCGAACGGGCAGGCCATGCCCCGGCAGCGGGAGAAAAAGCAATGACGGAGATGCTCTCTAGAAACGCGGCAAGGAATATGTTCTTTGGCGGGTCGGCGTTCTTTTTCCTGGTGTTCGCCGCGCTCACCGCCCACAGCCACTGGTACATGGTGAATGTATCAACCGACAAAGCCGGGCTTACCGAAAGCGTCGCGCACGGCAAGGACGTATGGGAGAAGAACAGCTGCATCAACTGCCACAGCATTATCGGCGAGGGCGCCTACTTCGCGCCCGAGCTGGGAAACGTGTGGACGCGCTACGGGGGTAGAGAAAATCCCGAGGGCGCGCGCGCAGGCATCAAGGCCTGGATCAAGGCGCAGCCGCTGAACGCGCCCGGCAGGCGGCGCATG
This sequence comes from Halioglobus sp., assembly GCA_041396005.1. Classification (GTDB taxonomy): domain Bacteria; phylum Pseudomonadota; class Gammaproteobacteria; order Pseudomonadales; family Halieaceae; genus Marimicrobium. Next base: position 70,537 of record JAWKZK010000014.1, read on the forward strand.
CCCGCGTTCGATCTGAGCGAGACGGAACTGGACGCCCTGGTGGATTTTTTCCAGTGGACGGATTCCATCAACACACAGAACTGGCCGCCGCATCCGGCGGGTTGATGCCGACCATTCACAGACAGGAGAAAGAGCAATGAAATACGAAAGCCAGAGAGTCGCGTTGCCGTTTTTTGCCGTCGCGATGGCGCTCTTCGTGCTGCAGGTCGTGTTTGGAATCTTCGCGGCGCTGGTATACGTGATGCCTGAATTCATGGCCGAGGCGATGCCGTTTCACATCATGCGCATGAGCCATACCAACCTGCTCATCGTGTGGTTGCTGCTGGGTTTCATGGGCAGTACTTATTACCTGATGCCTGAAGAGGCGGAGGCGGAGATTCACAGCCCGATGCTGGCGTATATCCAGTTGGCGATTTTCGCCGTCGCCGGCGCCGGTGCGTTGCTCAGTTACCAGTTCGGTATTCATGAGGGACGGGAGTTCCTGGAGCAGCCACTGTGGTGCAAAGTGCTGATCACCGTGTCCTTCCTGATGTTCCTGTACAACACCTCGCGCACCCTGCTCGCCGGGCGCAGAACCGCTATCAACAGTATCCTGATGCTGGGCTTGTGGCTGGCGGCGATATTCTGGCTGTTCGCGTTCTACAACCCCGACAACCTGTCGGTGGACAAGCTCTACTGGTGGTGGGTGGTACACATCTGGGTAGAGGGCGTGTGGGAATTGATCATGGCGTCCCTGCTGGCTTACCTGCTGATCAAGATGACGGGCGTGGACCGCGAGATCATCGAGAAGTGGCTGTACGTGATTATCGGCCTGGCATTGTTTTCCGGCCTGCTGGGTACGGGCCACCACTACTACTGGATAGGCGCGCCCGGCTACTGGCAGCCCCTGGGCAGTATCTTCTCGACGCTCGAAGTCGCCCCCTTCTTCGCCATGGTGATGTTCGCCTTCTTCATGTTCTGGAAAGGTCGTCGCAACCACCCGAACAAGAGCGCGATGCTGTGGACCCTGGGCAGCGCGACGGTGGCGTTTTTCGGTGCCGGCGTGTGGGGTTTCCTGCACACGCTGTCGTTCGTGAATTACTACAGCCACGGCACGCAGGTCACGGCCGCGCACGGACACCTCGCGTTCTATGGCGCCTACGTGATGATGGTGCTGGCGATCATTACCTACGCCATGCCCCAGCTGCGGCGCATGCAGCCCTACAACCAGGTGCTGAACATGTGGAGTTTCTGGATGATGACCTCGGCCATGTGCTTCATGACCTTCACGCTGACCTTTGCCGGGGTGGTGCAAACGCACCTGCAGCGGGTAATGGGTATGAACTACATGGAGGTGCAGTCCCAGCTGGGACTGTTCTACATGATGCGCCTGGGGGCGGGTGTCGTGGTGGCGATCTCCGTGTTCCTGTTCCTGTACGCCGTGTTCGGCCCCGCGCGTGAGCAACTGCCGGCCGAATCCGGCCCCGCACTGACCACGGCCTGAGTCGGCGACAGGTGCGCACTACGGAAACGGCAGCAGCGACCGACGGGCCGCAGGCCGCTGCGCCCTATTACCAGAGTATCGGCAGTGAATGTGCGCTGTTTCGACATGCCTTTGAGCAGCGTCTGCCGCTGCTGCTGAAAGGCCCCACCGGCTGCGGCAAGACGCGTTTCGTACAGCACATGGCCGCAGAGCTTGGCAGGCCGCTGTACACCGTGGCCTGCCACGATGACCTCACCGCCGCCGATCTCACCGGCCGCTTCCTGTTGCGCGGTGGCGAAACCCGCTGGGTGGACGGGCCGTTGACACGCGCCGTGCGCGAAGGCGGCATCTGCTATCTGGATGAGGTGGTTGAAGCGCGCAAGGACGTCACCGTGGTGCTGCATCCGCTGACGGACGACCGGCGCATGCTGCCGCTGGAGCGCACCGGCGAAGAGATCGTGGCGCCGGCGGACTTCATGCTGGTGGTGTCGTACAACCCCGGCTACCAGCATATCCTGAAATCGCTCAAGCCGAGCACGCGCCAGCGTTTCGTGGCGCTGAGTTTTGATTTCCCGCCACCGGCGCAGGAACGCGACATCCTGGCGCGTGAGAGCGGGCTGCCCGCTGCGCAGGCGACCGCGCTGGTCAACCTTGCGGTGCGCCTGCGCGCGCTGAAGGGGCAGGACCTGGAGGAGGGCGTATCAACCCGCCTGTTGATCTATTGCGGCAAACTGATCGTTGCCGGCGTGCCGGTGATCGAGGCGGCGCGCGCAACATTGGTGGAACCGTTGACAGATGATGAAGACGTCCAGGCCGGTTTGCTGGAAGCGGTAAGCGCCACCTTCGGCGCGGACTGAGGCGCGTTCGCCGGTGGCCTTTTCGCTGGAACCGGAGGAGTGGGTTGGCGCGCACTGGCATCGCTGGGTGTCGCGGCACGGCAGCGACCGGCACTATCCGCAACAGGCGGTTGCGCTGGCGGACATCCAGGGAGCTCTCGGCGTGTTCTTTCGTATCGGCGGCGGTGATCGCGGGCTAGGCATCGATGCCATCTCCGAGCGCGAGTCCGGCCATCGCCTGAGCCTTCGTCAACGCCTCGGGTTTGAGCGTGAACAGCTCGCGCGGGCCCGCCTCGATGATCACGCGCTGCAGTTGCCCGCAACGCTTGATCTCCTGCCATCGTCGACACTGAACCGTGACCTGTATTTCTGGCTGGCGGCCTATTTTGCGGCCGCCCGAGCCGTTGCGCCCGTTGCCGACCCCCTGCAGGCCGATATCCTCGCCCTGCGTCACGCGCAGCGCGCGAGCGCCCGGGCCCTGGAGCGTTTCCCCGGGCTCGGGCCGCGCTATGCCAGGCTGTGTCTTGCAGTACTTGCCGAGCGGCGGCCCCGGCCAGGTTTGCCCGCAGCAGAAGCCGCGCTGGAGAGTGCGGTGCGCACGCTGCTGGAGCGTGGCGCAGCGAATGCCGTCATCGTGCCGGCGGCCGTGTCGTCCGGCGAAGACCGTACCGGGATCCTGCGTGCAGTGTTCGATCACTCAGCGCCAGTCACTGCGATGCACGCGGCTTCGGGTTATCGTCCGCTGCTGCCGGTGCCGCTGTGGGGAGCGGTGCTGACGCGCGAACTTGCAGCGCGCGCTGCGCCCGACGAAACGCCTGAGCCGGAAGACGTGCTTGAACTTGAGCAACCGGTGACGGGTGGGGCGCGCAAGGCCTTGCGTCAGCGCCAGGAGCAGTGTGAACGGGACGACCCGCTGGTGTTCAACCGCTTTGAGAAGCTGCTGTCCATTGCTGAAATGGTGAACCTGAATCGTCTGGTGGACGACGACCCGGACGAGCGGGCCGCCAAAAGTGCCGAGCAGTTTGAGGAACTCACGCTCAGCCCGCACGCGCGCAAGTCCGCCTCGCGGCTGCAAATTGAGCTGGAGCTGTCTCCCGAAGCCGCGGTGGGCGCTCGCCTGGAAGGCAGCTTCACCTACCCCGAGTGGGACTATCGCAAGCGCTGTTACCTGCCGAACCAGAGCCGCGTGCTGACGTCGCTGCATGCCGAGAGCGCGGAACACTGGCAGCCGGATGCGGCCACGCGCCGACGGGTGCGCAGGGTCGAGCGCCAGTTTGAGGGCCTGCGCCCGCGCAGGGTGGTGTTGCGTGGACAGCCGGACGGCAATGAGCTCGATACCGACGCCGTGGTGCGCGGTCATTGCGATCAGCTGGCCACCGGCGTACCCAATGAGCGCGTGTACCTCGACAGTCGCCCCCAGGCGCGCGATCTCGCGGTGAGCGTGCTGGTGGACAATTCGCTGTCTACCGATGCCTGGCTGGAAGACCGCCGCGTGATCGATGTGAGCCGTGAGGCACTCTGGGTGTTCGCCCACGGGCTGGATCGCTGCGGCGATGATTACGCGATCGCCACCTTCACTTCGCGCCGACGCCACAACGTGCAGGTGAACCAGATCAAGCGCTTTGATGAAGCCCCCGGTGCGCGCGTGGACAAACGTATTGCCGCTCTCACGCCCGGCGCCTATACCCGCATGGGGCCGGCCATCCGTCACGCGGCGCACGAGTTGGCGCTGAGGCCGAATCGTCATCGTTTGCTGTTGATCCTCAGTGACGGCAAGCCCAATGACACGGATTACTATGAAGGGCGGTATGCGATAGAAGACACCCGCAGGGCGGTGCTGGATGTGCGTCGCCAGGACATCCGCGTGTTCGCGGTGACCATTGATCACGCTGCGGGGCAATACATACCGCGGCTGTTCGGTCGCGGCGGATACGCGCTGGTCAACCGGCCGGAAAATCTGACGGCGGCCCTGCCGCGCATTTACCGCCAGATCACCTGCAGCTGAAAAACGCTAGGTGCGCATGCCCTCGTTGGAGATGAGCCGGTTGAGACCCAGGGCGCAGCGCGTGATCAGCCACGCCAGTTCGGCGGTGAACACCAGGTAGCCCAGCGTCCACGCATACCCGGACGCGAGGCCGAAGCGGCCCAGCAACCACCAGACGCAGACACCCGCGAGCAGCCCGGCGATAGCCCACCAGAACGTGCGGATCTGGTAGCTGAAATGCGACGCCACCCAGTCGGCACTGCGCGCCCTCCAGGCGTACGCAAGCACTATGGCTATCGGGGCCGTGACCAGGATCATGATACTGCCCAACAGCAAACCGTAGGCGATCACGGCGGCGCCGCGTCCGGAGGCATCCTTGGTGTGGGTTTGATTGAGGTGTCGGGCGTGGGCATGCATATGAAGGCCTCAGGCGGCAGCGTATTCGGCGGCCATCTCGCGGATACGTGCCACCATCGCTCGCAGGCCGTTGCCGCGGGCGGGCGACAGATGGCCGAGCAGGTCCAACTGGCCGAAATACTGTTCCACGTCGAAGGCCAGCGCGTGTTCCGGGGTCTGGTGGTTGTAGGCGGCCAGCACCACGCCGAGCAGCCCCTTGACGATAAACGCGTCGCTGTCCACGGCCATTTCCATGCGTCCGTCGCGCAGCTGGAAATCGATCCATACCTGGCTCTGGCAACCGCGAATCTTGCGCTCGTCGGTTTTCAGGGCCTCGGGCATGGGCGGCAGTTCCTTGCCCAGATCGATGATGTACTTGTAGCGTTCTTCCCAGTCGTCGAAAAACGACAGCGCGTCGATGATATCGTCGCTGCGGATTGTGTGTCCGAAAGGGGTGGATGGATTCGTGGTCATCGCGCCGGCGCTCAGTAGAACATGCCGGTTTCGAGGCGCGCCTCCTCCGACATCATCTCGCGATTCCAGGGGGGGTCAAATACCAGCTTCACGTCCACCTGTTTCACATGCGGTACCTGCGCCACGCGGTGTTGCACATCGCCCACCAGCACCGGCCCCATGCCGCAGCCCGGTGCAGTGAGGGTCATGCTGATGCCGACGCGGCCGCTGTCCTGGTCGATGTCGAGCGCGTAGATCAGACCGAGATTGACCAGGTCCACGGGCACTTCCGGGTCGAACACCGTGTGCAATGCATCCCATACCTGCTGTTCGTCGATCTTGCCGTCGGCGGGCGCTGCAAAGTTCAACCGCAGCGGCTCAAGGCCCAGTGCGTCGGCATCCGTGCCGTCGACGCGAATCATGTTGCCGTTGTACACCACGGTGTAATTGCCGCCGAGCGCCTGGGTGAGCGTGACGAAACTGTGCGCGGGTATGTTGACCTTGTCGCCCACGGGCACCAGCCGGCCGGGGCAGTCCCGGCGGGTGGTCAGGACGGTCTTTTCCGCTGCACTCATGGTTCGGGTCTCCTTGCGCCTTCGGGTTCGGGGATCAGCCTACGCTGAAGCTTTCACCGCAGCCGCAGGCGGCGGTGACGTTGGGGTTGTGAAACTTGATGCTGCGGTTAACACCTTCCAGTTCGTACCTGATTTCCGTGCCCTTCAGCAACGGCAGTGCCTGCGCATCGACAAAGACCTCGAGGCCGTTGTCCAGCGTCATGGTGAGATCACCCTCCTCGCTGTTGTCGGCTTCGTCCATGATGTACATGTAGCCGGTGCAGCCGCTCTCCTTAACGGAGATACGTACGCCGCGCTTGCTGATCTGTTTGCGCAAATGCCTCGCCGCCTCTTCGGAGACGCTGATCGCATCTTTGCTGACATCAAAGGTTTCTACTGACATCGTGATACATCCTCTACTTGCCGTAAGGCTGCTCAGCCGAGCAGGCGCCGGGCCTTGTGAATACCTTCAAACAGCCGCACGACATCGTCATGCGTATTGTACATCGCAAAAGACGCGCGCACGGTGCCCGGCAACTGGTAGTGTGCCATAAGCGGCTGCGCACAGTGATCGCCGGTGCGAACCGCGATACCCTGCTGGTCCAGCAGCATGCCCAGGTCTGAAGGGTGCGCGCCCGCCAGCACAAAGCTGAAAATCCCCACCGAGTGCGCCGGGCTGCCCACGCGTTGCAGACCGTCGATATCGGCGGCCATGGCCAGCGTCTGCTGCAGCAGCGCGTTCTCATGGGCCGCCGCCGCCTGCATGTCGACAGCGCCCAGGTAATCGATGGCGGCTGCGAGGCCGATCGCATCTGCGATGTTGGGGGTGCCCGCCTCGAATTTAAAGGGCAGCCGGTTGAAGGTCGTGCCGGCGAAGCTCACGGTTTCAATCATTTCGCCGCCGCCGAACAGGGGGGGCATCGCCTGCAGCAGCGCTTCGCGGCCCCAGAGCACGCCGATGCCGGTGGGGCCGAACAGTTTGTGGCCGGAGAACGCATAGAAATCGCAATCGAGATCCACCACGTTCACCGGCAGGTGCGCCACGCCCTGGGCTCCGTCCACCAGGACGAGCGCGCCGGCGGCATGCGCCCTGTCGGCGATCTCGCGCACCGGGTTGATGGTGCCGAGGGCATTGCTCACGTGGTTGACCGCCACCAGTTTCACGCGCTCGTCCAGCAGCGCATCCAGCGCGTCGAGGTCGATATCGCCTGCGGCGGTGACCGGGATGGGTTCGACTGTCGCGCCCACGGTGGCGCAGACAAGCTGCCAGGGCACGATATTGGAATGATGCTCGAGCAGCGACACCAGCACGCGGTCGCCCGCACGCAGGTGCTCGCGGCCCCAGCTCTGTGCGACGAGATTGATCGACTCGGTGGTGCCCCGCGTCCAGATAACCTGCTGGCTCGCCGGGCTGCCGATGAAACGGCTCACCGTTTCCCGCGCGTTCTCGAACGCCACGGTGGCGCGATCGCTCAGGGTATGCGCACCGCGGTGCACGTTGGCGTTGTCATGGCGGTAGTAGTCGGCGATCGCGTCGATCACCGCCGCAGGTTTCTGCGTGGTGGCAGCGTTGTCCAGGTAGACCAGCGGTTGCCCGTTCACCGATTGCGCCAGAATGGGGAAGTCAGCGCGAATCGCGAGCGGATCGAAGCCGGGCTTGTTCAAGGGCTGTGCGGTGTTCATAGCAGGTGCCGCGCAAGTTTCGGGCTGCGGGCAAAGCGCTTCGCCAGCAGCGGTTTCAGGTAATCGCGCACCGCTTCGCAGGGTACGGCGTCGACCAGCTCGTTCACGAAGCCGTAGCTGAGCATGACCTCCGCCTCCGCCCGCGAGACGCCGCGGGTGCGCAGATAGTGCAGCGCTGTCGCGTCCATCTGCGCCACGGTGGCGCCATGCGCGCACTGCACGTCATCGGCGTAGATCTCCAGCTCGGGTTTGGTATTCACCTCGGCCTCGTGGCTGGTGAGCAGGTTCTTGTTGCTCAGCTCCGCGCGGGTTTTCTGCGCGTGCGGGTGGATGTGGATGCGACCGTTGAAGATCGCCTTCGCCTGGTCGCCGATAATGCCGCGAAAATTCTCGCTGCTGGTGCAGTGCGGCACCGCGTGTTCGATGCAGGTGTGGTAATCGATCTGTTCCTCGCCGCGCGGCAGGTAGATGCCGTTGACGTCGCAGTGCGCGCCCGCGCCCTCGTGCTGCACAACGATATCGATGCGTTTCAGATCACTGCCCAGCGCCAGATGGAAGCTGTTCAGGTTGGCGTTGCCGCCGAGCAGCGCGTGCACGCCGCCAATGTGCACGGCACTGCCGTGTTCGAGGTGCAGCCGATTGTGCTTAAGCCTCGCGCCCTCAGCCAGCAGCAGCTCCGAGATGCCATTGGTGAAGGCCACGCCGCCGGTGTCGGTGTTGGCAAAGGTTTCCACCAGCGTGGCGCTGCTGTGGCTGCCCATGTCCACCAGCAGACGCTGGGTGATGCCCAGCGCGTCGGCGCGCCCGCTGGTAAGCCACACGATGTGCACCGGTTTCTCCACCACGCAATCGGCCGCCACACGCAGGAATACGCCGTCCGCCAGCGTGGCGTCATTGAGCGGCGCGAACAGGTGGCGACCGTGGTTTACTGCCGTGCCCAGCCGGGCAACGATCGCCTGCGCCGTGTCCGCGTCGGCATTCGCGAAGCGCACCAGCTGCGCGCCGTCCGGCAGGTCAATGTGCGACAGCGCCTCACTGTACGCCCCGTCGATGAAGGTCAGCAGGCTGCCCTCCAGTTGCGGCACGGCGATGTCTTCCAGGGCCGGCGGGGCACCCCGGGCCGGGGCAGCGAAACTGTGCTGCAGAGCGCTGAGGTCATTGTATTTCCAGGCCTCGGTCTTGCGCGTCGGCAGGCGGCTGTCTTTCCACGCGGCCTGGCCGCGACTGAGCGTGTCGGCCAGCCACGCCGGCGCCGCCTTTGCCGCGGCGGCGAGCGGCTGTTGCATGAAACTGCTCATCAGGCGACGTCCTCCAGCCAGGAGTAGCCCTTCGCTTCAAGCTCCAGCGCAAGGGACTTGTCGCCCGAGCGGATAATGCGACCGCCGGCGAGCACGTGGACATGATCCGGTTCGATGTAATTCAGCAGGCGCTGGTAGTGGGTTACCAGCACGAAGGCGCGCTGCCCGTCGCGCATGGCGTTCACGCCTGCTGCAACGCGCTGCAGGGCATCGATATCCAGCCCGCTGTCGGTCTCGTCCAGGATGCACAGCTTCGGCTCCAGCAGCATCATCTGCATGAGCTCGTTGCGTTTTTCTCGCCGCCGGAAAACCCCTCGTTGACGCCGCGTTTCAGGAAACTCTGGTCGAGATCCACATCCTTGCAGATGTCGCGCGCGCGCTTCATGAAGTTCACGGCGTCGATCGGCTCCTGTCCTCGCGCCTCGCGGGTGGCGTCCACGGCCGCCTTGAGAAATTCCATGTTGCTCACCCCGGGAATCTCCACCGGATACTGGAAGGCGAGAAACAGGCCCAGGTGGGCGCGCTCCTCGGTATCCAGCGCGAGCAGATCCTGGCCCAGCAGCGTGGCACTGCCGGCGGTGTGCTGGTAACCGGGGCGGCCGGCGAGGACGTGTCCGAGGGTGCTCTTGCCGGAACCGTTGGGACCCATGATGGCGTGCACCTCCCCGGGAGCCACCTCCAGATCCAGGCCCTTGAGAATGTCCTTGTCGTCCACTCGCGCGTGGAGGTTGTCGATTTTCAGCATTGTCATGTCTCTGTCGTGTCTGTTTGCGAGCGTCGGGGCGTTGGCCCGGCGCGATGAAGATTCAACCCACAGAGCCCTCGAGGCTCACTTCCAGCAACTTGCCGGCTTCCATCGCGAACTCCATGGGCAGCTCGCGGAATACTTCCTTGCAGAAGCCGTTGACGATCATGGACACCGCCTTTTCCGCATCCAGGCCGCGCTGCTGGCAGAGATAGAGCTGGTCGTCGCTCACTTTCGAGGTGGTCGCCTCGTGCTCCACCACTGCGCTCGGGTTGCGGCTCTCGATATACGGAAAGGTGTGCGCGGCGCAGCGATCGCCGATCAGCAGCGAGTCGCACTGGGTGTAGTTACGCGCCCCCTCGGCGCGTGGACTCATGCGTACCAGGCCGCGGTAGGCGTTGGAACTGTTGCCTGCCGAGATGCCCTTGGAGATGATGGTGGAACGGGTGTTCTTGCCCAGGTGTATCATCTTGGTGCCGGTGTCCGCCTGCTGCGCGTTGTTCGTCAGCGCCACCGAGTAGAACTCGCCCACGCTGTTGTCGCCGCGCAGGATACAGCTCGGATACTTCCAGGTGATCGCCGAGCCGGTTTCCACCTGCGTCCAGGAAATCTTGGCGTCGCGATGCGCCACGCCGCGCTTGGTCACGAAGTTGTAGATACCGCCCTTGCCCTGGGCATCGCCCGGATACCAGTTCTGTACCGTGGAATACTTGATTTCCGCGCCGTCCAGCGCCACCAGTTCCACCACCGCCGCGTGCAGCTGGTTTTCGTCGCGCATGGGCGCCGTGCAGCCCTCGAGGTAGCTCACGTGGCTGCCCTCGTCGGCGATGATCAGGGTGCGTTCGAACTGGCCGGTGTTCTGTTCGTTGATGCGGAAGTACGTGGAGAGCTCCATCGGGCAGCGCACGCCCTTCGGAATGTAGACAAACGATCCGTCGCTGTAGACGGCGCTGTTGAGGGCGGCATAGTAGTTGTCCTTGCGCGGCACCACGGAACCCAGGTACTTGCGCACCAGTTCCGGATAGTCCTGCACCGCTTCCGAAATAGAGCAGAAAATAACCCCTGCCTCCGCCAGCTTGCCTCGGAAAGTGGTGGTCACCGAGACCGAGTCGAACACCGCATCCACGGCCACCCCGGCCAGCGCCTCCTGCTCATGCAGGGGAATGCCCAGCTTGTTATAGGTGGCGATCAGCTCCGGATCCACTTCGTCGAGGCTCTTGGGGCGATCCTTGAGCGCCTTGGGCGACGAAAAGTACGAGATCTCGTTGAAGCGCACCGGGGGGTACTCTACATGGGCCCAGTCAGGTTCCTGCATTTCCTGCCAGCTGCGATAGGCTTCCAGCCGCCACGCCAGCAACCACTCGGGCTCGTTCTTGCGCGCGGAGATAAAGCGGATAACGTCTTCATCCAGCCCGGGCGGGAGCGTGTCCGATTCGATGTCGGTGGTGAAACCCGCCGCGTACTCTTTGGAAATGGCGTCGTCGATTTGTTGCTGGGACATAGTGTACTAGCCTGTCTTGTGGGGTTTGCCGGGGCGTAGGGTAAATACTACGCGCCGGCGATGATATCGGTCTGCAGCGTGTCCTCGTTCGCGGTGTCCGCCTGCTGCTTGCGCGCGATGGCCAGGATCTCCTTGCGCTCAACCAGGTCCGCCAGCGAGATGGCATGCAGGAACGCGTGTATCTGGTCGCTGAGGTCCATCCACAGGTGGTGCGTGAGGCAGGTGTCACCCTGCTGGCAATCGCCCTTGCCGCCGCAGCGGGTGGCGTCGGTGCTCTCGTTCACCGCTTCAATGACCTGCGCCACGCTGATGTGCTGGGCGGGCTTTCCCAGATGATACCCCCCGCCGGGCCCGCGCACACTGCGTACCAGACCGTTGCGACGCAATTGCGAGAACAATTGTTCGAGATAGGACAGTGAGATTGACTGGCGAGAGGCAATCCCGGCCAGTGGAATCGGGCCGCCCTCCTGGTTGAGGGCGAGATCCAGCATGGAGGTCACCGCATAGCGCCCCCGCGTAGTCAGGCGCATAAGCCTATCCTCTGAGTGGGTGTCGGTTTCATACCCAAGCATTTTAGTCGACTATATATCCTACTGCAACAGTGGGTTATTGGGGCTGGCAGGGTAGCCCCGGCGGCGTGATGTTTGACCGCCCCCAAGGCGCGCAATTACTATCCATGGCTCTATACCAATAACAGAGATCCGACCATGCCTAACCTCGCTCGCTGGCTTGTTCTCGCCGCAGTCGTCACCTTCGCCGCCGGTTGCAGTGACGGCAGTGATTCCTTCGTCGCTGTCGATCCTGGCCCCGGCCCGGACGTCGTGCCACCGCCACCGGGCTGTGATCCGCTGGCGCCGAGCTACTGTGGCTTTCCCTACCCGAACAACTACTGGACCCGGGCGGACGCCGCTACCGTGACCGGCCTGCGCCTGGCGCTGCCCCAGGTGATTATGCCGGCGACCGTCGGAGGCGAGCAGTCCAGCCCGGACGCGTTCAATGAAATGGACGGGTTCTCGGCGGGCATTGCCGCCATGACGCACATGCCGGGCGCCACGGTCACGGGCCTCGCCACGTCCGTGACCATTGAGGCGTCGCTCAGAGCGGATTCACCCACGGTCATCCTCAACACGGCCACGGGCGAGCGGCTCGCGCACTGGGTAGATCTGGACGAGTACGTGGTAGAGGCCAAGCGGCGTGTCGACGACGATGCGCCGCGCCCGCGCTTCACCCTTGAGCGCGACATCGACGAGCTGCGCGAGGAGCAGGCGCTCATGCTGCGCCCCGCGATCCGCCCGGAAGACGCCACGCGCTATATCGTGGCGATACGCAATGTGCTGGATGCCGACGGCAACCCGCTGGAAGCCTCACCGGGCTTTCGCGCGCTGCGCGACAATACGCCCTCCGATGACCCGGTGATCGAATCCCGCAGGGCGCACTTCGAAGGGATTTTCGCTGCGCTGGAGGCGCAGGGCATCGCCCGCGGCTCGCTGCAACTCGCCTGGGATTACACCACCGCCAGCCGCGAGAACAACACGCGCGCGATGCTGCACATGCGCGACGATGCGCTGGCGCGTTTCCCCGACGGTGTGCCCTACAGCATCGAAGTCAGGAACGAGAGCCTGATCGACGGCATCGCCTGTCGCCTGGAGGTCACCTTTGACGTGCCGCTGTACATGACAAAGGGCGAAGCGGGTGGTTTGTTGAATCTGGGTGACGATGGCCTGCCCGAGCAGAACGGCAGCTACCCGTACGCGGCGGCGCTGATCGTGCCGATGAGCGCGCAGACGGAAGCCGCGCCCCTGGTGGCCTTCGGGCACGGCCAGTTGGGGGCCAAGGAGCAGGTGCTGGGCGCGCAGCCGATCGCCGCCACGCAGAACCTCGCATTCTTCGGGCTCGACTGGAAAGGCTTTGCCAGCGATGACGTGGGCACGGTGGTGGGCGCCCTCGGCGGCGGCAACCTGTCGGAGTTTCGCGCGGTACCCGAACGCATGCACCAGGGCTTTCTCAACTTCCTCATCGCCATGCGCACGCTGTCGGTGGAGGCGGATGGCGGGCCTGCCACCCTGCTCAACCAGACCCTCGACAGCGATTGCGGCGGCGCCGCGCTGGACGGCTCCAAACGCTATTTCTTCGGCGGCAGCCAGGGCGGCATACTCGGCGCGAGCCTGATGGCCATCAGCACCGATATGCGCCGCGGCCTGCTGGCGGTGCCGGGACAATCCTACAACCTGTTGCTGAACCGCAGCGTGAATTTCGACCCCTTTGCCGCGCAGATCTACGCGCTGTACGACTGGAACGGCCTCGACATGCAAATGAACCTGGCGCTGGTGCAGGGCCTGTGGGACAGGGCGGAGCCCACCGGATACTCCAAGTACATTCGCAGCAACCTGCTGCCGGGCACGCCCTCCCACGAAGTGCTCATCCAGGTGTCGAAAGCAGACCACCAGGTGACCAACCTGGGCGCGCACATCATGGCGCGCACCATTGGCGGCGTGGTCAACCTGGCGCCGACCATCCGCGATGTGTGGGGCCTCGACGTGGTCAGCGGTCCGCATACCGGCTCTGCCATGCTGGAGATCGATTTCGGCAACCCGGACCCGCCGGTGACCAATATTCCGCACTGGGACGACACCGGCCGCGATCCGCACGGTCGCGCGACGGAGCTGGAGAGCATCGGCGACGGCCTGCGGGTTTTCTACGACACGGGCGTGATCGAGAATACCTGCAACGGGCCCTGCGACGAGGACGACCTGTTCTAGCCACGGCGGGCGCGTCCTGAACTAGTGGCTGCGCCGGGTGTCAGAGGCTGTGCATGTATCGAGGGAGAACCACATGGCACTCACGCGCAGACACTTCGCATTCATCGGGGGCGCGGGCCTCGCGGCCTGCACCCTGCCGTTGGGCAAGGTGATGGCTGCTGTCGCCGCACACACCGACGCTATCGGCGAACGCCTGGCGACGGTAGGTCGCCTCGAGCGGGACAAGGCCTTCTGGCGCGGCAAGCTCAGCGCCGCCAGCTACGAGGTATTGTTCGAGGAAGACACCGAGCGTCCGTTTTCCAGCCCGCTCAATGATGAAAAGCGGGCCGGTACTTTCCTGTGTGCGGCCTGTTACCTGCCGCTGTTCAGCTCGCAGGATAAATTTGACAGCGGCACCGGCTGGCCCAGCTTCACCGCGCCGGTGAGCGCTTCGGCGATCGGCAAGAAGCGCGACTTCCTGCTGCTGATCCCGCGCACGGAGTACCACTGTGCGCGCTGCGGCGGGCACCAGGGGCACGTGTTCAAGGATGGGCCGAAGCCTACCGGAGAACGCTGGTGTAACAATGGCCTTGGGCTGCGGTTCGTGCCGGCCGACGAGGCGCTACCCGCCCTGCGCGGCTGAGCCTTGCGTCAGAAGCGATAGGTCACGCTCGCCAGGGCGGTGTTGAACCACGCGAAGTTGTACACATCGTCGTTATCCACGCCGCCCTCCAGGCCGCGATAGCCGATTCCCACGCGCCAGTGGTCATCCAGCTCATAGGTGGCCTTCAGGCTCACATCGAACGCGCGTCCGGGGCCGCCCGCAAGTCCGTCGAAATCGGCCCGCAGCAGCCACTGGGGGCTCAGCCGGTATTCGGCGGCCAGGTACAGCAGCGGCACCACGCCCACATTGGCATCACGGCCGGTCGTCGCACCCTGCTGGAGCTTGATCTGCGCATCGCGAACTTTCAGGGTGCCGCCCACCCATAAGCGCCAGTTGTCGCGCTCAACTGCGGTGTAGCGGTAACCCACGCGCCAGGAGTTGAAGCGATAGCTGCCCTTGACGGCCTCATCCGCTGTGTAACGCTGACCCGAAAAGTCGACGTCGCGGTCCAGTCGACCGCGCTCGCTGTAGGAGAACGGCGCGAGCACCACGCGCAGGCCGTGCTGCTCATTGATGTCCCAGCGCAGGTTCAGCCTCGCGGTGCCCCAGGGGCCGCTGCCGGCAAGGTCGGTCAGCGAGAATCGCGTGCCCTGCGAGTCGTTGGGAATCTGAACCCGGTTTTTCGCCTGCCAGGTGGCGCCGGCCTCAAGCTCGATGTCGAGCCCCGGGTCAGCCGCCTGCGCGTGTGCGACCACCAGGCCGGTCAGGGCTGCGATGGAAAGAGGCGGTATGAGTCGGGACATGCGGGCTCCTCGGCCGTGGTATCGATGCAGGGAATATACGCGCTGCATCGCGGGCAGATCAGCAGGTGCTCCGTCGGCTGGAAAAAGAATAACCCTAATAACTAAAAGTGATTGGCGCTCTTCGTACGGCTGATCTAGCATAATTGGGCAAATAATCCCAAAAATGCGGTGAGTGGTCGATGCGACCCCGGAGGAGCAGTATGCGCAGGCGGACACATTCCTCGTCATCCCCGGTGATGCTGCTTGTTCTGGTGGCGGCCTTGCTGCTGCAGGGCTGCCGCATTACCCAGATCGTCCCTGAGGGAGGCGCAGTGGTCTCGGCATCCGGGCAGCATGCCTGCGCCGCCGGGGCAACCTGCGTGATCGAACTGCATGGCGAGGATTTTTCCGACACGTTTACCGCCGTGCCTGCGCCCGGGTACCGCTTCATGGGCTGGCAGCAATCCCCGGGAAGCCTGTGCGCCGGCAAAACAACACCCTGCGCACTGGTGGACGTACCCGGCTCCCTCACGGCGCTGGAAGCAGACACCTTTCTACTGCCCGTGTTCGCGCCGGATGCCACGCCGGTTTCGATTAATTCGACCAGCGCCAGCGGGCTGTATCCGTTTGCGTACTCGCCGGTCACGGAGCGACCCCGTGTCAGCGGGGGCGACTACGCGGTGTTCGGTGTAAACGATCTCGGCATGCACTGTGTCGATCTCGACGGGCGTATCGCCAATATCCTGCCGCCCTTTCAGGTACTGCTGGGGCAGGTGGTGCTGCGGGGGCAAAGGCCCGTACTGAATCCCCCGGGGATCGAACTGGCCTACTCGGCCGCGTCCAATCCGCACGACCCGATTCTGCTTAAGCCGGCCGCGAGGCGCGGCATAGCGCCCGATGGCACGCTGTTCAAGAGCAATTTCTGGCAGGGAATTGTGCAGGGCTCCTACGACGCGTTTTACCCGCCGCTGGTGACACCGTTGTCACAGCCGCCCTTTGCAGTAACGGAAGATCTCGGATTGCCGGTGCCCGACGCCGAGCAGTTGTACCTCGGCGGCAACGGGGTGGTGGGCGATGGCGACGAAAGCCTCACCGCCCAGCAGCAGGCAATGCCCGGTGTGGGCGCGCCCCTGGTGGCCAATACGCCGCAGGTGATCCACGACCACTATGACAACAAGCCATTCTTCGTGAATTTCCCCATCGGCTATGTGGCGGAAAACGTAAACTGGCACGAGGCGGCGGGAGTGCCGATGTCGCCCTTTGACGACGCCGGGCGTTTGAACCCGTTTCCGTTGATACGGCTGGAGGCCGCGTCGGGCGCGCAGGTGGTGGCTACCAGTGATGTGGTGCTGCCGGTGTCCAGCGAAACCAGCTGTTCAAACTGCCACAGTAGCCCGCAGGATATGCCCGGCGCGCGGTCATTTGCGCCCGCGGAGCGCCTGCTCGCCGCAGGTCTCCCGGTGGCGGACAAATCGGCAGATCCGCTTGCTGCCCAGGGCAGCGTGCCGGTGGAGGCCAGCCTGGAATATGCCGCCGACATCAACATTCTGCGCCTGCACGATCTGAAACACGGCCAGCGTTATGTCGAGCCCGTGCAGCAGGGCGATGCGGTGACGCATCAGGCCGTGCCCTGCGACCCCGCACAGGGCGATAACGGTTCATCCAGTTGCCTGACGTATCGTGCCCTGGCGCTGCAACAGCCGGTAGTCTGCCAGAGCTGTCATTACACGCCGGCGCTGGACCTTGCCCAGGTGGGGCCGGTGGCGGGGCCACCGGGCAGTGCCGCGAATGGCAGGAACCAGCTTGTACACGAGAGCAATTCTCGGGTCATGCACAATCATCACGGCGCGTTCACGGACTTGTTCCCGGCGATACCCGCGGCACAGCAGAACGTGGTGACGGGAGACATCACCAACCAGGCCGAGCGCGTCGGCGCGCTGGAGAACAACTGCTACCAGTGTCACCCGGGTAGCGAGACCCAGTGCCTGCGTGGAGCAATGTATAACGCCGGTATCCTGTGCAGCGACTGCCACGGCAGCATGGCGCAGATCGGCGCGGACTTTTCCGCGGGCGTGTCGGTGGAGGACCCCGGCGCCTTCATCCTTGGCGTGGGAAATTTCTACGACCGCACCAGCGCCCAGCCCCGTGTGCCCTGGGCCAACGAGCCCGGCTGCGGTTCATGCCACACCGGCAGCGCCAACGACAATCTCGCCGGTCACCCGGACGCGCTGGTCAACAGCCATGACAGCAATGGCGTCAGAGATGGGATCCGCCTGCGTCAGGCTTTCCTCACCGGCGATCCGAAGGCGACGCCGATAGTGCCCTCCAATGGCCTGTTTGCCGAGCCGAAAGTGCCGGCGGCGTTCAACGGGTTTGCCAATCCCGCGGCCGGAAACCCCAAGCTGTATCGTGTCAGCAGCGGCCACGGCGGCGTGATGTGCATGGCCTGCCATGGCTCTACCCACGCCGAGTGGCCGGTGGCGGATGTGAACGCCAACGATAACCAGCTGGCGCTGCAGCTGCAGGGACATGTCGGGCCGATCTCTGAGTGTAGCGTGTGCCATACCACCGCGGATCTACCGAGCAATACGCTGGGCGGTCCCCACAATATGCACCTCGTGAATGATCGCCGATTCTGGAAAGAAGGGCACAAGGATATCGCCAAGCGCGAAAACGCCCGGCCGGGGAGCGGGCTGTGCGGCGACTGTCACGGAGCAGACCACCGCGGCACCGTACTGTCACGCGCGGCAACCGACCGCAGCTTCCTGGTGGAGGGCCGCCTGCGCACGGTTGCGGCCGGGGAGCCGGTGGCCTGCGATCTCTGCCACAGTCTGCAAAAAAGTTTCGGCCGTTAGCCGCGTCGCTGCGCGCTTCTTGCCGGGGGCACGGCAGCCTCGCCTTTGCGTTATTGTGCTGGGGTAGGTATTCCCGACAGTGCCCCGGAAAACTGTATCGAGAGCAGCCGCTGCGGGACGCCAAGCCGGCTCACGCCCCGGTGCTGCGTCAAATTGCTCCGAGGCCTGTCATATGCTCCGAGGCGGGAGGTCACTCAATCCTGGTGGCAGAGTCCTTTTCAGGGTCGCTATGGAACGTCCGGACAGGTGAGGGTGGCAGGCATGACATCGATAGCAAGCTTGCGCGCAATGTTTGCGCTGGTGCTGGTGTGTCTTCTCAGCGCGTGTGATCCGGTGTTGCCCCAGACCGAGTACGACGACTGGCAGTTCGAGGGCTTTCAGGTGTATTCGCATGTGCCTGACAGCCCGCGGGGCCTGGTGTATTTCTTCCATGGCAGTCTGGGAAGCGCCGATTTTGTCACCAAAGTCGAAACGGTGGATCTCATCAATGACCTGATTGCTGCGGGTTATGCGTTCGTGGCCACGGAGTCCACCGATCGCAGCGAGAACAAGCGCTGGGCGCTGGCAGATCCATCGCTGGTGTCCAACCCCGATCTGGCGCGTCTGGCGCGCCTGCAGGCCTACCTGGTCGACAACACCGCTGTCACCGGCACGACACCCATCTTCGGCGTGGGCATGTCGAATGGCGCACGCATGGTCTCACTGTTCGGCCAGAGCTTCGCGGATGCCGGTTATCCCGTCACCGCCGTCGCGCCCTTCATGGCGCCGGTGGATGCCACGGTGCGCGCATCCGGCGGACTGCGGCTGCCTGCATTTTTCGTGCTGGCCGAGAACGACAGTCTGGTGCCCAACGACCTGATCGAGCTGGACGTTGCGATGACGCAGGCCAACGGCGTGGCGGCCGAGCTCTGGGTCAAACACGAGGAGCCGCTGAAAGACTGGCGTTTTACCCGCGTGCCGTCGATCGATGCGGAGGAGGCGGCGCTGATCGTCGATCTCCTGGTGCAGAGCGGGGCATGGAATGCCGAGGGCGAGCGGCAGGTGCCGGTTGCCGACGCGGCGCTGGCCGCCTCAGCAGTGGCAACGCGGCCGCGGTTTGCGCCGGACGGCCAGGCCGTGGGCGGTCAGTTGAAGAACATACTCGCCGAACACGGCTTCTCGGCGATCAACAAGCTGCAACTCGTGGCGTTTTTCAACGCGCAGCTCGAGTGAGTCAGCGCGCCGACCGAAGGGTGAGAAGCACCGACTGATACGCGGGCTTCGGCACTCCGTCGGCGGCGAACAGCAGAGGCCGGTTTGGCGCGTTGGCCGCGCTCAGTTCGAAGCTGTCAAGCCAGCTGTTGTCGTCGTCGATGCCCCATGTGGTGATGCCCGTACAAGCGGGTACCGCAAGGCAGGCTGCCACCACATCAGCGTAGGCCTGCGCCTGGGCCGCAAGCGGATCGGGCGTATTCGCAAACAGCGGCAGCGCAATGTCCAGTTCCGTCAGTTCCACTTGCAGGCCCAGCGCGGCCACGCGCGCAAGTTGCGCTTCCAGTTGCTCGCGATCCGGCGGAAGGAAAATGAAATGCGCCTGTAGCCCAATGCCGTGCAGTGGTACTCCGCGCGCCAGCAGGCGCTCTGCCAGGGCGATCAGGCTGTCGAACTTCGCCGGCAGGAATTCGACGCTGGTCTCGTTCACGAACAGTGTCGCGTTAGGGTCTGCGGCGTGCGCCGCGCGCAGGCCGATGTCGATGTAGGCTTCGCCGAGCACGTTAAAGAACGGGTTGTCCGGCTCGAACTCGCCGCTCAGTAGCGCCAATGGCTCGTTGATCACATCCCACTGGGCAATTCTGCCGGCATAGCGGCCTACCACGATCGCGGCATGGGCCTGCATCAGGGCCTCCAACAGACGAACGGGGTTTTCGCTGGCGGCCAATTCGGCCTCCAGCCAGGTGGGCAGGCCATTCAGCCGCGACCAGAACAGGGTGTGTCCGCGAATGCGCAGGCCGTTATCTTCAGCGATCGCTACCGCCGCGTCGGCGCGGGTGAAATCGTAGTTTCCCGGTGTGGGCGCCAGCGACTGCCATTTCAGGGAATTCTCTACCGTGGCCGAAGTGAACTCGCGCGCCAGAATGCGCCGGCGGGGCTCGCTGAGATCCCAATCGATGGCGGCGCCGAACTCGATACCCGCCGCAAGGGCGCCCTGCGCCAGCGTGTCGGGTGCGGCGCGCCTATCGGAGCCGTCGGAGCAGGCGCCCATCAGCAGTGCGAGGCCGGTGAACACCAGGCCGAGTGTCAGGCGCGATGCAGTCATGAGTCGTCCTCGACGAGGTAACGGAAGAAGGGCAGTGCGAGGCAAGCGCCCACAAAGTTGGCCACCAGGTCGATGGCGGTGTTTTCGTAGCCGCCAACATTGGTATCCGGAACGATCACGGTGGCCGCGAATTCGATCATCTCATTGCCGCCGCCCACGCCCATGGCGGCAAGCACGGTGAAGCCGGCCAGCACGCCGGATCGAAGGGTGCGTCGCGCGGTGCTCACCACCTGCCACAGCAGGAGTGTGACGATGAAGTAGCAGTAGGCGTGCACCACCTGGTCATACTTGAGGATGGAGTAGGGTTCGCCTACCAGGTCAATCAGCACCAGCGAGTACAGCACGCCGTCCCCCACTGGCAGCAGCCCGCCCAGAATG
Source organism: Halioglobus sp. (assembly GCA_041396005.1). Classification (GTDB taxonomy): domain Bacteria; phylum Pseudomonadota; class Gammaproteobacteria; order Pseudomonadales; family Halieaceae; genus Marimicrobium. The sequence continues at coordinate 91,102 of JAWKZK010000014.1, forward strand.
TGCAGTACCAGCCAGAGGTTCACGCCCCATAACAGCCAGGTATGAAACCCGACCCTGCGGTCGCCGCTGTGAACCAGGCCGACGAGCAGCGCGGTCACCACCGCATACAGCAGGAACTCGTAGTTACCGGCCAGCAGGCTCCACAGTGCCAGGCCGGCGCTGAGAATATAGGCGAACAGGAACGGTGCACGCATGCTTTGCCTCCCCGGGATGGCGACAGGCGGGCGCGTTGTCCAGCCTGTTACTGTTGCCTGCAGTATAGAGAAAGTCCGCACGCCATATACAGATAATTAATTATCTATAATGTGGTGGAAATATTATCCATAGGCTGCTAGAGTAGGGCGAAAGATGCGGGGATATCGCGGCACAGGCCGAGGGTACGCCGCGTCGCTGGGGTTTCCCGAGGAGGACAGGCACATATGACCGCAATACAGGCAAAGGATATACCGGCAATGCAGCAGCCCACGACGGCTGCAGACGTTTCCGGCAAGCCGGTGGACAGGCCGATCACGCCGCGCCGCATGGCGTTCGATATGACGTTGCTGCAGGAGAAGTACTTCTTTGGCGGCAACGCGATTCTCAGCACCCTTATGTACGCCCTCTCCGCCTCATTCCCTGACGGTGAGCGGTTTTTCATTGATTCGGTGCGGCATTACCAGAAACAGATCAAGGATCCCGCGCTGATCGACCAGATCCGCGGCTTCATCGGCCAGGAGGCGCATCACTCGCGCACGCATGAAGAGTTCAATGCCCAGGCCAAATCGCTGGGCGTGGCGATGGATGCCGTTGATCGGCATTTCAAGCGACGCCTGGGAATGGCGCGACGCCGGTTTGGCCCGGAGCAGCAGCTGGCGATCACCGCCGCCCTGGAGCACATTACCGCCACCCTCGCGCAGTGGACGCTGGAGAATCCCCAGGTGGTATCGGGAGACCAGAGGTCCCCGCTGCGCGAAATGCTGATCTGGCACGCGATGGAGGAGATCGAACACAAGGCAGTGGCTTTCGATGTGTATCGCGCTGCCGTGAACGACGAGGCTCTGCGTATTCGCACTGCGAAGATTATTTTCCGCACGTTCTGGATCCAGATGGCGATAGGGCAGGCAACGCTGTTGTGGCACGACCGTAAGCTGCCGTCGTTGCGTGAGATTCGCGAGGCCTGGGATTTCATGTGGGGCGAGCAGGGCATGCGCACCTGGGCCACGCCGGAGTTCGAGAAGTACCTGCAGCCGGGTTTCCACCCCAACGATATCGACCAGAGTCACCTGTTGGCCGAATGGGGCGGTAATTATCCGGAAGTCGCCGCCCTGCAGATCGCCTGACGGCGCGCGTGGACACGCACGTGGAGGCAGACAGCAACGTCGCGGGGCAGAGGCAGGCGCGCGAGCGCACGTTGTACCGTATTTCCGAGCTGTCGGAGATGGCAGGCGTGTCCCGCGACATGGTCAAGTACTACCTGCGCGCGGGTCTGCTGCCGCGTGCCGAAAAGCCGCGCCCCAATCTGTCGCTGTACACCCCGGTGCATCTGCAGCTTATCGAGCTGATTAAACGGTTTCAGGCCGAAACCACGCTGTCGCTGCAGGCCATCGGCGATCTCTTCCAGCGTCTGGGTTACGCGCCAGCCGGCATCGAGATGGAACTGCTGTCTGGCCGGCACGCTGCCGCCGACCGGGACACCGTAATTCCGTTTGAGTATGCCCACGGAGACGGCGTTGCCAGTGCCGCGCCGCAGGCGTTTATCGGGCAACTGGTGAAGCTGGGGCTGCTGTCGGCCGGAGAGTCCCTGGACGAACATGCCAGCGCGCAGGCGGGTGTGTTGTGGGCGGCTCACGAGCAGGGTATACCGCTCGCGTACTTCCGGCAGGCGCGCAACAAGCTTTCGGAGCTGGCCGACCTGGAAGTGCAGGCGCTGATCGGCATCAAGCGCCCGGGTCTGGATTACGAGCAGGTGATTCAGAGTGTGTCGCAGGCCGACCGATTGATTAATCGCTGGCTGATCAGTGAAAAAAACGCCCTGGCGCGAGCGCACTTCCGCCGGATCATGGATAACTCGGAAAAGGCCCTGTCGACCATTCACGAGGCCATCTACCACCCGAGCCCGGTATTTCGCCAACGTTTCGGGATCGACGCCCAACTCGCCGAACTGGATCGCATCGCCGCCGCCAGGCCCGGTGACGCCGATAGCCTGCGCAACAGTGCCTTCAGTTGCCTGCTGCTGGGTGATCTCACGCGCACGCAAGCGTACGCCGAAGCCCTGCTGGCCTGCCGCCCGGGCGATGCCGTTGCCATTGGCTGTCAGTGCCTTGCGGCCGGCATGCAGGGCGATCTGGAGCGCGCGCGCGAGTATGCCTGTCAGCTTGAAACGCAGGACAGCCGCCACCCGCTGGCGATGGAGGCGCGCCTTCTGACCCTGCTGATGAGCGCCGCGAAACTTGGCGGCATGTCGGATGCCTCTGAGCTGCTCATGGACGCGCAACAGCTGTTCCTCGAGCCGGTGGCGGTGGGCGTCGGCGATGTGCTGGATCGTTATGAAGCGGTATTGCTGGAAGCGCGTGCCAACGCCCTGTTCCCGGATGCCATCAATCGCGGCGCTGATTCGATTGCTGCTCTGGAAGAGCTGTTGTGCCTGCTGCGCAGTGATGACCCGCACGTGCACGGCCTGCCGCTCGACGGCGTGCGTCAGGTGCTGCAGATTTACGCGAATTTCTGCCTGGGCCAACTGCATGAAATTGCCGGACACGGGGCGCGCGCGCGCGAGCACTACGACGCGGTGATCCGCATCGACCCATCCTCCAACTTTGGCGAGGCGGCCTACCTGAAACACGGCGCCTGAAATGAGGTGAGTATGCAAACCAGTTCAATGTGGTGTCTGTTGCGGTCTGCCACGCGCGTCTGCCGGCGTGGGGTGGGTGTCGCGGCCTGCGTGCTGGCGTGCGCTGCGCCGTCAGCGTCCGCCGGGTCCGAGTGGCAATTGCAGAAAGACAAGAACGGCGTTGCGATTTTCACGCGGGACGTGGAGGGCTCGCCCTTCCTCGCCGTGAAGGCCACCGCAGCCTTCCGTCAGCCGGTAGAGAAGTTGGCCGAATACCTGGGTGATGGCAGCGAGTGCATGCAGTGGCGGAAAATGTGTAAGTCCTCGCGAGTGCTGCAGGTCAATTCGGAAGACGAGCGTCTGGTTTACCAGGTGCTCGACCTGCCCTGGCCGATCGCGGATCGCGACATGGTAATCCAGTCCGTCACCGAGATAGACCCGGCGAGCCGCTCGGTCACGGTGAGAATCGAGACACAATCAGACGCCTACCCGTTGCAGAAATACACCCGCGCCGAAACCAGCTCACAGATTCAACTGCGCGCGATAGACGCCGAAAACGCGGAATTCACCTACATTATTCACGTGGATCTCGGCGGCGATGTGTCGCCGGCGCTGGTGAACTCGCAACTGGTGTCTTCCACCCTGGAAGATGTGGAGCGATTGCTGGCGATGGCCGGACAGTGAGCAAGGCCAGGGGAGCGCTGAGAGCAGCGTTGCGCCGGGCGGTTGCGCCAGCTGTTCACCTCAACCCCGTGGCTTCCGGCGGCCACCTGGCGTGTGCCTAGGCGGCGACGTTTTCCTCGTCAGTGCTCTCCTCGGCGGCTGGCTCGAGTGCCTCCAGTTTCGCCTTGAGCTCCTGCAGCTCGCGCTTGAGCTCGCTGTTTTCGTTCTTGCTGGCGTTCAGGGATTTCTGCAGTAGGTCGGACGCCCTGGTTTTCTCAGCGAGCTTCTTCTTGTTCGCGTCGAGGTTCTTTTTCATTCGCGCCGGATCGAACTGCTTCAATTCCTTGAGTTCAATGCGCTCTGCCGCAAGATCCTTCTGGGCCGTTTTCAGGCGCTTCTTGGTTTCTGTCAGTTCGTCCTGCAGCTTGTCTGCCCGGTTGTTCAGTTCGCGGTTGAGCTGCTCGACCCGCAGGGTGTCGGTGACCTTGCTCGACAGGTCGGTGATGGTGGCGAGCTGCTGTTCAATGGTGGTTTGCTGGGCGTCTATCCTGGCCTGCAACTCTGCGTTGGCCGCGCGGTGTTTCTCAATCTCTGCTGCTTGCTCGTCGAGCTGGCTCTGGTACTGAGCCCGCAGCTGCTCTTCGAGTTCGATCACTTTTTCCAGTTTGTTCAGGCTTAACATGCACTATGTCCTCTCAGCATGCACCGGGCTTGTGTTTGTCCGACCTGGAGTTGCGTGCCGTGATGATTCTGGCGGAGTCGCCCGGGGATGGTGCAGACCGCCTGGCAGGCAAGGTCGGGGGAGGGCGCACCTTAGCAGCCGGGGCGGGAAAGTCAACGCGTTTTTGCGCGAGGCGCGGTACCTTCTTCGGAACCAGCCGGTATACTCGGTGCCGTTTCGCAAACCACCGTCCCCTGTCAAAGGAGTCCGTTATGCCCGCATTACGTTTTAACCATATGGAACTGACGCTGCCGCCGGGCACGCTTGCCAGGGATCAGGCGCAGATTATCGACTTCTACTCCGGGGTGTTCGGCTTCGATGCGATAGAGGTGCCCCTGTTTGACGCCAGCGGCCTGCTGCTGCGCACCGATCCGGAAACCAGCCAGTTCCTGCTGCTGATGGAGCAGGAGAAACACCTGCAGTCGCCCGGCTACGATCATCTGGGATTCCTGTACGAAACGCGTGAGGAAGTGGATGAGAAGCTCGCGGCCTGTAAAGCCTGGCAGCAGAAAGACGACCGGCTGCGGATCAAGGAGTACGATGACCTGGTGATCAGCCCCACCACCACGCATGCCTTCTACGTGCACTACCTGCTGCCGATCTGGTTCGATATCCAGGTCATTGAATATGAACAGGGCGCAGAGCCGCAGCGTAACTGGGTTTACCGCTGAATGTGCAGGAAGCGCAGGCGTGATCTTCTGGTGCCGGCGCTCAATCGGCGGCCCAGTTGCCATGGAAGCCGTAGGGCACCCTGCGCGGCAGATGGACGGTGGCAATTGGGCCGGAGGTAAAATCCTGCGCCGCCAGTATGACCACGTCGCTTTTGTCTGTGCGCTTGTCGTAGACGTAGGCCAGCACCCAGCCGTCGTCCTCGGCGGCGTTTGCGGATCGCGGCACGAACACCGGTTCCATGAACACCCGGTGCTCGCCTTCACTGTGCACAGATGAGGTTCCGCTGACAAGATCGTGCTTGCGCAGCCCGAGGGCGGTGAGGTCATCCGCCAGGTTCGCGGTATAGCCGTAGCGGTAAGGCTTGCCGGTGAGCCGCTCGTCAATGCGCGGAAACTCCTGCATAGCCTCGTCAAGACACTGCTCCTGCACGCGTGGGCTGTTGCGGTCGATGGTCCAGCGGTCCAGCCTCGAGCGCCCGCCTGCGGGACCGCGCATGTCCGCGGCGAACAGGCTGTCGTAGCGCACGACATCCATTACCACTCTGCCGTGCTCGTCTTCGAACGCATTCATCGGGTGGAACACAAAGCAGGGCTCCAGCTCGTGCCAGCTGATGTCCTCGGCAGCGCCTTCGCGCGGCAGTAATCCCACGCGCGCACCGTACTCCGGGTGCCATTTGTAAGGCAGCTGATAACCCTGCGCGGCGACCTCGGCGTCGAGGATCACCGGTAAATCCATCACCACGAAATAGTTCGCGGTAATCATGCAGTCGTGCACCATGGGAAATCCGGGCACCGGGATGTTCACGGTCTTGCGCACGCGGAAATCCCGGCCGATCACCACATATTGAATGTAATTCCAGAAGGGCGAGTACACGGCGCTGTGCAGCTCCCCGGTGTCGGGATCGAGGTGCGGATGCGCTGACAGGCCGCCCGGCAGGGTCCCCTCGAAGTCGGTGCGTCCCAGTGTTTCCATCTCCGCGTCCAGTTCAACCGGCAGGTTCCCGCCCTCGATGAGGGCAAAGGTTCGTCCGCGGTGCGCCAGCATATTGGTATTGGCGATGCCGGAGCCGATGTCGAGCGCTGAGCGCGGCCCCGCAACCGGTGGCCAGCCTTTTTCCTGTATAACCATGTCGTCGCGCACATAGCGGCTCTTGAACCAGCGCGCCGTGCCATCGTCCAGCCGCAGGCCGTGCGCCATGCCGCTGCCGAGAAACCAGTGGTGGGTATCCGGGTTGGGGTTGTTGACCGGGTTGGGTCCGATGCGCAAAAAGCGGCCCTGCAGTGCGCGCGGTATCTCGCCGGTGACCGGCAGGTCGAAAGCCGTGAGCTCGTCCTCAACCGGTGCGAAGTTGCCTTCAAGATAAGGGTTGCCTGACATCGTAAGCTCCGGTGGGCACTGCGTGGTAGCGGCCAGTGTAAACCAGTCGTGCGCTGCCTGCCTGCCGATCCAAAGTCGATGAAGCTGCGTAGGTTTGGGGAATACGTCAAGAACAGCGAGGAATTGTGAATGGATATAAGCCTCACACCGGAGCAACTGGCGCTTCGCGATGAAATTCGAGGTTATATGGACGCGTTGATGACGCCTGCGCTGCGCGACGAACTCAGTGGTGAACAGCGTGAAGGTGGCGGGCCACAGTACCGCTTGGCGCTGCGCAAAATGGGCGCGGACGGCTGGATCAGGCGCAGCTGGCCCGAGGCCTACGGTGGCAGGGATACCGGCCCCGTGGAGCAATACATTTTCAGCGATGAGGTGATTCGTGCCGGCTTCCCCTACCCGTTTCTCACCACCGATGGCGTCGGGCCCGTGTTGGCGGAGGTGGCCAGCCCCACGATTCGCGATGCGGTGGTGGAACCTATCCTGAGGGGCGAATGCATCGTTGCCATCGGCTATTCCGAACCGGGCGCGGGTACCGATCTCGCCTCCCTGTCGACGCGCGCCGAAAAGCGCGGCGACAAGTGGGTGATCAACGGCCAGAAGATCTGGACAAGTTTCGGGCACGTGGCCGACTACGTGTGGCTGGCGGCGCGCACCGATCCGGATGCGCCCAAGAAGCATCACGGTATCTCCATGTTTCTCGTGCCCACCTCCGCGCAAGGCTTCAGTTTCACCCCCATCAACACGCTGGGCGTGCGCACCAACGCCACCTATTACCAGGATATCGAACTGGACGCGGCGTATCAGGTCGGGCCGCTGAACGGTGGCTGGAAGATGATCACCGACCAGCTTAATCGCGAACGGCTCAGTCTGGTCAACCATGGCCCCTGCGAGCTGTTGTTCGAACAGGTGGCGGCCTGGGCGGCGAACACCGATGCGGCCGAGGGCGGCAGGGTGATCGACCTGCCCTGGGTGCGTCACAATCTGGCGAGGGTGAAGTCGGGTCTGGAAGTGCTGCGCCTGGTGTGTTTCAAGCAGGCCTGGAGCATGAGCCAGGCGGAACTGGGGATGGCGCAGGCTTCTGCCGCGAAGATCTACGGGTCCGAGTTTTTCGTGGAAACCTGGCGCCTGCTGCTGGAGATTCTTGGCCAGCCGGGCGCGATCAAGGCGGGATCGGAGGGCGCACTGCTGAAGGGCGCGCTGGAGCACCGATATCGCTCCGGTTCGGTACTGACCTTCGGCGGTGGCACCAACGAAGTGCAGCGAGACATCGTCGCCGCCGCCGGCCTGCTCATGCCACGCTACCGTTAGAGGAGGGGAGCAACCATGGATTTCTCGATTAACGAAGACCAGCAGGCGGTAGTGCAACTTGCCGGACAGATTCTCCAGGGAGAAGTGACCGCCGACTACCTGCATGCGGTCGAGGCGCAGGGCCAGCGCTTCGACCCGAGGCTCTGGCAGAAACTCGCGGAGGCAGGCCTGCTGGGCGTATCGATAGACGAGGCGCACGGCGGCATGGGTTTCGATTTTGAAGCACTCTGCCTGCTGATTGAGGAGGCCGGAAAAACGCTGCCGCCGGTGCCGCTGATACCGGTACTGACCGCCGCGATGACGCTGCAACAATACGCCGCTGCCGAGCAGCGGGAGCGGTGGCTACCGGGTATCGCCGCGGGGAACCTGCTGGTAACGACCGCGCTGAGCGAACCAGCCAGTGACGACCCGTGCACGCCGTCTGCGGGCCTCCAGGCGAGCGGGGAAGGCTGGCTGCTGTTTGGGTGCAAGCACATGGTGGTCGCCGCTGATCAGGCCGACGCAATGCTGTTGTCCGCTCGCTTTGGCAACGAGCTGGTGTTGCTGGCGGTAGCTACCACAGCCGTCGGTATCAGCGTTGTGGCGCAGGAGGTCACCACGGGCGAACCGCAGTTCACGGTGACGTTCGACAGTGTGCGGGTGAGTCGCAGTGACATCATTGCGCGTGGCGCGGATGCCCACTGCGCCCTTGAGTCGCTGGTGCAACATACGCTCGTGGCCAGCGCCTGCATGACATTGGGTGTGACCGAAACCATGCTCCGTTTGACAGCCGGCTATACCGCCGAGCGCGAGCAGTTCGGGCGTCCCATCGCCACGTTTCAGGCGGTATCGCATCGCGCCGCGGATGCTTTCATCGATGTGGAAAATCTCCGTCTGGCTTGTCAGCAGGCTGCGTCCTTGCTGAGCAAGCAGTCGGATGCGACGCAGGCGGTGATGATCGCCAAGATCTGGGCGAGCGACGTGGCGCACCGTGTCAGTCAATCCTCACAGCACCTGCACGGCGGTATTGGGGTAGACAGGGATTACCCCCTGTTCCGCTATTGTCTCTGGGCCAAGCAACTGGAGCTGACCCTCGGGGGTGGCAATGCATACCTGATGCGCCTCGGTGACGCGATAGCGCAAGAGTTCACCCGGCGTGCCGCGAAACCCCTGCTCGATAGCAACGCCGCATAGGTGCGATGCCGCCCTTGGCGGCCTGCTGATGGGTGTTGGGGGTGGCGACCCATGGGAATCGTTGAAACGTTTCGCCCCGCAAAACGCTAGCTTTTTTTCTTTAGCACCATGAACTGGCTGTTACCAACGTCTTTCAGCGTTTCGGGATCGGTGCCATGTACAGTAGCGACTGCGGGCAGGAACTCAGGGCGATAATACGAGAACTGGTTCCATTGCACGATCTCGAAGGGGGGCGGCACCAGCGCTTCAAACTCCGCGCGAGAAAACCGGTGTACTGGCAGGCCCTTGTCTTGCGCATGCGGGTTATCAGCGTAGGCGTTGAATTCCTCTTCGGTAATGCGCGCGGAGGAAACATGCTGATAGGTAAAGCACTTGGTGCTCTCCAGCGCATGCGTTGTGGAGATAACGACAATGCCTCCATCTTTGGTCAGGGTAGTGATGTCAGACATGACCCTGGCGCAATTTCGTGTCGACAAATGCTGTAGAACCATTCCGAGAATCACCAGGTTGAACTGTTTGCCCGGATTCTGGGCTATGTACTCGTGAGTTACCAACTGGTGCACTGCAACGCTGTCATGCTTTTCCAGTGCCGCGCGGGCCCACGCGCATCTGCCGGGATCTGGCTCAAGTGCCACCAGCTCACTGATCTTGCCTGCGGCGGCTTCAGCAATGCGCCCTCTGCCACACCCGATGTCAATCATTGAGCCGAAGCTCAAGGCAGCGACCAACAACTCGATGGCGTTCAGGTAGGCTGCCTCGTGATTGCCGCTTCCGTCACCCATGCGACTTGTCAGCTGCGCCGACAATGTGGGCATTGTGCTCTCGTTATCCTTGTATACGTAATCGACCACGGCGGCGCCTGTTTTCCTGTCTGGGATGCGTAGCGAGCGACTATAGCATAGGGTAATCGCCTGATACATCGAACGCTGGCAGGCCGTGCCGTTTGTCGCAATTCAGCGGCCACAAGGCTCTGCGCATCCGCCGCTATTGCAGGCATTGCCTTCCCTGGCATCCGCGTCTATCCGGATGGTTCTACCCGGGTGGCCAGTGCGACATGTAGCGGGACAATATCTTCAACGTAGAATTCGCGGTGAAAACGCAGCGAGAGAGTTGCTGTGCTGGCCTGTTTGATGAGCGCAGGCTCCAGGAAGAGATCTACGTTGGCCATCTGCATACCGTGCGCCCTGATAATCTCGGGAGCGAGGGCGTGCGTTACCGGAGGCCCCAGAACACTGCCTTCGATGTCTTTGAATTCGACGATAATCGCGCATGCAGACAGCGTAGTAAAATCGAGGGCATAGGCGCTGGTGTTGACCACACTCACAGAGATGGAGCCGTTACCGTCCTCGTCAAGCGCAAAGAAACCCTTGCTGTACAGGTTTACGAAGCGGGCTATCTGATTCGCACCGCGCAAGGGGGCGTCTGTGTCCCCGGCAATGGATGGGAGGACGACGCTATGTGCGTAATCTTCCAGCCCGCTTTGCGCATCCCGGTAAATGACTGCGTCCTCTTGGTAGTAACGCTCGAGGGCGGCCACCAGATCCGGGGCCATAAAGTCTTCCGCGCTGATGTCGTTGATGCTATCGAGTTCGCATGGAACAACATCTACTAAACGTCCGGGCTGTTTTACATCAGCGGCGACGTTTGAAACTCCGATATTCTGCCTGGAAAGCTGAATATCCTTGCCGGTAATTTCGGACAGCTTTGACACGAGGTCTGACAGATTATCCATGCTGAAGACGGCGTCGTAGCGATTCACTCCGCGCAGCACCAGATGTTGTGGAACCCAGTGCGGATCAAGCCGGCTGGGCTCGGATTCTGTCAGATATTCCACGAAGCTTCGGAACGTGACGCCAGCATGCAGGTCTGGTTCAGACCTTCTGGTGATATCTCTGACGGGTCCCAGGATATGTACCAGATTGCCTTCATTGAGCCGATTGAGAAAGAACATTTCGGTGTATGCACTTACGATGCGACGCACCGGGTCGCGAACCACAGCAAACTTGTAGTACTCGTCGCCTTCGATGATGGCCTGCACGGTATCTGCGTCATAGTCTTTGAGTTTTGCGCCAGTGATGAACGCGTCGGTCACCCTGTGCACGCCCTGCTCGAGCACCAGCTCCTTGTGTTCAATGTCTGAGAGCTCGACCATCAGCTGTTTGATTGACGTGCAGGCGCATTTGGTGATGGGGGCGTAGAGAAGTTTTTCCTTCTGGCAAACAAACAGGGCTTTCAGCGGCCATGGCAGGCTCGATACGCTGCCGGGCTCCAGCAACGCCGAGACTGCGCGAACCCAGGGTTCGTCCGGATCGACGTGTAGCCTGTTGCCTACTGACATAACCGTGGCCTCGGTGTTGGCGCCGGACGCCCGGGGCTCAGGCCCAATTCAGTCCAGATACCATTTTTGGTGAATAATATTGCCCGTCAGCTCCTCGGCGCTTTGTGCCCAGCTTTTCCAATGCAATCTGGATGAATCCGGCAAGCTTGCAGTCTCGTAAAGTTTGAGCCACTGGGTCAGCTCCCCCGCCAGCTCTCGACCATCGGTGGAATGGAAGTACCAGGCCGCATCTCCGCAGACTTCCCTGAACACGGGAAGATCGCGGGCGAGCAAGGGTGAGCCGTAGTTTGCCGCTTCTATCAACGGCAGACCGAAGCCTTCGCCAAGGGAAGCCATCATTGTGCCCGCGGCGTTCTGATAAAGACTCTGCAGCATGCTGTCGCTGACATAATTGAGTAAACAGAAAGAGGATGTGTCCCGACTCGTACGCTTGAGTCTGTCCGCAAAATCTTCGCTAACCCAGCCAATCGAACCAACCACTACCAGCGAGAGCTTGTAACCCTGCGACCAGAGCAGCTCCATGGCATTCAGCACTTGCTCATGTCCCTTGCGTGGTTCAATCGTTCCCACCATTAGCAGATAAGGTTGGGATTGCAGCGTCTGCAGGAGTTGGCTTTCCAGGCCCGAGAGCGGTTGGTTTTCGTTGCGGGATTCCATGTCAGCGCCCAGATGGAATTATCCGATATGCGGCCGGATCCCGTTGCCCGGAGCTTCCTGTTCAAACCAGGCACAATATTCATCGGCGATAGCGCGCGAAATGCACACAATGGCATCGCTGACGCCGGAAGCGGCTTTCAACCAGCTTTCATAATGTGGCACCGAGTCTTCCGGAAAGCAGCTGGGCAAGACGATAGGCAAAAGATCGTACACGACGTAGCAGATTCTCACGCCTCTGCCTCGCCAGGCCTGCAACCATCCGCGAGAAACTTCGCGCTCCGCGATGGCGTAATACAAATCCAGACCAAGAAATATGTCGCCCGGCCTGGCTTCTACCGGGTCATCGGAGAGATAGAGTGGTGGTAGCCCCATGAAGCGATTGACGAAGGAGCGCGCGTATCGGAAGCACTCCGATTCGAAATCATAGTAGACGGCTTCTACTCGATATCCGAGGCGGGAACTTACCAGTAGCTCGCGAAGAATGTTCCTTACAACTCTTTGAATGCCCGTTCCCAGATCGTGTATCACTACCGCAGAGACATCGACCAGTAACTGCGGACCGGCAGCTGAGTTAAGGCTTGCGCCGGCGCAGGACATAAGATCGTTCAGCTCTTCGCACATTGTCCAGATTGCGGGGGCTGAACAATGCTCTACCTGCGGCGCAATCAGCAGGTCGTGCTGTCGTTGGAGAATTGCATTCTGGCTGTTTGCGTAGTGCGACTCTATCGCGCTGCTGTACGCGCGCGCAACCACCTCTGGCGAATGTTGCGTCTGGACATGTCTCCGCGCTTCCTGCCCTTTCGTTTCACCCGGCTCGGATGCCGACATTAGCGCGTTTGACAACGCCTGTATCGAGAACTCGTCAGGGAGCTTGATAATGATGTCGCCGGGTATCTCCGCCATGCTGCCATGGGCATTGATAACAGTCGTCAGTCCGGCTCCAAGACAATCCAGGGCTGCCGCCGACGATTCTCCGCGGGAGTTGGTTCTCAGCTGGACGGCGACGTCGGTGGCGCTCAGGTATTGATCATAGATCTCGCTGGAAACATAGCCGGTGACGACTACCTGCTTGGGATAGGCAAGGCTTTTCGACCACGATTGCAGCTTGTCCTGGAGATCTGCACTGACGAATCCGCCCACAAAACAGAGTCTGGCGGATTGATCCTCGGCTAATCCAGAGACAACCCAGGCGTCCATTATCTCTTCCAGGCACTTGTTGGGATTTATCAAACCGAAGCTGCTGTAAACGATCTCCTCGCGGGTAAATCCAAGGGCCTGGCGCGCTGCGAGCCTGTCCGGCAAGACCTTCTGGCGTCTGGCAAGTGGTATCTGGGTAACCTGTGAGGAGATCTCCTTGCCGAAGTATTTCGAAAGAATGTCTGCGGCATGGTCGCTGTGAACCAGTACACCGTAGCTGTCGTTGAAAACTGCGGCACAGGCCGGATACAACCTGATGGCGAGCTCGACCTGGCCATTACAATCCACGATGGCAGACCACCCATGCGAAGCATAGACTGCCTGAAGCAGCTCGGACGAGCCGAATTTCCCGCAATTGCTCAACAGGCAATCGCCCAGATAGATATCGTGCAGGACGACCACGCCCGGGTGGGCTTTCAGAAGGCCAAAGTAGTCGTAGTGAAACGGCGAATTACCAAAGTGGTACATTATCCGATCGAACTGACGGCCAATTCGCATCATCTGCAGATGGTCTATCGTGTCGAATTCTTGCGCGAGTTCGGCATCCATCTCGGAGGGCCTCTCGACGACCAGCGTAATATCGTAGAACTGCGCAAGCGAAGGCAGGATCTCGTGGCAATAATTTGCAATACCGGATGCGGCCGGTGGCAATGGCGACACCAATGCCAGAGTCGGTTTCGAACGCTCGGCGCGACGCGCCGGTGTGTTGTACTGTTGCAATTCACTGTAGCGCTGTTCTGATTGCCCCGGGGTTAGCACCATGTAACGGTCAGCGTGAAACAGGCTACAGAACGTACTGTGCAGCAGGTGCGCATCAGCGTCACTCAGGTGCTTTGCCAGCGCGGGGTACTCCGGATAGGCAAGCAGTCGGGCGGGGTCAGGAATGATCGACCTAAGCGCGGTCAGATCGTCCGGGTTATTCAGCCTGCATAGCAATCGCGCGTCTTCAGACGCGAGCCACGCAGCGTCCAGCCAGGCAGGCAGTGCCGCATCGGCTTCAAGCCATATCCGGGATTCCTGCAGGTCAACAAGCACGCTCATCAAGGCGCCCCCGGTTCTACACACCTGGGGGCGCCTGCGGTCACCGCAATTCTGAGCAAGTTCAACTCGGTGCGACTCAGCGACTGAAGCTCGACAGACTCCAGTTCGTTGATCAGGCCCACCCGAGTGAGTCTGTATTGCTCAAGCTGCGCCCTGCGGTGCGGACACAGCTGCTGCATAAGATGCCAGCGCACAACATCCGGCTTATGCTCCGCCGAGAGCACCAGCGCGTTGGTCGGGCGGCGGAACACCAGTGGCGGTGGCGGCGCAGCCCCGCTGGTTGTTGGGCCTGGCCCTGCAAGGAGACGCTGCCGCAGAAAAGACATCGGGCCACGTAACGGCGTGATCCGCCAAAGCACCGACCAGAGGAAATCCCGGCTGCGCCGGAAGACCATCATCAGCAGCAGTAGCGGCCAAACGGGCAATGTAACGATCAGGACCAACAGAAGAATCAGCAGTGGTTTGAGCTGACGCCTCGCTGCCGGCAGCAGGCGAATGGGCAGTGTCCAGCGCCAGGAAGCACTGGATTCTATCGCTTCAATGCGCGCCTTGTATTCGTTCGCCTGAATCTTCCAGCGCACCAGGTCACGCCGCATCTGCACCAGTTCCTGGCGGGCTTTCTCCAGTTCGGCAGCCAAGTGGCTGTTATCATCTAACATCTTGGTTCGTGTTTTCTGTTGCAACAGCGAAGACGCCTGCAGCTCACAATCCCCCGGTTTGCATCGCCGGCAAACATGAAGACTGACAGGGCACTGAAGTCGCGCTAGAACGGCTCAGGTGTTCCATCGAATCGAAGGAACTTCCCACTGTCGGCCAGGGTCAGCCCGTCAATAATCTTTATCATCGCTGAAACGCTTTCAGCGGGCTCCATCAGCGGCAGTTTTACATCCTTAAGCTTGGTGGTGCGCACGCCGCCAGGATGAAACATCACCACCACGATGCCGTCTTTCTTAAAGTCGTAAGCCAGGTTTTTCATCAACATATTCAGTGCGACTTTGCTGGTTTTATACCAGTATCCTTCGCGAAACGGTGAGATAGGCGGCGAGATTGAGCCTGCCGTGGAGCTGATGTTGACAACCTTTCCACTTTTGCTGGCTCTGATGTTCGGAGCAAATGCCTCGGCGATTTTGATCGGTCCGAGCGCGTTGGTATGCATGAAGTCGTCGAACTGCTCGTAGTCCAAAGTACCAAACTGTTGCGCTGCGACCGCCTTTGGATCTCCGACTGCGCCGACCACCATCATCCCCGCGTTGTTTACGATGATATCGATCGGGGCTCCATTGAGCCGCTTGGCGAGCGCGTCGATCTGTGCGTGATCGGTGACATCCATGCGCTCGATCTTGACCGTCGGGTACTTCGCTGCCAGCGTCGTCAGGCTCTCGGGGGCTTCGCTTCGGCGGTGGGTGGCGATCACTGTCCAGCCCTTGGCGGCGTAGGCTTCCGCGAAAGCAAACCCGATGCCCGAATTGGCGCCCGTTACCAGAATGGTTTCCGCGCTGCTTAAGCTCGCGAATGCAACCAGAACCGCACCTGCAAGCAATGAGGGGATACGCTTTAGTAGTGTTATCACGGGTTTAGAACCTCAAAACGGAATAATTGTTAGTGACTCCCGACAGTACAACGAAGTCTGTTTACAGACAACTCAATCTTGAGCGTTGGCGCACTTCCAGACGTTTCCTCGCAATCTTGCGAGGTGAGTCACTCGGCCGACAAAGAATTGCGGTAGCGTCAATAAAAGTATGCTAGAGTCGTCCGATCACGGGCTTTTTAAACGTAACTATCTAATTTTATTAAATTTATTCTGATAAGCAATGTTGCCTCTAGTCTATCTTCACATTCCTAAAGCGGCGGGAACCTCCCATCGTCAGTACCTCTTTCAGGTGTATTCGGAAAACGCTGTATTCTGGTACGGGCTGAATTCAGACGCCGAAAGGTTCGTTGCCAGCGAGGTCAACGCATCAGCGGTAATCGGTGGTCACAGGCCCCTGCACTTTTATCCCCCTTCTTTTAATGCAGTTTACAGCTCGATACTCAGGGATCCGGTAGAGCGCGCAGTGTCTTTTTTCAACTACTGCTCGGCGCCGCCGGTGCTGGGCACCGAGAGCTGGCGGCAACAGCGTGAAGCCGATTTGAAAGCCTGGCGTGACAAAGGTGTCGATCCGGGCAGCATGCTCAGATCCATCAAGAACAGCCATGATTTCAGACGTGAAATCAGCAATCTTCAGTGCCAGTACCTGTCGCGGCATGGCGCAACGTTCAGTGGTGTCAGGAAGACGCTCGAAGAAGAGGATATGGTGGTCGGCGTTTTTGACCGGCTGGACCTGTTCAATGAGTTCTTCCAGCGAGAGCTCGGGTACCCGATTGAGAACAAGCGTAAGGCCAATGCCGGCACAGTCGGGTATTCGGAGGATATTCTCGCCGAGCCCGGGCTGGTCGATGTGATACGCAGTTTGAACACGGAAGATCAGCGCCTATACGATTACGTGCGGTTTGAATGTCGCGGAATCTACAGCGGTACCGGTGATCTGACGCCCCTGAGAGCGGGGGTTCCCCGTGCCGTAGCGAATGCTTGCACGAAGCAGGTGTCGGGTGATTTGGCCGGCAGCAACGCCGACCCGGAAACCAGTGTCGTCAGCAAAGCCCCGCTCAAGGATCCTGTGGAATTTCCATGGGGAAACGTCCACATCTTTACCCGGGGGCTGGTCATGTTGCGCACCGATAGCCAGGTGGTGGTGACGCTGATTGTGCGCAATGATGCAGAAGGCCCGCTCGAGTTTGCCGGCGATGATCCCGGCACCTGTTCCATCGGCTGGCAGTTTCGCAACGCCTCGGGAGGGTTCATCGAGTCGATGAAAGGCGTTGCGCGAGTCAGGCAGCGCATCCCGGCCAAAGGCTTGAAGGCGGTTCAAGTGATGCTTCAGGTCACGCCTGAACAGCTCTTGAACGAACGACCCACTGTCATCGAATTTTCGCTGGTAAAGGGCGACGATTGGCTGCGAGAGAGGTATCCGCTCAACTGCGCCTGGGGAAGTTTGCTGTATACATGAACCGGGGGTTCGTTGCCGGTACGGGTGCAATCGTTTCCCGCAAGTTGTTCCGGGCTTTCCAAGGAATCGCATCCGCAGTTATTGTGTGCTCGGGGTAAGCGTTGCAATATGTGCGAAATGCCTGCGATGAAGCTGAAAGCCGTAGGCCACTGGCCGTGATTGACCGGGTGCCGGATAGAGGATGCTATAGTGATCTTCCTCACATTGTGGCAACGAAAGGGTCGCCACACAGGGATAAGGGGAACATTATTTCAACGCTGGAGCGGTTTTGACGGTGAGTTCGTCAAGGTGATGTCCTCCGTGCGTGGAGTGGCTGTTGGTTCGGTATGTCGAAAACATACCGCGCAGTCATGCGCCCGTGGCAACGGGCTACGAACATAATGAATTCTATTGTGCTTATTTCGGGACTGAAGATATGAAGAAAGCGGTCGTAACGGGAGTCACAGGGCAAGATGGCGCTTATCTGGCGGAGCTACTGCTGGAAAAAGGATACAAGGTCTATGGCGCGAGCCGTCGCACGAGTTCAGTTAACTTCTGGCGCATGCAGGAGTTGGGGATTCTTGGGCACCCCAACCTGGTGTTGGTGGACTATGACCTTACCGATCCGATGGACGCAACGCGTCTGCTGGAGGAAAGTGAAGCCGATGAAGTCTACAACCTGGCTGCCCAGAGCTTTGTGGGAGTGTCCTTCAAGCAACCGCTTGCCACGTCAAAGATTACCGGTCTGGGCGCCCTGAACCTGCTTGAGGCTATCAGATCCGTAAACCCGAAAATTCGCTATTACCAGGCGTCGACCTCGGAAATGTTTGGAAAAGTACAGGCGGTGCCGCAAAGCGAGGAAACGCCATTCTATCCTCGAAGCCCGTATGGTGTGGCCAAGCTTTTTGCACACTGGATGACCATCAACTATCGCGAGTCCTACGACATATTTGGATGTAGTGGAATTCTTTTCAACCATGAGTCGCCTCTGCGTGGTAAAGAGTTTGTCACGCGCAAGATCACCGACACGGTAGCCAGAATTCATCTTGGGCAGTCCGAAGTGCTGGAATTGGGTAATCTGGACGCAAAACGTGACTGGGGCTTTGCCAAAGACTACGTGGACGGCATGTGGAGAATGATGCAGGTGGATGTGCCCGATACCTTCGTGCTGGCAACCAATCGCACAGAAACCGTGCGGAGTTTTGTCGAACTCGCGTTTGCCGCTGTGGGCGTATCCCTGGAGTGGAGCGGCAAGGAAGAGAAGGAGGTCGGCACTTGCACCAGGTCCGGAAAAACACGAGTCAAGATCAACCCGCAGTTCTATCGGCCCGCGGAAGTGGATCTGCTGATCGGGGACGCTTCCAAGGCGAAGGCCCTGCTGGACTGGGAGGCAACGACAAAACTTGAGCAACTCTGTGAAATGATGGTTGCAGCGGACATCGAGCGCAACGAGAGGGGCGCGTCTTTTTGATGGCCAGACGGGCGCTGATAACGGGAATAGGCAGTTTTACGGGGCCATACATCGCGCGTGAGATGGCGCTGGATGGTTTTGAAGTTTTTGGGTTGTCTCAGCATGCCGCTGAGATTGAACATGCCCGTGTCTTGCCCGGCAATATTCTTGAGCCAGAATCGCTCGCGCACGCGCTGGAGCAATGTAAGCCCCAGGTCGTGATTCACCTGGCCGCCGTGACGTTCGTGCCGCATGGCGATGTGGCAGAGATGTATCAAACCAATGTGGTTGGCACGCGGAACCTGCTGGATGCTCTGGACAAGCAAGGGGTCAAGCCAGACAAGGTTTTGCTCGCCAGCAGCGCCAACGTGTATGGCAACGCACAGGGAGGAGCGCTTGCCGAAGATACCGGATTTGCGCCCGAGAACGACTATGCAGTCAGCAAGGTCGCTATGGAGTACATGGCGGGCACGTGGTCCAAACGATTGCCGATATCTCTGGTGCGACCTTTCAATTACACCGGTGTCGGGCAAGCCAGCAAGTTTCTTATTCCCAAGATCGTAGAGCATTTCAGGCAGCAGCGGGCTGACATTCAGCTCGGCAATACCGATGTGATACGGGATTTTTCGGACGTACGTTTTGTCGCGAGCGCTTACAGGGAATTAGCGCAAAAAGCCGAGCCGGGAGAAGCCTACAACATATGCTCCGGGGGTGGTTACTCCCTCGAAAGTATTGTCGAAACAATGAACGAGATCGCTGGATACAGGATAAAAGTGTCTGTAAATCCAGAGTTTGTGCGTGACAATGAAGTCAGGCGCCTGGTCGGTAGCAACGCAAAACTGATCGCCCTTTGTCCGGATTTAAACGTGGTACCGATTAGAGATACTTTGCAATGGATGTACGCGACATCCCCGTAGCTGGGCATATCGGTGACCTGAGGGAAGCCGGATGAGCGTTCTTGGCAGGGATGTGCCAGACAAGAACGATCTCCGTTGGGTTGGTCTGATAGACGCGGAGCAAAGCGGCTGGTATCAGGGTAAATCTGACGAGCTATTCCGGGGTTTTCACATCTCCGCCAGTGACTACGTGCTCGATGTAGGCTGCGGCCCCGGTAATGCGACGCTGTTCTGTGCACGCAGAGGGGCTCACGTCACCTTCACCGACGTCGAAGCGGAGTCGGTTCGAGAGTTGGAGGCAAAGGTAAGGGATCTGGGAACTGCGTCCGGTTACGAAGCCATCGTTGGTGACAGTGATCCCTTGCCGGTTGCTGATGAATCCGCCACTCGGGTGATTTGCCAGGAAGTGCTCGAGCATGTGGCCGACCCAGGCCGCGTGCTCGCCGAGCTGGTGCGAGCCGGAAAACCGGGAGCGCTTTTCTGTCTCACGGTACCCGGAGAGCATGGGGAGAAGATACAACAACAGTTTGCGCCCGCCATGTACTTTGAGCACCCGAACCATATTCGAATCTTTAGTAAGGCGTCTTTCCTGAGTCTGGTTGAGGAGGCGGGGCTGGTAGTGGAGAGCTACACTCCCTATGGATTCTACTGGTTTTTCTCGATGAGTCTTCATTGGGCTATTCAGGCCGCGAAGGGGGAGGACGTACAGGGTCAGCCGTTTGCTGTTTATGCCTCAATGCAGCCTCCATTTGATGACAGTTTGCAGAACTGGGCGACGCTCTGGCGAAGGATGATTTCAACGCCGGAAGGCAGGGTGTTCAAGCGGGAAATGGACGCGATGCTACCCAAGAGCCAGGTGATCATCGCAAGAAAGCCGGGCTGAAATGGGTCTATGCAGCGCGGCATTGATTTGCAGTGTCCTGCCCCGTGTTCGGTGGTCCCTGCGCCGGTAGGTGTGACAACACTATTCAGCAGGCCAGGGGTGTAGTGCGTTTTTCTGTGCTATGACATCTCGTCGGGTTGCTTTGCGGGAACAGGTGAAAAACAGACGTGTCGCTTTGGATGAGTATCGCCCTCAGGCATCAGAGCCTGGTGAATGTTTGCGCTCTGCTGGTTCTGTCATTTGTTGCCGGATGTTCGACCGTTCGGCCTGTTTACTTCGGGCTGCAGTTTATTGATGACGAAACGGGGCGCGGGGTTCCGCTTGTCGAGATCAGTTCCACCAATGCGGTGACGTATATTAGTGACAGCGCCGGCTGGGTGGCGGTAAACCCTCGGGATTTCGAAACGGAAATGATCTATTTCTCTGTGCGCAGTCCAGGCTACTCGCCTCGCGAGCACATCGATGGCTTCCCGGGCATTCGAGTGAGCCTGAGGGCGGGTGGCAGAAGGATCGTTCCCTTGCAGAGAACCAGTGTCGCGCAGCGCCTCTATCGGGTGACAGGAGAGGGCATTTACCACGATTCGCAACTGCTCGGCAAAGACACCCCCTTCCCTGCTCGCGACGCTCCTCCAGGCGGGGTCTTTGGACAGGACTCTGTAGAGAACGCCATTTATGACGATCGACTGTACTGGTTCTGGGGCGATACCCGGCGAGGCGGTTCGCCGTTGGGCAATTTTGCGGTCTCCGGTGCCGTTTCGGCGCTTCCTTCAGATGGCGGCATGAGTCCGGATGATGGCGTGAAGCTGGAGTATTTCGTTGATGCGAATGGATTCGTGCGCGCCATGTGCCCGCTGGAAGGCGGCGGTCTGGTATGGATATCCGGGCTCACCGTATTCGAGGAAAACGGACGCGAGATCATGTTCGCGCATTACGCTCGCCTGCGTGACCTGGGTGACGTGATCGAACACGGTATCGCGCTTTGGAACGATGAGCAGGAAGTCTTCGAGAAGGCTCAGGAGTTCCCTTTGAACGTGCCGCTTCATCCACGTGGGCGGCCACTCAAGCAGTTGGAGGATGGGCAGCAGTGGCTCTATTTTGGCCAGGCCTTCCCGAATATTCGGGTGCGCGCGTCCTGGAAAGACATTCTCGAACCACAGCGCTACCAGGCGTTTACGCCCTTAAAGGCCGGAAGTCGCTGGCGGGATGAACATCCTCCGCTTGAACGTGACAGCGACGGGCAACTGGCCTGGGCCTGGAAGGATGATACGGATCTGATCACCGAAGAGCGGTGGCAGAGACTGCTCAAGCAGGATCTGGTGAAGCCCGAGGAGGAACGCTGGCCGTTGCGCGACATGGAAAGTGGCGATCGGATTGTCGCTCACAGCGGCAGTGTCTCCTGGAACGCACACCGCAACCGCTGGGTTCTGGTTTTTGGTGAGGTATACGGAGAGAGTTTTTTGGGTGAAGTCTGGTATGCCGAAGGACCTGGCCCGATGGGTCCGTGGTCTGCCGCGCGCAAGATCGTTACCCATGATCGCTACTCATTTTATAATGTGAAACAGCACCCGTTCTTCGCTAGCGGCCCCTACATCTACTTTGAAGGCACCTACTCTAAACTGTTCTCGGGCAGCGAAACGCCGACCCCTCGCTATGACTACAACCAGATCATGTATCGGCTGAATCTTGACGATCCGCGCCTGCCCAGATTTCCTGAGACCGGCGTAAAGCATGAGGGTGGAGCGGGTGCTCGAATACACTATGAGTAATGCATCACGTCCGTCAGATAAAGCGGTTGCGGCGCTTCCGATTACACGGGGTTTTGTGACGTAATATGATGCGTTGCTCAGGCTTGTGATGTAATGTACCCGCTTGACAGGACTCTGGATGGCCCCATTGACAAGGGCTGGGTTGAGCCCGGAGAGCCGTGTTTGGAATGCTGCATTAGTGTGTTAACAATAAATCGGTGCCACGCTGCCGGAACCGCGGCGTTCTTTTTGTCGGGCCCAAAACTGAAGGAGATTCCCCGTGAATTCCAGTGATATTCGCTCAAGCGCCATCAAAGTTGGAATGGAAGACCGAGTCAGGAGCTCATGGTGCGACTCGACCACGGGTGAGCTGGTAAGAGGTGTTTACGTCAAGCCGGGAATGCAGGTGGTCGATATCGGCTGTGGCGACGGTGGCTACGCGCACTTTTGCGCCAAGATGGGTGCAGATGTCACCTTCGTTGATATTCTGGAGAGTAAAGTTCAGGCGCTGGAAGGCCGTCTGAAAGGCGTTGCCAAAGGGGAGATCAAAGGCATCGTGTCAAACTGTGACCCGATCCCGATTCCCGACGGTATTGCGGACATTGTGATCAGTACAGAAGTTCTGGAACATGTTCAAGAGCCCGCCAAATTCCTGAAAGAAATAGTGAGAGTGGGTGGTCCGAAAGCGACCTATGTGCTTACCGTGCCCGACGCCAGGGGAGAAAATCTCGTGAAGACGGTGGCGCCAAAATTTTACTTTCAGGAACCCAATCACATACAGATTTTCAGTTCGGACGATTTTGAAGAGCTGGCGCGGAGTTGCGGCCTTGAGATTATCCGTCACGATTATCTCTCGGGCTTCTGGTCAATTTTCTTCCTGCTCAAATGGGCCACCGCTGAGCCGTACGAGGTGCTCACCGAAAATGTCCATCCGTCAACGATTGCATGGACCCAGGCCTGGGATGCCGTGCTGAGGCATCCCAATGGGGATAAAGTGCACGAAGCGCTCAATCAGGCGTTGCCTCGGTGCCAGATGATCGTAGCCAGGAGGAACGGTGCCCACCTCGGTTAAAATCGATTTCATAGTGCCGGGATTCAGTAAGTGTGGCACGACGACTTTATGCGCCCTGTTGGATATTCACCCTGCGATCTTTATCCCGGCGATAAAGGAGCCCTGGTACTTTTCGCACAAGAAGTTCGACACGCAGCACGAGTTTTACGATGAACACTATGCGCCGGCGTCTCCCGGGCAACTGAAAGGTGATGGCAGTACCGACTACACGGGGTACTTGCGAGAAGACGTCGCAGTACGGCGAATATACGAGAATAACCCGGATTGCCGCTTCATATTCATCGCGCGTAACCCGGCAGCCCGAATCGAGTCCAGCTACCGCGAAATGCACCACAGCGGAGTGACCTTTGGGCTGAACGCGCCTTATTCACTGGGAGAAAACCTGCGGCTCTTCCCGCAAATGGTGCAAGACACGTTGTACTGGGAACGGATTGGCAAGTACCGGGAGCGATTTGG
Source organism: Halioglobus sp. (assembly GCA_041396005.1). Lineage (GTDB taxonomy): Bacteria > Pseudomonadota > Gammaproteobacteria > Pseudomonadales > Halieaceae > Marimicrobium. The sequence continues at coordinate 114,586 of JAWKZK010000014.1, forward strand.
AGATGACGCGATACTCGTGGTTTTTCTGGAGGATCTGAACGCAGATCGGCAGTCTGTAATTTCACGGTGTCTCAATCATATCGGGCTTGGCATGGATGATTATCCGGAGCCAAGCTCCATCAATTTAAACGCCGGGGAAGAAAAGCTTTACGACACGCTGCTGTTTCGTTTTCTGCGTACCAACAGATTTACCGGCCCCAGGCTTGCGAGGCTGCCAGGTGCGGAGCAGGATCGCATATTTGCGCCCCTTTTCCTGCGCCGGGCTTTTGGAAAGAAACCGTTAAGGTGGGACCAGTATTCGCTCGACGTTTTTCGCGAAGAAATAGTGCCGGATAGCATGAAATTTCTTGAGTTTTATGGCAAGCCAGCAAATTTTTGGGGTTTGGACAAGTATGCATAGATCTAGTCGCTCCAACTCATACCAACAAGAAAAATAGATCGGAAGTAGCGAATAAGCCATGATCTTTTACTGCTATTCAGAAATTGACGATTCCTCGATTGAGTCACGACTTGGAGACGCTGATTACAGCTATTATTTCGTGCTGAAGGGATTTGTTCCCCTTTTGGAAAAACTCGGATCGGTGGTGACGATTAGCTGCATCGACGATGAATTCCTGCAGCAATATACACAGTCAGTCGAAAACGGTGAGGATTGCTACCTGTTGGCGTTTGCCCCGCCGCATAAAGTCCCTTTCGATTTGCCCTGTACGGTAATACCGGTTTTTGCATGGGAGTACTCCAGTATCCCTAACAGGGAGTTCATCAACGACCCGAAGGATAGCTGGTGTAACGCACTGGAACATTTTGGTCAGGCAATCACGCACTCGTCTTATGCCAAGGCAGTTGTTAAGCGTGACATGCAGACTGATTTCAACATAGAGAGCATTCCATGTCCGCTGTGGGATAAGTACGCGAGGCTGCGCGACCAGGCCAGTGAGAGGGCGGCGATTAAGGAGTGCAAGATTGTGTTGGGAACGGCGGTTATCGATAGCTGGAACTTTGCTATCGATTCTGAAACCATCTCGCCGGCCAGCCAGATTGCGCGTCCCATGGGCACCGCTCCTCCGTCTGATGAGCCATGTGAAAGTATCCAGATTGATTTTGGTAAGGCCAGTCCTGACTATATGCTGGTTGGATTTTACCCGCCCGAGGGCTGGGGGGCTTGGTCAAGAACAGCGAGTCCCTGGATCATGCTGCCAAGCGTACTGTCCGGCCAGGTTCGACTCAAGATTTCACTGAACGCACATGGCAACAACATCGGCCGCGAAATAAATATGCAGATAGGAGATCAGACCGTCCAGCTGATTCCTCAAAGGGATGTGGTAGAGCTGGAGTTTGATCTGGATATCAAGCAACCCAGCAATTTTATCGCCTTCAGTAATCTGGATATCAGCGCGAAGCGCACGCCTGCCGACCCGCGTACCATCGGGATAGGAATATCAAGTCTGTCGATTGAAAGTAGAAACGGAGAACAGGTCAGCGCGTCCTCACCTGCTAAACCCAACACCATCAGGCACGACATCAGGCTAAAGGGCGTAGTGTACACCAGTATTTTTAATCCGCGCGATGGCAGAAAGAACTGGGAAGATATCCTTACCGCTTTTTGTTGGGCTTTTCGGGATCAGGAGGATGTCACTCTTATCCTGAAAATGACCTATAAAGATATGTCCGGCTATCTGGACGACATATTCGGGCTTTTTTGTCAGCTACATCCCTTCAAGTGTCGTGTGGTGGTTGTGCACGGATACATTTCCGGCGCAGATTACGACGCGCTGATATCGGCCACCAGCTATATCGTTAACGCATCCAGGAGCGAAGGGCAGTGCCTGCCTTTAATGGAGTACATGTCTTGCGGGGTGCCGGCTATTGCTCCCGACAACACTGCGATGGCCGACTACATTTGCAGTAATAGTGCGTTCATCGTTGAGTCTACCCCTGAGCCGCACTACTGGCCACATGACCCCCAGCAGATTTTTACGACGCTGTGGTATCGCCCGAGCTGGGAATCTCTCCACAAGGCCTATCGTGATAGCTATGAGCTGGCCAACGCTTCTCAGGAGCGCTACCGGTCGATGTCGATGCAGGCTTGGAAGAATCAGTACGAGTACTGTTCAAGCGACGTACTGTCGAATCGATTGGCGGCTTTTTTGAATAGCATTAACGAGCATTGACGCAGCCATGATCATCATAACCTATTCAGAAACGAACGCTGAGACCATCGAGCAGAGATTGGGCAAGGCTGAGTACAGCTACTATTTTATTTACAAGAAGTATCTGCCCATTCTTCAGAAGCTGGGAAAGCTCGTTGCGGTCAATGATCCGGTCGAAGAGGTGGACAGAATTTTTTTTGAAAACCCCGCGGAAGAGTGCCTGTTCCTGTCTTTCTCGCCACCGCATCGAACGGTTCTCAATCTGAGCTGCCCCACTGTCTGCGTGTTTGCCTGGGAGTTCAGCACGATTCCAGAGGAGTCCTGGCACAATCACCCGGAATACAACTGGGCCAGAACCCTGGAAAAAATTGGCAATGCAGTGACGATATCGGAGTACGCGGCCAAGGTAGTCAACGAGGCTATACCAACCGGTCTCAACCTTGCAGTTATTCCAGCCGCGGTTGAGACGGTTGATGCCAGCCAGCTCACCGGCAAACCTCAAAATGGTGTGATCCAGGTACTCGCAACGCTGTACGACAGTCGTTCCTACAATCTGACCCGGGATATGGTTAACGATACAGTGAATGGCTCGCGTGATCCGCTGCAGATGCAGCCGTGGAATGACGAGACGTTGAACCTGTCTTTCACGGAAGACAGTCCCGAGGCAACAGAATTACTCATCGGGTTTTACAGCGCCGAAGAATGGGGTACCTGGTCTCGAACCAAGATGCCCTGGATAATGCTGCCGCATCACATCAAGGGTCCGGTCATCATTCAGCTGGAGATGGTGGCATATGGCACGAATATCGGGCGCGAGATCGAGTTCAGCCTGGGAGACGAGAAAGTCCACATTACTCCCGATGATCAACCGCAAACCTATACGATGACGTTCGAACCCGAAAACGATGTCGATATACTCAAGATCACCAATCTGGATCTTGCACACGCGCCCGGCGCGCGCGATCACAGATCATTGGGCATCGGTGTAAAGTCGATGACGATAATGCGGCCAGAGGGTTACGAGAAGGTCAAGCAAAACAGCTTTGTCAATTCGGTCAGGAGGCTTTTCGCTCGGACCATGCAGGCGCTGAAGCTCAGTTCACGCCTCAACGGCAATGCGTTGGAGCTCAACGGAATAGTCTATACCTGTGTGATGAACCCGCAGGATGGCCGCAAGAACTGGGAAGATATGGTAACGGCGTTTTGTTGGGCTTTTCGCGATGAAGAGAACGCGACCCTGGTGCTGAAGATGACGCACCATAACCTGGCGACATTTCTCGGCAAGCTGCTGCTACTGTACTCGCAAATGTCGCCGTTTAAATGCCGGGTCGTTGCAGTGCACGGTTTCCTGACCGATGATCAGTATCAATCGCTTATGGATCGCACGCACTTTGTGGTGAATTCCTCGCATTGCGAGGGCAGTGTCTGCCGCTGATGGAGTTTATGGGCCAAGGGATACCGGCCATCGCGCCAGACCATACCGCCATGGCGGACTACATCGAGCCCGGCAATGCGTTTGTGGTCAAGTCCAGCCTGTACCCTACCTTCTGGCCTTTCGACGAGCGTAAAGCCATTCGTACAATGTGTTACAGGATAGACTGGAATTCATTGAAAGACGCGTACGAGCACAGTTTTCGGATAGCAACCAGCGACGAAAAAGCGTACCTCGCCATGCGTAAAGCGAGCATTCGCGCAGTAGAGACGGCTGCCGGCCATGAGGTTGTTTACGGTAAGATGAAAGAGTACTTGTCCGCGACTGCGTTGTCGTCCGCCAGGCAAGCGTGAGCGGCCAGCAGTGGCGCGATTGAGGGGTCAGCTCAATCGCATTTCTGGGCCACCACAAACTGGGTGTTGCCGATATTTTCAAGCTCTTCTGGCGCGACCTGCAGGCGTTTCGAGAAGAAATTGAGGCCAACGGGCCTGTAGAATGAGGTCTGCCCCCAATAGATCGGACTCAGAAAGGGCTCAACCGCGTCCATGAAATCCTGTTTGCTGAATCGTCGCACCGGAAGCCCCAGGTTTTGCTGGGCGGGCGGGCTTTGCGTATAGGCATTGAACTCAGCTTCTGGCACGTAAACGCGGTTGTTGTCTCCAGTAAAAGAATAACCTTTACACGCCTCCAGCGTGTGGGTCGTGGACACGATAGCGACGCCGCCGGGTTTCAGCAGTTTCGCGATATCGCCCAGGATATGGATGCAGTTTTCCGATGAAACATGCTGAAGGACCATACTGACCACCGCCAAATCGAACTGCCTGTCTGGGTTATCCCTGAGGTACTCGCTTGTAGTCTGGCAAAGCACCAGGCATTCCGGTTCGCTGTTGCAGGCGCGGTGGCATTCGCGCCAGCGGGATTCGTCTGGCTCCAGAGCCACGGTCTCCGTCATCAATTCTCTCGCCCGGGCTGTAATTCTGCCCATGCCGGCACCTACATCGATGCAGGCGCCGCCCCTTTTCAGTGCCAAAACAAGCTCGAGTACATCGAAAAACTCCTGCTCATGGTAACCACTGCGATCACCCAGCCTGTTTTCGAACAGCTCACTGAAGCGGTCCAGATCGTCATTGAAGTGATAAACATACGTCGTCATTGAATTGCTGGCCTGATTATTTGAAAAAGTCGCACTGCACCGGCAGCGACACTCCGGGCATGCCAGTTTGCCGCAACTGACGGCACACTAGGAATACCCCGAGCCAACATCTGTGAACCAGCTTGCAAGTACACGGCATTCCAGTGGCTCAGGTCAATAGCCTCGCAGAAACCGGGGTCATCCGGGCCTACACTGATTGCACTTCAAGTCCATTCAGGCAGTCTGCTGTGCCAAGAATCTTGTGGTGGAAGAGAGCGTTGTAGCAGGCCGACTCAGGAACTTCCGGAAATAGCGCCTCAGCTATTCCATTCCGAATAAAGAATGCATTGTTGCCGACGCTGTTAGCGCCTACCAGTCGATAGCCTTTCCGTCGAGCCAACTTGTTGAATGCGGCCAGAGACGCGCCGCCGTACATCGTCCATTGGCTGAAGGAACTCAAGTTGTCGGGCAGACTGCCGTTCTTCGCAGCTGCGGCTTTCTCTGCGGGGTGTGTCAATGGCACCCACTGGGCTGCAAAGTCATCGCGGTAGGGTACAGTTACTGGCGCGTCACCGAAGTGCGCCATAAATTCAACGACCACAACGCGCGGGTCGACAGCGGTGATCGCTTCCCAAATCCAGTAATCCACTCCGTCCATATCGATGGACAGCAGATCAATTTCGCCGCTGAAGTTTGCGTCTTCCAGCAGGGAGTTCACGTTGTCGCGGGTAATCCAGCGATGCAGGTAACGCGGGGGTAGTACCTTGCTGTCTGGGTGGCTGCCGAAGAAGGCCAGCCCCTGCTCTACGTGCTGTCTGTTGCCGTCGATCAACAGGCCCTGCCAACCGTGGTTGAGGATAAGATTAGCCGAGTTGCACTCACTGCCGATTCCTGCGCACATTTCTATACAGCGCTTGTTGACAGTGCCGATCACCGAAAACAGGTAGTGCAGAATGCCGTCCTCGCCGAACTGCGAGTAGTTTCGAAACTCCACCTCGGAGAAGGGCAAGGCGTGGTTTTTCTCTGCCAGCCCCCTGTAATGTGCCGACAGCAACAGTTGAGCACCTTTGCTTACCGAGGAAATCTGTTCCAGCTTCTTATCGATCGTGTCCAGGCGCTTTAACAGGTTCTGTTGCTGTGTGACCAGCTCACCCAAAGTCGCTTTGATCTCGTTCCTACCGAAGAGCTTCACGAGGCGATGCCAGCTGAGTGTGAAATTAGACGAACGATTGGATGTCATGGTGATCCCGTACAGAAATCTCGGAAAATACTACGCTCGCAGAGCACGAATAGCTATAGGCGGGAAAGCCCTACACGGCGGTAACACATTCTCCGGGCTCGCTGGCACGGACTTTTCTATCGCGTCACTGCTCGTCATCAGGGTCCCAGACAAATTGATAGGATAGAAACTCCAGCCTAAATGCGATTCCGCTCTGTGCTGATGCGCCCGCGCCGTCATTGGGGGCTTCCGGGAACATATGCTCCATAACCAGGGTGATACCGTCTTGTCGCGTTTTCTGATCGATATCGACCGACAACTCCGCCTGCTCGAGGTTCAAACGCCTGGATCTTCCGTTACAGGTCACCAGCGTCTCAACATTCCTGCCGTAGTACCGTCCTCCAATCGTCAAGCGTATCGCGGTCGGACCATGCACCGGATGGGTGAACGGCAATCGAAACGCCAGTTCCGAGCGTGGCCCCACAGACCACACGCCAGCCATCTCAGCGCCGCGCCACCCTTCGTTGGGCCGGCAAGCGACCCTCGCCACGTTCTTTGCTACCAGCGGGCCCCCCAGCCACGTATCTATTGCTGGATTGGTCAACGCGCTGTGTATGTGCTGCATATCTGATAACGTGAATGCGCTTTCCTTCTGCGCTTGAGAACGATGTGTGACTGGAAAACCCCGCGTGTCCTGGTCCACGTTTTCCGGCCGAAATGTCTCGAAAAATCGAGCATTGCCCTCTCTGAACTGTTCGCGTAGCGAATTTTCCTGCTCTACAGACAGAAACTGTGACGACTCTGTGCCGCAGTCGGCCACAAAACGGGATAGTGATCTTGAGAGCGAGAGCAGGCCTCTGAAGTTTAGCCCGCTGGCTTGCGCGACCACCAGTAGCGTGGCGGATCGAACATCAAGACTGGGATTGACACGGGTGGGGTCAAGCGCGAACCCCTCCCCAGGGTTCAATCCGAGCCATCCGAAAAAATCCAGGACCACGTTGCTTTTCAGCAGGGAGGCGCGATGATAGAGCCTGGTCCTGATGTCGATTGCGCCAGCGAAGACTTGATGCCAGGTTGATAGAACCGCGTCAAAGTGCAGATACGCGGGGATTTTGAGTGTCTCGCTGGCGTCAGAAAAAAGTGAGTCGGTCGAGAAGAAAGTAAGGTGCTCAACGGACTGCAGAATTGAAGATTGGTATAACCTGGTTTGTTCCCTAACGTAGGCAAGCAGGATGACACTGTGCGGCCCAAGCGCGTGTCGTAGCGTGGTAATGGCTGGTTCGTTCAGCAGCGCCAATCCTTCCCAGGAAATGAGGGCGCGCTGAAAGCCGCGCGTTTCGGCCAGCTCAAGCTCCTCTGCAAGTTGTGCCAAAGCGCCTTCTCCCGCAGGGCCGCGGTAGCCACTATCGGCAATAGTGGGCCAGTTTTCCTGGTCGAGGAGGAAAGCGTGACCCAGGCCTGAAGCGTAGCCAGCCTTTGGAACATAGACCCCCTGGGTACCGAGCCAACGCTGGTTGGTAAAAATATGTGACTGAATGGCGCTGGAGCCAGTCTTGGGAAAACCGATGTGCAGAATTACTTGCATTCAGCGTTGCTCCTCAGTCATGACCGCGGTGCATGTGCCACGCATGCCAGGTACATGCGCTGTTAAACGCTTCGCCTATACGCTGGTAGCCCGGGTAGAGCGCGTTGCCAGAAGATCCGAAAGCCTTAGCGCGAGGGCCATTATCGTGAATGTCGGGTTTTGCCAGCCACCAGTCGGAAACAGGGAACTGCCTCCAATATACAGGTTCTGCAAGGAGTGAACGCGTCCATTGTGGTCCGTGACGCCTTGTCGCGGATCAACCGACATTCGGGTGGTTCCCATCTGATGTCCTCCGCCCTTGGTGAGTGGCGAACCGGGCGTGTTCTGCAGTCTGCGCAGTCTGGCGTATCCTGAACGCGCTACCGCAAGTGACAGCAGCTCGGAGCTGCGCCGAGCGCTGGCGAGATCTGTTGCGGTCACGTCCCAGTGCAGTATGGGCTTGCGAACCCCCAGCGCATCACGCTTGCCGGAAAGCATCACACGGCTGAGCGGATTGGGCGCCTGCTCCCAGTTGATCACCACGTTGAGGTGGCGAGGAGGCGTCTGCGGGTTTTCCCCGGTCTCCCCGCGGGCCAGACTGGCAATGCCCTGAGAGTACTCGATTGGCTGGCGCAATGGAGTCGCCTTGGGCCACTGGATCGCCATAAAGCCCTGTAGCTGGTGTTTTGTCCGTGCCTCGGGTGTCGTCGCCCAGCCAACAAGGTTGTTCTCGGCTATCAGTTCCTCCTGGAACGGACCTGCCGCGGCATCGGTGATTAGCAGAGGACCAATATCGATTGCCCCATGATCCATAAAATAGCGTCCGACCAGATCATGTTCATTGCCCAGACCTCGAGGCACCGCCGCATCTGATGCCAGTAACAACCGGGCGTTCTCGATGGCTCCTGTGCACAACGCGAAGTCCTTTGCTCGAAAGTGCAGGGTCTTTCCGCCGAAGGTGCGTGCCTCCATGGAGACGATGCGCTGCCGTGTTGGTTCGGGATGAATGACAGCGACGGTCGTGTTCAACACGCAGCGAAGCGTAGCGCTATTGCGGGTCTCCTCGCGGCGTGACTGTCCGAACCGCAGGCGCTCCGGAGGCACTCGGCCCCATAATTGCGCCTCGATATCGGGCTCCATCGGTCTGACGAGCCGCGGACTCTCACCAAAACCAAGCGCTGCGGGATCGAAAGGACGGTCTACTTCGGGCAGGCCGAGCAACTTCGCCGCCGCAACGTAGTATGGGTCGAGGTCTTTGCGGCTAATGGGCCAGCCACTGTGCGGTACCCAGGCGTGCGGTTCGAATTCGAACGCACTGAGCGTTCGAATCTCTCCGCCCCAGTGGTTTGTCGTTCCACCAAAAAATCGCTCTCGAGTATGGTTCACCAGCTGTTCATTGCTGTGGCCGCTCAATTCGACATCGAGCAGCTCATGTGAAGCCTTTGTCCACTCCAGGCCGCCGCTTTCGATCAGCAGAACCTCGACTCCTCGCTGCGCCAGATCAAGCGCCAGTGTCATGCCCGCAGCTCCCGCCCCTACCACACAGACATCGGCTTCAAACACCGTGTTGTCTGCTACGGAGTCACCGTCGACGATCACGGCAGCGCCTCTGAGCCGTGAATGGAAGGCTGAAGCTGCGGGCTGTTGCTGGCTGTAGCATACAGGAGCGCTGCAGCGGCCTCCGACCGGGCCAGCGGCCAGCCATCCACGAACACCACGTCCGCTTGTGCAAATTCCGTCGCGATGCGGTCTGGCGCCGTTAGCTGAACCCGTGTAGCGCGGGCTATCGGCCAGGTGACCGCGGCATACGGGGAAAGCCCCGCAGCCTTGCGCGCATCAGCTTCAAGGGCTGTCGCCGTACCAGGCTCCGCTCGCCGCAACCACTCGCCCAAGGCCGCAATATCCAGCTCTGCGTTGGTCTGATCGGTTGTGGGTGCACCGCCAAGCGCAAAGACGTGAGACACGCCTGCGCTGAGAGCCAGACTGGCGGCGAAGGCCAGGAAGTCGCGACGCGAGCCCTGCGCGAATCTTGATTCCGTTTGCCTTGATGCGGCTGGCTCAATGGTTTCACCGGCCGGCCTCCGGGCGCCACTGTCACATCGCATAGGTCTGCCGCTATAAGCTCCGTGGTGACGGACATTGTGGATAGTGGGGGGATACAATTCAAGTTCCCTGTCATTGATTGATTGCCTGGTTCAGCTTGCGCGACCCATGGACAAGACGCGTTGCACGGCAGTGCCTCGGCCTGTGCTGGCCGCTGAACAACCTGCCACGGAAAAGAGCTTATCCGAGTATCCGGGGCGGCGCCAGATACATGAGTTAAAGCGTCCTCTCGGCCTTCGGGATCATCGAGTTTCTACCTGTACGCGCGATCGCGCATGCGGAAGTGCAGATAATGTGAAGAAGCTATCAATATGCAGGAAGAATATCAGTGGGCAGTGACTTTTTGTGGAAAGTTGGTCTATCCTGACCTCGCAGAGTGCGAAAGTGCCTCGGAAATCTGCCGACCGCGATTTCCTCCATGGTTTATTCACCCGCGTTCACCCGTCTGTACGCTGTAATGCGCACTTTGCCGGATCATCCTTGGAGCCTGGAGCGTTGTAACTCAGTGAACACTGTCATAGTGGATCCGAATGGCGGCTCCAGTGCAACACCTGCGACGCCCCAGCGGATCATGTCGAACTCGAATTACTTTCCCGCGCTGGATGGGCTGCGAGGCATTCTGGCCCTTGGCGTGATCACCGCACACTGCAATATCGCCTGGTTTCCGGGTGCTCCGATAATGATGGAGTTGTTCTTCGTTGTATCTGGCTTTCTCATCACGTCGATCTTGCTGCGCGAGGTTGAGAAAACCGGCACTGTTTCGCTGTTGAAGTTCTGGAAGCGCAGGCTGTTGCGACTTAGCCCGGCACTGGTTGTGGCTGTCTCCACTACGTTCGTGGTTTCATTCTTCATCGTAGACGATATGTGGCCGATTCTGGCGGATGGTCTGTCGTCAATCCTGTATTATTCGAACTGGACGAAGCTTTACGACTACCACTATCCCACGATATTCGGTCAGACCTGGTCTTTGTCCATCGAAGAGCAGTTCTATTTGATATGGCCTACACTGCTTACGCTGGTGCTTTTTTTTCGTCTGCGCACCTATCAGATCGTTTTCCTTCTGTTACTTCTGGCGGTGGTGACCACGCTGTGGCGCCATTATCTCATCAGCCAGGAGGTCCCCTGGTCTCGTGTTTACTATGCGCTGGAAACTCGCATGGATGCATTTGTGATGGGCGCGATTCTAGCGATGAGTTTCGGCGTTGTAAGGCATTGGTCGCACAACACCTGGTGGCATTATTTTCTGTATGCCTGCTCTCTTGCCCTGATCGTGCTGTTCATTATCGGCAGGCCGTTTGAGATCACCTATTTTATCTGGCAGCAATCCATGGCCATTGTCCTGTCGGCTGCGGCCATACTGCTGCTGACGTCGCCGCGTGGCGGCCTGCTGAAACGTCTTTGCTCCTCAAGGGTGATGGTCTACCTTGGCGAGCGTTGTTATGGTCTTTATCTCTGGCACTGGCCGATCATATGGCTGCTTTTGACAGAGACGGACGTTTCGAAAGTGACGATTGTCCTGATCACCTTTCCGTTGACCATCCTGTTATCTGCCCTTAGCTATACCTACATTGAAATGCCTTTCTTGTCGAAGAAACCAGCCACCCTTCGGGCGCGAAAAAAGTCAGCCTCTGTGCCAGTCAAACCGGCGTGATGGCCGCGCTGTATCGCGGTAAAGGCTCTACGGTTGCTATTTAACTCCCCGATATACATCTTTGTATTCCTGCCGCTGGTGGCTCTGGGGTATTTCCTGATCAATGGTGCGGGACACATTCGTGCGGCAAGCTATGGCTCGTCTGCGCGTCTCTTTCTTCTACGGGTACTGGAATCCGATCTACTTACTGCTGATTGCGGCCTCGATGCTCATGAACTACCGCGTTTCGTTACTGATTCATCAGTCGGAAAGCATCGTCCTGGAAGTTCTCTTTTGGTAGCAAGACATTCCTGGTCGCAGGCATCGTGCTCAATCTGTGCTCCCTGGCCTACTTCAAATACACAGACTTTTTTATTGCGACGGTGAATCAGGTGGCAGGCACCCAGGCGCCTTTGCTGAATCTCCTGCTGCCGCTTGCGATCAGTTTCTTTACCTTTCAACAGATTGCCTATCTTGTCGACACCTACAAGACGGAAGTGCACGAGTACGATTTTATGCGCTATTGCCTGTTCGTGTGCTTTTTCCCGCAGCTCATTGCCGGGCCCATCGTGCATCACAGAGAGATGATGCCGCAGTTCCTCGACATCGATAACGCAAAGTACAAGCTCAACAATGTAGCCAGGGTGTGCTGATATTTTCAATCGGCTTGTTCAAGAAGGTCGCAATCGTGGATACCTTCGCCCTCTGGGCAAACAGGGGCTACGATTCGGAGAGCGTTCTCACTGCTTTCGAAGCCTGGGTGACAACGCTGAGTTACACATTCAGATCTATTACGATTTTTCTGGCTACACCGATATGGCGATCGGTGCTGCGCTGATTTTTAATATTCGTCTGCCACTGAATTTCAACTCGCCCTACAAGGCCAGAATATTCAGGATTTCTGGCGCCGATGGCACATGACACTTTCCCGATGGCTGCGTGACTATCTTTATATACCCCTGGGGAGAAACAGAACGGGACGGTATCGTACCTACGTTAACCTGTTCGTGACCTTTCTCCTTGGCGGCCTTTGGCACGGCGCCGGCTGGACGTTCGTTATCTGGGGCATGCTGCACGGTGGCTGGCACTGGTGCTTCACAGGCTGTGGGGAAAGTTGGGGCTGCACATGCACAAGATACTTGCCCGGGCGATCACTTTTCTCTTCGTGCACGTCACCTGGGTGTTCTTCCGGGCGGAAGACGTTGGCGCACGCAGTGCGCATGCTTGGCAGTATGTTTTTCCTGGGTAGTGCGACCATGTCTGAAGAGCAGAGCACGGTCCTTGAACAGTTATTTCCGGTGACAGGCCCGAGTCATTGGGTTGCAGGGGCTGGCGAACTTGTTTCGATCGTCCCGGTCCTGTTCATCACGGTGTTTGCCCTCGTGGCTTTTTTTGCGCGCAACTCGATGGAAGTGTCCGATAAGGGTGATCGCTACACTGTACTGAACGCACTGTGCGTGAGTGGTAGTCTGTTGCTGGCGCTGTTGATGGGCATTTCTGCAAGCTCCTCTGTATTTTTGTACTTCAATTTCTAGGACTATGCGACCTTCTTCTTTCCTTTGCTGCTGTGTTTTGCTGTTTGGCGCGCTTGCCGCCCTGTACGCTGTCCTGGTGGATCAATGGGTGATTCCGGAGCGGCCAACGCCGGTGCCTTACACGCAGTACCTGTTGCAGTCCACTGTGGGCGTGGCAGGCCGTGTAGTCATAGAGTCGGGGTCTAATTCAAAGTACGGCATTGATGTGCCGACCCTGGTGCGCCATTGGCAGAGGCCCGTAGTGATTGTAGCCAACCAGGCGAGCTATCCTCTCAAACACAAGCTGTTTAACCTCAAGAATCACCTTGAACCCGGAGATACGCTCATACTCCCGCTCGAGTGGCACTATTACGTGGAGGGGCGTGACCTCGCGGAGGTCTATACCACTCGTGTGGCAGACGAGAACCTGTCGCTGGAGTTCTATTTCAATGCGCTGCCGATTCTCGACAAGCTAGAGTTTGTTTTTACGCAGTTCCCGTTCAGCAGCGCTCTGTCGGTTTTGCTTGAACCCAGAAGCTACGCTGAGCTTGACGATGCCGATGTTCGCAGAATCGACCGCTTTTTGCGCCAGTTGAAGAACTTCGACAATGCATCGTTCGGTGGAAACCTGAAGGAAACGTCCGATTCCATTGATGTTGTGGCCGCCGCCATGAAATGTGATCAGTATGTTCATACGCTCGCGATCCCGGCGGGCAAAGCGGTCTTGTCGGACGTTTTTCTGTCCAACCTCGAATTGCTGCGCGTTCTGGCGGATGACGGCGTGAGTGTGTATTTCATGTGGCCTGCCGTTGCCGACCGGGAGGAGAGTGCATGTTACGCCCTGGCGCAATCCAGGGTGCATATTGAGGCGTTTGCGGCAGACGTGGTGGAAGCCGTAACCGCCAGCGGGTTCAGGTTCGTCGGTGACATAGAGGAATCCCATTTTGGCTCCCAGTGTTTCCTCGATACCTATTACCATCTCACACACAGTTGCGCGGTAAAGAGAACGCAGGCGATGTTGCGCGCATTTGAACGGGAGGGCATATCGCTGCCCCGCAGCGCGGCGTCACAGGAAACGCTGGTCGAGAGATCAACGGAGTTTGGGATGGCGCTGAAACGCCGATACGCAGCCGAGCGCCTGTAGCCAGTGCCGGGGTGCGGCGGCAGGCTGAACCGCACCGCGAATCAAGCTGGCGCTGTCGGGGGTTTTAGCGGCACGGAAGCCTCGGCCACCAGGGCGGCTCCCTGAGTCAGACGATTTCGTATGGAGCCGCGTATCCGGCCGATGGGCCGCTCAACCAGAAACACGATCAGCGTCGACAGGATCAGGCTGGCCACCGTAACCCAGGCCACGAGCGCCCATGAGTGGGGCGCGATATCAAGATGTACTGTGAAGATGTACACAAAGTACGTATGGGTCAGGAATAGCGGATAGCTCAATTGGCCCGTGAGTTCCGAGAGTCTGCTCGTCTTTGATTTTTTGCTCAACCAGGGCAGGGCAAGGAAAAGCAGTAATGGCACGATCATGAAATGCAGCCACACCCAGGTATTGCTGAACTCAAACGCGTTTATCTGCAGATACAACGGCGTGGCAAACAGGAACAATGGCAGCAAGGCCAGCGAAATACCCTGTATCAAGGGGTGTATTCGTGGCTTCAGGTGGTACGCCAGCGCGCCCAGAGCAAAGCAGTAGCCCGCGCCGTTTGTCAGGTACTTTTCCTCAAACTGAAAGTGCAGGATTGCGGGAGTGGCCAGCACCAGTACGAAGAACCCCAGCAGGAGGCTGCGCGGTATGAAAGACCCCACGAACAGTAAAATATACCACTGCATCTCGACGGCAAGTGACCAGGCGGGTCGCGCGGTCCACATGAAACCCGCTTCTGCACTTGCGCCGAACAGCGTCAGATTCCAGAACCACTGTCGATACGCCTGCGGCCAGTAGAGATTGGCGACACCTTCTCTGCTGACGTGCGGAAGAAAGATTATCAGTGCTAGCCCCAGGGCGAACGACACCCAGTAGACAGGGTAAATCCTGAGAAAACGGTTCTTCAGGAAATCACCCGGCCGATTCCGGTAGGTGTCATACAGAATTTCTGAAACCAGAAAGCCGCTGATCAGGAAAAAACACCAGACCGCAAGTTGGCCGGCCAGGGGTATGGCGAAAAAATTGGCATGGAAAGCCAGCACCGTCCAGGCCAGGAGAAAGCGCAGGTAGTTGAGCCGCATGTACATGGACACGCTCCGCAAGGTTCCGGTGGGAGCAAACCAAAACCCAGATCACGAAAGCCAGCCGTAGGCTGATATGAAGCACGCCAGAAGAGGACCCGGGTCCGTCGATGCTGGTGCGCCTCGCGGCTTCTGAAAGTGTAGAAGCAATTCCAGGGTTGGCAAATACAGATCGCGAACTGGATCACGGTTTCGCCAAAGATAGCCATCCGTAGTGTTTTTTGGCGTCAGCGATTGACGCCCTGCCGCTGCAGAACCCTGGTCCAGGAGGTGGTTACCAGGGGATTTGCGCGCCGTCCCAGGCGAGATAGGAGAGTTCCGCGTCGCGGGTTGCGTTTGTCATGAGATCCGTCAGGCATTGCGCTGCGAAGGCCGGCGTGAACAGGCGGTGGGCGGGAACCCGATGTTGAAAAGGAGCAGAGAGTGGCGTGTCGGTAGTGCCGGGGTGAAAAGCGATGAGCTTCACGCCGGGCGCGCGGCGTGCGAGTTCGATGGACGCGGTTTTCAGGCACATGTTGAGGCCGGCCTTGGACGAGCGGTAGCTGTACCACCCGCCGAGCCGGTTGTCGGCGATGCTGCCTACGCGAGCGCTCAACACGGCGATGACGCAATCGCTCGAGCGGGTGAACAGGGAGGCAAGGCCTCCCAGCCACAGGGCCGGCACCACCAGGTTGCTACGCAATACCTGCAGCATCGCATCAGAACGTATCTGCTGCAGAGATTTTTCCGGCTGCAGGGTTTGCGTATGCAAGATACCGCAGGTGACAACGATACGGCGCAGACCGCAAGAGTAGGGACGGAGCCGGTCTATGCAAGCGGCGATGGCGTCATCGCTGCTGTCACATGGCAGCCACAACAGCTTGTCGGCGCCAGCGACGCTATTTGGCGCAGAGGCGCTGCGACTGACCGCAATCACCGTCTGGATGCTGTTGTCGGCGAGGAAGCGGGCCACGAGTGCGGCTCCGATGCCGCCTGAAGCGCCTATGATCAGTGCGGCACTGCCCGTTTCCCGTTGCACCAGCCTAGCCGATACGCTGCAGGCGGATCACCGGCAGGGTGCGGGTAGTGCCGGCCTGATAGTGGGCATACTGCGGGTTGTGCTGCACAAGGCGTTGCCACAAGGCCTCGCGCGCCTCGCCGGTCACTTCGCTGGCGATCATCGGCCCCACAAAGCCGCGGTAGCGTACGTGCACCTGGGGGTTGGCGCGCATGTTGTGAACCCACGCGGGATCGCGCGGCTGCCCCCAGTTCGAACCCACGAGAATCAGGGAGTCGCCCTCGGGCATGCACAGGGTGACGATATCTCGCAGTTTACCCGTCCTGGCGCCCAGTGTTTCTATCAGCGCGACCGTTTGCATACCGGTATTAAGCCAGCCGCGCGATAGGCGCATCAGCACTTTGTCCAGTGGCGGCACTACGCGCCTGATGACGGCGACCACGGCGTCAGAGGCGAGCGCGTTTCTTACCAGGTCGGTTTTCAGCAGTTTCATGGCTGTTCAGTAGAGGATGGCAAACGCCCAACCGCTTACCGGGAAGGAGCGCAGCCTGGCGAGAAGCCAGCATAGCAGAACGGGGGAGGTGTCGCTAAGCGGGTCGCTGGTGCCGTCGCTGACCACCAGCGCCCTGGCATCGCGCTGCCTGCCGCCAACGAAATAGCGAACCTGTGGCGTTTTCTCCAGGTTTTTCACCCAGAAGGAGCGGTTTCCGCGAGCGGTGCTGATCACCCGGTAAGGGCCTACCGCAACACTCCACAGTGGCGTGCGGCGAGCGCTGCCACTCTTGAAGCCGGTGCTCTCCAGTACGATCAGGCTGATGGGCAGCAGCTGTGAGGAGCCGATGCCACGGCGAACCGCGGGCTCGACCACGCTGTTGAGGCTGCGAAACAGGGAGCGTTCAAGGGCCGGAAAACTGGCAAGCATGCGGTGCAACTCAATACAAGACTGTGCCTGCGGGTACGAGCGCTGCGGCGCTTTGGATCAGTGCGCCAGAGGCGCTCCCCGTCCGGGGCGCGGCAGCGCGGCCCGGTTTACGGGGCTTACGCCGCGTCGCCCAGCCACTGCGTCAGTTGCGTCATTACGCGCGAATCGTTCAGCATTCCCAGGTGGCCAAGGTCATACAGGATACGGGTATTGCCTTCATCGAACGCGAGATGGTGCTGCGGATCCGCATGCCGGCCGGTTGCGCTCGAGGGGTGCACCAGGCCGTCACCGAGCAGTTTGCCGATGCGCTCGCCGGAGGATTTCGACAGGGTGGCTGCGATCGCGAAATGCTCGATACCCGCGGCCAGTGGTGTCGCTGTGCGGTGATCGGCGTTGTCCTGATGCTCATCGTGATGTTGCCAGTCGTCGTCGCGCAGGTTTCCGTGGCGAAGATCGGTGATCCCGTCGCTGCGAATACGGCCGAGCACCGCGAATGGCGCGGTATAGGGGCTGTAGGTCAATAGCTTCTGCAGCCAGAAGCCGCCCCGCTCCATCACCGCACCGTGATGCGGCGTGCCGATGTACACGGCTTTATCCACCAGATCTCGCCAGCGGTCGCCGTTTGATTCGGCGGCATGCAGGGCGCTGCGTGTGAGCAGGCCGCCCATGCTGAAACCGATAAAGGTGATGGACTCCACCGGCACGGGCCAGGTGTCTATTAACTCAGACAGCACACTGCACAGCTCACGCCCGTTGTCGGAGATATGTTTGCCGGAGTTGTAATTCACATACACCGGCGTGTAGCCGTTCTGCGCGGCGAGCGCCTCCACATGGTTGTGGTTCTGTGACGTCCACTCACGGTCGTTCATGCTCAGCCCGTGAACGGCGATCAACAGGCGACCGCCGGGCCTGAACGCCGCGTCCGTCAGGACAACCGGTTGCGGGTAGAGCTCGATGAAGCGGCGCGAGGTATCGAACAGGCCCTCCAGGCGCGCCGAGGACGGGAATTCGGCGGCCGGCTGGCTGGTCGCACCCCCGGGTAATGCCACGCGCAGTCGCAGGGGTATCGCCAACGGGTTGTCGGTACGTGCCAGGTGGTCGCCGCACACGCCATTGAGGGCGGCGATAATCGCCTCCCGGTAGGGTCCCGGCGGCGCTATGCTGTCGAGCTGCGGTGAAAACTGCCTGAGCGCCATGTCGAGGCCACTGCGGGTGAGGCCGTTGATGTGCCGGACGGCAGCGTGCACGAAGCCGGCGATGCCCGGTGCGGCACCCTCGGGTGCCCTGCCCAGTGGCCAGGCGGTCGCCGAGATATTGCGGTACATGCCCTCGACGATGTGGGTCACGCCATCCACCGCATCGAAGACGAGGTGGGCGCTGCCGCGCAGGGTTTTTCCGGTTTCCATGGTGAATCCTCTGCCGCAGCTCACGACGATGCCCTGGCGACGATGGGCGAATGCTGCCAGCATAGCGCATATAATGGCGGGTGGCTGCCATTGTCTGGGGAGAAAGCTTGTGCCGGAAGCAAAACGCATTGCGCTGTTGATAGATTGCGATAACGTCAGCCATAGCGCTATCGAGGGAGTGCTGGAGGAACTGGCCAAGCACGGTACGGTGAACGTGCGCCACGCCCACGGCGACTGGAACAGCCCCTCCCTCGGTGGTTGGGCGGAAAAGCTGCACCCGCATGCGATCAGGCCCATGCAGCAGTTTGCCTACACCAAGGGCAAAAACGCCACCGATTCCGCCATGATCATCGATGCGATGGACCTGCTGTACAGCGGCAATGTCGATGCGTTCGCGCTGATGACCAGCGACAGCGATTTCACGCCGCTGGTGCTGCGTATCCTGGAGAGCGGCTTTCCGGTTTATGGTTTCGGCCAGAAAAACGCCGCAGCCTTTTGTCGATAGCTGCTCACCGTTCATCTATATCGAAAACCTGGTGGCTGATGCCGATAGCGATGATACAAGCGGAGACAAGGCCGCGAAAAACCACGCGCCAAACTGCGTCAGGACGCGGCGCTGGTAAAACTGCTGCGTACCGCGGTCGAACAGACGGCCGGCGACGACGGCTGGGCGCACATGGGGCAGGTGGCGAGCTACATCGCCAACAACAACAGTTCGTTCTCGTCCATCAACTACGGCTATAAGAAGATCAGCGATCTCGTGCGGGCGACCGAGCTGTTCAAGATCGAGATGCGCAACGGCACGGCCATGTACCTGAAAGATCCGAGAAACTGAGTGGGCGCTGCGAACGTTCTCCTCGAGGCAACGCCGCTGAGCGTGGGCGGGTCGTACCGCTCGATCATACTGCCGCCCGCTTGCGGGTTCAGTTAAAGTTGTAGCGCAGTTCCAGCCCGTACATTCTCGGCAGCCCAGCGGTACGCATGAAGTTGCCGGTGGAGTCCGCGACCGCCGCGGCCCCGAAAAAGTAGAACTCGTCGGTGATGTTGGTGCCGTAGAGCGCCGCCTCAACGCGACCCTCGGGGCTCGTCCAGCCAATGCGCGCGTTCCACAACCCGTAGTCATCGAAGGTCGTCTGGTTCTGGTTCTGCCCGGCGCCGGCATCGAGGCCCATGAAAATCTCGTCCACGTAGCTGTAGTCGATGCGCGGCACGAAGGTGCCAAGCGCGGTCTCAAGTGCGTACTGCACGCCGAAGGTCCAGGTGGTCTCCGGCACCTCAGCGAAGGGCTCCGCACTGCGATCGACCAAGGGCAGCTCGGTTTGCGCGACCAGCGCCCGGGTGCTGAACTGGGTATCCTCAAACTCCAGATACTCGTAATCGTTGAAGCTGCCGGTCGCCATGATCAGCAGGCCGTCCAGCGGCATCCACGTCCACTCCAGCTCGATGCCTTCGATGCGCGATTTCGACGCATTGCGGAACACCACGCGGGGTATATTGGTGCTGTCCAGCACCACCTGGCGCAGCTGCATCTGGTCGTAGTCGCTGCGGAAGACGGCGCCGTTGAAGCGCATGCGGGCATCAAACAGGTCCAGCTTCCAGCCAAACTCGTAGTTCTCCACGGTCTCCGGTTCGACCACCGCCTGGCCGTCGACCCCGACGGGCTCGAAGGTGCCGGATTTGAAACCTTCCGAGTAAGTGACATAGAACATGCCGGCATCCACCAGGCCGTTGGCGGTGAAGGCGTCCGACAGGTGGTAGGCCAGGCTGACCATCGGCGTCCATTCGTCCCAGGTCTCATCGATGTCCTGCTGAATGTCGGGAACCACCTCCGTGGCAGGTACCAGAGGATAGAGCGGCTGGCCGTCGGCATCCAGCGGGAAAGCGCTCTGGATCAGGCCGTAGATGTCCTGCGCGATGACCTGGTCCAGGTCGCTGTATAGAACGACGCCGAGGTCCTGCAGGGGCGTGATTCCCTGAACGCCGGCGATGGCGTCGAAGGCGATATCATAATAGGCATCCTCGTCCAGCTGCTCCAGCTCGACGGACTGCTCGCGCTGTTCGCTGGTCCATCGCACGCCCGCGGTGAGTTCCAGGTTCTGCGTCAGGTCGTAGCTGCCCTGGAAAAAAGCCGCGTAGGTGGTGTTTTCCAGCTCGTAAGTCTGTGTTTCGGTGTTGGGTGCGCCGATCACCATCACGCTGGCATCCGGGATCACATAACCCCAGTTGGTGCCCGAGGAGCGATCCGTGCCGTCGTCAATGTTTTCCTTCATGGCGAACAGGCCGAAGGTGTAGTCGAGATTGTCGTTGAATGCGCTGCCGTTGAGCTGCAGCTCCTGTGACCAGTGATCGCGCTTGCTCGGGTTGCCGTCGGGCCGGTAGCGCGAGGAGAGTGGCAGGTCTGTGGCGTCGTTGTCCGGATTGCCGGCGTTGCCGGACTTCTCCTGGTCACCGTAACCTGTGATGCTCTTCAGCGCCATGCTGTCGTTGATTTCCCAATCCACCGTCACGCCGAGCAGCAGGTTCTCGAGGCGGAACTGAAGGGGAATGTCGGAGGTGACCTCGTAGTCTTTCTCGCCCGCTGCTGAGCGCGCGCAGGCATCGGCATACACCTGTGACTGGCCGATGAAGCCGGGCCGGACCGGCGTGTCGTTGTCGTCGAAAATGTCCACCGGCGTCGTTTCACCGATCCCCACGCGATTGCCGAACAGGGAATCCTCACCGTTGAAGCTGCTGTCGACCAGCAGGCGGCAGGTCGTCGAAGGCTGTACCTCGTCGACATCGCTGTAGTAGGCCAGCGTATCTACCGTTAGGGTGTCGGCCGGCAACCAGCGCAGCTGCAGGGCGGCGGATTGCCGGTCTTCCGACCCCGGTTCCTGGCCGGTGGTGACGTTTTTCTGGTAGCCGTCGCGCTCTATCGAGCCCAGCGTGAGTTTGGACAGCAGTGTCTCGTCAATCAGCGGAACACTCAGGCTGGCCCTGAGATCCATGCGGTTGAAGTTGCCCACGCGACCGTCGACGAAGCCGCCCAGGGTCTCGGCAGGCGGATTGCTGGTGACCAGCAGCGCGCCGCCGGTGGTGTTTTTGCCGAACAGCGTACCCTGCGGCCCGCGCAGTACCTGCACGCTCTGTACGTCGATGAGATCCAGCAGTTGCCCGTCCTTGCGCGGCAGGTAGAGGCCGTCAACGTAAACGCCAACCGGCCCGTCGACTCGCGAGCCGTCGTCGCGCTGGCCGATCCCGCGAATCCAGATCTGCGCCGAGCTGCTCTGGTCCACCTGCAGCCCGGGCGTCTGGTAACCGAGATCCTTCAGGTTGGTGATGCCGGCGTCGCGCAGCTGGTTGCCGGTGAACGCGGTGATGGACACGGGTACGTCCTGGATCGCCTCCTCGCGCTTGCGCGCGGTGACGATCACTTCTTCGAGTACCATGGATTGCGCGCTCACGGTTGGTGCATGGCCCGGAATATTCAGTAAGGCGGCGAGCAGGCAAACTGAGGGAGTGCGCGGTGCGTTTTGCCGAAAGACTCTGGACATGGGAGGCACCCTGTTTTATTTGAATTATGGTTTGCGTCAGGGCAACTCTAAGCCCGTGCCGCACGCAATGGCAAGCCCCAGAATCGCCGCGGTTCAGGCGCCCGAACCCGTGCTGTCAGAAAAGGTCGGGCCGCCATCACGGCGTCGACATCCCCCTCGTCCTGGATTAGCTTGATCCTGTTGGCCCGGATGGAGGCAGCATGGCAGACAGACAGCAGATTGAGCGCGAGGCTCGCGAGACCTACGAGCGCTTCGTAGAGCAGCGCGAGCGGGTGGACGCGGGCGAGCTTGGCTGGGAGAGTATGGCCGACTTCTTTACCGCGGACGCGGTGTATATCGATCCCGCCTGGGGTCGGCAGGAAGGTAGAGAGACCATTCGTCAGTTTTTCGTCGATTCCATGGCGGGCCTTACCGGCCACGGCTGGTCTACACCCGAGCGCTGGACCATGTCCGACGGCCACCGCCTGGTCAGTCACTGGGACCAGTTACTCGGGGAAAAGCCCGACGGCTCTCAGTGGCGGGTGCCTGGTATCTCCATTTTGTACTACGCGGGCGACGGGCTGTTCTGTTACAGCCACGACTACCTGAACATGACGTATATCGGCGAGATCCTCAAGGCGATGTGGCAGCCGCCGGCCGGGTTCAACAGGGCACCGCGCAATCCCGACTGGTCCACCGATTTACCCGCGGCCTGGCGCCACCTGCCGGACGCTTTCGCCGGCGCCTGATGCCGGTATTTCTAGCGAGAGACCTCAATAATCTCGAAACCCTGGGTGGCTGTGCGCCACTTTAGCGTCAGGTCGTAGCGTTTGCCCGCGATGTCCACGCCCTCCAGCGTGATCTCATCGCCGGCGGCGGGCACGGATCCCTCGCCCAGGTCCACGCGCTGGTTGGCGAAGATGAACTGTTCATCGAAGGCCAGCACCTCGAAGGTCGCTGAATCCTCCTGGTAGACGCCCTCCCGGTTGATCGCCCTGGCCGTAATCGTGTGCGTACCCGGGCTGAGGTTGGCGTAGCCATAGGCGAGCGAGAAGCCCGAATTCGCCGAATCGGCGATATCGGGGAACGCGGCCCCCACATCGGTGCGCGAGCCGCCATAGGGCGCGTCGAAGGCGTACTCGCCGTCGATGTAGATTTCCACTTTCTCGATACCGTCCTCGGCAAAGGCAAAGCCGCGCAGGTTGCCGATGCCGGAGATGGGTTCACCGTCCACCGGTTCCTCCAGGGATACGGTGAAAGGCGCATCGTCCATGCGGGCGGTGACATTCAGCCGATTGCTGCCGGCGCCGAAACGATAGCTGGTAGCCGTGATGCCATTCTCCGCAAGCGTGGTGTTGCGGGCGATGCCAGTGGCGCGCAGCAGCTCGCCGGAGCGGTAGCCTTGCGGCAGGCCGATGACGAAGCTTGAGTTATCGCCTGCGGACAGGTTGGCCTGCAGCAGGAAACCGTCGCCGGCGTTGTCTTCCAGGTCGAGCCGCCACGGCTCTGCGCCCAACGCGTCGTTGGGGTAGGCGATGAAATAATCATTGCTGAAGTCATAAAGCCGCACAGCGCCGCTACCCAGGTGCACCTCGAACTGGTTGAACAGGGCCTCGGGCTGGGGCGGCCCGCTGAAGCGAACACCCTGGTCCAGTTCGACAGTTTCGCCCGCGCCGCCGGCGGCGAAATCGATGCGGGCCGACAGCGTGACCTGCACGTCCCCGCCGATTTCCACCAGCTGGACGTCGAACTCGGCTGTGGGCACACGCCCCACTCGCACACGGATGGATTCGGATTTGCCCTGGCCGGCCAGTACATACTGGTAGTCGGCAGCATCAAAGCCCAGCTCCGCCAGCGTACTGTCGTGCCTGACGATAGTGGCGTAGAGCGGCTCGCCGGACACGTAGTTCGGGTCCAGCGCGATGTAGCCGTCGCTGAGCAGGGCGAACAGGCTGCCGGTCGCATCGTCAAAAGCGGCGAAACCGCCGGGCCCGAGAGCGTCCCAGTTGGTCTGGCCACTCTGGTAAATCTGGCCGCTGCCGCCGGCGCCGAACAGGATGCTGCCCTCGGTGGGGCTCACGCCCGCGGTGATCGGGGGTTTGCCGTTGTCGAATACCAGCACGTCGGTATCCAGGCTGCCGGAGACCCTCGCCGTGACGGTGTCGCCTACTTCATAAATGTCGATGGTGACGTCGGCGCGCACGGCCAGCGCGCAGGTCGCGATCAGCACCCCGGCCAGCAACCGGGCTGCAACGCGGATACCGTACTGCCTGCGGCGTCCCGCGCACAGGGGTCGATCACGCAGGTCAGAGCCCGCGGCCATCCGTTCAGGGTGCCTTTCCATCAGCGGACCTCGATAATGTCAAAACTCTGGGTGGCGGTGCGCCAGCGCAGGGTCACGTCGAACGTCTCGCCGTCGACCGACAACTTCTCGATATACAGCTCATCGCCGCTGACCGAGACCCCGCCGGGCGGAATCGCCACCGGTTGATTGGCGAAAATGAAGGGTGCCTGGAAGGCGAGCACGGTGAAGGTGGCGCTCGCCTCCGCGATCTTGCCCTGGGGCGTCGTTGCCCGGGCCGTGATGCGGTGTTCTCCGGGGCTGAGATTGGCGTAGCCGTAGGCCAGGGAGAAGCCCGAGTTCTCCGCTCCGGGGATGTCCGGGAATACGCCCTGTACGTCGGTGCGCGAGCCGCCGTAAGGCGCGTCGAAGGCGTACTCGCCATCGATGAATATTTCCACTTTCGTCACCCCGTCCAGGCCCAGCGCGTAGCCGCGCAGGTTACCCACGCCGGAAATCGCTTCGCCGTCTACCGGCTCTTCCAGCTTCAAAATGAGCGGGCGCGGATCGGGCAGGTCGTCGCGCCAGAACCAGCCGCCGAAGGTGGAGCCGCCGGTGTCGCCCGAGGGCAGCTCGTTCACGGCCACGCGGTCTGGAAGGTCTGGTGGGTCCCTGTCGGTCACTGCGACCGCCTGCGGCCCGGGGAAAGGCCCCGCAGAGACCATGCCGCTGGTGATCTGAGTCTCGAAGTCGCCACCCTGGGGGGCGAAATCGGAAATGATCTTGGGCGCCCAGGGCGAACTGGCCTGCTCCGTGACGGAAAAAGGCGCGCCCGGGTTGACGAACCCGGCCCGCCGTAGCTGGCGAACAGCTGCTGTACTTCGAATGCGGTCGCCCAGGTATAGCCGGTGAGATCGGTATCCCCGATGCTGCCGTCACAGCGCGCCGTTGGTGGCGGGCAAAGACTGTTGAGCGTGTTCCAGGAAGCGGTCGGGATGGCCGGCTGCAGCCAGGTGCGGCCGTCGCGGTACACCGGGTCCGCGTTTGCGGCGGAGGCCTGCAGTAACGCCAGGAGCAAAGCCAGGCAGGGAATTTTTTGTGTCATGCAGTTCGCCTTTGGAGAGTCTCTGCATGAGGGCATTACCCGATGCCTGGAATGCAGCGTGTGTGCGTTGCTGGTTTTGTAATAACAGAAACCCACGTGGGATGGAACCGTTTGGCAGCCATTCTCACGCGCCTGCCGGGGGTCCGGGTGCGCGCTGTCGCGCACAGCGGCGGGAACAGTAGCGCACCTGCTCCCAGTTGCGCCGCCAGCGAGCGCGCCAGGTGAAGGGGCGCCCGCACACCGGGCAGGTTTTTGTCGGCAGGTCAGATTTGCGCATGCGTCGGCGCTTCCCAAGTCACGTAGCCGTTCATGGCGGTATGGCGGTCTCCCTGGGTGTCTACGGTAAGTGTCGGCGCATGGATTTGCCCGCCCGCGTGTTATACCCTCGCTGCTCCTGATTGTAGCTACCCTTGCGAGGATTCCGCATGACCGATACCAGCGCACTGTTCCGCCCGTTCTCCCTTGGCTCGCTGGCGCTTGCCAACCGCATCGTCATGGCCCCGATGACGCGCAACCAGTCGCCGGGGAACGTGCCGGGGGACAATTCGGTGGAGTATTACCGGCGCCGCGCGGCCGGGGGTTGCGGGCTGATTATCACCGAGGGCACCTGCGTGAATCATATCGCCGCCAACGGCTACCCGGATGTTCCCTATTTCTGGGGTGAGGAGCGGCTGGAAGGCTGGCGCAAGATTGCCGAGGCGGTGCACGCGGAGGGTGGCAAGATTGCGCCGCAGCTGTGGCACTGCGGCGGTATGCGGCGCGCCGGTACGCCTCCCGAGGGCGATGTGAATGGCTATACGCCTTCGGGTATGAACGTGCCGGGCAAGGTCAACCGGCATATCATGAGCAAGGACGATATCGCCGACGTGGTGCGCGCGTTTGCCGAGGGTGCCGCAGACGCGAAACGCCTGGGCTTCGACGCGGTGGAGATTCACGGCGCGCACGGCTACATCATCGACCAGTTTTTCTGGGAGGGCACCAACCAGCGCGATGACGAGTACGGCGGCTCACTGGAGAATCGCGGCCGGTTCGGCGTTGAGATTATCGAGGCGGTGCGCGACGCCGTCGGCCCGGATTTTACCGTGCTGCTGCGCTGGTCGCAGTGGAAACAGCAGGATTACGACGCACGCCTGGTGGACAACCCGGAAGACCTTGAGAAATTCCTCATGCCCCTGAGCGAGGCAGGCGTGGATGTCTTCCACTGCTCGCAGCGACGTTTCTGGGAGCCGGAGTTTGCAGGCAGCTCGCTGAATCTTGCCGGCTGGGTGAAAAAAATTACCGGGAAGCCGACCATCACCGTGGGCAGCGTGGGGCTCTCGGAAGATTTTATCCCGCTGCCCGGCGAAGCCACATTCAGGGAAGCCGAACCGGCCAGCCTGGATGAACTGGTTCAGCGCATGGAGGCCGGGGAGTTCGACCTGGTGGCCGTGGGCCGCGCGATGATCGCTAACCCGGCGTGGGCCAACCTGGTGAAAGACGCGCGCTCTGGCGAGCTGCGCGCCTTCGAAAAGGAAATGCTGTTCTCATTGGCCTGACCGCTGCGCCGGGGCGCAGCGGTCAGGCGGTATTGCCGTCTAGTCGTCGCCGACCGGCACGAACTCCAGCACCTGCTGGAAGGTCGGGCGGTTGGTGGCGCGGAAGGTGTTGTTGATCAGGCCCGGGGCGAAACTCGAGCGCTGGCCCTCGTTCAGCCAGGTGGCGGGATCGTCGCCGCGCTGCAGCGCAATCGCCTGCACCACCTCGTCGATCACCGCCCACAGTGAATCGCGGCAATCGTCCAGCGAACCGGCGCCGCAGTAGCTCAGGTTGAACGGGCCGACCACGTCTTTACCCAGCAGCGTGCGCAGGTCTTTATCGATAAAGCTGGAACCGTCGTTACCGGAGAGATCGCGCACGTCGTCCAGGGCCGCTACCTCGTCGCCGAACACCGGGCGCATGACGGTTTCCGCAATAGGCTCCCACAGCGCGTCCAGCAGGGTCGGGCCGGCCTCGTCATTGAACTCGTTGTCATCGGCATCGAGGCGGGGCGCGTCGTCCGCCACCCAGGCGTCCAGGATATCCACCACCGTGCCCGCCAGGGCACTGGGCGCCTCGGCGCCGCGCAGTACCTCGCTGACCACCGGCCAGGCCGAGGCGCGCACGTCTTCTGTGGCCGCTCGGTTCATCACGCCCACCACCCCGGCCAGCGCCACCTGTTCGGGCCACTGGTCGAAGGATTCCACGCGGTGTACCGAGCCGTAGGGCGTGCCGTCGCCGTGCATGAAACCCGGGGCGGACTGGTTGTTCCAGTTGAGCAGCCTGCCGTTGGGGCCCTGGGCCGCATGTGGGTGTTCGTCCTGCGCCAGGAAGCCCTGCCATTCGTAGTCGCCCATGCCCCAGGTGGGCAGGCGGCGATCCAGGCCGGGTGCGCGCACCGGCAGCAGGCCGGAGGAGAAGTAGGCGATGTCGCTGCGAGAGACGTAGCCCCAGTTGAAGGTGAAGCCGAACTTGTTGGCGGCTTCCCAGAAGCGCTCGGGAGTGGTCGCGTCGCCCTCGGTCATGTCCTTCAGGCCGGCAAGGTTCAGGCCGTCGCGCCCAAAGGTGCTGCGCTTGCGTGTCAGCGCCACAGGGGTGCCGTTGGAGGTGGCGGTGCCGATCATCGGCCCGTGCACGGACACCGGGTAACGAATCGGTGTGCCGTTCAGCGTGCCGGCGTCAAAAATCTCGAAGGGTATGCACTCGCCCTGGTACAGGTAGTGCAGGGAATCGCGCGTGACCTCGGCGTCGCCGGGCTCGCACAGCATTTCGGCGTACACGTCGCGCACGTCGTGGTTGGCCGAGGTGAGGCTCCAGGCGTAGTCGCGCGTGCGCCCGATGAGTATGTACATGGACAGGCCGGGCACCGCTGCGCCCTGGGCCTCGATGCCCGGGCCGCTGAGATGAATCTGCTGCACGATTTCCGGGTAAAAATAGCCGAGCTGCGGACCCATCACCGCGAGGTTGGTGCCGTTCACGGACTGGGCGGCGCTCACGATCAGGAAGTTGGACGCCTGGCGATCCGGTGGCGGCCCTGCGGCCGGCACCAGTACGGCGCTGCTGTCGGCGAGCGTGGGTGCAACGATGGGGTCGCGTGGATCCAGTGACACCACGGAGCCCTCATCGATCACGGCTGAGCCGGTGACCGCACCGCCGGTCAGCGGGCCGTAGTCGAAGCGGGCGCTGATGGTGGTGGGTGCTTCAGGGTCATTGAACAGCATGGCATCTTCCCAGGCGAGTTGCGCCAGGCCTTCACCGATGCCGTTAACCAGTTTCGACAGGAACTCCGCGTTCTGCACCTCGCTGCCGCCGCCTGCGCCGAAAATGGAGCCGATGAAGGCGGTCACCGCGATCACGTCATTCACGTTGTAAGGTACCGGGTTGTCGATGCCGTTGGCGGCCTGGTAGGCGTTGATACCGTCGGCATAGGCCTGCGCGTCTGCGATGATCTCGCGCCCTTCGTCACCGTAGGTGTCGATAATCAGGTCGATCTGGTCGGTGACCAGTTGCTCCGCCGCCGCGCTGGGAATGAACGACTGGCCGCTGGTCACCAGCCCGAACGCGTTGATACCGGGCACATCGGCCACGGCTGCGCGGGCCGGCCCGCGGCCCAGTTCCAGCAGCAGGGCGCGATCGCGTGCGGTGACCCAGCCTGCGCCGAAGGCCACGTCCGCGCGGGTATCACCCTGGACGTGGGCGATACCGAAGGAGTCGTACAGAATGGTGAGGCCCTGACGGCCCGTCACTTCCTCACGGGTATCCCCCACGGGCTGAAAATTCTCAGGCAGGAAGAGCCGTTCGATATCGGCATCCGTCACGTTGTCACGCAGCGGTGTCAGGCCGTCGTACAGGGGCAACTGGTCCAGCGAGTTCTCGTTGGTGGGCAGGCCGCCGAAATTCCCGGGAGGCAGTATGTAGTAAGCGCGATCCACCAGCGGCGCGGGCGGAACCGGCGGCTCCGGCCCGACGGCGGGGGAGTCTGAACCGTCGGAGCAGCCGGCCAGCGCAAGGGTGAGGGCTAGGCTGATGGCAGAGAGCGTCTTGTGCGGCGCAAGGCGCGGGTGATCAAACGTACGGAACAGGGAATGGGACACTTCGATTGCCTCGGTTGCTATTAGAGTAGGTTGTCGAAACCAGCACGTCACATTACTGTAAAGTGCCGCTGGAAGTACAGGCCGCGGGCGGGTCTCTCGCCGTCCTGTCTCACGCGGCGGGTTTGTACAGGCCCTTGCCGGTAATCTTGGGCAGGTCCAGCGCGGCCACCAGCCCGGGGGCATGTTCCACGACCGCGGGAATCGCGTTGACGATGGCAGTGGCGGTTTGTATCACGCCCGCCACGGCGTGATCACCGTGGCGATCCTCCATATCCATGGCGATCTCCATGCGCGGCTCCCCCTCGATGATCACGCGATAGCCTTTGCCCTGCGGCCAGTCGGGCGCGATGTCATCCGTAATGCGGGTGACGTGTTCAAGCACGATGGCATCGCGACCGTCGATCTCGCCACGCACTTCAAAGCGCATGGCCCCGGTTGTGCCGGCCTTGAATTCGCCCATGGCATTGTGCACGTCCTCCTTCAGCGGCAGGCGTTCATGCACTTCATACACGCGGTCGAGGGTGACGCCCAGGCCTGCGGCTACCGACCACACCGCGCCGCCCCAGCCCAGCGACAGCATACCTTCCTGAAACAGCATGCAGTCATGATCCACCGGATAGCCGAAGCCCATCACCTCGCGAATGGTGTGCTCCTGCTCATAGGTGGCGTAGTTGATGACCTCACGCATGCGCACGCTGGTCCAGTACTCCGACAGGCCGGTGAATACCAGCGGCATGGTGTCGTTGGCGAAGCCCGGGTCGATGCCGTTGTTGAAGCAGGTGGTGCCGCCCGCTTCGCAGGCCGCCTGCAATGGGTCGGCAAGGAATGCAATCCCCGGGTTCTGCGGATACTGCAGCATGAACAGCGAGCTTCCCACCACGTTGATACCCGCGCGGAGACAGCGTGCCTGATCTTCCGCCGCCTCCAGCATGCGTGTTTCCGAATGTGCGGTGTACACCACGCAGTCGGGTTTCAGTGCCAGCGCCGCGTCGACATCCTGTGTTGCCAGGACGCCCGTGCTGTGCCCGAGGCCGGCCAGCTCGCCCACGTCCCTGCCCGATTTGTCCGCCGAGCTGACGATGTGGCCGATGAGTTCCAGTTCAGGGTGATTGACCACGGCACGCACAGCGTAGGCGCCGACGTTTCCGGTTCCCCAGGTGATAACACGATAGGGCATGGCATCTGTCTCCTTGCGATGAGGCGGGCCCAGTCACCCGTCGTGAGTGGTGTTGCGCCGCCTTGCAGCGAGGATGCCGCTGGCGGCCAACAGCCTGTGTACACGGTCTGCGGCAAAAAGGTTCACCGCCAGGCTCCCGGGTAGCGATCAATCGGCCGGCGGTATAGTAAAGTAGCCAGATTGCCGACGCGCCGAGCGCGCGGCGCGTCCAGCGGGCTGTTCGCCGCGGGCGCGTGATGATTCTACCGACAGGTTTCCGGGACCCGCTCAAACCATGACCGCGCACACCGTTTCACCGCCGCTGCTCGACCTTTCCGTTCCCGAGGCGGATATCCAACCGGCCCTGATGGCAGCCTGCGTCGACTGGGGGTTCTTCCAGGTGACGAAACATGGTATTCCCGCTGACCTGCTGCAATCGGCGCTGAATGCCAGCAGGGCATTCTTCGCC
>JAWKZK010000015.1:0-143228 GCA_041396005.1 Halioglobus sp.
ACACAGCACGGTGAGCAAAGCCAGGCAGTTGGGCTGTGCCAGGGGCTCGCCGCCGGTCACGGTGACATACTGCGGCCGGTGGGAGGCCACCTCCTCGGCAACGGCGGCAATGCTGCGCAGCTCTCCACCGCTGAAAGCGTAGGCCGTATCGCAGTACCCGCAGCGCAACGGACAGCCGGTAAGACGCACAAATACCGTCGGTCGCCCAACGGTGCGTGCTTCCCCCTGCAGGGAATAGAAAAT
The DNA here is from genome assembly GCA_041396005.1 of Halioglobus sp. Classification (GTDB taxonomy): domain Bacteria; phylum Pseudomonadota; class Gammaproteobacteria; order Pseudomonadales; family Halieaceae; genus Marimicrobium. The sequence continues at coordinate 244 of JAWKZK010000015.1, forward strand.
TTCGGTGATGCGAAGGGACTGCGCGCTGGTAGCAGAGCCGACATCACCCTCGGCGAGGGTCGCTGCCATCAGACGGTGCCGTTCAGTAATTCTCGCTGATAAAATCCCGGGCAAGCTTCGCCACCGCGGAATCGGTGGCGCCGTACTGGCTGATCACCAGATCCAGGTACTCGCGCGCTTTCTCACGATTGCCCTTCATGAACTGGACCTTGCCCAGTTTATACAGCGCGTCAGGCGCCTTGGGGTTGTCGGGGTATTCACTGATCAGCAGTGCAAAAGACTGGCGGGAAGCCTCAAGATCCGGCGGATTCAGCACCAGATACAGTTCACCCAGCCAATAGTGCGCGTTGGCGGAATAACGGCTGCCCGGGTAATCCCGCAGGAACTGCTGAAACGCGGGAATGGCCTGATCGAACTGCCTGCCCACGACAAGGCCGTAAGCGGCATCGTAGGCCGCCTGTTCGCCAGGCTGTGGCGTAGGCACCTCGCGCGGGCCGCCCGGGTTTGTCGGCGGTGCCACGGCGGCAGGCGGTGCACCGCCGCCAGCCCTGGCGGGCGCCGAACCGGCAGCCGGTGCCGCCGCCGCGCCACTGCTCAGGCGCTTGTCCAGTTCCATATAACGCTCAAGGTTCTGCTCCTTGAGCTGGCGTAGTTCGTTCGCCTGCTCTTCAACCCGCCCGTTGAGACGCATCACGTCCTGCTGAAGCTGTTGTATTTGCAGGAAAAGACTGCCGAGATTGCCGCTACCACCCGCTTGCGAGCTGTCCATCGGCGCGGGTGCAACAGCGGTCGGCGCAGCGGGCGCGTTGTTCACGCCAAAGCTCGTTGCCGACGGGTATTCCCCGGAAGCACGCGCACCGTAAGGGTTGGCCGGAGCCGACAAGCCCGCAGCTTCACGCGCCGCCGCTTCCGCCTCGACATCCACGTAGCCGCCCTGCGCAGCGGCCATAAAACAGAACGGGCCGGTCGTTACGACCAGCCCGCCCGCGACAAGCAGTTTACTCAGGGAGTTCACAGCTCGCCCGCTACTTCAGTTCCACGCGGCGGTTCTGCGACCAGTTGGCCTCGCCAGAACCATACGCCACGGGGCGCTCTTCGCCGTAGCTGACCGGCTCGATACGGAACGTGGCAATGCCGTTGGCAACCATGTAATCGCGCACCGAGTTGGCACGACGCTCGCCCAGCGCCATGTTGTACTCGCGGGTGCCGCGCTCGTCGGTATGACCTTCCAGGCGCACTGAGCGGTCGGTTTTCTGCAACAGCGCAATGTGCGCGTTCAGTTTGCCGATTGCATCCGGCGTCAGCGCCGAGCTGTCGAACTCAAAATAGAAGACGTTGCCAACGGCGGCAGCCGCCTGCTCGAGGCGCTGGATTTCCGCGGCTTCGGCCTGGGCGCGCTGCGCGGCAGCGGCGGCTTCCGCGGCGGCTCTGGCGGCGGCTTCATCCGCTTCCCGGGTATCGGAGCCGGAGCACGCAGCGAGGAACGCCGCAGCAAACAACACGGTGCACAACCGGGCAACCGTCGGTAGTTGTTTCATAATTCTTTCCTTGTCCTTTCTTTCAAATAGCACTGTGAACCGGCATGCGCTCAGGCAGATCAACGCGGGATATAGGGTGACCAGGACGGCTCTCTTACATCTCCCTCGCGCGCCGGCAGCCGGAATTTAACGCCACCGTCAACGGACACTGCGGCGAGAATGCCGCGCTCCGCGTACTTGGTGGCGTACAATACCATAGAGCCATTGGGCGCGATACTGGGACTTTCATCCAGTTCCGTCGAGGTCAGCACCTGCAATCGCTTGGTGACCAGATCCAGCAGCGCGATGTGGTAACGGCGATCCTGCTGGTGCACCAGCACTACGTTGCGCCCGTCCTGGGCGACCCGGGCACGCGCGTTGTAGGTGCCTTCGAAGGTCAGCCTGGAGGTGTCGCGCGAGGCCAGGTCATAGCGGTATATCTGGGGCTTACCGCCCCGGTCAGAGGTGAACAGCAACGAACGCCCGTCGGGCATCCACGCAGGCTCCGTATCGATGGCGTAGTGGTCGGTCACCCGTGTCAGTGCTTTGCTGGCCAGATCCATGAGATAGATATCGGGGTTGCCGTCCTTGGACAGCACCATGGCCATGGTTTTGCCGTCCGGCGACCACGCCGGCGAGCTGTTCAGGCCGCGAAAATTGGTCAGCTGCTCGCGCTGCCCCGTCGCCAGCACCTGACGGTAGATGGCGGGCCGGTTCGTTTCAAACGACACATAGGCAATTTCCTTACCGTCCGGCGACCAGGTAGGGGCCAGCAAGGGCTCCCGGGTTTCCAGCAGCACTATCGGCCGTGCACCGTCCGAATCCGATAGCGTAAGCCTGAAATAGTCCTTGCCGCCCGGCACCCGTGTCACTGATACATACAGCAAGCGCGTGGCGAAGGCCCCGGGAATACCGGTGAGTTTTTCGTATACCGCATCGGCCACGCGGTGTGCGAGCATGCGCGCTTCGCTCGCCGGACCTTCTTCATAGCCCCAGAACACCTTGGTCTGGCGCAGCACGTCGAACAGTTCGTAATCGATACGCAGGGGGCCGCCTGCGGCGGATACCCGCCCGATCAACAGGTAATCGGAGTTGATGGCACGCCAGTCGCGATAGAACACCTCGGCCTCGGTGCTCGGCCTGCCGAGCATATCGGAGCGAGAAACCGGGTTGAACTGGCCGCTGCGCGCCAGGTCACCGTCGATCACCGCCGCCACGTCCTCCGGGGCGGTACCTCCTCCCTGCCAGGCAAACGGCACCACCGCAATCGGCGTGGGGTTGTCCATGCCCTGGGTAATTTCAATTGCCAGTTCAGCGCGGACACCCAGCGCCGCGAGTGCCAGCAGGGCAGCGACGAATACTCTCATCATGTGTCTCATCAGTAGCGTAGATCCTCTGGTCTGAATATCAGGCGAAAGCGCCTGAACTGTCGTTCGAACTCGTTGTTGGGCAGTTTTTGCAGCTCCGGGAAGGCCCCTGCCTTCTGCACGGCGTTCACCGCCGAGCGGTCGAAGGCCGCATTGCCGCTACTTTTCACCACCTGCACGCTAACCACCTCGCCGGTGGGAATCAACTGTATCTGCAGCTCGGCCTCCATGCCATTGCGCGCGCTGGGTGGACGACTCCAGTAACCCACCACCGTCTGCTGTATCAGCGCGACAAAACTCGCCGCCATCTCATCAGCGGTTGCGGTTGCGCTGGCCGCCTCCTGGGCGGTCAGCCTGTCATCCAGCTCCTGGCGGGCCAGCGCAGCAAGTTCCTGCGGGGTAAGGCGCGGCGGCGCTACCGGTTCCGGTTTGGGCTCAGGTTTGACCGCAGGCTTGGGTGCCGGCTTGGGAGCAGGCTTGGGCGCCGGTTTGGGCACCGGTTTCGGTTCTGGCTTCGGTTCAACCTGCGGCTTGGGTACGGGTTTGGGCGCGGGTTTCGGCTTGGGCGCAGGCTTGGGCGCCGGCTTCGGCTTGGGCTGCAACTCGCTGGCATCCACCAGGCGGGCATTGATCACCTTGGGCGCGGGCTTCACCTTCACCACCTCGCGCTGGCTGTCCGTAAAGTTCACCGTGAGCAGCCAGAGCATGAAGCCATGCAACACCAGGGTGATAATCGCCGGGCGCACCACGATACGCGGCATCACGGGCTTGGCATAAACGGAGGTATTCACTGGGGCTCTTCGGTGACCAGTCCTACGCTCGGTGCACCGGCTTCCTGCAGGGCGACCATCACCGTAACAACATCGCCATAGGGCACGGCGCGATCACCCCATACCAGCACCGGCTTTTCCGGGCTGCGGCGCATCACGGCCGCCACGCGATCCTTGATCGTGGGCAGCGCCAGCACCTGCTTTTCCTGCCCGAGGTTCAGGTAAAGCTGTCCGGAGGCGTCCACCGAGATAATGACCGGCTCGGAATCCTGGTTTTCCACCGGATCGGCACTGGCCTCGGGCAGGTCTACCTTCACGCCCTGCATGAGCATCGGGGCGGTCACCATGAAAATAATGAGTAGCACCAGCATCACGTCGATGTAGGGCACGACGTTGATCTCCGCCATAGGGCGGTGCTTTTCGCGCCGCCCGGTCACGGTGATGGACTCTTCGACCCGTTGCGCGAACGCGACGCATAGGCCTGACGGTAGAGAATGCTGGAAAACTCGTCCATGAACGTATCGTAACGCCCGTTGAACACGTCTACACGAGAAGCAAACCGGTTGTACGCCAACACTGCAGGGATGGCTGCAAACAGGCCCATGGCCGTGGCAATCAGGGCCTCGGAGATGCCCGGAGCGACCGTGGCCAGCGTGGCCTGGGTGGAATTAGCGAGGCCGCGGAACGAATGCATGATGCCCCACACGGTGCCGAACAGGCCGATGTAAGGGCTGGTGGAACCCACGGACGCCAGGAAGGGCAGGTGTCTCTCAAGCCGCTCCTCCTCGCGCATCGCAGCCACCCGCATGGCGCGTCGCGCACCTTCGATGACACCGTCGGAATCCACTTCCTTCTGCTGCGACAGACGCGAGAACTCCTTGAAGCCGGCGCGGAAGATGCTCTCCATGCCGAGAATGGCGTGTCCGTCCGACGCCTTCTGGTTGCCTTCCCGGTAGAGCTGGGACAGATCGATGCCCGACCAGAAGCGCTCTTCGAAAATGTACATTTCATCCTGGGCGTTGCGAAAGTAGATGAAGCGATTGACGATCATGTACCAGGACACGATCGACGCCAGCAGCAACAGGGCCATTACCGCCTGCACGGTAAGGCTGGCATTGACGATGAGGTCCAGCAGGCTCAGTTGTTCTTCCAACGGTTTTCTCCACAGTTCAGTCTGGTTGGTGTACACACGCGGCAAGCCGCTCAGCCAGCGCGAGCGGGATACGCTGCGGCCGAAGGCTGTTACTGGCTACGCAGGCAACGGTGATATCCGCCTCCGCCAGCGTCGCTCCGTCGCGCAGCACACGCTGGTGAAACAGCATACTGGCGCCACGCAGGCGCGTTAACGCTGCGGTCGCCAGAATCTCGTCATCGAGCCGCGCCGGCGAGCGGTAGTGTATACGCGCATCGCTCACCACGAACATCAGCTCCTTGGTGAATATGTAGTGTTTTCCGTATCCCAGGCTGCGCATGAATTCCGTGCGCGCACGCTCCATGAACTTCAGGTAGTTCACGTAGTAGACGATGCCGCCGGCGTCAGTGTCTTCGATGTAGACCCGCAGGGGCAGGGAAAATTCCGCCGACATCAGCCATCACCCAGATCCAGGGGCAGGCTCCCGGCGTCGTCCGCCCCCTGTCGGGCGGGGGCCGGCAAGCCAAAATGCAGGTAGGCGTTGCGCGTGACCATGCGCCCGCGCGGGGTGCGCAGCATGAAGCCCTGCTGGATGAGATAGGGCTCGAGCACGTCTTCTATGGTGCCACGCTCTTCCGAGATCGAGGCCGACAGGCTGTCTACCCCCACCGGCCCGCCGTCAAACTTCTCGATCATCGCCAGCAGCAGCCGCCGGTCGAGATGATCGAAGCCGCGCTGGTCCACGCTGAGCATATCCAGCGCCCGATCAGCGATCTCTGCGGTGATATGGCCGTCTGCCTTCACCTGCGCGTAATCGCGCACGCGCCGCAGCAGGCGGTTGGCGATCCGCGGCGTACCGCGCGAGCGGCGCGCGATCTCGGCGGCGCCCGCCGCGTCGATACCCATCGCCAGGATCTGTGCCGAGCGCGTCACAATGTGGGCGAGATCCGCCACCTCGTAAAACTCCAGCCGTTGCACAATGCCGAAACGATCCCGCAGGGGCGACGTGAGCAATCCTGCGCGGGTGGTGGCTCCCACCAGCGTGAAAGGCGGCAGATCGAGCTTGATGGAGCGGGCGGCGGGGCCTTCGCCGATCATGATATCGAGCTGGTAATCCTCCATCGCGGGGTAAAGTATCTCCTCCACGACCGGGCTTAGCCGGTGGATCTCATCGATGAACAGCACGTCGCCCGGTTCAAGATTGGTCATCAGGGCGGCGATATCACCGGCTTTCTCCAACACCGGGCCCGAGGTGGTTTTCAGCGACACGCCCATTTCATTGGCGATGATGCTCGCCAGGGTGGTTTTGCCCAGCCCCGGCGGGCCGAAGATCAGTGTGTGGTCCAGCGGCTCGGCGCGCCCCCTGGCGGCGGCGAGAAAGATTTCCATCTGTTCGCGCACGGCCTGCTGGCCCACATACTCCGCGAGACTGCGCGGGCGGATGGCGCGATCCATCACGTCTTCCGCCGGGCTCCCGGCCTGTGGCGCCAGTAAACGGTCTGTCTCGATCACCGGCAGCTCCTCAATTCTTCACCACGGATTTCAGCGCACGCCTGATCAGTTCCTCGCTGCTCGACACGCTGTCGTCATTGACCGCGGCGACCATGCGGCTGGCTTCCTGCGGTTTGTAACCCAGTGCGATCAGCGCGCCTTCTGCGTCCGCCACCAACTCACTGGCCCGCGACCGCACGGGCGACGGTATGCCCGCGCCGCCCTGCGCCGGCGCTCCCAGCCACTCCTCCAGCTTGTCGCGCATTTCAACCAGCAGCCGCTCGGCGGTTTTCTTGCCCACCCCGGGCAGCGCCACCAGTGAGGCCACATCATCGGCGTGCACGCAGCGTGCGAAACTCGCCGCATCCATGCCCGACAAGATCGTCAACGCCAGTTTCGGCCCCACGCCGCTCACGCGAATCAACTGGCGAAACAGGCTGCGGTCATCCTCATGGATGAAACCGTACAACAACTGCGCGTCCTCGCGCACCACGAAATGCGTTACCAGCGCCACGTCGCAGCCGGTCTCCGGCAGCTGAAACAGCGTGGTCAGCGGCACCTGAAGCTCGTAACCGACACCGCCCACCTCCACCAGGATATCCGGCGGACGCTTGGCCACGAGCTTGCCGCGTATGCTGCCTATCATCGCAGTCGCCGACGGCGCGTGGCCGTGGCTCCGGCCATATGCACCAGGCTCTGGCGGGTATGCGCATGACACAGGGCGGCCGCCAGGGCATCCGCGGCGTCTTCCGCTGGCGCGGCAGGCAATCCCAGCAGCACCCGTACCATGTGTTGCACCTGGAGTTTATCCGCGGCGCCGGTACCCACCACCGAGAGCTTGATCTGTCGTGCGCTGTACTCGGCCACCGGCATGTTCTGCGCCACGCAGGCGACAATCGCCGCGCCGCGCGCCTGGCCAAGCTTCAGGGCCGACCCGGCGCTGCGCGCCATGAATACCTGTTCCACGGCAAGCTCCTGGGGACTGTGCTGTTCCACCAGCATACTCACGCTCTCGAAGATAATGCGCAGGCGCTCGGGCAATGGCCCGTCCGGCAGACGGATCACCCCGCTGGTGACGTATTCGTTACGCCCGCCTACATGACTGATGATACCGAAGCCGGTTTTACGTGAACCGGGATCGATACCGAGGATTAGCGACATGCCGTTTCTGCCTGGTGACCCCGTCTGGCATTATGTACAAATTTACAGGGCCGGTCAGTAACTGTGTGTAAAGAACTTGCCCGGCGGGCGGGGAGAGGACACAGCGCGAGGCGCGTGCGCCCTTCAACTCAGAGCGCGGCGAGCACCTCATCGGGTATATCGGCGTTGGTATAGACGTTTTGCACGTCGTCCAGGTCTTCAAGCGCGTCTACCAGGCCGATCAACGTCTCGGCGCCTTCCAGGTCCAGCGGCACGCTGGTAGCGGCAATCATCGCCACTTCGCCCGATTCGCTGCTGAATCCGGCCGCTTCGAGACCCGCCTTCACGGCGGCGAAATCCTCCCAGGGCGTGATCACATCTACCGAGCCGTCATCGTGTACGGTGAGGTCTTCGGCGCCCGCTTCCAGCGCCGACTCCATCAACGCATCTTCATCCACGCCGGGAGCAAAGCTGAGCTGCCCCTTGCGCGTGAACAGGTAGGCGACGGACCCATCCGTACCCAGATTGCCGCCGCGCTTGCTGAATGCGTGTCGCACTTCCGCCACCGTGCGATTGCGGTTGTCGGTCATCACCTCCACCAGCACCGCGATGCCGCCGGGCGCATAGCCTTCGTAGGTGATCTCCTCCATATTGTCGGCGTCGTTGGTACCCGCCCCCCGGGCGATGGCCCGGTCGATGGTGTCGCGGGTCATATTCGCGCCCAGCGCCTTGTCGACCGCGGCTCGCAACCGCGGGTTATCCTCCACGGCCGGACCGCCCTGCTTCGCGGCAATGACCAACTCGCGGATCAACTTGGTGAAAATCTTGCCTCGCTTGGCATCCTGGGCAGCCTTGCGATGCTTGATATTGGCCCATTTACTATGGCCGGCCATGGCAGTCGTCCCCTAGTGGTTTCCCTCTTGTGCGTCGGCGCCCGCCTCGCGGGTCTGGCGCAGCCGCAGATTCAGTTCGCGCAGTTGCTCGGCGGACACATCGCCCGGTGCATCCGTCATCAGACAGGCCGCACTCTGGGTTTTCGGGAAGGCGATCACGTCGCGGATCGAGCTTGCCCCGGTCATCAGCATCACCAGGCGATCGAGGCCAAATGCCAGGCCGCCGTGCGGCGGGGCGCCGTATTGCAGCGCGTCCAACAGGAAGCCGAATTTCTCACGTGCTTCGTCTTCGCCGATACCGAGCAGGCCGAACACCGCCTCCTGCATCGAGCGCTGGTGTATGCGAATGCTGCCGCCGCCCAGTTCACAACCGTTCAACACCATGTCATAGGCCCGCGAGAGCGCCTCGCCGGGGTTCTCGGCGAGTTCCTCGGCGCTGCAGGACGGGGCCGTGAAGGGGTGATGCAAGGGTGTCCAGCCACCGCTCCCGGCAGGTTCGAACATCGGAAAATCCACCACCCACAACGGCGCCCAGCCCGGCGCAACCAGCCCGGTATCGGCCGCAACCCGCAGTCGCAGTGCGCCAAGCGCTTCATTTACCACCTGTGTTTTGTCCGCACCGAAGAAGACGATGTCGCCGTTGGCAACGTCCAGGCGCTGCATCATGCTGGCAACGATATCGTCGGGCATAAACTTGAGAATCGGCGACTGCAGGCCCGCAACACCGGCGTCGAGATCATTGACCTTGATCCATGCCAGCCCCTTGGCACCGAAAATCCCCACGTACTCCGTGTAGGCGTCTATATCCTTGCGGCTGATTGACGCTCCGCCCGGCACTTTCAACGCCGCCACCCGGCCTGCAGGATCCTCCGCGGGGCCACGAAACACCTTGAAATCCACCTGCCGCATCAGGTCATCGATGCTCACCAGTTCCATCGGGATGCGCAGGTCAGGCTTGTCGGAGCCGTAGCGATCCATGGCTTCGGCGTAGGGCATGCGCGGGAAGGCGGGCAGTTCCACCTCAAGCACCGAGCGGAACAGCTCACGTATCATGCGCTCGGCAATGGCCATGATATCTTCCTCGTCGAGGAAGGCCGTTTCGATGTCGATCTGGGTAAATTCGGGCTGGCGGTCCGCGCGCAGGTCTTCGTCGCGGAAGCACTTGGCTACCTGGTAGTAACGATCGAACCCAGACACCATAAGCAGTTGCTTGAAAAGCTGGGGCGACTGCGGCAGCGCAAAGAACTGCCCGGGATGCGTGCGGCTGGGCACCAGGTAATCGCGCGCGCCCTCGGGCGTGGCCCGGGTGAGAATCGGCGTTTCGATATCGAGGAAGCCCTCCGCGTCGAGGAAACCGCGCACCTGCGACGTGATCCTGGAGCGCAGCTGGAGACGCGACTGCATCTCCTGGCGCCTGAGATCCATATAGCGGTATTGCAGGCGCACATCCTCGCCCACCTGCGTGTATTCATCCAACTGGAATGGCGGGGTGGCGGCGCTGTTGAGTATTTCCAGGGCCTTGCCCAGCACCTCGATCTCACCCGTCGCCATACCCGGGTTCACGGTGGCTGACGAGCGGGCTCGCACGCGGCCGGTGAGCTTCAGTACGTATTCGCTGCGCACCTTGTCGGCACGTTCGAAATGCTCACCGGTATCCGGATCGAACACCACCTGCACAATACCCTCGCGGTCGCGCAGATCCAGAAAAATAACGCCGCCATGATCGCGACGACGGTCAACCCAGCCGCACAGGGTAACGGTTTCATCAATGTTTGCCGTGCCGAGGGCGCCGCAATAGTGACTGCGCATAACTTCAGTTCCATCCGCGTTGGTTTGCCGCGCCCGGGGCGAACCCGGATCAGGCTGATTGTTTGGTGTCGCTCTTGGTTTCCTTGGGCGCCTTGGCACCCTCGCCCGACCCGCCCGGCTTGTCGCTGCCACCGGCCGAGCCGGCGTCTTTTTTCTCCGGGGCGGCCGCCAGGTTCTTCTTGTCGCCGGTTTTAAAATCGGTTTCGTACCAACCGCCGCCTTTCAGACGAAATGCGGCCGCGGAGACTTTCTTGCGCAGATCGGGCTTACCGCAGGCGGTGCAGTCAACCAGCGGGGGATCGCTGAGCTTCTGCAGAACCTCGATCATCTCGCCACAGCTCTGGCACTGGTATTCATAAATCGGCATGGATCAACTCCACCAATGTGTACTGCGAAACTGCGAAAATTGGGAGGCGCGAATTCTAACGCAAGGTAGCCGGGTCGCCAAGCGAAGGGAAGGAAATCTCAAGGGGCAGAAAGCCCTTGCGCCAGCCGCAGCGGGCGCGCAAGTGAAGGAAGGCCTGCCCGGAATGGCGGGCAGGCCGGCAACGCCGATCAGGACTCGGCGAATTCCTTCAGCTTCTTCAGAGGACGAACCTTCACCGCAGTGCTGGCAGGCTTGGCCTTGAAGACGGTTTCTTCACCCGTGAAAGGATTAATGCCCTTACGCGCTTTGCGAGCAGGCTTCTTCACAGTGGTGATTTTCATGATGCCCGGGATGGTGAATTCACCGATAGAACGCTTCTTGATGCTGCGCTCGATCAGCGAGTGGAACTCGTCCATCACCGAGTTGACGTCTTTCTTGTTGAGGCCGGTGCTGTCTGCAATGCTGGCGATGATCTGGCTCTTGGTCATCTTTTCTTTAATCGCCGGACCCGCCGCTTTTGCGGGAGCGGCTTTCTTCGCGGCTTTTTTGCCAGCCGGCGCTTTTCTGGCCGATTTCTTGGCCGCTGCTTTCTTCTTGGGTGCTGCTTTTCTGGTTGCCATCAGATTATGAACCTTCCCTAATAGTATTGAATGGAGCTAGCCTGTAACCCGACCTGCTCGCTTCCCAACCTCACGAAAACGCGCCAACCCAGGCCACGAGCGAATATATAATCGAGAAAACACTGCAATACAAGCGTTTTGTGCCTGCGGTGCCAAAAAAACCCCTATTTTTTCAGTATCCAGCGCTTCCTGACCGTTGCGTCAGCGCCAGCGATGAACGTGCTGCAGACACGCCGGCTTCGATGGCGAGAACCTGTACGGTGGTGTTGATCAGACGTACACTAGGCGCCCATCGTTAACGCATCACCGGAAGCAGAATGCGCAGCAGCCATTTTCTTATCGCCACTCAAAAAGAGACTCCCGCCGACGCAGAAATCATCAGCCACCAGCTGATGCTGCGCGCGGGACTCATCCGCAAACTGGCCGCGGGCCTGTATACCTGGTTGCCGCTGGGTCTGCGTGTCATGCGCAAGGTGGAAGCCATCGTACGCGAGGAGATGGATCGCTGCGGTGCGCAGGAGGTCAGCATGCCGGTAATGCAGCCGGCGGAGCTATGGCAGGAATCCGGCCGCTGGGCGCAGTACGGCCCAGAACTGCTGCGCATCCAGGATCGTCACGAACGGGATTTCTGCCTCGGCCCCACCCACGAGGAAGTCATTACCGCGCTGGTGAGGGATGAGATCAGGAGCTACAAGCAACTGCCCCTCAACCTGTACCAGATACAGACCAAGGTGCGCGACGAAATCAGGCCTCGCTTCGGCATCATTCGCTCGCGCGAGTTCATCATGAAAGACGCCTACTCCTTTCACGTCACCCAGGACTGCTTACAGAATACCTACGACGCCATGTTCGCCGCCTACACCGCGATCTTTAACCGCCTGAGCCTGGATTTTCGGCCGGTGATTGCCGACACCGGCAGCATCGGCGGCAGTCGCTCGCACGAATTCCACGTGCTCGCGAGCTCGGGCGAAGACGCGATCGCCTTCAGCGACACGAGCGATTATGCCGCCAACATCGAGATGGCCGAGGCGCTGGCACCCGCTGCCGGTGCACCCGCTGCCAGCGGCACGCTGGAAAAAGTCGCGACGCCCGGCGTTGGCAGCATCGAGTCGCTCACCGATTACCTGGGCGTCACAGCCGGGGAGTGCGTAAAAACCCTGCTTGTCTGTGCCGACGACGATGGGCTCGTGGCCCTCGTGGTGCGCGGTGACCACCAGCTGAACGCGATCAAGGCGGCCAAGCTCCCGGGCATTGCCACTCCGTTGCAGTTTGCCGACGAGGCGCGCGTGCGCGCGGCGACTAGCGCCGGCTTCGGCTCCCTCGGCCCGGTGGGCCTCACGCTGAGAACCATCGTAGATCGCAGCGCTGCCGCCATGCCCCAATTCGTCTGCGGCGCCAATGAAGACGGTGCGCATTTCACCGGCGCCAACTGGGAGCGGGACTGTCCGGGGGTCGAAGTCGCAGACCTGCGCGATGTGGTAGAGGGCGACCCGAGCCCGGACGGCCAGGGCGCCCTGCTGATCAGGCGCGGCATCGAAGTAGGCCATATCTTCCAACTCGGCGACAAATACAGCGAGGCCATGGGTGCAAAGGTGCTGGATGAGCACGGCAAAAACGTGACGGTCACCATGGGCTGCTACGGCCTCGGCGTGAGCCGGGTCGTAGCCGCCGCCATCGAACAGCATCACGACGATCGCGGCATCATCTGGCCCGCCGCCATGGCCCCCTTTCAACTGGCCATCGTGCCGCTCAACATGCAGAAATCGCCGGCGGTCGCCGAATGCGCCGAGGCCCTTTACGGTGAACTCGTGGCCGCCGGGGTGGACGTACTCCTGGATGATCGCAATGAACGCCCCGGCGTCAAATTTGCCGATATGGAACTCATGGGCATCCCGCACCGCATCGTGATCGGCGATCGCGCCCTCGAAGACGATGTGATCGAATACAAGGGCCGCCGCGATGAGGATTCACAGCTCATCCCGCGCGCGGAAATCGTCAGCTTCCTGCTGGCTCGCTGCGGCTGAGGGCCGTTTCACCGGAATGATGATTTTTTCTTCCGTGCGTGATTCGCGCGACCTTTAACGATAGGACCCTGGCGACTGCCCGGTCCATTTCTTGAAGCTGCGGTGAAACGCGCTTGGATCGGAAAAACCCACCAGTTCCGCCACCTCACTCACGGTAAGGCCCTCTCGACTGAGCATGGAAATGGCCGCATCGCGGCGTGCGTTGTCCTTGATGCGCTGGTAGGACGTGCCCTCCTTTTCCAGACGCCGCCGCAGCGTACGGGCCGACATGTTGAGAAGGCCCGTGAGCTCCTCGAAGCTCGGCATTTCCTCGCGGAAGTCATTGCCCAGAATCTCGCTGATCTGGTGGGTGATGCTCATAACGCTGGCCTGAGGCTCTATCACCAGGTAATAGGGCGCGAGCTTCAGGAACTCCATGAGGTCATTTTCATCGCGCACCAGTTCGGCGTCGAGATGCCGCGCGCTGAACGTCACCGCGTTGAGCGGCTGCTCGTACTCCACCGGGCAGGGGAAGAAGTGTCGTATACCCGCCATGAACTCGGGTCGCGGCCCGGCGCAGGCCGCGCTGATAATGTCGATATGCTGGCCGATAAGCCAGCCTGCGAAGCGCATCCATATGGCGAGATTGCACAGTACGCTGTGCTGTACCTCATGATCATCGTCACTCAATAAATAGGTGAGCGTGGCTTCCTTGCCGGTTTTATCCAGCTTCAGCTCATTCACCACCCGGGCGCCCTGGCGCACCCTGCAGACACTGTTGAACTCGATGCTGCGCCGGATGGCGGCCGCCAGCGTGGCGCTGTTGATCATGCTGAGGGCGATCAGGCGGGTAGTGCCCAGCGGCGTCTGCACGTCGGGCATGATGCCGCCCGATTCGTCGCCCAACTCGCGAATGAGTTCCAGGCACAGGCGAGAATACTGCTCACGCGAAACAAATGCGGTCTGCGCATCCTGGCGCAGGGGATCGAAGGGAAACCGCGCCGCGCGCAGGATGGCCGCAACGTCCCTGTTGTGCGCGCGCGCCTGCGCCAGCAACGCCCGCGTAAACTCCATGGGCACCGATTCGTTATACAGCGCCGAATTCACCGCTGATCTGGACACGCGCAACCTCCGATTTCGACCGCAGTTAAGCACAGCGCAAAACCCCCTTCAAGCGGCCGGTCCACGCGCTGGCGCGCCGGGTCGACCGCTTACCGCTCACCGCAGGGCGCCTGGCGGGACCGCCTCCAACTCCCGCGCGGCGGCAAGGCGGTTACCGGAAGAAAAATAACACCCACGCGGTTTGACAACACGCAATCGGCTACGCACTATGTAGGTCGCCCTTGACTATAAGAACAGTTCCTCACTGAATGACACCCACCAACCAGCTGAGCAAGTGGAACAAGGATCTCTCCAAGGCGATCGCCGCTCTGGGCAGCGATGCGTTTTTCCCCACACTGATTGCCGCCGTGAATGGCCAGGTAAGGATCGATTACCCGCAGGTCTGGCTTTATCACAAAGACCTGCCGCCTCGCGTGCTGTATCACGAGATTCCACCGCATGCGGTGGCTGCCCAGGTAGACCAGTACCTCGATGGCCCCTACCGGGAAGATCCGTTCTACCAGGCATCCATGAACCAGCCGCGCTCCAAGGTGTACTGGCTGTCTCGCGTCACCCTGGGCAAGATCAAGGAGTCGGACTACTACCAGAGCTATTACGGCGATACCGGCACCGCCGACGAGGCGGTCTACCTCGCCAAGCTTCAGGCGGGCAATGTCATCAACCTGAGCATGATGCGCCTGCCCGAGCACGGCCCCTTCAGCGATCAGGAATATGAAACGCTCTACCTGCTCGCGGAGCCGGTGTCGGAGCTGATCAAGAGCCACAGTGAACATCAGGATTTCGCCGCAACCAACCTCATCCAGCCCGGCATCGACCACCAGATCGACCTCGCGTTCCGCACCTTCGGCGCGTCCATGCTGTCGCCGCGGGAAAAGGACGTGCTGGAACTGATGCTGCGAGGCTACGGCACCGATATCTCCGCCGAGCGGCTCGATATCGCCGTGGAAACCGTGCGCCGCCATCGCAAGAGCATCTACCGCAAGCTGGATGTCAGCTCCCAGACGGATCTGTTTTCTCTCTTCCTGAACGCTATGTCCTGCCTTGGGGAAGCGGCTGGCGAAGACCCTCTCAGTATCTATATGTCGCCGCGCTGAAGCCGCGCGACACCCGTTTCCCGCCATCGCGAAAACTGCTTGCCCCAAGTAGGGCATTGAGCTTGAGGTAGTGGAAATGGATAGTGCGCCATTACCGACCACGGCACGGTGGATGCATGGCGCTTGAAGCCGATTGGTTCCTGCGGGCTCACCCGGAAATAACCACCATAGAGGCCCTGCTCCCTGACTGTAACGGCGTCATGCGCGGCAAGTGGGTACCCCGACACAAACTGGCAACGATCTTCGACGGCGAGCTAAAACTTCCCAAAACGGCCCTCAGTCTTGATATCTGGGGGCGCGACGTGGAGGAACTGGTGTTCGCCTCCGGCGATGCCGATGGCATCTGCCGGCCGGTAGAAGGTTCGTTGCTCCCGGCACCCTGGACCGCCGGCGGCCAGCACGGCCAGGTGATGCTGTCGATGTTCGACGGTGATGGCAGCCCTTATCTCGGCGACCCGCGCCACGTCCTCAAGAAGGTCCTCGGTCGCTACCAGGAAGCCGGCTGGCGGCCGGTAGTGGCAGCCGAACTCGAATTCAGCCTGGTGCACTGGGACGACAGCGTGCCACAGCACACCTGCCCATCGCCTGCCGGCAGCAGCCCGGTCGGCGGCAACACCTACGGTCTCGACGTACTCAATCACCATCAGGACATGATGGAAGACCTGCGCATCGCCTGCGAAATACAGGATCTGCCCTTCGACGGCGTGGTGAAGGAATCCGCCCCATCGCAGTACGAGATCAACATGGCGCACGTCGACAACCCCGTTCTGGCCGCCAAGCAGATCATGATGATGAAGCGGCTGATCAAGGGGGTCGCGAACAAACACGGCCTGATTGCGAGTTTCATGCCCAAGCCCTTCGAGCAGGAATCCGGCAACGGCATGCATGTGCACTGCAGCCTGCTGGACGAAAACGGCAGCAATGTGTTCGATGACGGCACCGAAAAGGGCTCTCCCCTGCTGCACAACGCGATCGGCGGCTGCCTCCTGAACATGGCCGACTCCATGGCCGTGTTCGCGCCCAGCTACAACGGCTATCGCCGCTTCCAGCCCGGCGCGCACGCTCCCACCTATCCCAGCTGGGGTTACGAAAACCGCACCGTCGCCGTGCGCGTTCCGGCCGGCAGTCACGCCGCCCGCCGCCTGGAGCACCGCGTAGCGGGCTCGGATGCCAATCCCTACCTGGTGTTCGCCGTGTTGCTGGCCGCAATGATGGACGGCATCGAACAGAATATCTCCCCGGGGGACCCCATATCCGGCGACGGCTACGCCCAGGAGGCTGCGACTCTGCCCGTGTATATGCCCGACGCCGTCAGGCTGTTCAGCGATTCTGACTTCATCCGCAACAGCCTGGGTTCGGAGCTGCAGCGAATCTTCACCCTGACCAAGCAGCAGGAGTTGGAGGAGTTCCGGCGCCGCATCAGCCTGCTTGAATACCAGTCATACCTGGAAAAACTCTGACTACCAAAACGGCAATCCTGCTGGGACTTCTCAACGCAAAAACGATACTATTGGGCACTACTCAACGGTAACTCGACTCCCAAACGGTACCCGCATGACCAAACCGCCCCTGAATATCACCAACGTGGTGATCTTTGTCGGCTTTCCCCTGGCAGCCCTTGTGCTCGTTCCATTCTGGGGAATCCACCACGGCTACGACAGCTTCCAGTGGCTGTGGGCGCTGGCGTTTCTGTATCTGAACGGTATGTCCATTACCGGCGGCTATCACCGCCTCTGGGCGCACAAGTCTTACGAGGCGCGGCCGGCCCTGCGTTGGTTCTTCGCCCTGTGGGGCGCGGGCGCGCTGCAGAACAGCATTCTCATCTGGGCCTCGGATCACCGGCGACACCACCGCCACGTCGACGACGTCGACAAGGACCCGTATTCCGCCAGCCGCGGCCTGTGGTTCAGCCACATGGGCTGGATGCTGCGCGAATATGAGCCGGACGGCCCGGATTTCGACAACGCGCGGGACCTTCAGCGCGACCCGATCGTGATGTGGCAACACCGGCATTACGTACCCCTTACCACCTTCATGAATCTGGGGCTGCCCGTGCTGCTGGGTCTCTGGCACGGCGACATCATCGGCACCGTGCTGCTGGTCGGCCTGCTGCGCCTCGTGGTGAACCATCACGTCACCTTTTTTATCAATTCGCTCGCGCATTTCTGGGGCAGCCGCCCCTACACCGAGTCGAACAGCGCCCGCGATAACGGCCTGCTCGCATTCCTGACCTACGGCGAGGGCTATCACAATTATCACCACATCTTTCAAACCGACTATCGCAACGGTATTCGCTGGTGGCAGTGGGATCCCACGAAGTGGATGATCACGCTGTGCGCCTACCTGGGCCTGGCGAGCAACCTGAGCCGTGTGCCGGATTTCAAGATTCAGCGCGCCATTCTCGATACGCAGTTCCAGCGCGCGCGCAGGGAACTGGATACCGGCCGCGACAGCGAAACCCTGCGCAGCATGCTGGAAAGGGAATACCAGCTGTTCACTGAATCGGTGAACCAGTGGACAGCGCTGCAGGCGGAGCGCTACGAGCGCAAGAAAGAACAACTGGGCGACGCCCTGGAAGAGCGCCGCCAGCACCTGCAAAACAGATGGGATCACGCGGCCCTGCGCACCCGGCTGAAAACGCTTGAATACGGCCTGAAGATGCAGCGCAAGCGCCTGCAGATGTTGATCGAGCAGGTTCAGCTGCACCAGGCGCAACCCGCCTGATCCTGTGACAGCGCTCCTGCGTACTTCAGGTCACCGCTAAGGCATCAGCAGGCCAGCCTGCAAAGGAGCAAACATGGCAACGTCGGTTTACGATTTCACCTGTCAAACCCCCTCCGGCACCGAGAAGCCGCTGTCGGACTTCAAGGGCAAGGTTCTGCTGGTGGTCAACACCGCCTCCAAGTGTGGCTTTACCCCACAGTTCAAGGGCCTGGAAGAGCTATATGAAAAATACAAGGACAAAGGGCTAGAGATTCTGGGTTTCCCCTGCAACCAGTTCGGCAAGCAGGACCCGGGCAGCAACGATGAAATCATGGAGTTCTGCCAGTTGAATTATGGCGTGAGCTTTCCCATGTTCGGAAAAATCGATGTCAATGGAGACGCGGCAGACCCGCTCTTCCAACACCTCAAGGCGGCCGCGCCGGGCGCGCTGGGCACGCAGAGCATCAAGTGGAACTTCACCAAGTTCCTGGTAGACGCCCAGGGCAACGTGATCCGTCGCTACGCACCGAAAGACAAGCCGTCGGCGATCGAAAAGGACATCCGCGAACTCCTGAACTGATAGCGGCGCAGGCTCCGCCTATCTGGCTGGCTCCCGCCCGCCGTCAGTGCTCTCGCGTGGCGCGAAATTCTATGTCCGGCCAGCGCTCCTGCATCAGCGACAGATTCACCCGGGTGGGCGCCAGATAGGTCAGGTAGCCGCCGCCGTCCATGGACAGGTGCTCCGAGGCCTTGCGGCGGAACTCCTCCAGCTTGCGCGCATCCTCTGAGTATACCCAGCGCGCGGTGTACACGCTGACCGGCTCGTACCGCGCCTCCACCTTGTACTCATCCTTGAGCCGGTACGCCACCACGTCAAACTGCAGCTGGCCCACTGCACCCACAATGAGATCGGTGGAATCGAGCGGCGCAAACACCTGCGTCGAGCCCTCCTCAGAGAGCTGCTGCAGGCCGCGCTGCAGCTGCTTGGATTTCATGGGGTCCGTCAATCGTATGCGGCGGAACAACTCGGGCGCGAAATGCGGGATCCCGGTGAACTGCAGCTCTTCACCCTCGGTGAAGGTGTCCCCTATCTGGATCGTGCCGTGGTTGTGCAGGCCGATGATATCGCCTGACACCGCCTCTTCCACCAGCGCGCGGTCACCCGCCTTGAAGCTCACCGCATCGGCAATCTTCACGTCCTTGCCGATACGCACATGCCGCATTTTCATACCCTTGGTGTAGCGGCCAGAGCAAACGCGCAGGAAGGCGATGCGGTCACGGTGTCGCGGATCCATGTTGGCCTGGATCTTGAACACGAAACCGCTGAAGGCGCTTTCTCTGGCATCGACGAGGCGCTCCACCGTTGCGCGATCCTGTGGTGGCGGCGCCCAGCGCACGAAGTCGTCGAGCATTTCACGCACACCGAAGTTGCCCAGCGCCGTGCCAAAAAACACCGGACTCAATTTGCCCGCGAGAAACGCATCAGAATCAAACGCGTGGCTGGCGCCGCGAACCAGCTCGATCTGATCGCAAAACTCCGCGTATTCAGCGCCGAGCAGTGCTCGCGCCTCGTCGGTATCCAGTCCTTCAATACGCACATCGTCCGGCAGCACGCTGCCCTGGCCGGGGGTATAGATATGCAGGGTATCCGAGTACAGGTTGTAAACGCCCTTGAATTCCTTGCCCATGCCTATAGGCCAGTTGATGGGCGCGCCGGCGATCTGCAGGACCTCCTCGATCTCATCCAGCAGTTCGATCGGATCGCGAATATCGCGGTCCATCTTGTTCACGAAGCTGAAAATCGGGGTATCGCGCAGGCGACACACGTTCATCAGCTTGATAGTGCGGTCCTCCACACCCTTGGCGCCATCGATCACCATCAGCGCGGCATCCACGGCGGTCAGGGTGCGGTAGGTGTCTTCGGAGAAATCCTCGTGCCCGGGCGTGTCCAGCAGGTTCACGATGCGCTCGTGGTAGGGAAACTGCATCACCGAGGAGGTGACGGAGATACCGCGCTCCTGCTCCATGCTCATCCAGTCGGAAGTCGCGTGCGGGCCCTTCTTGCCTTTTACCGAACCCGCGACGGCGATCGCACTGCCCAGCAACAACAGCTTCTCGGTGATCGTGGTTTTCCCCGCGTCGGGGTGGGAGATAATGGCGAAGGTTCTGCGCCGGCCAATCTCGCTGGCTACACTGCGGTCTGTCACTGACGATGAATCCTCAAAGCTGTATGTTCTCTTGCCCCGTTGCCCCGGCCCGGCGCGAGGGCGCGGTAGCTTAACACAGGCCCCTCTCTGCGTTTAAGGATCACGGCGTGCTGCATGTGACGCACCGCTGCGGCGAATTGACGCTGCCGCGAGCGCTGCCCCGGCCCTATAATACGCCGATGGACCGCACGCCTCTCAAAGTGCCAGGCGCACTCAGCCCATCGGTTGATAACCTGCGCAACCTGCTGCTGATTCGCGGAATCGCCCTGCTGGGGCAAACCGCTGTGCTCGCGTATGTGGTTTTCTCCAGCCGCACCACCAGCAGCCTCGCTGGCGTGACCATCAGTCTGGCCCTGCTCGCCCTGGTGACTGCGGCCAGCCTGTGGCGCACCACACGGCCCTGGCCGGTGGCAGACCACGAGTTTCTGGGACAACTGCTGATCGACGTGCTCGGCTGGACCGCCCTGATGTACTTCACTGGCGGCGCCAACAATCCGTTCATTTCCTACTACATCGTCCCCGTGGTCATCGCCGCAGCGGTTCTACCATGGCGCTACACCTGGCTGGTGGCGGCAGCCTGCGTGCTCGCCTACAGCCTGCTGCTCACGGTATACCAGCCGTTTCCGTTGTTCACGCCGCACTCGGCCATGGGCCACGGCGACAGCGCCAGCGCCAGCGTGCACGTGCTCGGCATGTGGTTCAATTTTCTCTTCAGCGTGGGCCTGATCACCTACTTCGTCGTGCGCATGGCGGCCATATTGCGACGGCAGGAGGAACAGGCCGTTGCCCAGCGGGAAGATCGCCTGCGCAATGACCAGGTGATGGCGGTGGCCAGCCTCGCCGCCGGCACGGCGCACGAATTGGGCACACCGCTAGCCACCATGACAGTGCTGGCTGACGAGATGCTGGCCTCAGACAGGCTGGATGCCGCAACCCGCGAAGATTGCGAGCTTATGAAGAGCCAGATCGCGCAGTGCAAGAACACCCTTGCCGAATTGAGCCGCACTGCCGAGCTGCAGGGCACGCAGCAGAACACGCTGCTGACGGTCGAGGATTTCGCACGCCAGACGCTGGAGCGCTGGGCGGTGCGCAGGCCGGGCACCGTTTATCGCTTTCAGTGCGCGGACAACAGCCCGCAGATCAGCGTGGACCCGACCCTGGGCCAGGCGCTGGAGAACCTGCTGAATAACGCCGCCGATACCGGCTCGGCGGACATCTCGATGCAGGTTGAATGGAATCAGACCGAGGTGGCTATTCATATTCGTGATCACGGGCCGGGGATCGCACCGGAAATGATAGAGCGCATTGGTCGGCCCATTATCCATGCGGACCGCAATGGCCTGGGCATTGGCCTGATGCTGAGCCAGGCCGCGGTGGAGCGTGCCGGCGGACGGGTAGCCCTGCGCAATCACAAAGACGGAGGCGCGATCGCCACGCTCAGCCTGCCGCGCGCCGAAACCACAGTAAACCAAGACCATGCCTGACGATGCGAACAGAATTCTGCTGGTAGATGACGACGACATCTTCACCTCGGTGATGGCGCGCAGCTTCCAGCGGCGGGGCTTTGTCACGCACTGCTGCGGCAGCGCCGAGGACGCCCTGACCGCATGCGGGGGGTTCGCGCCCAGCCATATTCTGCTGGATTTGAACATGCCCGGCACATCGGGGCTGGTTGTGTTGCCCCAACTGATTGCGCTCGCCCCACAAGCGAAGCTTCTGGTTCTCACGGGCTACTCCAGTATTGCCACTGCCGTAGCGGCCACGCAGGCCGGTGCGTGCAACTACCTGTGCAAGCCGGCCAGCGTGGATGAAATCCTGCAGGCATTTGACAACGAGCAAGCGGCCTCACGGGTTGAAGTGCCGAAAGACCCGATCTCGGTGGAACGCCTGGAGTGGGAACACATCCAGCGCGTGCTGCAGGACCACGAGCACAATATCTCGGCAACCGCACGCGCGCTCGGCATGCATCGCCGCACCCTGCAACGCAAACTCCAGAAGCGCCCGGTAAAACGCTAGGACACCGTGATTTCCCGCACCAGTGCCGCGAGCAGGCGTTCGCCAACGTCATTCACATCCAGCTCGCCCGAGCCCAGCAGGCGCGCCATCGAGGTGACCTTCAAGCCGGCAAAGCCGCACGGGTTGATGCGCGAAAACGGCTCGAGATCCATCTCCACGTTCAGCGCCACGCCGTGGTAACTGCAGCCGCGTCGCACCCGGAGGCCCAGGGAGGCGATCTTCTCACCCGCCACATAAACGCCGGGCGCCGCGGGATCGGGCGCGGCTTCGATGGCGTATTCTGACAGCAGTCGCACGCAACCGCGCTCAATCGCACTCACCAGATCGCGCACCCCGAGCTGTCGACGCCGCAGGTCAATCATCAGGTAAACGACCCACTGTCCCGGACCGTGATAGGTCACCTGGCCGCCGCGGTCTACCTGCACGACAGGAATGTCCCCCGGCGCCAGCACATGCTCAGCGCGACCGGCCTGACCCTGGGTGAACACGGGGGGATGCTGCAGCAACCAGAGTTCATCGGGCGTGGAATCGCTGCGCGCATCGGTAAAGGCGCGCATCTGTTCCAGCGTCGGCAGGTATGGCACACACCCCAGCCGTTGTAACAACGGCGTCTCCACGGGCATCAAAGCACCATCTGTACGTGGCCGGTGGCCATGAGGTCAGCATGCAAGGCCTGCAGTTGCTCGGGGCCTGTGGCGGTGATGGTCACGGTCAACGCGGTGAAGGTGCCCTTGCGGCTGTCGCGGATGGACACTCTGGCCGCGTCGAAGCCGGGCGCATGCTGCTCAAACACCGCCAGTATGATCCCGCGGAACTCCGCGCTCGACCGGCCCAGCACTTTCACCGGGTAGTCACAGGGAAACTCGATTCTGGGGGGTTCCGGCTCCGTCACTGTGCGCTGCTCCCGCTGCCCAACTCCGGTACGCCGCTAGGCACGAAACAGGCTGGCTATCCACATCATCAGCGTATCCCACAGGCGCTGGAAGAACCCGCCCTGGGCCACGTCGGCAAGCGCCTGCAAGGGGCCATGAAAGACGGTTTCGCCATCCAGCGTCAGGGTGACCGAACCCACCTCGTCACCCAGGGCCAACGGCGCGACCAGCGGCTCGGTGAGTTCAACGCTGGTGACCAGATGCTTGCCTTTGCCGCGTGGCAGGGTCAGTACGGTGGCGTCGATAACACCCACCGGCAGTTGGTCGACCTTGCCTTTCCACACGCGGGCGCTTTCCAGTTCGGTCATCGCCTCGAACACAGTGCTCGTTTCAAAGAAACGGAACCCGTAGTTCAACAGGCTGCGGGTTTCGTTCTTGCGCGCCCGCTTGCTCTCAGTGCCCATCACCACGGAAATGAGGCGCATGCCGCGCCGCTCGGCGGACGCGACCAGCCCGTAACCCGCTTCCTCCGTGTGGCCTGTTTTCAGCCCGTCTACGGACGGATCCTCAGACATCAGAGTATTGCGGTTGAACTGCCGGATATTGTTGTAAGTGAACTCAGTTTCCTTGTAGATCGCATACTGTTCGGGGTGTTCGTAAATCATGGCCTTCGCCAGAATGGCCAGATCCCGCGCTGTGGTGACCTGATCAGGGTGCGGCAGGCCGTGCGAGTTCACGTAATAAGTATCAACCATGCCGAGTTTTTCAGCAGCTGCGTTCATCATCTCCGCGAACACCGCCTCGCTGCCGGCGATATGCTCGGCGATCGCCACTGTCGCATCGTTGCCGGAAGAAATGATAATACCGCGCTGCAGGTCGGCGACCGATACGTCCTTGCCCGGTTCGATCCACATCAGTGACGAGCCGTTGAATATGGGGTTCTGAGACCAGGCGTTCTCGCTGATGGACACCATGTCGTCCTCCGACACCCGGCCCGCGTGAATCTCGCGCGCCAGGATATAACTGGTCATCATCTTGGAGAGGCTGGCGGGTGGCAGGGGCATATCGGCATTGTGCTCCGCAAGCACCGTGTCGCTTTGCGCATCGATCAGCAGCCAGGCCTCGGCGGCCACCTGGGGTGGGGCGGGCGCCACGGCGGCGGCGGGAGCGGAAAACGCACAAAGCGCAAACAGAAGACTGAAACCGAATCGGGTCATGGCGGTGGGAAACCGTGGGGTGAGAGTTCGCGGGGAATGGTACCGCAAGCGCGGGCGCAGCGAAGAAATGCCCGGCGCGACCGGGCTGTAGAGGGGTGTGGCCGGCGAGGTGCGGCCGGCGAGGTGCGGCCGGCGAGGTGCGGCCCGGCGCCCAGCCGCGCCACACGGCGCTCAGGCTGCTGCGCTATGGCAGCGGCTGCCCTGCCTCATAGCCACTGTTTCTCAGCAGGCGCTGCATGTGTTGCAGGTGTGAGGGATCGTCCACCGGGCCCACACGCACGCGAAACAGCAACCCGCCGCCGGTTTCCACCTGACTCACCACCACCGGCGCCGGCAGCAGCGGCTGCAATTCGTCCTGCAAGCGCAGTGCGGTGGCTTCGGAACCGAAGGCACCCATCTGCAAGAAGCGGTAGTGTCCATCAAGGGTGTCGCGCCGATCATCCACACCGGCAATGTCGATCACCTCGACCTCCACATTCGCGGTGCCCGTATCGGCAAACCCCAGCTTCACCGCGGCGGCATAGGACAAATCGATCAGCCGATCAGGGTGGAACGGCCCACGGTCATTAATGCGCACCACCACCGTGCGGCCGTTGTCCAGGTTGGTCACTGTGGCATAGCTGGGAATCGGCAGCGTTTTATGCGCCGCCGAGGCCTGGTAGAGATCATAGATCTCGCCGTTGGATGTGGCATGCCCGTCAAACTTCGCGCCGTACCACGAAGCGATGCCGCGCTCCCGGTAACCGCTGTGGTTCGGCAATACCGTGTAGGTGACGCCGTTGACGCTGTAGGGGCTCATGTTCCCCACAGACAAAATCGGGTCAGGTCGCGGGATCGCGTCACGCACTTCACTCGCGCTGATCGTCTTCAGTGGCGCAAAATCTCGGCTATGCGCATAACGTGAGGTGGGTTTGCCCGTGGTCCCGGGCTCCGGAGCCGGCTCGGGGGGCAATGTTGAACAGGCGGCAAGGCCCATCAGTGCGGCCAGCGCGAGCGCGCCGACGCGGTGTTGCATCCTGCCCGCGCGTTTCATCCGGCCAGCCTCTCAGCGAGGCGCCGGCTCAGTTGATACACGCTCATGGCATACATCGCGCTGTGGTTGTACCGGGTAATGACGTAGAAGTTGTGCAGCCCCAGCCAGTATTCATAGCCGTCTTCCAACTCGAATTTCATGGCCGTTGCCAGGGCGTCGGGGTCGAGCTTCTCGCGCGCGACAATCCCCCTGGCGGCAAACTGTGCCACGGTGCTCTCGGGTTTCAGCCCACTGCGGCCGCTCACAAAAACTTCCTCGGGAACACCAGGGCCGGCGTCGGCCGCGTACACGACTGCCCCCCTCTCGCCACCCGTGCTCGCGAAAATAGTTCGCCACGCTGCCGATGGCGTCCACCGGGTTGTTCCAGATGTCGATCACGCCGTCGTCATCAAAATCAATGGCGTATTCGCGATAACTGCTGGGCATGAACTGGCCGTACCCCATGGCGCCTGCGTACGAACCCATCAGCGATGTGGGGTCGAAACCCTGGTCACGGGTGAGCAAGAGATAATTCTTCAACTCACTGGTGAAAAAAGGTGAACGGCGCGGATAGTCAAACGCCAGGGTGGACAGGGCATCCAGCACGCGAAACTTGCCGCTGATACGGCCGTAGTAGGTCTCCACCCCGATGATCGCCACGATCATTTCAGCCGGCACACCGAGCTCACGCTCGGCACGCTCAAGTGTCTTCCTGTGCTTCAAAAAGAACTCCACGCCTTCCGCCTCACGCTGCTCGGTGAGAAAGATCGCGCGATACTCATGCCAGGCCTTGGTCTTCTCCGCGGGACGCGAAATGGCCTCGAGGATACTGTCCTTGCGTTCCGCCTCGGCAAACACGCTCAGCAACTGTGCGCGATCAAAGCCTTCCTCCGCGACGAGCTCGTCCACCAACGCCAGTGCAGCCGGGTTGTCGCCATAGTTGTCCGCCGCACAGGAGAGCGTCGGCCAGAGGAAAGTAAAAACCAGAAGACACTTCAGGGATTGCCGCATATAGGATTGCTCTGTTGCCCACACACCTGGATAGACACGCTGGCTGCGACGACGTTCATCGCGAGACCAGACGCGGTTCAGTACTGATTGCCATGAGAATTCCGAAGCCCGCCATGAGCGTCACCACCGAGGTGCCACCCGCACTCACCAGGGGCAGCGGTACACCCACTACCGGCAGCAGGCCTGCAACCATCCCCATATTAACAAAGATGTACACGAAAAACGTCAGGGTGAGGCTTCCTGCCATCATACGACCGAAACTGGTTTGCGCGCGCACACCTATCCAGAATCCGCGCAGCAGGATCAGCAGGTAAATACCCAACAGAAGCAGCACCCCCTTGAGGCCAAACTCTTCCGCGAGTACCGCAATAATGAAATCGGTGTGGCTCTCCGGCAGGAAATCGAGCTGCGACTGGGTACCATGCATCCAGCCTTTGCCCTCCCAACCACCGGAGCCGATGGCCGTCTTCGACTGGATAATATTCCAGCCCGCGCCGAGCTTGTCGCTCTCGGGATTCAACAGCGTGAGTATTCGCTGTTTCTGGTATTCCTTGAGCACGAACACCCACGCCGGCCAGGCCGACGCGATGGCCAGTAACAGTGCGCCGAATATGTAGCGCCAACCAATGCCCGCCATGTAAAGCACGAACAGGCCACTCGCGGCGATCAGCAGCGCGGTACCCAGGTCCGGCTGCAATAGAATCAGGCCAGCAGGAAGGCCGAGCAGGGCGAGCGCGCCCAACACGTACAGCAGTCTCGGAGGAAGAATTCTGTCCGACAGATACCAGGCCAGCGCCAGCGGCACCGCCAGCTTCATCACCTCCGAGGGCTGAAAACGAAATCCGCCCATCTCCAGCCAGCGCTGGGCGCCTTTGGCGCCCACCCCGAAGAACATCACGCCCAGCAGCAACGACACGCCCAACACGTAGAGCCATGGAGCCCAGCGCGCAAAACGCTGCAGGCTCACCTGCGCACCCAGAAACATAATGAGATAGGCAAGTGCGAAGTAGCGCCCCTGTCGAATCACAGCGCCCATGCTTTGTCCCGAAGCGCTGTAGAGCACGAACAGCCCGAAGGCTGTGAGCGCCAGCAACAGGAGCAATAGCGGCACGTCGATGTGCAGGCGGGTGGCACGACCGGGTGCCTTCGCCATGCTGCCGGAGCCCTGATGGGGCATCTGTCGAACGTAGTCACCCACGCGCGGCGACCATTACCCGGCCTCCCCGAGTAGCCAGGTGTCGATAACGGCGCGGGCGATCGGGGTCGCCGCGGAGCTGCCGCCACCGTTCTCGACGATAATTGCCACCGCGATAGTAGGTGCCTCTATCGGCGCGAATGCAATGAACAGGCCGTGGTGGCGATGCCGCTCGGCAACCTCTTCTTCCTTGTAAACGGCATTCTGCGCTATCCCGATCACCTGTGCCGTGCCTGTTTTTCCCGCCATTTCATAGCGGATGCCGTCGGACAGGTAATCAGCCGTGCCGCGCTGCCCGTGCACCACCTCACGCATCCCGTCGAACACGGCGTCCCAGTAGGCCGCGGGCGCCTGCACCGGAGGCAGCGCCGGCGCCTGTACCGGCTCGCCATTGATCGCCTTGAGCAAGCGCGGCGTGTGCCGCTCGCCGCGACTCGCCATCACACCGGTGGCGACAGCGAGTTGCATGGGCGTGGACAGCCAGTAACCCTGTCCGATACCCGCACTGATGGTTTCTCCCGGGTACCACACCTGCGCCATGGCGCTGCGCTTCCAGGCGGTCGATGGCAGCACACCGGTGCGCTCGTTGGTCGTATCCACGCCGGTGCGCTTGCCGAAACCGAAGGGTGCGAGATAGTCATGCATGCGATCAATCGTCAGGCGCCGAGCGAGATCATAGAAATAGACGTCGCAGGATTCCGCGATGGCCATCTTCAGGTCCACCTGGGGCGCGTGGCCGGTACCCCGGATCCGCAGGATCCAGTCGCGGTACAGACGCGAATCACCGGGCAGCTTGTACCAGCCCGGGTCGGCAACCGTGGTTTCCGGCGTGACCAGGCCAGATTCCAGACCCGCCATCCCCATGAAGGGCTTCACCGTTGAACCGGGGGGGTAGGAGCCCTGCACGGCGCGGTTGAACAGGGGGACATCGGGCGAATCCCGCAGCGCAGCATAATCCCGCGTACTGATGCCGTTCACAAACAGGTTGGTATCAAAACCCGGCGTGGAGACCAACGCCAGCACACCGCCGGTTTGAGGGTCTATCGCCACCACCGCGCCGCGCTGGTCGCCCAACGCCTCGGGGGCCGCTTTCTGCAGATAGTAATCCAGATGCAGGACAAGATCGCTGCCGGGCTCCGGCGCGAACCGCTCCAGCACGCGCAGCACGCGACCATGCGCGTTGGACTCCACGTTCTGGTAGCCCACGGTGCCGTGCAGTGTATCCTCGTAGTACTTCTCTACACCCACCTTGCCGACATGAAAGGTGCCGCGGTAATTGGTTTCATCCAGCTCCTGCGCCTCGCGTTCATTGATGCGCCCGACATAACCCACCGCATGCGAGAACAGCTCGCCATGCGGATAATGGCGCAAAAGCTGCGCGTCCACGACCACGCCTGGCAGGCGGTGCTGGTTCACGGCGAGCAGCGCGCGCTCTTTCTCGGTGAGGCGGAAACGCAGGGGCACTGCCTCGTAGGGCCTGCTTCGCGCCAGCTTCTTGCGGAAATTCTTGATGTCGTCGTCGGACACCGGCAGCAGCGTGGCCAGAGTTACCAGCGTCTCTTCAAGATCATCCACGCTCTCGCGCACGATCGAGAGAATGAAACTGGGCCGGTTGTCGGCCAGCAGGATACCGTTGCGGTCATAGATCAGCCCGCGCTTGGGCGGCAACGGCTGGAGCTGGACACGATTCCGCTCAGACTGCGTCTGGTAGATCTCGTACTCGCTGATCTGCAGGGTATAGTAGCGTGCCAGCAGCACCCCAAGGAGAAGCAACACCACGCCCAGCGCAGACACCGTGCGCGCGCTGTAGATGCGCGCCTCCCGGCGTTGATCCTTCAGCGTAATGTTACTCGGCATCGATGGTGTGGCCTGGCCCCTCGGGCGTTCTGACTACTCGCGATGATAAGGGTGGTTGGAGACGATTGTCCAAGCCCGATACAGTTGCTCGGCCAACACGACACGCACCAGCGGATGCGGCAGGGTGAGATCGCTCAATGACCAGCGCTGGTCGGCCCGCTCAATACACGCCAGCGACAGGCCGTCCGGCCCTCCCACCAGAAAACTGTAGTTGTCGCCTGACATGAGCCAGCACCGCAATTCCTCGGCCAGTGCCGGCGTAGAAAGACGCTTGCCGGTTACATCCAGCGCGATCACGCGGTCACCGGCGGGCAAGGCCTTCAGTATCCGCTCCCCCTCGCGCTCACGGAGCTGCGCCACGCTGGCATCCCCGACGCGCCGGGCCAGGGGGATGTCACGCCAGCCAAGTTTTACTTCGCGCGGCAGCCGCTTCTGGTATTCCTCCACGCCCTGCGTAATCCACTTCGGCATGCGCGTGCCCACGGCAATCACGGTAACGCGCATCAGACGTCCGTTTCGTGATCCGTCCAGAGCCGCTCGAGATCATAAAAATCACGGGTAGCGGGCAGCATGACATGCACGACAACATCCCCGTAATCCACCAGCACCCACTCGCCGGCGTCTTCGCCCTCTACACCAAGCGGACGCACATCGCGTTTCTTGGTTTCTACCGCGAGGTTCACCGCCAGGGATTTAACGTGTCTGGACGAGGTGCCGCTGGCAACGACCAGGTACTCCATGACATCGGTCAGCTTCCGAACGTCGAGGGTTACCGTATTCACCGCCTTCAGATCGTCCAGCGATTGTACGACCAGCGCGACCAGTTCGTCGGCATTCATTGACAAGGCTTGGGGTTGAGATTCATGCAGAGATTCACTGATCACACATACAGATGATGGGACTCGATATAGTCGAGCACGGATTGCGGCATAAGGTAGCGCGCCGACCGCCGCGATGCCAGCAGTTCGCGAATTTCAGTGGAGGAAATTGCCAGCGGTCGCAGCTCGGTTACCAGAATACCGCCCGCCGGCGCATTGCACAGCCCCGCCGCGCCTTCCAGCCTGTGCAGTTGCAACCACTCGGCCACCTCGCCTTCGCCTGGTAGCGCCCAGCCCGGACGCGCGATGACCACGATGTGCGCCAGCGACAGCAGATCGGCCCAGCGATGCCAGCGGTTGATGCCCAACAATGCGTCGCAACCCAGCACCATGCAGAGGCTGCGCGCCGCACCGAACTCGGCACGCAGTTCCGCCAGGCTGTCGATGCTGTAGGACGGCCCGGCCCGCCGCAGCTCGCGTGTATCGCACAGCAGGCGCGGTTCGCCGGCAACGGCGAGCTGAACCATCGCCGCGCGATGCTCGGCGCTGCAGCGCGGGACTTCACGATGCGGCGGTTCGGCGCTCGGCATCAGCCTGATATGCGCCAGCTCCAGGGTTTCGACCAGTTCCAGCGCGGAGCGCAGGTGCCCGTAGTGCACCGGGTTAAAGGTGCCGCCCAGCACGCCCACCGGCGCTTCGGCAGGGCTGCTCAAGAGCGGATCTGCCCCTCCCCGAGCACCACGTATTTCTGCGATGTCAGCCCCTCGAGGCCCACCGGGCCGCGGGCGTGCAGTTTATCGGTGGAGATACCGATCTCGGCACCCAGGCCGTACTCGAAACCGTCAGCGAATCGCGTTGAGGCATTCACCATCACCGAGCTCGAGTCCACTTCACGCAAAAAACGCATGGCGCGCGCGTAGTCTCGCGTGACGATGGTGTCGGTGTGCCGCGAGCCATAGGTCTCTATATGGGCCATCGCGGCATCGAGGTCGTCCACCACTCGCACGGCGAGCACAGGACCGAGGTACTCCTCGTGCCAGTCCTGTTCATTCGCCTCGCGCGCTTCCTTCACCCACTGCCGGGTGCGTTCGCAACCCCGCAGCTCCACGCCGGCGGTGGCATAGGCGCTGGCCAGTTGCGGCAGGAGCGCGGGCGCCTCGGCCACCGACACCAGCAGCGTTTCCATGGTATTGCAGGTGCCGTAGCGCTGGGTTTTGGCGTTCACCGCAATCGACAGCGCCATGGCATGATCCGCGCCCTCGTCGATATACACGTGGCAGACGCCATCCAGGTGCTTGATCACCGGCACGCGAGCCTCGCGGCTCACGCGCTCTATCAGGCTTTTTCCACCGCGCGGCACGATCACATCCACGTACTCGGGCATGCTGATGAGCTGTCCGACGGCGGCGCGATCGGCAGTCGTAATGACCTGCACGCTGGCCGCAGGCAGCCCTGCCGCGCGAATCCCTTCCACCAGGCACTCGGCAATCGCACAATTTGACGCCAGCGCCTCCGAACCGCCACGCAAAATCGTCGCGTTGCCCGATTTCAGGCACAGGCTGGCGGCCTCAACCGTCACATTGGGCCGCGATTCATAAATAATACCGATAACGCCCAACGGCACACGCATGCGGCCCACCTGGATACCGCTCGGCATGCGATGCAGGTCGGTGATACTGCCAATGGGATCCGCCAGGGCCGCGACCTGCCGCAAACCTTCAAGCATGCCGTCGATGCGCCCGGGCGTGAGCGCGAGCCGGTCCATCAGCGGCGCATCGAGGCCGTTCTCGGCACCGCGCGCCAGATCTTCGCCGTTCGCCTCTGTGAGACGTGAGCGCGCACCGTCGAGCGCATCGTGCGCCGCGAGCAACGCCGCGTTGCGTGCCTGCGTGGATGACGCGGCGATTTCTCGCGCAGCCTGCCTCGCGGCCAGACCTCCGCCCGGCATATACTGCTCTACGTCCATCGAAGTCGCATTCCCACCGCGCAAAGCGGCGATTATAACCGATCGCCCCGCCGCGTGTGCTAAGCTCGGGCCCGCATTCCAGCCCGAGATACCCTGTATGCCACGCACACCCGATCTGGAGTTCTTCTACGATTGCTCCAGCCCCTGGAGCTATTTTGCCTTTACCCGCATACAGCCCATGGCGCGGGCGCTCGGCGTGCCGGTACGCTGGCGGCCCATTCTCGTCGGCGGCGTGTTCAATGCCGTCAACCAGGAGCTGTACGCGGCGCGCGAAGCCATGTTCAAAGGTGACAACCCCCGCCGCCTGGAGTACTACCTCAAGGACATGCAGGACTGGGCCGACCTCTGCGGCCTGCAGATTCGCATGCCGCCGGGCCATCCGCTGAACAGCGTGAAAGCCATGCGCGGGGCCCTGTACGCGCTGGAACAGGAACTTGTCGTGCCGTACTCACAGGCCGTGTTCGCCACCTACTGGAGTGGCGCCAACCCCGACATCTCGGACGATGCCGTGCTCGGCGACATCTGCGCGGGCGTCGGCCTGGATGCGGCGGATTTTTTCGCCAGCATCAACGACCAGGCCTGCAAGGACAGGTTGCGGGCGAACACGGACGAGCTGATCGCGCGCGGCGGCTTTGGCTCCCCCACGATATTCATCGACGGGAACGATATGTACTTTGGCAATGACCGCCTGCCCCTGGTGGAATCGCGGCTACGCCAGCGGCTGAGCGGAGCAGACAGCCAGGCAACAAAAAGCGGGCCGTAGCCCGCTTCGCGAAACACCGGGCGCCGTGACTACAGCGCCGCGGCATTCTCCGAGAGGTATTTCGCCACGCCGCTCGGTGACGCTTCCATACCACTGTCGCCCTGCTTCCAGCCGGCCGGGCAGACTTCCCCGTGCTCGTCGGTGAATTGCAGCGCCTCTACCAGACGAATCAACTCATCGATATTGCGCCCCAGCGGCAGATCGTTGACGAGCTGGGCACGCACCGTGCCCTCGCGATCGATCAGGAACGCACCCCGAAAGGCCACGCCGCCCGCTGTCTCGACGTCGTAGGCACGACAGATATCGTGGTTGACATCAGCCGCCATGGTATAAGTGACAGCGCCGATGCCGCCGTCGTTCACCGAGGTATTGCGCCAGGCGTTGTGGGTGAACTGCGAATCGATAGACACCGCTACCACCTCAACCCCCAACTCACGGAACTTGTCCATGCGCTTGTCCAGAGCGATCAACTCGGACGGGCAGACAAAGGTGAAATCCAGCGGGTAGAAAAAAACCAGCCCGTATTTCCCGGCCATGGCCTCTGACCGCTTGTAGGAATCCACGATCTCGCCGGAACCCAGTACCGCGGCGACATCAAAATCTGGTGCAGGCTTACCAACTAACACGCCCATGTCTCTGATCTCCTGTGAAAGTTAAACCAAAAAGCGCCAGCCCCGAAGGCAGGCGCCCTATTTTTAAAAGTGTAGCGGTGCACGCACGCCGGGCCAATTTGAAACTGTGTATGGTCCCGATAGCGTGGCTCAATGAACGCGTCTACTGCGCGTCTGCGTCTGCGTCCGCGGCTACCGCTGCCGAGTTCTTGATCAAGGTCTGCAGTTCGCCATTTTCAAACATCTCGGTAACGATATCACAGCCACCTATGAGTTCGCCGTCCACCCACAGTTGCGGAAACGTAGGCCAGTTGGCGTATTTCGGCAGGTTGGCGCGAATCTCCGGATTGCTCAGAATATCCACGTAGGCGAACCGTTCACCACAGGCCATCAGCGCCTGCACGGTGCGCGCCGAGAAGCCGCACTGGGGCTGGTTGGGTGAGCCTTTCATGTACAGAAGAATGCGGTTCTCCGCGATCTGCTCTTTGATGGTATCGATAATATCCATGGTTTTTTCCCGGTTTTTCGGCCCCTCAGGCCTGTTACAACAGCCTGCTATTCTAACCTGAATCGGCGCGTCTTTGCGCGACCAGCCCGCGTCCTGCCGCTGGTCGCGGTCGAGCCGCCATCCGCGACGCTGGCCGCAGGGTGGCTACCGACCGGGCAGGGCACGGCGTGCTACTCAGGACAGGCGCTGGCGAAAATCCTCATAGCCGAAACGGCGGATAACCCGCAGCGCATCGGTCTCGCTGTTCCAGATGGCGATACTCGGCAGGTTGATACCATTGAACGTCGTGGTTTTCACCATCGTGTAGTGCGCCATGTCATCGAACATCAGGCGGTCACCCACCGCCAACGGGGCGTCGAAACTGTAGTCGCCTATCACGTCGCCCGCGAGACAGGTCATGCCGCCAAGACGGTAGGTATGCGCCAGCTCATCAGCCTCACCGGCACCGAACAGGGCCGGGCGATAGGGCATCTCCAGCACGTCGGGCATGTGACAGGTGGCCGACGTATCGAGAATGGCAAGCGGCAGACCGTTATAGCCTAAATCCAGCACCTCGGTGACCAACACGCCGCTACGAATGGCTACCGCCTCGCCTGGCTCAAGGTACACCTGCACATCGTAGCGGCGCGCAAACTCCCGCACGCGAGCGATCAGCGCATCCACTTCATAGCCTGGCGCGGTAATGTGGTGGCCGCCACCGAAATTAACCCAGTGGAGTTTTTCCAGCAGCGGACCAAGCTGACGCTCCACGACATCAAGCGTGCGCGCGAGAGGCCCGAAGTTCTGTTCGCACAGCACGTGAAAATGCAGGCCATCGACCGCGTCTGGCAGCGTCGCGGGCAACTGGCTCAGGGGAATACCCAGGCGCGAGCCCGGCGCGCAGGGATCGTAGATGGGCACCGTCCCCTCGGAGTGCTCGGGGTTGATGCGCAGGCCGAAACTGAGCGCGGGACGGTGCGCTTTGGCAGCCAGCAGTTGCGCTTCGAAGCGCTGCCACTGGCTCATGGAGTTCAATACCAGGTGATCGGCCAGCGGCAGCACACGCTCGATATCTGCAGCGCTGAACGCCGCGCTGTAGACATGCACCTCGCCGCCATACTCCTCGCGGCCAAGACGCGCCTCGTTATAGCCACTGGCACAAATGCCGTCGAGATAGCGCGCCACCAGCGGCGCCAGGTGCCACAGTGAAAACGCCTTCAGGGCCGACAACACCCTGGCCCCGCTCTCCCGGCGCACGCGCGCGAGCACCTGCAAATTGTGCTCTATCGCCACTTCGTCCACGACGAAGCAGGGCGATGGCACGCGCCGCGGGTCGAACCGGCTGAACGAGGCGCTGTTCATCAATCCAGCGAAAACGCCGGGTCTTCAATCACCGTCCAGGGCAGGCCATGACGGTTCATGGCCTCCATGAACGGGTCCGGATCAAACTGTTCGACATTCCACACGCCCGGGCGCTGCCACTGACCTTCCAGCAACAGCTTGGCCCCGATCATCGCCGGCACACCCGTGGTGTAGGAAATCGCCTGCGACTTCACCTCGGCATAACAGGCCTCGTGATCGCAGATATTGTAAATGAACACCGATTTCTCTTTGCCGTCTTTCACGCCCCGCACCAGACAGCCGATGCAGGTTTTGCCCTTGGTGCGCGGCCCGAGACTGGCCGGATCGGGCAACAGCGCCTTGAGGAACTGTATCGGCACAATCTGCTGGCCCTGGAACTCTATCGGCTCGATCCCCGTCATGCCCACATTGCCCAGCACTTCCAGGTGCTTCAGGTAATTGTCGGAGAAGCTCATCCAGAACTGCGCGCGACGCAGGCTGGGAAAGTTTTTGCTCAGCGATTCCAGCTCCTCATGGTACATGCGGTAAATGTCGAAGCTTCCCACGTCCTCCGGACAGGTGAAGCGCGCCTTGCGCGACATCGGCGGGGAGCTGACGAACGCATCGTTCTCCCAGTGTCGGCACTCGGCGGTGACCTCGCGGATATTGATCTCCGGGTTGAAGTTGGTGGCGAACGGGTAACCGTGGTTGCCGCCGTTCACGTCGATGATATCGAGGTAGTGAATGTCGTCGAAGTAATGCTTCGCCACGTAAGCGGTAAACACATTGGTTGCGCCCGGATCGAAACCGCTGCCGAGTATTGCCGTGAGGCCGGCGTCCCGGAAGCGGTCGTGATAGGCCCACTGCCAGTGGTACTAAACTTGGCCGTGTCCGGCGGCTCGTAGTTGGCGGTATCCAGATAGGGCACACCCACTCGAGACAGGCATCCATGATGGTGAGATCCTGGTAGGGCAGGGCCACGTTGATCACCAGCGCGGGTTGCTCAGCCCGCAACAGCGCCACCAGTTCGGGCACGTTGTCGGCATCGACCTGCGCGGTGCGAATGGGCCGTTCGATCTGCTGTGTAATCTTGCGACACCGGGACTCAGTGCGACTCGCCAGCACAATTTCGCTGAACACCTCCGGCAACTGGGCGCACTTGTGAGTAACCACGCCACCCACGGCCACCGGCGCCAATAATCAGAACTTTAGACATGCGAACCTCCCAAATGCGTTTTCAGGGTTCATAGTACGTATAGCCGCGCAGACTTGCCGCAAAAAGCCTCGAGAATTTTCTGCCGCGTGGCCACGTCGATCACGTGCCCCGGACGCACCGCCTGCTCGGCGCGGTCGCGCAGCTGCTCCTGCAGCCGGGCAGGCGTGTACCCACGTAGCTGAGGACATCGGCAATGCTGTCGCACAATTCCCTGGCGAAATCAAAGCTGTTGTCCGCATTGATCCGGATACTGACCACGTTGGTGTCGCCAAACAGGTTGTGCAGGTCGCCCGGGTCTCCTGGTAGGGCGCCCACCAGGAACACTCCCAGATAGTAACCTCGTCTGCGGGAAGCCGCACAGGCAGGTTTTTACGACCACTGATAAAGTGATCGATCTTGCCATCGCAATCACAGGTTAAATCGGCAAAGATCGCCCGTCGCGCCGGCTCCCTCATCCAGCCGGTGCAATGGCATCACGGGGAATATCTGGTCGATCGCCCACGCGTCCGGCAGCGATTGAAACACGCTGGAAGGCCGTAATAGATGTCGGTGATGTCGTCACGCAGTTCCTCGAGATCTTCCGGCACGCGATCAAGCTGCGGCAGCAGTTCGACAATGCCCTGCACGATTGCCAGGAACAGGTTGTCCGCCAGTGCGCGCTCACGCAGGCTGAAGTGCCCCCAGCGATGCTGCTCGCGAATTTCGTCCCGGTAGTAACGCGCGCTGTTGTAGCTCTTCTGCACGTTGTTCAGGTTGAGCCGACGGTGCAACTCGAACATGCGCGGCAGGGGCCCGGACAATCCGCGGGAAGTTCCGCGGGCAGGGGTCCCGGCTCGAAGTGGGTGACATCGAGAATGTTGAACAGCAGTATGGGAGGAGTAGGCTACCGTGGCGCGGACCCGATTCCGAAAGGAGGACCGGGTGGGGAATGTCCAGCGGGTCCAGAATCTCGGTGATGGCCTCGAGAATATCTAGGCAGTACTCTTCCAACGCATAGTTTTTGCTGTGCACGTCGTTCGCGTTGGCGCCCTCGTAATCCACCGCCGGCCGCCGCCCACATCCAGGTGGCCCCCATGGGCGCGCCTTCCGCCACCAGATCCACGTAGTAGCGCACCGCTTCCAGTACGCCGTTGCGAATGTTGCGAATGTTGGGAATCTGTGAACCCTGATGGAAGTGCAGCAGTTGGAGGCAGTCGAGCATGTCCTCCTCGCGCAGCTGGTCGACCACCTCTATCAGCTGTCCCGCGGAGAGCCCGAACAGGCTGCGATCACCGCTGTCCTCGCTCCAGTGGCCATCCACCTCGGCCGCGAGCTTCACGCGCAGGCCGATCAACGGCGAGGTCTCCAACGCCTTGCTGCGCTCGATGATCAGGCGCAATTCCGACAGGGTTTCAACAACGAAGAAGCAGGGAATACCGAGTTGGCGCGCACACAGGCCCAGATCGATGAACTCCTCGTCCTTGTAGCCGTTGCAGATGATGTAACTGTCGTCGTTGGCCAGGCTGGACAACGCAATCACCAGTTCCGCTTTGCTGCCCGCTTCAAGCCCGTGATGGTAGCGCGCGCCAAAGCGGGCGATCTCCTCAACCACCGGTGACTGCTGATTGACCTTGATCGGAAACACTCCGCGATAATGATTGCGGTACCCCGTCTTGCTGATGGCGCTGGCAAAGGATTCGTTCAGCAGGCCTATCCGATGGTCCAGCAGGTTCTCGACTCGCAGCAGTACCGGCATGTCCAGGCCGCGACCGCGCATGCCGTGCACCACGTCCATCAAGGAGACGCGCGCACCGTCGAGGCCGGGAGCGATAACCTCCACTTCGCCGCCGGCGGACACGCCGAAGTAGCCCGCGCTCCAATCCTCAACGCCGTACAGTCGCGCGGCATCCGCAACATCCCAGGGGCTGTTCTCAGCGTCCATGTTCGTCTCCATAGGGAACCCGGGTGACGCCCCGGGGCGCCGCTCCAAAACCGGCGTTTATAGCGGATTCAACCGCGCTTGTCTTGAAATATACCGTTCTAAGATCCACTTTTTTCGTGGGCTTGCGCAAGCTCGCCCCCCTCGACAACCGCGAGGCGCGTTGCCAAGGCAACCGCTTGGGGCTATAGTGCCCCTTGTTGAGGCGGCTTGGGCTGCCTTTTTGCGTTTCTGGGAGGACAGAACCATGTCGGCGCTGATGCAGACCTACGCCAGGCTGCCCGTGACCTTCAGTCATGGAGAAGGCGTTTACCTGTACGATACCGAAGGGCGGCGCTCCGTCGATGCAATTGCCGGCATCGCGGTCAACGGCCTCGGTCACGCACATCCGGCGGTAACGGCCGCCATTCGCTCGCAGGCCGACAAACTCGTGCACAGTTCGAACCTCTATCGCATTGAGGCGCAAGAACAGCTGGCCGCGCGTCTCGCGCAGGTCTCCGGCATGCACAACTGCTTCTTCGGCAATTCAGGCGCCGAGGCGAATGAAGCAGCCATCAAGCTGGCGCGCCTCTACGGCCACCAACAGGGCGTTAAGAAGCCCGCCATCATTGTGCTGGAAGGCGCGTTTCACGGCCGCACGCTCGCCACCCTCAGCGCTACCGGTAATCGCAAGATCCAGGCCGGCTTCGAACCGCTGGTCAGCGGCTTTATCCGGGCGCCGCGCAACGATATCGACGCGCTGCGCCAGATCGCCGCCAACAATCCCGACGTGGTCGCGTTCATGGCCGAGCCGATACAGGGTGAAGGCGGCGTCAACCCACTTACGACGGAGTATCTGCAGGCCGTGCGCGCGCTGTGCGATGAACAACACTGGCTGCTGATGCTGGATGAGGTGCAGACCGGTAATGGACGCACCGGCACCTACTTTGCGTATCAGGGCATGGATTTCCTGCCGGACGTGGTGACCACGGCCAAGGGGCTGGGCAATGGCGTGCCCATCGGTGCCTGCCTCGCGCGAGGGGTGGCAGCGGGCGTCATGCAGGCGGGCCAGCACGGCTCCACCTACGGTGGCAATCCACTGGTTTGCACCACCGCACTGGCGGTTATCGACACCATCACCGGGCAGGATCTCATGGCGAACGCCACTCGCATGGGCAAGTGCATCACCGAGACGCTGCTTGCCGACACAGCCGCTGCCGAGCGCATTGTCGATGCACGCGGCATGGGTTTGATGCTCGGTTTTGAACTGCGGTGCAATTGCGACGGGCTGGTGGAGGCGGCGCTCGACGCCGGGCTGCTCATCAACCTCACCGCGGGCAATACGATCCGGCTGCTGCCGCCGCTAATCATTCAGGAAGACCAGACGCGAGAACTGGCCAGGGGCGTTGCGGCGCTGCTCAAGGCGCGCGACTGATAACCGCCGGCCACCGGAGTTCGGCCGCAATAAAGAGGGCAAGGGGTTCGCACGATGTCGCAGATACGACACTTTCTCACACTGATGGATTTCAGCCCTGCCGAGTTGCAGCAGCTCATCCTGCGCGCGATCGAGATGAAACGCGAACACCGCGCCGGCACTGACCAGCGCCGCTTCGCCGGCAAGGTGCTGGGGATGATCTTCGAAAAATCATCCACCCGCACCCGTGTGTCATTCGAGGCCGGCATGGCCCAGCTCGGCGGCCACGCCATGTTTCTCTCCCCGCAGGATACGCAGCTCGGTCGCGGGGAGCCCGTGGAGGACAGTGCCCGGGTGATTTCTTCGATGGTCGATATCATCATGATCCGAACCTACGGCCACGGCATTGTGGAACGCTTCGCCGCCCACTCGTCCGTGCCGGTGATCAATGCCCTGAGCGATGCGTACCACCCCTGCCAGCTGCTGGCCGACATGCAGACCTGGCACGAACACCGCGGCAGCATCGCGGGGCGCAGCGTTTGCTGGGTGGGTGACGGCAACAACATGTGCCAGTCGTACATCAACGCGGCGCGGCAGTTTGATTTCGAGCTGCGTATCGCCTGTCCGGCGGGCTTTGAGCCCGACGCAGACCTGCTGGCGGCGAACCGCGCCAGGGTGCGTGTGGAGCATGATCCGCTGCTGGCGGCACGCGGCGCCGATCTGCTGGTAACCGACGTCTGGGCGTCGATGGGGCAGGAACAGGAGCAGGCTGAGCGCGCGCAGCGTTTCGCACCCTACCAGATCAACAGCGCCTTGCTGGCCGAGGCGGCACCCGATGCCCTGTACATGCATTGCCTGCCTGCCCACCGCGGCGAGGAGATCAGTGCGGAATTAATGGACTCGCCCGATACGGTGATCTGGGAAGAAGCCGAAAACCGGCTGCATGCGCAGAAAGCCCTGCTGGAAACCCTCCTGTCCTGATAGTGGTGCACTGGAGGGGAGCGGATTTCCGCATGGCCGTGCCGCCGGGATTCGCTAAGAACCAGAGCACATATCAAAGGATGTTTATATAAAAAATGAATCGATAGCCTGCCGGGACCGGATCAGCATACCGTTTCACCCGGCCCGGGCAGGAAATTCAGGGGCTCCGCGGTTAGTGGGTACAGACCCACCTGATCATCAACACTTTATCCACAGAATAAACCCAGCCTGTTGCGCTTGCATTGCGCCTACCCCCGCATTATCTTGTACCTGAGTGAAGCAGTTACCCCAATATATGGGGTACAGCGGCCCAAGAAGTGCTCAAATAATAGCCACAACCAGCAGCCAACGCTGTTCGGGGGCCGCAAAACGGGGACATCCTCCCAGACACCGCAGGAGCGCCGGCGATCGCAGGGCGTTCCGACCGGGGTAACTGATTTTGCCGTGTAGCCACTCAGAACAATAAGGCCACTTGCGCCGGTACCGGAGACGACATGCAGACAGAACTTACCCAGGACGGCGTCACCGCCGAAACCGCCACACCCCCGGCAGAAAGTAGTGCCGTCAGCGGCAGCATCGCGGCCACCGCCCCAGGCAAATTGCGCGTCATCAAGCGCAACGGCACGGTGGTGCACTTTGAGGCCAGCAAAATTTCAGTCGCCATCACCAAGGCGTTTCTGGCGGTGGAAGGCGGCAACGCGGCGGCTTCGAGCCGCATCCACGAAACCGTGGAACGGCTCACCGACCAGGTGATGAACACCTTCAAGCGGCGCATGCCCTCCGGGGGCACTATCCACATCGAGGATATCCAGGATCAGGTAGAACTCGCCCTGATGCGCTCCGGCGAGCACAAGATCGCCCGCGACTATGTCATTTACCGCGAGGAGCAGGCGCGCAAGCGCGCTGCCAAACAGGCCCTCTCGCCCGCCACGCAGAAAGCCGCCGGGAACATCACGGTGGTCCAGGCAGACGGCTCAAGGGCACCGCTGGATCTCGACCGACTGCATACCGTGGTCACCGAGGCCTGCACCGATCTCACCGACGTGAGCGCGGCCGATATCCTCGACGAGGCCTTGAAAAATCTCTATGACGGCGTCACCGCGGGCGAACTCAGCACGTCGCTGGTGATCACTGCGCGCACCAAGATCGAGCAGGAGCCGAATTACAGCTACGTGGCAGCCCGCCTGCTGTGCGACACGCTCCGCGCGGAGGCGCTGTCGTTCCTGGGCGTGGCGGAGAGCGCCACCCAGAAAGACATGAATACCCTTTACGCGCAGGCGCTGCCCGCCTATATCGAAAAAGGCGTGGCACTCGAACTGCTGTCACCGCAGCTCAAGGACTTCGACCTGGCGCAGCTGGGTGAAGCGCTGCTGCCGGAGCGCGACCTGCAATTCACCTACCTCGGCCTGCAGACGCTCTACGACCGCTACTTCATCCACAGCAAAGACACCCGCATTGAACTGCCGCAGATATTCTTCATGCGCGTGGCCATGGGCCTGGCGGTGGAAGAAGCCGACAAGAACGCGCGCGCCATCGAGTTCTACCAGTTGCTGTCGTCATTCGACTACATGAGTTCCACGCCTACGCTGTTCAACGCCGGCACCCTGCGGCCGCAGCTGTCCTCGTGCTACCTCACGACCATACCGGACGACCTGCGCGGCATTTACGGCGCCATCCAGGATAACGCCATGCTGTCGAAATTTGCCGGCGGTCTGGGCAACGACTGGACGCCGGTACGTGCGCTCGGCGCCTATATCAAGGGTACCAATGGCAAATCGCAGGGCGTTGTGCCGTTCCTCAAGGTGGTCAACGACACGGCGGTGGCAGTCAACCAGGGCGGCAAGCGCAAGGGCGCGGTCTGCGCCTACCTTGAAACCTGGCACCTGGATATCGAGGAGTTCGTTGAACTGCGCAAGAACACCGGCGACGATCGCCGACGCACGCACGACATGAACACCGCGAACTGGATTCCAGACCTGTTCATGAAGCGGGTATTCGACGGTGGCGAGTGGACGCTGTTCTCGCCCAACGACGTGCCCGACCTGCACGACCTGTACGGCAAGGCGTTCGAAGAGCGCTACGAGCAGTACGAAGCCA
Organism: Halioglobus sp.; assembly: GCA_041396005.1. Classification (GTDB taxonomy): domain Bacteria; phylum Pseudomonadota; class Gammaproteobacteria; order Pseudomonadales; family Halieaceae; genus Marimicrobium. The sequence goes on from JAWKZK010000015.1 coordinate 43,250, forward strand.
TGACGCGCAGCGGTGAAATGAAGCTGTTCAAGCGCCTCAAGGCGGAGAACCTCTGGCGCAAGATGCTGGCAATGCTGTTTGAAACGGGCCACCCCTGGATGACCTTCAAGGATCCGTGCAACCTGCGCTCGCCGCAGCAGCACGTGGGCGTGGTGCATTCCTCGAACCTGTGTACCGAGATCACACTGAACACGCGTGCCAATGAGGAAATCGCGGTGTGCAACCTGGGCTCGGTCAACCTGCCCCAGCACATCGATGAAAACGGTCTCAACCTGGAGAAACTGCAGAAGACCGTGCGCACCGCCGTGCGCATGCTCGACAACGTCATCGACATCAACTACTACTCGGTGGATACCGCGCAGAACTCCAACTTCAAGCATCGCCCAGTGGGCCTAGGCGTCATGGGGTTCCAGGATGCGCTGTACAAGCAGCATCTGGCCTACGCCTCGGATGCCGCGGTAGCATTTGCCGATCAATCCATGGAGGCGATCAGCTACTACGCTATCCAGGCATCCAGCGAACTCGCGGCAGAGCGCGGCGCCTACTCCAGCTACGAGGGTTCACTCTGGAGCCGCGGGATATTCCCGATCGACTCACTGGACATCCTTGCCGAGCACCGCGGCGAGAAATACATCCAGGTGGATCGCAGCCAGACGCTGGACTGGGACAGCCTGCGCGAAACGGTGAAGGCGCGCGGTATGCGCAACTCCAACGTGATGGCTATCGCCCCCACGGCAACGATCGCCAATATCACCGGCGTATCGCAGTCCATCGAGCCGACGTACCAGAACCTCTACGTGAAATCCAACCTGTCCGGTGAATTCACCGTGGTCAACCCGTATCTGGTCAACGACCTCAAGGGACGCGGGCTCTGGGACAGTGTGATGGTGAATGACCTCAAGTATTACGATGGCAGTGTGCAGGCGATAGAACGGGTGCCCGGCGATCTGAAGGCCATCTATGCGACAGCGTTCGAAGTGGAGCCCCGCTGGCTGGTGGAATCTGCCAGCCGACGGCAGAAATGGATCGACCAGGCGCAGTCACTGAACCTGTATATCAACAACGCCAGCGGCAAAAAACTCGACGTGACCTACCGCATGGCCTGGTACAGCGGCCTGAAGACCACCTATTACCTGCGCTCACTGGCGGCAACCGGTACGGAGAAATCCACCATAGCCACCGGCAACCTCAACGCCGTGTCGAATTCCGGCGCGCCGGCACCCGTACCGCAGGCCTGCTCACTGGATGATCCGGACTGCGAAGCCTGCCAGTAACGACTGACGATGCAACAAACGGTAATGTACACACAGAAAAGCCAGGGGAAGATGTAGATGTTGAGTTGGGATGATTATCATAAAGAAGAAGCAGCGCCTGCCCGCAATGGCGGCATGGCCGCTGCCCGGGCAACACAAGCGCAGAAGGCGCAGGCACCCGCTGCACCCAGCGCAGCGGAAGCGCCGGCCGTTGGCACGCTGAAGCCGGCGGCAAGCGCCGAGCCGGCAATCGGCAAGCCGGACGCGGTAGCGGTTGCCGCCGCCAGCGAAAACATCGCCCGGGCAGCAGAGAGCCTGGACAATCTCGATGTGGCGCCGGGCCTGGAAGAGCTTGAAATGGGGGCCGCCCGGGTCTCCGTCGACGAAAAGGCGATGATTAACTGTCGCGCCGATCTCAACCAGCTGGTGCCCTTCAAATACGATTGGGCCTGGCAGAAGTACATCGACGGTTGCGCCAATCACTGGATGCCGCAGGAAGTGAACATGACCGCCGATGTGGCGACATGGAAAAACCCTGAAGGCCTGACCGACGACGAGCGACGCATCGTAATGCGCAACCTCGGCTATTTCTCGACTGCGGATTCTCTCGTGGCCAACAATCTCGTGCTGGCCATTTATCGCCTGATCACCAACCCGGAATGTCGCCAGTACATTTTGCGCCAGGCTTTCGAAGAAGCCATTCATACCCACGCCTACCAGTACTGCATCGAGTCACTGGGGATGGACGAAGGCGAAGTGTTCAATATGTACCGCGAGATCCCTTCGGTCGCCAAGAAGGCGGCGTGGAGCATCGGCCACACGCATGCACTGTCGGACCCGCAGTTCAAAACCGGCACGCCCGAGGCGGACCAGACCCTGCTGCGCAACCTGATCGGCTTCTACGCGGTAACCGAGGGCATCTTCTTCTACTGCGGTTTTACGCAAATCCTGTCGATGGGCCGTCGCAACAAAATGACCGGCGTGGCCGAGCAGTTCCAGTACATTCTGCGCGACGAATCGATGCATCTGAACTTCGGTATCGATGTGATCAACCAGATCAAACTCGAGAACCCGAAACTGTGGACGGAAGATTTCCAGAAAGAAGTTATCCAGATGATTCTTGAAGGCACCCAACTGGAAATCGAGTACGCCCGCGACACCATGCCGCGCGGCGTGCTGGGAATGAACGCTGCCATGATGGAAGAGTACCTGCACTTTATCGCCAATCGCCGCCTGTCGCAGCTTGGCCTGCCGGAACAGTTCCCGGGAGCGCAGAACCCCTTCCCCTGGATGTCGGAAATCATGGATTTGCGCAAGGAGAAGAATTTCTTCGAAACGCGGGTCATCGAATACCAGACCGGCGGCGCCCTAAGTTGGGATTAGTGCACGGGGAGTATTGTTGCGGGGAGCCTTCCCGCGCACTGACGGCACACACATACGGTTCGCACCGAGGACTCTGACATGGCTGATAGCGATAAGAAACCCTCCGAGAACGAAACCATCATGATGGCGCTCGATCAGGTCAGCCAGACTATCGACGTGATGAACAGCGTGGTGGGCAGGCTACGCACCTACCTGCAGAACCAGCAGGATTCTGCTGAAAAGCAGCAGGCCAAGGAGACCACCGTAGAGATACAGCAGGACAGGATATTGCACTGAGTCGACCCGGCGCAGGGCTGCTGTCCAGACATTGCTCGCCCTGCGTTGATCGCCCTTCGGGCCGTCGCGCAGTGCCAGGCGAGCACCCTCTCCACCCAGCGAAGGTAGGAGTTAACATGAAAAAGCCGCAACCAGCCAGCCCTCCCCGGCAACGCCGGCACGACCATGGTGTCGTGCATCGGGCTATACTCTCCCTGATTCGCCTGACCGGCCGTTTCAACAACGGCGGACGCGAATGCGACTACCAGACAGGGCTGATACTGAAGGACGAACACGCCCTGTCCAAATAGTTCAGGGGTTCAATAGCCCGGAGGCCGCTCTGGCGGACGCTTCACTGTGTACACATGCCTGCGCTATGCATTGCCCGTTTGTCTGGCAATCCTGCTCATTTCCCTGTCGCAATACGCGCCGGCCCGGCAACCGGTGACCTGGCAGGTGGGGCCAGAACGCCTGCTCACCCTGCCCAGTGAGGCCGCACGCCTGGCCCACCACGGTGACAGCATCGAAATAGACGCAGGTCTCTACCTCAACGACTACGCTGTCTGGCACCAGGACAATCTTACCATTCGTGGCATCGGCGGCTTCGCGCATCTGCACTCCAGTCGGCTCATTCCCAACGGCAAGGGTATCTGGATTATCAACGGCCAGAACACGCGGCTTGAAAACCTGGAGTTCTCCGGCGCACGCGTGTTGTCCACCAACGGCGCGGGCATCCGCCACGAGGGTGGCGATCTGACGCTACGCAATACGTTTTTTCACGACAACGAGTTTTCAATTCTCAGCGGCGTCAACCCGCGAGCCCATATCGATGTGCGGGACTCGCGCTTCTGGTTCCAGCGCCGGGAAACGCGCTTCAGCCACGGCATCTATATTGGGAATGCCGGGCGCCTGACCCTGGTTGGAAACCACTTCACAGGAACAGACCAGGGGCACCAGGTGAAAAGCCGCGCGCTGGAGAACTTCATCCTCTACAACCGCATCGAGGATTCTCCCGCTGGCAACTCCAGCCGGCTCATCGACCTGCCCAACTGCGGCTTCAGCATCATCATGGGCAACGACCTGCACCAGGGAGCCGGCTCCGGCAACCTGAACATGATCGGCTATGGCATGGAGGGCTGCGAGGCCAGAACGGCGCGCCAGAAGCAGTTGTACGTGGTGAACAACAGCCTGCTGAACGATGCACTTACCGCGACGGTGGTAAACAACCGGGCAGACGGCTGGGCGCTGGTTGCGAACAATCTGCTGCGGGGAAACGGCACCTGGCTGAGCGGCAAGGGCGAGGCCGTCGATAACCTGCGAGAAGCCCGCGGCGATGCATCGACCCGACAGTGGGGCCTCTCGCCCGGTTCCCGCGCTATTGACGCGGCCGTCACCCTGCCTCAACTCAGCCCTGCAACGGCGCACTCACTCATCCCACAACGGCAATTCAACCCGCCGGCGGGCAGCCGGCCGCGGCCACTCAGCGGCGCTCTCGATATCGGTTCACGCGAGTGGGTCACGTCCGGGGCGCAACAACCAGGCGATTGATGCCGCGCTTGCGCAACCCGGCGGCCAGTTCCCGATTCGCAGGAACCGGATCGGCCTGCCAGAGGCACGCCGTGCACGTTTGCTCAGTCAGTGGAAAGCAAGCTGTCAATCTGCACCAGGCATTCAACCAGTTCGCCGCTGGCAAGGCCCGTACCGCGAAAATATTCCTCCGCCATCGGCGCAATGCCGCAGCGCTCGGGCAACGCCTCACCCGCTTCGAGCATGTCGTACAGGGTGGGCAAGAAAACGAATTGCAGCCATTGGGGTAACGTCATGGTGTCAACGCAAAACGGCTGGTCGGATGCCAGCGCCTGCGACGACGGCGGCACCCTGTCCCACTGGCCGATCTGGCGCAGCTGCGCTTCGATGTCTATCAGCACAGCGGCAATCTCGCTGTCTCTACTCACATTTTCTCCTGGCAACGGGCGAGGTACTAAGGCCAGGGCAGGCGAACCTGCCACACAGCAAAATGGTACATGAAATTCCTGCGCGATGCGGTCGGCTTTGACCTGTGCGGGCGATATGACTATGCTTGCGCCGTCGTTGCAGCGCGATGCCTGGCACCAGCGCCCGCAGCACATCAGGCGTTCGGCAACGCGGGTGTAGTTCAATGGTAGAACGGCAGCTTCCCAAGCTGCATACGTGGGTTCGATTCCCATCACCCGCTCCACTCATCAGCCTGAAAGCGCTCGCGGACAGCGGCGCCGGCTCAGTGCAACACCCGCTTGAACGGCGGCAGTGAATCCAGGATCGCGCGACCGTAGCGTTTGGTCAGGATACGCCTGTCCATGAGAGTCACCCGACCCGTGTCCTGCTCCGTGCGCAGCAGGCGCCCGCTGGCCTGCACCAGGCGCAGCGCCGCATCGGGCACACTGATCTCCATGAACGCATTGCGGCCCTGGGCCTCCACCCATTCCGCGAGAGCCGCCTCCAGTGGGCTGTCGGGCACCGCGAAGGGAATCTTGGCGATCACCACGTGGCGACAGTAATCACCGGGAAGATCAACACCCTCGGCGAAACTCGCCAGCCCGAAGATGATGCTGCCTTCGCCGGCATCGATACGCTCCCGATGCCTGCGCAGGATCTCCTGCTTGCTGTAATCGCCCTGCATGAGAATACCGCCGGCGAAAACATCGCGCAGCCCCTGGTGAACCTCCTGCATCTGGCGGCGTGACGAGAACAGCACCAGGCTGCCTTCATCGGCCTCCAGTACCTGCGGCAGCTGCGCGATCAGCGCGCTGGTATGCGCCTGGGCGTCACCGGGTTCACAATCCATCACCGGCACCACCAGGGTCGCATTCTCATAGTGGAAAGGGCTCGCGACCACCTGGTAGTTGGCATCCCTGGGAGCGCCGGAGCGCAGCATGAAGCGCTCAAAGGACCCCAGCGCGGTCAGCGTGGCCGAGGTGACTACCACGCCCGCAGCGCGCGACCAGAGACACTCGGCAAGAATAGTCGATGCCAGCACAGGACTCGAACGCAGGTCGAAGCCGAACTGTCCGCCGCCATTGAGCAGGTTTATCCAGCGTGCCTGCGGGGGCGATTCGCGCTCACCCGCGGCGGCATACTCGCGCCAAAGCGCCAGGGCACCCTCGGCCCGGCCGAGCATCCCTCCCACGGTGATATGCAGGGTTTCGATGCTGGCTTTATCAAGACCCGCAGATTCATCGTCCAGCGCATCCTCGAGCCGGGATTCAATCCGCGCAAGACCCGTCGTCAAGTGCTCGAAAGCGCCCGCAAGGGACACCGCGATATCCTGCAGGGCCGGCGGCACGACCCCGTGGGGGAAACGCAACACCTGGTCGTCACGCCGGGGATCGAGCTCTGTCTCGCCAAAAAGCCCCGCCACCAGCTGCTCGGCCACCTGCAGCCCCGCTATCGCATCGTCTATCTGTCGCGGCAGTTCGACAAGCGTGCGCTGCACACCCTCCACCGCGCTCAGCTGAGGGGCAGACTGCGCCAGCGTTTTCTTGCTGTCCTGCAACCAGCTCACGGTGGTGTGCAGGCGACAGAAGCTGGAAAAGTGCGATAGTGCCTTGTCGGGCAGGTGGTGCCCCTCATCGAACACGTAAATGCAGTCTTCGGGCGGGGGCAGAATCGCGCCACCACCGAGCGCCAGATCGGCCAGCGCGAGATCGTGGTTGGTGACCACCACGTCAGCGGTTTGCAGGGCATCGCGCGCGCGAAAAAAGCTGCACTGGCTGATGTTGGGACACCGGCGACCGGTGCACTGGCTATGGTCGGTGGTGACACTGAACCACACCGGATCCGCAATCGCATCCGGCCAGTTATCGCGATCGCCATCCCACTGGCCGCGGCCCAGCGCATCGAGCATGGCATCGTACACCGGCTGCGCTTCCGCCGCGGCCGGGGCATGCATGTCGTCGGGGTAGGCGCCGAACATTTCCGTATTGGCACCGCCATCGGCCATCAGGCGGTCCAGCTTGGTCAAACACAGGTAACGCCTGCGCCCCTTGGCCAGCGCGTAGGAAAACTGCAGGCCGCTGCTGGCGCGAATGTCCGGTAGATCCTTGTTGACGAACTGCTCCTGCAACGCGACCGTGGCAGTGGCCACCACCAGGCGTTTGCCCAGGGCCTGCGCGATCGGGATGGCCGCCACGGCGTAAGCGATTGTCTTTCCGGTACCCGTGCCCGCCTCAATCACGCACACGGCTGCCTCACCCGCCACGGCCTCGCGCTCTCCCTGCGCGGGAATGCGCGCCAGGGTGTTTGCGATTTCGGCAATCATTTGCCGCTGACCCCAGCGTGGGGCAAGCGACCTGGCGTCTACGATTGCGTTGTAGGCGTTGCGGATAACGTCCTTGAGTTCTTCCGTCAGCAAGGTGACGGCACAGGCTGCCCGGCGGCGCTCAACTTACTCACCACCGCGTTGGCATAGATTCCCAGCGCGAAAGGCCGCTGCTCCTCTGGCATGGCATCGATACGTGCGTTGAACTCGGCCTCCGTGCAGTCTCCCGCTTCGCGCCTGGCATTGGGCGGCAATGGCGCGGCGGCACCGTAAAGGCGCGCATAGGCATACAGGTTGGTCGGGTGCAGGCAGAAGCCGCTGATGACCTGGCGATCGACTTCGGCGGCCACCGCCTCGGGAGTCTCCAGGCCGCCGGCAAGCGGGGTACCGAACGCCACATGCACGCGGCCCTTCTGGCCGGCAATACCCTTGCCGATCGATTCGATATCCTCCTGCTCGCCTTTGCGATAACTGCCGTGGGTCGCGAGCTGGTGAAGCTCGCGCGCCTTCATGGCGTCGCACGGATCCAGCTCATAGGAGATCGCCACAGGCACTATACGCAGCCCGGCAATGTAGTCCGCGAAGGTGTCGGACTGCTTGTCCCGACTCATTGCCAGCATCTTGATAACCACCGGCTCGGTGCGATCAACGCCATTCTTGGCCCGCCCTTCGCGCTGGGCAATCCACACCGGGGCGTTTTCATCCACTACCGAATGCCGTATGTAGCTCGAGAGGGTTTTGGTTGCAGTCAGCAATTCGCGCGGCCCGCTCAAGGAACGTTTGACGATAAAGCTCTTGTTCAGGCGCATGAGATCCGACACCCACGGTTTGCCCAGCAGGTTGTCGCCGATCGCGATGCGCACCGTGTCCCGGCCGCTGCGATGCAGGGCGAGGTTGGTGAACGCCGGGTCCATCGCGATATCGCGGTGATTGCTCATGAACAAATAGCCGGTGGCCGGGTCGAGGCCTTCCAGCCCGGAGACCGTGAACCCGCCGGTGGAGCGCTCTATCATGCGCTCCATATAGTGCTCGATGACCGCCTGCATACTGCGCACGTCATGCACATCGCGCACTTCCCGGCGCAGCACCCACGCCACCAGCGCGCGCGCCGGCGCAGGCGCCAGCCGCGCCAGCCGGGCGAGGCGATAGCTGGCGATGGCGGCAAGGAATTCCTGATCTTGCAGCAGGCGTGCCAACACCGCCGGTACCTCATGGTCCGCATAAGGACGGATATCGAGAAAGGGGTCGCTCAAGCGTGTCTGCCCAGTGGTAAAAAGCGCCCCACAATACCCAAATTCCCCTGCTGCGTCATCCGCCCGATCAGGGCGATGGCCCGCGGGCACTGACTTGCCGGGATGATTCTGGTAATCTGCGCCGGCATTTTTTGCGCATCATTTTCGGAGGAAGAATGGAAGCCACTACTGCCGCCCTGACCATGTTTGGCATTGCCACGCTGGCGTTAAGCTGGATTCTGCTGCTGATCGTGTCCTGGAAAGAAGACTATGCATGGGGTCTGTGCTCCATCTTCCTGCCGCCGCTGTCCTACCTCTACAGCCTCGCACACCTCGACAAAGCCGGTGGAGCACTGGGGCTGGCCGTTGCGGGCTGGGCCATGATCCTTCTCGGCTGAGCGTCCAATGCTCCGAGTTCGTTACCAGGGGAAGCATTAACAAACTGTAATGCTTTCCCTGACACCCGGGAAAAGAACGTATAACTTCATATTTATCAATATATTAGAAAATTTCTAGCCGCTCTTTCCCGGGCCCTGTTACGAAAATTCCCAAAAGTTACCAATTGGTCACTGAGCCAGCACGCCTCACTGCCCGTATACTCCCCCGCACTGTATGGAATCATCGGGGATCAAGGTTCCACTCAGTATCCATAGCGAGTGACAATGTGAGGAAACACATGATGAACAATCGTAAACTGGCGGCCGCCGCCGCCCTGCTGGCTTTCTCTGCGGGCAGTTTCGCAGCCAAACCTACCAGCATCGTGTTTGAAGCCAACGGCGAAACCGCCGACGGCACTGCCTACTCCACCTATACCGTAAAGTGCTCCAACGGCCAGACCGCAGAACTGACCGCCTGGGACAATCGTCGCAAGTGGTGTATCGGTGGCGCAGACAGCGAAGTCTGCGAGAAGAAGCAGATCAAGGCCGCCAAGGCCGCCTGCAAGTAACGCCGGCACTGGCTGAAAAAAAAACCGCGGTTCGCACCGCGGTTTTTTTTCCTCTCGAGGCCTGCGCCCGCGCTACTGCAGGTAGCGGGCGCGCAACTCCGCCAGTTCCTCCGGCCCCACACCCAGCGCCTCCTGCAGGTAAACCTCAACCGACGGATACGCCGCATCAATGGCCGCCAGAGCCTGCGTGAGATAGGCCTCGTGCACCTGGAGCATGGGCAGCACGGCATGCGTATCCATCTGCTCCATGGCGTACTTGCGCTTGAGCCGCTCCACCTCCCGCACAGGATCAAAAAACCGCCCGGTGAGCATGTAATCGCGCATTACCACATCGCGCTCCACGCCCAGCGCCAGCAAGACGATCGCCGCGGCAAAACCGGTGCGGTCCTTACCCGCCGCGCAGTGCACCAGAAATCGGGCATCCTGTAACGCGAGGATCTCCCGAAACATCCGCCCATAGGTGTCGGATTGCGCCTCGGCAAAGTCGCGGTTTATCTCCAGCATGAAGTCGAACATGGCCTGGGGATCTCCAGCGCTGTCTGCCACTTCTTCAAAGAAGCGCGAATTGCTGCCGGGCACAATGGGCAGGCTGGCGACTTTCGGTGGCCTCGCACAAGGCAGCCGGCTCGGATCACCCTGCTGCTCTTCCAGGCGCCGGAAGTCGCACACCAGGTCTATGTCGAGGCTCTCCAGCAAGCTCACGTCCTGATCGCTCAAGCCCGAGAGCTGACCCGAGCGATAGAGAAAGCCCCACTTCACAGCCCGGCCGTCACGCGTGCGATAGCCGCCGAAATCGCGAAAATTCGGCGTGCCCTGCATGCCAAGTTTGCGCTCAGTCGCCAACACTTCATTGCCGTGCTGGTCTCTCAGGCGAAAATAGTGCCGGCTCGCGGGGCGCAGGCCCGACAGGCTGGCCCCGCTGCGGCTTTCACTGTAGCGCGCCTGAACCCCGCCCGGCGCTTCCAGAGGCTCCACAGTAACCTGAGTGTCCGGGTGACTGGTCTCCCACTCAAAATGGTAGTCGCCATCTGCTTCGCGCCAGATATGCACGGCATCGGTAATCAGCATGGGGAATTCCTCACGTCGGGGTCTTGCGGAGATCGAAATCAGCCGTTCTTCATGCACCTTTGTACTCGAAAACGGCTCGCAGCAGCGTTTTGATCAGGCTGAGCTGTTTTTCCAGCGCTTCCTCGCTGAACGGGTCAAGGCCGAGCAGTTCACCGTACATCGGCGCCATCGTGACGTAGGACATGACCAGATTATTGAACGCCATCACGGCCCATGGCTGCAGGCCGGTATTCTCAAACAGGGAGATGGATGCACCCTCTATCTCTGCCCGGGGCTCAAACATGGGCCGGAACAATCGGTCAATCAGCTCGCCGGTGTGGGGGCCGCCGGACAGCGCAGCATGCTGCAGGAGACGCGCCAGATTGGGGTTCGCGTGATGCTGGCGAACAATTGTCTCCAGCCAGTAAAACACCCGGTCATTGGTTACCGGGCCACTCTCAAGCTCCGCCAGAGGCGCCGAAAATTCCGTCAGCAGGCGCTCCAGCACCGCCTGGTAGAGGGCTTCCTTGTTCTTGAAGTGGTTGTACAGGCTGGGAGACCGGATGCCGACCCGATCCGCCACGTCGCCGAGGGAGGTGGCGCTGTATCCCTTCTCGGCAAACAGATCCTCCGCGGCATCCAGTATGCGATCCGCAGTAGTCGGTCGTTGATCCTTGGATACAGCCTGGTTGGTCATGGGCGGGATGCCTGCCCGTGTCGGGCTCATAATATTAACTAATAGGCATTAGTATAACGCAGCGCGATGCGCGGCAGCCAGCCGCCTTGCGGTTGACAAGCACCGGACCAATGTGAATAATCGCCCATCCTGATTTTTGACCCTTTTTGAGGTAAGAGACACGTGGCCAATTCACCACAAGCGAAGAAACGCGCCAGACAGGCGGAAAAACGCCGCAATCACAACGCGAGCCTGCGCTCCATGGTGCGTACCGTTATCAAGAAAGTGAATGCCGCCATCGGCAGCGGCGACGCAGCCGCGGCAAAAGCCGCCTACGACAACGCGGTGCCTGTTATCGACCGCATGGCAGACAAGGGTATCATTCACAAGAACAAGGCCGCCCGCCACAAGAGCCGCCTGAACAGTCAAGTGAAGGCGCTCGCTGCCTGACCCCTCGCTGCAGACACAAAAAAGCCGGCTTTGACAGCCGGCTTTTTTTTGCGCGCGATTTACCGCGCACGGTCGGGCGGCCAGCGGCCGCCGCGAGTATCAGGCCGCGTCGCTGGTTTTCGCCGCCTCTGACTCTTCGTGCTTTTTGGCGAACTCGGCGAGCATGCTCTGCTCGTAGGACTGCGCCTCGTTCTTGTCCAGCGGTCGCTCGAGCGCAGACCAGTCGATATCACCGTCGGTCGCCAGGTTCTCGTGCTCCAGCAGCCCGAGTTCCTCGAAGCGCGGACGAATCGCATCGGTCAGCAGGCCTATGCGCTTGAGGTTGGGTACGACACGCTGAAACAGCAGGTTGCGGAAGGTAGACATGACGAAACCGTCGAGCACTTTCTTGCGCGCTTCTTCCACGTCCCAGCCGAAGTGCCGGAATACGTCCGTGGCTACCAGCCGCTCACGACTGATGGCGCAGGCCTCGAACGCGAACAATGCACGCTCTTCACGTTCTTCCTCGCTGAGCGTCTTCACAAACTCCTCGAGATAGTTCACGCCGAAGGTGACGTGACGCGCCTCGTCACGGGTCACCAGGTACACCACGTCTTTCAACACAGGATCCGGCGTGGTTTCGCGCGTGGTCGCAAACGCCGACAGCGCCAGCCCCTCGATCACGATCTGCATACCGATGAATTTCATATCCCAGCGGGCATCGGTGAGAATCTTGTCGATGATGCTCTTCAGGTGCACGTTGATGGGATACATCATGCCGATGCGCTGCTGCAGGTACTTGTTGAATACTTCCACGTGACGCGCCTCGTCGAAGGTTTGCGAGCCGGCGTACAGCTTGGCATTCAACGTAGGTGCGCAGGAACAGAGTTGCGATGCCACCAGCAATGCGCCCTGCTCACCGTGCAGGAATTGCGACAGGCTCCAGGCGTTCATATGCAACCAGAACTCGTCCTTGGTTTTTTCGTCCATGGCGAGATAGGGCTCGTAGTCGTGCAGGTTCATCATTTCAGGGGAGCGCATTTCTTCAGGCCAGGGTCGATCCCAGTCGATGTCCATCTCCGGGTCCCAATTGAGCTGCTTGCCCAGATCGTAAAGCTTCTTGATGCGATCATCCTGGATGGTGTAGTCCCAGTTATAGGAACCGGTGAGCGGCGTCTGAAAGATCTCGGCGATGTGGTCTACATGTTCACTGGTGAGACGGTCATCGAGATCCGGGCCGTCCTTGGGGTAATCGGCCCCGGCGAACGTCTGTATCTTGCGCGGCGTGGTATCGGTCCATTCGAGTTTCATTGCGTTGACTCCGATTGGTACAGGATGGCGAGTTGACCGACTATGGGTCATGAGCGCAAGAGCGACAAGGTAAAGTCTTGTCAAATTGCGGTCATTTATGGCCAAATGCCGTATGCCTATCGCCAGCACGCCCGCGCAGTACGTTCTGATTCTCATCGACCTCGCCACGAGCCTGGGCGCTGACCGTGCGGCGCTGCTGGCAGGTACCAGCCTCACCACATCGGATGTAGCGAGTATCGGCGCACGCGTCAGCGACAATGATTTTCGCCAACTGGTCAGCAACGCGCAGGCGCTCACCGGGGATCCGGCGCTGGGCCTGAAGCTCGGGCTGCGGCTCAACCTGAGCGCACACGCCATCGTCGGGCAGGCATTCATGACTTGCCAGGATCTCGGCCAGGGCATGCAGCTCCTGCTTCGTTTCTATCACCTGCTGGCCTCGGGGCTACACCTGGATTTCGAAGAGGTGGGGGATCAGTGCGTGCTCACCGTGGTCACCACGCCGCTGGACCACGCCGTGGAGTTTGGTTATGAGCTGCTCTACGGGGCGCTCATCAATACCGTGCGCGGCCTGCTGAACTCGCCCGACATGGCGGTGCGCATGGAGTTTCCCTATCCGCAACCCGCACACTCCGGGCTCTACTACGAAGTGCTGGGCAACGACATTCACTTCAATTGCGCGCGCGGGCGCATTCTTTTTCACCGCGATTTGCTGAACGCACAACTGCCCTCCTCCAACCCCGTGCTGCGCCAACTCTACGAGAATGAATGCGCACGCCTGCTGGCGGATCTTGCCGGCGAGGATTCCGTGGTAGAACAGACCCTGCGCCTGTTGCGGAAGCTCGAGGGCCAGTATCCGCAGATGCCGCAAATCGCCAACATGCTGAACCTCAGCCCACGCACCTATCGCCGCCGCCTGGACGAGGAAGGCACGTCGTTCCAGACCCTGCTGGATCAGGTGCGCAGCGAGCACGCCACGCGCTACCTGCAGAATACGCGCCTACCGCTTTCGACCATCGCCTACATGATCGGCTTCAGCGATGCCTCAAACTTTCGGCGCGCCTATATCAAGTGGACCGGCAAGTCCCCGAGGGCCGTGCGGCGTGGCTAAAGCGCTGGGTGTATACCTCGGCGCGGAAGCTGCGCGGCGCATTGCGCGCGAGGGTTGGCAGGCGCAGCTTTTCGAACTCCTGGTGGGCGCTTCCGGCGGCGCGAAATGGCTGATCCTGGGTCACCTGGACCGGCTGTTGTTCGGCGACTTCCTGCAACGCTCGGAGCGCCCGCTCGACGTGCTCGGGTCTTCCATCGGCAGCTGGCGTCACGCCTGCCTGGTGCAGCCGGATCCCGTGGCCGCGATACAACGCCTGGAGGACGCCTACCTGCGCCAGCAGTACAGCCGTCGGCCCGACGTGGCGGAAATCAGCGAGGTAAGCCACGCCATGCTGGCGCACATGCTCGGCGGCGATGGCGCCAGCTGTCTGTTTGAACATCCGCGCATTCGCAGCCATATCGTGACCGCCCGCGGGCGCGGCCCGGCCAGCGCCTCCTCCAATACCCTGCTGGCAACCGCGATGGGCAGTGCCGCACTGAGCAACAGCGTCAGCCGCAGGCTGCTGAGCCTGCATTTCCAGCGGGTGGTGTTTCAAAGTGGCCTGCGCGCCGACCCGGGGCTCAAGCTCCATGACTTCCAAACGCAGTACGTGGCGCTCAACAGCCATAACGCCGCAGCCGCGCTCTACGCCAGCGGCTCCATACCTTTCGTACTCAGTGGCGCGCGCGACATACCCGGAGCGCCCGCCGGACACTACTGGGACGGCGGCATCATCGACTATCATTTTGACCTTGCACAGTATCGCGGCGAGGGCCTGCTGTTGTATCCGCACTTCAGTGAAAGCATCGTGCCGGGGTGGTTCGACAAGTTTCTGCCGTGGCGCGCCACCGATCCCGGGCGCTTCGACAAACTGGTGCTGCTGTGCCCGACACGCGACTTTATCGCCGACCTGCCACTGGCCAAGATCCCGGATCGTTCAGACTTCAAGACCTTGCCGCAGGAGGAGCGTGCGCAGTACTGGCGAACCTGTATCGAGCGCAGCCGCGCGCTGGCCGAGGAGTTTTCCGCGCTACTGGCGCAAAGCGACCCCCTGGCCGGGACCGTAGTGTTTAACTGAAACGACCGTCGGCCAGTTGATAGGACAGGCCACAGCACTCTTGGGAGAGCATGGTATCGATCAATGACGGCTCCTCACTATAGGCAACAGTGCGCCGCCCGTCCGGCAAATCAAACACGGCAATTGCGCGCGACGCCTGCATGCCGTTGTACAGTACCGTGTACCCGGCGACCGTGCCTTCACCATCATGGCTTGCGACAAGTTCGCGAACCTCCGTGGCCTCGCGCACCGCATCCGTCACATCCTCAAACACCCAGCCGTTCGCCGGCGGCGTGGACGACCACAGACAACAGGCCTGCTTGGTCATCAGGCCGCTGACGGTCGTGACCAGGCCCATCTTCCCGGGGCTTTCGCGCAGAAGTTGCGCCATTTTCACGCTCGCCTGGAAGACGAAATTGTTCAACGGCCCACCGGCGAAAGTCATACCGCCGGTAACGCTTACGGCCGCATCAGGCACAAGCCCGAACTCCTGCTGCTGCACTCGCACCGCATAGGGAAAACAGGAATACAGTTCGCGCAATGGTACGTCGTTGAAATCAACGCCGGCCAGCTCCATCGCCCTGCGCCCCGCTATCCGAAACCCTTCACTGGCCCCCAGCTTCGCGCGGCTGGATATCACCGCCATGAAATTGGATTCGGTAGAGACCACGGGAAACACCCATCGCTCCCGCGGTATGCCCAGGGAGGCGGCCATCCCGGCCGAGCAGAATATCAGCCCCGCCGCCTGGTCCACGTTCCACTGGCTGTTGTGCAGCTTGGTGTAGGGAAACGCCAGCATGCGGTTGCCCGCAGAATGCTCTCGCACAAATTCCGCGCTGACCGCCTCCTCGGACCAGGCGTCCGGATTGTTCGCCGCCAGTTCGCTGAGTTGCGCATACATCTGTGCCATTTCATCCCGGTGCGCGTCCACGCTGAGGCCCTGGCTGTAGCGCAGGGCGCTGTCCATAATCGCGTAGTAACCCACGGGCATACCCAGCCCCGCGGCAGACTCCACGTCGGACATCATCTCCGCCTCGGGACGCAGTAGCACATCCGGCTCGGCGTCGGGCTGCGCGACCTCGGGGGCTTCCTCGCCGGCGCGTGCCGCACACTGGCTGCGAAAACGCGCTTCGCCGCCCGTCACCAGCAGTATCTGCGCTTCGCCATCGCGAATTCGCTGGCAGGCGCGATCCAGCAGGCTCTGCTGCAATATACCGAAGTCGGCCAGCAGCGTGGTCGCGTCTCCCGCGCCAAGACGCACCGCCAGCAGGCGCGCGGGATCCGTGTAACTCCACAGGCTGTTCGGCACCATGATTTCGTCAGCGCGCGACAGCAGGGCGTCATTACCAGCATCGGCCGCAGCCTTGCGCAGCGCCGCTTCCATCAGGTCCAGCGGCTCCCTGGCGGCATGAAAATCAGACAGCTTCTGCTGTACCGCCGCCACGCCCACCAGAACCGGTGTGTTCTCAGGACAGTCAAGCATTGATGAACTCGCCCGCGTACCAGTTCAGCATCTGGATTTTTTCCTCCAGGGGCTTGTCGGCCTCCATCTCGTACACGTTGCGAAACCCGATGACCACCGAGGTAACCCCGATCGCCTCGAGTTCCGCGATGCCCTCACGGGTAAATGCGTTCTGGCCGGTCGTGAATATCTGGAAGGGCCGGTCGGCGGTGCCGTACTCGTCACGCAGCTGGTTAAGACGGCCAATATAGGCCTGTAACTGCTGCATGTCGGCACCGGCGCACATCCAGCCGTCACCGACACGGGCCGCGCGCTGTAGTGCAGGCTCGGTATGACCGCCAATCAACAGCGGCGTGGGAGCGCTCGGCACAGGGTTCATTTTGTTGGAGGGCATCTTGAGTAGTTCGCCGCTGAAGCCAAAAAACTCGCCCGTGCCAAGGCCGCGCAGGATTTCAATCTGTTCGTCGAAGCGTTTGCCGCGCTTTTCCCAGGGCACATCGCACACCGCGAAGTCCTCTTCCCACGGACTGATGCCGATCCCGAAATCGAAGCGATTGCCAGACAACACCTGAATGCCCTGTACCTGCTTGGCGACTACCGGCGCCTGCCGCACCGCGAGCTTGTAGACAAAGGTCGCGAAGCGGATCTTCTCGGTGACCGCGGCCATGGCCGCAACCGCGATGAGGCTCTCCACAAACGGCACGCTCTCGAGAAATTCCCGGCTGCCGTCCTTGTTGTAGGGGTACTTTGAGCTGGCCTCCTCGGGGTAGCAGATGCTATCCGGGATGGCGATGCCGTCAAAGCCCGCCGCCTCCGCGGCGCGCGCCAGCGGCAGATAATGGTCGGGATCGCACATGCCCACCTGATAGCTGAATTTCATACTGCCTCTCCTTGAATGCAAAACCCGGCGCAGGCACAGCCTGCGCCGGCAATCAATTCCCCGCACACACGCCGCGCGAGGACGGGTCACGCCAAACCTCTACTGTAGCCGTTCAGCGTCCTCCCGGCGGCGGCGCGCGCGGAAAATTCCTCCGCTAGCCTCAAATAATGAACTGCGAGGCCAGCCAGACGCTATAATACCGGCTTGAGTGCTTCACATTCGCAACATCAGGCCCTTTCCCCATCGAACCATGCCGCCATGACGCCCTACCTCACCGATATCGCCAGGCCGGGTGACCATGCCTGACTCCGACCCGGCAACCGCGACCGCAGGGCGCGACTGCGCGCTGCGCTTCCTGTTTGAGGAGGCCGATATACGCGGCGAATACGCGAGCCTCGATGACAGCTATCGCGAGCTTCTGGCCATTCATGACTATCCCGAGGATATTGCCCGACTACTGGGGGAATTCCTTGCGGCCACCGTCATTCTCAGTACCACACTTAAATTCGAGGGCAAGCTGATCCTGCAGGCAAGTTCCCGGGGGCAGGTTTCCCTGTTGATGGCGGAGTGCGACCATCAGCTGAACGTGCGCGGCATCGCCCGCCGCACGGAACACGATGCCGGCGCAGGCCCGCTCTTGAGCGACGGTCAACTGGCGATCACCATCGACCCGGTTGGCGGTCAGCGCTATCAGGGCATCGTCCCGCTGTCTGATGCCTCACTGGCGCGCAGCCTCGACGCCTATTTTGAGCATTCGGAGCAGCTCAAAACCCGCGTCTGGCTGGCCGCGGACGGCGAGCGCGCCTGCGGCCTCCTGTTGCAACAACTCCCGCTGCGGGTCACGCCGCAGGCGCAGGAGCGAGAACAGCAGTGGGAGCACGTGGAACAGCTCGCCAATACCCTCGGCAGCGAGGAACTGGTGGCCGGGGAAGGGCTCAGTCTGCTGCACAAGCTGTTTCACCAGGACCCGTTGCGTGTGTTTGAGCCCAGAGCGGTGCGCTTCGCCTGCAGCTGCTCCCGGGAACGGACCCTGGGCGCGCTGAGCACGCTGGCGCCACGCGAACTGGAAGAACTGCTGATAGAAATGGGCACCATCACCATGGATTGCGAATTTTGTAACAGCCAGTACCGCTTTACGCGGGAGGACCTGACCAGTGCTCTGGGGCTGGACGAGTCCAAAACGTTACACTGATCACAGGCTTGCCAGGATTCGCGGGATTTATGCTCGATATCATTCGCAACAGGGCACGATTCTGACATAATGGCGGCCCCTTGAAATGCCACGATCGGCGCAGTGAGCACCACTGACGCAGCGTCGGATAATCACAGGATCCAGCATGACCGCAAACATCCAGAGTGCGCAGATTTTCACCGACCTGCCGGCACCCAAACTGATCGAGGAAGCCCTGAAGCGCAATGAGGGCAAGCTCTCCGATACCGGCGCCCTGCTGGTCACCACCGGCCAGCGCACGGGTCGTTCACCCGCCGACCGCTTCGTGGTAAGAGAGCCGGGCTCCGAAAAAAGCATCAACTGGGGCGGCGTCAACCGGCCCTTCGATGCGGACAAATTCGACGCGCTCTGGGAGCGTGTCGAGACCTATCTCGCAGCGCGCGACCGTTTTGTATCGCACCTGCATGTCGGCGAACATAGCGATCATTACCTTCCGGTGAAGGTCACCACGGAAACCGCCTGGCAGTCCCTCTTCGGGCGCAACATGTTCATTCGCCCGCCCAGCTACAACCCGGGTAGCAAGCCCGAGTGGAATATTCTCAACGTTGCCAGCTTCGTGTGTGATCCTGAGCGCGACGGCACCAATTCTGACGGCGTGGTCATAATCAACTTTGCCGCACGCAAGGTCCTGCTGGCAGGCATGCGCTATGCGGGTGAAATGAAGAAGGCCATGTTCTCGGTGCAGAACTTCCTGCTGCCCGAGAACGATGTCATGCCCATGCATTGTAGCGCTAACGTCGGTGAAGACGGCGACACCACCCTGTTCTTCGGGCTGTCCGGCACCGGTAAAACCACCCTGTCAGCTGACCCGGACCGCTATCTCATCGGCGACGACGAGCACGGCTGGGCACCGGGTTCGGTGTTCAATCTCGAGGGTGGCTGCTACGCCAAGACCATCGATCTGAGCCAGAAGAACGAACCGGTCATCTGGGATGCCATCCGCTTCGGCGCCATCATCGAGAACGTGGTGCTGGACGAGAACCGGCATGCGGACTACACCGATACCAGCCTTACCGAGAACGGGCGCTGCTGCTACCCGCTGGAACACGTTGAAAAACGCACCGACGAAAACGCCGGCGGGGAACCGAAATGCGTGATCTTTCTCACCTGCGACGTGTCCGGCGTGCTGCCACCGGTTTCCATCCTGTCCAAGGAGGCCGCCGCCTATCACTTCCTGAGCGGCTACACTGCGAGGGTCGGCTCCACGGAGCTCGGCGCGGAAGCGGGCATCAACCCCACTTTCTCCACCTGCTTCGGCGCGCCATTCATGCCGCGCCCTGCCAGTGACTACGCCGAACTGCTGATGAAGCGCATCGCCGGCTTCGACAGCCAGGTTTACCTGGTGAACACCGGCTGGGCCGGCGGCTCTGGTGCGCCGGGCGGTACCGGCTCCCGATTCCCGATCCCTGTCACGCGGGCCGTGGTGCACGCCTGCCAGAGCGGCGCCCTGCTGAACGCCAAAACCGAGCACCTGGATATTCTTAACCTCGACTTCCCGGTGTCCATTCCCGGGGTGGAGGACAAGTATGCGAACCCACGTGCCGGCTGGGGAGACACCACCGCTTACGATGCGCAGGCGGCCAAACTCGCCACACTGTTTGCCGAGAATATCAAGAATTTCGATGTCCCTGACGCCATCATCGCCGCGGGGCCCAAGGCTCCCTGAACGCCGGCTGTGCGCACCGCCTGACCCGCCCTCTCCGGCGGGTTTTTTCTGCCTGCAGGTCCCGCCGGCGAGGAACCCGTCCGGCTAGACGCCGTCTATCAGGTCCGGCAGGGACTGGCGGCGATGCAGCACATGCGCCGAAATCTGCCCGCCAAGGAGATACAGCGACGGCACCAGCAGCAGTGTGACGCCCGTGGCAAACAGTACGCCGAAAGCCAGCGAGATAACCATGGGAATCATGAACTGCGCCTGCACACTGGTTTCAAACATGATCGGCAGCAGGCCGACGAACGTCGTTACCGAGGTCAGAATGATGGGGCGGAATCGATCCTCGCCGCCCTGCAGGAGGGATTCCATCAGCGAGTGACCCTTTTCACGTAACTGGTTGATCCTGTCGATCAACACCAGGTTATCGTTGACCACCACCCCGGCCGCCGCAATCACGCCGAGCAGGGAAAACATACTCACCTGCCAGTCGAATATCGCGTGGCCAAAAATCGCACCCATGATGCCGAACGGTACCGCCGTCAACACCAGCAGCGGCTGAAAGTACGATTTGAACGGAATGGCCATCAACGCGTAAACAATCAGCATGGCGAGCGCCATGTAGGTGAGCATGGCGCTGAGAAATTCGTTTTCTTCCTGCAATTCGCCGTCGAGGTTCATGGAGAGCCCCGGGTAGCGCGCCTGCAGCGCGGGAAAGTGCTTGTTAATGACATCGTTCACCACCGCGCGCGGGTCCGCCACACCGCGCGCCACGTCCGCCGTGACCTTCAGGGTGCGCTTGCGATCAAGCCTGTCGATGGTCACATAACCCGGCTGGTAGCTCACCTCGGCGACCGTATCGAACGGCACCTCGTCGCCGGCGGGCGTGCGCACGCGCATGTCGCTCAGGTTCTCTACCGACAGGCGCTCTTCTTCCGGATACCGCACCATCACGCGCACATCTTCCTTGGTGCGCGGAATGCGCTGCGCTTCGGCGCCATAAAATGCCTCGCGCACCTGCCGCGCCAGGCTCGCCAGGTTGATAGACAGGTTTTCAGCGGCCGGTTTCAGGCCGAGCTCGATTTCATCGCGCGGTGACTGCAGTGTGTCATTCACGTTGAACACGCCGGGATAGGCTTCCAGCACCGCGCGCAATTCACTGGATACCGCCCGCAGATCCTCCAGCGATTCCGAGGCCAGTACCAGGCTGATGGGGCTACCCATCTCGTTGATGGTGTAGTCGAGCTGGAACTTTTCCACCGGGCCGATATCACCGATCAGTTCGCGCCAGCGCTCTGCCAGCTCCTTCACGTCGAGATCCTCGGAACGCAACTGCAGCCACGCCTTGATTTCGTTCTCCTGCCCGTAGGAGAAGACATGCCCCACCACCGGCTCACCACCGGCGAAACGCGGGCTCTGGTTGAACTCGTCGCGCACCTCGAAGGCGGCGTTCTCCACGATGCCCAGCACCCTCACCGTGTCGGCGTACGGGCCGCCCTCAGGCAGGGTGATCTCCACCTCCGCGTGATCTGAGTTCACCGCCGGGAAAAACGCCGAGCGCAGCCAGCCACCCGCGTACAATGCCAGGCTGAACAACAGGGCGACCACAAACAGCGCGATGACGATCAGGTTGGCGCGCAGGCAACGCGCCAGGAAAGGCCGGTACACCCCGTGCGCGAAGTCCGTCAGCCTTCGCGCGGTGCGCTCGCGCAGCGTTTCAAGACGCGCGAGAAACGCGTTACTGCTGCGCCGCGGCGCGCGCATGTGCGCCAGGTGCGGCGGCAGGATCCACATGCACTCCATCAGTGAAAACGTCAGCGCCAGGATCACCACCACCGGCAGCGGAATGGCGGCGGTCGCCATATCGCCGGGCAGAATGAGCATCGGTGCGACAAAAATCATGGTGGATATCACGGCAAACATCACCGGTTTCACCACGCCACGCGCACCGTTCACCGCGCCCTTGGCGCCGGCTTCTCCCGCGGACTGGTGCGAGTGGATCGACTCACCGACGATGATGGCGTCATCCACCACAATGCCCAGAATCAGCAGAAAGGCCATCAGCGAGACCATGTTCAGGCTGACGCCGGTCATCGGCAATACCAGGAAGGTGCCCATAAAGGCCACCACGATGCCCACGCATACCCACAGCGCCAGCAGGGGCCTCAGGAACACCATCAACACAAGAAACACCAGCGCCAGACCGCCGAGGCCGTTCTCGATCAACATGCGGGTGCGTTCACGAAACGGGTCGGCGGAGTCGCGCCAGAACTCCAGCATCACGCCATCCGGCAGGCGCTCGCGGGTCGCCTCGACCCAGCGCCCCACCGATTCGCTGGTCGCCAGGGTATCCGGGTTGGAGGCCACGTACACATGGAGATTCAGTGCCGGCATCCTGTTCAGGCGCGTGGCCACATCGACGTCCTCAAAGCCGTCGCGTACGGTTGCCACGTCACCCAGCAATACCTGCGTGCCGTCACGGCTGCTCAACAGGGGGATGTTCTCGAAATCGAGCCGGTTGTAGGCCTGGCCGCGTGTCTGCAGCTGGATATCGCCCTCGCTGGTTTTCAGCGCGCCGGCAGGCAGGTTCAGGGAGGAGGAACGAATGGCCGCTACGACATCGTCGAAGCTGAGGCCGTAGCGTCGCAAGGTGTACTCAGAGATTTCCACCGACACTTCGTAGGGACGCGGGCTGCTCAGCTCTACCAGCGCCACATGCGGCTGGGCGGCGAGGTCATCACGCAGTTGCTCACCGAGTTCCTTGAGTTCACGCTCACCGATGTCCCCGGCGACACTCACCATCGCCATGTGGTTACGGTGCGCAAGCTCGGTAACGATCGGGCGCTCGGCATCCACGGGGAAGGTGGAGATCGCATCCACCCGCGTTTTGATCTCGGATGTCAGGCGCTGCATGTCGTAGCCGGTCTCCGCCTCGACCAGCACCGTGCCCATGCCCTGGCGGGCGGTGGCGCGTATTTCCTTCACACCGTTGAGATCGTGCACCGCTTCTTCTATGCGCTTGCAGATCTGTTGCTCGACCTCGCTCGGCCCGGCGCCGGGATACGGCATGGATATGCTGACGATGTTTACCTGGAATTCAGGGAAAAACTGCTTGTCCAGCGAGGGAATGGCGAGCAGACCGCCCACCACCAGGAACACCATCAACAGGTTGGCCGCGATGGGGTTATCGACGAACCAGCGTATCGGCCCGCCCACGGTTACTCTTCAGCCCCGGTGGGTGGCGCGGCAGCGGCGGTTTGCGCGACGTGATTGATGCGCACCTGCGCGCCGGCCACCACCCTTGGCACCTCGCGCACCATCACACGCTCTCCCGCCTCCAGGCCCTGAACCCAGACACTGTCCGCATCGCTGTGCAACACATGCACCGGTCGCTTGCGCGCGATCTCGTCCGCATCCACCAGCATCACCGTATCGCCACTGTGCAGGGCCGTGCGCGGCAGTCGTGCTACCTGCGGCAGGGGTTTACCGCTGATACTGGCATTGACAAACAGGCCCGGCGACAGCGGCGGCCGCTCGCTGCCTTCTGCGCGGGCGAACGGCTTCTGCACCTCTGCCACGGCGTAAACCAGGCGGCTGTTCTCATCGATACTGGCGTCGGTGCGCACGATGCGCCCCTGCCACTTCCACTGCTGGTTGGCAAAGCCCGCCTCAAGCATGACCCTGGCCCCCGAATCGACACCTGAGGCCGAATCTTCCTCATAGGTGAGCGGCAGCTCGAGCAGGGCTACCTGCCGTCCGGTGAGGGGCAAACGCACTTCCACGGCGTCGGTGCCATAAACCGTGGCTACCGGCGTTCCGGCGGTGACAAACTGGCCTACATCCACGTGCTTTTCGCTCACACGGCCATTAAAGGGTGCGGAAATCACCGTGCGCGCCAGATCGAGCTGCGCCGCCTCGAGATCGGCCTCGGAAGCACGCAGCGCGGCCTCAGCAGCGGCGATTTGCGGTTTGCGCAGAAACAGCGCGTTGGCCTCGCTCGTGCCGAGATCGCGCCACTCCCTTTCCGCCTGCCGGGAGCGTCCGCGCTCTTCCGCCAGCCGCTGCTTCGCCGCGGCCACCTGTGATTCCGCGCGCGCTATCGCGAGCCGGTAATCCACATCCTCGACTTTCACCAGTTCCTGATTCGCGGCAAAAAAGCCACCCACCGCAAAGCGCGGCGACACCCGCTCGACACGGCCATTGACCCGGCTCACCAGCTTGACTTCGCGCAACGGGCGAACCGTGCCCTGCGTTCTCACCGTCAGCGCCTGTTCTCGCGGCGTGGCAATCACCACATCGACCAGCGGAGCCTGTGGCTCAGGAGCCACCTCTGGCAAGGGCTCGGGCTTCCCCACCAGCACGGCATACGCCGCCAGGCCGCCTAAAAGCAGCACCAGCGCTGCGGTTACCGCATTGCGCGCACGCGTTGACATCATAATGATTCTGGATCTGTTCCTTACAGGACCGGTTTCACAGGCGGGCCAGTCTACCCTGTCGCCGCGAATGGAGTCTAAAGCATTCGGCCGGGAAATTAAGGCTTACCCCAACAGACCGGCCAGGCACCCCGGGGTTCCCGCTTTATCGCCGGACATTTGTCACTAATACGCACAAATGGGCAGTCAGATTCCTGTAACTAGTATGTTTACTCTAAATATTTTGCCTAATCTGGCTGCAACTGGTGGAACAGCCACCGGCGACCACATCACAGGAGATGCATCATGGCTGAACAAGCAACCCGTAAGGCCGCCGCCAAGAAGGCCGCACCGAAACGTAAAACTACTGCCAAGCGCAAGCCGGCCCGCAAGCCAGCAGCACGCAAAGCCCCCGCGTCCCGGACAAGCGCTCGCAAAACCGCTGCACGCAAGAGCACGCCGGATTTCAGCGCTCGCGCCCAGGAAGCCGGTCGCAACGCATTTCTGGCCGGCCTTGGCTTCTACGGCAAGGCGTTCGACCAGGCGCAGGAACAGTTTGAAACCCTGCAGAGCCGTCTTGAAGATCGTCGCAAGAAGGCCGACAAGCTTTACAAGGAGTTGGTAAAGCGTGGCGCGAAAGTTGAAAAGCAGGCCAAGAGCCGCATCGACGACATCGAGCTGCCGAAGCTGGAACTCGAAAGCCTGACCGATCGCAAGAAGCTGGAAGCCCAGCTCGACAAGGCGCGCGCACGTTTTGAAGAACTGAAGGGTTCAGTCGGTTTCAGAACCGCCGCGTAAACACATCCCGTCCAGGACCTCTTGCCCCTCATCAGTAGGGGCGTGTGGGGCCACACTGTGGCCCCTTTTTTACGCCTGCAGAAAACCCGGCCTGCGCGATGCCACACCGGGCATTGACTAGCGTTCACTATTCTTCGCTCCCGATTTGCGGTCTTCTTTTTGCGCACTATTCTGTTTTAATGGTCGGCCGAGCGCGGTGTCTACTCACCAACACGACCTACCGGAGGGCAGATAACATGAGCGACGAGAAAAACACCGTTACCGACAAGGCCGGCGAAATAGCCCGGAACATCTGGCTTGCAGGTGTGGGTGCCTATGGCAAGGCCGTAGAGGACGCCCAGGGCAGGCTCGAAAAAGCCATGGAACCGCCCAAGCTGTTCAAGGATCTGGTAAAGGCCGGCACGGCGCTTGAGGAGGACGCTCGCGAGGCGCTGGGCAGCACGGCAGCGGCGAGGCAATCGGTTGAAGAGCGCATTGCCCGCGTCCGCGAAAATTTCCACATGCAGCGGCCGGCGCGTATTGAAGACCTGGTGGCCCTCACCAAAACGGTTGAGCACCTCAGCCGCAAGGTAGACGCACTCACCAAAGCGCTGGCTGAACAAGGCATCACAACCGCCTCGTCGCCCGCGCGCGGCAACAAGAAAAAGCCAGCCGCGACGAAGAAAAAAGCCCCTGCCCGCAAGAAGCCCGCTGCACGACGCAAAGCCGTTGCCAAAAAACGCCAGAGCTGACGACTCGCCTGCATGAAAACCCGTGACAGGATTCTGCACACCAGCCTGGCGCTGTTCAATGCGGCTGGCGAGGCAGAGACGACAACGCTGGATATCGCCACCGAGATGGATATCAGCCCGGGCAATCTCTACTACCACTTCAAAGGTAAGGACCAGATTATCGCCGAGCTGTTTCAGCAGTACGAACAGGCCCTGACGAACACCCTTACCGCGCCGATTGAAAACCCCTTGAGCACCGACCGAGCGGGGGTCGAGTCAAACTGGTACTACCTGTACGTGGTGCTGGAAGAGATGTACCAGTACCGTTTCCTGTACCACAATCTCGACAATATACAGCAGCGTTACCCGCGTATTCGCAGCGGCTTCCGGCAGCTCATCCAGCTCAAGCGCGCCGCGATGTACGCCATTTGCCGGACACTGGTGCAACAGGAGGTGATCGCCGCGCAGGATCAGCAACTGCTCGGGCTGGCCGACAACATGACACTGGTGATGACCTTCTGGTTCAGCTACGAGGAGCTGCTGCACAGCGGCCGCTCACCGGGTATCACTATTCACCAGGGCGTGTTGCAGCTGCTAACCATGGTTGCACCCTACCTCGGCGACGAACAGCTGCGTTTCTACCACGATTGCGAGAGCATCTACGCCAGCATGCTGGCGGAGGCGGGTCAGCCGCCCCAGCGGGGCAAAGGGGCATCATAAAGGCTTGCGCAGCAGGATCACGTCGGCGCCGATAAACTCCGGCTCGACACCCTGCTGCCCTCCCCACCAACGCCAGGTCGCCTCACTGAAAAAACACACATGCGTGGGATCGTTGCGGTAATGCCAGCGCTCAAAAGCCTTACGATTGCGCACCAGTTTGGTCATGCAGGCCAGCCAGCCGCCCGGTTTCAGCAACGACCAAAGCCGCGCCAGTTCATGACCGGGCCGATACAGGTGCTCAACCACCTCCGTGGCGGCAACAAAATCGTACTGTCGGCTCAGCACCCGCGCGTCAGGCGCGTAAAACGGGTCATACAGCGCCACCCTGCAGCCGGCCTCGCGCAGCATCCGCGCCAACGCGGGCCCGGGGCCACAGCCGAAGTCCAGCCCCTGCGCCGCCGGCGGCAACCGCGCCAGCAGCGGTTGCGCGAAGCGCGAGAGAAACCGACGGTAGCCTGGATCATCCTCGCCGTTCTCATGCAGATCGTACACCGCGCGTTCCTCATCGGCGCTGAGGTGATAGGCCGCAGGGACAAACACCAGTTTACAGTTCAGGCATTGCAGATAGCGGCGGCGCCTGTCGCTGCCGTAGTCAAACAGCTCCAGGCCGATGCACAGTGGACAGTGTGTTTCATCGGGCATCTGCTATTATCCCTGCTCGCTTACTCACCAACCCTGTCAACGAGGAGCCTACCATGAGCATTAAAACCGGCGACACCATTCCTTCATGCACCCTGAAAACCATGGGCAGCGAGGGACCTAAAGACATCACTACCGAGGAGATATTTTCCGGCAAGAAAGTCGTCCTGTTCGCCGTGCCCGGGCGTTCACCCCCGGGTTGCAGCATGACGCACCTGCCCGGCTATGTGGTCAATGCCGACAAGATCAAGGCGGCTGGCGTAGACACCATCGCCTGCATGGCGGTCAACGATGCCTTCGTGATGGACGCCTGGGGCAAGGCACAGAACGCCGGGGAGCTCCTGATGCTGGCGGACGGCAATGGTGACTTTACCGCCGCGCTCGGTCTTGAGCTGGATGGCCGCGGCTTCGGACTGGGCACGCGCAGCCAGCGCTTTGCCATGATCGTGGAGGATGGCAAGGTGACAGCCCTGAACGTGGAAGCGGGCCCTGGCGTGGACGTCAGCTCGGCGGACACTATCATGGCGCTGCTGTAACACCCTCAGCGGTGTTCGCGCATCAGTGCATCAGGCCATAGCACATCAGGCTGATCACCAGCGCGCCAAGCAGATTCAGGATAAAACCCTCGCGCGCCATGCGCGCGGTGGTCAGCATGCCGCTGCCGAACACCACCGAGTTGGGCGCCGTGGCCACCGGCAGCATAAACGCACAACTGGCGCTCATGGCGGCCGGCACCATCACCAGCTCCGGCGCGATGCCGGCAGCAATCGCCGCCGCAGCCAGCACCGGCATCAGCAGCGTCGTGCTCGCCGTGTTGGACGTGGTTTCCGTCATGAAGGTGACCGTCAGGCAAATCAGCAGAATCAGCAGGTAGGTCGGCAGGCCCGCAAGGTCTGCCAGCCACAGCCCCAGCACGTCGCTCAAACCGGAATTTACAAAGCCCTGCGCCAGGCAGATGCCGCCTGAGAACAGCAGCAGCACACCCCAGGGAATGCTGCTGGCGCGCTTCCAGTTCAGCAACCGCCCGCCCTTGCCGTCGGGAATCACAAACAGCAGCACTACCGCCAGCAGCGCGACAGAGGCATCGTTGGCGCCCGGCAGGTTCAGCCAGGTTTTCCAGCCACCGAAAGGTTCGCTGCGCGTTATCCAGGCGAGCGCGGTCAAGCCGAACACCAGCATGACCCGGCGCTCCTCGGTGCGCCAGGCGCCCACTTCCGGCAGACTGACCTGCAAGGTGCCACGCAAGTTGCGGGTCAGAATGAGCGCCATCAACGGCACCATCACTACGACCACTGGCAGCGCCCAACCCATCCACTGACTGAAGCTGATAGCCTGGCCAGTCGTTTGTTCGTACACCTGCATGAAGATGAGATTTGGCGGCGTGCCTATCGGCGTACCGATGCCGCCGACGCTCGCCGCATAGGCGAGGCCCAGCAGCAGCGGCGGCGCGAGGCGTGCCTTGTCCTCGACCGCATCGAGCACCGCAAGCGCCACCGGCAGCAGCATCAAGGTCGTCGCGGTGTTGGATATCCACATGCTCAACACGGCCGCCGCCACCATGAAACCCATCACCAAGCGACGGCCGCTGCTGGCGCCGAACAGTCGCACCATCGACAGCGCTATCCGCCGGTGAGCGCCGCTGTGCTCCATTCCCTTGGATAACAGAAAGCCCCCCAGCAGCAGCAGGATCAGCGGCGACCCATAGGCCTGTCCCACCTCCGCAGGCGTGAGCACACCCAGCAACGGTAGCACCGCCAGCGGCAGCAATGAGGTCACCGGTATGGGAACAGGTTCGAATACCCACCAGATCACGCATAGCACGGCCACCGCAGCCACGACGGCCATGTCATTCTCGTAGCCGGCAGCCGTGCAGGCGAGTGCCGCACAGCCCGCCGCCAGAGGGCCCGACCAGAGCGCAAGGGAACGCATCGCCGCCAAAGCTAAACTCCCGTTTCCATCAGGAATGCGGCAGGCCCGAGCGGCCGCCACCGAACCTCATCCTGTATGAGCCTCCCTTGCGTGTAAAGTCCGGGACGCGCAGTCCGGGACGCGCAGTCCGGGACGCGTAGTCCGCCGATCAGGGGCCGACTGGTGCACACGGCTGCCAGCCGCTAGACTCCATGCCATGCAACCTGTGACTCCAGCGGCACTCATCGACGGCTTTGGCCGACGCGTTGACTACGTGCGCCTTTCAGTCACTGACCGCTGCGACTTCCGCTGCGTATATTGCATGGCGGAAGACATGACCTTCGCGCCGAAAGCCGACGTGCTGACACTGGAGGAACTCACCGAGGTGGCGGGCGCCTTCGTGAGCCTCGGCGTCGGCAAGATCCGGCTCACCGGCGGCGAACCCCTGGTGCGCAACAACGTGCTGTCCCTCATTCGCGATCTGGGTGCCATGCCCGGGCTCGAGCAACTGGTACTCACCACCAATGGGTCGCAACTGCAACGCCTCGCGCCCGAGCTGCGCCGAGCGGGCGTGCACCGTTTGAATATCAGTCTGGACAGCCTGCAGGCGCGCCGGTTTCGCAATCTCACGCGCTTCGGCAATCTTGAACAGGTGCTCGCGGGCATTGAGGCCGCCGTGCAAGCGGGCTTCGCCGGTATCCGCCTGAACGCGGTGATACTCAAGGGGCGCAACGAGGACGAGGTGCTCGACCTGGTCGATTTCGCGCGTGCTCGGGCGATCGATATTGCGTTCATCGAGGAAATGCCGCTGGGCCTGATCGACGAGCATGATCGCGCACTGAGTTTCATCAGCAGCGACACGCTGCGCGAGATGATCGGTGCGCGCCACACGCTTGTCCCTGAGGGAGATCCTGCGAGCGCCGCCGGTCCGGCGCGCTACTACCGCATGCCCGACAGTGCTTCCAGGGTTGGATTCATCTCCCCCCACAGCCACAATTTCTGTCATTTGTGCAACCGTGTGCGCGTCACGGCCCAGGGCAGACTGCTGCTATGTCTTGGGAATGAGCATTCCGTCGACCTGCGCGGCGTACTGCGCGCACCGGGCTACTCACGCGCCAAACTCTGCGCTGCCATCACTCACGCGATGCGCCTGAAACCCGAACGCCACTATTTCGATCTGGACGCGAAACCTGAGATCGTGCGCTTCATGAACACCACGGGCGGCTGAGCGGGCCCGGTGTCCGGGGCCGGTGTATAGCGTACAATGCAAGACCCCCCGCAAGAGGCAGGCCCGTGAAGGCAGAAGATTTTCCCCAGCTCGCGTCCGTCGAGCACATCGAGCAGGGCTTTGAAGCGCACGGCTACATTTGCAGCCGCAAAATCGCCACGGCGGTGTTCCTCGCCTTCCAGTTGCGCAAACCCGTGCTGGTAGAGGGGCCTCCCGGTGTCGGTAAAACCGAGCTCGCGAAAACCACCGCGCTGATGCTGGATACACCGCTGATCCGGCTGCAGTGCTATGAAGGCCTCGACGAAGCCAAGGCCCTGTACGAATGGAAATACGGCAAGCAGCTTCTCTACACTCAGGTGCTCAAGGAGAAGCTCGGCGACCTCCTGCAGGGCGCCAAGGGGCTGGCGGAATCCGTGGAGCGCCTGCATCAGTTCGGCGACATTTTCTACTCCGAGGATTTCCTCGAGCCGCGTCCACTACTGAAAGCCATGCAGCAGGAAAAAGGCGCCATCCTGCTGATCGACGAAGTGGACAAGTCCGACTACGAGTTCGAATCACTGCTGCTGGAGATTCTCTCCGACTACCAGATTTCCATTCCCGAGATCGGCACCATCGTGGCGCGCACCACACCCATGGTGTTCCTCACCAGCAATAACACCCGCGACATATCCGACGCGCTCAAGCGTCGTTGTCTGCACCTGTACATTCCCTTCCCCAGCGTGGAACTGGAGGAGCGTATTGTGCGCAGCCGCGTACCAGACGTCGACGCGCATCTTCGACATCAACTGGTGGAGTTCGTGCACTCGCTGCGCCAGCTCGACCTGAAAAAAGTACCGGCCATTTCTGAAACCATCGACTGGGCACGCAGCTTGCTGTTGCTGCACGCCGATCAACTGGATGAAGAACTGGTACGCAGCACCCTCAACGTGCTCTTGAAATTCGAGGACGACATCGAGAACACCCAGGGCAGCCTCGCCACAATGCTGCGCGAGAAAACCACGACAACCAGCGCTGGTGAAGCGCGCTGAACCTTTCGCGTCCAGCGCCGGGGCCATCGACAGGCGGCATGCAATCGCGCCTGGTCAGCTTCATTCAGGTGCTTCGCAGTCACGATGTCAGGGTGTCACCGGCGGAAACCCTGGACGCGGTGGATGTTGCCGCCACGCTCGGCTTTCAGGATCGCAGTCTCCTGCGCGACGGCCTCGCCATGACGCTGGCAAAAACTCCCGAAGAGGAAGCCGTATTCCTGCAGTGCTTCGACAGCTTCTTCGGCAAGGAGCTGGCCAACTTCGCTTTGAGCGACACCGAGGAACAACTCGCGGCAGAAGCCGGCGACCCATGCTCGGCTGCAGGGCTTGAAGATGGTTTGGGCGCTGCAGACCCACAGGCGGAAGCCCTGGCCGCCGCCGCGGCGCAAAGTCCGGCGCTGAGCGACCTGCTGCAGTCCACGCTGATGCAGAATCTCATGCAGAATGACCGCAACGCGCTGGCACTCGCGATGGGCGAGGCTGCACAGCAGGTGAACCTGTCAAACATGCAGATATTCACGCAGAAAGGCCAGTTCACACGGCGCATACTCGACGCCCTGGGTGAACAACAGATCCGGGATGCCGTGATAGAGCTGGAGCAAAATGACAGCGCCGTGCTGCCTCTGATACAGCGCTATCGCGACAGGCTTCGTGAGCAGGTGCGCGACTATGTCGAGCGCGAGTACCTGCTGCATGCCGAGGGCCGTTCGCGGCAGTTCATGGACGAAATCATCAGCAACGCGCGTCTGAACAACATCGACCATGTCTACCTGAACAAGGTGGAAGAGCTGATCCGCAGGATGGCGCGCAAGCTGGCCAGTC
Organism: Halioglobus sp.; assembly: GCA_041396005.1. Lineage (GTDB taxonomy): Bacteria > Pseudomonadota > Gammaproteobacteria > Pseudomonadales > Halieaceae > Marimicrobium. Next base: position 75,712 of record JAWKZK010000015.1, read on the forward strand.
GCCATGCGCCCAAACGGCGCCGACAGAAGCGCGGACAGTTAAACATGCCGAAAACCCTGCGCCGGGGTATCGCCAACGATGGCGTGATGTTCGATCTGCACTGGCGTCGGGTCAGGAAAGAGAAACCGCAGATTCTCGCAGTGTGCGATGTCAGCGGCTCAGTGGCCGCCTACGCCAGGTTCCTCCTGCTATTTCTCTACAGCCTCCAGGATGTACTGCCCCGGGTTCGCAGTTTTGCCTTTTCCAGTCACCTGGGGGAGGTCAGTGGTTTTTTCGACGATCATCCGGTGGAGGAAGCCATAGAGCGGGTGAACCGGAAATATGGCGGCGCGACGGACTACGGGAGCAGCCTGCTGGATTTCGCAAGGCTTGCCATTGACGACATAAACAGCAACACCACGGTCATCATCCTGGGCGACGCGCGCAACAACAACGGGGACGCGCGTATCGACGTGCTGCAAAGTATCTACCAGCGCAGCAAACAGGTGATCTGGCTGAACCCCGAGTCCCGCCGTGCCTGGGGCACCGGCGATTCGGAAATGCTGCGCTACCAAAGCGCCTGTCATTTTTGCGCCGAATGCAATAACCTTAGGCAGTTGGAGCGCGTCATCGACCAGCTGCTGAAGAGTACCCGATAAAGTCCATGGTTTACTTGTGTAAAGACTGCAGCTACCGCGGCAAGATGAGTGGTCAGGGAGGAGAATGCCCGGCCTGCGGCTCCTTTAATTTGGTCAGGCGCCGCGCAGCCCAAAAAGAGGTGTCGAAGACAAACGCCAGATGGCGCTTCGCCACCATGCTGCTGCTGTGGGGCTGCCTGCTCGCCCTGGTTACCTCGAAACTGATCCAGTGAAGCTGACAGCCGAACATTTTCCCATAGCCTGCTCACTGCATACGTTGGTGGAGGAGCACTTTGGCAGCGGTTCCGGGGATCCCGGCCATGATCTCATGTCACTGGATGAACTCATCGGCTACCTGCGCAATCCGCGGGACCTGGATCTCACACCCTTTGCCGACCTGCTCAGCCAGACCGAGGAAATGGGTGATCCCGCCCTGCCCTCACGCGAACACACCGCCGTACTGCGCTGGATCGGTGAGGCCATGCACCAGTTCGAACAACGCTTTCCGCTGGAAGAGCCCCTGGCGTCACAGGTGCGGCGCCTGAAACCGCTGGCGGTTGCCATCGCCCTCACCGATCCGACCTTTCTGCAACCCAACCAGCACCCGCTGCACCAGCTGCTGGACACCATCCATGAGCGTGCCGTCGGCTGGCAGGCGCGTCTGGGGCGGGCCGGCACGGTGCTCGAGAAACAGGTCGCTACAGCGGTCGAAGGCGCTCTCTCCTGGTTTGACAATGACAACGTGGACATGGGCGCGGTGTGCGCTGAATTCCTCGCTGGCGCGGAGCGCGACCAGGCGCGCGCGCAACGCATGTCACGCCGCGTGGTGGAGGCGGAGCTGGGACGCGTGAAAACCGCCAGCGCCAAACGCGAAGCATCCGCCATGATCAACGAGGCACTGGAGCAATATGCTGCGCCACCGGAGATCGGCGAATTCCTGAAAGGCCCATGGTACGACAGCGCCCAGTTGCTCCTGCTGAAGTTCGGTACGGATTCCGATCAATGGCGGCAGATGAGCGCCACCACCACCACCTTGCTGGATTCGCTGCAGAATCCGGAGAACGCCTCCGAGGAACGTCGCCAGCATATCTTCGCCGTGGTGACGCAGCTGCCCAAGGAAATGCGTCGCTGGCTGCTCAGCCTGCATCACGATACCGATAGCGTGAACGAGGCCATGGCCCTGGTGGAGTTCGCACATCTGAGGATATTGCGCCAGCAGCCGGTGAAACTGGAACGCATCCCGCCTGTCAAGGTTCCGGCAGCGAATGACACCGCCCAGCGCGGCGAGCTGGTACGCGCATTGCGGCCGATACAGGAAGGCCACTGGTTCGGCGTGGAGACCCACAAGGACGGCATGCTCCGGGTACAGCTCGTGCTCAAAGAAGAAAGGGAGCAAAGGCTGCTGTTCACCAACATGGCCGGCATGAAAGTGCTGGACCACAGTTTCGAGCAGTTTGACGAACTGCTGGAGAAAAAACGCGTCACCGCGCTGCCGACGGGCAGTGGGTTCAGCCTCTGCCTGGCGATTGCCGCCGGCGTCAGCACAACGGAAAAGCTCAATGCCCTGTACGCGAGGGTGTCCGAAGAGACGCCGGGAGCAGCTATACCCCCGGTCCCGGATACACTCAGCCAGGCGACGCCTGACGGAGCGAGCGATGAAACGGGCCAGAGCCCGCCGCTTGCAGCGCAGACCCGGCTCGAACCGCAGCCTGAACCTGCCGCTGAACCGGTGCCGGAGCCGGAACCCGAGCCGAAACCCGAGCCGAAACCCGAGCCCGAGCCCGAGCCCGAGCCCGAACCCGAACCAGCGCCCGACCCCGCGCCAGAGCACGTACCGGAAACCGCCTACGCGGCAAAGGCGCCGGCCGATGTCCTCCAGGGGGAAGCGCTTGACGGCGACATGGAGGAGTTACACGCGCTGATCGCCGACGACGACCTGATGTCCTCCGACGAGGATCTCGCCGATCTGGAACTCTTGCTCGCGCCTGAGGACGAGGGGTTCGCATCGCGGGACGCACTCGATGAGCTTGAGTCCATTCTCGACGAGCCAGACACACTCCCCGGTGATAATGACGACGATCCAAGCCAGTGGCTGCAACCGCCCGATCAATCCGCATCGGAACCCGGCCCGAAAACCGATTCTCTCGCCCGGCAAATCGAATCGGACGCTGCACCAGCGCAAGCAGACGAGGCGACACCGACAGACGCCCCGCCTGCCGAGGTCGATTCGCAGGAGGCTGTCACGGACGACGAGGATGCTCACGCGCAGGACGACCAGCAAGACAACGATGCGGACATTCAACTGGATCTGCCCATGGGCGCCTGGCTGGGCTTTCACGATGGCGACACCCCGCTGATGGCCAAGCTGGCAGTGCACGACCCAGAGGAAGATACTTACATTTTTGTCAATCGCAGCGGCATAAAAATGCGCCAGATCAGCGGTACCGACCTTCGCGCGCTGGTCTCCAGGGGAATGGTGGACATTCTGCAAACCACCTCCAACTTCCGCCAGGAAGTTAACGATGTACGCAAAAAACTCGACTCTTGAACGGGGCGTGATCGACTATGCCTGAGCAGCGAAAACACCTTCGGTTACCGGTGGAAAGCCGCACCTTTATCGAGTTGGTCTCGCCGCAGTTGGGCACCGAAGGCACCGGCCGGCTTGTCACCTGCCAAACGCTGAACATCTCCCGGGGCGGGCTGCAGGTTACCCTGGGAGAGCCGGTCGTGGTGGGGGCCATTCTGCAGATCAGCGTGGAACTGCCCGGGGAGGAGCACCCGCTGTATCTCGCTGGCGAAGTCCGCTGGTGTGAGGCCAACGATCAGGAACCGGAACGACCCTGGTGTGCGGGATTCCAACTCCTGAACGCCGGGAGCACCGACATTGAGCGCTGGACGCAACTGATAGCCGCCATGGAGGCTTGAGCCGGCCGCGCTGGGTGACGCGGCCCGTTTCGCAACAAGGCAGTCGCCCTGCCACTTAATCGTCTTCTACACTCTCCAGCGCCAAACCGCCCGAGGTGCCGGCAGCGTCGCCGTCCTGTGAGGCGAACTTGATCTTCAAACGCAGATTATTGGGAGAATCCGCATTCCGCAGGGCTTCTTCGTCGGTGATTTTGCCCTCCCGGAACAGTTCGAAAAGCGCGGCATCGAAGGTCTTCATACCCAGGTTTTCGGACTTTTCCATGATTTCCTTGATGCCGTCAATTTCGCCTTTCAGAATCAGGTCCTGCACGATCGGCGTGCCCAGCAACACTTCGATCGCCGCGCAGCGCTTGCCGTCGAGCGTGGGAATCAGGCGCTGCGACACAATGCACTGCATGTTCATGGAAAGATCCATGAGCAACTGCTGGCGCCTGTCCTCGGGGAAAAAGTTGATGATCCGGTCCAGCGCCTGGTTGGCGTTGTTTGCGTGCAACGTGGAGATGCACAAATGCCCGGTCTCGGCGAAGGCGATGGCGTGCTCCATGGTTTCACGATCGCGAATCTCGCCAATGAGTATCACGTCCGGCGCCTGCCGCAGCGTGTTTTTCAGGGCGTTGTGCCAGCTGCGCGTATCCACGCCCACCTCGCGCTGGTTGACGATGGATTTCTTGTGGCTGTGCACGTACTCCACCGGATCCTCAATCGTGACAATGTGCCCGCTGCTGTTGCGATTGCGGTAGTCGATAAGTGCCGCAAGCGAGGTGGATTTACCCGATCCGGTGGCGCCCACAAACAGCATCAGACCGCGTTTGCGCATCACGACTTCCGTGAGCGTGGTGGGCAGACCCAGGTCGCGCCAGTTGGGAATATCCGCCACGATGTTGCGCGCTACAATACCCACTTCATTACGCTGCATGAAGATGTTGATACGAAAACGCCCGTACCCCGACACCGACGTGGCGAGGTTCATTTCCAGCTCTTTCTCGAACTCCGTGCGTTGGGCCTGATCCATGATCTCATGGGCGATATCCTTGATCTCGCCGGGCTGCAGAATCTCGCTGGCGATGGGTTTCAACTCCCCCTGGAACTTGGCACAGGGGGGAGCGCCCGTGCTCAGATAGAGGTCCGAGCCGTTCTCGGCGGAGAGAATTTTCAACCACTCGACTATTCGCACACTGTCACCCCCGTTATTTTCGTTCCTTACTTTAGCAGCTTGCCAACGCTGGACAAGGGCCGCACTGACCCATGCGGAGACAAATGCGGCGAAGTCATCGGCTTTCCAGGCACGTGGGCCAGTCGTATACTTGGCGGCCGCACAGCGCAGCAAGGATAAGAACCGTGGACAATACCCGCCCCACGCCGCTACTGGAGGATGCCGACGCCACGCGCGGCAAACTGGAACAGTGGCTGTCTGCACACCGTGGCACCCGCGTAACGATTACCGAACTCACGATTCCCGAAGCCACCGGCATGTCCAACGTCACGCTGCTCTTCGACGTGCACTGGCAAGAGAATGGCGTCGAGCGCAGTGAACCCGTGGTAGCGCGCCTGCAGCCGGAAATCGCACGCCCGGTGTTTCCCGATTACGATCTCAGCTTGCAATACGAGGTCATGGAGAGCGTCGGTCGACACAGCGACATCCCGGTGCCCCAGCTGCGCGGCCTGGAGACCGATAAATCGCTGCTCGGCGTGCAATTCTATTTTATGAAACGCACGGATGGCCGTATTCCCAGCGACATGCCTCCCTACAACATGGACGGCTGGATGATGCATGAAACCAGCCTCGAACAGCGCGCAGCCATGTGGCGCGCAGCCGTCGATATGATGGCGCGATATCACCGCCTGGACTATCGAACCCTCGGCTTTGCCAAACTGGAGTCCCCGGACAAAACGCCCCTGCAGCAGCAGTTGGCGTACTGGCAGTCGTACCATGCCTGGGCTCTCGAAGGCCAGACACAGGCCGTGTGCCAGCGAGCGCTGGATTGGCTTGAGGCGCATCAGCCCCAGGATGAACCCACCGTGCTGTGCTGGGGCGACTCGCGCCTGGGGAACATTATTTTCAACGAGTCCCTGGATGGCATCGCCGCGGTGCTCGATTGGGAGATGGCGGTCCTCGGCAATCCGGTGCAGGACATCGCCTGGTTCAACTATATGGATTCCACTTTCGCCGACGGCCTCGGCATGCCGCGTCTGGAGGGCCTGCCAGATTACGAGGACACCGTTGCACAGTGGGAGGCGGCCTCGGGTCATTCAGCGCGTGACTACAGCTACTACCTCATCTTCGCCGGGATGCGCTACGGCCTGATCATGTCGCGTATCATGCTCGCCACCGGTCAGGCGGAGCAGGTACAGGAGAATTTTGCCTGCCAGCTGCTGCAACGCCACCTGGATCAGCTCACCTGAAACCGGTGCCTATCTGTACGGCACCGGCGCAGGGCTATACACTTGCCGCGCCCTGAACCGGCGCGAGTCGGCCTGGTGCCATCTGGCTGACTAGAAGGAGTTTCCATTGCCCTCCACATTGGATATTGCATTACAGGCACTCGCTCAACCCGGCGTTCTCCCATCGCTTACGCAGATTCGTCGCGGCATCGAGAAAGAGAGCCTGCGCATCACTGGGCAAGGCAAGCTCGCGCAGACGCCGCACCCCCATGTCCTGGGGTCGCCGCTCACTCACAGCTCGATCACGACAGACTACTCCGAAGCTCTGCTGGAGTTCATCACACCCGTCAACACCGGCATCAACGACAGCCTGCGCAAGCTGGAAGACATTCACAGTTTCGTTTATCAACAGCTCGATGAGGAACTCCTCTGGGCGACGAGCATGCCCTGCATCGTCAGCGGAGACGAAGGCATTCCAGTGGCACGTTATGGCAGCTCCAATATCGCGCGCATGAAGACCGTGTATCGCTACGGGCTCGGTCATCGCTATGGACGCCTCATGCAGGCGATTGCCGGCATTCATTACAACTGGTCCATGCCAGACGCGTTCTGGGACCACGCCTGGCAAAAAGAGGGCGGCCGGGGAACACGCGCCGACTACATCACGTCACGCTACCTCGGGCTCATACGCAACTTCCGTCGCTACTCGTGGCTGCTGATCTACCTGTTTGGCGCATCGCCCGCGGTCTGTTCAAGCTTCCTCAAGGGGCGCGACAACCATGGCCTGAGCGCCTTCGACGAACAGGGTCGAAGCCTGTACCTGCCGCACGGCACCGCGCTGCGCATGGGCGGCCTGGGATACAACAGCGAAGCGCAGAAAGGGCTGAACATCTGCTACAACTCACTGGACAATTACGTAGAAACGCTATGCAGCGCCATATTGCAGCCGCACGCGCCGTACGCCCACATTCCCACCGGCCAGAACGGCGACTACCAGCAGCTCAGCGACAGCCTGCTGCAGATCGAGAATGAGTTCTACAGCCCGATCCGCCCCAAGCGCGTGGCCAGTTCGGGGGAGACGGCGCTCAACGCGCTGGTGCGTGGCGGTATCGAGTACATCGAGGTGCGCTGCATTGACGTCAATCCTTTCACGCCGGTGGGCCTGGACGCCCAGCAGATCCGCTTTCTCGACACGTTTCTGCTGTACTGTTTACTGCAGGACAGCCCGCCCTGCGACGACAGCCAGCAGGCCGAGCAGGCGGCAAACCTCGATGCGGTGGTTACGCGCGGCCGCGAGCCCGGCTTGCGACTGAATTGCGACGCAGCGGAGATCAGCCTTGTCGAGTGGGCCGGGGAGCTGCTCTCGGAGATGCAGGCCGTGGCCACACTATTCGATGACGCTTTCTCGGTCTCCACCTACAGCGAAGCCCTGCAGGAACAGCGCGCGCGCGTCGCCGATCCTGAACTGACCCCGTCGGCTCGAATACTGCGCGAGATGCGCGAGCAGGCGCTGCCCTTCTTCCGGCTGGCGATGGGGTACAGCGAGCAATGGGCGGCATTCTTCCACGAGCGTTCCCTGAATGCCGAAACACAGGCGGCATTCGTCGCCGAGGCGCATCGCTCCCTGGCTGCGCAGGCGGATGTCGAACGGGCGGATACGCTGGCATTCCCGGAGTTCCTGAGCAACTACTTCGCCCAGTACCGGAAGCTGTAGGCACGGCGGTGAACTTCCTCGCGCACTTCCACCTGGCATGGCCCGACACGAGTCTGGTCGCCGGGGGGCTGGAAGGCGATTTTTACAAAGGCCCGCTGCGCGATGATCTCTCGCCCGGGCTGGCGGCGGGCGTGCGCCTGCATCGCGAGATCGACGCCTTTACCGACCAGCACCCCTGCATCGCCGGATTACGCGCGCAGCTGCCCGCCAGTCTCCGGCGCTACGCGGGTATCGTCATCGATCTCAGCTTTGATCATTACCTGAGCATACACTGGGCGCGCTTCAGCGCGCTTGACCTGGTGCATTTCAATGCCGGTGTGCAGGCTGCGCTGACATCCCAGCGTGCAGCGCTGAGTCCCGGCTCGCAACGCATGCTCGCGCATCTGGAAGAACACGATCTACTGAACCTCTACCACGACTGGCGCACGGTCACCGCCACTGCGCAACGCATCGGCGAACGCTTGCGCGGAGGCAACCCCTTTGCCAACATCGCACGGGACATAGAGGGCGCACGCGGGCGCATGGAAGCGGCCTTTCTCGATTTTTACCCGCAGTTGCAGGCGTTCAGCCGACAGCGCATTCACGCGCTGCGCGACGACCGCCGCGGACCATATTGCAACGTAACGCAAAAATCCCTAGTGTAGCGAGCATCACAGACCCGCGCTCTACCCGGAACCGGTAAACATGTCGCTCAGCTTCACGCACCGCCAGGTTTTTCTCGGACTCATGCTGCTGGCCCTCCTGTCCATGCTGTTCGCCCGCGTGTACCTGCAGGCCATGCTGGGCCTTGAAGCCTGCCCGCTGTGTATGACCCAACGATTGTTCGTGGTGCTTTGGGGCGCGTTTGCCCTGCTCGCCGTGCTGCATAATCCCGGGGGCTGGGGCCTGAGAGTCTATGCGGCACTGTGCGCCGGCGCAGCGTTTGTCGGATCCCTGGTGGCGGCGCGCCACGTGTGGCTGCAACACCTGCCTGAAGACCAGGTACCGGCCTGCGGCCCGCCACTGGATTACCTGCTGGAAAACTTCCCGTTGCGCGATGCGATCAACACCATGCTGATGGGCGACGGCAATTGCGCCGAGACAGTGTGGACCTTTATGGGGCTGAGCATTCCCGAGCAAACGCTGCTGATATTCTGCGTAGCCATCGCCGTGGCGCTCTGGCAACTGGTGCGGCCGCTACCCGCTCGCTGAGTGCGCGGCCCTGACGCCGCAGGCCGCCCTGTCCCGCCGCTTGCCTGACCACACGTAGCCGGCATATAGTAACCGGAAACCTGGTTGTTTATCGCGGACCCCCTCATGCCCAAGCCTCGCAGTAACCCCAAAAAGCAGTATGCCGCGGTGGAGGAACTTCTCACACGCTGGCTACGCGAGCGTCGCGCCGTGCTGGGCAGCTACACGGAAATGGTGGTGGCGCGCCAGAGTGACGTAGGAGAGACAGCGCTGAAAAAACGCCAGCAGGCGCTTTGCCAGCTGCTGGTGGACTACGTCTCCGCAGGCCATTTCGAGGTGTACCACGAGCTTGTGAACGAAGCGGAGAGCTTTGGCGACGGGAGTTGCGCGCTGGCCGAAACGCTATTGCCCGCTATCGGCGATACCACCGAGGTCATCCTTGCCTATGAAGAGAAATACGGCGGCAAGCCGGATTCGAGAAATAAGCTCAAGCGCGACCTGACGGCGCTGGGCGAAGTGCTGGAATCACGTTTTGTGCTGGAAGATCAGTTGATTGCCGGCCTGCACGGCCGGCATCGCGAACAAGCGGAGGGCTGAAACGCCCTCCCGAAAGGCTGTTACTCGCTGGCGGGCGCTGCCGCTTCGTCCGCGGCTTCTCCCTCGGGCGCGGTTTGACTGGGAATCGACAGCAACTCCACATCGAATACCAGTGCGGCATTCGGGCCGATCACCTGGCCAGCGCCCGCCGGGCCGTAGGCAAGATCAGAGGGAATGGTCAGCTTCCACTTGGAGCCCACGGGCATGAGCTGCAGCGCCTCGGTCCAGCCCGGAATCACCTGCCCTACGCCGAAGGTCACTGGCTGGCCACGACTGTAGGAGGAATCGAACTCGGTACCGTCTACCAGCGTACCGCTGTAGTGCACTTCCACGGTGTCTTCGGGGCCGGGTATCGCGCCGTCGCCCGCTTCGATCACTTCATACTGCAGGCCCGATTCGGTGACGACCACACCCTCGCGCGCTGCATTCTGCTCCAGGAAAGCCGCTGCAGCCGCTGCGTTGGCTTCCGACAGCGCAGCCTGTGCGGCCTGCTGCTCGGCGATTGCCTTCTCCTGAAACGCCTGCATTTCAGCCTGCATCACATCGCGGCTCAAACGCGGCTCCTTGCCCTCCAGCGCATCCGCCACACCCTGCGTGAATGCGCCGGTATCCAGCGGAATGCCATCGGTTGCCATTCGCTGCCCCAGGCTATAGGCGATGCCATAGCTCAGGCGTTGTTCTTCGGTATCCAGCGCAACGGCATTCGTCGCGTCTTGCGCCGGAGCGTCGGTGGCGGCCGGCGGCTGTTGATTACAGGCCTGCAGCGCAAATACGCTGGTCAGGACGAGAGGCAAAGCATACTTCTTCATAGTAGATTCCGTTCGCAAGGGTCAGTGGAAGGTATCGCGGTGGGCGCCCATGTTACTACCGGCTATCGCGGGGCGCTACCCCCGTCAAAGCCCCCGTCCTGCGCACTTAAACGCATCGCAAGTTCCTCCACCAGCGCTCGCCAGCGGACTTCTGCGCTGCCGCCGGCGGCCGCCGCCCGCGCCAGGTTTTCAGTCAGCGGCTGTGGCGCGTACGGCTGCGCACCGGCTGCGAGGAAGCCTGCGTAGAGCGCCGCCTGCTGGGTTCGCTCCGCCTGCAGTTCCAGGTCTGCCAGCCCTTCGCGGATGGCCCGGGCCGGCACGTAATCGCGTAGTTCAACCCGCAGCCTGCGCAGGGGTTGCACCACGCGTTCACGCCATTGGTGCACGGCAGACTGCTGGTCCGCCAGATGCTCACTGGTCAACAGACGGTCTTCCCGCGCCAGCCACGCGGCGTACAACAGCAGGTTCACATCCGCATCGCACTCGTCCTGCGCGCGCAGGCACAGCGCCGCCACCCGGTCGCGGTAGGCGGCCAGGGAGAATTCCCACAGCGGGTTTTCAACGGGGGCTTCGGCCATCACGGCTCCCTGCAACTGTACCGCTGAACCATACCTCGCACCCCGCGCGGGCACTAGGGTAGAATGCGCCGCCTTATGATTATTCTGCGTGACATCAGCCTACGCCGCGGCAGCAAGCAGCTGCTGCAATCCGCCAACGCAACCTTACAGCCGGGGCAACGCCTGGCGCTGATCGGCGCCAACGGCTGCGGCAAGAGCAGCCTGTTTTCATTGCTGTTAGGGGAACTTGGCGCGGACGCGGGCGACATCGAGGGAATGAACAACCTGCGTATTGCGCACATGGCGCAGGAGGTGCGCGCCACGCGGGCCAGCGCCTGCGATTTCGTGTGGCGGGGTGACGCGCAACTGGCCCGTCTCTACGACAGGCTGGCGGAACTGGAAAGCGCGTGTGACTATGAGCGCGCCGCTTCCATCCATGCCGAGCTCGAGGCCATCGACGGCTACAGTGCGCAACGCCGCGCAACCCGCCTGCTGCAGGGCCTGGGCTTCGCCGACGAGGACGTCGCGCGCCCCGTGAGCGATTTCTCCGGCGGCTGGCGGATTCGCCTGAACCTGGCCCGCGCATTGATGACACCCTCGGACGTGCTGCTGCTGGACGAGCCCACCAACCACCTCGATCTCGACGCCACGCTGTGGCTGGAGCAGTGGCTGCAACGCTACCCCGGAACCCTGTTGCTGATCTCGCACGACCGCGATTTCATCGACGCCACCTGCAGCCGCATCATGCATATCGAACATCAGGGTCTGCACACGTACAAGGGCAACTACTCGGATTTCGAGCGACTGCGCGCTGAACGCCTGTCGAACCAACAGGCGAACTATGAGCGCCAGCAGCGCCGGGCCGCGGAGATCGAGGATTTCGTGCGCCGCTTTCGTTACAAAGCCACCAAGGCAAAGCAGGCCCAGAGCCGCCTCAAGGAGCTCGAGCGCATGCAGATGCTGGCGCCCGCACACGCCGATTCGCCCTTTGATTTCCGCTTTGTGCCGCCGCAGAAGAGTAGCGACCCCCTGCTGCGACTGGATGAGGGTGAGCTGGGCTACGGCGAAACCACCATCCTCCAGGGTGTTGACCTGCAACTGCGTCCCGGCACCCGGCTGGGCCTGCTGGGACGCAACGGCGCGGGCAAATCCACGCTGCTGAAGAGCATCATCGGCGAGCTGCCGCTGCTCGGTGGCACGCGCAGCGTTGGCGAACACTTGCGTATCGGCTATTTCGACCAGCAGCAGCTTGAGGCGCTCGACCTGCAGGCAAGCCCCGCCCTGCATATCCAGCGCATCAGTCCTGAGGCGCGCGAGCAGGCAGTGCTGGATTTTCTCGGCGGCTTCAACTTCCGCGGCGACATGGCGAAGACGCCCGTGGCTCCGTTATCGGGGGGCGAAAAGGCCCGTCTGGCGCTGGCCATGGTGGTCTGGCAACAGCCCAACCTGCTGGTGCTGGACGAACCCACCAACCACCTGGATCTCGATATGCGCCACGCCATGGAAGTGGCGCTGCAGGATTACGCCGGGGCGCTGGTGCTGGTGAGCCACGATCGGCACATGCTGCGCAATACCGTTGAGGAGCTGCTGCTGGTGCACGACGGCAGGGTAGAAGAGTACCGCGACGACCTGCGCGCATACGAAACCTGGATACTGTCGCGCTACAGCCAGGAACAGCGCCCTGAGAGCGCCGCAGGTTCAGACAACCGCAGGCAGCAGCGCAAGCAATCTGCCGCGCACCGCGAGCAGCGCCGACCCCTGCAGAAAAAGCTGGAACAGATCGAGCGGGACATGAGCAAGGTGGCTGCGGAGCTGGCGGCGATTCAGGAGCAGCTCGCCGACACGCAAATCTACGACGATACGCACCGGGAGGCGTTGGCCAGCCTGTTGCAGCGGGAGGGGCAACTGCAGGCGCGCGCCGAAGCGCTGGACGAAAGCTGGCTGGAACAACAGCAGGCGCTTGAAGAGCTGGGCGAGTAACCGGCCTGTCACCCAGCCCGGTGCACACGCTTCTGCGGGCGGCGCTACGGCGGTGCCTGGGCCGTCCAGGCAATAGCGTTTACCACCAGGCGCAGCGTATTCTCATTCTCCCAGTTGGCATGGAAGTGACCGCCCGTGTAACCAAACCCCCGGCCACCGCCGGGTCGCTCATACGCCCACGCCACGATTTGCGGCACGCCGTCCGCCACCAGTTGACGCACCGCGTCGTTGCCGCTGTGCGGCCCGTTATCCCGCTGCATGGTTTCAGGCGGCGGAACAGCCGACAGCAGGGGCACGACCCCGGCCCTGCCCGGCACGAAGCGCATATTGAAATACCATTCGTCGCGCAGCGTGAACGGCGCTACGCCGCGCGTTATCGGGTGCTCCGGCAGCGCCTCGAAATGCGCCGTCCAGTGGGGATTCACCGACCAGTGCGTTTCGAAATACCCACCGATAGCATGCTGCATCAGGCTGGCGGCGAAACCCGCTGGCGGCACTTCAACCGCGTAGTGTAGTGCGGCCACGCCCACGCCGTCTTCCAGCAGTTGTTCGAAACGTTCGAGATGCGCGTTTACCGGGTGGCCCGGCCCACCGTCACAATAGAAGACTACGCTGTCCAGGTTCTGCAGGCGCGCCGCGTCCAGCGGCCAACCGCCGTACACCACCTGGATATCGAACTCCGGGTGCTCACGATGCAGGGCCTGTGCAAGCAGCAGTGAGCCTTCGCGGTGCTCATGCGCCCAGGGTCCGTGACTGTCGCGACCGGCGATGAACAGCACGCGCGCCCGGGGTTCACCGGATTGCGCCACGAAATGCTGCACCAGCTCGCCACCGCGCCCACAGCCCGACAGGCAGAGCAGAAGCAGGGCCGCAAGCAGCATCACGGATCTGGCGCACGCCGGCTGGGCGGATCGACCACCGTCGTGCGGTGCGTCTGGCAGCCTGTACTGCTCCACACTCATTCACTGGCCTCCCTGGCGAGCCGCAGCTTCTGTGCCCGGCTCAGCCGCTTGATGCAACGCTCGCGGCGCTGCGCACACGCGCGGTCAACCGCCTGCTCTGTCCACAACAGCGTGACCGGGCGCCGACCGCGCGTGTAGCGCGAGCCGCCCGCGAGCTCGCCATTGTGCTGACGCAGGCGGCGCGCCACATCGCGTGCCACGCCGGTATAGAGCGTGCCGTCGGCGCAGCGCAGCAGGTAGACCCGCCAGCCATCGCTCATACCCTCAGCCCAGTGCGAGCACCTCTTTCACGCACGCGGTGATGCCGGCGTACGCCTCGGACACCTTGCCGGCGAGCATATAGGCCGGCGTGGTCACCAGCTTGCGCTCAACGTCCACGTGCGCTTCGGTGACCGGGCACTGAAGATGCTGCCCGCCCATCGCCGTGATCGCGGCAGCCACTTCCGCGTCGTTGCCGATCGTACACTGGCTGCCCTCACCGCAGATAGCCGCCGCCATCACCGGCGCAATGCAGATCAGTCCGATCGGCTTACCCTGCTGGTGAAACGCCCTGGCCAGCCGCAGGAAATCGGAATTCACCTGCATGTCCTTGCCGGCAACGGCAAAGTCACTGAGATTCTTCGCTGCACCAAACCCGCCCGGCACCAGCAGCGCGTCGAATTCCGCCGCCACCGCCTGCGTTAAAGGCTGCACATTGCCACGCGCGATCCGCGCTGCCTCCACCAGCACGTTGCGCGACTCACCCTCCATCGGCTCGCCCGTGAGGTGATTGATCACGTGCATCTGCTGCATGTCCGGCGCAAAGCACTGGTACTGCGCGCCCTGCTGCTCGAGCGCCAGCAGCGTGAGTACCGCTTCATTAACTTCCGCGCCGTCGTAGACACCACAACCGGACAAAACTACTGCTACTTTCATTACCGCCTCCCTTGTTCAGTGCGCGCACACTCGCCGCACCCGTCTATGCGCCGCGATTCCAGGCGTGGTAACGCGCCACCCAGCGCAACAAACCCTCGGGTTTGCGCGCCTTGCGCCACTCGCCAGCGGCAAATTTGTTGGCTTCGCTCAGGGTTGGGTAGATATGAATCGTACCCAGGATCTTGTTCAGACCGATGCCGTGTTTCATGGCCAGCACGAATTCGGCGATCAGCTCGGCCGCATGGTAGCCCACCACCGTGGCGCCCAGAATGCGGTCCCGGCCCGGCTGTGTCAGGACTTTGACATAGCCCGCAGCCTCGCCATCGGCAATGGCGCGATCCAGATCACCGATATCGTAGCATGTCACATCGCAGGCGATACCGCGCTCCCGCGCCTCCAGTTCGTTCAGGCCAACACGCGCCACCTCGGGGTCGGTGAAGGTTGCCCAGGGCACCACGGAGTAGTCAACGCGAAAACGCCGGAAGCGACCAAACAGGCTGTTCACCGCCGCATACCAGGCCTGGTGGCTGGCCATATGGGTGAACAGGTACGGGCCGGCCACGTCGCCACAGGCGTATATCGTAGGCACTGCGGTAGCGAGGTAGTCGTCCACTTCCACATGGCCACCTGCATTCACGCCGATACCCAGTTCCTCCAGGCCAAGGCCTTCGACATTCGCGCTGCGACCCACCGCCAGCAGCACTCGCTCGAACTCCAGCGTGAAAGGCCCGCCCGGACCTTCACACTGGCAACGCTGCGCGGACGCGGTCTGCGCAAACTCGCGCGGTTCGCTACGCAGGTGCACCGTGATTCCACGCTGCTCGAACTGCCGCTGCAGGCGCTCGCTCACGTCTGGATCCTCACGCGGGAGAATCCGCTCGGCATGTGTCAGCAAAGTCACCTGACATCCCAGCCCGGCCAGCGCCTGCGCCAGCTCACAGCCAATCGGGCCCGCGCCCAGCACCAGCATCCGCGCGGGTAACTCACGCAGCTGCCAGACCGTGTCGGAGGTGAGATAGTCGAGTTGCGCCAGCCCGGGAATGGACGGCACACGCGGTCGCGCGCCGCTGGCCAGCACGATATTCCGGGCGCTGATCGTCCTGCCGCCCACCTCCACCTCCCAGGGAGACACGATGCGCGCCTCGCCCTGCACACAATCCACTCCAAGGCCGGTGAAGCGCTCGACCGAGTCGTGCGGTTCGATAGCGCGTATGATCGCCTGCACACGCTCCATCACCGCGCGGAAATCCACCCGCACATCCACCTCGCCGAGGCCGAATTCGGGCGCGCGGCGCAGGTAGGCGGCCACCCGCGAGGAGCGGATCAGCGCCTTGCTGGGCACGCAGCCGGTATTCAGGCAGTCTCCGCCCATCCTGTCGCGCTCGATGAGCGTGACTTTCGCCTTCACCGTGGCGGCTATGAGCGATGCCACAAGGCCGGCGGATCCCGCTCCGATCACAATCAGGTTCGTGTCGAAACGACGCGGACGCGTGTAGGCCGCCAGCGCCCTGCGCGCCTGCAGCTTGCGCAGCACGCCGCGCGCGATAAACGGAAATACGGCGAGCAGGGCAAACGATCCGAGCAGCGAGGGCGAGAGAATGCCCGAGGCCGACTGCAGCTGACCCAGTTGTGTCCCGGCGTTGACGTACACCGCGGTGGCCGGCAGCATGCCGAGCTGGCTGACCCAGTAATACGGCCAGGTGCGGATCGGTAGCAACCCCATCAGCAGGTTGATCACAAAAAACGGAAACAGCGGCACCAGCCGCAACGAAAACAGGTAAAAGGGCCCGTCTCGCTCAAAGCCCCCATTCACTGCCCGCAACTGCCGTGAAAAACGCGACTGCACCCAGTCGCGCAGCAACACGCGGGAGATGAGGAACGCGAGTGTGGCGCCGACCGAGCTGGCGAACGACACCAGCAACAGCGCATACCAGAAGCCGAACAGCGCGCCGCCCGCGAGCGTCATCACCGCCGCACCGGGTATGGACAATGCCGTGACAACGACGTAAACCAGAAAAAACACCGCGCCCGCCAGCACAGGGTTCGCAGCGTACCAGTCGCGCAAATCGTCAATGCGCTGCTGCAGCACATCGAACTGCAGGTAGGCTCCCAGATCGAAATACACCACGGCCGCAAGCACGAGGCCAAGCACCAGTATTACCAGCAATTTCCTGCTGCGCATGCCGTTCTCCGATTGCCGCGATCCACCGCCGCGCGAAAGAGCAAGGGTACGCTGTCGCCGGCAGCGACACCACCACCGGCCAACGTGCCACTGCAGCAGCCACGGCCACCCTATAGCGCAGCGATCTATGCACAGGCCGAAAAACTCTAGCCCCGCAGTTGTGCGGCAATGATCCGGTGGTATGATTGGCCCCCCTGATCAACCGCGGCGCGGCAGCGCGCAGAGCAACTGGAGAAGAGCATGTCAGACCAGATCGTACACGTCAGCGACGCCACTTTTGACGCCGAGGTATTGAACTCCGACATCCCCGTACTGGTGGATTTCTGGGCTGAATGGTGCGGCCCCTGCAAAATGATTGCGCCGGTGCTGGACGAGCTCGCCGCCGAGTACGACGGCAAACTCAAGGTGTGCAAAGTGGACGTGGACGCCAATCCCGACATCCCGCCCAAATTCGGCATTCGCGGCATTCCCACGCTGATCGTGTTCAAGGGCGGCAATGCCGAGGCGACCAAGGTGGGCGCCCTGTCCAAAACGCAGCTCACGGAGTTCATTCAGGAAGTAATCTGAGACTGGCAGCGACGGTCGGCCCGCAGGCCGGCCGTCACTGTAAAAAAGGTGTAGACGGCACCAGAGGGTCATGCTACATTCCTCGTCGCTGCACAACCCCGTGCCATAACAATAGCCCTGCAAACCAATCCCGAAACACATTAGCGTTGGCCTCACCAACCCGCTGGGATTTGCACAACACGTACTTTCCTTCCTCCCGAGACACTCGCACCCCTGTATTTCCTATGAACCTGACTGATCTGAAAACAAAATCCACCCAGGAACTTATCGATATCGCGAAGGATATGGGCCTGGACAATATGGCCCGCTCGCGCAAACAGGACATTATCTTTGCGGTCCTGAAACGCCACGCAAAGAGCGGGGAGGACATCTACGGCGATGGCGTGCTGGAGATACTGCAGGACGGTTTCGGCTTTCTGCGCTCATCCGACAGCTCCTATCTCGCGGGCCCGGATGACATCTATGTATCGCCGAGCCAGATTCGGCGTTTCAACCTGCGCACCGGCGACACGATTTCAGGCAAGATCCGGCCGCCGAAGGACAGCGAGCGCTACTTCGCGCTGCTCAAGGTCGACGAAGTCAACTTCAACCGGCCTGAAAATTCCAAATCCAAGATCCTGTTCGAAAACCTCACCCCGCTCTTCCCCGACGAACGCCTTACGCTCGAAACCGGCAACGGCAGCACCGAAGATCTCACGGGGCGCATCATCGATCTGGTGTCACCGATCGGCAAGGGCCAGCGCGGCCTCCTGGTGGCACCGCCCAAGGCCGGCAAGACCATCATGATGCAAAACATCGCTCAGGCGATCATCACCAACAATCCCGAGTGCTACATCATCGTCCTGCTGATCGACGAGCGCCCGGAAGAAGTGACCGAAATGCAGCGCTCAGTGGGCATTCGAGGCGCTGAAGTGGTGGCGTCAACCTTCGACGAACCGCCGGCACGCCACGTGCAGGTGGCCGACATGGTGATCGAGAAGGCGAAACGACTGGTTGAACACAAGCGCGACGTGGTGATTCTGCTCGACTCCATTACCCGACTGGCGCGCGCCTACAACACGGTGATCCCAAGCTCCGGCAAGGTACTCACCGGCGGCGTGGACGCGCACGCGCTGGAACGGCCCAAGCGCTTCTTCGGGGCTGCGCGCAACATCGAGGAAGGCGGCAGCCTTTCGATCATCGCAACGGCACTGATCGACACCGGGTCAAAAATGGACGAGGTGATCTACGAGGAGTTCAAGGGCACCGGCAACATGGAGCTTCACCTCGACCGCAAGGTTGCGGAAAAGCGTGTGTATCCGGCGATCAACATCCGTCGCTCGGGCACGCGTCGTGAGGAACTGCTCACCAAGGAAGATGAACTGCAGCGCATGTGGATCCTGCGCAAACTGCTGCACGGCATGGAAGACCTGCCCGCTATCGAGTTCCTTTCAGACAAGCTGAAAGAGACCAAGACCAACGAAGAATTCTTCAAGTCGATGAAACGCAAGTAACCAGGGATGCCGGCGCTTCACCCGGCAAGCACTGCGGATCGCCATGCATTACGCTGATTTAAGGGACTTTATCGCCACGCTGGAAGCGCGCGGCGATCTCGTCCGCATCGGCACCGAGATAGACCCCCACCTTGAAATGACCGAAATCGCCGACCGCACCCTGCGCGCGGGCGGCCCGGCCCTGCTGTTCGAAAACCCGAAAGGCCACACTGTGCCGGTACTCGCCAACCTGTTCGGTACCGAACAGCGGGTGGCCTGGGGCATGGGCGCCGACAGTATCGCCGGACTGCGCGAGATCGGCGAGATTCTCGCCTACCTGCGTCAACCGGATCCTCCCAAGGGTATGCGGGAGCTGTGGGATAAAGCCCCCCTGCTCAAGCAGGTGCTGAACATGGGGCCGAAGACCGTGCGCAACGCGCCCTGCCAGTACCACGCCAGGGAGGGTGACGAGGTGGACCTGGAAAGGCTGCCCATTCAAACCTGCTGGCCCGGCGACGCCGGCCCGCTGGTCACCTGGCCGCTGGTCATCACGCGCGGCCCGAACAAGGAACGGCAGAACCTCGGCATTTACCGCATGCAGCTCATCGGGCGCAACAAACTGATCATGCGCTGGCTGTCGCACCGCGGCGGCGCCCTGGACTACCGCGACTGGCAGCTGCAACACCCGGGCAAACCCTACCCGGTGGCCGTGGCGCTCGGGGCCGACCCGGCCACCACGCTGGCCGCCGTTACCCCGGTACCGGACGCGCTCTCGGAATACGCCTTCGCCGGTCTGCTGCGCGGCAGCAAGACGGAACTCACCGACTGTTTCACCGCGGGCTGCCGCGAGCACGGGCTGAAGGTGCCGGCCAATGCCGAGTATATTCTGGAGGGCTACCTGCAGCCGGGCGAACTGGCGGAGGAGGGGCCCTTTGGTGACCATACCGGCTACTACAATGAGGTGGATCGCTTTCCCGTGTTTACGGTGGAGGCCATTACCCACCGCGAATCGCCGATCTATCACAGCACCTATACCGGGCGCCCACCGGATGAGCCGGCCATACTCGGCGTGGCGCTGAACGAAGTGTTCGTCCCCATTCTGCAGAAGCAGTTTCCGGAGATCGTGGATTTCTATCTGCCGCCCGAGGGCTGCTCCTATCGCATGGCGGTAGTGACGCTACGCAAGGAGTATCCCGGCCATGCCAAGCGCGTGATGCTCGGCGTGTGGTCCTTCCTGCGCCAGTTCATGTATACCAAGTTCGTGATCGTCACCGACGACGACGTAAACGCGCGCGACTGGAAAGACGTCATCTGGGCGATGACCACCCGCATGGATCCTCGCCGCGACTGCGTGATCATCGACAATACCCCGATCGACTACCTCGATTTCGCCTCGCCCGTTTCCGGGCTCGGCTCCAAGATCGGCTTTGACGCCACCAACAAGTGGCCCGGCGAGAGCGACCGCGAATGGGGCCGGCCCATCGTGATGGATGCCGCCGTCAAGACGCGTATCGACAGCCTCTGGCACGAGTTGGGCATCGGCTGAGGCCGGCCACCGGATCGACCCGATAAGCTTATTGCAGCAACAACACCGGGCTGCGCGCATGGCGCAGCAGACGCACAACCGCGGGTGCGCCGCTCGTTCCGGGCACTCCCAGCGGCAACAGCAATAAACTGCCCGCGCCCAGGTGCAGCCGCCTGACCCATTGCGCATCCCGCGTGTTCACCAGCCACCGGCGCAGCGGGAGTCGCAGCGACAGCAGGTCGTCCGCGGCATTCGCCACGCTGCCCTCGTGCAGCAGCGTGATCTGCTCCACACCACGCTCGGCGCAAAGCCGCTGAACCAGCGGCAACACCGCCTGCAGGAAGTCGCCGGCGCCGGCGTCGCAATACAGCACCAGTTCCTCGAGATGCCCTGCCTTGCGCGCGATCCGCGGCAGCGCGGAGTGCGCCAGCCTCGGCAGCAAAAGCACATCCGCGCCCGGGCGAGCCACTACCACGTCGGCGATGTCGCCAAGGTGGCGCGAGCAGCGAACGCTGAGGGCGTGCTGATGCGAACACTCGGCAAGGAACAGCTGGACCTCGCGCTCCCGACGAGCCATCGCGCGCTCTATCGCGGGACGCTGCAGGAGCCGCTCGTTGCTGGTGAGATGCTCCACCTCTACCGCCAGGGGCAGGCTGGCGGCCTGCATCGTCTGCGGGCTCACCACCAGCACACCATCGAGCGCGGCGTCACGCAGGCGCGCCACCCTCGCCGCCAGCGCGCGCAGGTGCGCATCCGGCAGGTCGCCCTCCAACGGCAGCAACAGCGTGCGCTCTGCGTTCATGGCGGGTCCTTCCGGGTGTCCGTGTCGCCAGGGCTATCCGCGTCCGGGGCAGCGAACGCCGGCGAATGCTTGCGCGACTGGGCGATCCACTGATCCACTTGTGCGGCCACGCGCCGGTCGATCTCGGCAACCGGCGTATCGAGCAGCAGTTGCATGGCCTCGTCGATGTTCGCCACCGCATGCACCTGGAACTGTCCGCCTTTCACGGCATCACGCACTCGCTGCTCCAACATCAGATGCTGCGCGTTGGCGCGGGGAATGACCACGCCCTGCGAACCGTTCAGACCGCGCGCGGCGCAAAGGTCAAAAAAACCCTCGATCTTGTGATTCACGCCACCGATCGCCTGTACCTCGCCGTGCTGGTTCAGCGAACCGGTCACCGCCAGGGTCTGCAACACGGGAATCCCGGTGATGGCGGACACCAGCGCCACGAACTCCGCCACCGAGGCGCTGTCACCTTCAACGCCGCCATACGACTGCTCAAACACCAGGCTGGCGCTCACCGGCAGGGGTTGATCGCGGGCATAGCGGCTGGCCATCAGCGCGCTCAGTATCAGCACCGCCTTGGAGTGGATACTGCCCCCCATCTTCACCTCGCGCTCAATATCCAGCACTCTGCCCGCCCCCAGGCGGGCCCTGGCTGAAATGCGCGCGGGACAGCCAAAACTGAAATCCCCGAGCTGGTACACCGACAGCCCGTTCACCTGCGCAACACGGGCGCCGTCGCTGGCCACCAGTTGAATACCCCGCAACATACCCTCCAGGGCGCGCTCGCGCAGCTGGCCCAGTCGCGCATCCGCTGCGCTGATCGCCTCCTGTACATGCGCCGCCGAAATGCGCTCGGCATTGTCCCTGCCGGCAAAGTAGTCGCTCTCCACCAGCAGGTCAGTCAGCCCGTTCAAACCGAGCGCCAGGCGGGAGGCGTCTTCCAGAATGCGTGAACCCTGCTCAATCACCCGCGCTACCGCAGGAGCGTCCAGCGGGCGCAGCGAACGCCGGGCCTGAACGGCCGCCACCACCCGCGCATACCCCAGGTTATTGTCCGTTGAGCGCGGGACCTGCGTGGCGAGATCCGCCGGCACCTTGAACAGCGCACGGAAATCCGGATCGTACTCGCGCAGCAGGTAGTAGGTGAGCGGGTCACCGAGCAGTATCACCTTGACATCCAGCGGTACGGGTTCGGGCTCCAGCGATCGCGTGCTGACCAAACTCAGGATCTGATCCGCAGATTCGATTTTCAGTTGCCGCGACTGCAGCGCCCGCTTCAGCGCCTCCCAGGCAAACGGCTGCGTCAGCAGCTTCAACGCATCCAGTATCAGGTATCCGCCGTTCGCGCGATGCAGGGAGCCGGGGCGAATCAGCATGAAATGGGTAATCAGCGCGCCGAACTGTGACTCGTGCTCCACCCGCCCGAGCAGGTTGACCAGTGAAGGATTGTTCTCATAGATCACTGGCACGCCCTGCGTATCCCCGTTGTCCACCAGCGCGTTAACCAGGTAGGCCGGAAACGCTTTTACCCGCTCGCGCAGGTTTTCCGCCGGCGCGGCCTCCTCGTCGACGCGAAACGCATCGACATTGTCCACCACATCCTGCTTGACTTCGTTGAGGAACTCGCACACCACCGGAATGTCCGTATAGCGCTCCTCCAGATCACGGAAAATCCGGTCTACCGCGGCGCGCGTGACACTGCGGTTGAGCTCCTTCAGACGCTCGCGGCTTTCCTTCATCATGCCGGGCAGGTCACGCATCGCTTTCTTCAGGTCTTCACGCAGCAGCTCGATAAGCTTGCGAATCCGTTCGCGCTCCTCGCTGGGCAGCGCCTCGAATTCCTCCGGCGACAGGATCTTGTCGTTCGCAAGCGGCGCCAGCGTATAACCACCGGGTGTCTGTACCAGGGCAATATTGTTTTCGCGCGCCTTGTCCGCCACGGCGTTAAAAGCATTCTGCTCGCGCTCGGAGAACTCGTCACTCAGTTCGTTGACCCGCGCCTTGTATTCAGTGCTCTGGAACACGCCGGGTATGGCAACAAGAATATCTTCCATACACACCTGCATGTCGCGCTGCAGGCGGTTGGCCCGTCCGCGCGGCAGGCGCAGTACCCGCGGACGCTGCACAGCCGAGAAGTTGTTCACGTAGCACCAGTCCTCAGGCTCTGGCTTTACCAGGGCGCTACGTTCCAGAAAATCCCGCACCATTTCATGCTTGCCAATGCCGTTGGGGCCCAGCACGAAAATGTTGTAACCCTCATGCGCAATCTCCACGCCGAAACGCAGCGCTTCGGCGGCGCGGTCCTGGCCAAAAAAAATGTCCCGGTGCTCCAGTTCGGAGGTATCCGTGAATGCAAACTCTCCCGGGTCACACTGGTGGTAGAGCTGCTCCGGGGGCAGCGCTGTTTCGACGGGCGTAGTGGGCAAGGCTGACCTCCGCGGTTGCCGTGAGTAACGTTAATCCAGTCTAGCGAAGATTCCGCAGGAAAATTTGCGCCAGAGCAAGCAAGCGGCAATCGTGCGCGAGTCAGGGCAAAAGTCATTTGACATCTTTTGGCCTGCGCGGAGATAGTTTCAGCTTACAGCGTCTACGGACGTTTGCGGCGCCAATGGCACCGTCAGACACGCGCGCAAACGCTCCACGGCCGCGTCATCATCGGCCCGGGGGCGAACCAGGCAATCCAGACAGGGGGGTTCACACCAGGCGGCATGGAATCAAACGGTCCTCTGCAATCGCTGGTCCGCTACAGTCTGGGCGGCGGGCTGCCGACACTGTTGCTCGCGGTGTCCCTGGTGCTGGGCGGCATCGCGCTGTCATTCACACCGCGCGAAGAGGAACCGCAGATCGTCGTGCCCATGGTGGACGTGCTGGTGGAGGCACCCGGCCTCTCCGCAGAGCAGGTGGAACGACAGGTCACGATACCGCTGGAGAAACTGCTCAAACAGATTCCCGGTGTTGAGCACATTTACTCCACCAGCATGCAGGGCCGTGGTAGCGCGACCCTGCGGTTCTACGTGGGAGAGGATCGCGAGCGTTCGATTCTCAACACCTATAACAAGCTGTACTCCAGCCAGGACCAGGTGCCCGAGGTGGTAGACCGCTGGATGGTGAGCCCGGTGGAAGTAGACGATGTACCCATAGTGCTGCTCGCCCTCTGGAGCGAGGATGATCGCCTGGGCGACTTCGAACTGCGACGCATCGCAGAAGAGGTCTCCACCTTCCTGCAGTCGATCGACGATACCAGCGAGGTCACGGTCACCGGCGGAAGGCCTCGCACTATTCGCATATTGCCTGATACCGAAAGCCTCGCGGCGCGTCAGAGCACCGTTAGCGACGTTATCGCCGCTCTCGGTATCTCCAACCTGCTGACAGACGGAGGTCGCAGGGTACTCGCCAGCGAAGGCGTGCGCCTGGAGAGCGGTGATTTCATCCGCACGTCCGAGGCATTGCAGCACACTGTGGTAAACGTGGTGAACGGCCAGCCGGTGTTTCTCAACGAGGTGGCGGCCATCATCGACGGACCGGCAGAGCCATTGAGCTACACCTGGATCGATTTTGCCCGCGACTACCGCGGCGCCGCGACAGGCCGGCCGATGGTGACCCTGAGCGTTGCCAAACAGCGCGGCAGTAACGCAGTGACGGTCGCCCGGGACGTGCATGCCATGCTGGCGGAGCTGAAACAGATACTCCCCTCGCAGGTGCAGGTGGAGGTGCTGCGGGACTACGGGCAGACGGCGGATGAAAAAGTCCGCGATCTCGGCAGCAGTCTGGTCTTCGCGGTGCTGACCGTGGTGGTGTTTATCGCGGTGTTCCTGGGCTGGCGCCCGGCCCTGGTGGTGGGCATCGCCGTGCCGATCAGCTACGGTATCACCCTCGCCCTGGATATGGCCTTTGGCTACAGCATCAACCGCGTGACGCTGTTTGCGCTCATTCTCTCCCTCGGTCTGCTCGTCGACGACCCGATCACCGGCGTGGACAACATCGAGCGCTACCTCCGCGAACGGGGCGGGGATATCAAGGACAGGATCGTCGATGCCATCGCTGAGATTCGCCTGCCGCTGATCATGTCGACCATCACCATCATTCTCGCCTTCGTGCCGCTGGCGTTCATTACCGGCATGATGGGGCCGTACATGGCGCCCATGGCATTCAATGTGCCGGTGAGCGTGGTGACGAGCACCCTGGTGGCTTTCGTCGTGACCCCGTGGCTGGCCATGAAACTGCTGGCACGGGCTCCCACAGTGCAGGGCGAGGCCGCTGAGCCGGCTCTCGCAGGCCTGTATCGACGCCTCATGACGCCATTGCTGTCCGGCCGTTACAGGGCACGCATGCTGCTGTTTGTGGTGCTGGGACTGTTCCTTGCCGCCGCCTCGCTGCCCCTGTTCAGGCTGGTGCCGCTGAAGCTGCTGCCGTTTGACAACAAGAACGAAATACAGATTGTCATCGACCTGCCTGAAAGCGCCACGCTGGAGCAGACCGCGGCGTTGGCCACCCGCGTGTCTGCCCGCGTGCGAGAGCTCAGCGAGGTGAAGGCCGTGGCCGCCTACGTGGGCGAACCGTCGCCGATGGATTTCAACGGCATGGTCCGGCGTTACTACCAGCGCCAGGCGCCGCAGCTCGCGGACCTGCGGGTGACGCTGCTGGACAAGCGCGAACGCGAACATCAGTCGCACGCGGTGGTGCTGCGGCTGCGAGAACTGCTCGCGGAATTCGCGACCGGCGGCACTGTCGTGCGCGTGGTGGAAGTGCCTCCGGGGCCGCCGGTGTTAAGCACCCTGGTCGTCGAAATTACCGGGCATGCGCTCGCCAGCTACGCCCACCTGCAGGAGGCCGCGCACGCCGTGATGGCGCGCCTGCAGCGCGAACCCTTCGTCACCGAAGTGGACAGCACCGTGGAGGCCGACCACCAGCGCCTGCGTTTCGTGACCGACAAACAGAAAGCCGCGCTCTCGGGCATCTCTACCGCCGACATCAACGAGGCACTGGCGATGGCCAATCGCGGCGTGCTCGGCGGCTTCATGCAACAGCCGCGCGAGGCCAGGCCACTACCCATGGAGTTGCGCCTGCCGCTGGAGGAGCGCGCCTCACTGCAGGATCTGCTGCGCCTGCAGGTTCGCGGACGTGCCGGCATCGCCAAACAGGGCAATCCCAGCGGGCTGGAAGTGGCGCCGCAGCCGCTCGTGGCGCTCGGCGAGCTGGGCGAGTTCATCACGCTGCCAGCGGATAAAGCGCTGCATCGCAAGGATCTGCAGCGCGTGGTGTATGTCACGGCGGAGATTTCCGGGCGCACGCCGGCGGAGATCATCGCCGATGTCAACGCCGACCTGGGTGCCGCGCCCGGCACCGCGAGCAGTTGGCAAGGGCGCCATTTTCTCGCCAGCGGCGGCGACGACGGCTGGCAGCTGCCCGAGGGCATCGACATTCGCTTCACCGGAGAGGGTGAGTGGAAGATTACCGTGGACGTGTTCCGCGACATGGGGCTGGCGTTCGTGTTCGCGCTGATCGGCATCTTCTTCGTACTGAAAGTGCAAACATCCTCCAGCAGTCTGGCACTGATCATCATGTCGGCCATTCCGCTCACCATTATCGGCATCATGCCGGGCTTCTGGCTGATGAACCAGTTCGGAGAACGCACTGTTGCCGGCGCACCGGACCCAGTGCTGTTCACCGCGACCGCGATGATCGGCATGATCGCACTGGCCGGTATCGTGGTGCGCAATTCCCTGATCCTCGTGGAGTTTATTGGCCAGGAGCGCGCGCGCGGCGTAGCGATTCGCGAGGCGCTGCTGCGCGCGGGCGCAATCCGCTTGCGCCCGCTACTCCTCACCGCCGGCACCACGCTACTGGGCAACCTCGTCATTATTCTGGACCCCGTGTTCAGCGGCCTGGCGCTGGCAATCATTTTCGGCATCGTCGCGTCCACCCTGTTCACGCTGCTGGTGGTGCCGGTTGTCTACCAGCTCGTTTTCGAGCCCGCCCATAAAGGAGACGTTTCACCATGAAAGCCAGGGGCATGCAATGGCTACTGCCCGTCGCGGCGATCGCGGCGCTACTGCTGATGGTTGCCTGGATGGCGGGCAGCTTTGACACACGCGTGCCACCCGCTCGCGCGGCGCCCGCGTCCGCAGCACCAGAGGATGCGGTGGCGGTTGTGGAGCGCCGGCTCGCTCTCTTTGAAGCGGTACCGGCCACGGTGGAGGCAAAGGAGGCGACCATGATCTCATCGCGCCTGCTGGCGCGTATCGAGCGGGTCATGGTCCGCGCGGGCGATACCGTGCAAGAGGGCCAGGTGCTGGTGGAACTGGAAAGCGATGACCTCGCAACCCGCGTGTCGCAGGCGCAGGCCAACGTGCAATCCGTGCGCGCAAGACTCACCGAGGCGCGCCAGGCCCTGGAGCGTGCCACGGACCTGAGCCGACGCGGCTTGCTGGCGCGCGCCGATCTCGATCGCGCCCGTGCCAACCACGACGCCCTGGTCGCGAGTCTGGCCAGCGCCGAACAGGCGTTGAAAGAGGCCGACACGGCCCTCGGCTTCGCCAGAATCAGGGCGCCCATTGGCGGGCGCATCGTCGACCGCCTTGCCGAACCCGGTGACACGGTGCAGGCCGGCACACCGTTGCTGGCGCTTTACAATCCCCTGTCGCTGCGCGTGGAGGCGAACGTGCGCGAGACGCTGGCGCTGGCGCTGGAGCCCGGGCAGACCCTCAAAGTCACCATACCCTCGCTCAACAGCGAGCGCGTCGCCGTGATCGAGGAGCTGGTGCCGGCCGGCAACACCGGCTCGCGCAGCCTGCTGGTGAAGTGTCGCCTCGAGCATGGCAGCAGCCTGCTGCCCGGACTGTACGCGCGCCTGCAGGTGCCGGCGGGCGAGGCGACCGCTTTGCTGATACCCGCCGAGCGAGTGGCGCAGGTAGGACAACTGGATATCGTGTGGGTGGCCACCGACCAGGGTATCCAGCGGCGCTACGTCCGCATCGGCAGAGCCCTGGCGGACGGGATGGTTGAAGTAGTCTCCGGGCTCGCGACAGGCGAAAAGGTCATACCGATTCAGGGAATCTGACACACCGGCCTCGTAACCCACGCCACTTGTGCTTACTATCGGGCGCAGACATACCGATAACCAGCCCGGAGGCACTCGCAATGACAGCCACGCGTACGTTCACCCCTGTTCTTCTTACCGCCCAGATCGCCCTGGCACTGGGCACGGCCAGCGCGCAGGCGCAGAACAACCTGATGCTGGAGGAGGTCATCGTCACGGCGCAGAAGCGCGCTGAGTCTCTCCAGGATGTACCCATCTCGGTGGCCACCATCAACCAGGACATGCTGCAGATGCGCGTGATCGATGAC
Organism: Halioglobus sp.; assembly: GCA_041396005.1. Classification (GTDB taxonomy): domain Bacteria; phylum Pseudomonadota; class Gammaproteobacteria; order Pseudomonadales; family Halieaceae; genus Marimicrobium. Next base: position 104,223 of record JAWKZK010000015.1, read on the forward strand.
CTGAAAGACATCGGCGCCAGTATCCCCAACCTGTACATCAACCCGTTCAACAACGACCCTACAGCCATCCGCCTGTTTATTCGCGGTATCGGCCAGAATGATATCCAGATCACCCAGGATCCATCGGTGGCGCTGTACACCGACGGCGTGTACGTGGGCACATCGTTCGGCGCGGGCTTCGAGGGTGTGGACCTTGAACGCATCGAAGTGTTGCGCGGCCCACAGGGCACTCTTTACGGGCGCAATGCCACCGGTGGCGCGGTCAACATCATCACGCGCCGCGCCAGCACCGAGAAGGTGGAGTTCCGCCAGGACCTGACCTTCGGCAATCTCGCCAAGTTCCAGAGCAAGACCCTGCTCAACGTGCCGCTCGGCGACAGCGTTGCCGCCAAGGTCAGCTACGTGAACTCCGAACGTGACGGTTACGTGAAAAACAACGGCGAAGGCAATGACTTCGGCGAAGAAGATCGCCAAAGCCTGGTAGCGGATCTGCGCTGGGAGGCCAGCGACAGTCTGACCTTCGATTATCGCTACGAAGACGCCGAACTCAATGACACCCAGCGCCTCGAGCAGGTGCGCTCGCGCAGTGACGCCGGTTTCCTCGCCGGCGCCACCACCTTCACCGACGATGTGAGCATGGGCTTCCTCGACGAGGTCACGCCCTTCCGCAGGATCGTGGCCAATGACCAGGAGATCGAGGCGCACACGCTGTGGGCGGAATGGGCGCTCAGCGACAGCCTGACGCTCAAGTCCATCACCGGCTACCGCGATCTCCAGAGCCTGACCTTCGGCGACGCGCTCGCCACTGCCACCGGCGACTACACCTTCATCGGCCGCGGCGTGGGCGCGCCCAATGTCGGCATTTTCGACACCGAGTTCGAACAGTTTTCCCAGGAAATCCAGCTACTGGGCAGCGCAGGCAACTGGGAATATGTGGCGGGCCTGTACTACTACGAGGACGAGTCCACCCAGGACGCCTCGCAGGGCGTATCGGTGGGCCTCGAGGGGTTCGCCGACCTCACGGAAACGGAAAACGAATCCATGGCCGCGTTCGCCCAGACCACCTGGAACCCGGATTTCATGCAGCAGCGCTGGCAGATCACCCTCGGCGCGCGCTACTCCGTGGACGAGCGCAAGGCGGATCGCGAGAACACGCGGGCGACCGTGCCGTTCACCGGTTCCTACGATGAGGATTTCGACAACTTCAACCCGTCGCTGACCATCGCCTTCGACGTCAACGACAACATCAACCTCTACGGCAAGGTCGTGAGCGGCTACAAGTCGGGCGGCACGTCCACGCGTTCGGCCAATGCCGAGCTGTTCGCCGGCGGGTTCGAGGAAGAGGATATTCTCAGCTACGAGCTGGGCTTCAAGGGCGACCTGTGGGACCGTCGCGCCCGCCTGAACGCCGCCGTGTTCTACATGGAACTCGACGGCCTGCAAACCAGTGTGCAAACCGACCCGGTGAACCCGGGTGGTCGCGACTTCCTGCCCATCGACGGCAACACCATTGCCGGCGCCGAGTTTGACCTGACCCTGCTGCTCACCGAGGGCCTGACGGTGACCGCCAGCTACGGCTACACCGACAGCGAGCTGGGCGAGGATACGCTGGACAGCCCCGCCGGGCAGTTCGAGCTGATAGACGTGTTCGCGCCGTCGCCGGAGAACAGCTACAGCCTCTCGCTGAACTACTTCAAGCCGCTGCCCAATGGCGACCTGAACTTCAACGTGGACTACGGCTGGCAGGATGAGGTATCCACCTCGGTGAACGCCGCAGACAATACGATCATCGACGACTACGGCCTGCTGGGTGCTGCCCTGAGCTGGCGGGATATCCAGATTGAACACCTGGCCGGCTCGCTGCAGGTGATGGCCTGGGGACGCAACCTGACGGATGAGGAGTACGGCCTGGTGAATACCGCGGCCTGGTCAACCTTCGGTGCTACCGACGTGCAGACCTTTGGCGACCCGCGCACCTGGGGCGTCACCCTGACCTACCTGTACTGAGCGGTACACGGGGGCCGGGCTGGATAGCGGCCCCCGACATCCACTGCGACTCAGGCGCCCTGGCTGGCACCGGCGGCCGACGGGTCGCCCTGCGACAATGCATCCGGCTGTGGCAAATCCGGCAGCCCTGGTTCCAGCAGCGACAGCCCCTCACGGTAGTAGGCCACGGCCACCCTGGGTTCGCCCAATCCCAGCAGCAGTCTCCCGAGTTCGGCGCACACTTCGGCGCCGGGCTCGAGCTGGTAGCTGCGTTCAAAGTAATCCCGCGCCTTGCCCCAGAGTTTGTCGCGCAGGCACAACCGACCCAGGCACAGCAGCAATTGCGCGTCGTTCGGGTGATCAGCGAGCCATCGCTCCGCCTGCGTCAACTGCTGCGAGGCATTGTCACCGGCGATTAGCCCGTAGTGACGCACCAGCTGCGCGTCCCACCCCTGCTTGAGACCGCGTAGCACGGATTTCTCGGCGCCTGCGTGATCGCCCAGCTCCACCTGCCTGGCCACGTGCAGCCACAGCAGTTCACGGTCATCCCTGAGCCCCGCCGGCAGCGCCTGCCAGGCGTGGTTGAGCTGCTCGGCGCTGGTGGCGGCCCGTAAGCGACGCATATGCGTGTGATGCTCCATCTGCACGAGCTCACTCTCTCCCAGCAGCTTGTGCTTGCGCATCTGCGGCAGCAGGTCCACCAGTTTGTCCCAGTCCTGCAGCCCTTCGTAAGCCTGTTGCATGGCGTTCAGCACCTGCGGATAGCGTGCCACGTCCTGGTGAAACGGCTCCAGCGCGGCGAGCGCCCCGGCGTAGTCTCCGGCCCTAAGGTGTATCTCCGCCCGACTGATGGCGACTGCTGCGGCTGCGCCGTCGTCGGAATCGGCTGCCGCATGCAGGTACTCTTCCACGCGCTCGGCTTCTTCGAGGTGATCGCTGGCATGCGCCGCCAGCAGGTAATTCATCAGCGGCGCCTCGTGGCCGCGCGCTCCGCGCAGCAGCAGGCGCCGCGCTCGCCGCCAGTTGCCCTCGGTGTAGCTGATCACGCCGCGCGCCGTGTTGCGCTGCGCCTGGTCGCTGCGCCGGCGACCCAACCAGCTGGTGAAGGCCTGCTGCCCGCCGAGAAGACGATAGATAATGCGCAGCAGCCAGTAAAACAGCAGCATGCCGATAAACAGCACGACAAGCCCCACCCAGAGACTGCTCTCCAGCGTGTAATTCCCGTAGGCCAGCAGCACATAACCGGGGTCGGTTTCTATCAGCGCAACGATGCCGACGCCCAGCAGCAGTGCGATCAGTGAAACTGCAAAAAGTCTGCGCATGACTTACTCGGCGCCTCCGTCTTGCGAGCGCTCGAGGCGCTTCTTCACGGCGTCGTCCATCGCCTGCAGGGAACGACTCAGGTCGGGCATCGCAACCGCGATCTGTGCGCTGGCAAGCTGGTTGATTTCCCGTGACATCGCGGCGGAACGGGCTGGATCAGACTCGTTGAACTGCGCCACCCAGTGACGCGCGCTGTCCAGGCTTTCGCGATACAGCACCGCGTTGCCCGACAACAACGCAACCTGCGCCTGCTCCAGCAGCATCCGCAGATTCTGCCTGACCAGCCCCTCCCACTGGGGATCCATCAGCGCCTGCATGGGCACGTCGCGGCGGCGGATAATGATGTAGTCGGACAGCTTCTGCAGCGCAGCTGCATAGCCCTGGCGCAGCCTATCCTGCCAGCCCTCCGCTGCCTCGGGGCGCTCCCGCGCCTCGCGCTCGCGCAAGCTGAAGATCACCAGGCCATCGGCCTGTTCAATCAGGGCCGCCAGCCGCAGGTAGATCCCCTCGACATCCACCGCCGGCACCGCCCGCACTGCGGCAAGATCGGCCGCGACGGCGGCACGCACGTCGTAAAGGCCGGCATCGTCGATTTCGCGCAGCACGCTATCGGCGCTGTTCAGCAGGGCACGGGCCGCGGCGGTATCGCCGGCCATGATCAGGCGTTGATTTGCCAGGCGCATGAGGTATTCCGCCTCGGCCAGCAGCCAGCTGGTGCGATCGTTGGCGCTGAAGCGGGCCAGTTCCGAACGTTGCTCGGCGAGCTGCGCTTCGAGTTCTACCAGGGCCTGCGACAGGCGCAAGGCGTCCTGCTCGGCACTCGCCTGCACGCCACCGATACTCTCCTGCAAAGCACCCAAACCCTCCTGCAACTCGCGATTCAGGCCACGCGACACAGCTTCCAGGCTGGCCTGTTCTCCGCCGACGCTGCTTTCCAGCTTGGCCAAGCGCGCCTGCAGGGCAGCCTCGGTGTTCTGCAACTGCGGCAGTAACCAGGCCCCTGCCGCGCCCAGCGCCACTACCAGCAGCAGCGCAAGCCAGGCGATAAACGAGGAAGACTTGCGCTGCGCGGCGGCCGCGGGTTCAGCCGCGGCAGGCGCCTTGACTGCGGGCGGAGTGGAGGCGGGACTCTTCTGTGACTCTGTGCTGCTGTTATTCTCCTGATCGCTCACTCATCAACCTCCATGGCGGGTTTGCAGTTCTCGAGAGCGCGGAGCATGGCACCGTCCGACGCGTTCTCAGCGGTTTCGATGTTGTCGAAGCCCGCGGCTCGGGCCATTTCGGCCACGCGCTCCGACGGGACGATCAGGCGCAGGTGGCTAAAGTTAGTAGTTTCCGACGGGCTAAGCAACTCGGCAAAGTTACACAGTCCCTCCCCGCTGCTGATCAGCACAATGGCCACACCGTCCTGCCTGAGCAGCCTCGGCAGCGCGCCTGGCGCCAGCGGCGGACACCGCCGTGTGTAGCAGGCCAGTTCATCCACCTGCGCGCCGCGTTGTGACAGGGTTTCCCGCAGGGTATCGCGCCCGCCCTCGCCTTTCACGATCAGTACGCGCTGCCCGGCAACGCCTGTCAGCAACGGCAACGCCAGTAGCCCTTCGCTGGTCATGCGCTCACCCGGCGTGTGGGCATTGATGCCGTGCGCCGCCAGCAGCCGCGCGGTGGCTTCACCCACGGCGTACCAGTGCACACCGGTTGGCAGTTGCGGCCAGTAGTCTTCTATACAGGCCAGGCCTTCGCGCACGGCGTTGGCGCTGACGAAAATCACGTGCTGATACCTGTCCAGTTCGAGCAGCAGCCGGCGCGTGGCAGCCGGCAGGGGCTGTATGGGTGTGAGTTCGAGCAGCGGTTGCGCCCGCACCCGGAAACCCGCATCACGCACCGCCGCACACAGCGCATCGGACGACTCGCCCCGGGGGCGCGTCACCAGCACCACGGGCGCCTTGTCCGCATCGGGCTCAGTGCGCATAGACGTCCGCCAGTATTTCCGCGGCACCTTGCGCCAGCAGCGCATCCGCTACCCGCACGCCCAGCGCGTCGGCTTCTTCGACCGGCGCAGACGCTTCGGCGCGCAACAACAGGCTGCCATCCGGGCGGCCCACCAGGCCGCGCAGCCACAGCGCCCGCCCGTCGGGCGTGAGCTCGGCGTAACAGGCGATGGGCACCTGGCAGCCACCCTGCAGGCGTCGATTCATGGCCCGCTCGGCGGTCACGCGGGCTGCGGTGGGCGCATGGTGCAGCACCTGCAGCAGCGCGCGCGTGTGCGTGTCGTCTTCCCGCAGTTCAATTCCCACCGCACCCTGCCCGCCCGCGGGCAACGAGTGGCGTACATCCAGATGCTGGGCGATACGGGCGCCCAGCTTGAGACGTATCAGCCCGGCGCTGGCAAGAATGATCGCATCGTACTCGCCGGCATCGAGCTTCCTGAGCCGCGAGTTGACGTTGCCGCGCAGGAACTTCACCTCGAGATCCGGGCGCCGCTCACGCAGCTGACATTCCCGGCGCAGGCTGGAAGTACCCACCACGCTGCCGGCAGGCAGCGCCTCCACGGACGCAAACCGGTTGCTGACGAACGCATCACCCGGGTCTTCCCGTTCGCAGATGACGCCGAGACCCAGGCCAGGCGGGAACGCCATGGGCACGTCTTTCATCGAGTGCACGGCAATATCCGCGCGACCGTCCAGCAGGGCGGTTTCCAGCTCTTTCACGAACAGGCCCTTGCCGCCCACCTTGGCCAGGGGCACATCCAGCAGCTGATCGCCACGCGACGTCATGCCCAGCAGCGCCACTTCCAGGCCGGGGTGCGCGCGCAGGAGCGCATCGCGCACGAAGTGCGCCTGCCACAGCGCGAGCGGACTCTCGCGCGTTGCGATAGTGAGTATGCGGGACATGCATCGAATCCATTCCTGGAAACCGCTGATGATACCAGCGGGGCGGTACTACTTCGACCGCCGCTCAGCGGGCGAGAAGGCGCGCTTTCACTGCTTTCAGATGCCTGCGACTGACCTGCGGGCGCAGCGCAAGACCATGCAGCGCCGTGTACCAGGTGCCGTCGCGCGCGTGATTCAAGGACTCGATCCAGGCGAGCGCCACCAGCGCATTGCGGTGCACGCGCAGGAATCGACCGCCGAACTCCGCCTCCAGTTCCTTCAGCGTATCGGGAATCACCAGTTCGGCCACATCGGAATAGGCGGTGACGTACTTATCGCCGGCAATAAAACAGCGCACGTCTGCCACCGCCAGGGATTCCACGCCCCGATGGGTCTGGCTGCTGATCCGCGAGCGCTGCATGGGCTCCTCGCGGGAGGCGCGCTCGCGCAGATTCGCCAGCTGCACGCGGTTCACCCGCGCCGCGTTGTCCAGCGCGCGGGCAAGCTCGAGCTCGCGCACGGGCTTGAGCAGATAGGCCACCGCCTGATGCCGCAACGCGTCCAGCGCATATTCGTCGTAGGCAGTACAGAACACTACCGCGGGCGGATCGCCGAAGGCTTCCAGGCGCGCCGCCACTTCGATGCCGTCGAGACCGGGCATGCGAATATCCAGCAGCACGAGATCGGGCTCATGCCGCTTGACCTGCTCCAGTGCCATCTGACCGCTGTCCGCCTCCAGGCACTCGGCCCGGGGGCGCACGCGCTCGAGCAGGCGTCGCAGGCGTTGCCGCGCCAGCGCTTCATCATCCACCACCAGCACTTTCACCCCGGCGTTTCCAGCGGGTAGCTCAGGCGCACGTGGAACTGCTCCACCTGCGGAAACACCTCGAGCTTGCCAGCCGCGCCATACAGGGCGTCCAGGCGCGCGCGGATGTTTGCCAGCGCTACCTGGTGGCCGCCGGATTCCACCGCCTGCGCCGGCAGCGGATTATGCACGCTGGCAATCAGCACGCCCTCTTCACAGCGCACAGTGACACGCACTGAACCGCCCTCGGGAAGCCGCGAAATGCCATGATAGATCGCATTCTCCACCAGCGGTTGCAGCACCAGCGCGGGCATGGACTTGTCGAGGCAGCCCGGCTGCACATCAAACTCGGTGTTCAGGCGTTCCCCCAGACGCAGCTTCTCGATACCCAGGTACAGCTCGCACATGCGCAGCTCGTTCGCCACGGTGGTATTGGCAGAGCGCTCCTGCAGGCTCACGCGCAACAGCTCTGACAGATCTTCCACCGCGCGCTCCGCGGTTTCGGGCTGCGACATGATCAGGCTGGCAATCCCATTGAGCGTATTGAAGAGAAAGTGCGGGCGCATTCTGTCACGCAGGGAGTCCAGCCGCGCCTGCAGTTCGAGCTGCTCCTGGCGGCGCAACTGCTGTTGCAGATAAAAGTAGCGCAGTACGATTCCGGCCAGAATCGTTGCCACCAGCGCATTGCGCAGCAGCGCGGCGTATTCCATCGGGCCCATCACCAGGGGAAAAAGCAGGTACATGCCGACGCTCGAGAGCATCGCCACCAGGGCCACCGTCAGCAGGCACGACAGGGATGCCACGGGCATACTGAAGCGACTCAACGGCGCCCGCAGGTAACACAACAACGCGACGCTCAGCAGCACCACCCACTGCACGAAGAGTGATGCGGTAGCCAGCAGGTTCCAGTCGAACGCCTTGAGTGGGCTGGCCGCCAGAACATGCACCACCAGCAGCAGTTCCGAGAGCACCACGGCCACGAATACCGAGCTCGGCGCACACAGATCGGGAATAAAAAACTCCCGCGCGCGCTCCCTGCGATTATCCTGTCCCGCTGCAGGCTGCATACCTGCGCCCCCCGTGCCTGTTGCTGATATACTTGCACCCTTGCCTGACAGGAACAAGACCAAACAATCACAGTACCCGGCCGCATCTCCCGCTGCCGGTCGACATCACGCAGCGGAACCCGCCCAACCATGACCGACAAACACAGCACACAGTCAAGCGACGAAACCGGCGGCAACGGGCGCAGCGCGAGCAAGCTCTGGGGCGGGCGCTTCAGCGAAGCCACCGATGCCTTCGTGCAGCGCTTCACCGCCTCCGTCAACTTCGACCGGCGCATGGCCTCCCAGGACATCGCCGGCTCGCTCGCGCACGCAAAGATGCTGCAGGCTGCACAGGTTCTCAGCGCGGAGGAGTTTGCCGATATCGAACGCGGCCTCGCCCAGATCTCGCTGGAGATCGACCAGGGCGAATTTCCCTGGTCGATCGAACTCGAAGACGTACACATGAACATCGAGGCGCGCCTGACAGAGCTGATCGGCGTCACCGGCAAGAAGTTACACACCGGCCGTTCCCGCAACGACCAGGTGGCCACGGATATTCGTCTGTTCCTGCGCGCGGCAATCGACGATATAGCCGTCGAACTCACGCGGCTGCAGGCTGGTGTGATCGGGCTCGCAAGCAGCCACACAGAGACCATCATGCCCGGATTCACCCATCTGCAGACGGCGCAGCCGGTGGTGTTCGGTCACCACCTTCTGGCATGGAATGAAATGCTGCAACGCGACTACGGCCGGCTCATGGATTGCCGCAGCCGACTCAATCAGTCACCTCTGGGCGCCGCCGCGCTGGCAGGCACTACCTATCCGATCGACAGGGAATTCACCGCCAGCAGCCTCGGCTTCGACAAACCCACGGAGAACTCGCTCGATTCGGTTTCAGATCGCGATTTCGCTATCGAGTTCTGCGCTTTCGGCGCGCTGCTGATGACGCACCTGTCGCGCATGTCCGAAGAGCTGGTGCTGTGGACGTCGGCGCAATTCAACTTCGTCCAGCTTCCCGATCGTTTCTGCACCGGCTCGTCGATCATGCCGCAGAAAAAAAACCCGGACGTGCCGGAACTCGTGCGTGGCAAGGTTGGCCGTGTAAACGGCCACCTGGTGTCGCTGCTGACCCTGATGAAAAGCCAGCCGCTGGCCTACAACAAGGACAACCAGGAAGACAAGGAGCCGCTGTTCGACACCGTGGATACGGTATTCGATTCACTGCGCGCCTTCGCCGACATGGTGCCGGCGCTACGTCCCAATGCGGCTGCCATGCGCGAGGCGGCCCTGCGGGGGTTTTCCACCGCCACCGACCTCGCCGACTACCTGGTGCGACTGGGGCTGCCTTTTCGCGACGCTCATGACGTGGTGGGCCGTGCGGTCGCCCACGGCGTGGCAAACGGCCTGGACCTTGCGGAAATGGATCTCGCCACGCTGCAGGGATTCTGTGCCGATATCGGCGAGGATGTGTTCGAGGTGCTAACGCTTGAGGGTTCGGTTACGGCGCGCAATCACCTCGGCGGCACGGCTCCCCGGCAGGTGGCTGCGGCAGCGCAGCGAGCCATGGCGCTGATCAAGGCACGACCGGGGCGCTGACAGTTTCGTTGCGCTTCGCCGGGACCACGCCTGCGTCACAGCAGGCGTATGCTCGCCTGAAACACAACGTCCGGTGCTGTCTCCACACCGATATCCTCAACCACGCTGAGATCAAGCTGCCAGTGTTCGGCAAACTGCCAGCGCGCACCCACCGCCAGCAGGAAAGCGGTGTCGCCGGTGGCGGTAAGGTCGCTGTCCAGCGGCGCAGCGTGGCTGTCTACCTGCACGATCGCGGACCAGCGTCGGGCAAATCGCCAGTCCATGCCGAGCCCGGCGAACCAGAGGTCGCGCTGCTGAAATTCCGCCAGTCTGTCCGCCCGCCCGGCGCGCAGATATCCCGCCTGCGCATGCCAGACGAGGGGCAGATCCGACAGGTGCTCCGCAGAAAAGCGCAGCGCCACAAACACGTCGTCGCTGCCGCTGCCGGTAAAATCCTGCTCGTCGCCGGTGCCTGACTTATAGCCGAGGGCAACGCTCGCGGTGGCGCCATCCTCGCGGTAGAACGCGTGGCTCAGGCTCAGGCTGATGTCGCCGACACCGGAAGCATCGTCCTGCAACGCAATACCCCCTTGCGGCGTGGCGTAGCGATAATCCAGCAGGTCGCGCGGAATGTCCGAACGGCCACCGTCCGCCATGCCCCACAGGTCGTGCCAGTCGTCGATCAGCTCGTCGAGGTCACCACCGGAATGGTCCAGCCAGGGCAGTTCAAGTTGCAGATCCCAGTTCTCGGCCACTCCATAGCGCAGCTCCAGCGCCACGCGGCGGGTCTCGCCATCAAGGTTGATCAGCTCGCCCGGGTTACTGTCGTTGATATAGTGGCTGGCGATACTGCCATGCAGCGCGGCCGACAGCGTGCCCACTGGCGTTGTCAGGGCCGAACGCTGCGAGGGCAGGCCGAACAGCCCCGCCACCGGGCTCAGGTTTTTCACGTACAGCGGTTCACTGCTGTGCAGCAACTCGCCGGTATTGGCGCTGCTTGCGGCCAGCGCGGAGTAAGCGGGGCTCACTGCCAGGCTCGCAAGCAGGAGGCGATTCAGCATCGTATTCACGCGTATGTTGTCCATTCAGGAATTGTGCCCTGGCCAGCCACGCATGCCGCGCGGCGGCGATGTCGCCGACAGGTTTATGCTGACGTGTCTCGCATGCCTGCTGCCAAATTGTGACTATTCAATGGTAAGCCCTGTTCGCGCCGCTTACCAGCGAACGCTATAATGCGCGCCATCGCAGCACGGACCGCAGCCATGCCACGCTACATCGCTACAGTGTTCATCACACTTGCCCTCCTGTTCATCGGCGGCTGCGGCCAGATGGGCCCGTTGTACATGCCCAGCGAGGCGCCGCCTTCGACAATGCCCGGCGATGCCGACGTGAGCGGTGACGCCAGCGCTGTCGTCGACGCTGATTAATCGGGGCAGGCAGATGAACAGCTTCACCTATCGCAACCAGCAGTTATTCGCGGAAGACGTTGCCGTTGCCGATATTGCCGCGCATTACGGCACACCCTGCTACGTGTACTCACGTGCCGCACTCACCGACGCATTCCTGCAGTACCAGGCGGCCCTGCAGGGTTGTGATCACCTGATCTGCTACGCCGTGAAAGCGAACTCCAATCTCGCCGTGCTGGACGTGCTTGCGCGGCTTGGTTCGGGCTTCGACATTGTCTCCGTCGGCGAGCTGGAGCGCGTGCTCGCGGCGGGCGGCGACCCCGCGCGCCTCGTGTTCTCCGGTGTGGGCAAGACCGCCGCGGAGATGGCGCGCGCGCTCCAGGTGGGTATTCTCTGCTTCAACCTCGAGTCGGCGGCGGAGCTTGAGGTGCTGAATCGCGTGGCCGGAGAACTGGGCACCGTTGCACCCGTCTCCGTACGCGTCAACCCGGATGTCGATGCGAAAACGCACCCTTACATTTCTACCGGGCTGCGCGAAAACAAGTTCGGCGTGAGCATGCAGGAAGCCCTGCAGGTGTACGCGCGCGCCGCCGGGCTGCCGCATGTCGAGATCGTCGGCATGGATTGCCATATCGGCTCGCAGCTCACATCCATCGATCCTTTCATCGATGCCCTGCGGCGCCTGCTTGGCATGCTCGACGCGCTGGCTGAGCAGGGTATCACCATCCGGCACCTGGATCTCGGTGGCGGACTCGGCGTGCGCTACCGCGACGAAACGCCGCCCTCCATCGCGGAGTATATCGGCGCCATTCGCGGCGAACTCGCCGGCCGCGATCTCAAGCTGATGTTTGAACCGGGTCGTTCGATTACCGCCAACGCCGGCCTGCTGCTCACACGCGTCGAGTACCTCAAGCCCACGGCCGAGCACAATTTCGCGCTGGTAGACGCCGCCATGAACGACATGATCCGACCGGCGCTGTACCAGGCATGGCTGGATATCCAGGCGGTGAATCGCCATAGCGATGGCCAGCTCGCCCAGTGGGACGTGGTTGGGCCGGTGTGCGAAACCGGCGACTTTCTCGGCAAGGATCGCAGGCTGAACCTGAAGCCCGGTGACCTGCTCGCCGTTTTCGGCGCGGGCGCCTACGGCTTCGCCATGAGTTCCAACTACAACACCCGCGCCCGCGCAGCCGAAGTCATGGTAGACGGCCAGCAGATGTACCTGGTGCGCGAGCGCGAAACGCTGGCGGACATGCTGCGAGGCGAAAGCCGGCTGCCGGATGATAGCGCGGTGCCGCGCACGGGCAGTGGCTGACATGCAGCTGCAATTCACCAAAATGCACGGTGCGGGCAACGATTTCGTGGTGCTGGATCTCATCAGCCAGCACTACAAGCCGCGCGCCGCGGACATACGCCGTCTGGCAGACCGGCACTACGGCATCGGCTGCGATCAGGTGCTGGTCGTAGAGGCGCCGCGCAGCCCCGATGTCGATTTCCGCTACCGCATCTTCAACAGCAACGGCGAGGAGGTGGAGCAGTGTGGCAACGGCGCACGCTGCTTCGCGCGCTTTGTGCGCGAAAAACAGCTCACCAGCAAGCGCGTGATTACCGTGCAAACCAATACCGGCGTTCTCACCCTGCAGATGCGCAACCGCAGCGACGTGGAGGTCAACATGGGGGTGCCGGAACTGGAGCCCGCAAAGATTCCCTTCTCTGCCAGCGCGAGGCAGCGCGCCTATCCATTGCAGGTAGACGGCAAAGAGTACGAGATCGGCGCGGTATCCATGGGCAACCCGCACGCCGTCCTGCGCGTGAAGAAAGTGGATCGCGCACCCGTGGCAACGCTGGGCCCGCTGATCGAAAGGCACAAGGCGTTTCCGCGCCGCGTGAACGCCGGTTTCATGCAGGTGATCTCCGACAGGCATATCAAGCTGCGCGTTTTTGAGCGCGGGGTCGGTGAAACGCTGGCCTGCGGGTCCGGCGCCTGCGCCGCCGTGGTGTACGGCAGCCTGCGTGGCTGGTTGCGTGATACCGTGACAGTGGAGCTGCCGGGCGGTAAGCTATCGGTGGCCTGGGGCGGTGAAGGCGAACCCGTGCGCATGACGGGGCCCACCGAGATTGTGTTTGAGGGCAACATAAAAATCTAGCCGGCATTGTCGGTTGGCAGAGCGTCCATCGGGCAGAACCTGTCGTTCCGCCGCAGGGTAAAGACCGACAGGCAAAGCGTGGAAACAACAGGGGAGATTGCAGATATGTCAGCCAGCAAAGAGCAGGCGACGACACTCGCACCATTCGAACTCAACGACGACCTGGTGCGCGATTACCTGAAATCGCATGACGATTTTCTGCAGCGCAATCCGGATCTGCTTGATTACCTGCACGTGGATCATCAATCCGGCAGCGCGGTTTCGCTGGTGGAAAAACAGGTGAGCGTGTTGCGGGAACGCAATATGGATATGCGCCATCGCCTCACAACGCTCACCGGGAACGCCCGCGAGAACGACCGACTGTACGAACAGACCCGTGCGCTCATTCTCCAGCTGCTGGAAGCTGAATCCCTCGACGCGTTGTACGCGGCGTTCATGCAGGGCATGCGCGAAGGCTTTCACGTCGATCACGCCTGCCTGATGCTGTACGGCGACGATGATCGCGCGGCGAACTACCGGGTGGAGAGCCTTGACGCTGCGCAGCGGGAGATCGGCCCGCTCCTTCGCGGCCAGAAAGCCGTGAGCGGCACGCTGCGCAAGGAAGAACTCGCATTCCTGTTCCCGGGCGGCGGCGAAGTGGGCTCCGCGGCCCTCACGCCCCTGCATCACGAAGGCGAAAGCCTCGGCCTGATCGCGGTGGGCAGCTCAGACGCGAACCGCTACAACAGCAGCGTCGGTACACTGTTCCTGTCACACATCGCCGATGTGATCGTCAGGCTGCTGCCGCGACTCGCGCCCGACGACGCGTGAGCCGGGCTGTTGGCTCACTCTGCCGTCGCGTCGGCCACAGGGCCAATTGCGCAAGCCGCGGAGCGCTTTCTCACCTACCTGCGCGACGTGCGCAGGCTTTCGCAGCACACGCTCAGTAACTACCGCCGCGACCTCAACGCACTCGCGCAGCATTGCCAGGCACAGGGCATTGCGGATGCAAACGCCGTTACCGAGGCAGACATCCGCGGCTGGGTCGCGGCCATGCATCGCGGCGGGCTGGGCGGCGCGAGCATCCAGCGCCGCCTCTCTGCGGCACGCTCTTTTTACGGCTTCCTCGGCCGTGAAAGCGGCGAGCGATGCAATCCCGCCGCCGGTGTGCAGGCGCCGCGCAAGCCGCGCCGACTCCCGAAAACGCTGGACGCCGACCAGATAGGGCGCTATCTCACGTTTGACGATGAGTCGCCGGTGGCGCTGCGCGATCGCGCGATGGCCGAGCTGTTCTACTCCTCAGGCCTGCGTCTTGCCGAGCTGGCAGCGCTGAACATGGGCGATATCGATCCGCATGCCCAACTGCTTACCGTAACCGGCAAGGGCAACAAGACCCGTACGGTACCCGTGGGCGCGGTGGCGCTTGGCGCCCTTGGCGCCTGGCTTGCGGTACGACCCCGGCAGGCCGGCGACGCTGAGCGCGCGCTGTTTACCAGCAATCGCGGGCAACGCATCAGCGTGCGCAATATTCAGGCAAGGCTGCGCTTGCAGGGGCGCAAGAGCGGCATGCGCCAGGACGTGCACCCGCACATGCTGCGGCATTCTTTCGCCAGCCACCTGCTGGAGTCCAGCGGCGACCTGCGCGCGGTACAGGAGATGCTGGGTCACGCCAATATCAGTACCACCCAAATCTACACGCACCTGGATTTCCAGCACCTGGCCAGGGTGTACGACAGCGCCCATCCACGGGCAAAGCGCCGCCGTGATGACTGAGCAGATGATCCGCGTTATTACCTTCGATCTGGATAACACGCTGTGGGATGTGGAGCCGGCGCTGTTGCGCGCGGAAGAGGCGCAGCAGGCCTGGCTGCTGCAGCATCGCCCGGGCACCGTCGAAAGCCTGGACCACGAGGCGCTGTTTGAATTCAAGAAGTCCGTGTGGAAGCGCCACCCGCAGCTGGCTCACCATGTGACGCAGATGCGCATCCAGACGCTTTATGAGTTGCAGATCAATGCCGGCTACAGTGAGCGTGATGCCAGGGCCGGCGCGCAGGAAGCCTTCGCCATTTTCCTCAGCGAACGCCACAAGGTGGAGTTATACGCCGAAGCGCTGGGTGTTCTGGAACAACTTGCGAAACACTACACCCTTGGCGCCCTCACCAACGGCAACGCCGACATCTACAAGACCGATGCCGCGGAGTATTTCGATTTCGCCTTTCTCGCGGAAGAAATCGGCGCCAGCAAGCCGCACCCCGATATGTTCCACGCCGCGCTGCAGCGTGCCGGCGTGGAGGCACGACACATCGTACACGTTGGCGATGACCCGGTGCATGACATTCGCGGTGCAAGGGATGTGGGAATGCACACGGTGTGGATGAACGCCAGGCGCAAGCCCTGGCCCGGCGGGGAACAGGCCGACCGGGAAATCGTCAGCCTGACGGAACTGCCTGCTGCCATCCTCGCCATCCGCGAAGCGCTTGTGCGCGCGCAGGATGGCAGCGCTTAGCGGTTTACTGTTTCAGGATCTTCGACTTGGCCCGCTTGTATTCCTTTTCGGATATCACACCTTTGTCGTAAGCCTCTTTCAGGTCCAACAGTTGCTGACCCTGGGTATCGGTGTTCTGTACGGTGGTTTTCGTGCTGCTGCCACAGGCGGTCAGGCCCAGCGCAAGCGCCAGTACCACGGCGCCGATAAAGGTTTGTTTCAGCATGTCATTATCCTTTCTTGGTATGCAGGTGTTGGGAGGAGCGGCCCCGGCAGCGGGCCGGCACTTATTATGGAGCAAAAAAAAGGGGGCCGAAAGGCCCCCAAAGCACGCATCGCAAAATGCGCCCGCAAGTGTTTACTCAGCGGCCACTGCCGCCTGTACCGACGAACTCAGGGTAGGCTTCCATACCACACTCCGACTGGTCGACACCTTCGTATTCTTCCTCTTCGCTGACGCGGATGCCGATCACGGCCTTGATAATGCCCCAGGTCACCAGGCTGGCCACGAACACCCAGATGAAGATGGTGAGCGCGCCAATCAACTGCCGCTGAAGGAAGAGTTCTCACCGTTGGTTACCGGCACCAGCAGCAGACCGAGCAGACCCACCACACCGTGCACGGAGATCGCGCCGACCGGGTCATCGATCTTCAGCTTGTCCAGGGTGATGATGGCGAACACCACCAACAGACCGCCCAGACCGCCGAACAGCGTTGCCTGCAGTGCCGTGGGCGTAGACGGCTCTGCCGTGATGGCCACCAGGCCAGCCAGCGCACCGTTCAACGCCATGGTCAGATCAGCCTTGCCGAACAGGATACGCGCCACGATCAATGCCGTGATCAGGCCACCCGCCGCTGCGGCGTTGGTGTTCATGAACACGATTGCCACCGCGTTGGCGCTCTCGACACTGGCTGTTGCCAGAACCGAGCCGCCGTTGAAACCGAACCAGCCCATCCAAAGAATGAAGGTACCCAGCGTGGCGAGCGGCAGGTTGGCGCCTGGAATCGGCTTGATGGAGCCGTCCGCGCCGTACTTGCCCTTGCGCGCACCCAGCAGGAGAACACCCGCCAGTGCAGCCGCCGCGCCAGCCATGTGCACGATGCCGGAACCCGCGAAGTCGGAGAAGCCAAGGTCACCCAGCGTGTACATACCAAACACCGGCATGCCGCCCCAGGTCCAGGAGCCTTCCATCGGGTAGATGAAGCCTGTCATCACTACCGCGAACGCCAGGAATGCCCACAGCTTCATCCGCTCGGCGACGGCACCGGAGACAATCGACATCGCGGTGGCCACGAACACCACCTGGAAGAAAAAGTCCGCCGACGGCGCGTAGGTCGCAGGCTCTTCCGCACCGGCCACGCCGTCGCCGACGATGCCGCTCAGAAACGCCGTGAACTCGCCTCCACCGTACATGATCGAGTAACCGCAGATCATGTACATGGTGCAGGCTACCGCGTACAGCGCCACGTTTTTGAGGAGGATTTCCGTGGTGTTCTTCGAACGCACGAGACCTGCCTCGAGCATGGCGAAGCCAGCGGCCATCCACATTACCAGAGCGCCGCACACCAGGAAGTAGAAGGTGTCCAGCGCGTACTGTAACTGAAAAATATTGTCTTCCATTGGATTTACTCTCTCTCAGTTGTCGCTAAAAAATTTGGGCAAAAGTATCCCTTGAGCCTTGTTAGAGGCCCTCACCGTTCCAGTGTTGCGTTAAGGCGTCAGTGGCGGCGTTCGATACGTCAGATCGCGTCCTCACCGGTCTCGCCGGTGCGAATTCGGATCACCTGTTCCAGGGACGAGACAAAGACCTTGCCGTCGCCGATCTTGCCGGTATTGGCGGCTTTGGTGATTGCCTCGATAGTCTGTTCGGCCACCGCTTCGGCAACCGCGATTTCGATTTTCACCTTGGGCAGGAAATCGACGACATACTCAGCTCCGCGATACAGTTCCGTGTGTCCTTTCTGACGACCAAACCCTTTTACTTCGGTCACGGTAATACCCTGCACACCGATTTCAGACAGCGCCTCGCGCACGTCGTCCAGCTTGAATGGCTTAACAATGGCCGTGATGAGTTTCATTAATCCTGTTCTCCTGATTGTTAGTCGGCCGGGAATCCCGGCCGACTCTGACTGCGTCTCTATAACGACTCTAAAACGACGCTATTGAACTACAGGCTCTTGCCGATGGTGAATACCACGGTGTCATCGGCCCAGTCGGTACCGAACACGTCGTCGTCATCCAGGTCGGTGCCGATGTACGCCAGCGACAGGTCCACGCCGGCAACGGAATACGTGGCCGTCACGGAATAGTCGTAGTACTGGTCTTCATCGGAAGACAGGAAGCCACCGTCGGTGACGTTGCCGAACGAGTCCAGTTTGGTCTCTTCCAGCATGTTGTAGCCCAGATGGAAGCCGAGCGAGAACGCATCCGAGATCGCGAAGCCATAGTCTGCAGACAGGTACCAGAACTCGTCCGTGCCGGCGTAGTAATCATCGGAATACACGATACCAACACCCAGATCACCGAACGATACGGTCGCGGCAAACTCCTGGTAGTCACCTTCGGAATCACCATCGTCTCCCGGATAATCGTAGTAGAAGTAGCCGATGTCGATACCGAAGCCGCTGTCGCCGATATCACTGGCCCAGCCTACGTAGTAGTCCAGTTCCAGGCTGCCGAGGTTGCCGCTGTCGTCAAAGTCGACCGACGAGCCCCAGGTGCCGATGTAGATGCCGTTTTCGAAGCCCAGATCGAACCCGCCCTGCACCGCGACTGACTCGTCGGACTGTGAGATACCGCGGAACCGGTAGTCGGAGGTCAGGGCCACATTGCCACTGACCTCAACTTCAGCCTGGGCCTGGGTGGCGCTGAAACCGCCGGTGAGCGCGGCCGCAACCGCGACGGGAAGCAATTTCTTGTTTAGCATGTCTCTATTCTCCTGTTGTTTGTCAGAAACAGTCTTTGTGGAAGCGTGAACCTGCGTAACGGGCGCTTTGCATACGCTTTAACAGAGCTGTGACCGGGTAAGAGCAGAGTCTGTGCCAGAGTTTTTATTTATCTATATTTTTAATTAGTTAGCTGCTTTTCGGGCGCGGAATGGGGGTCGGATTCACGCCCGATTTCGCACTGAAACGATGCGGCGCACCAACATGAAGCACGCAGATGCGCTGTGAGGAGCCCTCGAAATGCGCTACGCTTGCCCTCGTCTTCCAGCCGTCTTTATATGGTGTTCACATGGCACTCAAACCCCCTCCTCCCCCCTGGGAGGTCCTGCAGCAGGTCGGCGCTATGGTTGGCGGCCCGGGTTTGCGCCAGGAGGTCGACAAGGGCCTGCGAGCGCTGGCGCAATCGGCACTGGCGAAGCTCGATGTGGTAAGCCGGGAGGAGTTCGACATTCAGGCCGATGTACTGAAACGCACCCGCGCCCGCGTTCTCGACCTCGAGGCAGAACTGGCCGCGCTGACCAGGGAAGTGGACGCGCTGACCAAAGGCAGCCGCTGAGCGTTGAACGCCCTGGCGAACATCGTTCAGCGCGCCATGCCGCCGTTCGCCGGGCCAGTAAACGGCGGCGGGGCATATTAAGGGCGGGCGCGCTGTCAGGCGCCGCTTCACCCGGCGCTGCTGATGCGTCGCCCTGCACGCTCTGCGTGCCGGGATTGCGCCGGTAGATCAGTTAGGGCAGCAAACGTATAGCAAGCGCTTACTATCAGCTAACCGCTCGCATACATAGCTCAAGGATGAGCCATGGACCTTTCCGTCATTTACAGTCGCGCGCTGGCGGGCGTCGACGCCCCGCTGGTTCAGGTAGAAACCCACCTCTCCAATGGCCTGCCTGCGTTCAATATCGTCGGTCTGCCGGAAACCGTGGTGCGCGAAAGTCGTGATCGCGTGCGCTGCGCGCTGTTGAATTCACACTTTGAGTTCCCGGACAGACGCATCACCGTGAACCTGGCGCCCGCCGACCTGCCCAAGGAGGGCGGTCGCTTCGACCTGCCCATCGCCCTGGGCATTCTGAGCGCATCGGGCCAGGTGCCCGGGGAACGCCTCGCGCAGCATGAGTTCGTGGGCGAACTCGCCCTCAACGGCACCCTGCGCGCCGTACCCGGCGTGGTGGCCGCCGCCGGCGCCGCAGAGCGCGAAGGCCGTTTTCTCGTGGTGGCCCCGCCGTGCGCGCCCCTGGCCGCCCGGGTGCCCGGAAGTCGCATCATCGCCGCGACCGATCTACTGACTCTCTGCGCGCACCTTAATGGTGCATCACCGATACCGCCCAGCGAGCCCCCTCCCGCAGGCGACCCGGACGGATATCCCGATATGCGCGATGTGGCCGGCCAGCACGCAGCCCGCCGAGTACTGGAGATTGCCGCTGCGGGAGGCCATCACCTGCTGCTCGAGGGCCCGCCCGGCGCAGGTAAGACCCTCATGGCCAGCCGCCTGCCAGGCATTCTGCCGCCGCCGGAAGCGCAGGAGGCGCTCACCGGGCTAGCACTGCGCGACATTCAGGACATCGCCCTGCCCTGCGCTCATCTGCTGCAGCGTCCGTTCCGTGCGCCGCACCACAGCGCCAGCGCAGCCGCTCTGGCGGGCGGAGGCGGCAGGCCTCGTCCCGGCGAGATCTCACTGGCCCATGGCGGGGTGTTGTTCCTCGACGAACTACCGGAATTCAGCCGCCATTGCCTGGAGATGCTGCGCGAGCCACTGGAATCGGGTGAAATTACCCTGTCTCGCGCCCGTCATAAAATCACCTATCCGGCCCGTTTCCAGCTGGTGGCCGCGATGAACCCCTGCCCCTGCGGCTATCTTGGCGACCCCGAACGTCGCTGCCGCTGCGCATCGGAGCAGATCCAGCGTTATCGCGCCCGCATTTCCGGGCCGCTGCTGGATCGTATTGACCTGCACGTTCAGGTGGGTCGCGTGCCCGCGGCCTGTCTACTCAACGACGCTCCCGCCGGGGAACCATCGCGCGCCATTCGCGAGCGTGTCTGCAAGGCACGAGCGCGCCAGCTTCAGCGCCAGGGCTGCCCCAATTCGCAGTTACCCGTCAGCATGTTGGCAAGTACTTGCTTACCGGGCGCGTCAGAAAGAAAAGCGGTTGAGCAGGCGGCGACGCAGCTACAGCTATCGGCCAGGAGCGTGCATCGCCTGCTGCGGGTAGCACTCACTATCAGTGATCTCGCCGGGCGCGGCGGCGTGGGCGTAGACCACATTAGCGAGGCGTTGGGATACCGTGGCAACGCCTAGCCCACGGACAGATTGCAGATCCGGCGCCGCGCTGAACAGCGCCATCGATGCATCCCACTGGCAATCATACCAACGCGGTCACCCCGTCGAAAAATTTTACACTCTCTCAGCGTCCCGAAAAAAACTGTGAACCACCTCACGGCCTCCGAACGCCCTGGATTTCGTAACTGATTGTTTTTGCGAAACTTTGAATTTTCAGGCACGCATTCTGCTGACTCACCCTCCGACAGACGTTAACAATGGATGGATTAGCGATGAAAACCCTCAAGCACAGCTTCAAATCCCGCGCGCTCGGCATCGCCGCAGGCCTCAGCCTGTTGGGAGCCGCCAGCGCCCAGGCAGACATGATCGACGGTATCGTCGACGTGTGGACAGTTGACGTGAGCGCGGAGTTCCTTTGCGGCACAGCGCAGTGGACGTCCGGCACGGCCAACACCTCCTGCGCCAGCCAATCCATGCGCTGGGGCACGGGTAACTCGGGCCAGAGCGGCCTGGACATCACCAACCTCCCGGCCACGCAGGTGACCACCAACGGCGCGGCCGTTGCCAACGTGGGTGTGACCCACCGCAACCGCCCGATCAACGGCAGCTCCCTGGACAGCGTGACGCTGCGCTCCACCCTGACGCTCACGCCCTTCATGCCCGCCAGCGCTGAACCCTCGGTAGGCCCGAACAGCCTGGACTTCCTGATCGATTTCCTGGAAACCGACAACGGTGCTAACCCCTGCGCCAACGGCCAGGCCAACAACCAGGGCGTCAACGCCGATGGCTGCGCGGACATTTTCGTGATCGACCGCAACGCGCTGAACTTCCCGTTCTTCTTTGACCTGGACGGCGCCGGTGGCCCGCTGCAGAATCAGGAATACTTCATCAGCTTCTTCGAGCTGACCAACGGCCTCAACCCGCTGGCGGAAGCCGCGTGCAACGCAGCCGGAGCAGACAACCCCTGTCTCGGCTTTCTGACCCCGGAAGGTCAGGACACGCCCTTCCAGTTCGCCGCGGTGATTACCACCGAGCGCGTTGTGATTGATGTGCCCGCCCCGGCCACTCTGGCACTGTTCGGTATCGCGATGGCAGGCCTCGGCCTCTTCTCGCGCAAGCGTCGCGCCTGACCCCCAGCGCAACGCGTCAAACGAAACCCGCCGCCCGGCGGGTTTTTTTATTGCGGGGTATGCTCCGCTGGTTCAGCAAGCCTTTACTGCAACTGGCGCGTATGCCAGAGTTCACTAATCACTGATAGTAATTAGTCTCTTCGCCTGCTCGACCAGCGTTCAGGCGCGCAACACAGGACGACCACCATGAGCCAATGCCCCTTCGCCAACCTGCTGGATCCGGACACCTACGCCCAGGGAATGCCCTACGAGAGATTACGGGAGATCCGCGACGCCGGGCCCGTGGTGCGCATTGAGGATCCGCTCACCGGCGTGCCCTACTGGGCCGTGACGCGTATCGCGGAGATGGACTACATCTCGAAAAATCCGCTGCTTTTCTCCTCGGCCGAACGCTCCGCGTTCCCCATGGAATACGACCAGGAGATGGTGGAAGGCATTCACCGGCAGACCATCATCAACATGGATCCGCCCCTGCACCAGAAGGTGCGCCGCATCGTACGCAATGCCTTTACGCCCAAGCGCGTGGAATCCTACGCCGAGAACTTCCGCGCGCACGCCAAGCGCATCGTGGACGCAGTCGCCAGCCGCGGTGAGTGCGAGTTCGTTGAAGAGGTGGCCGCGGAGCTACCACTGATCGGCATTCTGGAACTGCTCGGCGTGCCGCTGGAAGATCGCAAGAAGTTCTTCGACTGGACCAACACCATGATCTTCGCCGACGATCCGGACATGGCGACGTCCATGGAAGAAGGACAACTGGCATCGCTCGAGGTGATTCAGTACGCCATGGCGCTGGCGGCGAAGCATCGCCGGGAACCGATGGATAACATCACCGGTGCGCTGCTGGACGCGAAGCTCGAAGGCCAGCCCATTTCCGAGGAAATGTTCGGCTGGATGTTCATTCTCATCCTGGTGGGCGGCAACGAATCCACGCGCACGGTGATCGCCCAGGGTATGCGCCTGCTGATGGAGAACCCCGATCAGCTGCAGTACCTGGTAGATAATCCGGACAAGATAGCCGGCGCCTGCGAGGAGATGCTGCGCTACAACACAGCCTTCATTTCCATGCGTCGCACCGCCATGCAGGATTGCGAACTGGGCGGACAGCAGATCAAAAAGGGCGACAAGATTATTCTGCACTACCACGCGGCGAACCATGACGAACGCTTCTTCGGCGACGACGCCATGACCTTCGACGTCACCCGCGCGGAACGCATGCCGGATCTTTACAACCAGCTGCGCTCGTTCGGTATCGGTCAGCACTTCTGCATCGGCACCCACCTGGCGCGACTGGAACTCAACATCATGATGGAAGAGATCATTCCCCGCCTGCGCAATCCGACATTCGCCGGCCAGCCGCAATTCGTGCGTTCATTTTTCGTCAACGCCATGAAGGCCATGCCCATTACCTTCGATCCGCAGACACGCGCCGATGCCGCCTGAGCACGGCCTGCGCCAGGCAGCGATACGCTCGCTGTGCCTGGGCGCCGCGACACTGCTGATACCGCTGGCATCGCCAGCGAACGCTGATGCCGGGCAAACGGATGCCGAGCGGGCTAGCGCCGGACAGGTCGACGAGGCAGCGCAGGCGGCATTCTATCGCCAGTTCATGGCCTGCCAGCAGACGCCGGGGGAAATTGCGCGCCTGCGTTGCTTCGACGCGCTCGCAGCCCCCGCCGTCGAGTCCGCGCCAGACCCCGACGCCCCCGTACCCGGCGAACCGCCGGAACTGACGGAGGAGCAGCTGGCGCAGGAGGCCGAGCGGCTGCGCGATGAACAGGAACAACGCGAGACACGGGTGGCGCGCCTCGAGTCGCTGTCCCGCCGCGACGAACTGGGCATGCTTACCGCGGACGATCCCAACTACGTCGTCTTCGCCGTGCCTGTGGATGACGATATCGGCGACGAGAATCACGCCGAGTTTTACGTATCGCTGAAGTACCCGCTGATAGACGACTGGTTTGAGAAAGGCCAGAACGCGTTTCGCAACTGGGACACTCTCTACGGCGATTTCTTCAACAGCGTCACGCCGGATCGCCTGCTGTTGCACTATAACGGCCTTTACGATTTCTATATCGTCGACAGCGACCGCTACGACTCGGCACCGATCGTATCGCGCAAGCAGAATCCGGGCATTTCCTTCGAGTACGATTTCGCGCGCGGGCGCAACACGCTGCGCGTGGGATGGTTCCATGAATCCAACGGACAGACGCTGGAAGAGGACGAGCGGCTGCGTTTCGAGGCCCGCAGGGTGCTGCGCGGCGACGATTTCGCGCTGGCCGAAGTCAGCCGCGGCTGGGATTACGCCACGCTGCGCTGGGCGAGCAACACGCTGCTGTATGAAGATCCCCGCAAGGAAAACTGGTTCAACTACCAGATCGAAGCGCGCCTGTATTGCGATTGCCAGGGCTTCGGCTTTATCGGCGAGCGCGAAGACGCGATCTGGTGGGAGGAAGGCAACGACGTCGAAATTACCGATTTCGATGGCCTGCGCGGCATGCTGGAACGACCGCTCTGGCGCAGCGGCGACGGCAGAACCCAGGTAGACGCACGGCTTGATGTGCAAACCGGGCTGGAAAGCAGTTTCGCCCAGTACTGGAGCGGCCGCCTGACACTGGGCGCGGAGTGGGACAACCTGCGACTGACGCTGTTCTACTTCGACGGCTACGGCCGCGACCCCTCCACCTACCACCTGCGCACGCAGTACGCCGGTCTGGGGCTTGAGCTACGCTAGCAGCAAGCTCCCGCGCCCGCGAGTCGCCGTGGCCGTAGTGGCTTCGGGGGCTGCCTGAGCGGCGCGATGCGTTTACAGCGCAGCGCTAACAGGCGAAAATCACGGGCCGCTGACGGACGCCCCCGTCGACCTCGTCCATCGCTGCTACCGGATACACCATCGCATGACAGACAACGACATCATCGCCGGCCTGAACGCACACGCCCCGGGCTTTATCGGCATGCTCGGCGGCCGGGTGGTGGCTATCGACCGCGAGCAGCAGAGCTGCAGCTTCGAGTTCAACGTCTCAACGGACTTCTGCCACTCCGTGGATGTGGTGCAGGGCGGCTTTGTGACCGCCATGCTCGATGCGGCCATGAGCCACGCGGTTTTCGTGATGGAAACCGATGGCACGCTGGCGAACGTGTCCTCGCTGGAGATTAAAACCAGCTACCTGGAGCCGACCCGCGCCGGGCGCCTGCGCGCGGTCGGCCAGATACTCAAACGCAGCTACAAGACGGCCTTCATGGAAGGCCGCCTCTACGACGACGCAGGTCTGCTCACGGCCACCACCAGCTCGGTGGCCAAACTCGTGCGCCGCCGCTAGTGCCGCAACTCAACCCCAGGCAACGCGAGGCGGTGCGCTACATCGACGGGCCGCTGCTGGTGCTGGCGGGCGCCGGCAGCGGCAAAACCAGCGTCATCACCGAGAAGATCGCCTATCTCATCCGCCAGTGCCGGGTAGACGCCGCGCATATTGCCGCCGTGACCTTCACCAACAAGGCCGCGCGGGAAATGCGCGAGCGCGTGCGGCGCCTGGTGGGCGCCGATTCCGCCGAACAGCTCACCATCAGCACGTTTCACCAGCTGGGGTTGAAAATCATCCGCAGCGAGACCCGGGCGCTGGGCCTGTTACCGGGGTTTTCGATCTTCGACAACGAAGACACGCGCACGCTGCTGCGCGACCTGCTGATTCAGGAGCATGGCGCCGAAGGTGATAAAGCCGCCCTGATCCAGCAGCGCATCTCCAGCTGGAAGAACGATCGCCTGCTGCCGCCGCAGGCCCAGGCAGCGGCCAAAACCCCGGCCGACATGCTTTGCGCGCAGGCCTACGCGCGCTACCAGCGAGCGCTGCAGGCCTATAACGCTCTGGATTTCGACGACCTGATTCTGCTGCCGACGCTGCTGTTCGAGCGGGCGCCCGAGACACTGGAAAAATGGCAGCAGCGCATACACCACCTGCTGGTGGACGAATACCAGGACACCAACACCAGCCAGTACCTGTTGGTGAAACAGCTGGTGGGCCTCGGCGGTCGCTTTACCGTGGTGGGCGACGACGACCAGTCGATTTACGCCTGGCGTGGCGCGCGTCCGGAAAACCTCGCGCAACTGCAGGATGACTTCCCCGGTTTGAACATCGTCAAGCTGGAACAGAACTATCGCTCCACGGCACGCATCCTGCGTGCGGCGAATACGCTCATCGCCAACAACGCGCACGTGTTCGAGAAGCAGCTCTGGAGCGAGCTGGGCTACGGCGACCCGCTGAGGGTGATCCACTGCGCGGACGAACACGCGGAAGCGGAGCAGGTGGTGGCGGAAATTCTCGACCACCAGCTGCGCAAGCGCACGCGCTTCGGCGATTACGCCGTGCTGTATCGCGGCAACCACCAGGCGCGCCTGCTGGAACTTGCCCTGCAGCAGCACCAGGTGCCCTATCATTTGAGCGGGGGCACCTCGTTTTTCGCGCGCAACGAGGTCAAGGACGTGATGTCGTACCTGCGTTTGCTGCTCAACGAGAAAGACGACAACGCCTTCCTGCGCATTGCCAATGTGCCACGCCGCCAGCTAGGCACCTCCACGCTGGAGGCTCTGGGGCTGTTCGCGCGCGAGCAGCGCACCAGCCTGGCCGTCGCCTGCCTGCGGATCAGCGCGGACGCGGTGCCCGCCGCCGGCCTGAAACGCCTGCGCGAGTTTGGCGCGTGGCTCGCGGCCACCCGGGAGCGCTGCGCCACGGAGCACGGCGTATCCGGTATTCGCCAGATGCTGCGCGATATCGATTACGAGGGCTGGCTGGGCCAGATAAGCTCCAGCGAGGACGTGGCACAACGGCGCATGGGCAACGTGCACTTCCTGGTGGACGGCTTGCAGCGCGTGATGTCGGAAGACGGCGTGTCACTGGAAGACGCCATTGCACGCATGGTGCTGCGCGACCTGCTGGAACAGCAGGACGAGGAAGAAAAAGGCCCCGACAGCGTGCAGCTGATGACCCTGCACGCCTCCAAGGGACTCGAGTTTCCGCACGTGTATATCATCGGGATGGAAGAAAACCTGCTGCCGCACCGCGCCAGCGTGGAAGACGATAACATCGCCGAGGAACGCCGCCTGGCCTACGTAGGCATCACCCGCGCGCGCGAAACGCTCACCATGACCCGGGCACGCAAACGCAGCCAGTATGGCGAGGTCGCCACCTGCGAACCCAGCCGTTTTATCGACGAACTTCCCGCGGACGATGTGCAACACCAGGGCGACGGCAATGCCGAGAACGCACAAGCCAGCGCCGCGCGCGGGCGCGAAACCCTGGCGGGGCTGAAAGACCTGTTTGCCCGAGGGGCGCTACGCGGCGGGGAAACACTCCATCGCCCTAGGGCGACGCGTCACCACTACCCGGCGCCGCCATTCCCAGCCTGCGCTTGATGCGTTCACGGGTGCCCTGCACGATGGCGTAGAACCCCGGAATGAAAAACGTGCCCACCAGCAGCGCCGCAAGCATGCCGCCAAACACCGTGATGCCGAGCGAGCGCTGGCCGAAGGCGCCCGCCCCCGAGGCGATCACCAGAGGAATGATGCCGAGGATAAACGATACCGCTGTCATACAGACCGCGCGAAAGCGCAAACGACCGGCTTCGCGCGCGGCCACCGCGACCTCCTCGCCCTCCTGCTCGCGTTTGTGGCGCGCAAACTCCACAATCAGGATGGCGTTCTTCGCGGCCATGCCGATCAACAGCACGATACCGATCTGGGCGTACAGGTTCAGCGCAATGCCGCTCATAAACAGCGCGGCTATGGCGCCGCCGATGGCCATGGGCACCACCAGTATGATGGCCGCAGGCACCGACCAGCTTTCATACTGCGCCACCAGAAACAGGTACACAAAAATCAGCGCCAGTGCATAGGCGAACACGGCCGTGGAGCCTGCTTCCCGCTCCTGGTAGGCCATGCCCGTCCATTCAATGCGATAACCCGCCGGCAACACATCGGCCGCCAGTTTCTCCAGTGCCTGCATCGCCTCACCCGAGCTGTAGCCCGGCGCGGCGTTGGCGCGCACGGAGGCCGAGCGATACAGGTTGTACCGCTGCGCGACATCCGGGCCCAGTACCGGGCGATTGCGTACCAGGGTGCTGAGCGGCAGCATCTCACCCTCCGCCGTTCGCACGTAAAAATGGCCCAGGTCGGCGAGATCGCTGCGGTAGGAAGACTCGGCCTGCATGATCACCTTGTAGGTCTGGCCGAACTTGTTGAAATCATTGATGTACAGCGAACCCATCTGCGCCTGCAGCGTGAGGAAGATCTCGTTGAGCGAGACGCCGAGGTTCTTGGCTTTCAGCCGGTCAACATCAATGAAGTACTGTGGCACGTTCGCACGATAAGTGCTGAATACGTTCTGCAGCCCCGGCGTCTGATTTGCCTCCACGATGAAGTTGTTCAGCACGGAGGCCAGTTCAGACGGCGGGCGCGACAGCGTGTCCTGCAGTAACAGCTCCAGGCCGCCCACCGCGCCCATGCCGGGTACGGCGGGCGGGGCAATCGCGAAAACCTGCCCCTCCGGTACTTCGGAAAAGGCGCGCGCGTTGATGCGCGACGCCACGTTGAATACGAGATTCGCGGGTTCCGTACGCTCGTCCCAGTGTTTGAGCACCACGAACAGCGTGCCACCGTTGCTGGCCATGGCGCCGGTGAGCACCGAAAACCCGGTGATGGATGTGATCAGTTCCACGGCGGGATCTTCTTCCAGCAGCGCCACCACCTTGTCCATCGCGTCTTTCGTGCGCGTGAGCGACGACGCATCAGGCAGTTGCACGTTCACCAGCAACAGCCCCTTGTCTTCATCCGGCACAAAGCCGGTGGGCGTACCGAGGAAGCCGACACCCAGCGCCGCGATCCATGCCACGTACACGAGGCCGACAATCGCCAGGCGACGCAGCACCCACTGCACGCCGCCGTCATAGCGCGCGGTCAGCCAGCCAAAGCCCGACTGGAAACCCCGGTACCAGCGCGCCTCCTGTTTTTCGCCGGGCTTGAGCAGCAGGCTGCACAGCGCGGGACTGAGGGTTAACGCGTTAACCGAGGAAAACAGCACCGCCACGCAAATCGTCACCGCGAACTGGCGATACATCTCGCCGGTGATGCCCGGCAGCAGCGCCACGGGCACGAACACCGCGAGCAATACCAGGCTGGTGGCCACGATCGCACCGCCCACCTCCCGCATGGTCACCAGCGCCGCGTCCTTCGCCGAGAGGGTGGGGTCCTCGCGCATGTGTCGATCGCAGTTCTCGATCACCAGGATCGCATCGTCGACGACGATCCCAATCGCCAGGATCAGGCCGAACAGCGTCACGGTGTTGATCGACATGCCCGCCAGCAGCAGCACCGCGAAGGTGGCTACCAGCGACACCGGAATCGCCACGGTGGGCACCAGCGTGGCGCGCCAGTCACCCAGGAACACAAAGGTGACGGCAATCACCAGCAGCACCGCCTGGAACAGCGACACGACCACGTCGTTGACGGCGGTCGCCACGTAACGCGTGGTATCGTAACTGATCACGTAGTCGAGCCCCTCGGGGAACTGCTGCGAGAGATCGGCCACGAGTGCGTCTACCGCCGCGCCGGCGTCCAGCGCGTTGGCGTCCGCCAGCAGGTACAGCGCCACATTGACCGCGGGCTTGCCGTCTATCTCGCCGAAGAAGCTGTAGTCCGACTGCCCCAGTTCTACCCGGGCCACGTCTTTGAGGTAAATGGCAGACCCATCTGCCCGCGCGCGCAGCACCACGTTCTGAAACTCTTCCACCTCCTGCAGGCGGCCCTTGGTGCGCAGGGTGTATTCCGTTTGCAGATTGCCTTCAAAGGGCGGTGCGCCGATCTTGCCCGCCGCTACCTGCACGTTCTGTTCCTGCAGCGCGCTGCGCACATCCATCACCGAGAGACCCAGGTTGGCCATCTTCGCCGGGTCCAGCCACAGGCGCATGGAATAATCCGCCTCGCCAAGGATGCTCGCGGTGGAAATGCCATCGAGGCGCGCCAACGCGCTCTGCACGTTGATCTTCACGTAGTTGGAAATGAACTTGTAGTCCAGCGAATCGTCGGGCGAGGTGAAGCTCACGATCTTGAGAATATCCGGCGAACGCTCCTCGATCTTGAGCCCCATGGCCGTGACTTCGGCGGGCAGCGAGGGCTCAGCCAGCTTCACGCGGTTCTGCACCCGCACCAGCGCCATGTCCGGGTCTGAACCGACCTCGAAGGTCACCGTTAAACTGTAACTGCCGTCGTTGGCGCTCTTGGACGACATGTAGATCATGTTCTCCACGCCGTTCACCGCGTCTTCGATCGGCGTGCCCACGGTGGTTTCCACCACCTCTGCCGAGGCGCCCGGGTACACTCCACTCACCTGGATGTTCGGCGGCGATATGCTGGGGTACTCGGTCACCGGCAGCATGTAGATAGACAGGCCGCCCGCCAGCGTGAGCACGATCGAGATCACCAGCGCGAATTTGGGTCGCTCGATAAAGAAGGCGCTGAACATCGGCTAGGCGCTCTCTGCAGCCGCCAGCGACCGGGTCTGCACCGACATGCCCGGGCGTACCGCCTGCAGGCCACGTACGATCACCCGCTCGCCTTCACTCACGCCCTTGCGCACCAGCACGAGGTCGTCCATCCGATCACCGAGTTCCACGTTCCGCCGCACCACCACGTTGTCGCCATTCACCACCAGCACGAAACTGCCCTGCTGGTCTGCCTGCACCGAGGCCTGCGGCAGGAACAGGTCTTCCTGCAGGCGCGTGTCCTGCAGAACTACGCGCACATACTGGCCCGGCACCAGCACGGAATGCGGATTGGGGATGAGGGCGCGCGCCTCCAGCGTGCCGGTGCTCTGGTCGATGCGGTTGGCGAAATAGTCGAGACGACCGATCTCCGGGTATTCCTCGCCGTTGGCGAGTTCCAGCGTGACCTCGATGCGGCGCAGCTCCGCCGCGTCGAGGCCGTCCTCCATGTTCCCGCTGATGGCGGATATGTAGGTGGATTCGCTCACCTGGAACAGCGCCTCTATCGGATCGATGCTCACGAGGGTGGTGAAATTCCCCGTGTTCGGCCCCACGAGGTCGCCCACCGCGACGGCGCTGCGCCCGATGCGCCCGGTGATCGGCGCGGTGATCGTGGTGTAACCGAGATTCACCTCGGCGCTGGTCACCTCGGCGCGCGCGCCTTCGATGCGCGCGTCGGCGTCCAGTTTCTTGGCGGTGAGGTCGTCCATTTCCGCCTGGGAAATCGCGCCTTTGGGCAGCAGTTCCTTGCCACGCTTGAAATTGCGCGCCGCATTCGCCTGGTTGGCCACGGCGGCAGACAGGTTTGCGCGTGCTCGCGCCAAAGCCGCTTCATACTCCGAGCGATCGAGGGTATACAGCACCGACCCCGCCTGCACCAGATCGCCCTCGCGGAACTCACGTGACGCGAGGAAACCCGAGACCTTGGCCTGAATGGCCACGTCGTCCTGCGCCTGCAGGCGCCCCACGTAGCGCACCCTGGGCTGGTAGCTTTCGAGCACGACCTCGTCCACCACCACTTCGACGGTGCGCTCCGGAGGCGCCTCCTCGGCGCACCCCGCCAGCAGCGCCAACCCGAGTGCCAGGCCGAAAAAAAATCTCTTCACTCGCAGTACTCCCGTTAGCGCCATTGAGAAATCCGGTGAGACAAAAAAGCCGCGGTGCAACAGCACTGCGGCTCTCGGGTCACAGAAGGAGACAGCCGCTACCGGCTGCTGTCTACCATGTAATCCACGGCGGCGATCACTTCATCGTCGGAACAGCTCATACAGCCGCCCTTGGCAATCATCCCGGTGCCAGGCATGCCTTTGAGGCCGTGCTCGTGCAGTACGTCCATGCCCTGGGTGATGCGTTCGGCCCAGGCGGCAACGTCACCCACCTTGGGCGCGCCGGCTGCGCCGGTTGAATGGCAGGCCATGCACGCCGCGTTATACACCTCTTCGCCGGAGCGCGATGCCCCGCCGGGGCCAGCGGCTACCACCACGGCGCAGCTGCTGTCGCCCTGCACGCAGGATTCACCCACCGGCTTGATACGATCTTCAATGGCCGCGCGCTGCGCGTCCGTCAGCTCCACCGCCGCAGCACCAAGGGCTACGGTCGCGGCCAGGGTGAACAGGATTGTGCGAATCATCGGGAAACATCCTCTATCAGGTTAGCTCAACATTATAGCCATTAAAGGCGCCGCTTAAAACTGACGCCCACAGCACCCCGCGGTCAGGCGCCAGCCGCTCTCCCGCGCCCTCAGGCACGCTGGCGCGCCCGCCGCTGAGCCCCTAGTATGTGCGCTATCACACGCGCTGGAGCCCCCGGATGAAACTCTACACCTACGACCCCGCCCCCAACCCCAAGCGCCTGACGCTGTTCATGCAGTACAAAGGCATCGACATTGACACGCAGCAGATCGACATGCTGTCGGGCGAACAGCTCGGCGACGCGTATCGGGCGATCAACCCCGCCTGCACCGTGCCAGCGCTGGTGCTGGATGACGGCACCGTGCTGAACGCCGTGATCGGCATTTGCACCTACCTAGAGGCCCTGCACCCGGAGAAACCGCTTTTGGGCAGTACCGCGCTGGAGAAAGCCCAGGTGATCAGCTGGAACCACCACCTGTTCACCGGGCTGTTCATGGCCGTTGCCAACGTCCTGCGCAACGGCGGCAAGAGCTTTGTGAATCGCGCCCTGCCCGGCCCGCTGGATACGCCGCAGATACCGGAACTGGTAGACCGCGGGCGCATGCAGATCAAGGCCATCCTGCCCCAGCTCGATGCCCACCTCGCCACACAAGCCTTCGTGGCGGGCGACCATTTCAGCTTTGCCGACATCGACCTGCTGGTGGCGACGGAATTCATGGGCTGGGTGAAAGAGGGTATTCCCGACAGCTGCACCCACCTGCTCGCCTGGCAACAGCGGGCGAACGACGCGCTGGCGCAGGCATAGACCGGCACCGCGCGCCGCTGCAGGCATTTGATCGCCAAACGGCCGCGCGCTTGCGCTATAACTGGGGCCGGGAGGATCTGCAACATGCCACCGACCCTGGGCAAAACCTCAACACGCGACACAGGCGCAACACGGCAACTCGCCATGCTATTGCTGCTGGCGGCCTTGCTCGCGGGCGGCTGCGCGCGCAGCGACCCGGACGCGCCCTTCGACAACTACCTCAGCCGTCTGGCCAGAACGCTGGGCGTGGCCGCGAGCCCGCCGCCAATGCCCGGCTTTCCGCGCCCCCCACGCAGCGGCGGGCTGCGCCTGGCCATACCCGCCGGTAAACTCCACGCGCTCGATTTTCTCGGTCTGCACGGCTGCGATCTGCAGGTAACGGTTGGCAAGCGCAACAGCAGCCTTGGGCGCCTGGCGCCCGCTTCACAGTTGCTCCTGCTGGAACTGGAATTCCTGCGGCTGGCCCCGGCGTGTATCGCGCAGCTCGACGCCGAGGGCCGCGAAGACCTCGCCGCCACGCTGGCAGGCGCCGCGGACGACAAGCGGAACCAGTTGCCCGCACTGATCTTCAACGCCACCCTGGGCGGCGACGAGTATCGTGCATTCTGGCAACAGGCGCGGGCGCCCGGCACCTACCCCGCCAGCGGTGGCGCCACCTCCGCCGCCGCGCTGCTGGCCATCAACGCCATGGCCGAGCGCTGGCTGGGCGGTGACTACCGCGCAGACGGCACCGAGTTCGAACTGCTGCTGGGTGAAGTGGCCGGCGGTGGCGGCGGCGTGTTACTGCAGGCCATGCTGCGCCAGCAGGCCTGGCTGGCGGCGGCGAACGACGTGATCGATACCCGCATTGAACGCGGCCCCCTGTGCGCAACCGGCATCCGTCACCGGGCGGCCGATATCCTGCCCAACGTGGTGCGCAAGTTTTTTATCGGCGAGCTGCAACCCCAGGCTGCGGCGCTGGATCGCAGCCGCTATCAACTGCTGCCCGCTGTGGCCACTCTCGAGTCCCGGCTGGCGCCCGTCCTGCCGGAGGCGTACCGCCAGTGGCTGCAGACTCGCAACCGGCTCATCGACAGCGCAATACGCGCACCCCGCGAACACGTGGAAGCGCTCAAACGCATCGAAGCGCCCTGCGGCGAGAGTGAGACAATCGCCCCACGCGGCGGATAGAAATTGGTTACACTGCTGTCATAGGGTTCAAGCCCATCTGAACCGCACACCCGTCCTACCAGGAGCCCGTCATGACCCGACAGATTCGCACCCTACTTACCTCGCTCTCCCTGCTCGCGGCGGCAGCGCTGCTGGGCGCCTGCGCCAGCGGCCCGCCGAAACCCGACGTTGATTTCAAACCGGACTACAATTTTTCCGCGGTGAAGAAGGTGGGCTTTTACCGCGATTCCGGCGAGGTGGTGGGCGACAACCCGCTGCAGCTCAGCGACATCCAGCGTGGCCGCATCGACGAAGCGCTGGTATTCGCCATGAAAAACAAAGGCTTCGAGATCGTGCAAGACCCCGAAGCCGCCGACCTGCTGATAAGCTGGCACCTGGTGACCCAGCACAAAACCGACGTGCAGACCTGGAACACGCCCGCCTACGGTTACTACGGCCCCTACAACCGCTACAGCCGCTACAACTGCTGGAGCTGCATGCCGATGCAAACCGACGTGACCGTGCGCAACTATACCGAGGGCACCTTCATCGTCGATTTGATCGACCCGGCAATGGGCAAATCCGTTTGGCGGGGCACCACCCAGTCGCGCCTGAAGAAGGACCCGAGCACCGACCAGAACGACTACAACGAGGCGGCCACCGTGATATTCGCGTCCTTTCCCCCGGGCGCCAGCTAGAACAAACCGGCCTGACGCGGGACAGGCCATGCCGGCAGGGCCGGCAGCGTCGAACACCGCTCACGCAGGGCCTGATGGAAATCTTCCGCGAACGCCGGACAGTGCAGGTTGTTGGGGCAGTGCATCATGAAATACACACGGTGGCCCGCCGCCAGGTAGCCGGCACAGCGCTCGACCCACTCCCGCACATAGCCGGCGTTATGCGTGGTATCCGGGTGCTGTGAATCACCCTCATAGATCGGGCGGCTATCAAACATCACGCGTCCCGCACCGCTGCGTTCCAGCGCGCCACTGATTGCGCATCCGGTACGCGGTAGAACGTGGTATTGCCCTCCACGGTGTTGAACACGCGCGCGTAATGCGCGAGTGCCGAACCGCCCGCGGGAAAATACTCGCCGGCCCAGCCGGGAAACGCCCAGGCCGGCAGGCCGAGATGGTAACCGAGCGCCGGGCTCAATGACTGGCCGCCACGGCATACGCCTGCAGTAACTCGAGCGGTATTACCTCAAGCGCCGTGGCATGGCAGGCCTCAAGCACCACCCGCGGCGCCATGCCCGCCAGATGCGCCTCGCGCCAGCGCAGCGCGCACAGGCACCAGCGATCCCCGGGCTGCAGGCCGGGGAAATCGAACTCCGGGCGCGGCGTGGACAGATCGTTGCCCCGCTCCTTCGTGAATTCAAGAAACGCCGCACTGACCTCGGCGCAAATCACATGCCGCCCCACATCACGCGCCTCGGTGCGACAATATCCGTCGCGGTAGTAGCCGGTTTTCGGCGAATGACAGCAGGCCGCGAGCGGCCCCCCGAGCACGTTGGTGCGCTCTGACTGCTCACTCATTGAGGGCTTGCTCCTTTGATCAGTTGCGGGCCTGGTATGTTACGTGGGGACAGCCCTGTTTGCATCGCACGCCGTAGACGCTCGCGGGTGACCGATGTATCCTTTGCCGCCTCCGCCCGTAGCTCAGCTGGATAGAGCGCTGCCCTCCGGAGGCAGAGGTCGCAGATTCGAATTCTGCCGGGCGGGCCACAACAACCATACCGCTCTGGTGCATAAAAGCGTCGAAGCAAGGGCGCTCATCCAGTTAACCTACAAATTAGGGTTAGCCCGGCGGAGGCGCGCTCTCGCCGAATAAGCTGTGGCGGACGCTTCACATCAAGCGGGCAGCGTATACCGAAATCCCCGTCGCCCTTTTCATCCTCGCCCTGCATTGAACCCCCCGCCCGCCATGCGGTCTACCTTCTCTCATCACCCACGGAGCACACCATGCGCGCACTCACTGCCCTCTTCCTCCTCACCCTGCTTGCTGCCCCAGGCCTGCGCGCCGCCGAATCCGCCACCGCCGTGTTTGCGGGCGGCTGCTTCTGGTGCATGGAATCCGACTTCGAGCACCTCGACGGCGTGCAGAACGTCGTCTCCGGGTTCACCGGCGGCGAAATGAAAAACCCCACCTACAGCGGCAACCATGACGGGCACTACGAAGCCGTGGAGGTCACCTACGATCCGGCCGCCATTACCTACCAGGCTCTGCTGGAGCACTACTGGCGCAATGTCGACCCTTTCGACGATGGCGGGCAATTCTGCGACCGCGGGCACAGCTATCGCGCCGCCATATTTGCCACGCCGGAGCAGCAGCCGCTTGCGGAAGCCTCGCGCGAGGCTGCCCAGGCGCGCCTGGGAGAGAACAGGATCGTCACCCAGATTCTGCCGGCCGACACGTTCTGGCCGGTGGAGGAATATCACCAGAACTACGCCGAGAAAAACCCGGTGCGCTATAAATACTACCGCTGGAGCTGCGGTCGGGATCAGCGGCTGGAAGCCGTCTGGGGTGACCAGTAACAACGAGCCTCGCCCGTGCGGCCCGCCGCCGGGCGCGCAACACTAGCTTTTACTAACAGGTTGCTGATATTCGCGTTCCGGTGCGACGCCTCGCTATCCTTCGCATTACCCGCTGGCACTAATGCGGAACATTCCCGTATGATTCTCCCAAGCCTGCGGTCGCGGGCCAGGAACCATAACAATCTGCAGGGAGAAGCAGCATGCTGAAAGATTTCAAAGAATTCGCAATGCGCGGCAACGTGGTGGATATGGCCGTCGGTATCATCATCGGCGGCGCCTTCGGCACGATCGCCAAGAGCCTGGTCAGCGATGTGATCATGCCGCCCATCGGGCTGCTGCTGGGGGGCGTGGATTTCACCGATCTGTTCATCACGCTGAAAGCCGGCGCGGACGGAGCAGGCTCCTACAGCACGCTTGAGGCCGCCAACGCCGCCGGCGCGGTAACCATCAACTACGGCGTGTTCCTGAATTCGGTCGTGAGTTTCCTGATCGTGGCCTTCGCCGTGTTCCTGCTGGTGCGCGGTATCAACCGGCTCAAGCGTGAGGAAGAAGCCGCACCCGAGGAGCCCACCACCAAGGCCTGCAGCTTCTGTTTTACCGACATACCGATTGCCGCCACGCGCTGCCCGCACTGCACCTCGCAGCTGAGCTGACGCGCAGGCGAAACACCGGGCGCTGCTTTCGGCGCCCGGCCTTCACCGCGGCACTCTACCGCGGCACTACAGCGGCACTACAGCGGCTTGACGAAGTACGGGTTGCCACCCAGCGCTACCGAGATATCGGTAATCGCCTTCTGCGCGCGTACGCTGTTGCCGGCCGGGTCCAGCGGCGGCGAGATAACCGCAATACCGAACTTGCCCGGCGATACGGCGATAATACCCCCGCCCACGCCGCTCTTGGCCGGCAGGCCGGTGCGATACAGCCACTTGCCCGCGTCGTCGTACAAACCGGCCGTGGCCATCACCGCAAGAATTTCAGGCACATTCTCCGGGTTCACCAGTTGCTTGCCGGTCAGCGGGTTGGTGCCGCCATTGGCCAGTGTGGCGGCCATGTTGGCGAGGTCTTTCACATTCACGCCTACCGAGCACTGGCGGGTGTAGATATCGGTCGCGCGCAGCGGCTCTTCCTTGATGTGGCCGTAAGCGTGCATCAGCATTGCCAGCGCCTGGTTGCGCTGGTTGGTGGCCGCCTCGGATTTGTACACGTCGTCCAGTACGCTGAGTTTGCGCCCGGCAAAATCGCTGTAATACGAGAGGATGCTGTTCCAGATCGCATCGTAGCTGTTGCCCTTCACCATGCTGGTGGCGGTGATGGCGCCGGCGTTCACCAGCGCGTTCATTTCCGCGCCCTGGTACTGCTCGATCGCCACGATGGAATTGAACACCTGGCCGGTGGCATCCACGCCCATGTTGTTGAAGATGGCTTCCGTACCCGATTCCTCAATCACCTTGGCCATGGTGAACACTTTGGAGATCGACTGAATGGATACCACCGTATCCATGTCACCGGCCGTATACAGTTTGCCCTGGGGCGTTACCAGCGCAATGCCGAACACCTTGGAATCCACCTCGGCGAGCGCGGGGATGTAATCGGCGTTGGCGCCCTCCTGCAGGTCTTTATAGTCCTTGTAGGCTTTGTCGAGCGCCGCCTGTATCACCGCCGGTTCCATCGCAGCGGCCTGGGCCACCGCCGAAAACCAGCCGAGCACGAAAAGCATTGGCAGCAGCCAGCCGCGACGGAAACTCCACACTAATGCACGCATCATCAATCACCTCTCAGGTTGTTGTCATACACTGAAACCGGCCCATGGCGGGCACTGTGCCACAACCACGGCGAACGCGGCTACTGCGGGGCGTTACGCCTGGCAAGTTGGCCGCAGCCCTGGAGAAGACGAACTTTTTATAGTTTGTGAATTGATTGATACCGCTGAACACACCGGGGGCAGCGGTCTACCGAACAGCGTGAAGGCGAGGTTGACCGCTTGGTGGCAATGGCCGGGTGTTTGTGACCCATGCGGAGCTGGCGTTTTAAACGCCGCCACCGTCTTACCGCTTAAGGGTGCGCGGCGTTCTTGAACCAGTGCCGCGTGCGGTTGGCAAACGCCACCAGGGAAAGCATCACCGGCACCTCTACCAGCACCCCCACCACGGTCGCCAGCGCCGCGCCGGAATGCAGACCGAACAACGATATCGCCACCGCCACCGCCAGTTCAAAAAAGTTGGAGGTGCCGATCATGCACGCCGGCGCAGCGACATTGTGCGGCAGTTGCAGGCGGCGCGCGGCGAAGTACGCAATCGCGAAAATGCCGTAGGTTTGCAGGAGGAGCGGAATCGCGATCAGCACGATCACCAGCGGCTTGTCCAGAATCGTCTGTGCCTGGAAACCGAA
>JAWKZK010000016.1:0-142408 GCA_041396005.1 Halioglobus sp.
CCGACGC
Organism: Halioglobus sp.; assembly: GCA_041396005.1. Taxonomy (GTDB): domain Bacteria; phylum Pseudomonadota; class Gammaproteobacteria; order Pseudomonadales; family Halieaceae; genus Marimicrobium. The sequence continues at coordinate 8 of JAWKZK010000016.1, forward strand.
CAGGGTGAGCGTGGATACCGTGACCGCCGCGGTATCCGACAACGCCCGCTATAACGTATTCGGCCTGACCGACGCCGCACTGCAGGGCGATGCGGTGGCCAGCCTGAGAATGCTGCAGGGCCTGCGCGGCGAAGGCACGGAGCCCCCGGTAGTGCTGTGGGCGCTGGCCAGGGAACTGCGCACGCTGTATGCGGCGCAACTCGACTGCGAGCAGGGCCAGAACATGCAGCGGGTGCTGGGCGCGCATAATGTGTGGAAGAGTCGTCTGCCGCTGATGCAGGCGGCCCTGAAACGCCTCGACAGTACCGCCCTTGCCAGCCTGCTGGACCAGGCCGTCGCCGTGGACGGCAGCATCAAGGGCTACGCCCGCGGCAGGCCCTGGGATCAACTCGAGCGCCTGGTTACGGGCCTCTGCGGCCTGCGCTGATACCGCACCCGCACTGACATAAGCACCCCTCTGCGCCCCATGGCGGCGGCCCCGCTTCCCGGTGGCTCGCACCCGCCTTTGCCGACTTGTTTTGCACACGCTACATTTTTACTGTATATATATACAGTATTGTGGCCCCCTGCCCCCTCGTGAAACACGCTGCCCGCAAAGCAGGCCGGCGCTTCCTCACGCAACGGCGGCCAGGTACCGGGCCGAAGACACTGAAGCACTGAAGCACTGAAGCACTGAAGCACTGAAGCACTGAGGTAACAGCATGAACGATAGACTGGAACAGGTTATCAGCCGCAGCGATACCTGGCGCGGCAGCAGCCGCCATTTCAACGGCCAGACCGCATCCGCCAATCACGCCTGCCATACCAGGGGCGGCCTGCATACCGGCTACAGCACGCTCAATGCAGAACTGCAGCAGGGCGGCTGGCCGCTGGACGGCACCATTGAACTGCTGAGCGATGGCTGCGGACTCGGCGCCATGGGCCTGTTCCTGCCCGCCATGGAACAGCTCAGCGCGCAGGGGCGCTGGCAGGTGTTCATCGCCCCGCCCTACATTCCCTACGCGCCGCTGCTGGCGGCGCGGGGCATTGATACCCGCCAGATATTAATGGTGCATCCACGCAACCAGAAAGACCTGCTCTGGGCCACGGAGCAGGCCCTGCGCAGCACCACCTGCAGCGCCGTGTTCAGTTGGCTGGGCGCGCGGGATTACCGCTACGGTGATTTGCGCAAGCTGCAGTTGGCCGCTGCCAGCGGCGACACGCTGTCGGTGCTGTTCCGACCGGTGGAGGCCGGCCGCCTGCACGCTCCCGCCAGCCTGCGCCTGGGCATGCGCGCCTATCGCAGGGTGCACATTCTCAAGCAGCGCGGTGGCAACCAGGGAATGGAAGTCGACCTGCCCGCAGCGGAAGACATACCCGAGCAGCCACAGCTATGGGAATTGCCGGCCATGGACGAACAGCGCCACAGCGCGGCGTGCTGAGCCACGCGGCGTCCCCCTATGCAATGCTGGCCTGGGGGCGACTCACCTATATAATGCTCACCTGATATCACATGAGGAGCAGACCCATGGCAGATTTGCCGCACCTTTATGCCGTCAACGCCAGCGCCGATGCAGACAGCAACGTGATCCTGAAGTCGGAAGACATGCCACAACTGGTATCGGCACCTCCGGCACAGTTCGGCGGCCCGGGCGACCAGTGGTCTCCCGAGCACCTGCTCGCGGCAGCGGTGGCGGACTGTTTCGTCCTCACCTTTCGCGCGGTGGCGAGAGCCTCAAAGCTGGAGTGGATACACCTGGAAGCCAACGCCGAGGGCGTGCTTGACAGGGTAGAACGGCAAACGCAGTTTGTGGCCTTCACCGTGAAAGCCACGCTCACGGTACCGGCCGGCAGCGACGAAGAAAAAGCCATGCGCCTGCTGGAAAAATCCGAGCAGGCCTGCCTGATCACCAATTCGCTGAAGTGCTCTGCCCACCTGGAAGCGAAAGTCATCGCGGCGAGCTGAGTCCTGCGCCATAAGGCGACAGGTTTTCGGGCCCGGGATTGGACAAATTTCCAGGCCCTGCTATTACTGTATATATGTACAGCATTAGCACCATCCGCCTCACCCTGCCCACGCCGCAGAGACAGGCCCGCCCGTGAGCCTGTGGCTGTGCCTGCGTTTCGAACAGCTGTCGCTCGAATGCCTTGAGCGCCGGGAAGATCAACCGGTCGTAGTGCTGTCCGCGCAGCGCGTACTGCGCGTCAATGACTGTGCCGCCGCACTGGGTATCCGGCAGGGCCAGCGGGCCGCCACGGTGCGCACCCTGGCCGGCGATGAAGCGGTGCAACTGCTGGAACGCGATGTGGCCGCCGAGGCGCGCTGCCTGGGCCAGCTGAGCTGCTGGGCCTACAGCGTTACGCCCACGCTGCACCCGTGGCGCAGCGACTGCCTGTTGCTGGAGGTTGGCGGCTGCCTGAATCTGTTCCGGGGTCTTCCCGGCCTGCTGGCCGAGGTACAGGCCGGTATCGGCAGGCGCGGCCACCGCGCTCGCTGTGCGCTGGCCGCCACGCCCAGGGCCGCCTGGCTGCTATCGTTTGCCGATGAGGCCACGGCCATGGCGCACCAGCACCCGTTGCAGGCGCGTCTCTCGACCCTGCCCCTGACACTGCTGGACGACTTTAGCGACAGCGTGAATTCACTGCGTCGCGCGGGCCTGCACACGCTGGGCGATGTACTGGCGCTGCCGCCCGCGGCGCTGGAACGGCGCTGTGGCAGCGCCTTCACACGCTTTTTGCAACAGACGCTCGGCCAGCGGGAAGACCTTCAGGCCAGCTACCAGCCACCCGCCACCTTCAGCGACGAATACTGGTTTGGCTACGAGGTAAAAACCAACGCGGAGCTGCTGCCGGCGGTACAGCAGTTACTGCAGTCCCTCTGCCTGTTCCTGCGCAATACGCAGTTACGCAGCAGCGAAATCACCTGGCGCCTGATCGGCATCGACAGTACGCTGCGCGACGTCCGCGTGCGCAGCGCCAGCAGCCACAGCCACTGGCAGAGCTGGTACCAGCTCAGCCGCATCCGCTTCGAGCAGCTGGAGCTCGCCGGCGGCGTTGAAGGCCTGGCGCTGGAATGCAGCGAGTTGCGCCCGGGCGAGCTGGAAAACATGGATCTGTTCAGCTCTCGCCACCAGCGCGAGCCTATGGCAAGCCTGCTGGACAGGCTGCAACCCGCCTGGGGCTGCAGGCTATCGAGCGGGTGGCCTGCCGCGACGAACACCTGCCGGAGCTGGCCGTGTGTGTCAGCGGTGGCCAGGCACCGGCGGCTGTGGCTGACGGTGCGCCCGCCGCACAGCGCCCGTTCTGGCTGATGCCCGAGCCACAGTTGTTGCGCCACAGCCGTGGCCAGCTCTACTGGCAGGGCGCGCTGCAACTGGTATACGGCCCGGAGCGCATCGAGGATAACTGGTGGCGCGAGGCCATCAGCCGCGACTATTACATTGCCACCGGCGACAGCGGGCAACCCTACTGGGTATTCTGCGACAGGCACGACCAACGCTGGTACATCCACGGCCTCTTCGCTTAAACAGGCCGCTCACTGCTCGCCGGATAATCCCTGCAGCACCGCGAGCGCGTCGTCGGCACTCGCGGCCGGCACAAACAGATGGTCATGATGAAAGGCCGCGACAACATTTGCGGCAATACCGTGCGCAGCCAGCGCTGACGCCACCGCGGCCGTCAGGCCGACCGCCTCCAGCGATGACTGCACACCCAGGCTGATGCAGCGCATGGGCGGGCTGGTGGGCCAGTGGCGCTCGGCGGCCGAGGCCGCGGGCAGCAGCAGTGTGAGGCCTTCGGCTTCGTGAAAAGCCGCCAACGGCGCAAGCTCGGCAAAGTCTCCATAACTGCCTCCCGCCACGCAGCAGAACACGAATTCCTGCGGCAGCAGCAAAGGCGACAGCCGCGCCAGCAGGCGTGACAAATCGGTTTCCCCCGGCGCAGATGCAGTCACAGAGTCACCGAGCAAGACCGCCGCGTGCCCGGCGTCATCGCGCGAACGGTGTAGGCTTTTCCAGCTCATACACCGCCTCGGCAATGTGCTCGAGCCGGCTTTCAACAACCGCCTGCGCATCAAACAAACCACGGTTATAAAAGTAGGCGCCGATCTCTCCGGCGAAAAAATCCAGCAGGAATCCCGCTTCGAACTGGCCGATTTCATTGGCCATTTCATCTTCGAAATACTGCTGAATGCGCTGACAAATCGCCGCGCGCTCTTCGTTGCTGAAGCTGATCTCGGCCACCGTTAATCCTCCAGAATGCCTGTATCTTTCGCGTCAAGGCTCTGCCGGTTGTTCTCGCGCCAGTATTCCCGAATGCCCTCCGGCCCGCGGCTGTCTGCCCATTTGGTCAGCGTGGGTCGCTCGCCTTTCAACTCATAAAACGGCACCGCATAGCCGCAGGAGGTCTGCACGAGCTCCAGCGTAAGCAAGAACACCTGCCGCGCGCCCGTATAACGCGGGAACAGCGCCGCCAGTTCGTCCCAACCGGCATCGCGCGGATGCAGCGTGCGCGCCTTGCCGTACAGGCGCAGGATCAGCGGCTGTTTATCGAATGAGCAGAACATGATCGTCATGCGGGAATTCTCCAGCACATGCGCGGCGCTCTCATTGCCGCTGCCGGTGAGGTTCAGCCACGCGACGTTGGCATGATCGAGCACGCGAAAACTGTCCATTCCCTTGGGCGACACGTTCACATGCCCTTCCGCGCCCGCCGTGCCGACAAAAAACAGATGCTGCTGCTGTATGAACGCAATATGTTTATCTTCCAGGGCCGAAAACCGTTCTGCCATGACACACCTTTACCCGTTCAATGTACCGCCGTTCAATGTGCTGCTACTGCAACGCAGGTTGCGCCCGCGCAGCACACCGTCAGGATCCTGAGGAAAGTTCATCCTCGGCATCCACATACGCCTGCGCTTCAAACCTGGGCATACAGATTGCGAGGAAAACCAGGTCGCCATCGCCGGTGTTGCAGATGCGCTGGCCGGCACCCGGCGGAATGAGCACCATGTCGTTGGGCTCCACCGCGGACGCGGCCAGTCCTTCCACTTCCACCACACCACTGCCGGCGATAATCACATACCGCTCGCTGATACCGCGCAGGCGATGCCAGCGCGTGGTTTTACCCGCCTCCAGGCGGGCGCGCGCCACCGAGACGTCCGCATCACCCGGGCTGTTGGCCAGCTCGGTAATGAAACAACCCTCGGCAAAAAAATACTCACTGTCGGGCGCGTAGCGCAGAACAGCCGGCTTCTCCATGCGCGCCTCACGGTTTGCAGAGCAACGGAGCCGCCAGTATAAAGCATCCGCATGACCACGCGGGGGCATTCGCCCTGCCACCCCGCGCCTTGAGGCACACACAGCGCAGTGCTAGTGTCACCGAAACACTCACGCCGGAGAACACCATGTTGCATTGCCGCCAGATACCGGGCCTGCTTGCGCTGGGCCTGTGCAGTGCCCTGATCGCCTGCCACGACGCACCCCCGGCCGATACGTCCCTCGGTGCGCAGGGCAACGCCGCTGCCACGGAGGCCACCGCCAACGCCAATGCCGCGGTGACGAAACGCCTGGATCTCGCCGACCCGCGCGATTTCGAGGACGCGCGGCGCGGCCTCATTGCCACGCCGGACTCGCTGCGGGTGAGCATGGCGGACGGCAGCGTCATCTGGGACATGCCCTCCTATGATTTCGTCACCGACGATGCGCCCGCCTCGGTCAACCCGAGCCTGTGGCGCCAGGCCATGCTCAATAATATTCACGGGCTGTTTGAAGTCACCGAAGGGGTGTACCAGCTCCGCGGCTTCGACCTGTCCAACATGAGCATCATCGTGGGCGAGCGCGGCTGGATCATCGTCGACCCGCTCACCACCCGCGAAACCGCCGGCGCCGCGCTACAGTTCGCGCGCGAGCAGCTGGGCCAGGCGCCGGTCTCGGCGGTGATTTTCACGCACTCCCACGTCGATCACTTCGGGGGCGTGCTGGCCGTGCTCGAGGCAGGCGTCGACACGCCGATCTATGCGCCCGAAGGCTTCCTGCGCGAGGCCACCAGCGAAAACGTCCTGGCGGGCACCACCATGAGCCGCCGGGCCATGTACATGTACGGCAGCCAGCTCGAACGCTCCGCTCGCGGCCACGTGGATACCGGCCTGGGCAAAAGTCCCGCCATGGGCAGCGCCGGCATCGCCGCGCCCACGCATACCATCGACACCACCGGACAGCGCGAGATCATCGATGGCGTGGAATTCATCTTCCAGCACACGCCCGATTCGGAAGCGCCCGCGGAGCTCACCTTCTACCTGCCGGCCAGCAAGGCCTTCTGCGGCGCGGAGGTGGTTTCGCGCAACATGCACAACCTGTACACGCTGCGCGGAGCAAAAGTACGTGACGCGCGCCGCTGGAGCGCTTACATCGACGAGGCGATGCAGCTGTTCCCCGAGGCACAAGTGTATTTCGGCAGTCATCACTGGCCCCTGTGGGGCGATGACGCCGTTCGGGATTTCCTGCGGAAACAGCGCGATGGCTACCGCTACATACACGACCAGACACTGCGCCTGGCGGCCAAGGGCCTCACCCCGCGCGAGATCGCCGAGGAGATTCGCCTGCCGGAATCCCTGCGCTCGAGTTTTCCCAACCGCGGCTACTACGGCACGCTCAAGCACAACGCCCGGGCCGTGTATCAACGCTATTTCGGCTGGTTTGACGGTAACCCCGCCAACCTCGACCCGCTGCCGCCGCAGGACTCCGCGCGCAAATACGTTGCCGCCATGGGCGGAGCGCAGGCGGTGCTCGAGCATGCGCGCACGGCATTTGATCGCGGTGAGTATCGCTGGGTGGCCGAACTGGTGAACCACCTGGTGTTCGCAGAGCCGGGCAATCGCGAGGCTCGCGAACTGCTGGCGCGCGCCTACGAACAGCTGGGCTACCAGGCCGAATCCGGGCCCTGGCGCGATGTCTACCTGAGCGGCGCGCTGGAACTGCGCCAGGGCGCTCCCGCAACCGGGCTGGGCCTCGCCAACGCCATAGACCTGCTGTCAGAAACGCCGCTGGAAGAATTTTTCCAGGTGGTTGCGATCATGCTGGATGGCCCGGCGGCAGACGGTCAGGACTTCACCTTCAACTTCGAGTTCACCGATCTTGGCGAGGTACATGTGCTGCAGTTGGAGAACGCGGTGCTACATCACTCCAGCGGCACCGCGGCCGTGGATGCGAATGCCACCGTGCGCATCACGCACAGGCTGTTTCTCGACCTGCTCACGGGCCGCGCGGGGTTGCGCGATACGCTGTTTTCCGACGAGGTATCGCTGCAAGGCAGCGAACTCGACCTGATCCGTTTCTTTGCGCTGCTGGAAACCCCGGGCAAACCCTTTAACATCGTCACGCCGTAGGCCGCCCGGCACGCGCTACAGGCCCAGTTCCGCCAGCAGCGGGGGCCGGATGATCGATGTCCAGATGGCATAGCCCTGCGCGCTCAGGTGCAGGCCGTCGAATACGTAGTTCGCGCGCTCGGGTTTACCGTCCGCGCCGAGCAGGGCAGGCCCGGTATCGATCACGTGCAAATTCTGGTCGCCAGCCGAGTACTCGGTAATGAGGCGGTTGGTTTCAAGCGCTACATCCCACACGGCCCAGCGCATCGGCGACGGCGTGATCGCGATAAAGTACACGGGCAACTCCGGCTGCTCGCGCCGCACTGTGCGCACCAGCGTCTGGTAGGCAGCAAGCAACGCCGCCGGCGATTTGCTTCTGCCGGGCTGAATATCATTGGTGCCGGCAAACACCACGACCGCGCGCGGCCGATGTACGCTCACCAGACGCTCGGCATAATGCACCACATCGTTCAGCTTGGCGCCGCCGAAGCCCTGTCGGATCACCGGCACGGGCGCCATGTCTTTCGCCAGCGAATCCCACAGGCGAATGCTGGAACTGCCGACGAACACCACAGCGGTGTGCGCAGGGAACTGTCCCTCGGCACGGCGCTCCAGCGCACGGATATCGGCCTCCCAGACCAGCGGATCCTCACTGCTCGCCTTGTCTATCTCGACGTAAAACCGATAGGCGGGCCAGCCCACCGCAACCGCAAACACCACGAGAACAAACCACGTGCGCTTCGACACTTCCCTAAGCCTCCTCCGATCCTGTGTTTCTGCGCGGCGGCAGCAGCAGCCAACTGGCCAGCACCAACGCGCCGAATACCGTATACACCGCCACGAATACCCAGTCAGGCGCGCGGTAATACAGCAGGTTTTCCAGCCAGTGCGCGATAAAGGCGCCGCTATAGCTCGCCTCGCCCGCGCGCAAACGCAGCGCCATCTCCCAGGTGGTGAGCGGGCACACCTTGCCGAGCCATGCCTGCACCACCACGTAGGCGACCGCTGCCAGATGACAAAAGCGCCACGCCGGCCGTTGCACCCAGCGCCAGCCGCGCCAGGCGCCTGCGAATACCAGCAGCAACCCGAGCACCACAAAGGCCACGAACAGGGAATGCAAGAGCAGCATGGCATCGGCGGCCAACCGGTAGTGCAGCGCTGAACTCATGGGTGAACCGCCGAAATGCTAGATGTCCAGTGACTTCAACACACACAAGCGCTTGTAGTCGTCGCCTTCGTCCTGGGTGACATCCCGGGCGGGCTTCTCTTCCACGTTCCTGCACCATCGATCACTGCCTACTTCTGAAGAGCAAGCGCACAGGACCAGTATCGACAGTGCCATAAACAGCGTTTTTATCATTATCGTCCTCCCTTGCGTGCCCATGGCCCGGGGCGCTTCGGGGCAAGGCCGTCGCGCGCGTTACCGGTCTCCCTGCGCGCCGGCTCCGCTACCGGCGGCCGCGCCGACACCGTCGCACAGCGCCGCGGCCTCGGTCTGGCCAGGCAAGACGGTAGTGGGCAGGCCGCTGGCTCCCGCATAGAACACCAGGATTTCTACCGGGGCCTCCAGCGCCACGCCGCGATGCACCGTGCGCATGACTTCCACCACCGCCTCGCCCGCGCGAAATACCGCCTTGTCGCCGTTGCGCGTCTCCACCTCCACCACCCCGGTAAGCACGTAGCCCAGTGTCGGCATGGGATGACAATGAAACGGTGGCTCGTCTCCCTCCTCGATACGCAGTATCACCGCCGTGACCTGGGGGTCGCCCGATGGATAGCTGATGGCGCCGCCGTCCCAGCTCTTGCCGGTTTGCAGCAAGGGCTCCGCAGCGAGTACACCGGCAGACGCCGCTGCCGCCAAAAGCCCCACCGCACGCGCCGCCGCCACGCGCAGAGAGCGGCGACCCGGGGCCCACCTATTCGTTCTCACTGCGGACATAGACACTCGCATCTCCCTCGGCAGAGACCTCCACCGACACGGTGATCGGCCTGCAGCACACCTGACAATCCTCAATATAGTGCTGCGAGTCGACGGAATAGTCCACCAGCAGGTCGATGGGCTCGCCGCAGTAGGGACAGTAGGTTCGATGGCTCTCTACCAGATGCATCGCAGGCCTCAGTGGGTTGTCTGTGGTGCGACGCGGATGTTCAACGGCGAGCACCAGTTCAGCCGCCAGCGTTCACGCCTGGCCGACACCGACAGCGCTGCGCTATCTGTCGGTACCGCACCCGGGAAACCGCGCGGATTCAGCACGCAACGTGCATTCGCCGCGCCGTATAACTCGCCATCGAGTTCCGCCGCCACCAGCACCACGTCGCCGCAGTGCGCGCACTCGTGGAACTGCGCGCCCGCCGGTCCCTGCTCAACAACGCGATGCTGCCGCGGATCATGAATCACCACGTTGAGCGCACTGCCGGATTTAGAGACCCAGGCTGCCGCATGCCGCACACAGTACGCGCACTGGCAGGCACGGGGCACCAGCGAGTAATCACGGCACTGCCAGTGCAGCAGAATATTACGGCAGCGACAACTACCCTGCAGGCTCATCATCCGGCCTCGCTGCACGCGCGGGTGGGATCGAGTAGGTACCCGTGGCGTGCGCCACCGGTTCCGCGTCGCCCTCGGAGAACATCGATACCTCGCCCACCACCAGGGTCTTGCCGACCTTGATCAGCCGGCATTGCGCGATCAGGTTCCTGTCCGGCGAGGGCTTGCGCAGAAAGTTGATATTCAGGTTGGTCGTTACCGCCAGCGCGACGAGTCCGATTTCGCCGAGAATGGCGACGTAAAGGGCGGTGTCTGCTAGTTCCATCAGCGTAGGCCCGGACACCGTGCCGCCTGGGCGCAGGTCGCGCTCGCTCACTGTCCGGCAGATGCTCGCCGAACGGCGCCCCACGCTCTCGATCGTGAATTGCGCCTGCGGAAACTCCCGCACAAAGAAAGCCTCAAGCGCGTCTTTCGTGACCATTCTCACCTCTTGTCCTGATAGACACGGCTCCAACATTATCTATGGCCTGGAGTCTCATGGCCTGCAGCGACTCTCGCCTTTCGTTTGCGCTCCTGATCTTTCTGGCGACAGTCACGGCAACGCACGGCCGTGGCAAAAAAGTAACCACCGGCTTCCTCATACCACCACTTTTGCTGTCTTGCAGTCCATATCTGGTGCACGCCGCAATCATCGCAGTGGAACTCAATGTCATAGTAAAACTCCGGGGCAGACGAGTAGGTATTGCCCATGTTCAACTTACCGGCGTCTACCGGAAGCCTGTCGGCACCCTTGTTCCTGGAGCGTATCTGTCGCCGCATAAACAAACTCCCGCCCCGGGGGGCGCAGCCTTGCGCCGGCTGCATCGTATCCAATCCGCGTTTGCCGCGGCCGGATAGCGCTTTAATACCTGCGCGACAACAGCCTACTTCGCCTCGTCGATCATCCGGATCGTCGTCTCCTCCACTTCGGAGGCCACCTGCAAAAGAGCGGGGTCTTCTGATAACGAAGACAGCATGTCCACCGGCCGTATCAGCCCGATCCGCGTCCTGCCCTGCTCGGTAAAAACGGAGATGCGGCAAGGCAGGGCCATGTTCAGCCGCATATCGCTCGCCAGCACCTTCGCGGCCTGCTGGGGATTACACACCTCGAACACCCTGCACTCCTCTTCAAACGCCACGCCCTTGCTGCGCATCGTGGCGCCCAGGTCGTGGACATGCAGCACGCCGAAGCCGTTGCGCTTCACGGCCGCGTCGAGGTCGGCGGACGCCTGCTCGAAGGGTTTGTCGGTATCAACCAGATAGTACATGTCGTTCCTCGGGAAGATTCACACACCGTCATTCTGCCCCGCAGCAGGGGCACACGCAAACCGGACCGCGGTGCGTCTGCCACGCCCGGATTCCAGGACTGCTGCAGGACCCCATCAACGCCGGGCGATGGCAGGCGCAAGGTCCCGGGCGGCAAGCACCCGCGTGGCGAGCGCCGGCGCTGCAATCATGGAAAAGGCACCCCATCGCCGGTTACCAGCTCAAATACCGGAATGATACGCGGGTTGCGATCAGCCCACTCCTGGTAGCGCGCATACACGGGCGCCTACTCGCAGCACAGCGCGAACCGCTCGTCGCGCTCCGATCCCTCGAGCACCCTGGCCGTCACCTGATAGACCTTGCGTTTGTAGCGGATCTCGGCCTGCGGCCTGGCGCGCAGATTGTGCGCCCAGTGTGGATCCTTGCGGGTTCCGCCGCGCGACGCGACCACCCGTCTTCGCTTTCGCACCCTATCGCACTGCTATCCCGCGATCGCGACCTCACCCAACACACCCAGCAAGAACCCGGCGACAGCCCCCAGGGGAGGCCCCCAGTGCTGCCGAAGCCTGGTCTGGGGCGCGATGTCCTGAAAAATGAGGTACAGGATGCCACCGGCGGCGAACAGCATAATCGCTGAAACGGCTTGCGGATAATCAGACAACAGGAAGTATCCCAGGATGCCGGCAATCGGACCCAACAGGGCCATCAGGATAAACACGCCGATCACCCGCCGCGCGCCAAAGTGCGTTGCACGTTTCATTTCCCTGTAGGCGTTGAAACCCTCCGGGAGGTTCTGCAGGGCAATGATGCCCGCCAGCAGCAAGCCCGCGTCCCTGGAATAGGCGAAGGTAGCGCCAAGTGCCATGGCCTCCGGCACAAAGTCGGCCAGCATGGCGACAAGCTGGCTTGCGGGGGTATTGTTGGCCGCCAGGCGCCGATCAAGCCACATGAACGCAACGCCTCCGCCCGCAAAGCAGACGACAATCGGCAACGGCGACAAACCGCGCACACCCTGAGGGACAAGCACCAGCGCAACCGCCGCCAGCAGCGCGCCGCCACCAAAGGCAATCACTGTGTGCCGCAGTTCAGTCTCCAGCCAGCGGGGGCGGATTCTCTCGACCGCAGCGAGCGCAGCGCCAAGTGGCATCGCAAGCCCCGCCATCAGGGTGAGAACGATGACGTTCAGCAATTCACTCATTCGAATGCAGCGGGCCGCTCGTCGGCATCACACCCACCGACGCACTCGCGCGCTGTAGGCCGAATACGACTCGCCGAATTTCTCGCGCATGAAGCGTTCCTCCGGCGCTATCTGGAAACGGTTCATGTAAACAACGAACGCGGGAAGCAGGAGCAACGGCGAGATACTGCCCAGGAACACGCCCCAGGCACACAACACCAGGAAAAACCCCAGGTACATCGGGTTGCGACTGTATCGATACACGCCGCGCACCACGAGCGTACTCGACTGTTCCGGCGACCGCGGGTCTACGGTTGTCTCGGCCTGCCTGAACGCCAGGACACCGAGAACGGCGATACCCACGCCGGCCAGGGCGAAGCCAGCCGCCACCCAGCCCGCGCTGGGAAAAGAGAGCGTCGCAAGCGGCGCACCTCGTGACAGGGCCCACATGCCCCCGGCCGCCACGAGCGTCAACGCCACGGGCGGAATTTTAAGCTCGAGTGCGCTCATCGCATTCTCCTTATCGGCCAAGGCTACGAACTGTCGGCCCGGCAGCCCTGCCCCGGTTTCAGTCTCCACACCACTGTGAAACAAACAAGGCTTTTCTTCAATCGCACCGCCAGGGCCTCACCCGGGTCCGGCCCTGTTCGCCACCAGAAACAGGCTGTTCGCACGGCCGTGCGCGAGTGCGGTTGAGCCGGTGCCGCAGCCGAACTCCAATACCTTCATGTGCGGCTGCATCAGCGCCTGCGTTGCGGCGAGTTTGCGGGCGTAGCTTTCAGCATCAGCAATGGGCTGCCTGCTGTAACCGGGAGCGATTCGGTCCCAGAACTCTGCGGAAATGATGGTCACGCTGGATACCTCGATGGCGGGTGCATGGTCTATTCGATGAATTGACCATATTATCTGTTTCCTTGAAGCTACAGGCCCACCAAATTTGAGGCACAAAAAAAGGCACGCCGCTACGGCGTGCCTTCTTGAGAAATCTCGAGTTATCAGATAACTACGATATTCTCAGCCTGAGGGCCTTTCTGGCCTTGAGTGACATTGAACTCAACCAGCTGACCCTCAGCCAGCGTCTTGAAGCCAGAGCTGACGATTGCGCTGAAGTGCGCAAACACGTCGGGGCCAGACTTCTGCTCGATGAAGCCAAAACCTTTCGCTTCGTTAAACCACTTTACGGTACCGGTCGTTGCATTTGACATGGTAAATATCCTGTAGAAAAAGTAGAGGCACGCCTTCATAAGGCATGAATAAGCAGGAAATATAAACTGAAATTTAGAAGCTACAGGACGAAGAACTACGAATAATGCAACGCAATGGAGATTATAAAAATACTCTTACTTTCAAGCTGGTCGCACACTAGAGGTACTGCGTTGTGAAGTCAAACGATTTCATGCAATTGTGGGCATATAATACCTGGGGCAGCGGCGGAGCAACCAAGATGTGAGGGCAACTCAAGCTGGCAGCCCCTCAAACGTTGGCACCTCCTCCAAACACTCGTCCCAGGCAGCCTTGCTGGATGAAAAAATATGCGCGGTTGGCAACAGGGTAATGCCAGTGTCCAGACACCCTGCGGGGACGACGAGCACACCCGCGATCTGAGTGCTCGGCAATGCTGAGCCACACAACTTACAAAAGCATTTGTTATGACGCGTACCTGGCAGCGTAAAGGAGCTCACGACATCTGAACCCGAGCGCCAGACCAATTCCGCTGAACGTGAGATCAGATTGGCCGCATGAGCCGACCCAGTATCTTTCTGGCAGTGTCGACAATGACACAGGTAAAAGCTGTCGAAATCACCGTTTACCTCGAAACTCACGGCGCCACACAGGCAAGAACCGACATGAACAGTCATCAGAAAATTCGCCTTGGTCTTTAGTTCAACTCGCTATGTTTCACATACACGCTCCGGGCACCGCCTCAATGCTTCCGATGAGATGCCTGGCGCCGAAGCATAAGCGACTACACCAGATCATTTCGTCATCCTGTCCGTTCGGGGTCGAAAGCGCCGATTCTGAAAAGCCGTTCGATAACGCTTAACGCAACAAGCACCGGCGGCAAAACCGCTTAGCGGTTGCGGCGTTCCAGCAGACTGTACTGGTGATGCGTTTATTCAACGAATACTCCCATGCTGATGCGCTCCTCAACTGCAAACCCCAACGACTCATAAAATTCTTTCACTTCGTAGTTTTCTGCCCGAATTTGCAAATTTACTTTGACGCACCCCATTTCGCTTAGCGAATCTACTGCTTCTTCAATCAGTTTTTTTCCGATACCGCGGCGGCGATGCTCTTTAGATACTGCAACGGAGTAGAGCCACCCTCGATGGCCGTCATAGCCTGCCATGCAGGCTCCAAGGATAGCTTCGCTCTCCTCGGCCACAAAGATTAGATCATCGACCAGCAGCTTCGCTTGAATCATTCTAGACGGCTCGTTGTGTTTAGGGTCGTCGGGAAATGTCTCGGCCCACAACTGAATCAGTCCAGCTCGGTCTCTGTCAATATATCTACGTATGATCATGGTTCGGGCTGAGGCGCTTAACGCCAAGGTAAGCGCCGTTCAGCATGGAGCGACTGTTCGGGCAACAATGGCGAAGCTATGCGCGAGCAGGCGCGGAGTGCTGAACGTAAGAGTGAGCCGTAGGCGAACAGCTTGACCGCCTTGTTAGATGCATTATGATGCGCATTATTATGCGCACTCGGGTTTCGCGGCCCGCTGGAGACAAGAATGCACCGCCTGTTCGATGAAAACGCCCCGAAAAAGCCAACTAACCTAAGTGTAAACAGTGACCTACTAGCCAAAACCCGCGCCTTGAAAATTAACCTCTCGGCAACTCTTGAAAAGGCACTCGAAAACCAGTTGGCGCAAGCCGAAGCAGCAAAATGGGCCGAAGAGAATAGAACTGCGATCCGCGCATACAACGAGTTTGTAGATGAGAACGGATGTTTCGGCGATGCGTTTCGGGAATTTTGATGGCTCAGTTTGACGTATTCAGAAATCCGAGCACCACCACTCGCAAACATTTCCCATACCTTGTTGATGTTCAAAGCCCATACCTCGAAGAACTTGCCACACGCATTGTGATTCCGCTTGGCAAAGCCTCAATGTTTAAAGACACCGCCATGAGAGGACTGACCCCTGAGGTTACTCTTCAAGATGAGCGTCTTTTGCTAATTACTCCCCAGATCTCCGCCATTCCCAAGAAACAACTGAAAGCCCCGATCGGCTCACTTTCCCACATGCGCGATGATTTGCTGAACGCATTGGACTTCGCCATTTTCGGCATCTAGCTAGCGCCTACAGAACCGGCGGCGAAGCCGTCCGGTTCCTTTACTTGTGATGGGTACATCACTATGTGCCCATTTTTCCCAGGCAAAACCGGCTGTCCATGCTCAATAAGCCTAGGCCTTAATGTTCTCAATTCCCGCCAAACAACTGAAACCAGTGTCAGGTTTAGAGTCTGGCCCTTACCATTCGAAATTGACTACGCCACCATTACTACATCTTTATGTGCAAGAAGACCTATATATTCTTCGCCTTCCCTTGCTCCAAAAAATAAGAGGTAATCCCACACTCATCAGTGCCAGCGTAGTTGGAATAGAGACAACGCGACTCAGAGAATACCGGGCATTGTCGGCCCAGTTGTAAATAGATCCATCTGTAGTCCTCCAAACTGCAAGGTCTGGGCGTAGGGTATCGGACGGGAAGCGTCCAAAATGCTCTGGGCCTACAATATCTCCAATACCAGGATTTACAGAAGGTGCATGCGCCAGCACCAAATTCTCGAAAGGTGCGATATTGAAAGGAAATCCACCGAAATCCCACCAAAAGCTCCCCGCATAGGTTGCTCCGTTCGGGAGAGCGTAGTTACCGTCTACGGAACTGCTTCCGCTAATACCCCATTTAGCTGGCGCCGCGTCGTACAACAGTATCCCAATGCCAAAATCGTCAGATCTAAACACCGTTCCCTGCGGAATTTCTGCGTTGAAGGTCACCTGCGCGCCTTCCAACCCTACTGTGTCTGTCCCTGATTCCAGCGTGAGTACTGTAGCGAACTCGTAAAAGAGTGGATCGGCATGAACTGCGTTTACCGGAAGCAGTAGCACTGAAAGCAGCATAAGCTGCTTCACTATTTGGCGCATCTGGCTGTATACCTCTGTTCTAGTGGCTAGGAAGTCGAATTGAATATGCCTCAACGTATAGGTGAGCGTGGAATTCTTGTCAAATACGAAAAAATGGGAGGAAGACTTCGATTCAAATTCTGTGCTGCAAGGAAAACACCGTGGACTGTACCTACCCTTCTTACTCCTTGAGAAACATAACGTCTACAGCTACGGCCGCCCGACAGCTTGTAATTGTTATGCGGCATATAGCTTCTGAACCTTCATTTTATGTGATTCCTGCCGGGCAACCCATAGATCATACTGAGACTGTTGGTTGAGCCAACTTTCTGGCGTAGTGTTGAACGCAATTGACAGACGAATTGCCATTTCAGGGCTGATTCCGGCCCTACCGTTCAGAATAGCCGACAGAGTCTTGCGACTAACGCCTAGAGCAGCAGCTGCGTCAGTAATAGTCAGCTTCAGCGGTTCTAAGCATAGGTCCCGCAGGACTTCGCCGGGATGCGGCGGATTATGCATACTAATAGTCATTTTCAGTGATAATCCTCGTAATCGATGTCTATGGCGTCCGGAGCATCAATGCGAAAGGTGACACGCCAGTTTCCACCAACTCGAATGGACCACCGCCCTTTCTGCCTGCCCTTCAGCTGATGCAGATACAATCCAGGAAGATTCATATTGTTGATTTGCATCCAAAATTGACCCACTAGCCCCCCGGATTTGCATCGAATTTTGACCCACGTATAACCCTTCCCTGTTGAGGTTTCAGCAGGGAGTTCAAGGAGTGATAGACGTGGCTTTAGTCAGTGTAATTCGCCGATGGCACCTGCGGGATCAGATGCCGATTCGTGAGATCGCCCGCCGCACCGGGCTGTCCAGAAACACCGTGCGCAAATACCTCGCCAGTGCTTGCCTGGAGCCGGTTTACCCGGCGCGCAAGTCGCCTAGCAAGCTGGATGATTACGAGGAGACGCTAACCAACTGGTTGTTTCGGGAGTCGCGTCGGCATCGCAAACAGCGTCGCACCGTCAAGCAGTTGTACCGGGACCTGCTCACTCTGGGCTATACCGGTTCCTATGACCGGGTGGCCGCCTTTGCTCGCCAGTGGCGACAGGATCAGCAGGAAGCTCGGTTACTGGCCGCCAAGCGGACCTACGTTCCCCTCGAGTTTGCACCCGGTGAAGCCTTCCAGTTCGACTGGAGTGAGGATTGGGTCAAGATCAATGGCGTCAGCACCAAGTTGCAGATCGCCCACTTCAAACTCAGTTACAGCCGCGCCTTCTTCCTCAGGGCTTACCTGACGCAATCCCACGAGATGCTCTTCGATGCCCACTACCACGCCTTTGTTGCCTTCGACGGGATACCGGAGCGGGGCATCTACGACAACATGAAGACCGCCGTGGACAAGATTGGCCGCGGCAAGCAGCGGCAGATCAACAAACGCTTCTATGCCATGGTGGGTCACTACCTGTTTGAACCGGAGTTCTGCAACCCCGCCTCTGGATGGGAGAAGGGGCAAATAGAGAAGGCCGTTCTCGATGCCCGTCACGGTCTGTGGTACGACCCGCCACCGTTCAATACCCTGCAGGACCTGAACAACTGGCTGCAGCAGCGTTGCCGCGAGCTCTGGCAGGAGGCTGCACATCCCGTGCTCAAGTCACGCTCCCTCGCCGAATGCTTGGAGGACGAGCGGCCAAAGCTGATGTCGGTACCGCCAGCCTTTGATGGCTTCACCGAGTACGCCAAGCGCGTCTCCTCGACCTGCCTGATTACCTTCGAACACAACCGTTACAGCGTGCCGGCCAGCTTCGCCAATCGCGTGATTAGCCTCCGGGTCTATCCACAGCGGCTGGTGATCGTGGCGGAAACTCAGGTCGTGGCCGAGCACGAGCGCGTATTTAACCGGGACAAGAGCACGCCGGGGCAAACCCTGTTCGATTGGCGCCATTATCTGACGGTAGCCCAGCGCAAGCCTGGGGCATTACGCAATGGCGCCCCTTTCCTGGAGCTCCCGGAGTGCTTCCGGCAGCTGCGAACCCGGCTCATCAAACGGCCCGGTGGCGATCGGGAGATCGTCGACATCCTCGCCCTGGTCCTGCTGCACGATGAACAGCTTGTGGAGCAGGCAGTGACCCTGGCGTTGGAAGCGGGTGAGCCGTCCAAGCAGCACGTATTGAACTGCCTCAGCCGACTGGAAGCGCCAGAGCGCCCGAGGACATTGACGCCACCCGCGGCGCTCAAACTGGTGACTGAGCCGACCGCTGATACCGCCCGTTACGACCAGCTGAGGAGTTTACGTCATGAACCCTGATGCCATGATCAGCACCCTGAAGACACTCAAGCTGCACGGCATGGCCGACGCCGTTGGCACGCTGGCCGAGCAATCGTCACCGGCCTACCAACAGGCGGTACCGGTGCTGGAGATGCTGCTTAAAGCGGAATCCTCGGAGCGCGATGTGCGCTCGATCAACTACCAGATGAAGGTAGCCAGGTTCCCGGCATACCGGGATCTCACGGGCTTCGACTTTGCCCAATCACCGGTTGATGAAGCACTGGTGAAATCGCTTCACCGTTGCCAATTCCTGGAGGATGCACAGAACGTGGTGCTGGTTGGCGGCCCGGGCACCGGCAAAACCCACCTGGCGACAGCGATAGGTGTGCAGGCCATCCAGCACCACCGGCAGCGAGTGCGGTTCCTGTCAACGATCGAGCTGGTTAATGCGCTGGAACAGGAGCAAGCCTCCAACCAGCAGGGGCGCATTGCCAACCGGCTGGTCCATACCGACCTGGTGATCCTGGACGAACTGGGTTATCTGCCCTTCAGTCAGGCTGGTGGTGCCTTGTTGTTCCACCTGATCAGCAAGCTCTATGAGCGAACCAGCATCATCATTACCACCAACCTCAGCTTCGCCGAATGGTCAGTGGTGTTCGGCGACGAGAAGATGACAACGGCCTTGCTGGACCGGCTGACGCATCACTGCCATATCCTAGAGACGGGCAATGACAGTTACAGGTTGAAACACTCCACGACCCAGGACCGTGGGGAGAGAGGCAGGAAATTGAAATCTACGCCATAATCTGGCGTTCGGGGTGGGTCAATATTAGATGCAAATCCCGGGTCAGTTTTAAGTGCAAATCAACAGTGACCCCGCCCGGGGCGGGTCGCTACCCCACAGAATACACCTACGATGATCGTGGCCGAGTGAACACTACGACAACGGGCACCCGTGTGACGACCCAGCGGTACTTCGCTGAGGACAAAGGTCGCGTTTCGGAACTGGAAGCAGATGATACGAAAGTCACGCAGTTTGATTGGGATCTGATGGACCGCATTGACAAGGTGATCCACCCAGATTTAGAGGAAACCGATACCGACCACGATGCCAACGGTAATGTGAAGAAAGTGACCGTACCATCTACCTACGACTATGATTTCGAGTACACGGAAGTCAACGAGTTACACACGTTCACCACACCGTTGAATGAAACCACAACCTATATATATGACCGGGATCGGCGCCTGCAGGAAGTTCAGTTCCCATCGATGGGCACCGATCCTAATTTCAAGGTTGTAAATACCTATGCCGAGGGCCTCCTGGACTACTCCGACACCAAAGAAGGCCGAATAACATTAATTAACGTAATGAAAAAAAGGGAGTAACGCTATGGGATTTCGCACAAGTGTTCTATTTAAATTGGAGCTATTCGCTTGAATCCGTTTCGCATCGAGTGGCCTCTCGGGTACGCACCGCTAACGCTTTGTTGTTTCGTTCAGGCGTACCGAGATAAAGCTCCGGTAGGGCGAAAATGACAGCTTACTTTTCTCCTCATTAGCGCTAGAGTCAGCTTAAACGGTAGAATTAACAAAGAATAGGAAAGCCTGGAAGTCTAGGATCCCAGGTCCCCACAATCCCAGATTCCTCGCCCCCCCGGCTGCATACACCACCCGACTTCCCGTCTATGAGATGTCACCCATCCCCCCGGCATAGTCGGACGCTCACTCGATCTATAACTCTATGAAAAACAATGAAAAATGGTGGGCCCAGCAGGACTTGAACCTGCGACCGGCCGATTATGAGTCGGATGCTCTAACCAACTGAGCTATGGGCCCCCAGAGAGGATCGCCGATTATAGAGAAGATGTCCGGAGCAGCATAGTCCCGAGCGTGAGCGCCGATTGCCCTGGCAGCCTGCTCGCCGCCCAAATCACCGCCTGAATTGTGTAGACTGCCAGTAGTGGGTTGTTGAGACCGTTTCAGGGGGCGCATCAATGGACAAAAAACCACCGAAGCCTGTCACTACCCGGCGTCGCTTTATCCGCAACGCGGGCATTGCTTCGCTGGCGGCTTCCCCGCTGCGCGCGCTGGTGGCCGCCAGCAGTACCGACGAGGGCATCAGCTTCGCCGCCGGGCCGCGTCCGCTGGTGAAGTATCCCGGCAAGCGGGAGATGATCCTGGTGCATTCGCGTCCGCCCCATCTGGAAACACCCTTTAGCGTATTCAATGAGAGTGTTATCACGCCGAACGACGCGTTTTTTGTGCGCTATCACCTGGCGGATTTTCCCACTGCGATTGATCCGCAAACGTATCGTCTTACCGTGGGCGGGCACGTGGGCAGGCCGCTGAGTTTATCGCTGGCCGATTTGAAATCGCTCACAGACCCCGTTGAGGTGGTTGCGGTGAACCAGTGCTCGGGCAACAGCCGGGGCTATGCATCGCCACGGGTGTTTGGTGCGCAGTTGGGCAACGGCGCCATGGGTAACGCGCGCTGGACAGGGGTGCCGCTCAGGGCCGTGCTGGATAAGGCCGGCGTGAAACCCGGCGCTCAGCAGGTGGTGTTCAACGGGATGGACAAGCCGGTAATGGGCACCACGCCGGATTTTCGCAAGGCGCTGGAGTTTGATCTTGCCGTGCAGCCCGAGCCGATGCTGGCCTGGGGTATGAATGGTGAAGACCTGCCGTTTCTTAACGGCTACCCGTTGAAACTGATTGTTCCGGGCTATTTCGGCACCTACTGGGTGAAGCACCTGGCGGAAATCACGGTGCTGGACGGGGAGTTCACCGGCCACGACGCGTACTTCATGACCAAGGGCTATCGCATTCCCGACAACGATTGCGCCTGTGTGTCGCCAGGGGGCTCGCCGGATAAGACGCGGCCCATTGGAAAGTTGCCTGTGCGCAGCTTCATTACCAGTGTGATGGCGGGCGATACGCTGCCGGTGGCGACTTCTGTTCAACTCAAGGGTATCGCTTTCGACGGTGGCACCGGCATCCGGCAGGTTGAGGTGTCGTTGGACAGCGGTCGTACCTGGGCTGCCGCGGCGCTGGGCGAGAACCTGGGTCGCTTCTCGTTCCGCGAGTGGCGGCTGCCGGCCACCTTTCCAAGCAAGGGCGATGTCACGCTTATGGTGCGAGCCACCAGCAATGGCGGCGAGGTGCAGCCCATGGAAGCCGGCTGGAATCCCGGCGGCTACATGCGCAATGTGGTGGAAGCAACCCGGGTGACGATCGTATGAGGCGCGTGGCGATGATAATGCAGTGGCTGTTTGCAGCGGTGTGCACAGGCCTGGCGCTGGCCGCGATGGCGGCACCGAATGAAATTACCCTGCCTGCCGATACCTCCACGTTGCGTGAATCCACCTTGCCCGGATATGCCATTGCGCAGCAAAAGTGCGGTATCTGTCATTCCGCGGATTACATCAGCTATCAGCCTCCCGGCATGAGTCTTGAGCAGTGGACGCAGGAAATGCACAAGATGCAGCATTCCTATGGCGCACCCATAACGCCGGAGGACATCGAGCAACTGGGCGCCTACCTCGCGGTAGCCTATGGCAGCGCGAGTGAGAACGACCCCGCTGTTGTCGCTCTCACCGAGTCTGCCCTGGCGGCAAAAGCCGCTTCGGCCACTGCGGCGAGGGCTTCTGGCTCTGCGGCAGGTGCAGCCGCAGACGATGTGGCGAGCGATGCGGAAGTGCAGGAGTTGCTGAACCGCAACGCCTGCTATGGCTGTCACGCGATCGAGCAGAAAAAGGTGGGCCCCAGCTTCAAGGACGTTGCGGCGCGCTATGCCGGTGAAGAAAATGCACAGGCCAGGCTTGCTGCCTCCATTCGACAGGGCGGTAGCGGTAAGTGGGGGCCGGTGCCCATGCCGCCTCAGATGGGCCTGGGCGAAGCTGATCTAGCGGCCTTGGCAGGTTTTATATTAAAGCAGTAGTGGTTGGGGTAGTGCATGGCGTGGCCTGTGCGTGCCTCGCCTGCAGGCCGCTTCACCGCGACCCGGCACTGCACTCAATACGGATACCCGGTAATCTCGCGAATGGAATGGTACAGCGGGCTCAGCCGGTCATACATCTTCAGGTACACGTCGCGGTGGAGTTGGTTGTAAATCGCCACGTGTTCGGCATTGGGCGTGAAGCGCTCGCCGGGCTGCAGCATGGCCTGTAACGCACTCTCGTAATCCGGAAAAAGCCCAACCCCTACCGCCGCGTTGATGGCGGCGCCCAGACCCGAGGTTTCATAGGTATGTGGGCGCTCCACGGGCATGCCGAAAATATCGGCCGTGATCTGCATCGCCTCGTCGCTCTGCGAACCGCCGCCGGACACCTTCAGCGTGGTGATCGTGTGGCCGCTGCGCTTCTCCAGGCGCTCTTTACCCTCGCGCAACGCGTAGGTCAGCCCTTCGATAATCGCGCGGTAGATATGCGCACGCGTGTGCACATCGCCGAAGCCGATGATCGCGCCTTTGGCGTCCGGCCCGGGGATGCGCACGCCCGGCGACCAGTAGGGCTGTACCGTCAGGCCCATGCAGCCGGGCGGCACCTGCCGGATGAGTTCATCGAACAGGGTTTCGGCTTCCACGCCGCGCTCCGCGGCAATGCGCTGTTCACGCAGGCCGAACTCGCGCTTGAACCAGTTCACCATCCAGTAGCCGCGCTGCACAATGGTCTCGGTGTTGTAGGCATTCGGTACGGCGGCCGGGTAAGCCGGCACATGCCGGATGGCCTCGATGTAGCGCGTGTTGGTGCTGTTGTAGGTTGCCGTGGTGCCGTAGCTCAGGCTGCCGGTGTCGGGCGTGAGGCAGCCGGAGGCAAGCACTTCGCAGGCTTTGTCTGCGCCGGCGGAAATCAATGGTAAACCTTCGGGGATGCCCGTTTGCGCGGCCGCTTCTGCGCTGATGCTGCCCAGCGGTGAACCCGCCGGTACCAGTTCGGGAAGCTGGTGGCGCTTGATGGGCAGTGCCCGCCACTTCCAGTCCAACGGGCCTGCCCAGCGGTGGCGCTTGAAATCGAAGGGCAGGTAGCCCACCTGGCTGGCAACCGAATCGACGTATTTGCCCGTGAGCCGGTAGCTCAGGTAGCCGGAGAGAAGCAGGTACTTTGCGGTCTTCTTCCAGATGTCGGGCTGGTGGTTCTTGATCCAGTGCGCTTCCGCCTGGCTGCGGAAGAAGTGTACCGTCTCGCCCTCGCCGGCGAGTTTGAGCAGTGCGCCCCACAGGCCCATACCTGGCAGGTCTTGCTCCAGGCGCTGGTCGAGCCAGATAATTGCGGGGCGCAGCGGCTGGCCCTGTGCATCGAGGTTCACCACGGTGGCGCGCTGGGTGGTCAGCGCCACCGACTGGATGGCGTTTCGGGGGAAATCCAGCATTGGCCACAGCGCGTTGCAGGCCTTGCACAGGTTGTCCCAGAAATAGTCTGCGTGTTGTTCTGCCCAGCCCGGCTTGTCGGAAAAATACGGCTCCAGTTCCACCTTGCTCTTGGCAACGAGGTTCCCGGCCAGGTCAAATACCAGCGCACGCACGCTCTGCGTGCCGTTGTCGATCGCCAGTACATACTTCTTATTATTGTCCATCGCTCTTGTGGGGCTCCGTTACCCCGTGGGCAGGTAATAGTACTTCGCCCAGATATCGCGATAACGGGCCAGTTCGTTTTCCCAGCGCTGCGCGTCCCACTGCAGTTCCTGTGCGCAGATCGTTTGCAGCGCGGGGAACAGGGCTTCTGCGCCGCGCTCTAGCAGCGCGCCGAGGCGTGTGCGCCGCAGCAGCAGGTCGTCGAGGTGCACCACGGCCTCGTTGCGCGCCGCCCAGCGGCATTCGGCCAGGCAGAATCCGGTGGTGGCGATTGGCGCTCGCTCGTCCGCCGGCGCAGTGGCGAGCACGTCCCGGGCGTGGTGGCCGTAGCGGCCTATCAGGCGCCGGGCCCAGTCCTTGTCCGGGGTGTCGAGGTCGTCCGCAGTGATGCCCGGTGTGATAAACACGCTGTCGTCACGCTCCGTGTTGTCGAAATGATCGAACGCGGACGCGGCGGCGTTGATGGCGTCCAGCGCGATCAGGCGGAAGGTGGTCAGTTTGCCGCCACTGACGGTGATCAGTCCGTTGTCGCTCCAAACGGCGTGATCCCGTCGCTCCTTCGAGGGGTCGCGGCCCTTGTCGGAAGCGATCACCGGGCGCACGCCCGACCAGGTTGAGATAATGTCCTCGCGCGTCAGCGCGTGTTGTGGGAACAGCGCGCGCACGGCCTCGAACAGGTAATCCAGCTCCTGCTCGCTGATCACCGCTTCTTCGTCCAGGTTCTGGTCGTGGTCGAGATCCGTGGTGCCCACTACCGTGGTGCCTTCCCAGGGGAATATGAATACCGGGCGTTTGTCCGCCGGGTGGAACAGGGTGAGGCAATCCTTCACCGGAAGCTTTGCCATGGGCAGCACGATATGGCTGCCGCGCAGCGGCCGGATGCGTGTCTCCGGGTTCACCTCGTTGCGCAGCCGGTCCGCCCAGGCACCGGTGGCATTGATCACCGCCTTGCAGTGCAGCTCAAGCTGTTCGTCATTCTCACTGTTGGCCAGCACCACGCCTGACACCGTGCCCCCTGTCTTGAGCAACGAGCGTGCCTTCACGTAATTGAGGGCCTTGCCGCCGCGCTCGATCGCGTCCTGCAGTATTCTCAGCACCAGCCGTGCGTCGTCGGTGACGGTATCGGTGTAGTACATTGCGCCGTTCAGGCCTTCGCCGCCGATGCCGGCAAACTGCTGCTGCAGCGCTTCCTTGCTGAAAAAGCGGTGATTCCTGATCCCTGCCATCCGGTCGTAGAGCGACAGCAGGATGCCGAAGGGAAGCCGGCCCGGGAAGCGCCATTTCCTGAGCGTAAAGTAATAGCCCATGCGTTCCACCAGCCCCGGCGCCTCGCGCAGCAACCGCTCCCGTTCCCGGAGGGAATCACGCGTCAGGTCGATGGCCCCCTGGCTGATATAGCGCAGGCCGCCGTGCAGCATCTTGGATGATCGGCTGGACGTGCCCCAGGCAAAATCCTGCTGTTCAACCAGCAGTGCCTTGAGGCCGCGCCGCGCCGCCTCGCGCAGGATGCCGGCGCCGATCACGCCGCCGCCGACGATCACCAGGTCCCAATCGGTCTCGCCGCGGCGCAGCGCCTCCCACAACGCCTGCCTGTCGGTGAATGTCGTCTCGGTGTCGCTCATGTCAGCTCCCTGAAGTGCTCGCGCTAGCGCTCGGCAGCAGCTTGCCCGGGTTCATCTGTTGCTGCGTGTCGAACACATCGAGTAGCCCCTGGATTGCCGCGATGCCCAGCTCGCCTTTTTCGGCAGGCAGGTACTTTGCGTGATCCCTGCCGACACCGTGTTGGTGGCTGATCGTGCCGCCGTAACTCAGGATGGCCTCTGCGCCGGCGGCCTTGAGTTTTTCCCAGCGCGCCAGGGTCTCGGCGTAGCTCTCCCCACAGCGGAATATGTAGGTCACGTAAATGCTGGAGCCCTGGCTGTACAGGTGCGAAAGATGGGTGAAGGCGTGCACGGGCTCGCCGGCGTCCTGCAGGGCATTGGCGATGCTGCGTTGTATGCCGTCAACGGCCTCGGGGACGCGCAACCAGTCGATCGCGGTCTCCATTGTGTCCACGGCGTAACCGGCCTCCCACAGCTTGTCGCGCAGGTAGGGCGTACGGAAGCGGCTGTGTTCCCATTTTTTGCCCAGCGCCGGGCCCGCCCCCACGCCGCCGTGTCGCCGGGCGAGGTTGCGGGCGAGCGCCAGGGCGGATTTGCACTGCGCTTTGGAGCCGGTTACACCGAAGGTGAACATCACCTTGTCTGCGCCTGCGCCGCGCAGGCTGAGAAATTTCTCCAGCAGTGCGACAACGCCCGGACTGCCGGCCAGCTTCAACTGGGTGAAGGTTTCGATGGCATTGCTCAGGCGCATCATCGACAGCTGCAGTTTGCCCTGGATCATCTCGCGCACCGCGGCCAGCCCCGCTTCCCAGTTGGGGAAAAAAAGCACGTGAAAGGATTCATGTTCAGGCAGTGGCGTCACCCGCGCCTTGACCTCGGTAATGATGCCCAGGCGGCCCTCCGTGCCGAGGAAAAACTCGCGCAGATCGGGCCCCGCCGATGTGGCCGGGAAGGTGGGGATGTCGAGCGTGCCTTTCAGGGTCTCGATGCGACCACCCGCGAACATCTGCT
Source organism: Halioglobus sp. (assembly GCA_041396005.1). Lineage (GTDB taxonomy): Bacteria > Pseudomonadota > Gammaproteobacteria > Pseudomonadales > Halieaceae > Marimicrobium. The sequence goes on from JAWKZK010000016.1 coordinate 26,901, forward strand.
CGATGCGTCCGTAACGCAGGGACTGCTGCCCGCTAGACCGGCTGGCTACCCAGCCGCCGATCGTCGAGAGTTCCCAGGACTGCGGGTAGTGCCCCAGCGTGTAGCCCTGTTCCGCGAGTCGCGACTCTATCTGTGGCCCGGTAGCGCCGGCGCCGAAGGTGGCGAGCTGGCTCAGGTGGTCCAGGTTGAGCAGCCCGTTCATCCGCGTCATGTCGATGGTAAGCACCGGCCGGCCGTTATCCTGCGGATTGATGTGACCCACCACCGAACTCCCGCCACCGTAGGGAATGACGTCGATGCCGCGTGTCGCGGCAAGCTGGAGCAGGGCCTGTACGTCTTCATTGCTCTGCGGGAAGGCCACGGCGTCGGGGAATGCCCCGAACTCTCCGCTGCGCATCGCCAGCCAGTCGGGCAGGCTCTGGCCCCGGGCGTGTCTCAGGCGGGCCTCGGCGTCCAGGGTGTAGAGATCGTGTGGCTCGAGCCTGGAGGGAGGAACCGTTGCCAGGACCTGCTCGAGGCTGGCGTCCGGCAGTGCCGTGGCCTTGCCGATCAGGCTTTCCAGGTAGCGCAGTGCATGGTCACTGAGCGTATAGTCCAGCGCGTTGTCATCGTCGCCCCAGCCATTCCATCGTTTCATAATGTGTACCTGATTTGGGTTCAGCGAGCCTGCGGGAGCGCGGCAGCCCGGCTTACGTCGAGCGAATAATGTATTGCGAGAGAGGTAGCGAGTGGAGCGCGTTCGGGTCGCTGAAATCGCCGGCTTCGGCCGCGCTCTTCGCCAGCACGTCAGCACTGCCGAACAATCGTTTCGGATCGGTGTAGTCGCGCAGCTCGGGAAATCGCTCGCCGACAATCGCGCGCACCGGCGGCGCGTTGGGGGTCAGGGAACGCGCCACCGCATTGCGAATATATTCGCAGCGCAGCGGGTGCAGCTCGAACGAAAACGGCGTGTGCACGTCAAACCAGTGGTGGAAAAACGCTTCTTCGCTGATCTGCGGCGCTTTCTCGAACCAGGTGAAATGCGTGACACCGGGGCTGCGTGCGCCATCCGGCCAGTCGCGATCCGGGCAGGCCTGCGGCACCGATTCCGTGACCAGGTAGCCCTGCAGACCCTCACCCTGCGCAGTCAGTGCCTGTTCGATCTCTGCGCGGTCGTCGAGGCTGTCCATCCAGACAGACACCGCCGCACCGAGCGCTTCGCCATCGCCCAGCAGTAGCATCGGGCGGGGCATATCGGCCAGCAGATCGTTGACTTCGACCGTCAGCCCGCGCAGGCCTCTCACCGCCAGGAGTTGTGGGCACACTTGCGACAGCAGCCGGTCGCGGTACGCCGCGCCGTCAAAGCCGGATTCCGGGAAGGTCAGGTAGATGATTTTTTCCATTACTGCGGTCGATACCAGATGGGTGAGGTGTATGCGCGCTCCTGCCCGTGGGGCGTTACGTCCTGCGGCAGCGCATCACCGAACACGGCTGCGTCGTAGGTGGTCCAGCGCGGCGTGGGAATCTCGAGTACGCGGGCATAGTAGAACGCGCGCTGTTGCGGGTCGAAATCGGGGTCTGTCCACACGGCCGCGAGCATCGCATCGCCGATGCTGTTGCGATAGGTGGCTCCGGCAACGTCTACCGTATTGCCCACCGGCTTCACGCGGTTGCGCCGAATGCTGCGCCCATCCGAAGCGGCAACGTTGTACACCTCCTCGTGCGTTTCGCCCTTGTCGTCGACCCAGCCTTTGATGATCTGGATACGATCGAGATTGGCTCCTTCCGGATCTTTCAGGGCAGACACCAGGAAGCTCGGCGCCTTGCCGCTGGCGGCGGGCAGGTGGCTGCCCATCGGTACCCCGTGCCGGTATCCGTGGCTGGCGACGTTGGCGCGCAGTTCGTCACCCTCTACGAACGCCCAGCCGCCGAAAAAGCGCACGACCATGCGCGGGCCGGTGGTGGCGTAGGTTTCGCGCGCGCGCAGCGCGTCGAACAGGGCCTCGCGGGTATTTTCTTTTGCCCACACCGCCGCATAGCCCGCGGCCAGGGTTTCCCACTGTTGCAGCGTGATGCTGTTGTCAGTTTCCACCGGGAAGAAATCTTTCTCGCCGCGCCCGGGCGCGGGCTCGGCGGAGCTCATCTTGCCGAAAAAGTTGTCTTCGTCGCCGGTAGCGAGGCTGGTGTGGGAATCGGTACTGCCGATCATGCCGAATTCGAACGGGTTCGCTCCCAGCTGCTGCTCCAGCGCCAGGCCGTTTTTCAGCGCTGAGCGCGCGTACTCGAACTCAAGTTGCCACTGCTCCTTCGCCTTGTTCAACGAGAGGTTGCTTTTGTCCCAGGTTTCGTAATCGGCGAACTCGTCGTTGGGCGAGAGAAACGGGTGAGTCTCGCCGTCGCCCTTGATCTGGGTAACTTCCACAACGGGTTCCCAGCGGCTGCGGCGCTCGGCGTAGTCGCGGCTCAGGGGTTCGCCCGCCAGCGTGGTCTCGGCGAACATCAGGCCGTTGCTCACGTTGCCGTTGTGCGGGATAGCCAGCACGCTGCCGCCGGTGCTCGCCTCGTAGTTCGCGAGAAACGCCCAGAGATCTTCCGGGTCGCCGCTGTCCATGGAGGAAAAGGGAACGATCCGGTTGGTCCTGTCGGCGCCGTCGCGGAACAGCACATTGCGGTGCAGGTTGTCGCCCTCGGGCATGGAGGTCCACTCGTAGCCGATGAAGGTGGTGAAGCGCCCCGGCTCATTGTAGGCGTCGGCCACCGCGCCGACCTGGTGCCACACGGATTCGCGCACTGCGTCGGGCACTACCACGTCCTTTAGCCCCGCGAGAAACTCCGGCGTGAGCGTGTCGTCCATGCGCAGGAGATCTTCAGGATTATGGTTTTCGGCGCCCATGGACATCATGCCGAACTCCAGCAGCACCAGTTCCGGCCTCCCGGCTTCCACATGCCCCCACCAGCGCTTGCCCAGTGGTGTATCGATGATGTCGGCGGAGCGGTTGAACACCTTGGGGAAAATTCCCATGAATTCCGCATGGTCGGACACCATGAGGAAATCCAGCGGCCGCGAGAGCCTGGCGCGCACGCCGGTTTGCGACACGACCGTTTCCCCGCGAGCGAAACGGTAGGCGTCTTCCGGTGTGATGCCGCGGTTGCCGAATGTGAACGCGTCGGGCGACTGGTTGGTGTGCAGGTGCGTGTCGCCCCAGAACACCTCGCGCGGGTGATCGTTGATCACCGGCGGCGAATAATCCGCGGGGGCTTCCTCGGCGTGAAGCGGTGCGCTGAATAGCAAAGCGGAGATGAGCAACTGGCTGGCCAGTCGCAGATGCCCGGCAATGGAGAAAGAAAGTGACGGCATGCGGATGTCTCGTTGGATTTTATTGGTTGAGACACCAGTGTAGTCAATCGACGCGCGGCTGCCCACCGTTGGCGCTGAGCATGTCAGGACGTCTCGCGGTTGTCATCTCGCCCCTTGAAAAAATCCCCGCGTCGGCGGGGATTGTGAGGGGTAGGTACGGCAGGGCGGTAGAACAGCCCCCCGGCTTACTCGTCGAGGAAGCTGCGCAGGTAATCGGAGCGCGTGGGATGACGCAGTTTGCGCAGCGCCTTGGCTTCTATCTGCCGGATGCGCTCACGGGTCACGTCGAACTGCTTGCCTACTTCCTCCAGGGTGTGATCGGTATTCATATCGATACCGAAACGCATGCGCAGTACTTTCGCCTCGCGCGCCGTAAGCCCGGCGAGCACTTCCTTGGTGGCTTCCTGCAGGCCCTGGCCGGTTGCCGCATCCACTGGTGAGTGGATGGTGTTGTCTTCAATGAAGTCGCCCAGATGTGAATCTTCGTCATCGCCGATAGGCGTTTCCATGGAGATCGGCTCCTTGGCGATCTTCAACACCTTGCGCACTTTGTCTTCCGGCATATCCATGCGCTCGCCAAGTTCTTCCGGCGTGGGCTCGCGGCCCATCTCCTGCAGCATCTGGCGCGAGATGCGGTTGAGCTTGTTGATGGTTTCAATCATGTGCACCGGAATTCGGATGGTGCGCGCCTGGTCGGCGATAGAGCGGGTAATCGCCTGGCGTATCCACCAGGTGGCGTAGGTGGAGAACTTGTAGCCGCGGCGATATTCGAACTTGTCTACCGCCTTCATCAGGCCGATATTGCCCTCCTGGATCAGGTCCAGGAACTGCAGGCCGCGGTTGGTGTACTTCTTGGCAATGGAGATCACCAGCCTGAGGTTGGCTTCCACCATTTCTTTCTTGGCGCGGCGCGCGCGGGCCTCGCCCATGGACATGCGGCGGTTGATTTCCTTGATCTCGCCTACCGTCAGGCCGCTCTTTTCCTCAACGCTCTGGATACGCCGCTGCAGCCGCTGGATGGTTTCTTTCTCGGCGGCCAGTTTGCTGCCGTAATCCTTCTTGCGGGTGTGACGACCTACCCAGCGCACGTCGGCTTCACTGCCCTGGAACGAGGCGATAAACTCCTTGCGCGGCATGCCGCAGTTTTTTACGGCAATACGCATAATCTCCCGCTCCTGGTCACGAATGGCCATGAGCAGGTTGCGCGGGGTGTCGGTAAGCGGATCTGCAACGCGCGGGGTGAGTTTGAAGTACTTGAACAGTTCGCCCAGCTTTTCCATTTCCTTCACCGAGTTGGCGTTCTGGCGCCCTTTGGCGGCGATGGCCTTCTCGGTCTTGTTGTACTGGCGCTTCAGTGCGGTGAAGCGTTTCTTCGCTTCCACCGGGTCCGGGCCGCTGTCGGTTTCATCGTCGTCGTCACTGTCGTTCGCGGGCGCATTCTCGGCGACTTCCGACGCGCTGGGCACGTGCTCGGTGGGATCGAGATAGCCCACGATGATGTCACCCAGGCGGCGCTCTTCCTTGGCCACCAGGTCATACTCGTCGAGCACCGATTTCACTGCCCCGGGGTACATGGCGAGCGCGGCCAGCATCTCGCGGATGCCTTCCTCGATGCGCTTGGCGATCACGATCTCGCCTTCCCGGGTGAGCAGTTCCACGGTGCCCATTTCGCGCATGTACATGCGCACCGGATCGGTGGTGCGACCCGCTTCGGTCTCCACCGCTGCCAGCGCGGCGGCAGCCTCGGCGGCGGCGATGTCGTCGGCGGAGGAATCACCCTCCGTCATCAGCAGCTCATCTGCATCCGGTGCGGATTCGAACACCTGGATGCCAAGATCGTTGATCATCTGAATGATGTCTTCCACCTGGTCAGGGTCGGAAATGTCCTGGGGCAGGTGGTCGTTCACCTCGGCGTAGGTCAGGTAGCCCTGGTCCTTGCCGCGGGCGATAAGATCCTTGAGGCGGGATTGCTGTTTCACGTCTGTCATTAAGCTGACACCTTCAGAGAGTCTGGAATCTGCGGAAAAAAATTAGCCGGCGATTATAACCGGAAAAGCACGGGCACCCCACAACAATTACGCAAAATGTGCCGCCCTACCGCGCAGTTAGACCCGGCTGACGAGCAAAAATTCGCTCTGTTATCCATGGGGTTGCAAGCAGACTAAATCAACCGACGGGAACGGTTACCCGACCTTTCGGCGCGGGAGTCTCCGCCGCGCCCGCCTTATCGCCTGGGTTTGCTGCGCTGGGCGTCCCGCTGCACTTTCTCCTGCAGCAGTTCCCTCAGGCGTTGCTTCTCCAATTCGCTGACTTCAGCGTAGTTGGTGACTTTCAATTTGTCGACCTGAGCAGCCAACTTTGATCGGTGGGGGAGGTCGCGCACCAGGGCCGTGAGCGTATCGATGAACTCCTGCTCGATGCCGGTGGTGGGGATCAGGCGCTCCTGCCCCGCCAGGCGGTTCAACAGGGCGCCCTCGGGTGTGCCGTACCAGTGGCCCAGCAGCATCGCGGTACTGGATTCCGGGCGCAGGTGGAGCAGTTCCAGCAGCTCGCGCAGCAGTTGCGTGTCGTCGCCCTGCAGCTCGCGCAGCGTAGCCGGCTCGGTAAGCCGGCCAATGTCGGGGCGGTGCAGCAGCAGGGCGATGACTTTTTGCGCCAGGTTGGCGTAGCCCGTGGGTTGGCCGCCCTGTGGCATGCGCCGGGGCGGCGCACTCGCGTCGCCCGGCGGGGGCGCGTGGTCGCTGAAATCCGGCGGCGGCGAGTCCTCCTGCGGCGACGCCTCATCCCAGGGGGTTGCGGGCGCCGGCGGCACCTCCAGCTGCAGCAGGCTGCTCAATTCCAGCCCGGTGCGCTGGGCCAGCGACTGGTACATGAGCTGTCGGAACACGCCCTCCGGAAGCTGGCGAATATAGGGCAGGGCGAGCTTGCTCATGCGCGCGCGCCCGTCGAGGCTGCCCATGTCCAGCCCCTGCGCCACAGAGTCGAAGAGGAAGGTTTCCAGCGGCACTGCGCCGGCGAGCAAGGTTTCAAAACCCGGTTTGCCACCCGCGCGCACGGCGTCATCCGGGTCCTGTCCCTCCGGGAGGAACAGAAAACGCGCCTGGCGGCCGTCTTCCATGCTCGGCAGGGCCGCCTCCAGCGCGCGAAAAGCCGCCTTGCGGCCCGCTTCGTCGCCGTCAAAGCAGAACACCACCTCCGGGCACAGCCGGTAAATGCGCTCCAGGTGTGTGCGGCTGGTGGCCGTGCCGAGCGTGGCTGTGGCGTAGGCGATGCCGTGCTGGGCCAGGGCGATGACATCCATGTAGCCCTCCACCACCAGGATGCGCTCCAGGTGGCGATTCTGCTGGCGTGCCTCGTAAAGCCCGTACAGCTCCCGGCCCTTCTGGAAAATACTGGTTTCCGGGGAATTCAGGTACTTGGGCTTGTCGTCACCGAGGACACGACCGCCAAAGGCGATAACACGTCCGCGCCGGTCACGTATGGGAAACATCACGCGCTCGCGGAAGCGATCGTACAGCCGGCCTTTCTCGTTTTTCACCAGCATGCCCGTTTTCAGCAGCAGCTCGCGTTGCGCCTCGTTCTCACCGAAGTGCTTCAGCAGGTTGTCCCAGCCCGGCGGCGCAAAGCCAATCTGGAAATCCCTCGCGATCTCGCCGCTCAGGCCGCGGGCCTTCAGGTAGCGCACCACCGATTCACGCGCCGGGTGTCGCCTCAGCTGCTGCTGGTAATACTGCGACACCTGCGCCAGCAACGCGTACAGGGGCTTCGCGGCGTCCTGTTCCTGGCGCACATTGCGGCCGTCGGCGCTGGTCTCGCGCGGCACCTCGAGTCCGGCAGTGCTGGCCAGGTTTTCCACCGCCTGCGGAAACTCGAGGTTGTCGTACTCCATGATGAAGCCGATCGCATTGCCGCCGGCCCCGCAGCCGAAGCAGTAGTAGAACTGTTTGTCCGGGTTGACGCTGAAAGATGGGGTTTTCTCGTCGTGGAAGGGGCAGCGGGCGCTGTAGTTCTTGCCGGTCTTTTTCAGCTTAACGCGCCGGTCTATCACCTCGACAATGTCGACGCGGTCCAGCAGGGTATCGAGAAAGGCTTGCGGTATGCGTCCGGGCATGGGTATCCAGCGTGGCAGAGCCGGCTAGTCTAGCGCTATTTGCCGCCGCCGGATATTGCGCGACGGGAATACCCTGCGCGAGCGCCGATGGTCTCGCGCCCGGTGCATTGGGCGTTGAGTCGTTGAGTCCAGGTGCCGCGCAAGAAGCGCGATGGGAGGGGCGGTTCAGCCCTGCAGGCGCGCTTTGACCCGCTGGCTCACGGCGCCCATGTCGGCGCGGCCCTGCAGCTTTGGCTTGAGTTGCGCCATGACCGCGCCCATGGCCGCCATGCCGCTGGCGTCGGCAGCGGCCAGCGCGTCGGTAATCATGCTGTCGATTTCGGCCTCACTGAGCTGCGCGGGGAGAAATTCCTGAATCACGGCGATTTCGGAATTCTCCTGCTCCGCCAGCTCCGCTCGGCCCGCATTGGTGTACTGTTCGGCGGAGTCGCGGCGCTGCTTGATCATTTTATCGAGCACCACCAGGGCGCGGGCATCGTCGACGTCGATGCGCTCATCCACTTCGATGCGTTTGAATTCGGAAAGAATCAGCCTGAGGGTGGCTGTGCGTTGCTTGTCCCGGGCTTTCATGGCGGCTTTCTGCTCCGCCTTGATGGTGCTGACCAGGGACTCTTCGCTCATTAGGGGGTAGTGCGTGTCTGGGTTGCGTACGATCTAGTACAGACGCACGCGCTTGCGGTTTTCGCGAGCCAGCTTCTTCAGGTGACGCTTGACGGCTGCTGCGCCTGCGCGCTTGCGCACCGTGGTGGGCTTTTCATAGTGCTCACGCTTGCGAACTTCCGCCAGGATGCCGGCTTTTTCGCAGGAGCGCTTGAAGCGGCGCAGGGCCACGTCGAAGGGCTCGTTTTCCTTGATCTTGATTGAAGGCATTCAGTCCTTACCTCATATTGCATAGGAAGCTGTGTGGCGCGCCCGGGCGTTGGCCGTACAGTCTGTAAAGGGCGCGCATTCTAAACTGTCGGCTGCGGTTTTGCAAAGGCCCGCAAAGTGTTAATTTTGGCCGTCGCCTTCTGGTTTGAACGCCCCGGCGGCGGGTATCATTCGCAGCTTTTGCCGCAAGGTAGTGCCATGTTGATCCTGGGTATAGAAACCTCCTGCGACGAGACGGGTGTCGCGCTCTACGACACCGCCCGCGGCCTGCTGGCGCACGCGCTTTACAGCCAGGTGGACGTGCATGTGGAGTACGGCGGCGTGGTGCCGGAACTGGCCTCGCGAGACCACGTGCGCAAAACCCTGCCGCTGGTTCAGGAGGTGCTGCAGCGCGCCGGCTGTGACGCTACCGATATTGACGGCGTGGCCTACACCGCCGGACCCGGCCTGTTGGGGGCGCTGATGGTGGGCGCCACGCTCGCCCGGGCGCTCGCCTGGGGCTGGGGAGTGCCCGCGCTGGGGGTGCACCACATGGAGGGCCATCTGCTGGCGCCCATGCTGGAGGACACCGCGCCGGCGTTTCCGTTTGTCGCGCTGCTGGTGTCCGGCGGACACACGCAGCTGGTGCGCGTGGATGCCATCGGCCGCTACCGCATGCTCGGGGAGTCGCTCGACGATGCCGCCGGCGAGGCGTTTGACAAGGCGGCCAAGATGCTCGGCCTGCCCTATCCCGGTGGGCCGCACATCGCGCGCCTGGCGCTGGCTGGCGATCCGCAGCGCTTCGACTTTCCCCGGCCCATGGTGAATCGACCGGGGCTGGATTTCAGTTTCAGCGGCCTCAAGACCTACACACTGAATACGGTTAACGCCTGCCGTGAGCAAACCGGGCTCACCGAGCAGGATCGCTGCGATATCGCCCGCGCGTTCGAGGAGGCGGTGGTCGCCACGCTGGTGATCAAGTGCCGGCGCGCGCTGAAGCAGGAGGGGCTGAAATCCCTGGTGATTGCCGGTGGCGTGAGCGCCAATACCAATTTGCGCCAGTCCCTGGAGACAGCCCTGGCGGCGGACGCGGCGCGAGTGTTTTATCCCGCGCCAAAATTCTGCACGGACAACGGCGCCATGATCGCCTATGCCGGCGCGCAACGTCTCTTGGCGGGACAGCGCGACGGCGACGAGACGCGCGTGCGACCACGCTGGCCGATGGAAGAGTTGTCGCCGCTGGATGGCGCTGCCTGAGTGGATACCGTGTATATCAGCGGCCTGCGGGTCGATGCGGTGATCGGGATTCACCCGTGGGAGCGCCAGATGCGCCAGACCCTGGTGCTGGATCTGGAGATGGGCTGGGACAACCGGCGCGCCGCGGCCAGCGATGCGATCGGCCAGGCCCTGGATTATTCCGCGGTGTCCGCGCGCGTGATTCACTTCGTGCGGGCGAGCGAGTACCAGTTGATCGAGACGCTGGCGGAACAACTCGCGACGCTGCTGCGCGAGGAGTTTGCGCTGCCATGGCTGCGTCTGACGCTGGCCAAGCCCGGTGCGGTGCCGCAGGCGCGCAGCGTGGGCGTGGTGATCGAACGGGGCGCGCGGGCCTGATGGCGAGGGTGTATCTCGGCCTTGGCAGCAATATAGAGCGCGAGCGCTATATCACCGCCGGCCTCGATGCCCTGCATGCCCTGTTTGGCGAACTGGGGCTGTCCTCGGTGTACGACAGCGCCGCCATCGGCTTTGAGGGCGCGCCGTTTCTGAATCTCGTGGTGCGGGTGGAAACCCGCATGCCGCTTGCCCGGCTCGCGGAAACCCTGCGCGAGCTGGAGATATCGCACGGCCGGGCGCCCGATGCCACCCGCTTCGAATCACGCCGACTGGATATCGACATTCTCACCTACGACCGGGAGGTGGGCACTTTCGGCGATGACCCTCCCGCGGGAGGAAATCGTCGATAACGCGTTTGTGTTGCGGCCGCTGGCCGAACTGGCGCCCGATGAGCGGCATCCCACCCTGGGCGTGCGTTACGCTGAACTGTGGGAGGGGTACACCCGGCCCGGCCAGACCCTCTTCCCGGTGGCGTTCAGTTGGCGCGGGCGGGTCATCTCCCGCCCCGATTAGGCCCGTCTCAGGGCCTCCAGCCGCCGTGTGCGCTCGCGGTTGATGGCGTCGCCCAGCGGCTTTCCGCTGAGGCCCTCAGCGGCAAATTGCGCGGCGCTTACCGCCTGTGCCTCCGCCAGCGCGCGGCGCAGGTAATCCGCCTGGGGGTAGGGTCGCGTCTCACGCCCGAGTCGGCCGCGGGCGTCTGCCTCGCAAGCGATGAGGAATGCCTCGAAGCGCTCCGGCCGGCGCAGCGCGTCGGTGCTGTTGAGTAATTTGAGCAGGGTCGCGCCACGCAGTTCCATCGCGGTGTGGCACAGCAGGTGCCCGCGGCATACCGCCAGCGCCAGTTCCCGGACGCGGGTTGGCACGCGCAGCCGCCGGCATACGTTCTCTACCAGCCTCAGGCCCCGTTGCTCGTGGGCGATATGGCGCGGCAGCTCCTCGGGTGGCGTGGCGCCCTTGCCCAGGTCGTGCAGGAGCACGGCGAAACACACGTCGCTGTCGGCGTTTAGCGCCGCGGCCTGTTGCAGCGCCAGCAGTAAATGCGCGCCGGTGTCGATTTCGGGGTGGTGCTCGGGCGATTGCGGCACACCGAACAGCGCGTCTACTTCTGGCAGCAGCGCCTTGAGCGCCCCGCAATCGCGCAACACCTGCACAAACACCTGCGGGTCGCGTTCCCGCAACGCCCGCTCCATTTCCGTCCAGACGCGTTCGGCCGCCAGGTGGGAGAGTTCATTCGCAGCGACGATGGCGCGCATCAGCGCCAGGGTTTCATCGGCAACGCGAAAGCCCAGATGCGCATAGCGTGCGGCGAAACGGGCGGTGCGCAGCACCCGCAGGGGGTCTTCCACGAAGGCGTCGGACACGTGGCGCAGCAGGCGCGCGTCGAGATCGCGCTGGCCGCCATGCGGGTCGATGATGGTGCCGTCGGTGTCCTGCGCCATGGCGTTGATGGTCAGGTCGCGTCGCAGCAGATCCTGCTCCAGCGTGACCGAGGGCTCGCAGTGCACCACGAAGCCGGTATAGCCGTGCCCCTGCTTGCGCTCGGTGCGCGCCAGCGCATACTCTTCGCCGTTCTCGGGATGCAGGAACACGGGGAAATCCCGTCCCACCTGTTTGTAGCCCAGATCCAGCAAATCCCGGGGTGTTGCGCCCACCACCACCCAGTCGCGTTCCGATACCGGGTAGTGCAGCAGCGAGTCGCGGACGGCGCCGCCGACGAGGTAGGTTTTCATGCGCGCAGTGTATCGGCTGTGCGGACCGCCGTCATGGTCGGGCGTTGCGGCAGCGGCCGCTGCGACACTCGCAGCGCGTCCGGGCTCCCGTGTCGAGGTTGTACAGCGACAGTGCCCCGTCCCACACGCAACCGGTGTCCAGGCCGATGGCGTTGGGTGTGTCGGTCTGGCCCTGCAGCGATGCCCAGTGGCCGAAGATAATCCGCTCGTCCCGGGTTTTGCGATTGCTGTGGCTGAACCAGGCGGACACTTTCTTGTTGCCGATGTTCGGTACACCCGGTGTCGGACTCGCGCCCTTGCTTTCCAGGTCCAGCAGGCCGTTACGGGTGCAGTAGCGCATGCGTGTGAGGTAGTTGGTGATCACCCGCAGCCGCGGCATGCCGGTGAGATCGTCCGACCAGATCGCGGGTTCGTTGCCGTACATGCTGCCCAGAAACTCGGCGCATTTCGGGCTGCGCAATGCCGTCTCCACCTCCCGGGCGTAGCCGATAGCCTCCTCCAGCGTCCATTGCGGGGGAATACCCGCGTGCACCAGGGTGTGGCCCCACTGGTTGTGGATGAGCGGCCGATAGAGCAGCCAGTTCAGCAATTCTTCCCTGTCCGGCGCCTGCAGTATCTTGTCGAAGGTGTCCGACGGGCTGGCCGGCCGCACGCCGGCCGCGACAGCCAGAAGGTGCAGATCGTGGTTGCCCAGCACCATGACCAGGTTGGCGCGCATGCTGTATAGAAAGCGCAGGGTCTTCAGGCACTTCGGGCCGCGGTTGACCGCGTCGCCAACAGACCAGAGAACGTCGCAGGCGGGGTCAAAGTTTACGGCATCGAGCAGGCGTTTCAGCGGCTGCAGGCAGCCCTGTATATCCCCGACGGCGTAGGTTGCCACAACACAGCGCCCTTAATTGAGCGCTGTGGGGGTGTGCAGGGAAAAGGGCGGAATGGGCACCTCGAAGATCGGCAGGTCGCCGGGGTCGATATCGATCGGGTCGCGCACCACCATGAAGTATTCGCCTTCCATGTAGCCCACGGGCGTTGCCAGCGTTGCCCCGCTGGTATAGCGAAAGGATTCGCCGGCGGCAATCACCGGTTGTTCGCCCACCACGCCTTCGCCGTGTACTTCCTGTACGTCGTTGTCGGCATCGGTAATCAACCAGTGCCGGGAAAGCAACTGCACCGGTAAATGCGAATGATTGGCCACGGTGATGGTGTAGGCGAAGTTGTACTGGCCCGCTTCGGGCTGCGAGTGTTCCGCAAGGTAGGCGGTAATGACCTGCACGGTCACCTGCGATGGGTCGAACGGTACCTTATTCATGAATGGTGTTTGCGATCTCGATGAATTGCGTCAGTTTCAGGGTTTCCGCACGCGCGCCCGGGTCAATACCCAGCGCCTCCAGTTGAGCGGTATCTATAATGGCTTTGAGGTTGTTGCGCAAGGTTTTACGCCGTTGGGCGAAGGCGCAACGCACGATCTCACGCAGGGACTGCGTATTGCACTCGGGCCAGGGCGATGTGCGATAGGGTGTGAGGCGCACGACGGAAGACCACACTTTCGGAGCTGGACGAAAGGCGCTGGGGGGCACATCGAACAGGTGTTCCACGCGGCAGGCGTATTGCGCCATGATGCCCAGGCGACCCCAGAGTTTGCTGCCCGGCTTCGCCGCGAGCCGTTCCACGACCTCGCGTTGCAACATGAAGTGCATGTCGCGTATTCGCCCTGCATGCTCCAGCAGCCTGAAGATCAGGGGCGTTGAAATGTTGTAGGGCAGGTTGCCGACCACGCGCAGGCGGGTGTGCTTTTCACCCAGGGATTCAAAATCAAACTGCAGCGCATCGCCCTGGTGTAACGTGAAGCGCGGATTGCGCACGAACGCCGCGAGCAGTCCGGCAATCAGGTCGCGGTCCAGTTCAATCACGTCGAGGTGGCAGCCGCTGTCCAGGAGCGCGCCGGTCAGCGCGCCCTGTCCCGGACCGATCTCCACCAAGTGCTCATCGGCGTCCGCGCCAACGGCCGCGGCGATACGCTCGATGACAGCATCATCGGTGAGGAAGTTCTGGCCGAAGCGTTTGCGCGCGCGATGTGTGGCGGGAGGCGTGATCATGGCGCCATTGTAACCGCTGGCAATGGTATTTATACCGCCGGTGGTTCCTCCACGGCGGTTTTTGGTACACTCAGCGGCCTTCAATAGTAATAATGCAGATCGTCACACGATGCCATTTCTTCAGTTCTATCGCCTGGCCGATGTCATGGCGCGCATGGCGCTTCGTGCAGACGCCACCCGGTTTTTTCTCGGCTACGTCTGGTGGGTGCTGGAGCCATTGCTATACGTTGCCGTGCTGTACGTAGTATTCAGCGTGATTCTCTCGAACCCCCAGCCCGACTTTCTGTACTTTCTGATGACCGGGAAGCTGGCCTACACCTGGTTTGCCAAATCAGTGACACAGGCTTCCAACAGCATCGTCGCTGGCAAGGGTCTGGTAGGAAAGGTGAATGTGCCGAAAACCCTGTTTCCGCTGGCATCGGTACAGGAAGGTCTTTACAAACAGGTGGCGGTTTTCGCGCTGTTGTTTGGCGTGCTGATATTCGGCGCCTACCCGGTTACGGGTATCTGGCTATACCTGGTGCCGATTGTCCTTGTGAATTATATCATGATTCTAGCGTGTGCCTTTCTCGGCGCCACGCTGGTCTGTATCGTGCGCGACTTCTCACCACTCATATCCCTGGGGATGATATTTATCATGTTCACCTCGGGAATTTTCTGGGATGTGCGAGATCTGGGCGATCCCGACAAAACCGCGATGGTACTGGCAGTCAATCCACTGGCGTTTATGTTCGATGCCTATCGACAGGTGCTGATGTATGGCAGGCCACCGGATATGCTGCATTTGCTGGCCATAGGAATCGGTTTTGGGATTCTGTTGTGGCTGATCGTGTGGGCGATGCGCCGCAACAGCCAGTACCTCGCGTTGAAGGCGCTGACTGCATGAGCGCAGAGAATCACAAGTTGATGATGGAGTTGCGTGATGTATCGCTGAGCTTCCATTCCGCTCGCAGAACCTACGACCATGGGCAGCATCATGTGCTGAACGAGGTGTCGCTGAAGGTATATGAGGGCGAGACCCTGGGTATCATAGGGCGCAACGGGGTGGGTAAGACGACAATGCTGCGCATCATGGCGGGTATCCTTGCGCCGAATTCGGGTGAAATCAGGATCGCGCCAGGAAAGACGGCGTCTTTGCTGACGCTGGGTCTGGGGTTCAGGGATGAGCTGTCGGGGCGTGATAATGCGCTGCTGGCGGCAATGCTGCAGGGTTCTTCTCGTAAGGAAGCGGCGGCGTTTCTCGAAGAGATCAAGGCGTTCTCTGAACTGGAGGATTCTTTTGAACTGCCCGTGAAGAACTATTCAGCGGGCATGCGTGCGCGGCTGGGATTTACCACGGCACTGATGACCCATGTGGATATCCTGCTGGTGGATGAAGTCTTGAGCGTGGGCGATGCGCAGTTTCGCGGGAAAGCGCAGGCGGCGATGAAGGAGCGCATTACCGGCGATCAAACAGTCGTGTTTGTCTCGCACATGGCCGACCAGGTGAAATCCCTGTGCAACCGGGTGATCTGGCTGGAAGATGGTCGAATATTCCAGCAGGGCGATGCAGTCGAAGTGGTAGACGCCTACCAGCTCAGAATCTCACAGGCTCAACGTCAGGGTCTGCAGGAACACCAAGAAAAACTCAGTAAACAGAATCTCAAGGCCTGAGCCTGTTTTCAGGCAGCGGCCTGGCGTTGCATGGCCATATCCACGGCGACTGAAATAGCCTGCTGCATGCTGCCGGGGTCTGCCTCACCGCTGCCCGCCAGATCCAGTGCGGTGCCATGATCCACCGACGTGCGGATGAAGGGCAGGCCAAGAGTGATATTGATCGCCCGACCGAAGCCCGAGAATTTCAGCACCGGCAGGCCCTGATCGTGATACATGGCGAACACCGCGTCGCAATTGTCCAGAACCTTCGGGTTGAATGCGGTATCAGCGGGCAGGGGTCCCTGCAACTGCAGGCCCTCGGCGCGTAACTGCGTCAGCACCGGTATCAGCGTGTCGATTTCTTCGTGACCCATGTGGCCACCCTCACCGGCGTGCGGGTTCAGGCCCAGCACCGCGATGCGCGGCCGGGCTATGCCGAAATGGGTTTGCAGGTCATGCTGCAGGATGCGCAGCGTTGACAGCAGCAGCTCCGGTGTGATGGCGGCAGGCACATCGCGCAGCGCCAGATGTGTGGTGGCGAGCGCCACGCGCAGTTCCTCCGTCGCCAGCATCATCACTACCTGGGGCGCACCCGTAGCGGCAGCGAGAAACTCCGTGTGGCCGATGAACGGAATGCCGGCGTCATTGATCACGGATTTTTGCACGGGCGCGGTCACCATCGCCTGGAAGCGGCCCTGCATACAGCCGTCAATGGCCTGTCGCAGCGTTGCCAGTACGTAGGCGGCGTTCGCGGCGTTCAATACTCCGGGCTGCACGGTGGCTGCGACTGGCACCTGCAATACGCGCAGCTTGCCCGGCTGGTGTGCCCGGGCGGCATCGTCGTCCCGTCCATCGTCGGGGAAAATCGCCAGTTGCACGGGCAGGCCGAGGCTGGCGGCGCGCTCTCGGAGCAGGTCGATATCGCCGATTGCAACCAGTTCCGCCTCCCAGGGCTGCATGGCCGCTGCCAGCGTGACGTCCGGGCCGATGCCTGCCGGCTCGCCGGTAGTGATGGCTATGCGGGGAACCGGCACCGCGAGCGCCTATTTGATATCGACGAAGGCTTCGTCGCGAATCTGGCGCAGCCAGGCGTCCAGCTCTTCCTGGTACTTGCGCTCATGCAGATAGTTCATGGCTTTGGCCTGCACTGCTTCGTTGGTCATGTCGGCCTCGCGGCGGCCCTCTACCTCCAGGATATGCCAGCCAAACTGGGTGCGTACGGGCTGCGATACCTCGCCCTCGGCGGTGTTCGCCATCGCGTCTTCGAACTCCGGCACCATCTGCCCCGGATTGGTCCAGCCCAGTTCGCCGCCCTCCGCGGCCGAGCCGATGTCCTCGGAGTATTCCCTGGCCAGCTTGCCGAACTCTTCGCCGGCGAGCGCGCGGCGGCGCAACTCATCCGCGAGTGCTTTGGCCTCGTCGTCGGTCATGATCTCGGAGGGCTTGATCAGGATATGTCGCACCTTGGTTTGCGACACCATGCGATCCACGCCCCGCGCATCCGCCAAAAAAATCAGATGGAAACCGCTGTCGGAGCGAATCGGATCCGCAGTGCTGCCCGGCTTTAAAGCGGGCGCGACATCACTGAACAGGGAGGGAAGATCTTCGAGTTTTCGCCATCCCAGGTCGCCGCCAGTAAACGCATACGGGGCGCTGCTGCCGCTGACAGCCACATCGAAGGGCGTACCGCTGCGGATGCGCTTGAGCACCTGGTTGACGCGCGCCTCGGCGGCGTCCACCTCGGCCGGGCTGGCTTCAGGCGATACGGGCAACAGCGCGTGCAGAATGCGGTATTCCGGCTGGCTGAGCTTCTGCCCCTCCTGGGTCGCCAGAAAGTTGTCGACCTCCTGTTCAGTGATCTGGATGCGCTGGTTCACATTGCCCGCCTGAACGCGCTGGATGATCATCTCCCGGCGAAGTTGCTCGCGCATCTCGTTGTAGGATTGGCCGCGCTCCTCCAAAGCCTGTCGAAACTGGTCCAGGCTCATGCGGTTTTGCGCGGCGATTCTTTGCACGGCAGCGTTGAGCTGTTCGTCGGAGATGCGCACGCCCACCCGCGTGCCCTTCTGCAGTTGAATGCTCTCCAGAATCAGCCGGTCGAGGGTCTCGCGAATCAACTCCTCCTCAGGGGGCATTTCGATCCCGCGCGCGGTGAGGTTATCGGTGATGGCCGCCAGCCGTTCGCGTAATTCGCTGGCCATGATCACGTCGTCGTCCACAATCGCCACAACCTGGTCGATGATCTCGGTTGCGGCCTGGGAAAAGCTGGTGCAGACCAGCAGTAAAGCGGCCAGCAGAGTCCTAATAGTCACGTTCTTCAAAACCTCGGATCATATCCTGCATGATATCGGTGATGCGGTCGCCAAATCCTCCCATGCCTTTCAGGATGATCTGGAACTGCGCGGTGTTCTCGCGTTGCAGATTGGGATCGTCAAAATCCTGCACGCTGTTGGACTCATTGTTGAAGTAGCGCAGGTACAAAAGGCGCAGCGTCCAGCAACAGCTATCATATTCGACCCCCAGCATATCTTCCACGCTGCGATTCGCCTTGGTGCTGTAGTTCATGGCGCCAAAGAGGCTCCAGTTGTTGCTGACAGGGAGGTAGGCCGACACATGCGCCTCGGCGGTGGGCTGCTGGACGATAGCCGACGTGATGGTGGTGAGCGGCCGTCTGTAGGAATAGCCAAGATTATAGATCGCCCCATTCTCTGCGGTATAGCTGGTTTGCACGTTGCCGGCATTGATTCTGTCTTCAAACGGGGCGTAGACCAAACCGCCGCGCAGGCTCACTGCGTCATTCGGGGTGAAGTTCAGTTCCCCCGCGATTTCCGACCCCGGGTCGTCCAGCGGCTCCGCGGTGGGTATCAGGCGTACTTCGCGGTCGCGAAAATAGTAAATCTGGCCAATGCTGGCGCGCAGCAGGCTGCTGCCATCACGCTCGTCAATGAAGGTGGTGGTCAGGCCGAGGGCGATCTGGTTGGCGTCATCCAGGCGGTCGCGGCCTGAAAACCGCGTTTCACGAAAGAGCTGGTTATAGGTGAAAGTCAGCTCCGCGCTGTCGAAATCCGGCTGGTCGTCCTGATCCTCGTACTCACTGTAGAGATAGTACAACCGCGGCTCCACCGTTTGCAGCATGCTTCTGCCGGTCAGCGTTGTCTGCCGCTCGAACACCAGGCCGCCATCCAGGCTGGCCAGCGCCGAACCCGCGGCCGGGCTGTCATCGGTGAACTGCGCGTTTTCGCTCAGATCGTAGCTGAGTTGCCGGTACTTCACGGTGGGCTGCACGAAGCCCCAGAGCCAGCGCATGGGGTAGGTGAGCCCGGCTTCGCCGTACAGGCGCTGACCGGTGACGCGGTTGTCGTCGGAATCGAAGTTCGATACCTGGCTGACCAGAATCGGCTCGAGTTCGAACGGCGTGCGGCGCCCGCGATACTGTGCCGTGAGCTGCGGCAGCTTCTTGTAGTCTTCACTGATATCCTCGGCGAGGGTCTGGAATTGCTGGGCCTCGAGGTTTACCAGCCAGCTTTCGCCGAGGTAGTCGAGCTGGGCGAGCTGCAACAGATTGGTCTGGCGCTGGGATTCGAGGTTGGAGGTCTCCAGGTCCTGCAGGTAATCCACGTCGCTGGCCTTGCTGTAATCGATGCGCGAGCGCCAGCGCCCGCGGAACAGTCCCCCCTGCTTGACCACCCCGAGCCAGCGATCCGTGCTGCGGCCCTCCGGAGTCTGGTTGTCGTAGCGCTTGTCATCGCCCATCCAGGCGCCGCCAACCGTCCATGCCCCGACGGTTGGGTTAAAGTAGCGGGTCACCACTTCATGGTTCAGGCCGCGTTCCTCGATGAACCGCGGCGCATAGAGCGCATCGTAGTTTGGCGCGAGATTGAAGTAGAACGGGACCGTGATATCCAGGCCGCCGGTGCTGTCGTTGCCGAAGTCGGGCCAGAGAAAACCCGTGCGGCGGCGGTCATCCAGGGGGAAGCTCAGCCAGGGAAAGTAAAATACCGGCACACCCGCGACATCCAGTTTGGCGCCCCGAGCGGTGCCCAGGCCTTCCTCGAAATCGAGCTCGAGTTCCTCTGCGCGAATGGCCCAGTCGTTGTTGCCGGGCGCGCAGTACGTGAAGTTGCCGTCGTGGATGTGCACGAGACCGTCTTCATCGCGGCGCAGCAGATCCGCAGACCCTCGCAGATGTCGTTCGTGAAACACAAACCGGCCGGTTTCAACAATCGCTTCGCCTGTTTTGGAGAAGATCTCGGCGCGCTCACCCTCCAGCAATACGCCGGGTTCGCGTAGCACGACGTTGCCGCTGAGCACGGCGGATTCCTGCTCGCGATCGACCACGGCAGTATCACCGTACAGGCGGCGATAACCCTGTGTGGCGCTGACCCCGCCGCTGAGAATCGCCTCGTTTCGCAACAGCTCGGTTTCATTGGCGCGGGCGCGGATATTCGCGCCGCGCGGAGAACGCGAGGTGTCCTCATCCGCCAGCGGATCGATGTAGCGTCCTTCGCAGGCAATGCATTGCCTGTCGCGCAGCGCCACGGGCACTTCATCGATCGGAGACCAGTCGAGGGTGGGCGCGGGCGCGGGCGCGGGCGCGGGATCGCACTTTCCGCCATCGCCATTGGCATCGCAGTCCCCGGAATTGCTATCCTTGGCGAACGAGCCGATGGGCAGCAGCACCACCAGCGCGCAGGCAGCCATGCGTGCTGTGGCGCGAACGAATCTGCGGCGGTTCCTGTTGCAGTCGGGAATCATCAGGCTCGGAGCTAGTAGGCGAGACAAAACGCGGATTCTAAAGCATCCCCTCGGCCTTGTCCGACAAAATTTGAAACAGGAGTCAGCCGTGACCTCGCGTACCCCGCCCGCATCCCTGCTGCCCTGGGCCGAGGCCGTGTTGACGACGGATTCCCCGGGCGGGCGCGCTACCCTCAGCAACGTGGCTGGCGACGCCAGTGGTCGACGGTATTTCCGCGCGATCATCCAGGGCCGTTCTTATATGCTGGTGCATGCGCCGCCGGCCACCGAAAAAAACGCTGCCTTTCTCGCTGCTCGTGATTGGCTGGCGCGTGCCGGCCTGCGCGTGCCGGAGGTATTTGCGGCAGATCTTGAGCAGGGCTTCCTGTTGCTGGAGGATCTCGGCGACCGGACGCTGCTGCCGGCGCTGAATGAAGGCAGCGTGGACGCCCTTTACGCCCGGGCCTTCGATGCGCTGCAGTGTCTGGCGACGGCGAGTATCGACGACCCGCGGCTTGCGCCGTATGACGCCGCGCTGCTGCGTGAGGAGTTGAGCCGCTTTGACACCTGGTTTCTGCGGGGCCTCCTGGCGCGTCAGCCCGGAGCGAGGGGTTCGCAAACCTGTGCGGAGCTCGGTGAGGTGCTGGTGGCCTCGGCGCTCGCCCAGCCGCGCGTGCTGGTGCATCGCGATTTTCACAGCCGCAACCTGATGCTGGCGCCGGACGGCTCCCTGGCCGTGATCGATTTTCAGGACGCCGTGGCAGGGCCTGTCACCTACGATCTGGTCTCGTTACTGCGTGACTGCTACATCCGCTGGCCCGAGGCGAAAGTGACAGCCTGGGCCCTTGACTATCGCCTTCGGCTGCGGCGGGCCGGCTGCGACGCGGGCGAGGACGAGGCCACGTTCCTGCGCTGGTTCGACCTGATGGGCCTGCAGCGGCATATCAAAGTGCTGGGCACCTTTGCCCGGTTGGCATTGCGCGACGGCAAAACCGGCTATCTGGAAGACCTGCCGCTGGTGCTGGACTACGTGAGCGTGATTCTGGCGCGCTACGCCCCCCGGGAGCCCGCCATTGCCCGGTTTTATAATTGGTACCTCGCCGAGATCGCGCCGGCAGTCGCCCTCGAGCCCTGGAGCGCGGGCGCATGAAGACGATGATTCTCGCTGCAGGGGTCGGCGAACGCATGCGACCGCTGACTAACCGCACGCCCAAGCCACTGCTGCGTGTGGGTGGGGTGCCCCTGATCGAATATCACCTGCGACGCCTCGCCGGGGAGGGCCTGCGCGAGGTGATTATCAATGTGTCCCATCTGGCGGAGCAGGTAACGCAGTACTGCGGCGACGGCAGCCGCTGGGGGCTCAGCATTGCCTATTCCCATGAAGCGACGCCGCTGGAAACCGCCGGGGGTATTCTTCACGCCCGGGCATTGCTGGGTGACGCGCCGTTTCTGGTGCTCAATGGTGATGTGTTCAGTGACTATCCGCCGGGGCGATTGCGCGCCTGTCACTTGCGAAGCAATGAAGCGGCGCGGCTGGTGCTGGTGGATAACCCGCCTCAGCACCCCCAGGGCGATTTCCAGCTGGATGACGAGGGCTGGGTTCGCGTGCGGCCGACGGAAGAAAACGGCCTGACCTACGCGGGTATAGGCCTGTACAGCTGGGCCTTGTTCGCCGGCGAGAGGCCGGGCAGGCGGCCCCTGCGCCCTTTACTGGACAGGGCCATTGCCAGCGGCGCCCTCGGCGGTGAGTATTATGCGGGCAGATGGGAAGATGTAGGCACGCCGGCCCGCCTGGAAGCGCTTGACGCGCAGGCTGCGGGCGAATGACAACGCCGGTACAGGCGCGCCTGCCCCTGCGACTGCCCCGGTGCCGGTCAGGTGGAAGCCGTTGCCGGTCAATCGAGGCCTGTCGGGCCTGCGTTGTGCCGGGGAAGCCGCTAGAATGTCGCCTGCCCAACAGACGGAGCCGCACATGGCCGATTACCTGATAGCCCCTTCCATCCTGTCTGCGGATTTTGCCCGCCTTGGTGAAGAGGTGGATGCCGTGCTCGCCGCCGGTGCCGATATCGTGCACTTCGACGTGATGGACAATCACTACGTGCCCAACCTCACGATCGGCCCGATGGTGTGCTCGGCGCTGCGCAAGCATGGCGTCACGGCTGATATCGACGTGCACCTGATGGTGAGCCCGGTGGATCGCCTGATCGGCGACTTCGCGGATGCGGGTGCGAGCTACATTACCTTCCACCCGGATGCGTCCACCCATGTGGATCGTTCGCTGCAGATGATTCGGGATGCGGGCTGTAAATCCGGGCTGGTGTTTAACCCGCATGTTGGCTTGGAGGCGCTGCGCTACGTCCTCGACAAGGTCGATATGGTGTTGCTGATGTCGGTGAATCCCGGTTTCGGGGGGCAATCGTTCATCCCCGCGACGCTCGACAAGCTGCGCGAGGCGCGCGCCCTGATCGATGCCTCCGGATTGCCCATCCGGCTGGAGATCGATGGCGGTGTGACGCCGGATAACATTGCCGCCATCGCTGCTGCCGGGGCGGACACCTTTGTCGCCGGTTCGGCCATATTCAACCAGCCGGACTACGGCGCTGTGATCGCGCGTATGCGCACCGAACTCGCGGGCCTGGCGCAGGACTAGCGCGGCCCGCACGGGACGGCGGCCTCGAGTCGGTTGCGCCTGACACGCGCGCATGTACAATACGGCGAGGTATCACAATCCCGGAGCCGGCTGTGCCAACAGCATTGCGTAAAACCATCGACCTGCTGTCGATGCGAGAGGTCACCTGCTGGCGATGGTAGCCAGGGCTGCATCGCGACCGTTTTTTACGCCGTTTTCACCTCCGAGGAATCCCCATGCAACCGCAGGATTTTGCTGCCCTGGCAGCACAGGGCTTTAACCGTATTCCCGTCAGCCGCGAAGTGCTGGCCGATCTCGAAACGCCCGTCAGTGCCTATCGCAAGCTGGCCGAAGGCGCCTATTCCTATTTCTTCGAGTCTGTGCAGGGCGGTGAGAAGTGGGGCCGCTATTCCATCATAGGCCTGCCCTGTCGCACGGTGTTGAAGGTGTTTGGGTTTCGCGCGGAAATCTGGGTGGACGGCGAACTGACCGAACAGACGGAAACGCCGGATCCGCTGGCGTTTGCCGAGGCGTTCCAGCAGCGTTACCGCACCGCGCCGCGCGTCGATCTGCCGGTGTTTCACGGTGGCCTGGTGGGTTACTTCGGTTACGACACGGTGCGCTACGTGGAGCCCCGCCTGCAGGCCGGCATGCCGCCGGACCGCATGGGAACGCCCGACATTCTCCTGATGCTGTCGGAGGAGGTGCTGGTGTTCGATAACCTCGCCGGCACCCTGCGGCTTGTGGTGAATGCGGATCCGGCTCTGCCCGACGCCCTGGCGCTCGCCGAGGCGCGCCTGGAATGGCTGGTGCAGCGCCTGCGGGAACCCATGCCGCCTTTGCCCGACGTGGAACTCGGTGCTGCCGATTCAGCGGTGCTGGAGGAGGCGGCCGACTCGGACTTTACACAGCCGCTGTACGAGGCCGCAGTGGAACGTGTGAAAGAGTATGTACTGGCGGGCGACGTGATGCAGGTGGTGCCTTCGCAGCGTATGAGCATTCCCTTTGACGCGCCGCCGCTGAACTTGTACCGCGCGCTGCGCAACCTGAATCCCTCGCCGTACATGTATTTCCTCGATCTTGGCGATTTTCATATCGTGGGTTCCTCGCCGGAGATTCTGGCGCGCCTGGAGCACGGTGTGGTCACGGTACGGCCGATTGCCGGCACGCGGCGTCGCGGTCATACGCCGGAGGAAGACCGGGCCATGGAAGAGGAGTTACTGGGCGATCCGAAGGAGATTGCCGAGCATCTCATGCTGATAGACCTCGGGCGCAACGATGTCGGGCGTATCGCCAGGACAGGCTCCGTGGAATTGACCGACAAGATGGTGGTGGAGCGGTACTCGCACGTGATGCACATCGTGTCCAATGTTACCGGCGATCTCCAGCCCGGGCGCTCCGCGATCGACGTGCTCCGGGCGACGTTGCCCGCAGGTACGCTCAGCGGCGCGCCCAAGATTCGGGCGATGGAGATTATCGACGAACTGGAGCCGGTTAAACGCGGGGTGTACGGCGGCGCGGTCGGTTACATCTCCTGGGCCGGCGATATGGACACGGCGATTGCCATACGCACCGCCGTGATCAAGGACGGGCGCCTGTATGTGCAGGCCGGTGGCGGGGTGGTAGCGGATTCGGTGCCGCGGCTGGAGTGGATGGAAACCCACAACAAGGCACGCGCAATGTTTCGTGCGGCGTCAATGGTGCTCGCCGGTAAACCCTTGTCAGGCGCCTGACGGGGCCGGCCGGCGAGGTGCTGCCGCAGAGCATGACCGTGCGGGGTGCCGGCTACCCCGCATGCCGTCAGGTAGTGGAACTTCCGGTGTTATCGCCCGCTACATCCGCGTCCTGCTCGTCGGGATAGAATTCCCACAGCGTACGGCTGCCTTTTTTACAGTAGGCCACACTGCGTGAAACGCCCTGCAGGTGATTGGGCTGGAATCGCACGGTGGGGTCCACGTAATGCATGCCCACCTGCACGCCGGTGCCGGCGCCGATCAGGCCCGGAGGGGCGCAGGAAAAATACTTGTCCCAGTATTTTTCCGAGTAGAACACCGCGCAGTAGGGCAGATTGATGTATTCGTCGAGGAACACCAGCCCGCCGTCCGAGACGGACGGCCAGAGATGCAGGAGACAATCGTGCAAGCTGGCATAGAAATCCACATCCAGGAACATGACGGCGATAGGGCCCTCGTGGCCCGGCAGCGAATCGGCAAACCAGCCGGGATGGTAGCTGCAGACATCCGCCGCGCCACAGCGGGCAACGTTCTGTTTCACTTCGTCGAGGGTGCCGCCAAAGACGCCAGGCAAGTAACCGTTCCTGAACGTGCGTTCGGCGATTTCATCGCCTTTCACCGGCGGGGGCAGCCCCTCGAAGGAATCGTACACCTTGAGCCTGCGTCCCACGATTTTGCACACCAGCGACAGATTGACCGTTGCGCCGCCTTTCCAGCAGCCGCACTCCACCACATCGCCGGGGAATGCCGGGGGCAGTTCCAGAATTTTCGTGGCCATCACCAGGTGTGCCCGCCACGAGGTGCCAGACGTCACGCGGCGGTGGTTGCGCCAGAAGCGCAGCCCCAGCAGGATGCGCCGCCAGTGAGGCATGTTGTAGCTGGGATGAACCTTTCTCGAAAAGGTCAGGAATACGACGGCAAAGGGCATAGACACCACATCGTGCAGGATCCGCAGGAATTTATGGTGCCAACGAGACTTGTCTGGTTTATTCATGAGCGTTCCTTGATGCTGTGGCAGTTAATCACTCTCTGGCATCAGACGCTACAGTCAAGTTGGGGACTGCGCTTCCTATTGCAAGGTAAATTGGCCAGAATGTGCGGCGATTTAACAGCGGGCGAGCGCGCGACGGGGGCCCGCGCCGTTGCCATGGTGAGTAGCGGATGCGCGGTGTGTACGGTAGTAAAGGTGGAGTGAACGCATGTTACTGATGATCGACAATTACGATTCCTTCACCTACAACGTCGTGCAGTATCTCGGTGAACTGGGCGCCGACGTGCAGGTAGTGCGCAACGACGACATCGCGGTGGCGGATATCGCGACGATCGCGCCCGATCACATTGTGATCTCTCCCGGCCCTGCACACCCAACGAAGCGGGCATTTCCATGCAGGTGATTCGCGAGTACGCGGGCAAGGTACCATTGCTGGGTATCTGCCTTGGGCACCAGAGTATCGGGCAGGTGTATGGCGGGCGGGTGGTGCGCGCGCGTCGGGTGATGCACGGCAAGACCTCGCAGATTCACCATGCGGGCGCCGGCGTATTTGCCGGGCTGAGCCAGCCCTTCGAGGCCACCCGCTACCATAGCCTGGTGGTGGAAAAAGCGAGCCTGCCGGCCTGCCTTGAAGTCACTGCATGGACACTGACCGATGACGGTGAGGTAGACGAGATCATGGGTTTGCGGCATCGTGAACTTGCCGTGGAGGGCGTGCAGTTTCACCCTGAATCCATTCTCACCGCGCACGGGCACGACCTGCTGCGTAACTTTCTGCAACAGTAGAGGACGATCATGACATTACAGGACGCGCTGGCCCGGGTGGTTGCAGGGGCGAACCTGGACCGTGGGGAAATGGCGGAAGTGATGCGCCTGATCATGTCGGGCCAGGCCACGGACGCACAGATAGGTGGCTTGCTGGTTGGACTGCGGATGAAGGGCGAGACGGTAGACGAGGTCGCCGGTGCCGCCGAGGTCATGCGCGAGCTGGCGACACCAGTGCATGTGACCGGAAAGCACCTGGTGGACCTGGTGGGCACCGGTGGTGATGGCGCCAATCTGTTCAACGTGTCGACCGGTTCCGCGTTTGTGGCGGCGGCGGCGGGCGCGCAGGTTGCCAAACACGGCAATCGTGGTGTTTCCAGCGTCAGCGGCAGCTCGGATGTGCTGGAAACACTGGGATTGCCGCTGGATCTCTCTCCCGAGCAGGTGGCGCGAGCGATCGATTCCGTAGGCGTGGGTTTTATGTTTGCCCCCGCCCACCACAGTGCCATGCGCTTTGCCATCGGCCCGCGCAAGGAACTCGGCCTGCGCACGTTGTTCAATGTGCTGGGGCCGCTGACGAATCCCGCGGGCGTCAAGCAACAGGTGCTTGGGGTGTTTGATGCTGCCCTGTGCAGGCCGATCACCCAGGTGCTCAAGGCGCTGGGCGCGGAGCATGCGATCGTGGTGCACTCTCGGGACGGACTGGACGAGATATCCATCGCCGACAGTACACTGGTCACCGAGTTGCGCCAGGGCAACATCGATTCCTATGAGATTAGCCCGGAGGAGTTCTCCATACAGCGGCGCAGCCTCGACGGATTGAGCGTGGACAGTGCGGCCGCTTCGGCCGCCCTGATTTGCGCGGCCCTGGCTGGTGATCGCAGCGAGGCCGCGAGCAAAGCCGCCGATATGCTCGCGCTGAACGGCGGGGCCACTATTTATGTCAGTGGTGTGGCCCCCACGTTTGCCGATGGCGTGGCCATGGCGGAGGACGTGCTGGCGAGCGGCCAGGCGGCGGAAAAGCTGAAGGCTTTTATCGACTTCAGCCAGCTGATGCGCGGCGAGGGCTGACGGTATGACCGGCGAAACACCCACCATTCTGCGGCGCATTCTGGCGCGCAAGGCCAGCGAGGTGGCGGAGCGCCGGGCGCAGTGCCCACTGGCGGCGCTGGAGGCACGCATTCCGGCACAGGGCGCCACGCGCGGCTTTACTGAATCGCTTCAGGCTCGCGTGTCAGCGGGTGAGCCGGCGGTGATCGCGGAGGTCAAGAAAGCCTCGCCCAGTAAAGGTGTGATCCGCGAGGATTTCGATCCGGCGCAGATCGCCGTGAGCTACAGCGAGGGTGGCGCCGCGTGTCTGTCTGTCCTGACCGATGTGGATTTTTTCCAGGGTGCCGACGAATACCTGCAAGCGGCGCGTAGCGCCTGCTCCCTGCCTGTGCTGCGCAAGGATTTTACCGTCGACCCCTATCAGGTGGTGGAAGCGCGGGCTCTGGGTGCCGATGCAATACTGCTGATCGTGGCGGCCCTGGAGGATAGCCGCATGCGGGAACTCGCGGCCGCCGCCGCTGAGCATGGGCTCGATGTGCTGGTGGAGGTGCACGATCGTGCCGAACTGGAGCGCGCGCTTGGCCTTGGGTTGACGCTGGTAGGGATCAATAATCGCGATCTGCACACTTTCGATACGCGCCTCGAGACGACGCTCGAGCTACTGCCGCACATTCCCGCTGGCCGTGTGGTGGTCACCGAGAGCGGTATCCACAGCGTCGAAGATGTACAGCGCATGCGCAGCGCAGGCGTGCATGCCTTTCTGGTGGGCGAGGCGTTTATGCGCTCACCGTCGCCCGGGGAAAAACTGCGGGCATTGTTCTTTTAGGGGGTTGCGCGCAGCGCGATGATGTCGGAGCGCTAAAATCCGCTCCGCCGAGCTTGGCTGGCAACCGCTAACGCGTGCCGTAAACCACCATCGTTTTACCAGACACCGACACCAGACCGTCCGACTCGAGGTTTTTCAGCACCCGGCCGGCCATCTCGCGCGAGCATCCCACGATCTTGCCGAGTTCCTGGCGAGTGACCTTGATCTGCATGCCATCCGGGTGTGTCATCGCATCGGGCTGTTTGCACAGGTCAAGCAGGGTATGTGCGATGCGCCCGGACACGTCGACAAACGCCAGGTCTGTCAATTTGCGCGTGGTCTGGCGCAGGCGAGCGCCGAGTTGACGCGAAACGGCATACAGAATGTCGGGGAACTGGCCGCGAATCTGGTGAAAACGCTCGTAAGAGATCTCCGCCACTTCGCATTGCGTTTTGGCAACCACCATGGCGCTGCGGGTAGGCGGCTCGTCGTCGAACAGACCCATCTCCCCGACGAAATCACCGGGATTGAGGTAGGCGACCACGAGCATGTGCCCCGGATCGGCCTCGTCTTCCACCTGCACGGATACGGAACCATCGAGAATGAGGTAAAGGGATTCGCTGGCCTCTCCCTGCTGCAGGATAGGCGCTTTGGCTTTGTAATCCTTGCGCTGGCAGTGGCGCAGGAAATTCTCCACATTGGGCAGGGTTTTAACGAGTTGTGGCTTGAGCAAGGGTTTGCCCTCCATCTAGCTATTGTTTTGTTTCGTCAAAAGTTTAACCCGTTCACAGTTTAAGAAAAATGTAACTTGTTGTGCTAATCTTCCGCGCCTTTTAGCGCGCAGTGTGCAGGGAGTGTCATGAAAGCAACGGTGAAGTGGGCGGATGGCGCCATGTTTGTGGGAGAGTCGGGCAGCGGTCATGCGCTGGTGATGGATGGCCCCGAGGATCTCGGCGGTCGCAACCTGGGGCCGCGTCCCATGGAAATGTTGCTGCTGGGTACGGGGGGCTGTTCGATCTATGACGTACTCAGCATGCTGAAGAAGTCTCGCCAGGACGTCGTGGACTGCAGGGTCGAAATCGAAGCCGAGCGTGCCGATGCCGTGCCTGCCGTTTTCACGCGCATCAACCTGCACTTCGTGGTGAGTGGCCACAGCCTCAAGGACAGCCACGTGAAGCGTGCGGTGGAACTCTCAGCCGAAAAATATTGTTCGGCCTCCATCATGCTCGGCGCGGCCGGCGTGGCGATGAGCCACAGCTATGAGGTGGTGGAACTGGCATCCGCGCCGACCTGAGGCCGGCGAGGCTAGATGCGGTAGCTGGTGCGGGTCATGAGCGCAGCCACGGCGCTCATGGCGTCCTTGACCGGCTTCGGGAACGGGCTGCCGCCGGCGGCCAGTGCATTTTCGCCGTGGCGCTGTTCGTCCTCCAGCATCTGTTGCAATATCAGCCTGGACTTGCGGTCGTCTTCTGGCAGTTCTTTCAGGTGCTCGCGCAGGTGCTTACACACACGTTCTTCGGTGGCGGCAACAAAGCCGAGGCTCACCTCGTCGCCCACTGCTCCGGCGATGGCGCCCATCGCGAATGACAGGCCGTACCACGCCGGATTCAGATAGCTGGTGCGGCTGTCCAGTTCGCGCAGGCGTTCCTCGCACCACACGAGGTGGTCGACTTCTTCGCGTGCGGCCTGCTGCATCTCGGCACGCACATCGTCGAGGCGGGCAGTCATCGCCTGTCCCTGGTACAGGGCCTGGGCGCACACCTCGCCGGTATGGTTGACGCGCATCAGGCCGGCTATGTGCCGGCGCTCGGCGTTGGACAGCGCTGCTTCGCTGTGGCCATTGGAAGGACTGCGGCGTTGCGCGCGGTTGCCGCGACTGGTCACCGTGCGCAGGACGGAATCCGCTTCGACGACGAGTTTGTCGATGAATGACAGTTTTCTCTCGCTCATGGGCTGTCCCTGGTCACTCCAGTAGCGGTGTCGCGATCGTGGTGCCGGTTAACTATAGCGCGCGATGGCGCGCCAACCAATGTCGCGCCGCATCGTCATCCCATCCCAGTGTATGCGGTCAGCGGCAGCATAGCAGGCGCGCTGGGCGGCGGCGATGTCCGCGCCCAGCGCGGTGACGCAGAGCACCCGGCCACCGCTGGTGACCAGTTGCCCATCCTGGTTTGCCGTGCCGCTGTGGAAGACTTTGACGGTATCGGAGTCGATCTCCTCGATGCCATGAATCGGTGTGCCGCGCGCATAATCGCCGGGATATCCGCCGGCCGCCAGCACCACGCCGAGTGCCGGTCGGGAATCCCAGGCCGCGTCGATGCGGTCGAGTTCGCCGCTCAAAGCGGCCTGGCAGAGTGCCACCAGGTCCGACTGCAGGCGCAGCATGATCGGCTGTGTCTCCGGGTCACCAAAGCGGCAGTTGTATTCAATCACCCTCGGTTGGCCGCTGGCATCAACCATCAGGCCGGCGTAGAGGAAGCCGGTGTAGTCGTTGCCTTCCGCGGCCATGCCTTCCACCGTGGGGCGGATCACCTGGCTCATGATGCGCGCATGCACGTCGGCGTCTACCACCGGCGCGGGCGAGTACGCGCCCATGCCGCCGGTGTTGGGGCCGGTATCGCCGTCGCCGATACGCTTGTGATCCTGGCTGGTGGCCATGGGCAGGATATGGCGTCCATCGACGAGTACGATGAAACTCGCCTCCTCGCCGGTGAGGAACTCTTCGATCACTACGCGACACCCGGCCTCGCCAAAGGCGTTGCCAGAGAGCATGTCGGTGACCGCGGCTTCCGCGACGTCGAGCGTCTCGGCCACGATCACGCCCTTGCCGGCTGCAAGACCGTCGGCTTTTACCACGATGGGCGCACCCTGCTCGCGCAGATAGGCCAGCGCGGGCGCCAGCTCGGTGAAGCTTGCATAGGCGGCCGTGGGAATATCGTGGCGTTGCAGGAAGTCCTTGGTGAAGGCCTTGGAGCCTTCAAGCTGCGCGGCGCCCTTGCGCGGGCCGAAACAGGCAAGCCCCTGCGCCTCGAAAAAATCCACAACACCGTCCACCAGCGGCGCCTCAGGACCGATGATCGTGAGGCCGACGGCATTGGCGGCCGCAAAATCCGCGAGGGCGGCAAAATCCATCGCGTCGATGGCGACGTTTTCGACGCCCGGTTCCAGTGCCGTGCCCGCATTGCCGGGCGCCACGTAGACCGTCTCGGCGAGAGGGGATTGTGCCGCTTTCCAGGCCAGCGCGTGTTCGCGTCCACCGCTGCCGACGATCAGGATGTTCATAGTCAGACTCCGGGTAGTGCTTTTCAGGGTGCGGCCTGCCGGCTCAATGCCGGAAGTGCCGCATGCCGGTGAAGACCATCGCCATGCCATGTTCGTCGGCGGCGCTGATCACTTCCTCGTCGCGGATCGAGCCGCCCGGCTGTATCACGGCTGCGATGCCACGCTCGCCGGCGCTGTCGATACCGTCCCGGAAAGGGAAGAACGCATCTGAGGCCATGACCGAACCGCGCACCTCAAGGCCCGCGTGCTCCGCCTTGATCGCGGCGATGCGGGCGGAATTCACGCGGCTCATCTGGCCCGCGCCCACGCCCACGGTCTGGCCGTGACTGGCGTAGACAATGGCGTTGGATTTCACGAATTTGGCCACCTTCCATGCAAACAGCAGATCTCGCATCTGCTGTGCGTCAGGTGCCTTGCGCGTCACCACCTTCAAGTCCGCTTCCGAAACCATGCCCAGGTCGCGATCCTGCACCAGGAGACCGCCGTTCACGCGTTTGTAATCCAGCGCAGGCAGCGCCGCACTCCAATCGCCGCACACCAGCAGGCGCACGTTTTTCTTCTCTGCCACGACCGCCGCGGCATCCTCATCGGCGGCCGGCGCGATAATCACCTCCACGAACTGCCGCTCGACAATGGCTTTTGCGGTGGCCGCGTCCAGCGGGCGGTTGAAGGCGATAATGCCGCCGAAAGCGGATTCGGTGTCGGTGGCAAAGGCCAGATCGTAGGCCTGCGCGATTGTGTCGGCCACCGCGACACCGCAGGGGTTGGCGTGCTTGACGATCACGCAGGCGGGCTCGGCAAAATTCTTCACGCACTCCAGCGCGGCGTCAGTGTCCGCCACGTTGTTATAGGACAGCGCCTTGCCCTGAATCTGGCGGGCGGTGGCGATACCCGCTTCAGCCGGTTCCGCTTCACGATAGAACGCCGCGTGCTGGTGCGGGTTTTCGCCGTAGCGCATTTCCTGTGCGAGATGGAACTGCAGGTTGTAGGTACGCGGGAACGCGTTGGAACCTCCGGGCACGAGCCGGCCGAAGTGATTGGCGATGGCGCCGTCGTAAGCGCTGGTGTGCTCGAAGGCCTTGATCGCCAGGTCGAAACGCGTGGCCTGCGTGGTCGCTCCGTCGTGGCTGTGCATCTCGGTCAGCACCGCCGCGTAATCTGAGCTGTTGACGACAATGGTGACGGCGCTGTGGTTCTTGGCCGCAGCGCGCACCATGGTGGGGCCGCCGATGTCGATGTTCTCGACGGCATCCTCCAGGCTGCAGTCCGGTCTCGCGACGGTGGCGGCAAACGGGTAGAGGTTCACCACTACCATGTCGATGGGCTCGATCCCGTGCTCGGCCATCACGGCGTCGTCCTGCCCGCGCCGCGCCAGGATACCGCCGTGTACCTTTGGGTGCAGTGTTTTTACGCGACCGTCCATCATCTCGGGAAAGCCGGTGTAATCGGCCACTTCGGTCACATCGAGCCCGTTTTCCCGCAGCAGTTTATAGGTGCCGCCGGTAGAGAGCAGCGCCACATCCATTGCGCTGAGCTCCCGGGCGAATTCCACGATGCCGGTTTTATCGGACACGCTGATCAGGGCGCGTCGCACCCTGACGAGCTGTTGATCGTTCATGCCTTGCTGTCCTGTCAGTTCTTGCGGGAAAGGAGGTCGTACTGTTTGAGTTTCTTGCGCAGGGTCCCGCGGTTGAGACCCAGCATGTGGGAGGCCTTGGTCTGGTTGTGACGTGTGTAGCGCATGATCTGCTCCAGCAGTGGTGCTTCAACCTCGGCCAGCACCATCTGGTAGACCTCGGTGGAAAGCTGTCCGTCCAGTTCCTCGAGGTAACGGCTCACGGCGGTGTTCACTGCATCGCGCAGGCTGGGGACGGCAATGCCGCTGGCGGCCTCATCGTTCGCCGCGCCGATATTGGTCGATTGGAGGGGTTCAGCCCTGGTCATGCTGCAAGTTCCTCATGGGTATCTGTTCTTTCCAAGCCATCAATATAGTGTAGCTGTTGCTCGGGGAGTGTGAGTTGGTTAAAGGATTTTTTGTGCTGCGCGTCGATGCCGCTTGCCTGCAGGTACCAGGCCAGGTGTTTACGCGCGATGCGCACACCCATGTAATCCCCGTAAAAGGCATGCAACTCGCTCAGGTGGTGGCGAAAAACGGCCAGCTGCTCGTTGCGGGAGGGGGGTGTTGGGGTGATGCCGGTGGCAAGGTGCGCGGCAATCTGGCCGCACAGCCAGGGCCTGCCCTGGGCTGCTCGCCCGATCATGACACCCGCGGCGCCGGTATGGTGCAGCACCGCAGCGGCGGATTCAGGCGAGTCGATGTCGCCGTTGGCAAATACCGGAAAATCCGTGGCGGCCACGATGCTGGCGATCGTGTCGTATTCCGCCTCGCCGGCAAACGCACAGGCGCGGGTGCGCCCGTGTACCGCCAGCGCCGCGATGCCCGCGTCCTCGGCGATACGCGCGATGGTGACGCCGTTGCGCGCTTCGGGTGAGGCACCTGTGCGTATCTTCAGGGTTACCGGTACCTCGACGGCGGTGACCACCGCGGCGAGAATAGCCGCCACCAGCGGCTCGTCGGCCAGCAGGGCTGAGCCGGCCGCCCTGCGACACACTTTTTTTGCCGGGCAACCCATGTTGATATCGATGATCTGTGCGCCCTGGGCCACGTTGTAGCGCGCGGCCTCCGCCATCTGCGCCGGATCGCTGCCTGCGATCTGCACCGAACGCGGCGCGATCTCGTTGTCATGCCGGCTGCGCCACCGTGACTTGCGCGAGTCGCGCAGGCCGGGGTTGCTGCTGATCATCTCCGAAACCACGAGCCCCGCGCCGAGTCTGGCGCACAGGCGACGGAAGGGCAGGTCTGTCACGCCGGCCATGGGTGCCAGCGCAACGCGATTGGGCAGAGTATAGGTTCCGATTCGGAGCATTGGCCGAGGCGCGAAAAGTGGTGGCGAAAAGAGGCCGTATGATACTCGCTCAGTTTGGCGCGTGGAAGAAAATACGCGAAAAAACCGTGTTTCAATGCGCCGTGTGTTCGCGCGTCGTCAGTGGGCGCGTTCCCCGCGCAGGCAGACCCAGCCCTCGCGCGTATCCGCGATGCGCAGCGGCAGCAGTGCTGCGTAGTGCTCGCACAGCGGCCGGGCCTGCGATTCCAGCAGGCCCGAAAGCAGCAGGGTGCCGCCTGGAGCCAACAGTGACACCAGCGAGGGGGCGAGCTGCGCCAGCGGGCCGGCAAGAATATTCGCCACCACCACCTGAGCCCGACCTTCCCAGGCGTCGCGATCGACCGCCGCCGGCATCGCGACGTCCAGGCGAGCAGCGTCTATTCCGTTGCGCCCGGCGTTATCGCGGCTGGCGGTGAGAGCCTGTGGATCATTGTCCACCGCCAGAACCCGCCGCGCGCCGAGCTTCAGCGCCGCCAGCGCGAGTATGCCGGAGCCGCAGCCGTAGTCCACGACCAGCGCATCGCCCAGCGCCAATCCGTCGAGCTGAGTCAGGCACAGCGCTGTGGTCGGGTGTGTGCCGGTGCCGAAGGCCAGGCCCGGGTCCAGCATCAGGTTGACCGCATCCGGCTCGGGCACCGGCAACCAGCTCGGACACACCCAGAGCCGCTTGCCGAAGCGCATCGGCCGGTAGTGGCGCATCCATTCCCGCTCCCAGTCCTTGTCTTCCAGTATCTCCACGCGAGCGGTGCAGCGCTCAAGCTGCTCGCGCGGCAGTGATGCCAGAACCGCTTGCATGTCAGTGTCGGCAGGGTAGAGGCCCGTCAGGCGAGTCTGGTTCCACAGGGGCGTTTCGCCCGGACCCGGCTCCAGCAGGGGTTGATCGGCATTGTCTTCCAGCGTCACCGCCACGGCGCCCGAGTCGAGCAGCAGTGCTTCCAGTTCGGCGAGCGGGCCGGGTTGGGTATCCAGCCTCAGTTGCAGCCAGGTCATACGCGAATCCGGCCCCGTCGGCCCGTCAGTCCTTGTTCCCGAGTTTTTTCTCGAGGTAGTGAATGCTGACGCTGCCGGCCTGAAACGCCGGGTCGCGCACCAGGTCGCGGTGCAGGGGTGTGTTGGTGCGGATACCCTCTACCACCAGTTCGTCCAGGGCCTGGCGCATCCGGGCCAGGGCACTGTCGCGAGTCTCGCCATGGGTAATGATCTTGGCGATCAAGGAGTCGTAGTAGGGCGGCACGGTATAGCCGTCGTAAAGGTGAGAGTCCACCCGGACTCCGGGGCCGCCAGGTGCATGAAAGGTGGTGACCTTGCCAGGGCAGGGCATGAAGGTCACCGGATCCTCGGCATTGATTCGACACTCAAAGGCGTGCCCGCGAAACTGCACCTGGTTCTGGGTCAAGGACAACGGCCGGCCGCTGGCGATCAACAGCTGTTCCTTGACGATATCGACGCCGGTAATCAACTCGGTGACGGGGTGTTCCACCTGGACGCGGGTATTCATCTCGATGAAGTAGAAGCCGCCGTCCTCGAACAGGAATTCGAAGGTGCCGGCGCCGCGGTAGCCAATCTCCAGGCAGGCGTTCACGCAAGCCTGGGCGACCTGTTCGCGCAGGTCTGCCGGCACGTCCGGCGCCGGGGCTTCCTCTAACACCTTCTGGTGACGCCGCTGCAGCGAGCAGTCGCGGTCGCCAAGATGAATGGCGTTGCCCTGGCCATCGGCGATCACCTGTATCTCGATGTGCCTCGGTCGCTGCAGAAACTTCTCGAGGTATACCACGTCTGAGCCAAACGCTGCGGCCGCCTCGGCCTGTGTGACCTGCACTGATTTCAGCAGCGCAGACTCTTCATGCACCACGCGCATCCCTCGCCCGCCGCCGCCGGCGGCGGCCTTCACAATCACCGGGAAGCCGATGTCGCGGGCAATCTGCAGGGTCCGATCCGCGTCGTCAGTCAGGGGGCCGTCGCTGCCGGGCACGGTCGGTACACCGGCGCGTTTCATGGCTTCAATGGCTGACACCTTGTCGCCCATCAGGCGAATGGTGTCGGCGGTGGGCCCCACGAAGATAAAACCGCTCTTTTCCACCTGGTCGGCAAAATCGGCGTTCTCCGCGAGGAAGCCGTAGCCGGGGTGAATGGCGGTTGCGCGCGTGACCTCCGCGGCGCTGATAATGGCGGGTACGTTCAGATAGCTGTCGCTGGAAGGCGCGGGACCAATGCAGACCGCCTCGTCCGCCAGCAGCACATGCTTCAACTCGCGGTCTGCCTTGGAGTGCACGGCAACGGTTTGTATGCCCATCTCCCGGCAGGCCCGCAGCACGCGCAGCGCAATTTCACCGCGATTGGCGATCAGCACTTTTTCCAATACGGGCATCTCAGCCTCCTATGTCGAGACTCAGATGATGGAAAACAGCGGCTGGTCGTACTCTACCGGTTCGCCGTTCTCAACCAGTATCGAGCCGATGGTGCCGCTCTTGTCCGCTTCGATCTGGTTCATCATTTTCATGGCCTCAACGATACACACCACGTCGCCGGCCTTGACCGCCTGACCCACCTCCACAAATGCCGCCGAGGTGGGTGAGGGCGAACGGTAAAAGGTGCCTACCATGGGTGATTTCAGTACATGGCCGCTCGGTTCGGCCGCCGGAGCGGGTGCGGGCGCTGCGGCCGTTGGGGGCGGCGCGACAGGCGCGGCAGGCGCTGGCGCAACGGGAGCCGGGGGTGGTGCAGCAGCGGCTGCCGCCGCAACCGCCATGGACTGTGCGCTGTTGCGACTGATGCGCACCGATTCCTCGCCTTCCTTGATCTCTATCTCATCGATATTGGACTCTTCCAGCAGTTCGATGAGTTTTTTGACTTTGCGAATGTCCATAGTACGGTCTCTTTTATCTGCGTTCAGGATTCTTCAAGGGTTTTGATGGCGGCCTGCAGGGCGAGTTCATAACCCATTGCGCCAAGGCCGCAGATCACGCCCCTGGCGATGTCCGACAGGTAGGAGGTTTGCCTGAAGGGTTCCCGGGCGTGGGTGTTGGACAGGTGCACCTCGATAAACGGTATGTCTACCCCGGCCAGGGCATCGCGCAAGGCGATACTGGTGTGGGTGAGTGCCGCCGGGTTGATGACGATAAAATTCACCCCCTCCAGGCGCGCTTCGTGAATGCGCTCCACCAGCTCGTACTCCGCGTTACTCTGCATCGTCAGCAGGTGATGGCCACCGGCGTGGGCCAGCGTTTGCAGGGTCCGGTTTATGTCATCCAGCGTGGCGTGACCGTAAATGGAGGGCTCGCGGGTGCCCAAAAGATTGAGATTGGGTCCGTGCAGGACAAGAATAGTGGCCATGGCCTGTGGCTCTCCGGATGTGCGCGCGTGAGTCGGATTCTGGCGCAAATTACGGGGGCTGTCTATTGCTGCGCAGTTTTTTCGGAATTTTGCCGCATTTTACCCGCTAATTCGCGGGAGTTAGGCTGTTTTTTTTGTCTCTCACCCTGATTGGGACGCGGCGTTGCTCCAGGGTTCGCCAAGTGGGAGAAATTCGATTATTAGCGGTTATTTTCGCCAATCAGGGCAGCAAAACCCGCGTTTTTCACCGAAACAGCAATAATTGCGTCAAGCATGATGCGTTTGGTGAGGATCTGCGGCAGGATCGTCGGCGGCGCTACCGGGTCCGCCGGGTACATCAGGTACAGCGGGATACCCGAGCGCTGGAATCGCAGCAGCATCCGGGCGATTTCGGCGTCCTGGTTGGTCCAGTCCGCCACCATGTAGACGACACCGTGTTCGGCGAATGCGGCGCCGATCTCGTCGGTTTTCAGCACGGCGGCCTCGTTGGCCTTGCAGGTAATGCACCAGTCCGCCGTCACATCCACGAACACCGGTTTCCCGTCGCGTCGCAGGCTCTGCACGCCGTGTTCCGACCACGCCACGGCGCCACGGGGCAGCGCCGTCGCGCCGTCGGTGACATCCAGGCTGCGCATCGAACCCAGGCCCAGTGCAGCCGCAACGCAGGCCAGCGCCGCCACGCGCCGCCAGCGGCCGGGACGCCACAGCCAGAGGCCCAGGGCCAGCAGCAGCGCGCCGCTGAGCGCCGCCGCCATGGTATTCACCCCGGTCTGGCGGCCCGCGACCCACAACAGCCAGATGGCCGTGCCGTACAGCGGAAAAGCAAGAAACTGCTTCAAGGTTTCCATCCAGGCGCCGGGACGCGGCATCAGGGCGCGGGCTGCGCCACTGTAGCTGAACAGCAACAGCGGCGCGGCCATGCCGGCGCCGAGCGCGGCGAAGACGCTGAGCGCGACCGGTGCCGGCTGTCCGAGTGCAAATCCCAGGGCGGTGCCCATGAAGGGGGCGGTGCAAGGGCTCGCGACGACTACCGCAAGCACGCCGGTAAAGAAGCTGCCGGTGGGGCCGCTGCGGTTGGCCATGCTGCTGCCGGTGTTCATGAGGCTCCCGCCGAGGGCGATCACCCCCGACAGCGACAGGCCCATGGCGACAAACAGGTAGGCGAGGCCGATGACGAAGCCGGGCGATTGCAGTTGAAAGCCCCAGCCTATGGCTCGTCCGGCCTGCTGAAGCACGATGAGCAGCGCGGCCACGAGCACGAAACTGACGATCACGCCGGCGGCGTAGACCCAGCTGTGCAGGTGTCTGTCGCGGTCGCTGCTGCGTGCGAAGCTCAACACCTTCAGCGACAGTATCGGGAATACGCAGGGCATCAGGTTGAGAATAGCCCCACCGACGAAAGCCAGTAGCAGCATGTAAAGCAACGATGCGCTGGTGGTGTCGTTGGCCGCCGGCGTCCTGTCGCCAACTGATCGCGCAGGGTCGCCCGGCCGTGCAGGCGAAGCGAGCGGCGTCACGCTGCCGCTGGCGAAGTCCAGGGCAAATGTCTGGGTGTGCGGCGGGTAGCACAGCCCGGCATCGGCGCAGCCCTGGGAGGTGACGGAGAGGGTTGCGTTCGTCGGTACGCGGGCGGGCTGAAGCAGGATCTCTGCCTCCTGGTAATAGACCACAACGTCACCGAAGAATTCGTCGGTTTTGTGCTCACCTTCCGGCAGTTGGGCGTCCAGCGCAATCTCGCCTGCGGCATCCTCCAACTGGAAGCTGAAACGATGCTGGTACAGGTAGTAGCCTTCGCGAATCTGCCAGTACAGCCGCAGCGGCTGGACATCGCGCACCGCGATGTCCAGGGTGTAGGCTTCCTCGACGGGGAGAAACTCGGCGGACGCCTGGGCGCCGGGGAGGGTATGCGTCGCGCTGCCAAAGGTCTGGCCGTGCGCCGGCAGGGCGCTGGCCAGCAGCAGTAGCAGTGCGAGAATAGCCTTGTGCATCCGGTGCTCCTTGATCGGGATGGCAGCGGGGGTATGCAGCCCGCGCGCGATTGTAGCAACTCGTGGCGTGCAATGAAGCACTCCGTCGCCATTATTGACGGCGACGGCGACGGCGACGGCGACG
The DNA here is from genome assembly GCA_041396005.1 of Halioglobus sp. Taxonomy (GTDB): domain Bacteria; phylum Pseudomonadota; class Gammaproteobacteria; order Pseudomonadales; family Halieaceae; genus Marimicrobium. The sequence continues at coordinate 66,649 of JAWKZK010000016.1, forward strand.
GCGCGCGCGTGGCGCGACCGGCGTCAACCGGATGCTGCGGTGGGCTTTGCGGTCTGGCCTGTACGCAACGCGGTCACTATACTGTGACGTCGGCTCAGGAGTGAAGTTTCCAGCGGAGGAGCACGTGGTCAAAACTTTGCAAGCTCTGGTGATGGCCTGCGCCTGTTGCGCGGTCAGCGTGCAGGCCGGGGACGCCCCGGTGTTGTCGGAGGCCTGGGTGCGCGTTCTGCCGCCGAACCAGGCGCAAACGGCCGCCTATCTGACGGTGGCCAACCCCACCGAGGCGGAGGTGGTGATCGTGGGTGCCAGTGCCTCGGTGGCCGAGTCGGTGGAGATTCATGTCACACGGGAAGTAGAGGGCAGCATGCGCATGCAACGACTGGACGAACTGCGTGTCGCGCCGGGCTCGGAGCTTGCGCTGTCACCGGGCGCCACCCATCTCATGCTGCTGGGCCTGCGTCGCATGCCCGCGCCGGGTGAAGAGGTGAACCTGTGCCTGCAGCTTGCTTCCGGCGCTGAGGTCTGCACCCGGGCCGTCGCCAGAAAGAACGTCAATGTGCACGGCTTCTCGCCGGGCGCGCACAGTCACTGATCAAGTGGGCAGAAGAGTATGAATGCAATCACTGACACCCTGGCCGAATGGCGCGACACGCTCGCCGATCGCCTGCCGGGCGGGATGCTGCGCGCGATCGTCGCGGTGTTTGCGCTGTATCTGCTGATCGCGCTGCTACTGGGGATGTACTGGAGCGTGGCGCCCGCGCAGTTCGATGTCATGCAGAAGGCTGGGCAGCTGGCGGCGAGGGAGAACGGTTCGGTGGTCACCGGCTCCGCGACCACCGGCGCGATGATCGGCGTGATGGAAACCCTGCTCGACAAGCCGGGTGGCTTTCTGCGCAACGACAGGTTTCCGCCAGGGCTTTGGCTCGACAACATGCCGAATTGGGAGTACGGGGCGCTGATCCAGGTGCGCGATCTGGCACGCGCGCTGCGCGAAGTGCTCAGTCGCTCCCAGTCGCAGTCGCGCGAGGATGTCGATCTTTCCAAAGCGGAGCCCAATTTCAATTTCAACGCAGATAGCTGGATGTTGCCCGCGTCGGAGTCTGAATACCGCTCCGGCCTGCAGTATTCGCTCAACTACCTGCACCGCTTGTCCGATCCGCAGGCGCCCGACGCGCAATTTTTCGCGCGCTCAGACAACCTGCGCTATTGGCTCTCCACCGTGGAGACACGTCTGGGTAGCCTGTCTCAGCGCCTGAGCGCCAGCGTGGGCCAGGTGAGAGTCAACACGGATCTCGCGGGGGATGAAATGGCAAGCCAGTCCACGGCCACCGCGGCCGAGCAGATCGTACGCACACCCTGGACGGAGATCGACGATGTATTTTATGAAACGCGCGGCACAGCCTGGGCGTTGATTCATTTCCTCAAGGCGGCGGAGGTGGATTTCGCCGATGTGCTGGAGAAGAAAAACGCGCGCGTCAGCCTGCGGCAGATTATTCGCGAATTGGAGGCCACGCAGGAGATCGTCTGGTCTCCAGTGATTCTCAACGGTAGCGGTTTCGGCTTGCTGGCAAACCACTCGCTGGTCATGGCCTCCTATATCAGCCGTGCCAACGCAGCAATTATCGACCTTCGTGGGCTCCTGTCGGAAGGCTGAGCGGGGCCCGGCTCACCGCTTGTCGTAGCGCAGGCGTGTACCGGTAGCCAGCGACAGCCGTATTTCGTCTGCGCTGAGTGCCGCGGGGAAGTAGGCGCCCGACAGCTTGGCATCCAGCAGGCTGGCGCCTTCCAGATTGGTGTTGCGGAAGTCGATGCCGCTCAGGTCTGCGTTGCGAAAATAGGCGTTGCTGAAATCCAGGCCGTCGGCGTTCATGTTGCGCAGGTCGCGTCCGCGGTAATCGCCGCTTTTCAGCTGGCTGGCGTCCAGTTTGTCGCGTTGTTCGTTGAACGCCTTGATGTCCTCGTTGCGCAAGAGCTGGTAGAGAGGGTCCTGCTTGATAACGGGCTTGCTCATAGCATTATTGTCCTTGGAAACGGATGGCGCCAAAACCGGTTACCGATTGCCGGCCACCGGTTCCGATTGCTGCTGACAGCGGCGGCTGCCAGCGGCCCCGGCCGGTAGCTTAAGCCACCGCGAGCCCCAATCACAGCCCCTCGGAGTGATTCAACGGTTGACTGCTCGGACTTTTGACGGTTTTCTCCTCACGCGGCACTGGCGCGACACCGCCGAGGGCCTTGAGCTGCGCTTCTGGTTCGCCACTGCGCAGGGTCCCGTGCTGGCGCGCGTGCAGGGTGAACGCAGCGTGTTCTTCCTGGCGGATGCGCAGCTCGCGCAGGCTGCCACGGTGTTATCGCCGGCCATCGCGTACGATGTTCGCTCGCGGCCCCTGCGCAATTTCGCCTGTGAGCCTGTGTCGGCATTGTACTTTCAGCAGTATCGCGAGGCGCGCAGGGCCGCAGATGCCCTGAGGGCGGCGGGGCTGGAGCCCCTGGAGGCAGACATCAACCCGGCGGATCGCTTCCTCATGGAGCGCTTTGTCGCGGGCTCGGCGCGCCTGCGGGGCACGCCGCTCGTCGCCCGTGGCTACCTGCGACTGGATAACCCGGAATTTACCGGGAGCGAGGTTAAGCCGCCGCTCGCCGTGGCGTCGTTCGATATTGAGACTGCGGTGAACGATTTACAGCTGTATTCCATCGCCGTACATGCCTGGGGTCGCGAGCATGAAGAGCGCCGGGTGTTCATGCTCGGCGGCGACGTGTCCGAGTCGCTGGTGACGCCCTGTGTCAGTCAGGATGCGCTGCTCGATGCCTTTTTTGACTGGCTTGAAACCTACGACCCTGATGTGCTCATAGGCTGGAACGTGATCAACTTTGACACGCGCTTCCTGCAGCGCCTTTGCGATCGACTGGGCCGCACCCTTACCCTGGGTCGCGACCGCGCTGCCCCGCGGTGGCGCGAGCTCGACGAGGACGGACAGCGCTTCACCGTGCAAATCCCCGGGCGTGTGATTCTCGATGGAATAGAGCTGCTGCGCGCGGCCTTCTACCGTTTCGAGAGCTTTTCCCTCGAGAACGTGGCGCGCGAGTTGCTCGGTGAGGGCAAGCTGCTGCAGGGAGGTGATCGCGGCGCAGAGATCACGCGCCTGTTCCATGCCGATAAAGCGTCCCTGGCGCGTTACAACCTGAAAGACTGTGAACTGGTGTCGGAGATATTTCGCGTCACCAGGCTTCTGGATTTCGCCGTGGCGCGCAGCGTGATGACCGGACTCAACAGCGATCGCCTCGGCGGCTCGGTGGCCACGTTCGACAATCTCTACCTGCCCAGGCTGCACCGTAAAGGCTTTGTGGCACCCAATGCCGCCAGTGATCATGCGGCCAGCCCCGGCGGCTTCGTGCTGGATTCCTCGCCCGGCATCTACGAGCACGTGCTGCTGCTGGATTTCAAGAGCCTGTACCCGAGCATCATTCGTACGTTTTTTATCGATCCGCTGGGGCTTGCCCTGGGCCTGTCAGGCGAGTTGACTGAAAGCGCAACGGTCGAGGGTTTCAACGGCGCACGTTTTGCCCGCGAGGGCCATATTCTTCCCGGGCTGATCGAGCAGCTGTGGCGGCGACGCGACGCGGCGCGCGCCAGCGGCGATCAGCCGCTGTCCCAGGCCATCAAGATCATCATGAACAGTTTCTACGGCGTACTGGGCACGCCCGGTTGCCGATTCTTTGACTCGCGTCTGGCGAGTTCCATCACGCGTCGCGGTCACGAAATCCTGACACGCACGCGCGACCGGATAGAAGCCAGTGGTTACCGCGTCATCTATGGCGATACCGATTCCGTATTCGTCTGGGTGCCCGAGGCGGGCAGCGATGCTGAAGCGGCAGCGGCGGGACGCGCGCTGCAGGCCGACCTGAACGCCTGGTGGCGCGAGGAACTGCAAACCCGGTTCGGCCTTGAAAGCGTGCTTGAGCTGGAGTTTGAAACGCATTACCGGCGTTTCCTCATGCCCACCGTGCGCGGCTCGGACAAAGGCAGCAAGAAGCGCTATGCGGGCGTTGTGGCGGATGCAAGCGGCGAGGAGCGGCTGGTTTTCAAGGGCCTGGAGAATGTCCGCACTGACTGACACGCCTGGCGCGCGAATTCCAGGAGGAGCTGTATCGCCGTGTCTTCCTGCACGAACCGTTCGCGGAGGTGCGTACAGCAGACGGTAGCGGGCGTTCTGCTTGGTCAGGAGGACGCACGGCTGGTGTATCGCAAACGGTTGCGCCGACGTCTGGACGACTACACGCGCAACGTGCCGCCGCACGTGCAGGCGGCGTCGCGCCGCCGAGCGCGGCCTGCAGACTCCGCGCAGGGGTGACTGGATAGAGTATGTGGTCACCACGGCGGGTGCCGAGCCCGCCGAGCGGCCGCTGGCCCCGATCGACTACCAACACTATGTGGACCGGCAACTGGCGCCGGTGGCCGACGGCATACTGGGCTTCGTCGGCAGCTCGTTTCGGGCGCTGACCGACCGCCAGATCGATCTTTTCTAGCCGCTATCAGGGGCCGAAGAATTCGTCGCGCAGTGCTCGATAGTCGGCGGCCGGCAGACGCGGGCCGTAGTTGGCTACGATGCGGCCCGCAGCGAGGCTGGCGAAGCGCCCTGCTGTGGGGAAGTCTTCGCCGCGGGTAATGGCGTAGAGAAACGCACCCGCAAACATGTCGCCGGCGCCATTGGTATCCACGGCTTCCACGCGATGCGGCGGAATCTGTGCCAGTTCCTGGCCGTCGAAGGTCACGGCGCCCTCGCTGCTCAGTGTGATGACGAAGGTGTCCGCCACGCGCTTGAGGGCGTTGATCGCATCGTCCAGGTTGTCGCTCTCGGCCCATTTCAGCGCCTCGTCGCGATTGCAGAACACCAGGTTGACCCGTTCGCCGATAATTTCGCGCAGGCCGTCTCGGAAAAACTCCACCATGCCGGGGTCGGAAAAACTCAGTGAGGTGCGCACGCCGGCGGCCTCGGCGAGTTCGCGTGTGCGCACCGCCGCCGCGCGGCCGGTGGGCGAGGTCACCAGGTAGCCCTCGATGTACACATACTCCGAGGCGGCGATCGCCTCGGCGTCCACCTGATCTACCGAGAGGGTCTCGCTGATGCCGAGGTAGGTGTTCATGCTGCGCTCGGCATCGGGGGTAATCAGCACCAGGCACTTGCCTGTAACGCCCGTCTCCCTGGAGCCGTTCAGGCAGTGATCAACGCCTGCCGCTTGCAGGTCCGACAGGTAGATATCGCCGTCGTTGTCGTCGGCGACCTTGCACGACATGAATGTGCGCCCGCCGAACTGGGCGGTGGCGATCATGGAGTTACCCGCGCTGCCGCCGCTGGCGTGATTGGCTTTCACCAGGTGGCCTTCCAGCTGCGCCAGCAGCTCGCTCTGGCGCTGCTGGTCCACCAGGGTCATCAGGCCCTTCTCAACACGCATGCTGGCAAGTTCCCGATCGTCGACCTTGATCTCGGTATCCACCAGCGCCGCGCCGATGCCGTATGCCATGTACTTCTTCATGTCGTAGCTGCCTGACCGTTGAAAGAGCGCCCTATTATCCGGATTCGCCGGCCGAAGGAAAGCGCGCCCGGCGCGGCTGAGACCTACGTCACAGGCTCGCGGCTATGCGCGTGAAGCCAGTGGTGGTGTACACTCGCGCCCCATGGCAAGTATCCGCAACATGCTCCTCAAAACCAGCCTCGCAGCCCTGGTGCTCGCAGCGGTCTGGGTGGTGTACCTGGACGCGAAGATCACGTCGACCTTCGCCGAGAAAATGTGGGAGCTACCCGCCAAGGTGTACGCCCGCCCGCTGGAGCTTTTTGCCGGCGCCAGGCTGAGCGCGGACGATCTGGTCTACGAGCTGGAACTGCTGGGTTACCGCAAGGTCAGCACGATCCGCTCGCCCGGACACTTTTCCAGTTACCGCAATCGCGTTGAAGTGTACACGCGGGGCTTCGAATTTCCGGACGAGCGCGAGCGGTCTACCCGCGTGCTGCTGGAATTCAGCGGCCAGCGGGTCAGCACCATGGCCGCCGGCGGCCAGCGTCTGGACCTGATGCGTCTCGACCCGCTGCAGATAGGTGGCATCTACCCGCGCCACGGCGAGGATCGCGTCCTGGTGCGCCTGGAGGACGTGCCCGTCACGCTGCTGGCAGGACTCAAGGCAGTTGAAGATCGCGCATTCGACAGCCACCACGGGTTTTCCATCAGCGGCATCGCGCGCGCGGCCCTGAGCAACCTGCGGTCCGGGCAGGTGGTGGCGGGCGGCAGCACGATCACGCAGCAGCTGGTGAAGAATTATTACCTCACCCCCGATCGCACGCTGGTGCGAAAAGTGCGCGAGCTGATCATGGCGGTGTTGCTGGAGTTCCACTATTCGAAGGACCAGATACTTGAAAGCTATGTGAACGAGATATACCTGGGCCAGGAAGGCCCCCGTGCGATACACGGCTTTGCGCTCGGCGCCCGGCACTATTTCGACACGCCGCTGGAGCAACTTGGCCTGCAGGAGCAGGCGCTGCTGATAGGTATGGTCAAGGGCCCCTCGTTGTACAACCCGCTGCGCAATCCTGAGCGCGCGCTGGAGCGTCGCAATGTGGTACTCGACGTGATGGCGGAACAGGGCGTGATATCCGCCGAGCACGCACGCATCGCACGCGCCATGCCCCTGGGTTTGAACGGCCGTCGACAGATACGCAATTCGTTTCCGGCTTTTCTCGATCTCGTGCGTCGACAGCTTCGGGCGGAGTATCGCGAGGAAGATCTTGCCACGCAGGGTCTCAGTATCTTCACCACGTTCGACCCTCTGCTGCAGCGCCAACTGGAGGCCAGCACGGCCCGTGTGCTCGACCAGATAGACGGTGCCGGAAAACTCGAAACTGCCTCGGTGGTGACGCGCCTTGATACCGGTGAGGTCGCGGCCCTCATCGGTGGGCGGCGCTCGCGTTATGCGGGGTTCAACCGGGCCCTGGACGCTCGCCGGCCGGCGGGCTCGCTACTGAAGCCGGCAGTGTATCTGGCGGCGCTCGAGCGCCCGCGGGACTACACGCTGGCCAGCCGACTGTCCGATACCCCGCTGCGCAAGGAGCTCAGTAATGGACAGGTGTGGGAACCACGCAATTTTGATCGTCAGGCGCATGGCGCCGTGCCGCTCTTCTCCGCCCTGGCCAATTCCTACAACCTGGCCACCGCGCGCCTCGGCCTGGAGCTGGGCCTGGATACGCTGGTGGATACGCTGGCGCGGCTTGGCGTGACCGAGGGTGTTTCCGCCGTGCCGGCACTGACACTCGGCGCCGGCGAGTACTCGCCTCTGGCGATGGCCACGCTCTACCAATCGATTGGCGCGGGCGGCTATCGCCTGCCCCTGCGCAGTATTCGCAACGTGGCCGATGCGCAGGGCGAAATCCTGTCGCGCTACCTCACCGAGTATGACCGCACCGCCAGCCTCCAGGCGACCTATCTGCTGCAGTTCGCGCTGCAGGAGGTGGTGCGCGCCGGGAGCGGCAAGGGCGTCTATCGTTATCTGCCCGGGGAATTTACCGTGGCCGGCAAAACCGGTACCACCAACGACGGTCGGGACTCCTGGTTCGCGGGCTTTTCCGGCGACCTGGTGGCCGTGAGCTGGATAGGTCGTGACGACAATGGCGCCACCGGGCTGACCGGCGCGAGCGGTGCGCTGCAGGTGTGGGCGGATTTTATGTCGCGCGCCAGCCGCCAGCCTTTGGAATACCGCCCGCCGGACGGTGTGGAACTGGTCACGGTGGACGTGGCGTCGGGGCAGCGCACGGGCGACGGTTGCCCGAATGCGCGCATGCTGCCGTTCATCACCGGGTCCGCGCCCTCTCAGCACACCGGCTGTGGGCAGCAAGCGGTGCCAGCGGGCGGCATCGGCGACTGGTTCCGTCGACTGTTTAAAGGAGCGAACTAATGATGCTGCACCGCATTGGCCCGCGGCTGGCCGTGGTCGGGAGTCTGCTGCTACCTTCTGCGTGCGCCGTGTACACCCGGCCCGGCGCAGAGCCCGAGCCGCCCGCGCCGGTAGTCACGCCAACGCCCGAGCCCATTCCGCCTGCGCCGACGCCCTTGCCCGACGTGCCGCGCGGCCGGGAGGACGCGGGCGTCGTGGCGGCTTACAGCCCACTGCTGGCCAAGGCGGAAACCGCTGCGAGTCAGGGCGACTACGAACAGGCCCTGGCGCTCCTCGAGCGCGCCCAGCGAATCGCTCCTGACAGTGCGGCGGTATACCTCGCCATGGCTGGAACCTATGCCCGCAAAGGGGATAAGGCGCGCGCCAGCGCCACTGCTGAGCGCGGGCTGCTGTACTGCGGCGGCGGCGCGGTGTGCGAGGAGCTCAGGTCGTACATTCGCTAGTGGCGCACGGCCAGTGGCGCACGGCGAGTGGCGCACAACGAGTGGTTCCCGCTAGAGATTCTCGCAGATCACCGCGAAACCGTGAGCCTGCGCCTCGAAACGCAGCAGCTGGTTGATGCAGCGTGGCTGTTCCCCGGGCGAATGGCTGACAAAAATAATCTGCGTATCGCTGTTGTCTGCAATGTGGTCGATAGCGCGCAGGATGAGCCGGCGGTGGAAGCCGTCGAGGCCCAGGGTGGGCTCATCCAGAAGCAGGATCGTCGGCGATTTCACCATGGCCCGGGCCAGCAACACCATCCGCTGCAGCCCGAACGATAACGCGTCGAAACCCTGTTTCCGATGTCCGGACAAGCCGAGCGCCGCCAGCCACTGCAGTGCGCGCTCACGCTGTGTATCCCCCCAGTGATCGTACAGCCCGATACTGTCGAAAAAACCCGAGACGACCACCTCGAGAACCGACATGCCACGCGCGAAACCGAGTTGCAGTTGCGTATCGACCTGACCGAACTTCTGCTTGATGTCCCACACGCTCTCGCCCGAACCGCGGCGGAGGCCGAAAAGCGTGATGTCCTGTCCATAGGCTTTGTGGTTGTCGCCGGTGATAAGGCTCAGCAGCGTGGTCTTGCCGCAGCCGTTCGGCCCGGACACACAGCAGTGCCGGCCGCGCGGCAGGGTCCAGTTCACGCGTTTGAGAACGTGTACGTCAGCGTAGCTGACGGACACATCATGCAGTGCCAGCAGTGGCGCGGCTTCAGGCAGGGTGTAAGCGCGCGGTGCCGGCGGGGGCAGCTCGCCGAGCGCGGGCGTTTCCGGCATCAGCAGCCTGTGTACGGCCTTGTCTGCGAGGACCTCAGCGCGGGGACCGGCGCGCAGTACCCGACCCTCTGCCAGCACCAGCACGTGCGAAACCTGCTGCGGCACGTCCTCCATCTGGCGGCATAGCAACAGCAGGTTTGGCCCGCTGACAAGCAATTGTGCAATGATCGCGCGCATTTCCGCCTGCATGGCGATATCCAGGCCATCCAGCGGATTATCGAGGATGAGCAGCGCAGGGCGCTGCAGGACGGCCGCTGCCAGCAGGGTCTTGCGCATCTCGCCGGTAGAGATGCGCCGCAGGCCGCGCTGTAGCACACGCGCCAGGTCGAGGCGGTCTACCCACTGGTGGAACTGTGCATCCGGGGGCGCCCTCCAAGCATCAGCTGCTCCACCGTGGTACCCGGGTCGCTGGCATCGGCTCGGAACTCCGAGTCGTCGCGTTTGCGGTCGCGTTCGCACAGCGCCCTGGCCTGCTCGAAACACACGTAGGCGATGCCCTGCTGCCGCAGGCTGTCGGCACGAAGAAGCTCGCCCGAAAAGTGCTGGGCCTCCCCACTGAGAACGCGCGCAAGGCTGGTTTTACCCGCGGCATTGGGGCCGAGACAGGCCCACTGTTCGCCAGCGCATACGCGCCAGTTGATGGCGCTGATAGCCGGTCGCGCCCGGTACACCAGGCTGAGATCGCGAAGTTCAAAGAGTGCCGGCTGGCTGATTTCCTGTTCCTGCATGGCTAAACATCGTCAATGTGAGCATCGCCGCCTTGTCTGATGCGGCGGTGGCTGGCTTAATCGGGTATTCCACTCGTGAAAGGAAACAACCGGCCTGTGTCTGTCGCGTTACTGCAACTTATCGAAACACGTCTGGAAGCGCACGCTCCGCGCCGGAAGCGTCTGCGCAAGCTGAGGAAGCGTTCCGCTGTGGCGATGATACTGCAAGTGCGCGACGGCGAGTTGCACATTCTCATGATCAAGCGCGCGGAACGTGTGGGCGACCCCTGGTCCGGGCATATGGCGTTTCCCGGGGGGCGGATGGACAGCACCGATGCGCACGGTTTCGCCGTGGCCTTGCGCGAAACTGAAGAAGAGGTTGGCCTGCGGCTCACGGAAGAGGACCGCTGTATCGGCCGTCTCTCGGAGATCAGCGCCCGCTCGCGCTGGGGTTCCCTGGGAATGGTGGTGACACCGTTCGTTTTTCGACTGGAACGCGAGGTGCAGTTCACGCTGAACCATGAGGTGGCCGAGGTGATCTGGGTGCCGCTGGAATTCCTGATGGATGACGACAACCGTGAGCGGATGATCTGGGAGTACCGCGGCGCCAGGTTCCCCGTGCCCTGTTATCGCTACCGGGGCCGGCGTATCTGGGGCTTGTCGCTGATGATGCTCACCGAGATGATGAATCTGGTGCAGGACCAACGCGCGCAGGGCACTGCCTGGCGGCGCTGAGCGCGTTCAGACATCCCGGCGTTGACGCACCGGATGCAGTGCGTTGTCGGCCTCCAGGCTGGAAAGAGCCACCGGGATGCCTCGTTTCTTTGCCTGGTACATGGCCTTGTCGGCTTTTTCCTCCAGCTCGGCCTTCTGGCGCCCGTCCAGGGGGAAAATCGCCACACCGATACTCGCGCTGAACTGCAGCTGGAGTTGGCGCACCGAAACCGGCTGTTCGATGGCCTGCGACAGTTTATGCGCGATTCGTGTAACCTCTTCAGTGGAGCGGACGTCCTCCAGCACCGCCGCGAATTCGTCGCCGCCGAGCCGGGCCACGAGGTCTGTCTCGCGCAGGGTTGACTGTATTCGCTGTGCCACGGTGAGCAGTAGCTTGTCGCCTGCGCCGTGCCCATGGGTGTCATTGATCTTCTTGAAATCGTTCAGATCCTGGAATAGAAGTGCCGTCATGCTCTGTCGATCCGCAGCGCGGCGCAACGCGAGGTCCATGCGCTGATCGTAGAAACGACGATTGGGTAGCCGTGTCAATTGGTCATGGGATGAAAGATGAGCGAGCTCCCGGTTGGATTCCTGCAGGTCGAGCCGGAGTGACTTGTTCATCTCGGCATAAATCAGGATGACGCTGACCACCGCAACGCCCATCGCCATGTAGGAATTGAGCATCGCGATACTGTGGTTCTCAGGTTTGATGATCTGCATGAATTCATAGCCGCTGCGTTCTGCGATCAGGACCGCCGCCCAGAAGCCGAAAACGAGCGTTCCCCAGGCCACGGCGATCGAGATGTTGCCAACGATGCTTGCCATCACCGGCACCAGCAGCAGCAGGGGCAGGGTGGGAGAAGCGCTGCCGCCGAACACGAAGCAGGCGGCCGAGAACGCGCCGGTAAAAATGCACAGCAGGATATTCAGCGATGTGATTCTGTCCTGCAGATAGCGCAGCACTAGCATGGCGCTCAGCACCCCGATGCTGGTCGCGACGAACAGCGCGTCCGCTGCGAGCTCTCCCTCGGGGGTCAGGTCGATCACCAGCGGCATGAGGATGGTTGTGGCGATAACGGTGAGCAGCCAGAAACAGCTGGTCATCACCAGGATGCGCTGCCGGTAGTGTTCTTCGTCTAGCGGGCCATGCTCAGACCGACCGGTGCACAGGTAGAACCACCAGTCGCGAAGCTGCCTCAGCTGCCCTCTCAGCTTGTACATACGCTGTTCTTGGTTTTGTCATCGCGTCGGTGGAGTTATAGCTTACTTCCGCCCCGGTGTCCCCGTAAAAGGCTGTGGAATGCGACACAGTTCCAGGGATTTCCGTAACTACCTGAAATCTATGGCAGAACCGATTGCCGCGCGGCATTCCAGTGGGGGCTATTCGCCGTCGCGCAGGAAGGCGCGGGTATCCAGAATCAGCTCGCGCAGGGCCGGATCCTCGGCGGCAGCCTCGCGCAACGCATCCTGGCTCAACTCACCGCGAACATAGGCGGCGATGAGGTCCAGTAGTACCGGATTCATGTTTGGCGCGTGATCCCAGCGCGGAGCGTCCACCAGATTGCCGGTAACGCGCTCTCCCACGAGGCTCAGCCAGAAACCGCCGCAGCTCGACAGCGCTGTAATCACCCACGCGCCGTAGCTGATGTTGGGTGTATGGGGATTGAAGCCGCCTGGTACCTGCTCGTCGATACGCTCCAGGGCCATGACCCAGCGGCTGCCCGGTGGGAATCGATCGCGCTCGGGCCGGCAATAGTCGGCGGCTTTGAGCCACACCCGTACCGTCTGGCCCGGCTCGTCGCCTCGCAGTTGCCGCTCCACCTGGAGGTCGATTGAATTGCCTTTACCGGCGATCACCTCGCCGGTGACCACCAAATCGGCCTCTGCCTGCACATCCGCAAAACCGCCGCGCCAGAGGCACTCGCAGTCGGCCGCCGCCGCGGTGCCGGCGCAGAGCAACCCGAGGCTCGCCGCAAGCGCTGTCAACACGTTCATGTCACTGCAGGGCGCGTGCCGCGTCCATGGCAAAGTAGGTCAGGATGCCATCGCAACCCGCGCGCTTGAAGGCCACGAGAGATTCGAGCATCACCGCCTCGCGTGACAGCCAGCCTTGTTCGAATGCCGCCAGGTGCATCGCGTACTCGCCGCTCACCTGATAAGCGAAGGTAGGCGCGCGCAACTCGTCTTTCACGCGGCGGACGATATCCAGGTAGGGCATACCCGGCTTGACCATGATCATATCCGCTCCCTCGGCGAGGTCCAGCGCGCATTCGTGCAGCGCCTCGTCGGAATTGGCGGGATCCATCTGGTAGCTGAACTTGTCGCCGCCCTTGATGTTGCCTGCTGATCCGACCGCATCGCGAAAAGGGCCGTAGTAACTGGACGCGTACTTCGCGGCGTAGGCCATGATGAGTGTGTTGTGGAATCCGCTGGATTCCAGCGTTGCGCGGATGGCCCCGATGCGGCCGTCCATCATGTCGGACGGCGCAACCACGTCCGCGCCGGCCTGCACCTGTGACAGCGCCTGACGCACCAGCACTTCGCTGGTGATGTCGTTCATCACATAGCCTGAGTCGTCGATGATGCCGTCTTGCCCATGCGTGGTGTAGGGGTCCAGGGCGACATCGGTGATAATCCCCAGGTCGGGCTGCGCGTCTTTCAGGGCCTTCACCGCGCGCTGCACCAGGCCGTCAGGATTACAGGCCTCCTCCGCGTCGACGCTTTTCTTGTCCTGTGCGACGACCGGGAACAGGGCCAGTGCCGGTATGCCCAGTTGGTGCGCATCGCCGGCAAGTGACAGCAACAGGTCGATGCTCAGCCGCTCGATGCCGGGCATGGACGGTACCGGCTCCCGCCTGCCCTGGCCCTCCAGTACAAACACCGGGAAAATCAGGTCGGCGGGTGTGAGCGTGTTTTCCCGCATGAGGCTGCGCGAGAAAGCCCGAGCGCGCATCCTGCGCATGCGGGTGGCGGGGAATGGGCCGCGCTGTGATGTGAATACCATGCTTGCTCCTGTTTCAGAGGCTGGCGAAGGCGCGTTCTGCCGCTGCCAGTGTCTGCTCAATGTCGTCCTCGGTATGCGCAGCGGACATGAATCCGGCTTCATAGGAGGCGGGCGCGAGATAGACACCCTGCTCCAGCATGCTGTGGAAAAAACGGTTGAAGGCAGCGGTATCACAGGCCATCACCTGGGCGTAGTTGCTCACGCTGCTGTCGCGGGTGAAGAAACCGCCGAACATCGTGCCGGCGTGAGTCGTGGTAAACGGCACGCCTGCGGCCGCCGCGGCGGATTCCAGCCCTTCGCAGAGCTGTTGCGTGCGGGCGAAAACCGGCTCGTAGAACCCTGGCTCGCTGATCACCTCAAGCGTTGCAAGACCCGCCGCCATGGCGATGGGATTGCCCGAGAGTGTGCCTGCCTGGTAAACGGGTCCCAGCGGCGCGATGTGCTGCATGATATCGCGCTTGCCACCGAAGGCTCCCACTGGCATGCCGCCCCCGATCACCTTGCCCAGCGCCGTGATGTCCGCCTCAATGCCATAGAAACCTTGCGCGCCTCCCAGACCGAAACGAAATCCCGTCATCACTTCGTCAAGGATCAATACCGCGCCACTGGCGGTGCACACCTCGCGCAGTGTCTCCAAAAAGCCCGGCTGCGGGGGAATGCAGTTCATGTTGCCGGCCACCGGCTCGACGATGACGCAGGCGATGTGGCCCCCGTGTTGACTGAAAGCGTCCCTGATCGCCTGTGGATCGTTGTACGGCAGGGTCATGGTGTGATCTGCCAGTGCGGCGGGAACGCCCGGTGAACTGGGTACACCGAGCGTCAGGGCACCGGAGCCCGCTTTTACCAGCAGCGAGTCGGAATGTCCGTGATAGCAGCCCTCGAATTTGACGATGGTATCGCGGCCGGTGTGGCCGCGTGCGAGCCGAATGGCGCTCATGGTGGCTTCGGTGCCGGAGTTGACCATGCGCACCATGTCCATTGCGGGCATCAACTCGCAGAGCCGATCGGCGAGCGCGATTTCCAACTCGGTAGGGGCGCCGAAGCTGAGTCCCTTTTCGGCCTGTTTGATGACGGCCTCACGTACCGCCGGGTGGTTATGCCCCATCAGCATGGGACCCCAGGACAGAACGTAGTCGATGTAGCGCTTGCCCTGGCAATCGAAGACGTAGGGTCCGTCGCTGCGCTCGATGAAGATGGGCGTGCCGCCCACCGCCTTGAACGCCCGCACGGGTGAGTTGACCCCGCCGGGGATGTGTTCGCAGGCTTTCTGGAATAACTGTGCCGAGGTGCTCATAGTGTTCCTGTCCGGTTGACATTCATGTTGTGCGCACGGGTCTGGCGCCTCTAATCGCGGCATTATGGGCGTTGGCGGTGTCTTTATCCAAGTGCTTCAAAACGGTTTGAGTACTGCAAGCAGGACAATACCGAACAGAAACAGCACCGGAACCTCGTTAAAGAATCGATAGAAGACGTGTCCGTGGGTGTCTTCGTCCGCGTTGATGCGCGTGACAAAGCGGCCGCACTGGAAGTGGTAGAACACCAGAAAAATCACGCCGGCCAGTTTCAGTTGCATCCATCCGGCCTGCAGGTAGTAGCCGGGTTGAATGCCAGCATGGCGAGTCGAGCGCGATAGCGATAACCATGAATGGCGTCACGAAGCGATAGAGTCTGCGGGCCATGATCGCCAACTGGGATTTGGTGGCCGCTTCATCGCTGGCCGCGTAGTACACAAAGATGCGTGGAAGATAGAACAGGCCGGCGAACCAGCAAACGACGAAAATCAGATGAAAGGCTTTCAGCCACAGCATTGTTTAATCCCCTTGTGTGCCTGGAGATGCCTTATCCCAGGCTTGAGAGCGTGAATTTTTCAATGGCTTCCTTGGTAATGATGCCGTGCAGGATGTTCTTCCCGCTGCTGCGGCTGCGCTCGCAGATACAGACCGCCTCGGCAGTTTGGTCGCGCATGGTATCCATAGCCTGGCGAAGTGAGGCCTGTATCGGTACCGGCGCAATCGTCCACCGGCGTATGGCGGTTTCGGTCACATCGGCGTCCTGTTCATCCAGCGGCATTTGTGACAGGCAGGCTATGAGCTCTGCACCGTCCACCAGGTAGAGATCCTCATCGGCGCGTGTCACCACGCACCAGGCGGGTGTCGATTCCAGCAGAGGCTCGAGATCCTGCTCGGCCAGAACCGACGGCACTCGTACCACCCTGGTGTCCATGGTTCGCGTGACGTTGGCGCTGTGCAGAAGCTGGTTGATGGGGTCGTCAGGCACCAGCCGTTTAAGCTGGCGCAATACGCTGCGATGCGCCGAGTCCTGTCCAAACAGCCCGCTGTTGGTGAGGTTGGCCGCAACAATCGCCAGCATGGCCGGCATGCCGATATTGATGGTTTGCGTGAGCTCCACTACCGCGAGCAGCGCTGCCAGCGGTGCATTCAGCACAGCACCCATTGCGGCGCCCATGCCGATAACGATGTAAAGCGTGGGATCCAGGGCGAGGTCGGGCAGCACCGTCACCGCGAGCGTACCGAACATGGCGCCAATGCAGGCGCCGATCAGCAGGTTGGGCCCGATCAGGCCAATAGGCATGCCGACACCGCAACTGACGGCGGTGGCGAGGATCTTGCACAGCGCGATTCCGGCAAGCGTGGCCAGCGCCAGTTCGCCCTGCAAGGTAAGGTCCAGGGTGTCGTAACCCATGCCAAGCACTTCCGGCACCAGCAGGGCAAGCCCCCCGGTGAGGCCTCCGGCAATGGCAAAACGCACTGCCACCGGCCAGTGCGAGGTGCGGGCCGCCAGCGAACTGATGGCGATAAACGCGGAGGCCGCCATGCCGCAAACCAGGCCGAGCAGTACGATGAACGGTAGTTCAACGAGGGAGCCCATTTGCAGCGGAGGGAGACTGAAAAACACGCTGTCCGGGGACAGCGTGCGGCTAACCGCCAACGCTGCCACCGCGGCGAGCATGACGGGGATGAAGCCGACCACCGTGTACTCCACGATAATCACTTCCATGGCGAAGATGACGCCTGCCATCGGCGTATGGAAGACCGCAGAAATGCCACCCGCCGTACCGCAGGCTACCAGAACCCTCAGGCTGTTGTTCGGCAGCCCCAGCCACTGGCCGAGCAGGCTGTTGGCAGCGCCCCCCAGGTGCACGCCCGGGCCCTCGCGGCCGCCGGACTGACCGCTGGCCAGCGCAAAGGCGCCGCCGATGAATTGCACCACAGCATTGCGCAGGGGCAGCACGCTGTAGTGTGAGTGCATCCGGCTGATCACATGCACTATTCCGGTTTCCCGGTCGGCGGGTTTCAGCAGGGTATAGAGACAGCCCAGTAACAGGGCGCCGCCAGTTGGCAGTGCGAACAGCATCCAGCGTGGCAGCGTCTCAAATCGCTCGCCGCCGTCGACGACCCCCCACAGCGCGCCCAGCTCAAAGATAGCGAGCTCAAACGCCAGTACCACAAGGCCCGAGGCGATGCCGCCGATGACGCCCAGCAGGGAGTAGGGCAGGAGAGCCTCGTAGTCTGTCAACTGATACCGAAATTTACTCAGCAGCTCGCGCAAGTGCCGCCCGCCTCAGGCAAAAAGCCAATTTTAACCGTTATCTTGATTCGCATTGCTCTTATACTACGTGGCCCGCAGCGGCCAGTTCCACTGCTCTTTTCACCGCAGCAGTCACACAGCGCTTATGGAGGCAGCAGAATGTTCAGGGTAGGTATCGTCGGCGGTACGGGGTATACGGGCGTGGAACTGCTGCGCCTGCTGGCGGACCACACACAGGTCGAGGTCAGCGTGATCACCTCGCGTGCCGAGGCGGGTATGCGAGTGGATGAGTTGTACCCCAATCTGCGCGGCCATTACGCTCTGGCCTTCAGCGAGCCGCATGTGAAAACGCTGGCCGAGTGCGATATCGTCTTCTTCGCGACCCCTCACAACGTGGCGATGAACCTTGTGCCGCGCCTGCTCGAGGCGGGGACACGCGTGGTGGATCTCTCAGCGGACTACCGGATTCGCGACGCGGCACTGTGGTCGCAATGGTATGGCGAGCCGCATGTGAGCCCCGAACTGCTTGCCGATGCGGTTTATGGTCTGCCGGAGGTCAACCGCAGCCGGATTACAGGCGCGAGGTTGGTGGCCTGCCCGGGCTGCTACCCAACCGCGGTGCAGCTTGGGTTTCTACCACTCTTGCGCAATGACCTGGTAGAGACACAGACGCTGATAGCCAGCGCGGCTTCCGGTGCCAGTGGCGCGGGCAGGCAGGCCAAGGTAGACAACCTGCTGGCCGAGACGGCGGGAAGTTTCAAGGCCTACGCGGTGGGGGGGCACCGTCACCTGCCCGAGATTGAGCAGGGTTTGTCGGAGGCCGCGAAAAAGCCGGTAAGCCTGACATTTGTGCCGCACCTGTTGCCGATGGTGCGCGGCATTCACGCCACGCTCTTCGCGCGGTTGCGCGAGCCGGTCGATGATGTGCAGGCCCTCTTCGAGGCGCATTATGCAGATGAGCCGTTTGTAGACGTGCTGCCGGCAGGCGTTTTTCCGCAGACTCGCACCGTGAAGGGCGCGAACCGTTGTCAGCTCGCGGTGTTGGTGCCACAGGGTCGCGATACGGTGGTGGTGATGTCCACCATCGACAATCTGGTCAAGGGCGCCTCGGGTCAGGCGATCCAGAATATGAACCTGATGCTGGGCCTACCCGAAAATACCGGCCTCACGCAGGTCGGCCTGATACCCTGAGCCATGGCTGATAGCACGCGGCGAGGCGGAATCGCGTTGAACCACCGGCTGTTGGCGCAGGCCATCGTAATACTGATTGCGTTTCTCGGCGGCGGATTCCTGGCGACGCTGGTGGGCGGCGATGAGCCAGTGGGGCAGCTTCGCTCGCAGCGTGCTAATGAGCAACTGCAGCAACAGCTGGATTCGGCGCTTGGCCGGTTGGAAATGTTGCGCACGCGTCGAGAAGTAGACCAGCGGGCGCTAGAAATGGTGCGCAGTGAACTCGCCGTGCAAAAAGAACACATCGCAGAACTGGAAGAGGGTTTGCGCTTCTACCGCAGCCTGATTGCGCCGGAGGGTGCGGGCGGCGGCCTCAGTCTGCGAGAGCCGGAGCTTTTGGCAACCGAGGAAGCCGGTCGCTACCTGTTGCGCCTGGTGGTGCAACAGGTAGCGCGCAAGCACGAGAAGGTTGAGGGCAGTCTCGAGGTCACGCTAACGGGGAATCTTGGAGGCGAGACGGTGAGCCTTGCGCTGCCCGAGCTCTCGGAGGATTTTGTCGGGCCGGCGTTGAAACTGCGCTTCAGGTATTTCCAGTTGCTCGAGGGCGAGCTGGTGCTGCCGGCGGGCTTCGAGCCGCAGAGTGTTAACATCGTCGCGCGGGCGAATTCGCCTCGCGCGATGGACATCCAGAAAGAATTTCCCTGGCATTTGCAGGAGCGCTTTACACATGTGGGGCAGTAAAAAGTCTTTAGTCGGCTCCTCCGGCGGCACGACCCTGATCGCAGAGGGCACCCGTCTGGTGGGGAATGTCCACTTCGGCGGTACGCTGGAGGTGGAGGGCGTGGTGCAGGGCAGCATACTGGCGGAGGCGGGCAAGGAAGCGCTTGTGCGTGTGGTCGGCAAGGGTCGAGTTGAGGGCGAAATACGGGCTCCGAATGTGATGATCAATGGCATCGTCGAGGGGGATGTCCACAGTAGCGGCCAGCTTGAACTCGCGCCACGTGGCCGGGTGAACGGCAATGTGTACTACAACTCGCTCGAAATGGCGGCGGGTGCGGAAGTCAACGGCGGTCTCACCCACAGGGGAGCCGAGCCCGAGCCTGTTGTGGCGGCTCCGGCCTCCGCGCAGCCAGGAGCTGAGTGACGCGTTGCCGGTCGTGGCGTCAATAATTGACTAAATTAGTGGGAATTACCATAATAGGGTGGTGATCAGTCAATCAGGGGTGTTCCCCCTCGGGAAAACGGGTATGTCCGTCGCTGAAACCTTCAATCCGATGAGCATCAGCCTCACAGCATCCGCTGTGAAGAAAGTGCGTGAACTTGTCGAGGAGGAAGAAAACCCGGCGTTGAAACTGCGGGTGTATATCACGGGTGGTGGTTGTTCCGGCTTTCAGTACGGTTTTTCTTTCGACGAAATCGCCGCCGATGACGACACCGCTGTGGAAACCGGCGGCGTTACCCTGTTGGTCGATCCGATGAGTTTCCAGTACCTCGTGGGCTCCGAAGTGGATTATCGCGAGGGTCTCGAAGGGTCGCGTTTTGTGATCAACAATCCCAACGCGGCCACTACCTGTGGATGCGGTGCCTCCTTTTCCCTATAGACCCCGGGTAACCCTCGCGCTGCGCGCCGCGCTGTGCGTTGCGTTGGCCATGTTGGTCCTCATCGGTCGCGGCGCGTCGGGTCAGGGCTATGAGGTCGTGTCGGAGGATCCGGCGGCTCCGCCAGGGTTCGTGGTCGATGTCGCACTGGAAACCGAGGTCGAGTTCCTGGCCCTTCTGAGGCGGGCCGAGCAGCTTATTGACGAGGGTGCGCTGGTGAACAGCGGGCAGGCGCGAGTGACCTTTGTGCTGCACGGCCCCGTCCTGCATAGCCTGACCAAGGGGAGTTATCCGCAAAACAAGCCGCTGGTGGATCTTGCTGCAAGCCTCTCGGCATTGCAGGTGATCGACGTGAAGGCCTGTCGCAGTTGGATGGGTAGTCACGGCATCGACGACGCGGAACTTCTGCCCTTTGTCGAAACCGTGGCTTACGGGCCGGGTCTGGTTCAGCAATTGGTCGAACAACGCAAGTACGTCTATTTCTAGCGTTGCGCGCTTGCGTCCTGGCCAGCAGGGCGTTGCTTCGTGGCGACCCTCAAGGCGGGTAAACCGCACCCAGCACACGCAACCCGCTCGCGCCCGTCACGACCCGAGCATTGCCGCCGAGGCCGTCCAGCCGCTGCTGGGCGAGCCATGCGAACGCCGCGGCTTCTACCCAGTCAGGGTGGATCCCGAGCTCATCGGTAGTGGCTAACCGGGCTGGCTGAAGTCTTCTTGCAAGCCGCTGCATGAGGTCGCCATTGTGCGCTCCGCCGCCGCACACGAACGCCTCGTCGAGGTCGCCCTGACTGAGTTGCACCGCCAGAGCAATGCTCGCTGCGCTGAGTTCTGCCAGTGTGGCCTGCACGTCCTGCATGCGAGCCCGAGAAAAATCCGCCAACCGCTCATCCAGCCACGCGAGATGAAAACGTTCCTTGCCGGTGCTGCGTGGGCCCGTGCGCTGGAAGTATGGGTCCTGCAGTAGACGTTCAAGGAGCTCCGGGATCACCTCGCCGCCGGCACTGCAATGTCCGTCGCGGTCGAAGGGCAGTCCCGTGTGTCGCCTGTACCAGTGATCGAGGAGGGTATTCCCCGGTCCGCTGTCAAATCCGGCGAGCAGCGTGTTTCCCTTTAGCAGCGTAATGTTGGCGATGCCGCCGATGTTGACGATGGCGCGATGTCTGCCCCGATGCGCGAAGACTGCCGCATGAAAAGCGGGGGCCAGAGGCGCCCCTTCGCCGCCCGCCGCAATATCTCGACGACGAAAGTCGGCCACGGTGGTAATGCCGCAGCGCTCGGCGATAGTATTCGGATCGCCAATCTGCACGGTAAAGCCGCGTTTATCATCAGCATCCGCTGGTGGAGCATGGCGTATGGTTTGTCCATGGCTACCAATCGCGGTGATAGCGGAGGCTTCAGTTCCGGCTTTCTCCAACAGGGCGAGCGCGGCATCTGCAAACAGGCCGCCCAGCTCCCGGTCGAGCCGCCCCATGCGTTCTATCTCATTCGTCGTCGGGTGGCTGAGTGCGGCGATCTCAGCGCGAACTTCCTCCGCTATGGGGTGCTGGCGGCTGGCGAGCAGTCTGACGCGGCCCTCGTGGGAGTGTATGAGCGCGCTGTCTATGCCGTCGACGCTGGTGCCTGACATCAGGCCGACGAACAGTCGCCCCGGTAGCTGATCAGTCTGGGCGATCATCTTTCCCGCCCGAATTGGCCATCGCGAGCTGGGTGTTCGCGAAGAGCGCTTCGAGCTGCGACGAGACTCGATTGATGGCGAGCTGAAACTGGGGGAGTTCGCCTGTCGGGAGCGTTTTGGCTTTTGGAAGCTGCTTGTGAATTGTGCGCGGATCCCGGTGCACACCGTTTACCAGGAATTCATAGTGCAGGTGTGGTCCGGTGGCTGCCCCCGTCGAGCCCACGGTACCAATGACCTGGCTTTGTTTAACCCGCTGCCCTTCCCTGACCTTGCGTTTGTGCAGATGCAGGTAACGCGTGACGTACTGGTCGCCATGTTGAATGAAAATATAGTTGCCATTAGCGCGTGTGTAGCCGGCCCTGATCACGCGCCCATCGCCTGCGGCATACACCGGTGTCCCAGTGGGGGCGGCATAGTCGGTACCGCGATGCGGGCGAGTTGTTTTGTAGATGGGATGCAGACGTCTCAGGTTGAAGTTGGAGCTGATACGCGTGAAATCCACAGGCGTCAGCAAGAACGCCTTGCGCATACTGACGCCGTCTTCGTTGTAGTAGCCGATGTCGCCGGCGCTGTCGATGTAGCGAAACGCGCTATAGGTTGTACCCTGGTTGGTGATGGCGGCGGCCAGGATATTGCCGTCGGCATATTTCTCCCCATCCAGGTACAGGTCTTCATAAATCACGTGAATGGTGTCGCCTTTGCGTGGGTCCAGGGCGAAATCAATAACGCCGCCAAAAATGTTGGCCAGCTCCATAATCGTGGTGTGGGAGAGGCCGGCCTCCTGCCCTGCAACGAACAGCGACGAGGTGATCGTGCCGGTGGCTGTTGCTTCCCTGGCTTCCGGTTCACGCAGAATCACCTCGCTGGTATAGCCGTCCTCCGTACGGAGATATGTCGCCGTTTCCAGCTCTGACCGCACGTGTCGCACGGCTGCGAGCTGGCCGTCGGCATCCGCCTGGAAAGCGATCGTTTGACCCGGATAGATGCGCTCCAGCGATTTCCCCTCCCCGGACTGGCTCAGCACGTCATGCAGGTCGCGGTCGTTAAACCCCGCTCGGCGGAAGATAAGTGAGAGGTTGTCGCCGCGCATGACAGTCTGGTCGATCCAGGGCGGCTCCAGGTCAAGCTCCGGTTCTGGAACGGCTGGCATAAGAGCGGCGGAAGCGACTGGCAACAGGCTGGTGGCGGCAGGCGGCTCGGCGACTGTCGTTGCGTCAGGTGCTGCGTGTTCTTCAGGAGGCCCAACCAGAGTGAAAAGGCAGGTTGCAGCAATCAGCCCCAGTGCGGCCAACACTGTGGCTCGCGACAATTCTGGCCGCGATGCTTGTGCCTTGCTGTTGCCGGTTGCAGTTGCCCCCCGTTGCCGTTTCTTTAGTGGCATGTCCCCGGGGTCTTGTCTGTAGTTTCCGGCCCAGTATATAAAAAAAATCTCGCTGTCGTCACTGCCGCGGGCAACAGGTATTGCATTTAGGAAGGGGTGTTGTAAGGTGAGCGCCCCCTGGTTTACAGACCTGTTTGCACGGGAACAGACCCCATGAGCAGCGCCCTGATCGAAGAGCTTCGCGCCCGCGGCCTGATCTTTCAAATCGCCGGCGAAGCGGAACTGCCCGGTTGGCTGGATGGCGGATCGCGCACGCTGTACTGTGGGTTTGATCCTACGGCGGACAGCTTGCATATCGGGCACCTGGTGCCCCTGTTGCTGTTGCGCAGGTTCCAGCTCGCCGGACACCGGCCGCTGGCATTGGTGGGCGGCGCGACGGGCATGATCGGCGACCCCAGTTTCAAGGCGCAGGAGCGTCAACTCAACACGGCTGAACGCATAGGTGAATGGGTGGAGAAAATCCGCCTGCAGGTGGCTCGTTTCCTGGAGTGTGATGGTGGAGACTGTTCCGCGGAGGTTGTGAACAACCTGGACTGGATCGGCCGGATGAGTGTTCTTGAGTTTCTGCGTGATGTTGGCAAGCACTTCTCCGTCAACTCAATGATCCAGAAGGAATCGGTAAAGCAACGCATCGAGCGTGAAGGCAGCGGGATCAGTTTCACCGAGTTTTCGTACTCGATTCTGCAATCTTACGACTTTGCCGAGCTCAATCAGCGGTTTGGTTGTAGTTTGCAGCTCGGGGGCTCCGATCAGTGGGGTAATATCACGGCTGGTATAGATCTGACCCGCCGGCTCCATGGGCAGCAGGTGTATGGCTTGACCGTACCGCTGATTACCAAAGCCGACGGCACCAAGTTTGGTAAGACCGAATCCGGCAGTGTATGGCTGGATGCCTCCAAAACGTCGCCCTATGCCTTCTATCAGTTCTGGCTGGGTACCGCTGATGCTGACGTTTATCAGTACCTCAAGTACTTTACTTTTCTGTCGGTGGAGCAAATTGAGCAGCTTGAGCGCGATGACCAGCAACGAACCGGGAGGCCTGAAGCGCAGCGAATGCTCGCGGCGGAGGTGACGCGACTTGTGCATGGCCAGGAAGGCCTCGATGCAGCCAAGAGGATTACCCAGGCGCTGTTCAGTGGTTCACTCGATACCCTTGCGGAGTCAGATGTGCTGCAACTGCGTCAGGATGGCTTGCCTTCGTCCAGGCTGTCACGGGATATGCTCCCTGAAACCCTGACACAGATGCTCACGGATGCTGACATGGCGACCTCCGGAAAGCAGGTAAAGGATGCTCTTGGAAGAAAGGCCGTATCTGTGAACGACAGCGTTCCCGGCCTGGAGGATAACGGCTCGGTCGGCGCGGTTTTCGACCCCGGCGTTGCGCTCTTTGGGCGCTTCTACCTCGTGAGGATGGGCAAGAAAAAACACCATCTGTTCGAGATTTTCGATACCTGAAGATGCAGGCTCCGCCGCCAATCGGGACGCGCCTCCGGATGGCCTCGAAGGCGCGAAATCTGGGGAGGCCTTTCGCAGGTGCCGTGTTTTCCCGGTGGGCCTGCGGGCAGTTCTAAAATTACCCAAGCGCGAAGCCAGATTTTGGTTGCCATGGGTATGGGGATGCGTATAATGCGCATCCTCGGTCAGGGGAGACCCTGAGGAGATGTGAGTGCCCGAGCGGCACTGACGCTGTTTAACAAGATGATGAAGACAGATGTGTGGGCACTTGTTGGGATAGTTGTCATGACTATTCAGACACAACAAGTGACTCATTAATTCATAGTAATTTTTGATTTCGAATTGTGTCTGAGCCCTTGATTTGGTTGTTGAAGTGGGGTTTTTCCGCTCTTTTCGGAGAGGCGGGGAGTCACGTAAACAGCCCCTCTTGCCGCGAGGCAGAGGTAAAAGATTAAACTGAAGAGTTTGATCATGGCTCAGATTGAACGCTGGCGGCAGGCCTAACACATGCAAGTCGAGCGCGAAAGGCCTTCGGGCTGAGTAGAGCGGCGGACGGGTGAGTAACGCGTAGGAATCTACCCAGTAGTGGGGGACAACTTGGGGAAACTCAAGCTAATACCGCATACGCCCTATGGGGGAAAGCGGGGGACCTTCGGGCCTCGCGCTATTGGATGAGCCTGCGTAGGATTAGCTAGTTGGTGAGGTAAAGGCTCACCAAGGCGACGATCCTTAGCTGGTCTGAGAGGATGATCAGCCACACTGGGACTGAGACACGGCCCAGACTCCTACGGGAGGCAGCAGTGGGGAATATTGCGCAATGGGCGAAAGCCTGACGCAGCCATGCCGCGTGTGTGAAGAAGGCCTTCGGGTTGTAAAGCACTTTCAATTGGGAAGAAAAGCTTGTTGTTAATAGCGACAAGCCCTGACATTACCTTTAGAAGAAGCACCGGCTAACTCCGTGCCAGCAGCCGCGGTAATACGGAGGGTGCGAGCGTTAATCGGAATTACTGGGCGTAAAGCGCGCGTAGGCGGTTTGTTAAGTCGGATGTGAAAGCCCCGGGCTCAACCTGGGAACTGCACCCGATACTGGCCGACTAGAGTACGAGAGAGGGAGGTAGAATTCCACGTGTAGCGGTGAAATGCGTAGATATGTGGAGGAATACCGGTGGCGAAGGCGGCCTCCTGGCTCGATACTGACGCTGAGGTGCGAAAGCGTGGGGAGCAAACAGGATTAGATACCCTGGTAGTCCACGCCGTAAACGATGTCTACTAGCCGTTGGGAGACTTGATTTCTTAGTGGCGCAGCTAACGCACTAAGTAGACCGCCTGGGGAGTACGGCCGCAAGGTTAAAACTCAAATGAATTGACGGGGGCCCGCACAAGCGGTGGAGCATGTGGTTTAATTCGATGCAACGCGAAGAACCTTACCAGGCCTTGACATCCTGCGAACCCTTTAGAGATAGAGGGGTGCCTTCGGGAGCGCAGTGACAGGTGCTGCATGGCTGTCGTCAGCTCGTGTCGTGAGATGTTGGGTTAAGTCCCGTAACGAGCGCAACCCTTGTCCTTAGTTGCCAGCACGTAATGGTGGGAACTCTAAGGAGACTGCCGGTGACAAACCGGAGGAAGGTGGGGACGACGTCAAGTCATCATGGCCCTTACGGCCTGGGCTACACACGTGCTACAATGGAACGCACAGAGGGCAGCAAACCCGCGAGGGAGCGAATCCCACAAAACGTTTCGTAGTCCGGATCGGAGTCTGCAACTCGACTCCGTGAAGTCGGAATCGCTAGTAATCGTGAATCAGAATGTCACGGTGAATACGTTCCCGGGCCTTGTACACACCGCCCGTCACACCATGGGAGTGGGTTGCTCCAGAAGTGGTTAGCCTAACCTTCGGGAGGGCGATCACCACGGAGTGATTCATGACTGGGGTGAAGTCGTAACAAGGTAGCCCTAGGGGAACCTGGGGCTGGATCACCTCCTTAAACGATAGTGGCACTACCTTTCAAGTGCTCACACATTTGTCTTCATCAGTTCGGTTGATGCAACGCAGTTACTATCGGGTGCTGACTCATAGGCCTGTAGCTCAGTTGGTTAGAGCGCACCCCTGATAAGGGTGAGGTCGGCAGCTCAAATTCGCTCGTGCTCATTAAATAGCCCAGCTTTTCGCGGTCCCACCTGCATAGCAGGCCATGCGTCGCGGAACCACGCCCCTTGATCTGAAGGACGGTTCCCTGGCGAAATCGTGATTGCTGTTGTCCTTGGGGCTATAGCTCAGCTGGGAGCGCCTGCCTTGCACGCAGGAGGTCTGCGGTTGATCCCGCATAGCTCCACCATTGTCCGGTATAGCCGGTGTTGCATCACTGGTGATCAGAACGCAGTCTATTGGCGCGAGAGAAGTAGGCTGCGTTCTGGTTTTCACGACCGGAACGTTCTTTAACAAGGTAGATTAAGCTTCGAGTCTTTGAGCTGACATGGCGTACTTCAAAAGGGGTAGGGCATGCGGTTCGAGATAAATTGTTCCGTGGTAGCGGGTTTCAATTCCCCGTTGCCACAGAGTTGGGACATACTGTGACTTAAGCGTCACAACATCCGGCGGGTGCACACTGTGATCGGTGTGCATCTTTGGCACCGGCCTGTGTTAAGGGGTCAGGGAACTGTTTTCTTGACGTACTGTTTTGAGCCCAGAGGTTTGGCGGGTTTGAAGGGGTGCGGTTCTGAGGGTTTTGCGGTTTGAGATCCGAGGGGTACAGATAACTTCGGTTATATGGTCAAGGACTAAGCGTATACGGTGGATGCCTTGGCAGTCAGGAGGTGATGAAGGACGTAGAGCCTGCGATAAGCGTCGGGAAGGTGGCAACCAACCTGTGATCCGGCGATGTCCGAATGGGGAAACCCACCTGGTGTAAGCCAGGTAATTGTAACTGAATACATAGGTTGCAGGGGCGAACGAGGGGAACTGAAACATCTAAGTACCTTAGGAAAAGAAATCACTGAGATTCCCCCAGTAGCGCGAGCGACTGGGGATTAGCCTGCAAGTGATAGCGATTGGGTTAGTGGAACGGTCTGGAAAGTCCGGCGATAGAGGGTGATAGCCCTGTACACGAAAACCTGGTGGTGGTACTGAGCTTGCGACAAGTAGGTCGGGACACGATATCCTTTGACTGAAGATGGGGGCCCATCCTCCAAGGCTAATACTCCTGACTGACCGATAGTGAACCAGTACCAGGAGGGAAAGCAGGAAAAGAACCCCGGAGAGGGGAGTGAAATAGAACCTGAAACCGTATACGTACAAGCAGTGGAGCCCGATCTTCAAGCCCTTTGGGGGCGTGAAGCGCGCTCTCTGAGGTTTAGAGGAGTGGTTAGCGCTGCGCAGCGGCGATCAACCGCTAAAAACAACGCAGTTGTTTTGGTTGATTGTTGATGTGCGGCGATCAACCGTCCCTAAACAGAGCAGAGAGGGCTGAAGATCGGCACTGCGTACTCAAGTAATGGGTCAGCGAGTTATTGTCAGTAGCGAGGTTAACCATTTAGGGGAGCCGTAGGGAAACCGAGTCTTAATAGGGCGCTTTAGTTGCTGGTAATAGACCCGAAACCGGGCGATCTATCCATGGCCAGGTTGAAGGTGCCGTAACAGGCACTGGAGGACCGAACCCACGTATGTTGAAAAATGCGGGGATGAGCTGTGGATCGGAGTGAAAGGCTAATCAAGCCCGGAGATAGCTGGTTCTCCTCGAAAACTATTTAGGTAGTGCCTCGTGTTTGACTACTGGGGGTAAAGCACTGTGTCGGCTAGGGGGTCATCCCGACTTACCAACCCGATGCAAACTCTGAATACCAGTAAGTTTTATCACGGGAGACAGACGGCGGGTGCTAACGTCCGTCGTCGAGAGGGCAACAACCCAGACCGCCAGCTAAGGTCCCTAATATCAGTTAAGTGGGAAACGATGTGGGAAGGCTCAGACAGCTAGGAGGTTGGCTTAGAAGCAGCCACCCTTTAAAGAAAGCGTAATAGCTCACTAGTCGAGTCGGCCTGCGCGGAAGATATACCGGGCAATTGGTAAACCGGCTGCGGATGCGTGTACTTCACTTTTAATGGCTTGAGGCGTTGCGGGACAGTTTACTTAACTGCCCATGCGACAGAGTAGTGATATCAGTATTGTTTGGGCAGTTGGGCAAACTGTCCCCACAAGGTGAGCAGGCTGTTAAAGGAAGTACACGTAGCTGGTAGAGGAGCGTTCTGTAAGCCGTTGAAGGTGAATCGTAAGGTTTGCTGGAGGTATCAGAAGTGCGAATGCTGACATGAGTAACGACAAGGGGGGTGAAAAACCTCCCCGCCGGAAGATCAAGGTTTCCTGTCCAACGCTAATCGGGACAGGGTGAGTCGGCCCCTAAGGCGAGGGCGAAAGCCGTAGTCGATGGGAAGCAGGTTAACATTCCTGCACTTCTTGCTATTGCGATGGGGGGACGGAGAAGGCTAGGCCAGCGCGGCGTTGGTTGTCCGCGTTTAAGGTTGTAGGCAGGTGACTTAGGTAAATCCGGGTTGCCCCCTTTAAGTAGGGAATGTCGAGAGCTGATGACGAGTCCAAGGGGAGACCCGCGGATGAAGTGGTTGATGCCATGCTTCCAGGAAAATCCTCTAAGCTTCAGATAGTAAGGAACCGTACTGTAAACCGACACAGGTGGTCAGGTAGAGAATACCAAGGCGCTTGAGAGAACTCGGGTGAAGGAACTAGGCAAAATGGTACCGTAACTTCGGGAGAAGGTACGCTGCTGACGGTGATGGGACTTGCTCCGTAAGCTGTTGGCAGTCGAAGTGACCAGGTGGCTGCGACTGTTTATTAAAACATAGCACTCTGCAAACACGTAAGTGGACGTATAGGGTGTGACGCCTGCCCGGTGCCGGAAGGTTAATTGATGGGGTTAGCTTCGGCGAAGCTCTTGATCGAAGCCCCGGTAAACGGCGGCCGTAACTATAACGGTCCTAAGGTAGCGAAATTCCTTGTCGGGTAAGTTCCGACCTGCACGAATGGCGTAACGATGGCCACACTGTCTCCACCCGAGACTCAGTGAAATTGAAATCGCTGTTAAGATGCAGTGTACCCGCGGCTAGACGGAAAGACCCCGTGAACCTTTACTATAGCTTCACAGTGGACTTTGACTTTACTTGTGTAGGATAGCTGGGAGGCTTTGAAGCAGTGGCGCCAGCCATTGTGGAGCCAACCTTGAAATACCAGCCTGGTAACGTTGAGGTTCTAACTCAGGCCCATGATCTGGGTCGAGGACATTGTGTGGTGGGTAGTTTGACTGGGGCGGTCTCCTCCCAAAGAGTAACGGAGGAGCACGAAGGTGCGCTAATCATGGTCGGAAATCATGAGGTTAGTGTAAAGGCACAAGCGCGCTTGACTGCGAGTCTGACAAGACGAGCAGGTACGAAAGTAGGTCTTAGTGATCCGGTGGTTCTGTATGGAAGGGCCATCGCTCAACGGATAAAAGGTACTCCGGGGATAACAGGCTGATACCGCCCAAGAGTTCACATCGACGGCGGTGTTTGGCACCTCGATGTCGGCTCATCACATCCTGGGGCTGAAGCCGGTCCCAAGGGTATGGCTGTTCGCCATTTAAAGTGGTACGCGAGCTGGGTTTAGAACGTCGTGAGACAGTTCGGTCCCTATCTGCCGTGGGCGTTGGAGAATTGAGGGAAGCTGCTCCTAGTACGAGAGGACCGGAGTGGACGAACCTCTGGTGTTCGGGTTGTCACGCCAGTGGCATTGCCCGGTAGCTATGTTCGGACAGGATAACCGCTGAAAGCATCTAAGCGGGAAGCCCTCCCAAGATAAGTTCTCCCTGACCCCTTGAGGGTCCTGAAGGGCCGTCCAAGACTAGGACGTTGATAGGCTGGGTGTGTAAGTTGCTAGGCGTTGAGCTAACCAGTACTAATTGCCCGTGAGGCTTGACCATATAATCCAAGTGATTTGTTGTAAGAAAACAGAGACGACGGATGCTGTGACAAGTCCAGTAGTAGTCAGAGCCGGAACAGACAGCTTGATCTACCGACCTAATTTGAGCGAGTGTGTCATGCGCTAGCTTGAGCCAGTTTGCCTGGCGACCATAGAGCACTGGAACCACCTGATTCCATCCCGAACTCAGTAGTGAAACGGTGCATCGCCGATGGTAGTGTGGGGTCTCCCCATGTGAGAGTAGGTCATCGCCAGGCTTCCAAACCCAAACCCCCGGTGGCTATCCCCGGGGGTTTTTTTATGCCCCAGGGGGGCGCCCTTCACGTCGAACGGCTCGGGGTGTGATGCAGTCACTGTCAGCTGCTGCCTGGCGCAAGCCTCTCAAGCAGGGTTTCGTCCGGACCCATTTCGCCGTTGCTCTTGAAGGGCTGGATACAGACGTGATCTGCACCTGCGTCCCAGTGCGCCTTGATACGCGACCTGATAGCGTCTTCATCACCCCAGGCGACAATGGCGTCGACCAGTTTGTCGCTGCCACCGTTCTCGAAATCCTGATCGGTAAAGTTGAGCTCTTTCAGGTTGTTACGGTAGTTCGGGAGATCGATGTAGGTCGCCATGTGCTGTCGCGCGATTTGCCGGGCTTTATCGGCGTCGGTTTCCAGCAGAACCATTTGCTCCGGACAGAGCCAGGCATCTTTCCCAAGAATTTCACGCGCTTTGGCGGTGTGCTCGGGCGGCACGAAGTAGGGATGCGCCCCGTAGGCCTTCTGCGCTTAGCTTCAACATGTTGGTGCGTAGCGCCGCCAGAAGTAACGGAGCTTCCCAGCCGGTGGCACCGACATGAAGAGCGCATCCTGCATTGCCTGCAGATACGCACGCATCGTGGCAACCGGTTTGCCGTACGCGTGTCCGCGGATATCCGTGACCAATGGTGCGTGGGAGACGCCGAGGCCAAGCACGAACCGGCCGGGGGCGAGTTCCGCCAGTGTCTGACGAATTGCGTTCATGGTCATGGGATCGCGCGCATAGATATTTGCGATTCCAGTGGCGAAGATGAGTTTGTCGGTGTGCGCCGAGAGGTAACCGATCAGGCTGAACGGGTCGCGGCCTACCGCCTCGGGCAGCCAGAGAGCGCCATAACCCCATTGCTCCAGGCGTCCCGCGAAAGCGGCGACGTCGGGCGCGCTCATCCCGTCCACAAATGTCCAGACGCCGAGTTTTCCCATGGGTGTTCAACGGTTTCTCCAGGTCGCAAGATTGTGGGCGCCCGCACCTCGATTTCCGGGCGGAATCTGTATAGGAGCTTAGAGCTGATCCGGGCGAGTGACAAGGGCGACAGTGATTCGACGCCGTCAACAGGTTGGCCCGTCGATGGAACAGTTGGAATCATGGTGCTAGCTACGGCAATTCCTGCGTGCCTGGCATGTCAGAATGGCTTTCATCAGTGGCAGGATTACATTGTTGGTCTCGGCGCGATCGAATTCGACCCAATAGGCAGCCATGTCATCGATCGCGGGTACCGCGCCTGTATCGTAGTCGATAATCTTCCAGCCATTGGCGACAGTCGCTCGTCCACCCTTGAAGTACACTTCCACAGGTTTGCGATGGGCAGAATCGTGAAGCGGCACGCCCTCGAATTGCGGGAACGGAGGCAGTCCCGCGAGGTCCAGCACGGTAGGAGCAAGGTCAAGCAGGCTTACCGGCTCAAGTATGTCCTTCACTGGATACTTTGGATTGCCTGCAGACTTGACCAACAGAGGCACCTTAACAGCTTGATCCCAGAACGTGTTTTTCCGCCAATGGAACTTTTCGCCGAGGTGGAACCCGTGATCAGACCAAAATACGATGTCGGTGTTCTCCGCGTGCCGGCTGTTGGCGAGGGCGGTCAGCAGTTGCCCAACCATCGCGTCTGTATGCGAGGATCGATGCGAGGTACGCGCCTGCGGTAAGTAGGGGCCGGGCCTTGGCCTTCGAGAGAGATCAACCAGTTGTACTGCAGGTGCGATGAAGATTGGCGCGCGCGATGGCGCGCGCTTTCGCAGGCTCGTCATCGAGGTCCAAGGCGCGCGGTATGTGCGTGACAAACATCCTGTATCGGATAGAGATCATAGGCCCATTGTGGTACATCCCAAGGTATGTGAGGAAGGTAAAAACCCACCGCGAGGAAAATGGCTTTTGCCACCCCTGTAGCGGGCTACGAAATCGGATGACCAGTTGGCTATAATTTGGTCGGGATGCTCATCCGTCGCGGCGGTGATCGACCTGTAAAGATAAGTGTTGTCAGCACCCGGATCAAAACCATTAAACAGCTCACAGTACCTTGCGGGTCCTTGTTCGGTCCGGAAGGATCGGGAAAGGGTTATTGAACACTTTTCCGGAGACCGCTGTGTAATAGATCTCCGCACTGAGCACCTCGGGCAAGGACAAGAGACTGGCATTGTTGTAAATCGCATCATAAGCGGGGTCGTCAACCGAAAAGATGGCCGATCCAGTCCATGGGTGGCAGGGTTTTGCTGCCCCAGCATCACAGTGGTTCGGGACCCAACACACTGCGGCACGGAGGCGTAGGCATTCCGGTAGCGCGTGGATGAGGCGGCCAGGATGTCTAAGTTGGGTGTATGCAGCTCTGCCAGCGTATTCGCCAGTGTAGCCCACCCAGTTACGCAGATCGTCCACGGCGATGAACAGATGTTGCGGCCCGTGGGTGTAGCTGCCAGGGACGGGGATACGTGCGTACCAACGATGATGGCAAGCACGCTCCCCCAAGAGAATCGCCCGCAAGGTGCTGCTGCAATGCTTGGCTGTACGTATGCCGGCGTGCCCCCGTGAGAATGACGAGCAAGTGATAGTGTCATTATCACCCGATCTCTTCAATGAGACGTTCTCGCCTGCGCTGCAATATGAATCATCGAAAAACCTAGATAAACGCGGTCGCTGCCACCGTCAACGGGAATTTGTGCGCCTAGGGTTGCCCGGAATACGTCACCGGCGATCGTTGACAGCAGTCGTCCAACGTCCTTTGGCTACAATCTCGCATCCCAACAATTGCGGACTTTGTACTCACTTACGGTCATGTCGTAGCGGGACGCGGAACGTTCCAGCGCCCGTCTGTCCACAGCGCGGTATCAAATACGGCATCGGGTGGACAACGTTGACGCGTATCCCGGCGTTAGCTAGTTCAAGCGCGGCGACTCTTGCCAGCTGAGTAACGCCCGCCTTGCTCACGGAATAAGCGGCTGCGCCCGGCCCTGGCGCAGTGACGTTTCTTGATCCTACGAAGAGTAGTGAGGGGCCGATTCCAACTGAGATAGGGAATCACGGCGCTGGCGACCGTTGGGTGGCCGTGAGGTTCACGGCCAAAGTGCTATCCCAGGTGTCTCTGCTGAGATGCTCCAGAGCTTCACCTGATCGAAAGATACCTGCGTTGCAGATGGCGATATCCAGGCCTCCAAAGAGCCGGACGGCTTCTTTGATAGCTGCCTTCACATTTTCCTCTTGAGTTAGATCGCAAACCAGGCCGCGCATCCCGGCAGCTCCAAGCTCCTCTGATACAAGCGGGTTGATATCGAGGCCGACAACCGTTGCGCCGTCCGCGGCAAGCGCGTTGCATGCCGCACGGCCGATTCCGCTGTGTGCACCGGTGACCAACGCAACCTTGCCCTGGTGCGGTCTCCGTGGTTGAGCCTCTTTAACGAGTTTTGCCTGTTCAAGCTCCCAGTATTCCAGCTCGAAAATGTCCTTTTCTGGCAGTGCCTGCCAGCCGCCAAGAGCCTCGGCAGTGTGCACAGCCCAGCGCGTGTGTCGAGCGATATCGGTAACGACTTTGCACTCTGCAACGCTGCTGCCGAAGGCGATCGAACCGCATTCCCGCCAGATAGCATACCGTGGTGCCTGGTCGAGCATGGTCAAGTGCGGGCCACCATTGCGATCAAAATAATCGCGGTAATCCTGCGCGTACTGGCCAATTTCGGGAACACCCATCTCCGGTCGTCGCGCAACAATCGCGGGAATGCGCTTGGTGCGAATGACATGATCAGGAGTAATCGGGCCGCGCGTGGCTATTTCCGTGACCGCCGGTAATGATGCATAGCCCTGGGCATCCGGAGAACTGTCGAGCATTGCCAGTTGCGGGGCACCGCGCACGACGCTGACCGCCTTTCTGATGCGTGCCAGGTCGAGAAGGTCGATGCTCGTATGTGCTTCCGGTAGTGAGGTACTGACGTGACTTTGAATGTAATCTTCGGCCCGGGTCACGAGCTCAATCATATTCTCGTACGCTGTCTGCGCGTCGTTACTGAACGTGAACACGCCATGGTGCATCAGTATCATGCCCTTGTAGTCTTCCAGCTTGAGATTGTGGATCGCCTCGTTCACCTGGCGTGCGAGAACGAAACCGGGCATGACATAGGGAAGTATGAGGCAATCTGGAAACAAATCGCTAAGTATTCGTTCCCCGCAGGGATTGTTGCTCAGTGTAACCAGCGCGTCTGCGTGCGTATGGTCGACAAAACGAGCGGGCACAACTGCATGCAAAATTGCCTCTACCGAGGGTGACGGTGCAGTCGGGTCCAGCATGAATGAGCGAAGCTGACGCGTCATGTCGGCGTCAGACAAGGTCTCGAGCTCAGCGAGCTGGCAGGTTTCCTTGAGGCGAATCGCGGGAAAGCCGCGTGCTTCGATCGTTTTTAAATCCCAACCACTGCCTTTTACAAAAAGCACCTCCACAGGATTTCCGAAAAAATCGCTTATGGTACTTTTGACGGATGTGTTTCCGCCGCCGTGCATCACCAGTTCGTCTACCGCACCGAGCAGGCGCGAAGTGTAGACACGCATGGCGAGATCGTCGTGTGAGAATAGTGCAGCGTCCTGGTCATTCCATAGGTTCTTCATGGTTGGTACTCCGTGATCTGTGATGCACTACTGTTCGGCAAGGAGTTCAGCGTCGCTCTAGTTAAAGCACCATCTCGCGTGCCTTTTCATACAGGGCCATGTCCAGCGAGTTGTCCTCTGCGATGCGCTTGCGAAAAGCGCTTGACACCCTGGTTGCTGTCTCACCCACATTGGAACGCGGCATGAAGTCAATGCGCCAGCCATGCTGATCTCTCAGCCTCTTCAGAAAGCTTCCATAATCTTCGGTCACACCCACTAGATCTACCTCGCCGAGGTTGCGTAGAGCTGATTGCAGCCTTTCTTTGTCTGCTTCGAGCGCTCCGGTCGGAGGGGAGAATAATTCCAGGGCCAAGCGCGCCGGAGATTCAGTCAGTAGCTGCTGCGCTTCGGAGGGGAGCGGTTCCCCCGTCAGGAAAGCGCTACGCGGAGGCAGTGGCGGTGCGATGTCGCCAAGGCGCGTTTCCGCCGTAGCCTCGTCCGCTGTCATCGAAAACAGCTTGGTCTGGTAATTGTGAATAAAGCTCTTGAAAAACCAGGGCTGTTCGTAGATCTCCTCGACAGGAGAATTGCTGTGCTCCTGGTGGTACGTGCGACAGTGATTGAGATATGACAGTGTGCGCTCCACAGGATTCCTTAGCAGGGTTAACGCGATGTAATCCGCCTTGAGCATTGAGCGCACACAGTAGGGCACGTGCCCGCGAACCATCCGCAGCGTTGATCGAGCGTTCACCTCCGCTACCAGGCGCGGTACGAAGCTATAGGCCTCCATCCTCCGCAGTAGATCCGATTCTGGCGGCAGCAGGGCATCGGGGTAGCACTCATCTTTGCGAAAATTGGCTCGCACCAATTGTGCAAACGAGGTACCACCTGTCTTCATGATGTGCACGAAAAAGTACCGTGAACCCTGAAGCACTGTCAGTGGTCTTTGGATCACAAGGAAAACATCGCGGGCACTGAGAAGCTTGGAGCTCGCATGATACTAAAATCAAACGGTAACAACTGGAATGAGTCGCTTTCCCAGGGTGTCCAGGTGTCTGGTGTGTATCTGGCGGGTATAGTCGCGCGCCATGGCTACTGAACTGGCGACCTGACTGCTTTGCTCTGATAGCAATGCCGCCATGTCATCCAGCTCTTTGGGCGACCTTTCTCCCGCGTCAACGGCTCGGATCATGTCTGTCACAGAATTCAGCGGATCATGATTGCAGGTTTTGCATACCGGCTCGCGGGTGGTCAGGTGCAGCAACTTCTGCTCGCTGATAGAAAGTATTGATGCTTCAAATACGCTCGCCATCGGCGCCTCTTTCTTCCAATCAGAGCAGCACAGGTAATACAGGCCATCGTATCCGACGAAGACATACAGGAACGGCACAGGGCACACCCAGTCGGATCCGCGTTCCTGCATAAGTGCTCTGGCTCTTGCACGTTCGGGAAATTGCTCGTACTGCATATGATCGACAAACAGCGCGCCACCGCGGTTAATCACCTCATACTCCATAAAGCCATCAACGCCGTGCGCCAGCCAGAACTGCTTCATCCTTGCGGTATGCGCTGGATCCTTGCGGTGATTTACCAGCACAATGTGAACTTCGCAGGCATTTCCCGACATTCTCACGAACCGCAGTATATTCTCGCGAGTGGTTTGAAATGGCAGCTTGTAAACGTCTTCGTAGTCTTTGCCGAGGTCGGAAACGTTTATGTTGATCCTCGTTACGCCGGCTG
The DNA here is from genome assembly GCA_041396005.1 of Halioglobus sp. Lineage (GTDB taxonomy): Bacteria > Pseudomonadota > Gammaproteobacteria > Pseudomonadales > Halieaceae > Marimicrobium. The sequence continues at coordinate 103,670 of JAWKZK010000016.1, forward strand.
CAAGTATGGCAGCACTACGCTTCTCGTCCAGCAGCGCGCCGTTGCTGGACAGGCTGCATCGATCGAAACCCGCGGCACGAATCCTGCGAATGAACTCCGGGGTGTTGGGGTTGATCAGCGGTTCGCCAAGACCACAGACATTGGGCTCGAGTCTCAGAGGGTAAGCGGAACGAGCGGCGTTTTGCTCGCGCAGTTCTACCGCCCGGAACAGCGTCTGTTCGAAGGTCTCCATGGTCATGTGACCCTGGTGTGGCGTGGCATCGCGCGGACAGAAGTGGCAGACCGCATTGCAGCGGTTGGTCGCCTCAATGTCAATGTTGATGCTGATATCCATGGGTATCCTGCGCAGAATCAATCGTGCAGTATAGTGGATGAAAACATGGCAGGTATAGGCTAAACACGGCCTGTCTGACGGCAGCCCAATGCCCTGTCAACCGATTCGCGAATGCCGCCTGCAACTATGGTAAAGCGGAAGCAGGGCCCTCGTTTCAGTAGCGCCGTGTCAGTCGCCTTGCGCAGCTCCAAGCGTGTATAACAGATGTGCTGAACAATCTCCCATCAAGTCTATAAACATCTCTCTGCGCGCAAACTGCCAGCCGGTCGTGCCCAGCGTGAAACTGTCGTGATAACGTCCGGAAATAATCGGTTGCAGCGGGAGGGTCTCTGTGGCCTGCAGCACGGTGAAACAGGAGCGCGTTCTCGCAGCGGTGCCGCTGTCATTGATCTCTATGATGACGTTGGACGTAAGGTGGCGGGTTTTGGGTGTTCCTGAATCCGGATAAATGCGACAGGCCTGCTCATAGAGACTCAACACCTCGTCATAGCCCGCATGACAGGTATTGTAGGTTGTTGACACTATCTCGCCGTAACGGAACAACTCCGCCACGCCCTCCAGGTCGCCGCTATCAATACGCTCAGCGTAGATATAGATCAGGTTCTCGATTTCACGCGATGCGGTCATGCGCTAGCTGGCGCGGTCGTGTTGTTCAGAATGGGCATGCCCCCCCCTATTTTTTGGCTTTGGATTGGTTAATCTGCAGTACCAGCGCGCTCAGGTGGTCTCCAGCACCGGTATGACGTTGGTATCGACAGGCAGCAACCCCTCGGGATGGTTCCTGGCGTAGTCGATGAGTTCTCCGAGCTTCTGGTTAATCTCCTTGCTGCCTTCACGCAGGGATTCGCGAAGGTTCTCCACTTCTTCTTCGCTAGCCTGGCCCTCATTGTAGGCGTGTAATATTTCGGTCAGCATATTGGTCGGGTCGTGGTTGCAGGTCTTGCAGACAGGCTCTCTACTTACCACCATTTGCAGCTTCTGGCTTGTCACTTGTAGAAAACTGTAATCGAAGACTGAACCAAGGCTGGCCTGTTTGCGCCAGTCTGAACAACAGAGATAGTAATTGCCGTCGTAACCGATGAACAGAAAGCCCCATGGGGCGCCGCACAGGGGTTGCGCGCCGCCTTCGGTGAGTTGTGCACGGGCTTGGACCATTTCAGTGTATTGCTCAAACTGCATATGCTCAACAAACAGGGCTCCCCCGCGGTTAATAACGCTGTAGGAGTGAAAGTGCCTGATGCCGCGATCACGCCAGTATGCTTCCATCTCCTTGATGTGCTGAGGACTCTTGTGATGATCTACGAGAATCACAACTGGCGTGCAACGGCCTTTGGCGAGTGTTGCGAAGCGGGCGATATTCTCGCGGGATTTTTCGAAGGGTAGGTTGTAAACCTTTTCGTATTCCTCTCCAATGTCTGAGATATTGATGTAAATCTCATCCAGACCAGCGTCCAGCAGCGCCTTGGCTTTTTCTTCGCTCAGGAGATTGCCGTTGGACGACATGGAACACTTGAAGCCTTCGGCCTTAACCTTGCGTACGAATGATACTGCCTCGCGATTAATCAAAGGCTCTCCCAGCCCGCAGAGGCTCACCGTCACAGGGAGGCCGGAAACCTCTTTGACCACTTGTCGGTACTCCACCGCCCGCGCGAGCGCCTTGTCGAAGGTTGCCACATCCATAATACCCTGGTGTGGCGTCGCATCGCGCGGGCAGAAATGGCATGTCGCATTGCACCGATTGGTGATCTCGATGTCGATGGTGAGATAGATGGGACTGATAGACATAGATGTCTCGACTCGCCTAGGCAAAAAAGCATCGCACCCGTACGGAGTAACTGTCAAGACCGCCACTGGCGAAGGCAGGTCGAAGTCGCCTCTTGGGCGCGCCTCGATAGCCCCACGGTTAGTGTGAGCTTAGCCCCGGCTTATCCGCTTCTTTGCACATTGGATGGCGTGCGTCGGTATTGTCTCCACTTTCTGCCTGCGAGATCAATGACGGCAGAGTTGACCGCTCAAAACGCGAACGTCGGCTAGCATCAGCGAATGGTCACGGTAGGCTGAGCGGTAGTAGCCTGCGAACTGCTCGGCGACCTCTGGAGTGTAAGGGTCTGCGAATGAACTCAATAGCATGTTCGAGAACACCGCGCGCCCACCGAAATTGACGAAGGTGGGTGTTTCAAGCTGCCGGCCCGACGGCAGAGCGCTAATGGCCGCATCCGACGAGAAGTCGCGCAGAAACCCGTCTGAGTATAACTTGAGAACCGAGCGTGGTGCTCGCACAGCAAGATTCGCGCGTGGTTCCAGGTAGCCTGTGAGTACGATTGAATTGCACTGCCCGGGTTCAAAATGTGGGTCGCGAAGGCGTGACTCACCCAATTGCCACTCCAGGCCGTGGCCGCTGATGTAGCGCAGTTCCCAGTGGCCCTGCTGGCCAGCGAGCAGGCGCTGCTGGCCAATGGCTGCGCGCAGTTCCTTGTCCGGTAGTGGACCCACTTCCAGTCCGATGGCGAATCCATAGCGAAACGGTGTGCGCATTGCATCGAAACCGGTGTAGAACCTTTGGTCTTCGCTGGCACCCGGCGCTTCGACCACGGCCAGCGTACTTTTTGCGTGATGCGTTTTCCAGAACAGTGGCGTGAGAGCGGCGACCATCCCTGGCTCGTTGGCGCCCACGTCTCTGTCCCCATTAGGCCGATGCCGGAGGTTGAACAGTTCTGGCGCCAGTCCGTTGTGGCTTGCCAGACGCCAGGCGCCTTCTTGCGACAGAAAACCGAAGCTGAGGCTATTTACGTTGCTGCTGAATGTCTCCCAACTTCGCTGTCTCGGGGGTAATTGCGCATTCTGGCTTATCACAGGCCAGAGATTCATGCCATCGATGCCTGTGCTTGGTGGCAGTTTTGCGGCAGCCAGAATAGTCGGGTAGATGTCGACATTCATGACAATGTCATTCAGTCGCAAGTTTGCCGGTATCGCGTCGGGCCAGCGCATTATCAGCGGGGTTCGATATGACCCCTCGTACACTTCACTTTTTCTTCCGAAGAAGGGATAGTTGTTGTCTCTTTGCGCATTGGTGCCTCCGTTGTCACTGACAAAGATAACCAGGGTATTGCTTCTATCGACCGCCGCCACAATGCGTGCTACGGCATCGTCCAGTTGGGTAACTAGCGCTGCGTATGCGCCCGCGGGAGTGTCCGGGAAGCGCTGTCGGTAACGCTGCGCGGGTTGGATTGGCGCGTGGGGCGCTAAAAACCCATGGTAGATAAACCAGGGTGTTTCGCTGGCCTCAAACTCCTGTATTTTGCGCAGAGTATGTTCGGTGAGAATATCGGTGAGATGACCTCGACGGCGTACCGGTTCTCCGCCATTGTCGCGCAGTAGCGGATCATGATATCGGGGCCTGCGGCCTCTGGCATCTGCCGGTGATGGCGCCTCAGAAAGCTCAAACTGGTTGAGGAAGCCGTACCACGCATCGAAGCCCTTCTGGTCCGGCCAGGCTGCGCGCCTTGCTTCACCAGCATGCCATTTTCCCGTCAGGTAGGTGCGATAGCCCGATTCCTGCAGGCGCTGGGCGATGGTGGGAAACTCGTTGGGTATCTCGTTTCCAACCGGACGGAAGCCGGAGCGCTCGGCATAGCGACCTGACAGAATCGCAACGCGACTGGGTGTGCAAGTGGAATCGGCGTAGTGACGTGTGAATATGACGCCTTCTGCGGCTAGTTGATCTATTCCCGGAGTTGCCAGGCCTCCCCGGTTGATTGCAGATATGTCGTTGTAGCCCAGATCGTCTGCTACCAGTAGCAGTATATTTGGTCGCCTATCAGCGGTTTCCTGTTGCGCAGTTTCTGACTGTTCACGGGCGTCGATAAACAGTCCGCTGAGCCAGGTTAAAGACAACATTGCCAGAAATATAAGCCAAGCAATCGCTGGTGAACCAGGCGCTGAGAACGGTTTGGAGAGCATGTGTTTCTCGTATCGACACGGCTGGTTCAGGATAATACCATTAGCTGTTTACGCAGAAGAAATTTGCCGCAGGCGAGGCATTCCGAGACAGATGCGCCAGATCACCTCCCTCCCGTATGCGGTGAAAAAGCGGCTGTTCTGGCCGCGCACGTGCTTCATGCGCTGGAAGTTCCGAGGCGTGCAGGATTCTCTGCGCGCCATGCTGGAGTTGCATTACTACAGCCCCGCCATTATTGACTTTCTTGGCGCCACCGTACTGAACCCGCATGTGTTGCACGATGCGGCGATAGATGAGAACGGCGTGGTGCTGGACGTCGGCGCTTTCACCGGTAAATGGGCGCAGACTATCGTCGATCGCTACAACCCGACCATATATGCGTTCGAGCCGAATCCCGAATCGTTTGCGCGCCTTGAGAGAAAGGCCGCGACCAGTCCGAAAATCAAACCCCTGCAATATGGCCTGGCTGATCGAGAGGCAACAGTCGATTTCACCCTGAACGGCCTTGGCTCGTCCATGTATGACGAACGCGCCGAAAACGCGGAGGCGCCTCGTATTCAGGTGCGAATGGCGGCCATCGACAAGGTATGGAAAGAATTAGCTCTGGGTGATGTAGATCTCATGAAGATCAACATAGAGGGTGCGGAGTTTCCGCTGCTGGCGTGCATGATTGGCGCCGGTTTGCTACCCAGAGTCGACTGTTTCCTGATCCAGTTTCACGAGTGGCACCCGGGGGCGCATGAAAAGCGTCGACAAATCCAGTCCGCATTGTCCGAGTCTCATCGGCAGGAATGGAACTATGATTTCGTGTGGGAAAAATGGGTGCGCAAGTAATACCCCGCTAGGCGGTTTTTCGCTGCCACTTTTCCCATATGAAGTGGTAGTCCCAGATCAGGCGATGTGTTTTCGACAGTTCCCTGCGGATGTTCCTGCGACGACGGTAGGCGCCGGGATGCCATTCGTGAAACTGGATGAGGAAACACTCTACCTTGGGGAGTAGGTCCGTTTCCGCCATTCTCTCCAGCAGGGGAAACTCCGCACCCTCTATGTTGATCTTCATGAGATCGACTTGATCGAGGGCGAGGGATTCCCATACCGAGTGAATATCGCGTATCTCCACCTCCGCCCAGTCCTGTGCGTCCATATCCAGATGTGCCGTATAGACCGTGGAACCCAGGTGTTGCATGGCCATGCGCAGTGTCTCGGTCTTTTCGCCCAGCCCGTAATGGTAGGCCCGTAGCTTGGGGTTAGCGCTGGCTTTACGTCGCAACTGCTTCAGGTTTCTGGGGTCAGGCTCAAAGGCGAGGATGATCGGGTTGTAGCGATCCGCGATTGCCTGTGCCCATTCGCCGGTGTATGCGCCAACATCCAGCACGGTGCTGCGCTCGGTGATGCCCGCCTCGTGCAGCAAGTCGGCGTTTTCGTTTACTGCGCGCAGCCAGCGATAGAACGCAGGTCGGTAATAGTGCAGTTCAAGCGCGCTGCGCATAAACCCGGGCTCGAGTAGCTCCCGGTGACGCATGTACAGTTTGCGTGGATACAACAGTGCCTTTTTCAGCGAGTAGAGGCTCGGGAGCATGCGCTGATTCAAGTTCCCGCCTGGCGGAGAATCACGCGAGCAGGGCCATCAGATCTTCAGCGTCTTGACCCGATTGCTCGCGTCGAAGAGACCGGGTTGCTTCTCACCAAAGTTGAGCGAAAACAGGCGCCTCCTTTCACCGCCGTTGTAACTGGCGTGAATCGTGCGGAAGTTCCACACGATCAGGTCGCCCGGCGTGCTCTCTATGGTAATGGATGGAATATTACTGCCGTCTACCCCATAGATGTCTTTTATTCTTGCGGGATTGTCGAAATCGCGCCGCAGGGTGCGCGCAAAGGTCTGGTTATGAAAGTGACTGCCTGGAATGATCCTTATGGCGCCACTTGCGCCCGTTAGCTCGTCCAGATAAAAGGAAAGTTTCACATGGTAGTGCTGTAGCGGTGCTGCATACATATCAGAATGCCAGTAACTCTCGCAATAGAACAGGTTGCCATCGCTGCTGGACCACTTGTATTCCGGGCCGATGAGACTCTGCACAATGCCCAGTACACGCGGATCAGTTTGCAGATACCGTAGCCTTGGCGCCTGTTCGATGAAGCCTGGAATGATGACCCTGCGCTGATCACCGTGCAGGGCTTCCTGCGTTTCCCACACGGGTTGCTGCGCGTTGCCGAACAAATCCTCGAACCCTGCTACGATGGCATCAATATCTTCGCGGAAAAGCCCCGGCAGTTTGATATAGCCAAACGTGTCGAAATAGTGAACCTGCTCCGGCGACAGCCGATACTTGCTGTCTACGGGTTCTGTCAGGATTGCCTCTGGTGTTATTGCCTGGCTCATGGCGTCCTGTACCCTGGAAACTGTGGGGGAGGGAACGCTAGCACTTTTTCGATGCATCGTGAAGCGAGTGACGCAGTCGGTGTGCGGTTTTGCGTCCGCGACGTCAACTCGTTCACATTACCCGTGTGGGCCGTCTGACCGCAACTGCATCCGGCAGTGCTCGTCGGGGGGGATTTGCCCAAACCTTGCTTTGGATCAAAAAGGCCTTGCTTACTCTGTGGATCAGGCGGGGCAGGCAATCTCGCCTGGCAAGAGCGCGCCAGGGTTCTCAGGCCACAGTGACAGACCTATTTCCTGTGGTGTTTCCCGGCAGCCTTGCGCCACCCAGCGAGCGAGCGTTGCGGCGACGTCGGCAAAACCGCTAGCTGGTGGCACGGTCGGTGCCGCCAGCCACCGCCGAATGGACTCTGAAGAGAGCGCTCGTGTGGTCTGGGCAAGGCCCAGTTGTTCGAGCGTGAGCGCGTTCGACAGCTGTTCCATCTGGCCTTGCAACGGTTTCGTGAGTACCGGCTTGCCCCACTGCAGGCATTCGCTGATTAGCTCAAAGCCGCTGTTGCAGATGACGCCGGCGCTGCCTGCCAGGTGTCGCTTGAAGGTTGCGGTACTGGCGGGGTGAGTCATCACATTGGCGCGGTGGACCTGCTCAAGGCCATTCGCGTACTGTACGAAATTCTGCCCGGGAATGTCGTGAAGCAGTTGGGTCACGACGCGCTGGTCTTCAAACGGCAGATAGACCAGCACGTAACCCTGGTTGGAAACCGGGATGTCCGGAAGATCGAGGATCGGCGGCAACACGTGGTCTGAGTAGGGATGCCAGTGCAGTCCGATCGGCACGTCTACCGGCGCGAACCACTGCAGGATGGCTTTGCTGATCGGGTTGCCGCCTCGCGTGGGTGTATGGGCGCCGAAGGCGTACTGGTGGCCGATTCCGATGCTGCGCACACCGGCGCGTCGCGCTGCCCAGGCGCTAACGGGTTCGAAGTCAGTCAGTACCCTGTCGTACGCTGCGACATTGAGGCTTATGACATCCCGCGCGAACCGCAGCGGCCGGCTATTGAACAGTGTTGCGCCGTACCTTACGCTGCCGTTGCGGGTGGTGAAGGTCAGGCCGGCGCGATGCAGATAGGGTCCAAAGGGCTGCATATCAAACAGCTTTGCGCGGTCGCGACCCGAGAAGAGCCAGGTAACCTCCACGTCGTAGGGGGCCAGCGCGGTGGCCATTGCGCGAGCCCTGCTGATATGACCTTGCCCGGTTGCCTGCACACCATAGAGTATTCGCATGGTTATAGCCCCAGTTGATTGGCGGTGAACAGTGCGATGCCGCTGCCCATAACGGCCCCGGCGAGCGTATCGCCCGGATAGTGCACGCCCAGGATGACTCTGGAAAGTGCGACCAGCCCGGCCCAGCCGAACATGGCCACTGCGGGTTCCTGGTAGGTAATGGTAAGCGCCGTGGCGAGCAGGAACGCGGCCGACGTGTGGCCGGAGGGAAAGCTGAAGCGATCGGCGGCTACGATAATGCTCCGGAAGTCGGGCATCAGTTCCATGGGACGCCGGCGCTTCAGGCTGTTCTTGAGTAGCCAGTAGAGGCATCGCTCGGCGATCAGCGCGCACAGCAGCAAAAGGACCAGGTCGGGTACGCTGTGAGCGCCGGTGAACCATAAGGCAACAGGCAGCAGCACATACAGATAACCGTCGGCGGAGCGCGAGATCGCCCTGGCCAGCGGGCGGAGGAGGCGTCGCTCGCCGCGGCGAAATACCACCATGAACAAGCGAACGTCGAGTCGCTGTAATGTGTACAGGATCTCCATGCTGGTAAGTGTGCCGGGTGGAAGTGGCAGATTTGTTACAGCGGGATGGCGTTTTTTTGACTGCGCGGGCCGTGTGATACTGCATGCTACGACAGCTATCGGATAAAGCTATGCCGTTCTGGGGCGCGCGTGCGTGTGGGATGATTTCTGCCTGGCTGAGAAGGTTCGCCCGCCTTGGGGCTTGGCCGGCCGGCGCTCTGCTTATGCTTGTGTTCATGGTGTTTTCTGTGCAGGGCGATCCATCCACAGCAACGGCGTCGCTGTTTGTACGGACAGCGGTTGCCGTGCAACAGGCCGAGCCCGACGTGCGCGGGGACTTTGCGCGCGCGGCGCTGGAATTACTCGCTCAGGCCTATGCGGAAGAGGCCCGGCTCGCCCGGGATGCGGCGGAAACCTCGGCTGAAGCGGAGAAACTGCTGAGCTGGGCGCGCGCCGTGGAGCGTTATTCGCGGCAATTGCCCATGCTGATGGACGATGTTGATCTGGGGTTCCCGGTGCGCCTGGATGTCGGCGGTGATGGGGTTCTGGCGGTGACCGTCGCCGAGCGCAGGGTGATGCTGAACCACCCGCGGGTTGACCGGCAGGCGGTGTTTGAGACTGCGATTCTCGAGGCCTTCTGTCTTGCGCATCGTTGTGCAGCCTTATTGCCCGCGGCCGGGGACGCCGAGCCCATCCCCGTGAGCGCCGGCCGCTTGCGCCCGCGCTGGACATTCAGCGAAGACGGGGGTACCTGCAGCGACGGCGGCATCGCCGTGGTGTTCGGGCCCGGCGCAGACCTCGCTGGCGCGCGCTCACTGTGCCAGCAGTTCCTGCACGAGGCTCGCGTGTTGAGCCAGGAACTTGACTGGCAACGCCGGCATGCGGTGCGCATTGAGTGGTCGGCGCTGGCGTTGAGATCCCTGCCCGGGAGAACGGCGCATGCACTGCGCCTGAACGCCGCCGGCGATACGCTGCTGGCGCCGCTGCCGCTGATTCATGGCAGCCCCGGAATGCTTGCCGTGCTCACGCCCTGGCTGCGTGGCGAGTTGGGGGAAGCGGAGCCTGCTGCCCTGACCCTGCGGGCTGCGGACTATGGCTGGGAACACTCGCGCTAGCTGTTGAAACCGCGCACCGCCTTGAGCAACTGGCGGCAGGTGATCTGGCCGATGAGCTTGCCGCCCTCCACCACCGGACGGCGGCGCTTGTTCTGGCGCAGCATGTCCTGCGCCACGTCAACGATGTCCTCGTTCGGATGGGCCACCACGAGGTTCTCCGACGCCATGTAGTCCTGCACCTTGCCAACGCCGCTGTCGTTGTATACGGCACCCAGCACGGCTCGCAGGCAATCCAGCTCCGACAGAATGCCCACGAGGTTGTTATCGCTATCCACCACGCACACGCCCGACACCCGGTTGTCGATGATCACTCGCATGGCGTCCGCGATATTGTCCCGGGGACTCACCTTCACCGGGTTTGGCAGCATGTAGTCGCGCAAGTTGACGGATTGCAGCATGGGGTTCTCCTTGTGGTCGGTCCGATGAGAGTATCATTGAACATTGTCTCCGCAGAGGGCAACTCTCGCGTGAAAACGCTGCATCTCCTGCGGCACGCCAAAAGCTCCTGGGATGAGCCGGGCCTGGCGGACCGTGAACGAGGCTTGAACCGCAGGGGCGCGCGCGATGCGCCGCGCATGGGTCGGGCACTCGCGGCCATGCTGCCGGCGATGCGCCTGCACGTGAGTTCGGCGCGGCGTGCGCGGCTGACCCTGGAGGGCCTGTGTGCGGGCTGGCCGGAAATCGCCGGCCGGGCGCATGCCATTGACGAGGACCTGTATACCTTCAGTGCCGGCGATCTCAGGCAATGGCTCGCACTGCGTGATGACGAGCCGTCGGCGCTTTTCCTGATCGGGCACAATCCCGCGTTGACGGATCTGGTCAACCAGCTGGCGGGTCGGGGAGCGCTGGCCAACCTGCCGACCGCCGGTTACGTGCAGCTGGCGCTGGGCGTTGACCACTGGTCACAGCTGGTGCAAGGTTGCGGCACGGTGGTGACCTGTCTTTTTCCGCGGCAACTGCCCCGCGACTGAACCGGAGCTTCTGCATGACACGTATTGTTCGCCTGGTGTCGTTACTCGCCCTGTCGTTTGCCATGCAATCCCTTTCTCTGCCGGCGCAGGCGGTGCAGCCCGGGCCCGCGATGGATGCCGTCGAACGGCTTGCCGAATCGGTGCGCTTTCGGACGATCAGCCACCAGGACGTGAAGCTGGTCGACTACCACGAGTTCGAGCGCCTGCACGAGTTCCTGCGCGAGAGTTTCCCGCGCGTGTTCGCGGCGTTTGAGGTGGAAACGGTAAACGGTTACAGCCTGCTCCTGCACTGGCCGGGCACGGAACCGTCCCTGCAGCCGGTACTTTTCACCGCGCACATGGACGTCGTGCCGATTGAACCGGGAACCGAGCAGGACTGGGCCTATCCACCGTTTGACGGCGTGGTGGCCGAGGGGCGTATCCACGGTCGCGGCACGCTGGATGACAAGCAGGGCATGATGGGTCTCCTGGAGGCGGCGGAGTCGCTGCTGTCCGAGGGTTATCGCCCGCAACGATCCCTGGTGTTTGCCTTCGGACATGATGAGGAAATCGGCGGCCGCGAGGGCGCCGCCAGGCTCGCTCAACGCATGCGTGAGCGCAACTGGCGGTTCGCCTGGATGGTAGACGAGGGCGGCATGCTGCTGGCCGGCAACCCGCTGCTGCCCGAACGGCAGATTGCCATGATCAACATCGCCGAGAAGGCCTACGTGACGCTCACGCTGGTGGCCACCGGCGAGGGTGGCCACTCATCCAGGCCGCCGCCGGTGAGCACCATCGGCCGCCTCTCGGCGGCGCTGGCGCGCATTGAGAATCACCCGTTTCCGCCGCGCCTGCCGGAGCCCGTCGTCGGCATGCTGCAGGCGATGGCCCCGCATATGTCGCAGCCGGAGCGGTTTATATTCAGTAATCTATGGCTCACAGGCGGCCTGGTCGCCGATCGTATGGCCGAAGAGGCGCTCACCAACTCATTTGTGCGCAGCACCACGGCGCTCACCATGTTCAATGCCGGCGTAAAGGAGAATGTGGTGCCCCAGCGCGCGGAGGCCAAGGTGAATTTCCGCCTGTTGCCCGGCGATACGCCGGCTCAGCTCCTGCAGCGCGTCGAGAACATTGTTGATGATCCGGAGATTGAAATCCTGCACGACGACTGGGACAACGTGCCGCCGGTATCCGATGTCGACGGACCGGGCTTCAGGGCCATTGCCGAGGCGGTGGCAGAGGTCTATCCGGATGCGCTGATCGTGCCGTCCCTGCTCACGGCCACCACGGACACCCGGCATTATGTGGCGCTGGCGGACGACCAGTACCGTTTCCACGGCATGTTGATTGATGCGTCACAGGCGGACACGGTGCATGGCACCGGAGAGTACATCGCCACGCAGAGCTACCTGGATTCCATCGCGGTTGCGCGGGCGATGCTGCGGCTTGGGTCGTCGCGTTGATGTTCTGCGCGGTGCGGGTATGCCCCAGGGCTGACTGTGCGCCGCAGATGCGCGGCAGGCGCCCGGGATGGTAGTCTTGGCGCTTTCCTGTACCGGTAGCGAGAGGAAGTGTATGTGCGCAAGCGCGTGTCTGCGTTCGGTGGTCGGCGTTGTGTCCGTGGCATTCCTTGGCGGCTGCAGTGGCCCGCGTGAAGCGGCTGCGCCCATCCTTCTCCCGGTCGTGGCGGAGCGCGCCGAAAAACCTTGCCCTGAGCCGCGCCCGCAAGTCTGCACCATGGAATATGCGCCCACCTGCGGGCTGCACGCCGATGGCAGCCGTGAACAGTACGCATCGCCCTGCAACGCGTGTGCGGACGATCGGGTGGTGGCGACCTTGATCGGCGCCTGCCCGGAATGAGCCTGACGAACCGAATACTGCTGGCGATGCTCGCGGGCATCGCCGTGGGGTCGCTGTGCAATGTATTGCTCAACAGTGGTGCGCTGCCTGGCGCCCTGCGTACCGGGGTGGAGGAGTACCTTATCGGCGGCCTGTTCGATGTGGTGGGACGTATCTTTGTTGCCTCGCTCAAGTTGCTGGTCGTGCCCTTGGTGCTGGTATCCCTGATCTGCGGCAGCAGTTCGCTGGGCGACAGTTCGCGCATGGGCCCGATCGCAGGCAAGACCCTGGGCTTCTATCTCGTCACCACGGCCATCGCCGTTTCCGTCGCACTGCTGTTCGCGGTGTTCGTGGGTCCCGGCTCCGGGGTCAGCCTCGGTGTCGAAGCCCGGTACGAGGCGGTGCCGGCGCCGCCCTGACCGACGTGCTGGTGGATATTTTCCCGTCCAACCCTGTGCGTGCCATGGCCGAGGGCAAGATGCTCCAGATCATCGTATTCGCGCTGTTGGTGGGCTATGCCATTTCCCATGCGGGCGAGCAGGGGCGGCGCATCGCCGGTTTCTTCCGTGACATGGAAGCGGTGGTCATGAAGATGGTCGACGTGCTGATGCAACTGGCGCCCTACGGCGTATTTGCATTGCTGGCGGGACTTTTTCTGAAATGGGCATCAGCGCGATAGCGGATCTCGCTGCCTACTTCTTTACGGTAATCGCAGTGCTGCTGTTCCACGCTGTGGTGGTGTACAGCGCCATGCTGAAAGCGCTTACCGGCCTCTCTCCGCGCATACTGCTGACAAAATGCGGCCGGTCTGGGCATTTGCTTTCAGTACCGCTTCGTCCGGCGCCACGTTGCCGATCACCCTGCGTACGGTGGAGCGCCGGCTCGGTGTGCACAACTCGGTAGCCGGGTTCACCGTGCCGCTGGGCGCTACCATCAACATGGATGGCACCGCGATCATGCAGGGCGTGGCCACCGTGTTTATCGCCCAGGTGTATGGCGTGGAACTGTCGCTGGCGGCCTATGTCACGGTGATTCTCACCGCCACGCTGGCCTCCGTGGGCACCGCGGCGGTGCCGGGCGTGGGGTTGATCACCCTGGCGCTGGTGCTGGAGCAGGCGGGGCTTCCGGTGGAGGGTATTGCGCTGATCATCGGTGTGGATCGGCTGCTGGACATGGTGCGCACCGCGGTCAACGTGACGGGTGACGCGATGGTGTCGGTGCTGGTGGCCAATAGCGAGGGCGAGTTCGACCAGCAGGTGTACCAGGACCCCGACGCGGACCAGAACGGCGAGCGCGAGGACGTCAGCGCGCCACTCGCATAGCACCCACCCCGCCTCGACTCACCGCCGTTTCACCGCGCCCGGCACTGTTGCGGGCCATTCGCCGCCCGGAACCGGGCGTACCGTTATGCTAGACTAGTTGCCCGTTTTTTGCCGGAGGCCGATGTCCCCCATGTCAATCAAATGCAGTATCGTGCCGGTCACGCCGTATCAGCAGAACTGTTCCGTTATCCGCTGCGAGGCCACCGGTAAAGGTGCGATTGTCGACCCGGGTGGCGACATCGAGCGCATTCTTGACACCGCCCGGGGGATGGACGCCAGCGTCGAGAAGATCATCCTGACGCACGCGCACATGGATCATTGCGCCGCCGCAGACGTGTTGCGCAAACAGCTGGGCGTGCCCATCGAAGGGCCGCATCGGGATGATGAATTCTGGTTGCAGGGTCTGCCGCAGGCCTGTGCGATGTCCGGCTTTCCCCATGCCGACGCGTTTTTGCCGGATCGCTGGTTACAGCAGGGCGACACCGTCACGGTCGGCGAGCAGACGTTGCAGGTCATACATTGCCCGGGCCACACCCCCGGGCATGTCGTGTTTTACTACGCGCCGCAGCATGTGGCGTGGGTAGGCGATGTCCTGTTCCAGGGGTCCATCGGGCGCACGGACTTCCCGCGTGGCGACCACGAGCAGTTGATCGAGAGTATTCGCGGCAAGCTGTTTCCACTGGGAGACGACATCACCTTCATCCCCGGGCACGGTCCCACATCCACCTTCGGACAGGAACGTCGCAGCAATCCCTTTGTCGCCGACGCACGTTATCGCTGACGCCGGCGATGGCTGAGCAATCCGAAGGCCGGGAGGAGCGGCTGCGCCAGGCCTATCATTCACAGACCGCTCGCATTCGCTGGCACGCGTTGCAAACGCATTATGCCGGCGGCCGGGTGGTGGCGGTGGCGCCTGGTGCCAACCTCGTCGATGTGGCGGTACAGCTTGGTATGGACAATACCGACGCGTTTAGCGCCTGGATCGAGGCCGGCATCGTGAGCGCAGTTGATGAAGCACAGGCCCTGGCGTGGTTTGAGGCGGATGCAGAGCTGTGGGCAGTGGTTGCCGCGCCCTGGGTGCTGGTGCAGCCCGCAGTGTCGGAAAAACCGTCGTTGGAACAACGCGCTAACGAATCACCTTGATCCAGTCTCCCGTGCGAGGCTCCCCGCGCGGATAGAAACCGTTGATCAGGCGCAGCTGATTCTCCGCATCGTCAATTTGCACACCGGCCGCCAGGCTTGCCAGCGTGGCGCCACGAGGCACCTGGATATACTGGATTTGCCGCGGGTTTGCCGCCATGCGTTCGCGTGGATGGATGGGTCGAAAGCTCTCGACCATGGCCCGCAGGTGCGCGTCCTGTGCGCCAAAGTCCGCGGCGCTGCCCTCGAACAGGTAGCTGTAGCTGTTGTAGTCCACAACCGCCAGGCGCCGGGAGACGCCGGCGCTGCTGGCCACCGCGGTATAGCCACGAAGGCCAGCCTGCTCCAGCGTGGCGCCGTCGCTCAGCGCGCCGGTCGCCTTGTCTTCCAGCACGGATTGGGGCGTGGCTTTCGGGTTGCGCGGTAGCAGCATGATCTTCAACTCGCTGTCGCCGTCCGGTGCGCGCGCGACAATGGCGCTGCTGAGCGTATCCACCCGCCATCCCGGCGGGTGTTCAAACGTGAAGGCGAGGCGGCTGTGGTAGAAGCGGTTTTCGTCGCGTTCGCCCTGCACGCTTTCTCCCCATACCAGCCCCTGGGTGCGTTGGCGGAATTCTCCCGGCACCGCCGGGTTGGGTATGTAGGTGTCGAGGTCGAGCTCAGCCGCCGCGTTGATCACCGCCTTCAGGCGCTGGTCGTTGCGCGGGTGGCTGGCGTACAGCCCGTGGTAGGTCGACGTGGGCCGGCCACTGGATTTTGCCTTCAGCCGCTGGTACTGCTCCTGGTACTTGAGCACGCCAATCACTTCCAGCATGGCGTCCGGATCGTAGCCCGAGCGGTGCATGTAGCTGGCCCCCAGGCCATCTGCCTCCAGTTCCATGTCGCGGCCGTAGCCGCTGATCAGCTCGGCACCGTACATGTTGGAAGCCTGTGCCAGGTCTCCGGAACCGGTGAGAATGTACGCGGTGGTGGCGAGCACGGCGTTGGTGATGCCCGCCGTCTGGCGGCGGCCATGGTGGCGTGCCGTGATGTGGCCGATCTCGTGCCCGAGAACGGCAGCCAGTTCGGCCTCGTCGTCGAGATACGCCAGCAGGCCGCGGTGGATGTAGATGTAGCCACCCGGCAGCGCGAAGGCGTTGATATCGGGGCTGTCGATGACGGCAAAGCTGAAGTCGAGGTCCGGCATATCGCTGTTGGCGGCCAGGCGCTTCCCCACCCGGCTCACGTAGGCCTGCAACTCGGCATCGTCGTAGAGGGCACCCTCGGCCACCATCTCCGTATGCATCTTTTCACCGATGCGGGTTTCGCCCGCGGCGCTGGACAACACCACGTTCGCGCCTCCGGTTGCCGGGTTGCTCGCGCAGCCGTTGAGGCCCGGTAAGCCCGCGGCGAACAGCGCAAGAACGCCAAGGCGTATTGTTTGCGATGTGAGCACGTGCGTCCTCCCTAGTATTTGCCCGAGAGAAATTCGAGCAGTTGGTCGCCGATACCGTCGCAGGCGGTGCCCTGCACCGGCGCGATGATCGGGATCGGCACAATCACCGCCGGCATGTAGGATTGACCGGTTGCCGTGGTGTTCACGCGGCCGACCTCCGCGCGTTCGGTGAAATCCCAGATCGTGGCCTCGTAGTCCGCGTCGTTGCTCCAGGTGCCGAAGCCGAAGCAGCCGCCTCCGCCGGGGACGATGCCGCAGGCCATCGAGCCGCCGGAATCGGAGCGCTCGGTGCTGCCGTCAATCCAGATCATGTATTCGGTTTTCAGTTCCCGCAGGCGTTCCGCTACCGGAGCGCGCGCCATCAGCCGTTCGATGTCGTCCGGCCGCAGTGGAGCGGTGCGTGGTTCAAACCAGGGATACAGGGCGTTCAAAAAATCCAGCTCGTCGATCACCGTGATGGAGCTGTCGGCCCTGGCGATATGCTGCCCCACGCAGCGGACGAATTCGGGCTCGGTGTCGTAATCGCTGGCGTGGCGCCTGCCGAGAATGACCACGCTGGCATCGCCGATGCCCTCCTGCGGTGCATTGAACACCATCTGGTCCACGCTGGAAGTCACGCAGCCGCTCAGGCCTCCGGCCACCACGCAGGGCAGGAGCAGTGTTGCCAGTCGTTTCATCGCGGTTCCTCCGCAAGCCTGACCTTGCGCGCCGCAAGCCACTGGCGTACCTCGGGCACGCGCGGGAAGCTCAGGGCGAAGTTGGCTCCTGCGTCGCGCAGCGCCATGACCGCCGCGAGGTTGACCGCCTGCTGATCGCTCTGCAGGAAGGCGGTAGGGGTTTTGCCGTAGCTGGTCATGGTCCATTCGGCAATCGGTTTGCCGCCGGTAGTGACGAGTTCAAAGCGGTAGCGCATCCATATCTCGTAGACCTTCACGCTGGTGTGCGCGGGGATGGCGTACTGCAATTCCTCTACATGGGGGATCAGCACGCCATCCACCACGGGGTTCAGCTGCCCGGGCCCTGGTTTTCCCTGCATGGGCACCAGCGTGCGAAACATGCCGCCCAGCAAGGTGTTCCACATGAGTACCTGCGCTTCACCGGTGGTGACAATCCAGCTCGATTCACCGCGGCTGCCAGCCTCGTCATGGAATTCATGCTGTGAAAACGCTTCGTCGTACCAGACGCCGAGCGTGACCGGCAGCGGGGTCATCAGGGGTCGCGGAAATTCGCCCTGAACCTGTACCTGGGTGGGCCCGCAAGCGGCGAGCAGCAGACACACCAGTGCCAGCAGCTGGGGCGACAGGGCGCCGGGGTCAGCGGAAGTCATTGAGCGCGACAAACGTGCCTCCGTTGCGATGCGTGAGCTCGCGCATGAGCGTGGCGAAGCGGATGCCAGTGGTTTGCAACTGCGGCTCGCGTATGAATTGTACGGGGAATCCCACCGCGTGGATGCGCACGAGGCGCTCGCCATTCGCGTTCTCGCGGTTGATGCGATCCACCGTGTCCACCACGTCGGCAATCGACGAGCCGGTGAACTCGTCGCCGAATACATACAGGCTGATACGCTTGTTCGGATCGTAGAAGGTGCGAATCGCCGCGGTGATGCCTTCCACCGGGCTGGAATTACTGAACACATGCCAGCCACGCAGGTTATCGAGAATCACCTTGCGTCGCCCGGGTGTATCCGGAATCCACTTGCCGCGATAGCGGCTGAACAGGTAGTTACCCATGTCGTTCATCACCTGAATACCTTTCACCTCCGGGTAAATGCTGAGCGTTGCCTCGACCTCCCGCAGTACGCGATCCCAGGCATAGGAGAACATGGAGCCCGAGGTATCGATGATGAAAATGATGTATTCACTGTCCACCGGGATGCCCCCGATCAACTGGTTCTTCGCCTGATACGACGGGCCGAGCAGGCGCTCCATTTCCGCTGTGAGCTGCTGCTTGGCCACCGCCAGCTGCTGTTCGATCACCGTATCGGTGGTGTTCGAAAGCGTCTCGGACTCCAGGCGCCCGCGCGCGGCCGTCAGTTCGCCGCGCAGAATCGCAATGCGCTCCTCATAGTCTGACAGCTGCTCCTGCCTGGCGTTCAGGTCGCGGTTGAGCACACGCGTTTCACCGCGCAGTTCGAACAGCTGCTCCTGCAGGTCGGCGAGGCGTCCCTCCAGATTGACGGTGGATGCCTCGATGATCTGCGGTTCCACCGTCTTGGTGATCATCAGCAGCAGGATGATCGCGCCAAACCCGCAGCAGATAACATCCAGGAACGACAGGGAAAACTCTTCAGGGCCTCTGCGTCGTCGTGCCATGCGATACGGTCCTCAGGGCCAGTCGCGCGAGGGGCTGAGAAACGAGCCCTTGCTCAGCTGCGCGAGCTGCCACAATTCGGAGGCCGCCAGGGGGTCGCCCTCCAGCGGTGCGAGAATCACGTTCACCGGTACGCCGGGTGGCAGTTGCCTTACCGCCTGGCGATAGAGTTTCAGGCGTTCGGTGCCGCTGACTTTACTGCCGCGCGGGGCGCTGGTGCCCTGCGTGGGCAGCCCGTCGGTGATGAGGTAGATATTGTCTGGTTGCGGGTTGAGCTGGCGCAGCGCCAGAAACGCGTTCTCCAGGCTGGTGCCGCCGCTGGGCAGGATATCGCGCAGCCGCGTGGAGAGCTGCTCCAGTCGCGCCTGGTCCGCCACTTCGAGCCATTTGCCCGCTGTGTCGGGGAAGGCGAAACGCGCCTCGGTATTGAACGTGATCACCTGATAGTTGGCGGCGATGGGTAACTGTGCGGTGAGCCAGTCGACGGTGGCGAGGCTGCGCGTCCACTTATCGGCCTTGCGCTGCACGCTCGCATCCATGTTGCGCAGGCGGATGATCTGTACCAGGCGATCCGCCAGCATGCTGGCAGAGGTGTCCAGCAGTATGGCGATGTGCCGACCGCCCAGGTTGAGTCCGGTGAGATACTGCCGGTTGCCGTCACCGGTGAAGCTGCGGGCACTCTGGCCACCGCTCTCGGACGCCTGTGCCCGCAGCCTGTCGACTTCTTTCTCCAGCGCCAGCAGCTCGGCCTTGCGCGCGGCGATGTCGTCGCTGGCCTCGCCATCGGCACGCAGCGCCTCGAGTTCTGCCTGCAGCCTGTCACGGTCCTCGCTCACGCGCGTGGCGCGACCCTTGGCTTCAACAATGGCCAGGTCAGTGCTGGCCAGGGTGTTGCGCAGGCGCACGAGCCCCGCTTCTCCCTCGCGGATATCCTCTTCAAGCAGGCTCACCTCCGACAGCAGGTCGGTATTGCGCTCAACGGTCTGCTGTTCAACCGCGTGGTTCATGATCAGGTACACCAGCACCACCGCGCCAAAGCCGCAGGACATGATGTCGAGGAAACTCAGGTTGAAGGTGTTGAACTGGCGTTTTTTCCTGGTCATGCTCAATCCGCTACCTCGATCAGTCGGATGATGTCCGTGCCGATGCGAATTTCATCGCCGCTGTGCAGGGGCTGGCCGCGGGCATAGTCGCGGCCATTGAGCAGGGGCGTAGCGGTAGCGGAGCTTTCAGCGGAATCGGCAGGGCTGTGTGGTGGCTGTGCATTGGCGGCCGGGCGCAACTGCCACGCGTGATCCTTGCGGTGAATCTCCCACAGCGGGTGCACGGCGCAGCCCGCTTCGAGTAGTGGCTGCGCGCGCGCCCCGCTGAGCCAGTGCGTGGGTGCGGCTGACGCGTGGGAATTGCCCGCGGCACGCGCAACGGGTGCGGGCTGCGCCGCAGACGCCGGCGCCGCGGTTTCCGGCGCTTGCCCGGCACAGGGCGCTGCCAGGAATGGCAATGAGGTGACAAAACTGAGTGCTGCGCTGCGCTCTATGAGGCGCTCCCCATGCGCCAACAGTGCGCGCCGCATGGCGTCTTCATCCAGTATCTGCAGTGCCGGTAGCCTGTCGCCCAGACCGGGCAACAGCGCCGCGATGGGGTCGGCGAGCAGCATGCAGTTCGCGCCCCCGCGCGCAAGGGTCGGCTGCATCGCGTCAAACAGGCGTTCTCCGGCGCCGAGCAAATCCTGCTGGGTCACGCGTGCGCGGTAACCGCCGATGTCGAACACGGTTTCCGTTGCCAGCGCCAACGCCTGTAATGCACCGGGGAGGGCGTTGTAAAGCTGTTGTTCGGTAGCGGCCTTGCGTCGGGGGTCGAAGCGCGTCTGGCGCACGAACGCGCTGGCAACGAGCTCCACCACGCGCTCCTGCAATTGCAACACCCCGCAGCCCGGCAGCACGGCACTGCGCGTCAGGCTCAGTGTCTCGCCGTTGCCTGCCAGCTCGTTGAGCATCGCCTGGTGCAATTGAATTTCCAGGTGGATTATCTGTGGGGCGTTGAACAGGCTGCCCAGCGCCACGCTGCGATGTAGTAAACCCACTGCGGAGAAGGGGCACTGCTGCACAATGCCCAGCAGCAGCGACAGCTGTTCGCGCTGCAAGCTGCCGGGGACAGCGAGGATCAACTCCGCGGGCTCCCCGGCCTCGCGAAAGAGCGCTTCCAGGTGCGCATGGGCGAGATCGGCCGCGTGCCGGGCCGGGCCGAGCGCGGGCTGCAGCGGTTCGGTGCCCAGCTGCCACCAGTAGCGCGTGTTGGTGTCGCGGGGACGAAGGCGCGCCGCGGCGCGTGCGGCGCGACCGAACTGGTAGCTGCCGCCATCCAGCAGCGCGTAGCCCGGGCTTTGCACCAGCGTTTCGCCGTGCCACAGGCGCAGGTTGTTGTCGCTCAGGTCGAGCAGGCCGGGACCCATCAGTGAACGACCAGAAAGCGCAACAGGCGCTTGTCGGCGTAGCGCTGCGAATCCAGCACCAGTCGCTCCTGTGCGAGCTGCAACTGGTGCAGGCAGAACATGATCACGATGCTCAACACCAGAGCCACGAACGTGCTGTTGAACGCCACGCCCAGGCTGGCGGTCACGCCGGAAATGTCGCCTTCCACCGCCTTGTACGCCTGGCCCAGGGCGTCGCCGATACCGCGCACGGTGCCGATGAAGCCGATGGACGGTATGGCCCAGGCGATGTAGCGCACCATGGACATCTCGGAGTCCAGGCGATCGGATTCCACCTCGCTGTGTTCCTTGATGGTCTCCGATACCGCCTGGATACTGCCGGTAGTGGCAAATCGTTGCAGCGCCGCCAGCAACGTGCGCGGCAGCAGGTAGTCCTGCTCATGCGCTGGCAAGGCCTCGAGAGCGCGACTGTACTCGCGCGCGTCCTGCGGCAGCACGGTGGTACCCTCGGGAATATCCAGCAGGCTGCGTTCCAGCGTATCGCGCTCGCGCTGGATGCGCAGTGCCTTGTAGGCCATGATCGCCAGCGCCCAGAACAACAGAATGAAACAGGCTTCCTGTTCGAAATCGCGGATCACCACCACCAGGCTGCGCTGCGGTACGTAATCGCCGCCTGCGGCCTGCAACTCGGCCTGCTGTTGCAGCTGTGCATTCGCGGCCGGACGTATCGCGCCGACATACGCTGCGTGCACCACGATAATCGAGATCAGCAGGGCGAACAGCTGGAAGACAAATTCCTGTGATAATTTCTGTTTCATGCCTGCATCCTATATGTCCACCGGGAAGGACACTGAGAGATCTTCGGAAATGTCTTCCGAAGGTTCGTAGTCGAAGGGTGAGCCGGCAGCTGTTGGGGCGGCACCGGTCTCTGTGGCTGGCGTCACGGCACGACTGCCGGTTTCGGCCGCCGCGGGTGAAACGGGTACGGGTGCCTGCGACGGGGGCGGGCGCTGCGCTGTTGCCTCGCCGGACGGCTGCTCGGGCTGACCGTGTACAGCCGCGCTTGCAGCGAGCAGTGAGGCGCCAAGCAGTCCTGCGAATGGGGTTGTGCGTCGCATGCCTTACTCCGCGTACCGGGCGATACGAAATCCTACGTCATCGCGTCCCGCTTGCCCATAATCGCGATGGGACAGGCGCAGTTCGGCGAGTTTCGCGCGAGTCCAGGAGGCACCGCGGATCACGTAGTTGTCGCCGCTCCCGGTGCCCAGCGGATCGGTGGCACTGCGACCGTCGTCCGTGGGTATGCGGTAGACGTCGTGCACCCATTCGGCGACATTGCCGCCGAGGTCGAACAGCCCGTTGTGATTGGGCGGGAACGCGCCGACCGTGGCGCTGACCACCTGGCCGTCCGAGTAGTTATTGAGGACTCGCCCGGTGACGAACGCGGAACTGGTGTCGGCGTAGTTCTCCACGGCCTGGGTGGGGGGGAAGCTGTCTCCCCAGGGGAACGTGAGCAGCCTGCTGCCGTTGGCGCGCGCCACCCAGGCCCACTCGGCCTCGCTGGGCAGACGGTAGCCGGTGGACGCCGCGTCGAAGCCGGTGATGATGCCCTGTTGCTCGCGATAGAACGGCGCCAGGCCCTCTCGCCGGCTCAACCAGTTGCAGAACGCCGCAGCCTGTTGCCAGCTGACCTGCACCACAGGCTGGTGATCGCGGTTGAGGCTCTGGCCGCTGATCTGTCCGGAATTGTGGCCGCCCTGAAACTGGCGGAACTGGGCGTTGGTCACTTCCGTGGTTTGCACATAGAACATGCGCCGCAGGCTCACGGGATGCAGCACCTCATTGGCGCGCCGACCGGGGTCGCGGCGCGAGGCGCCCATGCTGAAATCCGCCAGTTCAGATTCCTCCGGTTTGAACAGGCGCAGTGTCTGGCCCAGGGCGGTCGTGATCTCGGCCGGTACCCCGGCCGTGCGCGCCTGCTGTTGGGTGAGCAGGGTGATGTCGAGTTGCTGGGCGAGCCCGGTGCGCGGTGTCACTCGTTGGCGCTGCGTGGCATAGCCCTCCAGACTGACCTCGATCGAGTGCGCCACCGCCGGCAGCGACAGCGTGCGACTGCCGCGCCCCACTGCCCGCCCGTTGACCTGCACCAGCGCGTTCTCCGGGGTGACTCGCAGACGCACTTCACCGAGCAATGCGCGCAGCCTCAACTGTCGCTTTTCGCTGGCACCCGCCGGCAGGCGCAGGGTTTCACTGTGCCGTTGATAGCCCGGTTTGAACACCGCAAGCCGGTGGTCGCGGCCCGGCGGGAGAGCCAGTGTGAGGGGCGTCTGGCCCTGGAATTCACCATTGAGGGTCACATTGGCGCCGGCGGGGCTGCTCTCCAGTACCAGTTCGCCCGGCGCCCTGGCGAGCGTGATCACCCCGAGATCCTGCGCTTCCCCGGCTGTCACGCTCAGGGTTTGCGCGAACGGCGCGTGGGCAGGCAACTGCAGCTGCAGTTCGCGCTCGCCTTCGAGTAGTTCCAGCCTTGCAGGCGTGCTCCCCTGTGTTTCGCCATCGACAAGGATTTGCGCACCCGCCGGCAGGCTGTCCAGCGTGATCACAGCCCAGGCAGGCGACAGCGTCAGGCCCACAGTCTGGCGTACGCCCCGTCCGGTGATATCCAGCGTCTGCGTCACCGTCCGGTAGCGAGGCGCCTGAACAGTGAGCGGGTACTCGCCCATGGGCACCGGCAGGTCGGTGAGCGGCGTTTCGCCGCGCGCTTCGCCATCAATGATGACGCTTGCCCCCGCGGGCTCACTGGTAATCGATAGCAGCCCCGGCAGCGCTTCAAGGGTCACCGGCACGTTCTGGCTGTCGCGGTCGTCCACTGTGATCGTGGTCTGCAGCGGCAGGTAGCCCTCGGCACTGACGCGCAGGGCGTACTCACCGGGCCAGAGCAGATAGCGGTGCCTGCCGAAAGGCAGTGCAGGGCCGCCGATCTCGCTGTCGGCAGCGGTCTGCGATGCGATGTCGATGTGCACCGAGCGCGCGCCCAGCAGGAACACGAGAGCGGCGGCGAACAGTGCGAGCCCGCAGGCCACGGTAATGCGCAGCGGGTGGCGTTTGCCGCCCGGTGCGGCAGGCGCGGCTCCCAGGGGCGTGAAGTCGCTGGGCGTGATCGTGTCCGGCCCCCCGGTCTGCTGCGAGGGCATCGTCAGATCGGCTCCGTGCAGGCAATGGTTACCGGCCCCGCGTTGCCACTGTGATCCACCTCGAATTCCAGTCGCACGTCGCGGAAACCGATGCGCGAACCCACGGCGGTGTACCTGCCGGGCCTCAGGCTGACGCGCTGTTCCTGGAAACGGCCGAGCCGTGCCACTTTCAGCACGGTGACTTCGGTGAGGCCGTCGGAGCGCAGTTCCAAAGCCACCGGCGTGTTGGCGCGTTCCAGCAGGCGCTGCAGGGTGGTGATCTGCTCTGCGAGCAGCGGCCCGGCAGGACTGATGCCCTTCGCCTGCTCCAATAGCATGGCGGTGTCGGCGGCCACCGCCGGATCGGCGAGGCGCTGCGGTTGGTCGAGTACCGCGCGTAACTGCGTATCCAGCTTCACGCGGGGGCTGACGCGCGCCAGACCCTCCTGGGCGAACAGCAGGCTGTTGTCGGTTTTCAGTGCGCGCTGGTAGGCCTCGAGTGCGGCCTGCCAGCGCTCGCGGTCCTCGTACTGGCGCCCCACGCGGCGCAGTGATGCCAGCTCGCTGGCCGTTTCCGCAGCGGCGACCTCGGCCAGTGCGCTGGCGGCCTCGTCGGCCTTCGGGCGCAGTTGCGCCGCTTTGCGAAACGCCCTGCGGGCGTCGCTGTAGCGCGCAGCGTCCAGCGCCGTGTAACCGTCACTCATGGCGGCGGTGAAGCGTTGCTCCTCGAGCGCGGCGGCGACCCGCGACAGCGCCCGTGCGGCGCCCTGGTGCTGCGGATCGAGCTTGCCAGCCTGGCGCAGCCGCAGCTCCGCGGCGGCGAGATCGCCGGCGTTTTCCAGGGCGTCGGCCTCGGCCAGCAAGGGAATCATCGCCGGCACCGCTTCCAGTCGCATGCGCAGTGCCGGCAGGTCGGCGTGCTCGGGCTGTATGCGTGCGATGCCCTCCAGCAGGCTGGCCGCCCGCGGCGCGTCGCTGGCTTCCAGCGCGTCCCGGCTGTCGCTGAGCAGATCTTCGATCACCTGGGGGATGCTGCTCTCGATGGCCTGCAGGGCGGTGAGTGCTTCGCGGTAGCCCGCAGCAGCACCGGGATAGTCGCGGCTGCGGTAGAGGCCGTCAGCCAGTGCGGCCAGCGTGCCGGCGGACTCGAACGCCTCGGCGGCCCAGTGCTCGACGCCGCGCTCCTGAAGCGCGAACTGGGTGTCCAGCAGGGTTTCCAGCACATCCTGCGCCTCCTTGCGCAGCCGTGCCTGCTGGGCATCGTCCCAGGGCGTTGCGCCGGAGGCGGCGGGAGCTCCGGGCGGGTTCGCGGGCACGTCGGTGGGCGGACTCGCAGCCGCTGCGCCGCTGTGGGCGGCGACGTTCCCTCCCGGCGGTGTCGTGACCTTGCCGGGCAGCCAGAAAATCACCAGCATGGCGAGTGCCAACAGCGCGGCGAAGGCGGGAATTATCCAGGCGGCCCGCACGGGGCGCGCCCGCTGTGCGGCCGGTGCCGGGCGGGCCACGTCAAAGGGCGTGGGTTCAACTTGCTCATGCTGTCGGGTTGACATGCGGTCTCTGGAAACCTTCCGGGTGCGGCGCTGCGATCAGAGTGTATCAGTCGCGGAGGCGGCATCGCCCGGCAGTGCGAGATCGCCGATTTCCGCGCGGTAGATATCCGCCAGCAGCTCGCGCCACTGGGCGTACTGCTCGTCCACATTGCCGCTGAGCGTCACGGTGCGGTCTTCGAGCTCGATCACCTGTGGGGTGATTTCCGCTTCCAGGGACAAGCCGATTTCCTCCAGCGCCTGCACGTGAATCTGCGCCTCGGCGCGCTTCTCCAGGCCGGTTTTCAGCAGGTAACCGCCGCCCAGGATGGCCACAGCGCCAGCATCCCGCTTCAGGGCGCGCTCGTCATCGTCGTCTTCATTCCTCGCGCTGTTCACCGACGCAATGCCGGCAATCACCGCCAGCGCCCCGGTGATCATGCGTTGACGGCTCTCGGCGCGGATTTCGTCCAGCGCGATGATTTCCTCATAACTGAGCTTGCGCCACTCCTGGTAGGGCCCGTTCATTTGCGCGTCGAAGCTGCTGTAGTACTCCTGCAGGGTGTCGATGAACAGCCGGTCTCGCTCGCGAATCTGGCGCACGCGCGCCAGCATGGGGTCGTTCTCGGCCGGCAGGCGCATCACCAGCCAGGCTCCCTTGCGGTTCTGCTGCAGGTAGCCGTCGAAAGCGTCCGGCGAGAAGCTGCGCGCAAACAGGAGCTCGGTCACCAGGCGCACGGTTTTGCGGTCTTCGCCGCCGAGGCGCTCCAGCTGCTGCAGGAGATCGTTGGCAATGGTGTGGTACACCGCCTGGAAGGGATCGAAACTCGCGCGAGTGCGCGTATCGTAGGCGTAGCGGCTGGCATTGCCGGTGTAGGTTTTGTCCAGCCAGACGATGCCGCGTGAATCGATGGCGGTGATGGCCAGCGACAGTTGCTCGCCATCGGAATGCAGGATACTGCCGCTGATCTTCAGGTCGGAGAGCTGCTGGTCATCGGGCACGATGCGCACTGCGCCCCAGGCGCCGCTCTGCTGCAGCGCCTCCACCAACAGGCCCGGCATATAGCGCGATTCCGCGCGCCGCACCTCGGGATACACGCGTTCGTCGTCACTTTCGTCGTAATCCTCAATACCGGGGTTGAAGACCACCACGCCCACATCCAGCAATTGCGCTTCCGGAACCTGGCGTGAGGGCGTCATGACGGCGGGCACCGACGTGCTGTTGATCGATTGACTGACGCAGCCGCCCAGGAGCGCACAGACCGCCAGCCAACCCAGTGCCTGCCAGCGGCGCGTCACGGCGTGATCCCCTTGTACTTGCGGTATTCATCCCACAGGCGCTCGCGCACTGCGGGGTCCGGCTCACGCATGGCGGCTTCGCGCAGCTGACGCGCGACGACATCGTCGTCGTTGCCGCTGGGTATATCCTTGGGCGGCGGGTATTTTGCACTGTCGGTGGGCATGCCGCCGCCGGCGCTGCCGCCGAGGCCGCCGCCGGTGCTGTAGCCGCCGGCCTCCGCCAGGCCGCCCTCGAAGCCGTCGCCACTGCCCTCATCGCCGCGGGGAGCCGTTGCCGGGGCGGTCGCCGCCGGCACCTCACTGCGTGCGGCCTCGCGTTGCTGCGCCTGCGTTTTCACGATCAGCGCGTCGAATTCGCCGGTGCTGCGCGCTAACTCGTCATCCAGCACGGCAACGCGCTCCGCCGGGGTCAGCGGGCCGCCGGTGTCATTGCCTGGCGCGCCGTCAGTGCCGTTGCCCGCCGCCGCGCCGCTGCCGTAATCCCCGGCCTGTCCGTTGCCGGTCGCCGTGCCGTCGGCGCCCATCGGACCGCCGCCGGGTTGATCGCCCGCGCCGGCTGACGCGTCGCCCCCCGCAGGTTGCGTATCGCGCAGGTCAGGCAGACCCTGCGCCTGCGCGACATCGTCGCCGAACCCGGGTTCCGGGCCGTTGCCGGATGGGCTGCCCTCGGGTGCGCCATCGATACTGCCAACCGGGCTGTCGCCGCGACCGCCGGGGACACCTTCGGGTGAGTCTGTCGCAGACCCGCCGCCGGATGTTCCTGCACCGCCGCCGGGTAGGCCACCCGCGGCGGGCGGAGGGGAACCGGCAGTCGACGGGTTCTGCGGCTGAGTGGGGTTGCTGGCGGTGGGGCAGCCGCTCAGCACCAGGGCGACGCCAAGCACACCGATGGCCTGCACCGATGCTCGAATGGCATTACTGAAGATCGAAAGCTTTGACAAGTTGTTGCGTCTCCGCCGGTAGGCCCGCTTCAAGGCGCGGGCGGAATTTTGTGCTTCGCAGGGCACGCATGAGCCGATAGGCGCGCCCGTCCAGTTCCTCGTTGTCATCCAGGCGCTCGAGCCCTCTGGGCCGTCCGCGCTCGGTGACTGAAAACGCGACCTGCACCGCCCCCGGCTGGTTCTCCACCTCGGGCGGTAGCGATCGCAGCCCGTTTAACGCGGGCAGCGCGACCGGTGCGCCAAACAGCGCCTGCGCCTCGTCTTGGGCATCGTCCAGCCCGGCAAGTTCCGCCCAGGCGTCGCTATAGGCCTGCTCGGCGGACTGCCATTGATCGTTCCACAGGTGCCAGTCGCCCAGCATGGTGAGCATGCGCGCTGAATTGACGCTGCGTTCGCTGCCGTTGCCAGCCTGGGTGGCTATCTCATGCATGGCGGAGATAATGGAACTGCCGGTCGCATAGCTCTGGTTCTGGTAGGCCGCGAAGCGGTAAAGTTCCTGTCGCGCGCGAAGGTCCTCCTCCGGGGCCTGTGCCAGGTGGCGCAGGTCGTGGGCTTTAATCAGGTACTGCGCCTGCAGCATGCCTTCCAGCGGTGGCAGCACGGCGGGCGAGTCCTCGCCGTCGTGGCGGATCACCTCGTTCAGCGCCTTGCGATACAGGTCAGACATGAACATCAGCCGCGGAAAGCCTTCACTATCGAGGCCCATTCGGTAGGCCTGGTACTGCCAGTCGGCATGTTCCATGTAGGCATCGACCAGCTGTTGGCCCTGTTCGCCCCGGCGCAGGTGCACCCGGAACAGGTAGCGTTGCCGTTCATCTGCCGTGTGGTAGTCGCCCCCGGCGATCAGGCTGGCAATCTCCCCGCGCAGCAGGGGAATCTGACGGCTGCTGTAGAGCCCGTCGTTGATGCGCGTGAGGTGAGCGCCGCGTTTGAACAGCGCGACGGCCTCGCGATGTTGTCCCTGCGCCTGCATCAGTGTTGCCAGGCCAAGCAGGGGCTCGGCCAATTGATCGCTGTAGGCGCCGGCGCGCAGCTCGGCGTCGGCAATGGCTGCGTGATACGCGTTGATGTCGTCAGTGGTGCTCGCGCGATCGGCCGCGTGGCCGGGAGCTGAAGTCGGGAAAGTGCTGACCAGCAAAACAGCGGCCAGCACTGATTGCATGTGCGTGTTCATACGGCGTGTCTGTCAACCTGCGATGTGATCGGCGGTGGCTACGCCTGAAGTATATACATTCCTGCGCCTGGCCGACAAAATACCCGCCGAATGCGAATTGGGCAGTGTTATGTCGACAAGCAAAGGACCCGGGCAGTTTGCCTGCGAAACCGCCGTCGAGAGAGTCGGCGACAACCTCTACCGCGGGGAGCTGGTAGCGGGCTGGCGGATTGGCGCGGTGCCCAACGGGGGCTACGTCATGGCCATAGCGGGCCGGGCCCTGCGCGAGTCGCTGCCGCACAAGGATCCGCTCAGCGTTAACGCGTTCTACCTCGCGCCCACGGTGCTTGGCCCTATTGAGTGTCGGGTGGAGGTGCTGCGGGTGGGCCGTGGCACCAGCTTCGCTTCGGCCAGCCTGTATCAGGAGGGTGAGATGAAGGTGCGCGTCACCGCGGCCTACACCGATCTTGCGCAACTCGAGGGAGAGAACTGGTCCTCCATCGAGCGCCCGCAATTCCCAGCCTGGGACGACTGCGCACCGGCCGGACAAAAAGGCATCGAGTTTCGCGAGCGTGTGGATTTGCGCCTGGTGTCCGGCCAGGCGGTGTTTCGCGAGCGCCTGGCCGACGGCAGCGGCGAGTTCTGCGGCTGGGTGCGCCATCGCGACGGCAGCGACCCCGACGTCATTGGCCTGCTGATGTTCGCCGATGCGGCGCCGCCCCCGATATTCAACGTGTACGGCCCGGTAGGCTGGGTGCCTACCGTGGAACTCACGGTGCAGGTGCGGGCCAGGCCCGCGCCCGGTCCGCTGCAGTTTCGCCTGGCCTCCCGCGAGTTGACGCGCGGCGTGGTGGAGGAGGACGGCCTCTATTGGGATAGCGAGGGAAGCCTCGTTGCGATCAGCCGCCAGACCGCAAAGTTCCGCCTGCCGCGCTGAGCGCAGCGCGCGATAGCGTGCGCGTCCGGAAGTCGCGCGGGGCGGCATACACGGACTGGCCGCGCCTAATAGCCCGCCACCCAGCCGCCCGGTCGCCGCGTGTCCGTGGCGCCCAGCAGCCAGCCGTCCTGCAGCATGATGGAGTTGGTGCGCCCCTGTGTGCGCTCGCTGATGTCCACCGCGTGGCCCATCTCGCGCAGCAATGCCAGCGTATCCGGGCTGACGCCGTCCTCGACGCGCAGCACATCCGGCATCCACTGGTGGTGTATACGGGGAGCGGCCGCCGCGGTGGCCACATTCATATCGAAGTCCATGGCGTTGAGGATGGTTTGCAGCACGGTATTGATGATCACGCCGCCACCCGGGCTGCCGGTGGCCAGCCACGGCTTGCCGTCACGCAGCACCAGTGTGGGACTCATCGATGAGAGCGGGCGCTTGCGCGGCTGAATGCGGTTTACGTCGCCCTGTACCAGGCCGAAGGCGTTGGCTTCGCCCGGCGCTGCAGAAAAATCCGCCATCTCGTTATTGAGCAGCATGCCGGTACCCGGTACGGCAATGTGCGAACCGAAGCTGAAGTTGAGCGTGTAGGTGTTGCTCACCACGTTGCCCGCGGCATCTGCCACCGTGTAGTGCGTGGTCTCGGTGCCCTCGACGGGCAGCACGCGCCCGGGCAGGATGTCTGCGCTGGGTGTGGCGCGCCCGGGCTTGATCAGCGCGCGCTGCCGTGCGGCATAGGCTTTGCCGGTGAGTTGCGCCACCGGCACGTCCACGAAATCCGGGTCCCCCAGGTACACGCTGCGATCGGCATAGGCCAGCTTCATGGCCTCGGTGAGATGGTGCAGGTAGGCGGCCGAGTTGTGCCCCATGCCCGCGAGGTCAAAGCCCTCGAGAATGTTCAGCATCTGCAGGATGTGCACGCCGCCGGAGGAGGGCGGCGGTGCGGAGACCACGCTGAAATCGCGGTAGCTGCCGCGCACGGGGGCGCGCTCCACAGGCCGGTAGGCGGCAAGGTCCGCCGCCGTGATCAGACCATTGGCGCGCGCCATCTCACTGGCAATGCGCTGGGCGACGGGGCCGCTGTAGAAGCCGTCGTGGCCGTGGCGCGCAATGCGTTTGAGCGTCCAGGCGAGGTCGGGTTGCCGCCACAGGCTGCCGATGGCGGGTGCGGCACCCTGCTCATCAAGGAACAGACGCGCCGCCTCCGGATTGCGCGCGAGCTGTTCGGCGCGCGCCGTGATCTCGAAATTCAGCGCAAAGGACACCGGGAAGCCTTTGCTGGCCAGCGCAATCGCCGGTGCCAGCGCCTGTTTGCGGCTGATACTGCCGTACTTGTCGAGCGCGTAAAGCAGGCCGGCGACGGTGCCGGGCACCGCGGCTGACTGGTGGCTGAAATACTCGCGCATGCGATCAACCTGGCCGGTGGTATCAAGAAACAGGTCCGGGCCCGCGGCGTCTGGCGCGGTTTCCCGGTAGTCGATAAACGTCTGCCGGTTCTCGCCAGCGAGATGAATCAGCATGAACCCGCCGCCACCGAGGTTGCCGGCGCGTGGGTAGGTCACGGCCAGGGCGAAGCCGGTCGCGACCGCCGCATCGACGGCGTTGCCGCCATCGCGCAGCACCTGCAGGCCTACCTCGGCGGCCAGCTGCTCGGGCCCGACGACCATGCCGTTGCGCGCCACGACCGGCAGGAAACGCTGCCGATGGTCGATAATGGGCGCGGATTGCGCATCGTTGGGCGCGGCGTAAGCCCCGACCGGTTCGAGCTGCCAGAGAATCATCAGCAGGGGCAGCAGAGCTAGCAAACGAAATGTCGTCACGTGCGTGGGTGTTCCCGGGTAGTTGGTTGTTTGTGGCCCAGACTTTAACTGTTTTACCTCGCAACGCATACTTGCAGGCGGCTTACCATCGGGACCAGCGAATGGAGAAACCCATGCACCCTGTGCTGCAGGCGCTCGAACAGCGTTTTACGGACATGTTTGCTGTACTCGCCGCGGGGGATGATCTGCCGCCCAGTGCGCGCCTGCGAGCCGAGGGGATCATGGAGGCCGTGGTGATTGCCGGCATTGCTGATGAGGCGAGGGTGATCGCCCTGATGGAGCGCTGTTACGCGGAAAACGTCGGTCGCGATCTGGTGACGGATTTCGGTGTCGACTGGCAGGCGTGGTTCCCGTTTCCCCAGATTCCCGCCATGGCGCGTCGCGCGCCGGTTTACCCGAGCACCCCGCAGTGAGTGTCGCCTGCGCAGCGCCTCGCGGCGCGGGCTGTCAGTGGGGGGTCAGCGTGGTTCGCGCCACATAAACCAGGCCATCGGCCCTGTGCGCGAGATGGGTTCACGAGCCCTGACTTCAAAACCGTGTCGTTCGTAAAGTGGCACGTTGAGGCTGTTGGAGCTCTCCAGATAGGCTGGCATACCCTGTTCGTCGCAGATGCGGGTGCCGCGCTTGAGCAGCGCCGCGCCGATGCCTTTGCCCTGATCGCGCAGGCGACAACCGATGAACTGCAGGTAGTAGTGCGGTTCCAGCGGGAGATGCCGCGCATAGACGCGGCCCTGCTTGCGAATCCGCCACAACGGGCGCGGACCCTCGTGCCGCAGCAGTTGCAGCGCCAGGCGCAGCAGGGACATTCGCGGTGCCATTTCATAGCGCTGCGCGGGCGGCAGCCACAGGGCGGCGGCGCGGCCGCGCTCCTCCATGTGGATGATGCCCCGCGGCAGGTACACCTCGCGCAGTAACAGCCGGAAAAACTCGGGGTACATCTGGCGGCGTGGCATCACCCAGTTGAGCACCGGATCGTTGGTAAAGCTGTCGCTGAGGGTGCTGACCAGAGTCGCCAGATCGCCGACATCGCCGTCGCGGATTCGCGGTGCCGTGGTCATCGCGGGTAGGCGGCCATCGCTGGGGTTGCGGAAGTCATGCTGTGCGGTTTTGCCTCGCTGGTGTGCGCTCGGTAGTATACTCCGGTCGCAGGGTAACAGATTCAGGCAGGGGCTCCCCGACAGTGCGTTACGAAGATCTACGGCGTGAGTACACCGCGGGCGGGCTCAGCAGGGAGATGCTGGAAGACTGTCCGCTGCGACAATTTGAGCACTGGCTGGAGCAGGCGGTACAGGCGCGGCTGGATGATCCCACGGCGATGGTGCTGGCGACCATCGACGAACACGGCCTGCCCTGGCAGCGTATCGTGCTGCTGAAAGGCCTCTCGCGGGGCGGCTTCGTTTTCTATACCAATTACGAGAGCGACAAGGCACAGGCGATCGCCGCGAATGCGCGTGTATCCCTGTTGTTCCCGTGGAACTCGCTGGACAGGCAGGTGATCGTGCGCGGCTCAGCCGAGAAAATGGGTCGTGCCGAGTCCCTGGCCTACTTTGCGACGCGGCCGCGTGAGAGCCAGGTGGCGGCCTGGGCGTCGCAGCAATCCCGGCCCATTTCGGCCCGCGCGGTGCTGGAGCAACAGGCGCGCGGCATGCGCGAGAAGTTCGGCCGCGGCGAAATACCCATGCCGTCGTTCTGGGGCGGATTCCGCGTCATACCCGAGCGTATCGAATTCTGGCAGGGCGGCGAGCATCGCCTGCATGATCGCTTCGTGTATACCCCGGGCGTCGACGCGGCGTGGACCATTCAGCAACTGCAGCCCTGAGCGCCCGCGGCAGGCAGTCGAGGGCAGTAAAGTGAGGAGACGGCATGATCAGTGAAAAACAGCTCTGCGGTGCCTGGACACTGGAATCCTGGACCATTGGCTATTCGGATCGTGAAGACATCAGCGCACCTTTCGGCGAGGAGCCCGACGGCTTGCTCCTGTATACCCCCGAGGGCTGGATGAGTGTGTCCATCAACGCGCGTGACCGGGCCCGATTGCCCGAAGACGTGAGTTTTGCGCGTATCCCGCCGGAACTGAAAGCGGCCGCCTACGGCACCAGTTTTCATTATGCCGGGCGCTACCGGGTGGAAGACGGCCACGTGGTGCACGCGGTAACGCATAGCCTCAACCCTAATTTCACCGGCACGGAACAGTGGCGTCACGCCGAACTGGACGGCCAGACCCTGGTGCTGAGCGGCAAGGATGAGGTGGGCGGCATTACCCGCTTTCACGCGCTCGTGTGGCACAAGCTGCCCGCGCCGGGCGAGGTGGAAGTGCTGCCCGGCTAGCGCCGCGTCACCCCACCCTGCGCTGGTCGAAATAGCGCGGTTCGGTAGCGATGCCCAGCAGGCTGCGCCGCAGCATGTCGAGTGTCGCGGCGGCAATCATTGTTTGAAACAGGGTGCGTTCTACCGGCCAGCACAGGCATCGGGTATTCACCCGCTCGCGGGTGCCCCAGGCCAGCCACACGGTTCCCACCGGTTTTTCAGCCGTCCCGCCATCGGGCCCGGCGATCCCGGACACCGCCAGCGCATGGTCGGCACCGCTGCGCTCCAGCGCGCCCCGGGCCATCTCGATCACCACCTCGCGACTGACCGCACCGTGTGCGGCGAGCGTCTCCTCGCGCACGCCCAGCAGCGTGTGCTTGCTGTGATTGGCATAGGTGACGAAGCCCGCGTGAAATACCTCCGACGCGCCGGGCACGCTGGTCAGCATGGAGGCGATCAGGCCGCCGGTGCAGGATTCCGCGGTGGTGACCTGCAGGCCGCGGGTCTTGAGAAGCTGCACGACGCACTCGGCCAGGCGGATGTTGCCCTCGCCGATGATGTGATCGCCAAACAGCGTCTCCAGCTGTTCCCTGCAGCGCTGGCGCAGCGGCAGCGCGGCCGCATGGTCGACACTGAGCTTGATTTCCATCTGCGGGGCGCCCGCGCGAAAACCGAGTTCCACGGCTTGCGGCCAGTCGCTTATCGCATCGCTGATGATCTGCTGCGCGGTGGACTCGCCCAGACCAAACGTCTGCAGCCTCAGAATGCTGCGTTCCACAGGTTCGGCGATGCGCTCGCGAGTGTCGGCGAGAATCGCATCGAGCATGGCAGCCAGTTCGCCGGGCACGCCGGGCGTGCACACCACGCGGCAATCGTCCAGGGTCATCGCGAATCCCACCGCGCTGCCGATGGGGTTTGCCACGATCTCGCAGCCCGCCGGCAGCATGGCCTGCTTGCGGTTGGCCGCGTTGAGCGGCAGGTTCCTGCGGGCGCACCAGCGCTCGAGATGGGCGAGCGCCTCGGGGTGCTCCCGTAACGGTACCCCTGCGACGGCCGCCAGCACCTCCGCGGTGAGATCGTCCACGGTGGGGCCCAACCCGCCGTTGACGATGACCAGGTCGGCCGCCGCTGCCATGCCCGCCAGTTCGGCCCGCAGCAGCCGGGCGTCGTCCCCCAGCGTGACCTTGCGATAGACACTGACGCCGATTTCCGCGAGGCGTTGGGCGATCATCGACGGGTGGAGTCGATCGTATCGCCGCTCATGATCTCGTTGCCGGTGAGCAGGAGTTGCTGTCAGTGAAGCCATGGTCCGGGACGTTCCTTGCGAGTAAGCGCTGCGCAAGCATAGCCGCAATGCTTTCGCCAAGGCAAAGTGCTATGGTTTCCCGGTGGGATACCCGGGCGGACGCTCGCCCACTCAACGAGGATTCCGGCTTGGCCGCGTTATTGTTTTGTCATGCCTGTGGTGGGCCACTGATGCCCCACAGCGTCGCTGGGGAAGGGCGTCATCACGAGTGGTGTCAGCGCTGCGCCGAGCCGCGCCACGCACACCCCATGGTGGTGGTCACCAGCTTCGTCGCCAGCGGCAAGCGCCTGCTCTGGGTGCAGCGCGATCTCGAACCCCAGCGCGGCAAGTGGGCGATCCCGGGCGGTTTTCTGGAGGCAGGGGAGACACTCGCCGAAGGCGCGGCGCGCGAGCTGTATGAGGAGGCCGGGGTGCGACTTGGTGCCAGCAGCCTCTCGCTGTACATGACCGGCTCGATCACGTTCATCAACCAGATTTATGTCGGCTTCCGCGCCGTTGTCGATAGTGATTTCTGTATCCCCGGTGGCGAGTCCCTGGACTGCCGTTTCTTTACGCGAGAGGAATGCCCCTGGGAGCAGGTCGCCTATCCGCAGGTGAACGATTCCATTCTGCAGGCCTACGACGACCTCGACAGCGGCCGCTTCGGAGTCTGGCAGGCAGAGATGACCGACAGCCGCTACGAATTGCGCCCCGTCGTGGAGGGCAGTGACTAACCGCCGGCCTGGCGTATTACAGGCCGCGCTTGACGAATAGTGTCTGGCAATAAAGAGCGGGTCACGGCGGACGTGCACACCGGGAAGGGCAGGGCGGTCGTCAGAATCCCCCGTGAGTCGCCAGGTAGTCGAGTTCCTGCGCGCTGGACGCCCGCCCCAGAATGGCATTGCGGTGCGGGAAGCGACCGAAACGCTCGATAACGTCATGGTGAGCCTGGGCGTAGCGCAGGAAGCCCGCGGTGCCAGGCTCTTCCGCCGCCAGCACCGAGAACAACCGCAGGCACTCGCGCTGTATTTGCAGATTCTCGCTGTGCTCGAGTGGCAGGTAGAGGAACACGCGGTGGATGGCGGGCAGACGCCGGTCTCGCCCGCTCCCGATAGCGGTCTGCGCCAGCGTGAGCGCCTGTGCATCGGCGGCGAAGGCCTCGGGCCTGCCTCGGTCGATATTGCGGCTGAACTGGTCGAGCAGGACCACCAGGGCGACCAGGCCGCGGTCGGTGTCTGCCCAGTGCGCAAGTCGTCCGCCGCGCGCGTGCGCCAGCGCGCTGCCGAAGCGTTCACGACACTCGGCGTCGGTCTCCGGGCTGGCGCCGAACCACAGCGCCTGACGGTTGTCGTCGGCAAGCCCTGCCGCGTTGAGTTCGCCGAACCAGTATGCGTGAATGGCATTGATGTTTTCGACGTCGGAGGCTCCCGGCCCGTTGTGCTGTGGCCGGTCGATGGGATGTCCGGGTGGGTTCTCGCGCATGAGCAGTGTCTTTCCCGATCGGCGATTATGCTATGGTGCCAGGCCTGACGGGATAGCATAGCGCAATCGCCGCTCGCCGTCGGCGGCGCGGCGCGGAGACAGCAGTGACTGAACAGGCCAACATCAATCTGCCGCGAATTCTGAAGGTCGGCGCCGGAGCCAGCAGCGAGCTGGCAAGCACCTTGCAGGCTCTGGGCCTGGCGCGCCCATTGCTGGTGACTGATCCGTTCATGCTTGCCTGCGGCTATTGCGAAAGGATACAGGCGGCCCTGGATGCAGCCGGTATTCCCTGCGGGCTGTTTGCCGACTGCGTGCCGGATCCTACCACCGACAGCGTCTACGCCGCGCTCGCGGTGCTGCGCGGTGGCGACCACGATTGCGTGGTCGGCCTGGGCGGCGGCAGTTCTATCGACACGGCCAAGGCGCTCGCGGTGCTGGCTCCCGGTGGAGGTCGCATGCGCGACTATAAAGTGCCGGCGCAGACGGATCGCGGGCTACCGATTATCGCGATTCCCACGACGGCCGGCACCGGCTCCGAGGCGACTCGCGTGGCGGTGATCACCGATACCGAAACCCAGGAAAAAATGCTGTGCATGGGGCTCGGCCTGATGCCCCTGGCGGCCCTGGTAGATTACGAACTGACGCTCAGCATGCCGTTTCGCCTCACCGCCGATACCGGCATCGACAGCCTGTGTCATGCGCTGGAGGCCTACGTCAGTCGCCGCGCGAACCCCTTTACCGACAGCGTGGCGCTGACTGCCATGGCGACGATCAGCACCCATTTGCGGACGGCCTGTGCGGAGCCTGACAATCGCGTGGCGCGTGAAGCGATGATGCTGGCCGCCACCCAGGGCGGCATTGCGTTTGCCAACGCCTCGGTCACCCTGATCCATGGCATGAGCCGGCCCGTCGGGGCGCTGTTTCATGTGCCGCACGGGCTGAGCAATGCGATGCTGCTGCCCGAGGTGACTGCCTGGTCGGTGGCCTCGGCGCCCGAGCGCTATGCCGTGTGTGCCCGCGCCATGGGGTTGGCGGATGCTTCGGACGACGACCGTGTGGCGATCGACAAGCTGGTTGCCGGTCTGCATCGCCTGAATGCCGATCTCGAGGTGCCGGGCCCCGCCGCCTGGGGTATAAACGAGTCAGACTGGTTCGAGTCCCTGCCGCTGATGGCACAGCAGGCGCTGGATTCCGGATCGCCCGGGAATAATCCGCGGTTGGCGGAGGCTGGGGATATTGTTGGCCTGTATGAGCGGGTTTGGGGGTAGGTGCCTGGGTCGGTTGTTTCTTTCGGCGGTTGGAAGGCGTGACGGTGTTTGAAAGCCTGATGTTGGTTTAAAGGCCTGATGGTGGCAGGGTTGCGGGGCTCGGAAGGCTGAGATACTCGCCTCACAACCCTGACACCATCAGGCCACTCACCGCCGCTTCATGACGTGTGGAAGGGTGGAGATTCGGTTCGCATGGAAATGGTCCTGCCCCGGCACGCTCGTTCGCTCCACGCCCGGCGGCCCTGCGGGCTGCCTTCGGTCGGCCGTGAGCCGGTGAAGCGTCGTCTCCCGGCTCTCCCTCAGCGCCGGGCGCAGTTCCGCGAACGAACGTGCCGGGGCAGGACCTTGCTGATTTCGGGGGATGAGGTTTTGTCGTTTTTGGGAAAGTGCGAGACTGGATGAATTGCGCTGAATCGTCAGGTCAATCCGTTGCGTGCAACCATCGAGCGAACGGTCGCAAACACCGTTGATTCAAACCGTCACACTCCAAACCATCTGACTCGCCCACAGCAAGGCGGGAGAGGGGCTGTGGGCGCCGTTGCAAATC
>JAWKZK010000017.1:0-142071 GCA_041396005.1 Halioglobus sp.
GCTGACCTGCTGCAATCGGCGCTGAATGCCAGCAGGGCATTCTTCGCCCAACCCCTGAATGACAAACAGGCGGTGTCGCGAGGCAGGGAACAGCCCTGGGGATACTACGATCGGGAGTTGACGAAAAACCTGCGTGACCGCAAGGAGATTTACGATATCGGGCACGTGGGTCAGGTCCCCTGGCCCCGCGCGGTTGCCGGTTTCGAGGCGGTGAGCCGCGAATTCAGCGCCGCGGCGCACGCGCTGGGCGTGCGGATCAGCCTGCTGATCGCGCAGGCCCTGGAGTTGCCAGTTCAATCCCTGTTGCGCCTGGATCACGAGCACACCAGCTTTACCCGGCTCAACCACTATCCGGTGGAGGATATCCTGGCGCATTGCCCGGCGCCCGCTGCCGGTCCGCTGGGCATCAGTCATCACACCGATGCCGGCGTGCTTACGGTGCTCCTGCAGGATGCCGTCAGTGGTCTGCAGATGCAGCATAAGGGCGAGTGGATTGACGTGCCCGCGCGGCCGCACACCCTCACCATCAACCTTGGCGACATGTTCCAGGTGTGGGCGAACGACCGTATCCGCGCCCCGGTGCATCGCGTGTTGGCCAGCACGGCCGCGGAGCGCTATAGCATTGCCTATTTCCTGAACCCTGGTACGGAGTGCGTGATAGCGCCGCTAATGGCTGCGGGGTGTGAGGCGGATGCGCGCTACGCACCCATTCCCTGGGCTGAGTTCAGGCATTTGCGCGCGCTGGGTGATTACGGCAATTACGGCGAGGAGGTGCAGATCAGCCACTATCGTCGGCAGCAGTGAAGGCCAGGGCCTGTTGCGGATTCGCTGCCTGAAGCCAGTCGCGCAGCTGCAGCGCTTCGCCTCGGTAGGTGTTGCGCTCCGCGGCGTCCAGCCCCAGGCGTCGCAGGACGTTGATGAGCCAGCGATCAGGCAGCACGGGAAGCAGCCCCGCGCCCGGGGTGCAGCAGATGTGGTGCCAGTGCAGGCGATCATTCTCCCAGTGCAATACTTCGCCGTTGGGCATCTGCGTGTAGGCCAGTCGTGCGGCCTCCGGCAGGGAGGGACCCTCTGCCACGGAGCGCGCCACAATCACTGCGGTGTGCGCATCGGGGCGCGCCAGCGAGACCAGTTGCCGATAATAGCGCGGTTGCCCGAGGCCGAGGTCGAAGCGCCCCCAGGCGAGCTGGTGCGCGACGATGCCGGTGTCTCGGGCGAGTTCGCAGGCCTGCGCCCTGCCGCCCTGGAACTGCGGATACCAGGGCTGATGCTTCAGGGTGGCCGCGTTGTAGAACACCTTAGCGAGCCAGGGGAGTCTTTCCGGCGGTTGGTTGCTGACGGCGATGTGCGTCTGGTAGCAGAATGTGCCCGCGCCCGGCGCCCACTCGCGCAGTGTGTGGTGCGAATCGGCCTGCGGATGCAGCGCCCGATGCAGCGCCGCCATCGCCTGCAAACGCTGTGCGCTCCTGGCTGCCTCAAGCGTGGCGGCTTCCGCGGTGGTTTCGATGGGCTCCATGTCGCTATGCCCGGCCCTGGCGGTTGCCGCCCAGCACGGTTTTTACCTCGAGGTCGCCATGCAGCGTGCGATGTACCGGGCAGCGATCGGCAATCTCCAGCAGTCGTTGCGTCTCGGCGGCCGATAGCTCTCCCGTCAGGGTCACCACGCGTTCCAGTACTTCGATCCCGCGGGTCGCCTCATCGCAGGCTTCGCAGTCGTCGTAGTAATCGCGACTGTGCCTGAGTTGTACGCTGACATGCTCAAGTGGCAGTTTCTTGTGGCTGGCGTACATGCGCAGCGTCATGGCGGTGCAGGTACCCAGTGCGGCAAGCAGGTGCTCGTAGGGATCGGGCCCGCTGTTCCTGCCGCCCACGGCGGTGGGCTCGTCTGCCAGCCAGTGGTGACTGTCGCTGAATACGTTCTGGGCAAAGCGGTGGTCCTTCTCGTCTACCAGCACACTGCCAGCCGAGATCGCCGGGCGGTCCGACACGCGCGCGGGCAGGTAACGGCTCGCCCAGGCTGCGATCACGCGCGCAACGTACTCGGAGTCCCGCTTGTTGCTCAGCAGATGATCGGCATCGTCGAGGCTGACAAAACTCTTGGGATGCCTGGCCTCCAGGTAAATTTTCTCGGCTTCCTGAATGCCCACGGTGGCGTCCAGGGGCGCGTGCATGACCAGCAGGGCTTTGCGCAAATTGCCGAGGTCGGTATCGCTGTGCCGTTCCAGATCCTCGAGAAACTGTTTGCGAATCGCAAACTGCCGGCCACCGAGGCTCACCTGGGCGATCCCCTCGGCGTGTATCGTGTCCAGGGCGGCGCCGAAGTTTTGCGCCACATGCTCGGCCCGGTGGGGCGCGCCGATGGTCACGACCGCCCGCGCTTCGGGTACCTCCGGCGCCATGGCCAGCACTGCGGCGCCGCCAAGGCTGTGGCCGACGAGCAGGGCGGGCGCTGCGTAGCGCTCGCGCAAAAACCGGGTCGCGGCCAGCAGATCCTGCAGGTTGGAGGAAAAATTGGTGTTGGCAAAGTCGCCGTCACTGTTGCCCAGGCCGGTAAAGTCAAAGCGCAGCACCGCAATGCCCTCGGCCGTGAGCGCGCGTGCGATGCGTGATGCCGCGGCGATGTCCTTGCCGCAGGTGAAGCAGTGCGCGAACAGCGCATAGCAGCGCGGTTCACCGGCGGGCGACTCCAGTGCGCCGCTCAGCCGCGCGCCATTGCTTTCAAACTCGACTTTTTCTCGCATGTTGGACAACGTTCTCCCTAATCGAACAGTTCCTGCTGTATGTCTTGCGTGTGTACGCTCACCCGGTCCTGCACGGCAATCCAGCCGCTGCGCAGGACGCGGCAGCACAGTCCGCCGTGTCCGAGCATCGCGGCGACGCCGCCCTTGCCCAGGGCGGTTTCCATTCTCGAGCAGGGGTGGCAGAGCGCGGCGGCTTCGAACAGCGCCTCGCCGATGGCAAAACGCTGGTACCGCAACGCGTTCAGGTTGATGCCGGAAACCACCAGGTTGCGACGCAGCAGGCCGGGATCAATCTGCTTGTGGCCCGTGAAATGCTGAATCTGCGCAATAAACTCCTGTGAGATCAGAGTGACCTGCCGCCCTGAGCCGGGTTTGCCGCTCACCCGATGATCACCGGCAAGGCCCAGTCCGGCGAGCGCTTCAACGCGCGACAGTTGCGTCATCGGCGCCCTGCGTTCGGTGCGGATGCCGATCCACTTCAGCGTCCCGGGCGCGATGTCGCGCGCGAAGCGATCCAGCGGTGTCGCGCGTTTGGTCATGAGCGCGGCTCACCCAGCGGCTCACCGGAGGGTGCGGTGCGCTTGAAACTCTTCCTGGGCTGGTCGGCGCCCGAAAAGCGGAATACGTTTTTGTCCACATGGCGCGTCAGCGTGATGTCGATATAGGTGGTCTGGTTCGGGGCGAACACCTTGTCGACGTCGATGCCCTGCGAGCGGAACTCTCCCGGCACATAGTAGGAAAAGCCTGCCTCCGGTCTCGCTGTCACCCGGATACCATAGAGTCCGTCGGGCATCTCGCACATTTTGTCCGCATCCACGTAATACACCAGCGAATGGCTTTGCCGGTTGAGCTGCTTGTCCACGAAAAAACCGGGCGGCAGCCGGTTCGCGCTGTAGGTGTCGCCGCCCAGCAACAGGATGTCGAAATCGCCTGATTTCACCGGATCGCCGTGCTGATCGCGAACGCGAAATACCAGCATGCTGTAGCGGCCGATTTTCTCTCGCTTCCCTTCGGGCACCTTCGATTGTTCCTCAGCGGTGAGCTGCGCGAGTTCCCTGGCCCTGCGGGCGTAGGCGTCTGCATCCGTCACCGCGAGACAGCCCATCACCTGCGCAACAATGCGCGCATGCTCCGGGGCTTTGGGCCTGACCGCCATGATGCCCATGCTGTTGCCGCTGTGGCTGAGCGTGGAGAATACGCCCGTGGGGACTGCCGGCGAAAATCGAACCGGTCGTCGCGTGTTGATGGTCAGTTCGCGGCGCAGGCCCTTGCCGTCAAGCTCACGCTCGCCCTGGGTGAGGGCGAGGTAACGGAAATTCATGTTCGCCCCCGCCACGCGCACCACGCCATCGCTGCCGGGTTCCACCAGGTAGCCGTTGAGGAAGTCATAGAAGTGCGTGTCGATGCCCTGGCCCGTCAGTACGAAGGGATAGAAGCCGTGATGGGCGTTGCGGTAGGCAAGGGCCGCCTCATTCAGCGACCACTGACCATCGCTGCCGAGGCACAGCCAGTCGAGAACGCGTTGCCCCGGTTCCACACCGTTGAACCAGGCCTTGATGCGTCCCACCCGCGCCTTGCCCAGGGTGGCGAGTGCCGAGCCGTGATTGGCGGGCGCCAGCATGACCAGGTGTTTCAGAGGCAGCAGCGACAGCCTGCGGGCACCGTAGTGGGTTTCGACCCAGTGGCGAACGACGGGTCCGCCGGTAGAGTGGGTAATACAGGAAAATGCCTGAATCTCCCGCTCGTTGCCCGGCAGGTCGCGCAGCGCCGTGTCGAACGCTTGGGCGATATCGTCCATGCTCACGTCATCGTGAAAGCTGATGTAGCGCCCGAGGTGGATGTGCCGTATCTCGATAGAGAGCCCGCTGGCCGCGGCGTTGCTTGAGAGGCTCTCGGGAAGGCTGCCGTAGGTGTTGGTGTGGGTAACGCTCCAACCGTGAACGAAAATCAGGTGCATGTGGGTCGTTCCTCCTGTTCAGGCGCGTAGCGACGTGTTCAGCCCTTGCCGGATGTGTCCCTGTTCGGCGCTTGGCGCTGCAGGAAGCCGAGGATTTCGCGACGTACCGTCTCGTCTCTGTCGAACACACGCGAGAGTGCCAGCACCAGGCCGATGTGACCCTGGTCGTCATAGAATCGCGCTGTTGCGCGCCCCCCCTGCGCGTTCACTTTCTCGGCGAACCGGCGGCTGTTCACAGGCAGCACCGTGCTGTCGTCATCGCCGTGCAGCAGCAGCATCGGCGGCTCGTCGCCGCTGGCGAAGTGTAGCGGCTGCATCTGGCTGTAGTCGTCCAGGTTTGCAAACACGTTCTGGTATTTCGCTTCCTTCGGGGTAAACCCGTAGGGACCGGCCAGGCCAATGAAGGCGCTGATATCGGCTCGCGAGAGTGCGTGCGCGGCGAGATACTGCGGGTCGGTAATGATCAGGGCGGCCGTGTGTGCGCCGGCGGAGTGCCCCATGAGCACGATCTCATCGAAATCGCCGACCTGCGCCCGGTTACGCGAAAGCCAGGCGATGGACAGGGCGATGTCTTCGACGAAGGCGGGGAACCGGTCCTGCGGATACTTCACGTAGTCGGGTATGGCGACGCTATAGCCGGCAGAGGTCAGTGCATCGGCGACGAAGTAATACTGCTCCTTGCTGCCGCTGGTCCAGCCGCCGCCGTAAATGAAGACCACGAGTTGCCGTGGTGCCGGGGAGGCTGCCTTGGGCGTGTAGACATCCAGCGTCTGGTGTGGCTGCTCGCCGTAGGCAATATCCCGCGTCACCGACAGCTCGCTGTGCAGGCGGGAGGGGGCATTGATCGCATTGAGCGCAAGGCCCGTGCAGGCATTCAGTAACATCGCAAGCATGGTGATTGCACCAGTGAACAGGAGTTTTCGGACGGGCAGGGTCATACCCTGGCCCACTGTTGGCGTGTCAGCCACAGGAGGAGGTAAGCGAACGCCAGGGGTATGGCGACCGTTTTCAACAACAGCGACACCAGCAGGTTGATGCTGTTCTCGGCAAAGTCGCTGAGATTGGCGTTGATGGCCTCGAGTCTGGCGTTGATGGCCCTCTTGTCCGGCAGCGTCGGGATGCGGTCGAGCAAACCACAGCTCTCGCCGCGGCTGCGTTTTTCGAGACAGGCCTTTTCTTCACGCAACGCCTCCGTGGCGGCTCGCATGTCCGACCCCCGCCCGGCTTCAGTATCCCGTTGCGCTAGCAGCCGCTTCAGTGCGTCGCTCGCCCGCACAACGTCGTCGGGACAGGACGCGTCCAGCGTCGTGGCCTTGCACAGGCCGCCGGCCTGCTCGCGAAGGGCGTCGAGGTTCGACCTGGCGGCAGCGATCTGCAGGTTCAGCGCCGCAATGTCGTTCGCAACCTGCGCATGGGCGCTTTCCAGCTCCTCTATCTGTGTCTGCACCTGGTCAAGCT
Source organism: Halioglobus sp. (assembly GCA_041396005.1). Lineage (GTDB taxonomy): Bacteria > Pseudomonadota > Gammaproteobacteria > Pseudomonadales > Halieaceae > Marimicrobium. The sequence goes on from JAWKZK010000017.1 coordinate 6,157, forward strand.
GCGCTGACGCCAGGCCTTTCTGCGTGGACAGGTTTTCGACTTCTCGCAGCTCGCCCTCAAAGCGCTCCATCGCGGCGTGGCGCTGCACGTCCGCGGCATTGAGAAAACGCGCATCGACCCAGCCGTTGGCGAGTACAACCACCCCCAGAGAGAATCGCAGGAAGGCGACGGCGATAAACAGCCGCAGCAGGTTGCTGCGCATGGCGGCACCTGCGTGGGAGAGACTGAGCGCGGTGCACAGCGCGGTGATCGACAGCACAACATTGAACAGCGTGTCGGACACCAGCGCCAGCAGGATTTTCTGCAGGGCGAGCGAGCCCAGGGCCAGCAGAATGATGTTGGAAAAACGCTCGATGAGATCATTGACCGGATCCAGCACTTCACCGATGCTCACGGTGACGAACGGCAGGGTGAACTCGGTGCCCTGAAGCAGCGATACCAGGGCGTTTATGCCACGGGCAGTGCCGTAGACCAGGCCTGCTGAGGATATCGACCCGTTGAGCTGCTCGGTTGAAACGGTATCCAGGAAACCGGACCAGCCGACGAGCGGCAGCGCAATCAACACTACCAGCCAAAGCGTGCGCTGCCGCACGGTCGGCGCTGCGGGGTGAGGCGCCTGTGTCATGATGATTCCCGCAGTTGTTTCAAGGTTTCTTCTGTCGCGCTCAGGCTCTGTTCCAGCGATTCGCGTGTCTTCGCCTCTTCCCCTTTGGCGTTGCGCAGCTCGCCTATCTGCTGCTTGAGTTCGTCGCGTGCCTGCTCCAGTTGTTCGATATCGCGCGCCTTGTCAAACACGATCTCCTCGGCTTTCACGCGCTGTGCCTGCCTGGTTGCGGCTTCTTGCTGCGGGATCAGCCGCGTTTCCTCGCTCTGCGTAATGTGGCGCGTGATAGTGGGAGACGCGATTTCAATGTCTGCCTCGTGCAGGGTATTCAACAGTTGACGATTCAGTTCGGAATGCGCGGTGAGGAAGCCCTGGACATCGCTCAGAAGCCCGCATACCCGATAGCTGACCGAGAAATCTCCCAGCGCAACGATGTGCACATAGGGGTCGGACAGGCCTGCCTTTGCCGCCGCTTCCAGCATCAGCGGTTCGGCCTGCCGGTAGCTTTGCTCGTAGCCGAGCGAGACATTCGCTGAAATGATCGCCCCCGATTTTCTGAGCACGGTGACCGATTGCGCGATGAACGTGGCGTTGGGAATCGCAATCAGCTCCCGGTTCTCCGTTTGTATCTCCGTATCGAAGAGGCCGCGCTCCGACACCTTGCCCGACAGTTCGCCGACCCTGATGAAATCGCCCGTGGTGAAGGGCTGCGTCACGCGCAGCATCACGGTCGCCATGAAATTGGTGACAAAGGGCGCGGCTGACAGTGCGATAACACCTGACAGCACGATCCCCAGCAGACCAAGCACCTGGTTGCGCGTGGATTCGGGAATCGGGGACACGATAATCATCAACAGAATCGACAGTACCGTGAGGAACAGCAGCGTGAGCTGCCGCGGCAGCCTGGCTTCGCTGCCCAGATCCTTGTGGCGCATCAGCAGCAGGTAGTGCGCGGCGCCCAGCACGACGACGGACAGGATCAGCGTGACCAGGAGCGGCAGGTAAGACCAGATGAGGGTCTGGAGCATGCGTCAGTTTCCCTAGGAATCCTCGGATTCAGCGGCTTTCAACAACTCGCGGCGGCGCTCCTCTTCTGCCAGCACTGCCTTGATTTCCTCGAGCACCGCGTCGGTATCCGCGATGTGCGTATCCAGTTCGAAATAACCGCTGAGCACACGATCCGGGTGCAGGTCGCCCTCTTCATACAGCGCCCAGATCTCTTCCGCGTAGTGGGTGTCAAGGAGCTCGGGCGCAAACAGGCCGTAGTATTCTGTCATGTTGCGCACGTCGCGTTGCAGCATGGCGCGGGCGTTGTTGTTGGCGGCGGCATCCACCGCCTGGGGCAGATCGATGATAACCGGGCCGTCGCTGTCTACCAGCACGTTGAACTCGGACAGATCGCCGTGTACCAGGCCTGCACACAGCATGCGCATCACGTAGTGCATCATCAGTGCGTGGTCTTCACGCGCCTGCTCCGCGGGCATGGTGACGTCGTTGAGGCGCGGCGCGGCATCGCCTTCATCGTCGGTAATGAGTTCCATCAGCAGAACCCCGTCGAAGCAGCCATAGGGCTGGGGTACACGCACGCCCGCGCCGGCCAGCTTGTACAGGGCGTCCACTTCCGCATTCTGCCAAACATCCTCCTGCTGCTTGCGACCGTAGCGGGAGCCTTTCTCCATGGCGCGCGCACGCCGGCTGTTGCGCACCTTGCGGCCTTCGGTATATTGCGCGGCCTTCTTGAAACTGCGCTTGACGGCGTCCTTGTAGATCTTGGCGCAACGAATGTTTGTGCCGCAGCGCACCACATAGACATCGGCCTCCTTGCCGCTCATCAGCGGGTGGAGGACTTCGTCAATCAGGCCGTCGTCTACCAGCGGCTGCAGGCGCTTGGGAACCTTCACTGGTGGTGGTGTATTCCATGTTGGGGTGGCAGTGGCGGCTGGCGCCTGGCATAAGGCAAGCTGAGCCGGATTGCCCAGTGTACAGAAATTCGCCGTGACAGTAATGTCCGGGCCACAGGCGCCACCGCGCCGACCGCACTAGAGTGCGGGAACAGCCCCCTGGCCCTCGCGCGCCAGTCGCGCCTGCTCGGCGAGGCCAGCCACCCACTCGGCGGCGGCCAGTTCGCCCTCCGCCGTCGCCGCTACGTCCACCAGCAGCGCGGTGGACTGTGTTACTGCCGAATCGTCCCCGCTGGGCAGGGCATAGCTCAGGTAGCTGGCGCAGTCGTCGAGGGATGTCACTGCCCTGTTGTGGAAAACACCGTCGCGGCTGCCCACGTTCGCGCCGTACAGTTTTTTCAGGATGCTCGGCTGGGTGGGTGAATAACTGCCAACCGCACCGGCGATGCACTGGATTTTCTCTGCCGGGAACTGCCAGCGCAGCGTGTTGCCATCGTCTTCAACGGGCGTGCCGTACTTCTTGACCAGCGCCTCGACATACTGGCGCCGGGTAGGTGCACCCGTGGCCATTTCGAGGCGGCGCGCGATCGCCACCACACGGCCTCCGGCAGGGCCGGGAGAAAAGTACAGGGTCAGCGCATCATGGGTGTCGCCTCTGCGCTCGGCATCAATGGTGTAGAGGAAGTCTTCGGTGGTTAAACCGTGATTGACGCCGTCACTGTAGGCGTAGTGCTGGCGCTGCTCCTGCAGATTCGGGTCTACGCCGTGCGCCTTCAGGGCCGTTCTGGCCTGGGTCTCGGTCATGCCGAGGCTGAGGCCAACGATATCGAAGGTCTGTGCGCACGCGCCGTAGGCATTGGACAGCAAAACCGCCACCAGGATCAGCCTGGCAAAAGCGATAGACATGGACTGGCACACCTGAAACGGGACACCCCGGGCGGAGAAATATAGTGCGCCGGTGGCAGACGCACAATCGGATTTTCGATAGTGGTGACTAGTGCAGCGCCGCCGTGAGCTGTGCGGGGACCTGGCGCTCGCAGTGGTTCAGTTCAAAAACTCGGGCTCGCGCGCCACCAGTTCATCCCAGAAGGGCTGGAACTGGAACCACCCGGCGAGATCGGAACCCTGTGTCTTGTGGCCGTCGATGCACAGCTGTTCGGGAATCTCCACCGGCGAGCCGGCCGATTCGGCGAGCAGTTGGCTCTGGCATACGCGCTCCAGTGCAATGAACCACCACACCGCCGCGTCCACCGAGCCGCCGGTGGTAATCAGCCCGTGGTTCTGGTGGATCAGCGCCTTCTTCTGCCCCAGCGCCTCGCCCATCTGGCGCGACACGTCGGTGTCCACCACCACCGCGCCGCTGCCTGCGTCGCACAGGGCCACGTCGTTGTAGAACATGGTGGCATCCTGGGAGATCATCTTCAAAGGCTTGCCCAGCGTTGAAAACGTGCGCCCGTACATCGAGTGCGAATGGGCCGCGGCCATCACGTCCGGGCGCGCCTTGTGCAACTCGCTGTGAATGGCGAACGCGGCGGCGTTGACCGGCCGGTCGCCGATCACCACCTTGCCGCTGTGGTCCACGCAAATAAGATCGCTCACCGTCATCAGTTTGAAGTTGTGCCCGAAAGGGTTGACCCAGAAGCGATCCGGGAACTCGGGGTCGCGCACGGTCACGTGGCCTGCCACGCCTTCGGCAAGGTGCAGCCTGCCCATCGTGCGCAGTCCGGCAGCCAGTCGCTGTTTTCGATGCAGGCGTTCCGCCTCGACGTCCTCGCGGCTTGCCGTTGCGTTTTGCTGCATGCTTTCCAGCCCTTCTTGCGCGATCCTGGCCATGTGGGTCCTCCGTCCGGCGTCGGTGTGTGATTGAAGCAGGAGTATAGGCTAAATGCCGCGGGCGGGCAGGCGTGCCTCCAGCAGTACAGGCAGGTCGTCGCGCGGCTTGGAAATGGGCGACTGTTGCACGGGCATGGTATAGCCTGATGGAACAGACCAGCGGTAGCGGCGCAGCATTTCGAACATCACCAGCTTGATCTGCATGACCGCAAAGTGCAGGCCGATACACATGTGCGCACCGCCGCTGAAAGGCACCCAGCAGTACGGGTGGTTCCTGTGTTCCGCACGCACCTCGTTGAAGCGTTCCGGATCGAACTGTTCGGGGTTTGTCCAGTAGGCGTCCATGTAGTGCGTGTGTATGGGATAGGTGACCACCATCGCGCCGGCGGGGATTTTCAGGCCCTCGAATTCGAAAGCTTTGAGGCTGTACTTGGGCAGGGTGGAGAGCGGCGGATACAGGCGCAGCGCCTCTTTCATGACCCACTCGGTCTCCGGCATGCGCTCCAGATCGCTGTAGCGCAGGCGGCCCGTACCCAGGGCGCTCACCTCGCGGTGCAGTCTCTCCTGCCATTCGGGGTGACGCGCCAGCACATAGGTCATGCTGGTGAGCGTGCTGGTGGTGGTGTCGTGCGCAGCCATCATCAGGAAGATCATGTGGTCGATCACCTCCTGGTCCGTGTACTGGTTGCCGTCTTCATCGGTGGCCTTGCACAGCAGCGAGAACATGTCGGTGCCGTCACCCGCGCGTTTCTCCGGCAGCAGCGAGCGGAAGTAGTCACACATGCTGCGACGCGCGCGGATGCCTCGCCAGAGCAGCGTGCCGGGGATCGCCAGCGGCAGCTTGGGCATCGAGGCCGCAACCGCGGTTTCAAAAGCCCTGTTCAGGCGCGTGGCCTCATCGCCGAGGTGCATGCCGAGGAAAATGGAGGCTGCAAGGTCCAGCGTCAGTTGCTTGAACGTGGGGAACGTCCGCAGGGGCGCTTTGGCCGAGGTTTGCCAGCCGGCCAGCGCGGCATGCACCTGTGGCTCCATTTCCAGCAGATAACGCTGCAGTGCGTGGCTCTTGAAGCCCGCCTGCATCAGGCGACGGTGATAGCGATGATCGTCGCCGTCCCTGAGCATCAGGCCATTGGGAAAAATCCGGCCGATGATCTGATCCCAGGCGCGCTTGTTGGAGAACACCTGCCCCTCGTTCACCAGCGCCAGGCGATGAGCGTCGGCGCCGTAAAGATTGACAAACGTGACACGGAAAAATTTCTGCATCACCGCGTTGCCGAACCGCGACTGCAACTCCTGCGCGTGCTCGCGCGGCAGGCGGTAGCTGAGGCGAACCAGCCGCAGTGTTTCGACAACACCCAGCTTGAGCGGACGAAGTTCCGCGGCGCTGCGACGCTTTCCCCGGGTGCGTGTTCACCCGCGCCCTGTAATCCGGCGCTCATGGCGCGGTTTACGCTCGTTACTGACGACGCGCGCCGATGCAGGCGTTTTGTAACGCTCTCGATCCAGGATTGGGCATGGCTTATCCCTTTGCTTCAGTTTGCTGCCAGTAGAGGCCAAAGCCGCTCATCGGGCCATGTATTGTGTGAGATATCTCGCGGAGTGCGCCGGCGCCCCGGAGCTTAAAGGTTTGACAGATGATTGGTTTTTAGCGTAATACGTATGTAATACAAACGTAGGTCAGAAGGTATGGCAGGAAAATCAGCGGTAGTAACAGTGCGCTTGAGCGCCAAAGAGCAGGAGTCGCTGGCGCTGCTGGAGATTGAAGGTGCGTCAACCGTGAGTGACAAGATCAGGATGCTGGTGGCAAGGGCAGCCTCCGAGCGTCATGCACGCCAAGAATTTGCGGCAGCCCTCAATGTTATGAATGGCTTGCTAGTGCCGGTAAAGGATGGCATAAAAATAGCTGAGCATCGTTCAGGCATGCGGTCGGAGTGGATGGATCGTTTGCTGAACTGGCTGCCGTCAGCGGTGGCCATGGTGCTTTCCAGATCCGGCGAGGTCAGCAACAGTGAACCGCAGCAGTTGGTGGAGTTGGAGAGAGAATTATTAGAAGAACACGCCAGATTCATGACCTCCGTCTTTCAGATTGGGCTCTCTCCGGAACGGGGTTGCTACAAGCGCGAAAACTACGACAAGAATGTGATTGCCTGTATGGCGGTAGCCGCGGCAGTCAGCCAGGCTCTGGATAAACAAGAACAAGGAGAAGTACGGTGAGTGAATCCCTCATTTCAAGAGTAAGTCGAATTGTCTCTGGATCCATCAACCAGTTGATTGAAGCCGCAGAGAACGCGGCGCCTGAAACCATCATGGCACAGGCCATGCGAGAGGTTGAATCCGCCATCGCCGACGTCCGTGACGAACTTGGCCGAGTAAAAGCGCAGAAGCACAACGCCAGCAAGCGCCTGCTCGAAGAGAGCAATCGGCACGAAACACTGGCCGAGCAGATCAAGGTTGCCATAAATGAAGGCCGCGAAGATCTCGGTGAGGCCGCGGTATCAACCCAGCTGGATATAGAGGCGCAGCTTCCGCTGATTGAAAAAACCATCGCCGATTGCGCTGAGCGTGAGGGAGAGTTGCAACACTATGTGCTGGCCCTGCAGGCGCGGCTGCGTGAAATGCAGGCGGAACTTGATCAGATGAAGAAAACCCGAGATACGATAAGCGGCTCGGGTGAGAGCGCCGTTGCCTCTGAGGCGGGAACAGGCAATGTGGATCGGGCAGTGGAGCGCGCAAATTCCGTTTTTGATCGTGTCGCAGGGCGGGCTACCGGGACTCCGGCGGGTGCCGCGGCGACAGACCCGGCGAAGCTGGCTGAACTTGAAGAACTGGCGCGCAGGAATCGTGTAAAAGAACGGCTGGAGCAGTTGAAACGCGAGAACGGCTGATGCTGGAGTTTGTGCTGGCCGTAGAGAATCGACCTTTTTCGGTTGCCATTGGGCTGATGTTGCTGATCGGCCTGATGGAAGGAATCGGTAGTGTCATTGGCGCAGGCATCTTCAGCGTTCTCGACTCGGTCATTCCCGATTTCGATGTGGATGCTGATGTGGATACCAGCGCCGGGGATGCCGTCGCAATCGACAGCATCAGCGATGTAAATGTTGCCGATAGTGGATCACCCAATGCCCTGTCACGGTTCCTGGGGTGGCTGAGAGTGGGCAAGGTGCCAATTCTTATGTTGTTAGTGATACTGCTTACCAGTTTCGGTTTGCTGGGCTATCTTTTACAGAGTATTTCACAGTCCGTGCTGGGTGCCTTTTTGCCCGCATTCATAGCCAGTCTCATCGCGCTGGTGGGGTGTTTGCCGGTTGTCAGGGTGTCGGCGGTAGCCCTTGAGCGAGTAATGCCCGATACGGAAACGTCGGCGGTTAGTGCCGAAACCTTCGTGGGCAAGGTTGCAACTGTCACGATAGGTACGGCTACATCCAGCCGCTCCGCCGAAGCCAAACTGACCGACAAGCATGGCCAAACGCACTACGTTCGCGTTCAGCCTGAAGAGGGTCATGAGGCTGGAGGCTGGCGCTAACGTGCTTCTGGTGCGAAAGGAAGGCAATATCTTCATCGCGATACGCAACACCGACCAGACCATGGTCGATAACTGAATAACAGTATCTTCTGAACTAGTAGGCTCATTATGCAGATAGGCTCGTTTATCGATATCGGGACCGTGGTGGCGGTCATTTTTGCGGCGTTGCTTGCGCTCGGATTCATCTTTGCGCGGCTATACAAACGAGCCACCAAGGAACGTGCCTATGTGCGTACAGGGTTCGGTGGGCAGAAAGTCGTTAAGGACGGCGGAGCGCTCGTGCTGCCCATACTGCACGACACGATCTGGGTGAATATGAATACCCTGAGGCTCGAGGTGCTGAGGTCGAACGATCAGGCGTTGATCACCAAGGATCGAATGCGCGTAGACGTCATGGCGGAATTTTATGTTCGCGTGAAACCGGACTCAGACGCGATTGCAACCGCCGCGCAGACTCTGGGCGAAAGAACCATGGTGCCTGAAGATCTGAAGAAACTGGTAGAGGGCAAGTTTGTAGACGCACTTCGCTCCGTGGCCGCCGGCATGACCATGGAACAATTGCACGAGAGCCGCTCGGAGTTTGTGCAGCAGGTGCAGACTACCGGCGCCGAAGACTTGAACAAGAACGGACTTGAGCTTGAAACCGTTTCTCTCACAGGGCTTGACCAGACCGCGAAAGAATACTTCAACCCCGATAACGCGTTCGACGCTGAAGGCCTTACCAAACTGACGCAAGAAATCGAGGAGCGGCGCAAGAAGCGCAATGACATAGAGCAGGACACCCGGATTCAGATTGAGCGAAAGAATCTCGAAACAGAGCAGCAGTCGCTGACCATAGGTAAGGATCAGGAATTCGCGAAGCTGGAGCAGCAGCGCGAGATAGAGAACAGGCGGGCCACTCAGCAGGCGGAGATTCGACAAATGGCTGCCGAGAGGCGCAAGGAGGCAGAGTCGGCGGATATCCTGGCCAACAAGGAGGTCGAACTTGCGGATATCGAGAAGAATCGGGCTACCCGCGAAAGCAGCATCGAAGCGGATCGTACGGTGCGCGAGAGAGAAATTGAGAAGGAAAAGTCGATTGAACTGGCTAATCAGATTCGAGATATCGCTGTCGCTGAAAAATCCAAGGAGCAGTCACGTGCGCAGGCTGAAGCTGATCAGGCAAAAGCGGAAGCGGTGAAACAGCAGGAAAACGTGATTACCGTGCGCGAGACAGCAGAGGCGCAGCGGCAGAAAGCAGTGGAATTGATCCGTGCCGCTGAAGTTGCGGAGCGCGCCGCGATCTCGGTCAAGGTCGGCGCAGAAGCAGAGAAGGCTGCCGCAGAAGACAGGGCCGTCGCGATTGAGACCGAAGCCAGGGCAGAGGCAGAGTCTGTACGCGCCAAGTATGAAGCCGAAGCGCAAGGCACACGGCAATTGAACGAAGCCAAAAATATCCTGAACAGTGACCAAATCAGTTTGGCGGTGCGCTTGGCTCTGATAGAGACCTTACCGCAGATTATCCGCGAGTCGGTGAAGCCAGCGGAGCAGATTGAGTCGATCAAGATTCTCGATGTTCGCGGTATGCAGGGCATTGGCGCTACAGAGAGTGGCGGCGCCTCGGGCTCTTCCGGGCTTGCGGATGATCTGGTGGGTGCCATGTTGAAGTACCAGATGATGCACCCGCTGGCGAAAAATCTTATTGAAGAGTTGGGTCTGGAGAGCGGCGCAACCGGAGGTAGCGAGGCGGTGCTGAAAAATCTACTCTTGCGCGGTACTGACGCGGGCGACCCTGAATCTGCGGGGGTAGATTTTACCGCTTCTGCGCTCAAGCAGAGCGCTTCCACGAGCGCACAGTCGCGTGACGACGCGAGCGATGCGCCAACGAACTGATAAATCGCTATAGCGTCGGAGCTGAAAAATGCAGTCAGGGGTGAGTCTGGCGGTCGGAGCTTTCCGGCAGGTGAGCGCGTGCTTCGTTTGCCCACTCCGCATCGCCGTTAAGGCTGAGCGCCCGTTCAAACGCGGCAGCGGCCTGTGCCTGCTCGCCCAGTGCCAATAACACCCTGGCGCGGTGGTAGTGTGCCACGGCAAGGTCCGGCGCAAGACTTACCGCCCGTTGCAGCATGTCCAGCGCTTTTTCGTGGGTGCCGAGCAGGTGTTGTATCCAGCCGAGGGTGTCCAGTACCTGCGCGTTCTCCGGTGCCGAGGCGTGCGCTCTCTCTGCCAGTTCGGCTGCGGCCGTCAGCTCACCGCGTTGTTGCAGTAACTGGGCCAGGTTGTTCAGGGAGGGTACATGATCCGGTTGTAGCGCCAGGATAGCGCGCAACACGTTCTCCGCCTCGCCGGTGTCTCCCGCCTCTATCAATCTCAAGGCGTAGAACTGTCCGCCCGGGGTGCTCCGTGTATCCAGCTCGTACACCTCGCGGGCGATGGCGGCTGACTGCGCGAACTGAGCGTTGCGGGAAAGCGCCAGGCTGTAGGCCTGCAGCACGGTCCGGTCTGCCGGGGCCAGTTGATAGGCTCGTTTCAGTTCCGTTACGGCCCTGGGGTAGTCGCCCAGGCTGGCAGAGAGTGAGCCCTGCCGCCAGTGAATAAAGGCGCTGTCCGGAAAGTCCGCTGTGGCGCGTTGCAAGGTGGCCCTGGCGGCCGGGGGGTCGCCTAGCAGTAGCTGCAACATCGCCAGGCTGCTGAAGGTGTTTTCGTCAGCGAGCCCCTTGTCCACGAGGCTCGTGTACACACCTGCCGCCGCGGGGAAATCCCGGGCCTGCTCGTAGAGTCCGGCGAGGTGTCGCATCACCCGGGTTTCATCCGCGCCGAGTGCGATTGCCTGCTGGTAGGCGCGGCGCGCCTGCGCCGGGCGGTTGAGCGCAAATAAACTGGTACCGCGCTCCAGGTGTCCGCGAACGGATTTGGGGTTTGCACTGAGCACGCTGTCGATCTCGCGCAGCGACTGCTCGACATCGCCGCGCTCGCGCAAGGAGGCGGCCATCCCCAGGCGCGCGCGGCTGGAATCTCCAGCTGCCGTGGCGGCATGCTGATAACGTTGCAGCGCGGCGTCAAACTGGCGCGTTTCAAAATAGGCTTTTGCCAGTGCCATGTGTGTTTCCGCCGGGTAGGCCGTTGCGCCTGATTCAGCAGCGCTATGCAGTGGCAGTCGCGGTTCGAGCAATGCAATGGTGTCGGTATAGCGGCCGGTGGCGTTGAGCAGGGTCGCCAATTCCAGCGCCACGCCGAGATACTCCGGCCCGGTGCCCTGCATGCCGAGCTGGTAGTGCACTATGGCCCGGCGAGCATCGCCCCGTTGCTGATATAGAATGCCCAGGCGCTGATGTGCGTGGCGATCGTAGGGGTCGCGCTCGATGGCAGTGAGCAACGCAGCCAGCGCGCCGTCGGTGTCACCCTGCGCCAGCAGCAGTATGCCTTTCTTGGTCCACGGCCCGGCCTGTTCAGGCTCTACACGCGTGGCATCGTCGAAGGCCTGCAGGGCCGCTTGATCCCGCTGCGCCATGAAATGCGCGATGCCCAATACTTCATAGGCGAGTCCGGAATCCGGGTTGTCTGCCAGAACGCTTTCGGCAAGGGCCTGCAGGCGAGGGTAGTCACCGGCGCGGATGAGGGCGTGCAGGTCGGAAAACGCCTCGCTCCCGGCCCGCCCGCGTGTTTCGACGGGAATATCGCGGCGCGTTTGCGGCGTTGCCTGCGCGTCGAGTGCATCGGTGTGATGATCGCCGATAGAGCGGATGGGGGCGGCATGGACAGGCAAGGCGCTAGACGCCAGCAGCGCGAGCGCAAGAAAGCCGCTGGCAAGGTGGCGGCGGACCTCAGGGCGGTAGGTCATTGGCGGCTCAAGGATAGCGGATCAGCTGGCAGTCTGGCAGAACGGCCCGGGCGTTGAAAGGGGCGCGCAGCGCGACCCCGAGTGCGGTAAGCCGCTAGCGAGCGCGCCGCGTGAGAAGCCCCGTGATGCCAAGAGCCAGCAGCAAAAAAGTGCTGGGTATGGGAACGTTGCCCACCGTGATCCGGTCGCGCTCGGTGGCCACGGGTCGGCCGTTTACCAGCCCGAAGGTATCAAATTCATACACGCCGGCTTTTAACGCCGTAAAGGTCACATCGTAGGTGAAGCTCCTGTCTACCGAGCGGTCGAAATTGCCGGTTGCCCGTGCGCCCGCGCAGCGGCCGTTGCCGTCGACACCAGGGTCGGCACGCGTGCACACTGCGCTGACGTCCACGCCCGGCATACCCCCGAGGAAGTCGTCAACGGTTACACGGTTGTACAGGCCGGCCGCCTTTTCGCCGACCAATTCCAACAGGCTGAACCCTTCAGTGGAGACGCGGCCCTCGATACCGCTGCCATCGATGAGCGATTGCACGGAACTTGCGAATGCTGGATCGTAAGTCAGGCCCAGAAGGCTCACGTTGTTGGCCGCTAGCGCGGCGGCAGCGCTTGCGCTGGTTTCGCCGCCCGGCTTGAAGCTCGCGTCGCCCAGCGTAAAGATGAACCGATTGGACCCATCACGCCAACTGGCATTGTTGGCAGCGTCGACTATGGCGTCGAAACCCAGTTCAGGGAAATCTCCCCCGCAGCCGATGAAGACTCCTGCCACGGTACAGGAGCCTGAATCCCACAAATCGGCGATTCCGGCGCTCTCCTGGGTGTTGGTACCGTTGAGATCTTTGTGCACACCGTTGAACTCTGGGTCGGAGTACCATCCGATGCCCGACATCAAGTTGTAAGTTGCTGCGAGGTTGCCCAAGGCTGCCGTGCCCACCGCCTTGGCGTCGGCTATCTCTCCCCCCATGCTGCCGGATACGTCGAACATGAACATGAGGTCGACTATGGCCTCGCCCGGCCTGGGCAGCGTTGGATCCGCCTCTACGATCACCGTTTTGCTGATGGTGATACTTTGCCCGATTGCCAGGTTGGCAGAAAAACGGGTCGGGTCGATCAGGTCAGCTTGCGCGAGGCCGCTGCAGAGCAAGGCGGCACCGAATAGGGCTGCCTGTGTGAAACGGTAGCGGAATGTCATGGGACGGGAACCTTTCATTATAGGATCAGTGTTTTGGCCTGCGCTTGCCGCCGCGCCACGTGCCCGGGGCGCAGGCGGTTGAACTGACCAGGCGTTACATCGGGGCCACGCTGAGCCTTGCCGAGGCTTCTCAACAAGTTGAGACGGCGTGCTGCAAGAATTACACCAGTGGTCCTTAAGGGATTGGAATCTCAGGGCTTTGTAATCGCAGGGATTTGTGGCCCTGCGCTCTGGCAGTGAGTATTGTAAAAATAACTGACGTTAACGCCGGTTCAGGCCAGCGCGTCGTCCGCCACAAAATATTGCGGATCCTCAATCACGTTAACCTCCACCAGGCCTGCGGCCCGTCGCAGCAACTGCCTGCAATCCGCGCTCAGATGCACCAGGTGCAGCGTTTTGCCCGCGCTGAGGTAACGCTCCGCCAGCGTGTCGATGGCCTCCAGCCCCGAATGATCCGCCACGCGTGAGCGGGCAAAATCAATCACCACGTCGTCGTTGTCACGCGCGGGGTCAAAGCGTTCCAGGAAGGCTGTCACGGAGCCGAAGAACAGGGGGCCGGTAACAGCATATACTGTGGAGCCCTTGTGATCCTCGCGTGCTTCGATGCGGATGAATTTGGCATGCTCCCAGGCGAACACCAGTGCCGAGACGATCACGCCAACCACCACGGCCACCGCCAGGTCGGTGGCTACGGTGACCGCCGAAACCAGAACCAGCACCATGGCGTCGGAGCGCGGGACCTTGCGAATCACGCGGAAACTGCTCCACTCGAAGGTGCCGATCACCACGATGAACATGACGCCGATCAGCGCGGCGAGCGGAATCTGTTCTATCAGCGGCGAAGCCACCAGAATAAACGCCAGCAAGCTGAGCGCTGCGGTGATTCCCGACAGGCGGCCGCGACCGCCCGAATTCACGTTGATCATGCTCTGGCCGATCATGGCGCAGCCGCCCATGCCGCCGAACAGGCCGGTGACGGTATTGGCCACGCCCTGGCCCACGCACTCCTTGTTGCCACGACCGCGGCTCTCGGTGATCTCATCCACCAGTCGCAGGGTCAGCAGGGATTCAATGAGCCCGATCGCGGCCAGCACTGCCGCATAGGGAAAAATAATGCTCAGGGTTTCAAAATTCATCGGCACGACAGGCAGGTGGAAGCTGGGCAGGCCACCCTTGATCGAGGCCACGTCACCGACGACGCGCGTGTCCAGATCGAGTCCGAAGACCATCAGGCTGACGACGACAATGGCCACCAGTGAGGACGGCACCGCGGTGGTGAATCGCGGCAGGAAGTGAATAATGAACATGGTCAGCGCCACCAGGCCCACCAGCAGCTGCAGTTGCTGTCCTTCAAGCCAGGCGACATCCAGCAGCGAGCCCTCGAGAAAGCTGCCGTGCAGCCAGCCCTGTTCGCCGGGCTGACCGAACTGGCTGAGCTGCGCCAGGAAAATCACGATCGCGAGACCGTTGACGAAACCCAGCATCACCGGGTGCGGCACCATGCGAATAAACTTGCCGAGCTTCAGCACGCCCGCGGTGATCTGCAGGATTCCCATGAGCACCACGGTCGCGAACAGGTACTCCACGCCGTGATCCGCCACCAGGGTCACCATCACGACCGCCAGTGCACCGGTCGCGCCGGAAATCATGCCCGGGCGACCGCCGATACAGGCGGTGATCAGGCCCACCATGAACGCGGCGTACAGTCCAACCAGCGGTTCCACGCCGGCGACAAACGCGAAGGCAACCGCCTCGGGCACCAGCGCCAGTGCAACGGTAAGCCCGGAGAGAATATCGTTCTTGACGGTAGGCACTTTACTGGGGTGAAACTCAAACATCGCGCGCTCTCGACAGCAAAAAAACACCACGCCCTCTGCAGTGAGAGCGAGATCATAGTGGACGGGTAAACCAATCGGCGGTGGCTGTTGTTATGCGACGACAGGAGAGGGCGCGCAGTCTAGAGGATCGAGCGCCGCACTACAACGCAGAATCCGGTAAGTGTGCAGTTCTCACGATTTGCCCGCTGCGGGTGGGCAGTGCGGCTGTCAGGTGTCCGGTGGTTGGCTGTTGACCTCGTCTGTTGCCCGCGGCGCCGCAGCCGGTTCATTGCCCAGATCCGCTTCTCGCGTATTCACGATCGCCATGGTGATCAGCCCGGTGGGCACCGCGAACACGCCCAGACCTATCATCAGCGTGAAAAACGTAAACAGCTTGCCGCCGGCGGTAATCGGGTAGGCATCGCCATAGCCCACGGTCGTGAGCGTGGCGAGCGCCCACCAGAAAGAATGGATTACCGAGGCGAAGACCTCCGGTTGTGCCTCGTGTTCGAAATAATAGATGCCCACTGCAGCGAGATAGAACACAAAAAACGCGCCGATGCTGAACACGGCGAGATCCACCTGCACCAGGCGGAAGGCGTTGCCGATGCGCCTGGCGGCATCGACGTAGCGTACCAGTTTGAACAGCCGAAACAGGCGGAACAGCCAGAAGATGCGCAAACTGCGCAAATCCACAGTGAACTGCAGGTAGAAAGGGAGTATCACCAGCAGGTCGATCAGCCCGTAGAAACTGAACACGAATCGCAGGCGCTCACTGGCAGACCATAGCCGCAGCAGATACTCAATCGTGAACACCGCGATCACGCCCGTTTCGAACGTCCTGAGCCAGTCCCGATGTTGCGCGGTCAACGAGGGCAGGGTTTCGAAGGTGAATGCGATTACTGACAACACAATCAGCGTTTGAATGGTCCACAGGAACAGTTTGCTCGGCAGCGTGCCATCGCCCCGCAGGAACGCGTGGGTGCGTGCGCGCAGGCCGCGGGATTCGGGCGTCATCGGAAGCCTCCTTTCAGCCGGCGTCGAAACGCTCAACGCCAGAGCGCGAGCCGTCTTTGTAAGTGAGCTGCACCGTTACAAACTTCGTACTGCGCGGCACGCTGATGTACACCGGCGTTTTCGCGTCTATCGTTGCGATACCGGGCTTGTTCCAGGCTGGGAAGCGGAAGGTTTTGTCCGGTTCGTCGCGATTGAGGCCATAGCGTATCTCCGCGATGCTGCCGCGATAGGTCATGAGGTGAGAAAAGTACAGCAGGCGCTTGCCGTTGTAGTCGCGAAAGCTGACCCAACTGGTGTTGGTGGATTCCAGTATGCGCCGGTTGGCGTCTGCGCTCTGCTGCCGGCCCTTGAACGGGAATGCGAAGGGTCCTTGCAGTACTGAGTTGGCGTCGCGATAACGAATCTCGATGGTGGCATCGCGCTGGTTCGCCGGCAGGTTGAAAAAGAGCTGCGGTGCGGGCCGGCCTGTCTGCGGGTGCATTGCGCCGCTTGTGCCGGTGCTGCGTGGTTCGGTCTCACCGCGAATATTCCACACTATCTCCAGTGCAGGCTCGGCGATGCTCACGGTCGCCGTGTAGCCTGCGTTATTCACGCTCCAGTTGAGGTCGACGGGGGATTCCAGTGCGGCGCTGTCCAGAGTGAGCAGACGCCGCGCGGCGTCCTCGCGCCATTCCTCCACCAGCGACTGGTCGATCATGTAGCGCAGCAGGCCACCTGCGTCGTCCGCAGCCGTAAAGCGTTGCAAATAGGCTTGCTCATCGCGTTTGTTCGCCAGGGTCTGCACGCCCAGGCGGCGCGCCGACACCTCCTCGCTCAGGTGATACCAGACGGGCGCGAACGTGGGCGCAGACTCGGCGTAGGATAATAGCCCGGCCATGCGCTGCGGCCCCTCCAGTAGCAGCAGGCGCACATACTCCGGCATGCCGCCCTGCTTGCCCGCCATCAGCGTGCGGTAGGTTTCCCGCGCGCCGGCGGTACCCTCCTGCACTTTCAGAAAGGACAGGAACCGCAGATGCGGATCCAGCAGCGGCAGATCGCTCTGAAAGTAGGCCAGGTAGGAACGCCGCGCGGCGGAATAGTCGCCTCCGAGTTCATGCAGTCGCGCGTTGTGGTAGTGATCTTCCGGTGACTGTGGTCTGGCGATCACGCCGCCGCTGGCGAAGCCCTCACGCATCTCGTCCAGGGTGCGCAGCACCTGCTCCGATTGAGTCTCCAGCCGGTCTGCGCTTGCACGCAGGCTTTGCGCGTCAGCAGATATCGCATCCAGTTTTGCGTCGATGATGCCAAGGCTGGATTGCAGGTTGGCAACGGCCGGCAGCAGCGCCGCCAGAACACCCACATCCTCCGATTCATCCCCTGATTGAAACAGCACGATCAAGCCGAACACGGCGCTGGCTACCGCTGCAAAAGCCACAGCGCCCAGCAGATTCTCGTTGCCCCGGCGATAGAGCAAAAAAAGTACCGCCAGCGCCAGCAACGCAAGCACGAACAGGTACGTGGCGAAGGGGGCGACCGGCTGCAGCACGTCCGCTACCAGCCCGCCCAGGGTGCAGGCCGTGCCCGTGACGGTCAGTGTGGTTGCCCTGAGACTCTGGTACGCCGCACGATTGGTGAGTGATTGCAGTATGTTCATATGTCCATCCCTGGAACGTATTATTGTTGTCGGCTGCCACCGCGTCGCGCGGTGACCGGGGATCAGTCATGGTGCAACGATGCGCGCGGCGAATCAACAACCGGGCGGCAAGCCTTCGCAGGCATCGCCTCGGCCGTTGTTGTTGCTGTCGAGCTGATCCGGGTTGGGAATGAGCGGGCAGTTGTCCAGCGCATCCACCACGCCGTCGCCGTCGGCGTCCTCCGCAACGCAGCTTGCGGAGCAGCCGTCGCCGTCTGCGAGGTTGCCGTCGTCGCAGGCTTCGCCGCACTCTTTGCGACCGTTGCCGCAGGCTATCCACAGGGGCGCGAGTTGCGATTCGGCCTGCGGGTTTTCCAGCGGGTTCGCCCAGGGGTCGGCCTGGCTGCCGCGCCAACCGTAGGGATCGATGATCCTTGCGCTGGGAGCCTCCGGCCCGTCGGCCAGCTCGTAGGCTCGCACTTCAAAGTGCAGGTGCGGGAGCAGGGTGCCGGTATTGCCCACGCGCGCCACCAGCTGGCCCGCTGCCACCGGCGCGCACTGGCCGGGAGCAAGGCTCTGCAGGTTGCCACCGTTGGTATCCTGGCCTTCCAGGTCAGCCGCGTGCAGGTACCAGGTGGCGTAGCCGCGTCCGGCAAACGCGCCGTGATCGATGTAAAAGCTGTGGAAGGCGTCCCAGCCGCTGGCAAAGCCGAAGCGCCCGTTGACAGGATCTTCGATCGCCTTGCACAGCATGCCGTCGGCGGGCGCCACCAGCGCCGTGCCGAAACCGTAGTTGTAGTCGTAGCCCGGGTGCCCTGCGTAGTACAGGTATTGCGGCCCGAAGGGGCTCGAATAGCTGCCGCTTACAACAAACGGGTTTGCGCCCGGGTCGCGAAAGCCGCACTGGCAGTTGGCGAAAAAGCAGCCCGGCAACACGGGTGCGGCGGGGCAGAGTATGGCGTTTTCGTCGCGGTCCGCAGACTCACCGGTGTACGCGGTGATGTTGGTATCACAGCAACGTTGGTAGAACGGCCCGGTGTGATCCAGCACCGATTGCATGTCTGCGGTGTAGGCACTCAGGCCGGGCAAATCAATGACGAAGCGCGGTAGCGTGAACGCGGGTACGCAAACGCCGGAGCCGCAGGCGCTCGCACCGTGACAGGCCTCGCCTGTGCCGCAGTCTCCCGCGTGCGTGCAGACGGTATCCGTCAGGGCGATGACGGGCAGGATGGTTGCGAACAATACTGTCAGCGCGAGCAGGAAGCCGCGAACGGGGTGCGCCGATGCGGCGCAGCGCGCGCCAGGGCCTGTCTGCCAGCGGAGTGTGTGCATGGCCACTACTTTGCGCGCGGCTCAGGCGGTCGTCAACCAGCCTGCAGCGGGTTATGCTAGCCTTCGCGAAGCCCTCGGCGACACGCCCGGAAGCACGGCGCACTGCATGCGACACACCGAACAACCCGAACCAGCCGCCAGCGGCCCTGCCGACACCCACTGGGTGTTCGGGTACGGTTCGCTAATCTACAAGGTGGATTTCCCCTACCTGCAGCGTGAAGCGGCCAGTATCAGTGGCTGGGCGCGACGCTTCTGGCAGGGCTCGCACGATCATCGCGGTACGCCGGAGGCGCCGGGAAGAGTGGTGACGTTGGTGCCCGCGGCGCAGGCGATCTGCAAGGGCGTGGCGTACCGGGTTGAACACAGCGTGTTCGAGCACCTGGATTATCGCGAGAAAAACGGCTACGAGCGCCACGCTGTAGCGATCACGCTGGCGCCCCTGGTGCAGCCGGTGCCGGGCACGCTCTATGTGGCTCGGCCCGATAATCCGGCCTTCCTCGGCGAAGCGCCGCTGCCGGAGGTGGCCAGGCACATCAGGGCGTCGCACGGCCCCAGCGGCAGCAACGTGGACTACGTGCTGAGGCTTGCCGAAGCCCTGCGTGAGCTGGGTGAGGAGGACTCCCACGTGCTGGCGCTGGAGGCCCTGCTGCGCGCCTCTTGAGCACGCAGTTGCCCGCCGCGCCCTGTGGGACTCAGTTGACCGCTAGGTTGACGAACCAGATGCCCGACAGCACGAAGCCGAAACTGCCTATCGTGGCGGCGCTGGCGGTCACGATCGAGCCCAGCGGATCCTGCATGTAGTTGCCGACGCGTTGCATGAGCGACGGTTTGCCATCGGTTTTCTGCGCTGAAGGGTGATCGGTGCTCATCGCTGTGCTCCTGGAGGATGTGTCGAAGGAGGCTGCAGTGTAGAGGCACCCGCGGGGGAAACAATGTGGTTATAGCTGCGCGATTGTTCGGCTAAACCGGAGAATGGTGGCTGTGGCTTCCTGGTGCCGGCGTCTGTCGCACGAGCGAGGCTCTGAGCGCCTGCACCTGCGATTCAGCGCGGCAGGCCCAGCACGAACAGCGCGTTGCCGGCGCCCGCCTGATAGCGACCGTCCACGCCCTGGAAGGTACTGTACCCGGAGTTGATCAGCAGGCCGTCGCCGGCCACGACCACGCCCACGGAATCGATGGTGCCGCCGTTGCCCGGCACGCCGTTGATATCAGTGAAACCGACCGCGGTATCCAGTGACCACAGCTCGCGGCCGTCGGCGGTAT
This sequence comes from Halioglobus sp., assembly GCA_041396005.1. GTDB lineage: Bacteria > Pseudomonadota > Gammaproteobacteria > Pseudomonadales > Halieaceae > Marimicrobium. The sequence continues at coordinate 26,068 of JAWKZK010000017.1, forward strand.
GAAACGCGCGCACCATGCCGTCGAGTGAACCTGCCAGCAGCAGGTCGTTGCTCACCGTGAGCGATGCGGAGTACAGCGAAGGCGTGGTCAAGCCCTCGAACAGGTGTGTTGGCCTGATCTGCCACTCGATGCTGCCGCGCTCGAGATCCAGCGCATAGATGCCGGGCCGCGCGCCCTCGATCAGGTCCGCCAGGCCGCCGGTTGCTTTCTCGATGGAAAAGTCTGTTGCTGCCACGTATACGCGCTCGGCGTCCACCGCCATGCCCCAGTGAATGCCGCCAAGGGTAGAGCCCTTGCTGACGCGCGTCGACCAGTTCAGTGCGCCGGTGTCCGCCGCGAGGGAGTACACCACGCCGCCCTTGTCGCCGGCGATCAGGGTCTTGCCGTCGTCCAGCAGAATCGGTGCCGCGCCGAAGTCGAAATCCTGTCCCGGCGGTTGCGAGCAGCGCAGGCTGGCAGGCAGCGTGCAGTTGCCGTTCCAGGTGTCGTTCGCGCGCGCCTGGAATATCCAGTTCACGGCGCCGGTATCCATGTCGAGCGAGATGATCGCATCGGAGGTTTGCGTGGCGGGCTCGGTGTAGTTCTGCCCGGTACCGATGTACAGCGCATTGCGCGCGATATCCAGCGTGGGCGTGCTCCACACGGAGGCGCCGTTCGGGCCGATGCGCTCCCCCGGCAGGATGGTTTCCGTGGCCTCCGCCGTGGTGTGGTATTGCCACAGGGTGTCGCCCGTTGTCGCATCCAGCGCCACCAGCATGCCGTGGCTGATGCAGCAGGCGATCGGGTTCACCACCGTGGCGAGCACCTCCTTGCTCGCCACCGGCACGAACAACCTGCCCGCGTGATACTGCATACCGCCGGTAATGAAGTGGTAGAAAGACACGCTGCCGGCGAACGTTTGCCACAGCAGTTCGCCACTGGCCGCGTTCACGGCATACACGAAGCCGTTGCGATCACCGGCGTAAACGGTAGCGGGCATCGCGTCGTTTGCGGGTACAAACAGAATGGACGAGGAACGAAACAGGCTGCCGCCTTTCTCCGGTGTGGTGAACGACCAGTACTCACAGCCCGACAGGCGGTTGATGGCGGTGAGCTGGCGGCCCGAGGTCAGGAAAATCGCCTGCGCCGTCACCGCCGGTGCGCCGCGTTTTTCGCTGGCGTCGGCCGGCGCGACATGAAAGTCGATGGCGAGTTCGTGCACATTGCCGGCGTCGATCAGCGACGCCTGGTTGCGAGTATTGGCGTGGTTGAAGCCGAAGCCGGTCACGATGAGCGGCGCCGAGACATCCACGCTGTCGTGACAGCGGCCGCCGCGTGGCTGCGCTTCCGCCACGTAATCGAGGAACGCGAAGCGGTCAGGGGGGTCGGGCTGCGCTAAGCGGTCCTCACCGTCCGAGCAGGCAAGGAGAAGCGGGAACAGTAAAAGAGAGGCGAGTAGTGAACGCATGCGGTGACTCTGTGGCTGGTGGCCTGGACAGGCGGTGGTGTCTTATTGTTGCGCCCACCATAGCACCGCGAAGCCTGTCGACCAAGCCGCGCCGCCCGCCGGGACCTGGCTGGGCGGCGTGCACACGCAACGCGCTTGGTTGGCCCTTACACCAGCTGATCGAACTGGTCTGTAAGCAGGCAGTCGTAACGCCGGCGATCGTATTCCAGCAGGCGCGGCACATCCTCGGCCGTGATGATGCCCTTCTGCGCGGCCTCGCTCAGGCCTTCTTCCAGGTCATCCGCGTCGATGTTGCCTTTCGAGCGCGCCTTCACGAAGGCCACGAAGGCGTCTTCCACCTCCAGCAGCATCCGATAGGTGGTTTCCACGCGTCCCACGGCGTCTTCCGGGTCGGTGCTCAGGTACACGAAGCCGGCGAGCGTGTCGCGCACCGGGTTGGGCTCCATGATCAACGCGCCCAGCGTGCGTACCTGCTCATCCCCCGGCGCCTTGAGCACACGCCCGGTGGGGAAACACATCCCGCGCAGGATGAGCGCCAGCCAGCGCAGGGGGAAGTTGTCGAAGAACGCCAGCAGCGCGCCCTGGGCCGAATGCAGTGCGCTGCGCACCGCGTACTCGGCGTGCGCGGTAGACGCTTCGCTGCTGGCTGTCTGGTCGTGGAACTTGAGGATACTGCAGGCAATCACCAGCTGGCTGTGCACATCGCCCAGGCGAGCGGACAGCAGTTCGCGCCGTTTCAGATCGCCGCCCAGTACCCCCAGCGCCACGTCGGCACTCAGCGCCAGGGAGGCGCTGAAACGGCTTATCAGGCGGTACCAGCGCTCGCTGAACTCGCTGCAGTTATGTGGCGTTGGCGCAGTAAGCGGCGCGCTGAGGCCATACACCAGCACGCGCGCGGCATTGCCGCCCACATGACCGAGGTGCGCGAGCAGCAGCGGGTCAAAAGCCTGCAGCGCGGCGTCGCGGTCATCGCGCTGCAGCGTTTGCAGTTCATCGAACAGGTAGGGATGGCAGCGCATGGCGCCCTGGCCGAAGATCATCAGCGAGCGGGTAAGGATATTGGCGCCCTCCACGGTGATGGCCACCGGCAGCGCCTGATACACCGCCGCGAGGAAGTTGCGCGGGCCCTGTTGAATCGCGCGTCCGCTCACCACGTCCATGCCATGGTTGACCAGGTCGCGCATGCGTTCGGTGGCGTGATACTTGGCCATGGCGGTGAGCACCGAGGGCGCGCCATCGCCCAGTCCGCGCGTGACCAGTTGCCGCATGGCCTCCAGCATGTAAGCGCCCGCGGCAATTTCGGCGGTCGCTTCCTGCACACCTTCAAACTTGCCCACCTCCATGTTGAACTGGCGGCGGATGCGCGCATAGGCGCCCACCGTAAGGTAGCACATCTCGCCGGCGGCGGTGGCCAGCGCGGGCAGGGAAACGCCACGGCCCGCGCCCAGGCACTCGATCAGCATGCGCCAGCCCTTGCCGGCCATCGCCGGACCGCCGATGATCCAGTCCACGGGAATGAACACGTCCTCTCCCTGGATCGGGCCGTTCATGAAAGGTGCGCCCGGGTCGTGCCGGCGGCCGATCTCCACGCCCGGATGGTCGGCGGGCAGCAGCGCGCAGGTAATGCCGTAGTCCACGGTGTCCGGGTCGCCGAGCAGCCCCTCTGGATCGCGCAGCTGGAAGGCCAGCCCCACCACGGTGGCGACCGGCGCGAGGGTAATCCAGCGCTTGCGAAAGCGCAGGCGCAGGCCAACCACCTCCTCGCCCTCGAATTCCCCCCGGCAGACCACGCCGAGGTCGGGCACGGCGCCCGCGTCCGAGCCCGCTTCCGGGCCGGTGAGGCCGAAGCAGGGCAGTTCGCTGCCATCGGCCAGGCTGGGCAGCCAGCGGTCTTTTTGCGCCTGCGTGCCGTATTTCACCAGCAGCTCGCCCGGGCCGAGCGAATTGGGCACCATCGCGGTCACTGCGGCGGTAATCGAGCGGCTGGCGATCTTGCTCATCACGCGACTCTGCGCGAAGGGGCTGAAGTCGCGTCCGCCGTACTCCCTGGGAATAATGAGGCCGAAGAAGCCTTTTTCGCGCAGGTAGCGCCAGGTTTCCGGTGACAGGTCCTGCCGTTGCTGCACGTCCCATTCGTCGATCAGCGCGCAGAGCCCCTCCACCTCGTTGTCGATAAAGGCCTGTTCTTCGCTGGTGAGGGTTGGCAGATCGATGCGCGCGTAGTTGTCCCAGCGCGGGGCGCCGCTGAACAGGTCTTTCTCCCACCAGGTGGTGCCGGCCTCGAGGGCCTCGCGCTCGGTGCTGCTCATGCTGGGCATGGCCCGGCGCAGTACATCGTAGGCCGGGCGCGACAGCAGACGCATGCGCAGCGAATCCACGTTCAGGATCAACAGCACCGCGAGCATCGGCAGCACCAGCCACCACATCGCGCCTTCGAACAGCGCAAGCAGCACGCCGGTAATCGCCAGCACGAGAGAGCCACCGCGCAGCGACAATCCGGCATAGAGAACGGCGACGAGCGTGAGCAGGTAGAGCAGGGAAGTAAACAACATGGAAGTATCCTCGGTTTACCGGTTGCAAAGAATGTTGGACCCCATTTCGCAGGGATCGTGCCCGTGTTGCAGGGATCGTGCCGGATGCCGACCGCATGGCTTGTTCAGCCGGAGGCCAGTCGTGGCGCGCTCTTCGAGCTAAGGGACGGCGGTTGCATTCCCGTTCAAGGGCAAGCGTTACAAAACAGTGTAGGAACTACAGCGCGAATGTGCCATCTCGTGCTGTCAGCGCGGTGGTGCACTGGCTTCGTGATGGGCGGGCCAGGGTTGGAGACTGAAGAGCCTGTTGACGCTGCATACCGCGTGTAAGGTGGCGCGCCCGGAGAGATTCGAACTCCCGACCAACTGGTTCGAAGCCAGTTACTCTATCCAGCTGAGCTACGGGCGCGCAGAGCGGTGGAGTATACATGAATTGCGGCTTGGCTGGCGGCTTCCGCACCCGCATCGGCGCCCTGTCAGGCCGCGGTGTCAGCCAGACGCTGCGCCCCACCAGGCCCGCCAGCAGGCACAGCGCCAGCAGCAACAGGAGCGCAACCGCTCTTCCCCCTATCTCAGGGAGATGCACCAAAACGGCTCCGGCAGGTGCCTGTCCCGGTGCAGGAGAAACGTGCGACAACCGCAGCGTGACAGGCGTGAATCCTGAAGAAATACAACAAAAACAATGGGATGCGAATATACATACATCTTGGCATAGTTATTGCTCTGACCCAGGGTGTCAGCGGTATTCAGGACATCAGCATGCAGCTACGCACCTTCAAAACCCTCTGGGGCCACGCCGGCAGCGTGCACGAGGCTGCCGTGCTGGCAAAGGCCGCGCACTTTTCCGGGCTGGAGGCGCCGGCGAGGCACGCAGACCCCGGGTATCTGCCGGCGCTCGCGGAGGCACTGGACTCGCAGGGTCTGGCGTGGATTCAGGAAATCTGCACGGCGGGCTCCTATGTGCCGCGACGGCAGGCCAGCGTGAGCGAACACCTGAGCGATCTTGAAGCGCAAATCGTCCTGGGCAAACCCCTGGGGCCGTGTTTTGTGAATGTCATGGGCGGATGCGACGCCTGGCCGATCGCCACCAGCGTCGAATTCTTCAAGGCCGCGATGGATATCGCCGACAGGCACGGCGTGCTGTGTTCCTTCGAAACGCATCGCGGACGCAGTTTTTTCTGTCCCTGGAACACGGTTGCGATTCTCGAGCAGTTGCCGGACATCAGCATCACCTGCGACTTCAGCCACTGGGTAGTCGTGTGCGAACGGCTCATGGACAGCGAGTGGGACGCGATCGAACTGGCCGCCTCGCATGCGCACCATGTGCACGGCCGGGTGGGTTACGACCAGGGCCCGCAGGTGCCGCATCCGCGCGCGCCGGAATACGCCGAGGCGCTGGCCAGTCACCAGCGCTGCTGGGAGGCGGTGTGGGCGGCGCAACTGGCGCGGGGCTACGCGGTAACGACCATGACGCCGGAGTTCGGCCCCGACGGCTACCTGCATCACCTGCCATTCACCAATGCCCCGGTTGCCGACCTGTGGGAGATCAACCGCTGGATCGGCGCCACCGAGCGGGCGCATTTCGCAAGCTGGGCGCAAGCTGCCTCGCAGCCGGAGGCACGCCATGCCTAGCACGTTCAAGCTGCGTGATCCTGCCGGTGCGCCGTACACGGTCCTTGTCCTGCTGTACATCGCCTGCACCTATATTGGCGGCTGGATCGGACTGTTCCACAGCAGCATCCTGCTGAATGCGCTGGGCGTGCTGGCACTGGCGCACGGCATGTTGATTGCCGCCTACCTGCTGCACGATTGCGGGCACAACGCGGTGTTTGTGTCCAGCCGCGGCAACGCCGCGCTGGGCACGCTGCTGAGCTGGATAGCGGGGAGCAGCTACGGTCGCTATGAAGATATCCGTTACAAGCATATGCGCCACCATGTCGATAACTACGACCCCGTGGTGTGGGATTACCGCAGTTTCCTGAAGCGACACCCAGCGCTGGAGAAACTGGTGCAGGCGCTGGAGTGGGCCTACATCCCCGCTGTCGAGATCATGATGCATACCATGCTGGTGCTCGCGCCCTGGTGCATGGAATCGAAGCGTGATCAACGGGGCAGGGTGCTGGGGGTGGTGCTGGTGCGCGGTTCGGTACTACTGGCGGTATTGCTGCTGAATCCGGTGGCGTTCCTGCTTTACGTGCTGGCGCAACTCCTGCTGCTCACGGCGTTGCGCTTTATGGATTGCTATCAGCATAACTACGAGGTGATCTTCAACCTCGACGATGACGGCGTGCAGTTCCCGCACCGGGGCGATGTACAGTACGAGCAGAGCCGCACCTACAGCAATCTGCTGTCGCATCGCTTTCCCTGGCTCAACCTGCTGGCCCTGAATTTCTGCTACCACAATGCGCACCATGAAAAACCGACGCTCGGCTGGTATCGGCTGCCGGCGCTGCACCGGGAAATGTACCCTGCCGTGGAGGCCCAGACCCTGGGCTTGCGCGAACAGCTGCGTTCGCTTCACCGGCATCGCCTGGCGCGAATACAGGCCGAGGATTATGGCGATGACGAGGTGAAAACCTCACTGAAGGAGGGTCGGGCCGTTGGTGTCGATGCGCTCAGCTTCCTTACCGCGTTTTAGGCCGCCGGTGGTGAAAGCCAGCACGCGGGTGGTGAAGCCTGCCTTGCCCATGGCCAACGTGCTGGCCTCAAGAGCGGTGCTCGGCGCACTGGGCTGGCTGCTGTTTATCGGCGGCTGGTGGTTCGCCGCGCACGCGGAGATCGCCCCCGCGCGCCTGTTTCCGGGGCCGGAGAAAGTATTCACCAGCCTCTGGGAGTTGCTCACCGAAAAGAATTTCGCCAGCGATATCTGGGCGAGCGTGAAGCGCATTCTCGTCAGCTTCGGTATCGCCGTGAGTATTGCACTGCCGCTTGGGCTGCTGATGGGCGCCTACCGTCCCGTGGATCGTTTACTGGGCCCGGTGGCTGGTGCATTCCGCTACCTGCCGGCCCCGGCGTTTATTCCGCTGCTGTTGATGTGGCTGGGCACCGGTGATGAGCAGAAGATCGCGCTGCTGGTGATCGGCGTACTGTTCTTTCTCATCATCATGCTGGCCGACGTCACCCGTCAGGTGCCGCGCGTTTACATCGAAACAGCGCGCACGCTCGGTCTGCGCGAGCCGCAGATTCTGGGGTCGGTGATCCTGCGCGCCAGCCTCCCCGGCTACGTGGATGTATTCCGACAGCTGCTGGCGGTGAGCTGGACGTATCTCGTCATCGCCGAGATTGTTGCCGCCACCGATGGTATAGGCGCCATGATGATGCGAGCGAAACGCTTTGTGCATATCGACGACATCATGGCCGGCATTCTTGTAATAGGCCTGCTTGGGCTGTTCTTTGACGCGCTGTTCAAGCTCCTGCACCGGCGCGCCTTCCGCTATCTGGAGGCGCGCTGAACCCGTTTTTCCAAACCAACCGATCGACAGTTTGCACAACCAGGGAGATTCATCATGCACTATCTACGTTTAGCCATCGCCGTACTGGCGCTCGCACTGCCGTGGGGCGCGCAGGCCTCCGAGCCTGTCAAGCTCTCGCTGTTTTCCTGGCCCGGGTACGGGTTCTGGTTTATCGCCAGGGAGAAAGGTCTCACCGAGGGCCTGGAACTGGACATCAGTATCATTGAGGACCCTTACCAGAGTTTCGGCCTGATGACGGCGGGCGAGTTGCACGCCACATCGAGCACCGCGGAGTACGGGCCTATCGCGGCGGATAAAGACGTGGGTATCAAGCTGGTCACCTATACCAATCCGTCCTACGGCACCGACAAGATCATCCTGGCGCCCGGCATTACCAGCGCCGAGCAGCTCAAGGGGAAAACCGTTGCCGTGCTGGAAGGCGGGCTGACGCAGATTTTCATGGCCGAGTGGCTCACCGACAACGGCGTGGGGATCGACGAGGTCAATTTCACCAACCTGATCATGGACGATGCCGTGGGCGCGATGGTGGGCGGGACGGCGGCAGCCGCAGAATTCTGGGAGCCCTTTGGCTCGCAGGTGCTCGAGGCCATGCCGGGTGCCACGGTAGCTGCCGATTCCACCGAGGAAAAATACATTACCACGGCCATGCTTGGCGATGCCCTGTACATGAGCACGGCGTTCCTCGAGCAGCGCCCCGACGATGCCGCGAAGTTGACGCGCGCCTACTTCAATGCGGTGGATTTCTGGAAGTCCAACACGGCCGAGGCGAACAAGATCATTGCCGAGGGGCTGAAGTTCACGGTGCAAGACGTGGAGCAGGTGCTTGGCAGCACTGGCGAGATTCACAAGGGCGGGATTTTCATCTTCGACCGCGACCAGGCGGCGATCTTCATGGGCCTGAAGCCGGGTGAGCTGCCGCTCAACATCGCAGCGGACGGCATGAAGGCGCACTGGGACATCACGACCGACTGGTGGCTGAAGTTCGGCTTCATTGAAAAAGCCATGCCGATGTCCGCCGGGGTCGATACCACGCCGCTTGCGGCGGCCCTCAGGTAACCGGATTGCGGTGACCGGTGTGTTGTCGGACTGCGCCGCCGGTCGGCCGCGGAAGGGAGTAGAGCATGAGCCATTCACAGGCCGGCGGCCTGAGCGTTGCGGGCGTCAGCAAGAGTTTCGCGCTGCGCTCGGGGAGTGCGCTCAAGGCCCTGAGCAATATCGACTTCCAGCTCCAGGAGAACTCCGTAGGGGTGCTGCTGGGCCCCTCGGGCTGCGGTAAATCCACGCTGCTGCGAATCATCGCGGGCCTGGAGACCCAGGATGAGGGCAGCATCGCGATTGGGGGGAATGTCATCCACGGGCCTGGCGTGGATCGTGGCATGGTGTTCCAGAACTACAGTTCTTTTCCGTGGCTGACCGTACAGGAGAATGTGGCCTTCGGCCTGCGCGCGCGCGGTGAGGCAAGCAGCCTGCGCGAGGGTATTGTCGATCACTTTATTCAGGCGGTGAAACTTGGCGGGTTCGAGAAGGCTTATCCGCACCAGCTGTCCGGCGGGATGCAGCAGCGGGTGGCCATCGCCCGCAGTCTCGCCAGCAATCCCGCAGTGCTGCTGATGGATGAGCCATTCGGCGCCCTGGATCCGGAAACGCGATGGCAGATGCAAAGCCTGTTGCTGGAGATCGTGGAAAAAGAGCGCACCACGGTCCTGATGGTGTCGCACGATATCGAAGAGGCGCTTTACCTGGGCGACGTGGTGTTCTTCATGGGTACGCGGCCGGGCCGCATACTGGAAACCATCCGGCCCGGGTTTGCAAAGAGCAGCGCCGATCGCGATGCCATTCTCGAGGTGAGTGAGTACCGCGCGCTGGAGCGCGATATCCGCGGCATGATGCGCTCACAGTCACTCGAGAGCACGCATTAGGCGCAGGAACTCGCCAACGAAAAACGCCTGGCTGTTGTCGAGATCGGTCACCTCGGGGTTGAACAGCCAGCTTTGCGTGATGCCCATCAGGTAGGCGTACATGGATAGCGCCACGGTGTCACAGGGCGTCTGCGCGCGCAGGTTGTGTGTCTTGCGATAGGTGTCCACCCAGGCGGAGAACGTGTCGATCAGTGAGGCGGTCAGCGCCCGCTCCCGGCTCAGGGTTTTCGCCACGGCTTCGGTGAACTCGGTTTTGTTGAGAAATATCTCGAAGGATTGCCTGAAGTAGGCGTCGTCCACCAGCAGACGCAGCCACTGCCGTGAAAAGTCGGCCGCGGCGTGCTCCGGGTCGCTGCTGTCATGATGCAGCGCCACCAGCTGTTCCAGCGGAACCTGCGAGTAGGCGAGTATCTCTTCGAACAGTTCCTCTTTGTTGGCGAAGTGCCAGTAGATGGGTCCGCGCGAACAGCCGGCTTCTTCGGCAATCAGGCGCAGCGTGGTGCCGCTGTAGCCGCGCTGGCCAAACAGCTTGAGTGCGGCGTCCACCAGGCTCTGGCGGGTTTTCGCGGCGTCCTCCTTGGTTCTTCTCATCGGCACCGTGATCCGGGTAAAAAACCCAGTCTAGTGAATCAACCCGCAAAGGCAATGTCTGGCGCCATGGCGGCGGGCGCGCATGCGGGTGTCGCCGCGCGAACGTGTCGCGCGGGTCGGCGATGCCCTAGCCGAACAGGCGCAGGTAGCGCTCGGTTTCCCAGGCGGACACGGTGTTGTGGTAGCTCTCCCACTCGGCGCGTTTGAAGTGGACGAATGCCTTGTGCATGTCGGCGCCCAGGACGTCGTGCGCGAGCGCGTCAGCGGCGATGGCGTCGGTCGCCTCCGACAGGTTCTTCGGCAGGCACTCGATGCCGGCGGCGGCGATCTCGGCGTCGCTGTAGTGATACATGTTCTCGCGGTGTGGCTTGCCCGGGTCGATGCCCTGCTCGATGCCTTCCAGCCCGGCTGCCAGCATCAACGCGGCGCCGAGGTACGGGTTGCATGCGATGTCCGGGGCGCGACATTCCACCCGCGCCCCGGCGCCGGGAATTCGCAGCATGTTGGTGCGGTTGTTGTTGCCGTAGCAGCAGAATACCGGCGCCCAGGTAGAGCCGGACATGCTGCCCTGGCGCACCAGGCGCTTGTAGCTGTTGACGGTGGGTGCTACCACGGCGCTGATCGCCTTGGCGTGGCGCAACACGCCGCCGATGAACTGGTAGGCCAACTCGGATACGCCGCAGTCATAACGGTCGTCGCCGGCGCTGGCCGCAAACAGGTTCTCGCCGGACTCGCTGTTGGCGAGCGACATATTGTAGTGCGCGCCACTGCCGGTGCGATTCGCAAAGGGCTTGGGCATGAAACTCGCGAACGCGCCGTGCTGGCGTGCGATCTCATTCGCGAGCAGGCGGAAGTACACCAGCCGGTCGGCCATGGTCAGCGCGTCCGCGTAGTTGAAATCGATCTCGAACTGGCCGTTGGCGTCCTCATGGTCGAAGGAGTAGACGCCCCAGCCCATATCGCTCAGTGCCTACACCAGGGTGTCGATGATGGCGAGGTTGTCCAGCATGCAGGGCACGTCGTAGCAGGGTTTGCCCAGCGTGTCGCGGTCACTGAAGGGTACGGCGCGGCCATCGTCGGTTTTCTTCAGCACGAAGAACTCGGTTTCAATACCCAGGTTGAACCGATAACCCATGGCCTCGGCTTTCGCCAGCTGGCGCTTGAGGATGTTACGCGAGCAGGCCTCGAAGGGTTTGCCGTGCAAGTAGAGATCGCTGGCGAACCATGCCAGTTCCGGGTTCCACTGACATTGTTGCATGGACGCGATATCCGGCATGGCGGCCACCTCATCGTCGGCGATATCCTGCGGCACGCCATCGAGCGCGGCGCCGGTAAACAGCTCGGAGCCCGCGAACATCTGTTTGAAGTGCCCCACGGGCACAAACTTGCCTTTACTCGCCCCGTGAATATCCACGTAGCTGGCAATGCCGTACTTGATGCCTTTTTCCAGGCACTCCTGCTGCAGCGGTTCGATGTGCATGTTCTCTCCTTGACCGGGAATGGATCTTGCTTCGCAGACTCTGCTATCCAATAAACATGCCAAGATGCATGTTTACCGTTCCCCCACTGGCGTGTGAGCGTAAGCCCTTGAAAACACAGGATGACTGGAGCGAGTTCGATTTTCCGCTGGGTGATTTCCCACTGCACAGCGGCGAGGTACTGCACGGGGGTCGGCTTCATTACCACCAACTTGGTGCGCTGAACGCACCAAAAGACAACCTCGTGCTCCTCCCCACGTACTACGGCGGGCGCGGTGCGGGCAATCGACCCTGGGTGGACCTTCCCGACAGCCCGCTGCACGGCAGTGAGTACTGCGTGGTGATTCCCTGCCTGTTCGGCGCAGGTGAATCCAGTTCGCCCAGCAACACCGCGGGTGCGCAAGGCGGGCCGGGCTTTCCCCTGGTGACGCTCGCCGATAACGTGCGCGCGCAACGGGCACTGCTGGCGGCGCGCTTCGCCGATGCCCGCCCGCGGCTGGTGATGGGCTGGTCCATGGGCGGCATGCAGGCGGCGCAATGGGCGCGGCTGTATCCCGAACAGGTGGGTAGCTGGTTCGCCGTCTGCGCGACGGCAGGCTGTTATCCGCACAACCGGGTGTTCCTGGGGGGCGTGGCCAGCGCGCTGCGGGCGGACGCCGCGTTCGCCGGCGGGCACTACGTTGCGCCTCCCGCACGCGGCTTGAGGGCCTTCGCCACGGTGTACGCCGGCTGGGCCTACAGCCAGGCGTTTTATCGCGAGGGCCTGTATCGCCGGCTTGGCTTCGACAGCATCGAGGCCCTGCTGGAATACTGGGTGGCGGATCACCTGGCGCAGGACGCCAACGACCTGCTGGCGCAGTTGCGCACCTGGCAGAGCGCCGAGGTGATCGGCGCCTGTGCCCACGATGCCGGCAATCCCGTGACGGGCCCCGGTCTGTTCATGCCCAGCGCGACAGACCTGTACTTTACCTGCGAAGATGCCCGTCGTGACGCAGGGTTGCTCGGTGCTCGCCTGGACGTGCTGCAGTCTGATTTTGGGCACGTCGCGGGCGGCCCGGGGCGCCTGCCCGCGGAAACCGCGCAGATCTTCGCGGCGATGGGCGCGCTGTTGCAGGCAGGCCGCTAACGGGGTGTTCGGTCAGCCTCGCGGCCGGCGGGGGTCAGGCCCGCAGGTAGCCTCGGCAGGCTTTCGCGCGCTCGCACTCTGCGGCGTTTGCTACAGCAGCAGCGCGGTGGCCAGTGCCAGCATCAGGCCCATTCCCAGCACGTCGGTGAACGTGGTGAGGAATATGCTGCTGGCCATGGCCGGGTCGGCGCCGAAACGACGCAGCGTGAGTGGTACCAGAACGCCGAAAATGCCGCTGCCGATGCACGCGCCCACCATGGCAATGAGAATCACCAGTGCGAGCAGCGCGGGCTGTTCCGTGTCGGTGCTGTCTGCGTAAAGCCACATGGCGGCCGCGGCGATCAGGCCGACAAAGAAACCGTTCAGGGCGCCCAGCGCAATTTCCTTGCGCAGTAGTCGCGCTACCGGGTAGTCGGCGAGTTCTCCCAGGGTGAGCCCGCGTAGCGTGATCGCCAGGGCCTGGCAGCCGGTATTGCCGCTCTGGCCCGCGAGCACCGGCAGGAAGGCCGCGAGCGCGACAATCTGGGTGATCGTGTTTTCAAACAGGCCCACGACGAACGCCGCCGCAAACGCCGTGACCAGGTTCACCTGCAGCCAGGGGTGTCGCATCCTGAAGGCCTGCAATATCGATGTGCCGCTGCGCTCTTCCTTGTCCAAACCCACCATGGTCCCGCTCTGCGCGCTGATTTCGGTGGCCAGGTATTCAAACAGTTGCCAGCCGAACACCAGGCCCACCAGCACGCCGTCGTCCGACACGACCGGATACAGACGATGCCGCCGGCTCAGCGCTGCCTGCGTGGCTTCGGAGAGGCTGGTATCCGGCCTGAAGGCGAAGGGCTCCGGCGTCATGACCTCCTCCAGCGTCTGCCCGGGTTTCGACAGCAGCAGGTCACGCATGGCCACCACGCCCTTCAGGCAGCGCGCCTGATCCACCACGTAGAGGTAGGTGATGCCGCCATGCGGTAGCGCGTGCACCAGGTAATCCAGCGCGCCGGCAACGGTTGTTTCAGGCGTGAGGAAACCGGTGGCCGGCTCCATGAGCGCCTGCAGCGTGCCGTCCAGATGGTCCGCCAGCACGGCGGACTCGGCCCCCTGTTGCGAAGACGCCTTACGTGGCTGTTGCATGTGCGATCACCTCCCGGTGCCGTGAACGTTTCTCAGTGTTGTTCGGTATCAAGCTGGCTGATGGCCGGCAGGCGCCGGCGCCGCGCGCGTGCGGGAATCATACCGCGCATTGCTTCCAGCTTGCCGAAGCAGAGCAGTTTATCGCCCGCTTCGAGTATGCGGTCCTTGCGCGGGTTGGGAATGATCTTCGCGCCGCGATACAGGGTGAGCACGTTGATGTCCTTCTCTGCGAGGCCCGTCTGGGTGATAGTCTGGCCGACAAAATTGGAACCCTCCGGCACGTAGATTTCACTGACACCATAGCCCTTGCTCACGGTGAGGCGCTGGCGCACATCGATCTCCGGGAAATCCACCTGCGCTGCGATGTACTCGATCACCGCGCCCGCCACATCCAGACCGGTGCAGGTTTCGATTCCCTCAAGGCCGGGGGAGGAGTTGACTTCCATTACCTGCGGCCCGTTGGCCCCCTCCAGCATGTCCACGCCCGCCACCCGCAGGCCCATGATCTGCGTGCAGCGCACCGCTGTCTCGCGGTAGGCCTCGTCGAGATCCACCGGCTCCGCCACGCCGCCCCGGTGTACGTTGCTGCGAAATTCCTGACCCTGCGCAACGCGGCGCATGGCGGCGACCACCTGGTCACCCACCACGAACGCGCGCACATCGCGGCCCTTGCTCTCGGCCACAAATTTCTGGATCAGTACGTTCTGTTTCTGGCTTTGCAGCATCTCGATAATCGATTCGGCGGCTTTTACGGTTTCAGCCAGCAGTACCCCGATGCCCTGGGTGCCTTCGATGAGCTTGATGATCACGGGTGCGCCGCCCACCCGCTCGATGGCGGGCAGTACATCTTTCTTGTCGCGCACGAAGGTCGTTCTCGGTATTCCCACATGGTGGCGGCTGAGAATCTGCAGGCTGCGCAGTTTGTCCCGCGAGTTGCTGATGCCGTGGGCGGTGTTGGCGCAGAACACGTCCATTTCCTGAAACTGGCGAACCACTGCCGTGCCGTAGTAGGTGATGGAGGCGCCAATGCGCGGCAGTACGGCGTCGTAGCTGCTGAGATGTTTCTGGCGATAGTACAAATCGGGAGCGCCGCGCTCCAGGTCGATGGCGAATTTGAGCGTGTTGAGAACTTTCGCCTGGTGGCCGCGTTGCAGCGCCGCCTCCTTCAAGCGCCGTGTGCTGTAGGCGTTGGGGCTGCAGGAGAGAATAGCGAGTTTCATGCGGTTGTCCTGTTGTCCTGGAATGTGTATTGCGGGGTTGTTCGAGGCAGCCGCCTCGAGAGCGATAGCAGTGATGCTTACCCGATGGTAGACCATTGACGGCGGCGACAGTAGCGGTTGACATTTGCTGCCCGCCGAATGCCTGCGCCGATAACCCCGCGTTACGTGGCCACTACGCCCGTGATCGGCGAGCTGCGCGGCGGGTCGCGACAAATTCCGCTGATCACGCTACAGTTAAGGGCCGGGCATGAACCGATAAACGATAAAAACGAGGACTGCGCATGGCACAAACGCATGACCACGAGATGGTGTCCATCTACCCTTTTTCAGACAGCGAGGTGGACGCGCTGATGGATAACGCCGTCGAGGCCGTTCTGATGTGGTCCACCCGCGATGGTTGGCCCGTGGGCGTGACGCACGCCTTCGTGTGGCGCGACGGAAAAATATGGCTGACCTTCGCCTCGCATCGCCACCGCGCAGCGGCGATACGCCGGGACAACCGGGTATCGGTTGCCGTGAGCTCGGTCAGTTATCCGGATAACGCACCGTCTCATTTGCCGAACGGCGGCATCACCTTCAAGGGCACGGGTGAGTTCCTTGACGACGATGACACCAAGGCGTGGTTCTATCGCGCGCTCGCCAGCAAGGTTGGCCAGGGCGATGCGCAGGTGGAGGAGAATTTTTTCCAGCTGCTGGATTCCCCCCTGCGCACGATCCTGGCGGTTACGCCGGTGAAACGCATCATGTACAACATGGGCCTGGCGAACCGGCATATTGCCGGCACCGCGAGCGAGGAAGAACTCGGCGAACGCCTGAGCAGCGATGCCAACAGGATGAACCGGGAAAGGGCGGAGCGCGGGCTGGCGCCCCGGTAGATCGCTCACTGATTTGAATGCCCACCAGTCGGATATTCCCCGGCCAGCGGGCACAGGAGAAAAGCCATGTCTGTAGACTGCCGCACGCGACGCTATTGCGATACACAGGATCTCACGCGGGATGCGATATTCGACAGCCTGCTGCCGGATGCACTGAGCCGGCACGGCGAGCTGGCCGCGCGCGGCCTGCGCTACAAGCAGCTGCCCGGGCTGGCCCTGAGTGTCGGCGACCGGACGCTGGTCATCGAGCCAGGCGAAGCGGGCTTGCGGCTGTCGGCGGGCTCACCCGCAGGCTGCGTACAGGTCGCGCTGGAGGCCGACGCTCTCTCTGACCTGGTTCAGGATCAGCGCACTACCATGGGTCTGGCGATGCAGTCGCGCGTGCAGGTGACGCAGGGCGCCTTTGAACACTGGATAGCCTGGGAACCCGTATTACGCGCCCTCTTCGACGGGCGGCGCGTGCACGAAGCTGGCGACATTGTGCTGCGCGACCTGTCGGGCGCGCCGCTGGATGTGCATCGGAGTTTTTCGCTGGATGATGACCGCGAAGTGGTGCGGCACTTTTTGCAGGAGGCCGGCTACCTGCATGTGCGCAACGTATTCACTGCTGCAGAGATGGCGGCGGTCTCGCGGGATTTAACCGCTGCGCTGGCGCGTGCGCAGCCGGACGACCAGGCGTCCTGGTGGGCTGAAGATGCCAGCGGCAAACAGCAGGCGGTGAGGGTGCTCTGGTTTCATGAGCAGTCACAAACCCTGCAACGCCTGCTGCACGACGAGCGCCTGCAGTGGCTGGCGTCGTTGACGGGCGACAGCTATCTGGGCGACAACATGGGCGCAGAAGGCCTGGTGAAACCCCTGCATATACAGAAGGGGTTGTCGGATCTGCCCTGGCACAAGGACTGCGGCCAGGGCAGGCACTCCCTGCTGTGCAACAGCCTGACGGTAGGTATTTCGGTCACCGGCGCCGACCGCGACAGCGGTGCGCTGGGTGTGGTGCCGGGCTCTCATCGTGCCAACGTGCAGTGTGCCGGCAGGGACGAGAGCCTTGACCTGGCCCCCTTCAAACTTGAAACGCGTACCGGTGATCTCACAGTGCACTGCAGCGATACCCTGCATCGCGCGCACAGTCCGCTGCTCAAGCCCCGCCAGGTGGTGTATACATCCCTGATGCTGGCGCCGCTGCCGGGTGATTCGCAGCCGGAGGTGCCGGAGCACCAGCAGCGCGATGCGCGCGCAAAACTGACCAACGTGCAGGAGCGCATTGCCGGCGCGGCAGGGTGAGAGGCCTGTACCGAATCGCCTTGGGCAAGTGCCTTGCGCCATGCCCTCGGGCGTTGTCACCGTCGCCCTTTACCGTCTACCGATCCTGCAGCCAGGCCTCGGCCTGCTGCGCGCCCAGGGCCACCAGATCGCCCAGGGTGAGCGTCATGTCCACCAGGTGCAGGCCCCAGCCATCGCCGCCGATAAACTCGCCATTGAAGTCATCCGCGCGCGGGTCGGTTGGATCGGTGAGCGCCATTGCTTGCAGATAGCTCACGCCGTTGTCGTCCACCGTGCATGCGCCGTCGATAAAGTCGGGCATGGCGTAAAACGGCGTGGTGACGCGCGGCGCGTTCGCCGGGTCGGCGAAGGGGTTGGGTGCAGCGGTGTGAGGGGGGGTGTCGCCGCTGTCGCTGCAAGCGCCCAGAAGCGTCACGAACAGGAGTGCAGGTCTGAGATGTTCAGGCATACGTCAGGTCTCGGGGTTGCTCACATCGGTCGATCTGTCCTTGATCCGAATCTCGCCCTGGTTTTCCGGGCGCTTGCCCACTCGGTGCCGGTAAAATTCCCGAATGATACCCATATCCTGTTCGATGTCGCCGCTGGGCAGCAATACCTGCTCGATACCGATCATCTTTCGTGCGTAGTCGATATAACCCAGCCCTATGGGTACGCCCGCATTGCGGGCGATGGTGTAGAAGCCCGCTTTCCAGTGCGGCGCCCGGGAGCGAGTGCCTTCGGGCGCGATGGCCAGGACCAGCCTGTCCTTCGATGCATACAGTGCAACGATCTCCTGCAGAAAGGTCGCGCCCTGGCTGCGGTCGACCGAGATACCGCCGATGGCGCGCAGCACAACACCCACGGGCCACACAAACAGCGTGTGCTTGGCGACCCAGTTGAACTTCACGCCCATACTCGAAAGCCCCAGCAGCGTTAGCGGAAAATCCCAGTTGGTCGTGTGCGGGGCGCCAATCAACACGCATTTATCCATGTGCGCGATGGTGTGCGACGTTCTCCAGCCAAACAGTGACAGGATCAGGCGCGAGAGAGTTTTGATCATGAAGGCCCCGGGGGAAATGCGCAGCACTGTGCGTGAATGACGCAATATACCCGTTGTTGGCTAGCGGCTCACGCGAATCAGTCCCAGCCTCTCGGCCTCGAGAGTGGCTTCTGCGCGAGAAGACACGTCGAGCTTGCGATAAATGACCTTGATGTAATCCGACACGGTGTACTTGGACAGGCCCAGAAGCTCGGCGACATCGGTGCGGTTCAGGCCCTTGGCGATCAGTTTGAGCACCTCCTGCTCGCGAGGCGTCAGCGATGTCGCGGAGTGGGACCGGCGCTCATGAAAATGCGCGACCAGCCGGCGCACAACGCTGGGGGAGATGGGTGGATTTCCCGCCCGCAACTGCTCCAGACCTGCCACCAACTCGTCACGTGAGTGCTCTTTCAGCAGGTAGCCGGTCGCGCCGGACTCCATCGCATCGAAGAGGTGGGTGTCGTCGTCGAAGATGGTTGCGACTATAATCTCGGCCTCAGCGTTGGCCTCCCGCAGGCGGCGAATAATGTCGATACCGCTGCCATCTGGCAGCCCGAGATCGATCAGCGCAAACTCAAAGCGGTGCTTTTCGATGGCGCTCAAGGCCTCGCTGCACAGCTGCACAGCAACAATCTCAGAGGCGGGATAAACCTGGTGCACGGCGCTGACCAGCATCTCTCGCACAATGGGCTGATCTTCCAGGACCAGCACCGCCGGCTGCTGTACCGAGGGCGAGGCGTTCACAGCGGCATCGCCAGCGAGACGTGGAGACGTTCGCCGGCATCGGTAGGCAGGAGGTTGAACTGCAACTCGCCGCGAATCTCCGCGGCGCGGGTGGCCAGATTATGCTGTCCCCGTCCCCACGACCAATTCGCCGGATCGTCTACGCTGCCATCGTGCTCGAAGTGCAGGCGCAACGCATCAGGCGTGCTGATCCCCACCCACAGTTCAGAGGGTTTCGCGTGCACCAACGCATTGGTCAGTAGTTCGCGCAGGATTCGGGTGAGGTTCACGTACTGTCGCGCATTGAGGCGCGCGGTGCTTGCGACATCTTCATGCCAGTGCAGCCGGGCACCCGAGCGATCGACGCGCTGGGCGATTTCCGTGTGCCACTTGAATGCCGCTTCCGTCAGCGCAGTCGTCCGGCGGTTGTGCAGGGGTATGACACTGGTTCTGAGGGTCTGCAGCAGATCCGTGGCTTCCTCGCGTATCACGGGGTCGTGGGTACCGTGAATCAGCGACAGCAGCCGTGCACCCACATCGTCGTGCAAATCTCGCATGATGCGCTCGCGCTCGGTGCGCTCGGCCGCTTCGTTCTCTCGTGTGAGCTCAACCAGCTGCCCCACCAGATTCACCACGTTGCGTGCATAGTCGACATCCGCGAGGTCAAACAGCCTGCGTCCGCGATGCTTGCCTGAGAGCAGCACCTGCCCGGCGCCGTTGGGGGCGGGAATGACCATGTTCAACCCGTGGTGCGTGAGACGTGGCTGCGGATCCTGCACCGCGGTTTGCAGTGCTACCGAGTCGGGCGCATCAAAAATGGATTCAAACAGGTTGCCAAGCTGCGCCGTCACCTGCGAATCGGTGAGTGGACGCGAAAAGCGCGAAGCGATCTGCGGCATGATCTGCCAGGGCGAACGTTCGGGCGCGTGCGCCACGATTTGCCAGATATACTGCCGTAGCGGAAAGTACACCCAGGCGACAATGACCACGGCCAGTACCGTGGAGCCCGCTGCTCCGAGCTGCAGGAAGGTGATGAGCGCAACGTCGACAACGATGATCATCACCCCCATGCCGAACCATATCCAGGTATTGATCCACCAGCGCTCCACGTCGAACAGCCGGTAGCGGCCGGCTCCCAGCGCCAGGCCGATAAAGAAAACGAGGAGGATCAACTGGGAGGCCCACGGCGATGTGATGGGTTCGGCGCCGTACAGCGGCGGTACCACGTACATGGCAAACGCGCCGCAGGTGCTGCCAAACATGGTGATCAGCAGCCAGCGCAGCGACGCCTTCTCCAGCGGCTTGTGCCGCGACAGGCGCCATTGCGCAATCGCCAGCGCAATGGCAACCACCAGCGGCATGCAGAAGATGGGGAAGTAATAGGCATGCAGTGGGAACTCGTAGAGGCGAAACGTGATGATCAACCAGATGGCAAGGCCAATGCCGAACGCCAGCGGCGCGCCGGAGAAACGGCTCAGGCGCACAGGGTATTGCCACAGCAGCGAGAGCGAGGCGCCGATCATCAGGATAAAGCCCAGGTGATTGACGCTTTCCAGTGCGCCAAGTAACTGCGGTAACGGCACGGCGAGTTCCCGCGCGCCGTACATCGGCCAGCTCCATGCGGTGAGCCAGAAGCCGAACGCGGCAATGAGCACCAGCGTGGTGTTGGGCTCGCCAGGGGCATGGGCCTTCAGCGCAACACCGATGGCAAGCGCGATAACGCCCATTGCGGAGAGGGCCCAGAACCACCCGGGCAGCATGTGCAGCGGGCGCGTGTCCTGTGCCGTTACCTGGATACTGCGCCCGTCGGCCAGCTCGAGTTGCACTGGTCCTGCGGCCATCAGGCTGCTGGCCTGGCGCACATCTTTCTGGAAGTCGACAAGCGTGGCGTAGCGGCCCGCGACATCCGGGTCCCTGAGTGTGATGTCGTCGCGCAGAGCGAGGTATTGATTCTCGTTGCCGATCGACAGGACGACATTACCGACTTTTACATCGGCAATATCCGCAGGGAGACCGGGATAAACCTGCGTGACACGCAGGCCGCTGTTTGCGCCCGCCGGCTGCAGCGTCACGCCCAGCGTGGGCACATGGGTTGCAAAGTAAGTCTGCACGACAATAAACAGCAGCCCCAGCACAACGCTTGTCCACACCCAGAAAAGCGGCGCGGCATCCAGCGACAGGTTCGCCATGCGGCTTGGTCTATTCCGATCGCCGTTTTCGATGTGGGTTGATTGGCTATTCAAAGGCGTGTGTCCCAGCCGGTGGCGTGCATGATTCTATTCGACCCGTTGTAGGGAGTGTAGCAGTGCGAACGGGGCTGTCCCGCATTACCGCTGCCGGACACCCTGTCTGTGTCGCAGCCGGGCGCAGGTCAACCGGTAGTGGCATGGCACCAGCCCTTCGCCTCGCGCCACGGCACCACCCGCCAGGCGCTGGGTGGGTCGGCCGAATACAGCCGCAGCCGGTAGCAGCCCTTGCCAACGGCGTCGCGCATTGCATCACCGGTGAGCTGTCGCTGTGCCACTTCTCGCCCGCGCCGATTCAGGGCAGAGATGGCCAGGCGGTCGCTTGCCAGTTCCCCGAAGCCGGGCGGCAGATCCCGCAGCGGTACATCGATAACGCGCTCCGGGAGCAGCGGTCTGGCGGACCACCGGTCCAGCCACGGCTGCGGTGGCGGCAAGCCTTTCAAGGTATGCGCGCTCACCTTGCGTGCCGCAAGGGACAGGCCCGCGTAGCGCTCGTACTGCCTGAGTGTGCGCTGTGTACCAAGCCCGTAGTCTTCCAGTGTCTGGCTTTCTCCGCCGGCGGCGATCAGGCGCTGGTAGCGCAACAGGCTGCGTTGGTGGCGCAGCCACCATTGCGTGTTATCGCCCCAGTGGCGGCGCTCGGTGTCGCGTCCATAATAGTGCCAGAGCAGCGGTTCTTTCGGGTGAAACAGGTCGTAGCCGTGGGTGAAAGCCCGAATGGCCATGCCCGGCTCTTCGCCGAAGAAGTACAGCTTGGGGTCGTAGGGTACCTGCGTGCAGAAGCTGCCGAGGGTGAACAGAAAGTGGGCCGACAGGAAACGCGCGGGTTCGAGACGCGAGCTGCCGAGCGTGCCTGGCATGGCTTCGGGCATCACCTGCACCGGGCCCTGCTCGCTGAACTCATGAAACACGAGCCGCAGCGGCTGTGTACCGCGAGAGCGCTCATCGCCGGCAGGGTCATAGGCGGGCGCGTAGCTGGTAATGAGAGGTTTGCGCGATCCGCGCTGAACCGCCTCTATGAACAGCGCCTTGAGGCTGCTGTCCCAGCCGCGGCTGAAGCGGTGGTGTGAGTCGATCTGCAGGGTATACGTCTCCCCGCCATACAGGGCCTGGGTTTCACTGCGCGCCCAGCAGGCGCCGCGGCTCTCGCGGTATGGCACCTGCCGCAGGCGCAGGTTCGGATGGTTGGCAAACTCCTCGAGACTGTCGCCTTCGGCGTGCTGCCAGCAGATGCCGAAGGTCAGTAACGCCGGGTGATCCGCCTGCGCCAGGCAATCGCGCAGCGTGGGTACCAGTTCCGGATCGC
Organism: Halioglobus sp.; assembly: GCA_041396005.1. Lineage (GTDB taxonomy): Bacteria > Pseudomonadota > Gammaproteobacteria > Pseudomonadales > Halieaceae > Marimicrobium. The sequence continues at coordinate 48,427 of JAWKZK010000017.1, forward strand.
GGTAGGCGGCGACCTGCACGAAGATGCGCTCGTTGGCGCCGGCGCGGTGCCTTTTCGCGAACAGGGTCATGTCACAACACACCCTGGAAGCGGCGACTTCATCAGTAGCTGATCGCGCGTTGTGACAGCAGCTGTGACAGCGCCAGCGTGACGTCTTCGCGCAGAGAGTCCGCGTCAGGGTACGCGGCCTGGAGCAGCTCGCGGATGTCATCAGCGTCTCTGGTGCCGTCGATCAACTGCCATACCAGAGCGGCCGTGGTGTTGAGATAGCAGGCCTGCGTGGAATCGGTGTTATGGAGTACGAGTTCATCGTCAAGCCGCTCCTCCCGCCAATTCACGCTGCGTCGGGGTATGCGCTGCCCGGCAGTGCGACCGGCGGTACGGTGATTTGTTCCACGCGCCCCGGGTTGCGGTGCAGCATCGGGCGGGGCATGCGCCAGCGTCTGGGCCGAGAGGCTGCGATCGGCAAAAGAGATGCCGGCGAAGCGCTCGTAGTCGGCAAGCGAGCGCTGGCTGCCGAGGCCGTATCCGGGAGGCTCGATACGGGCGATGCCATCCACGCCCAGTAGCGCGCGGTAGCGGGACAGTGCGGCCTCGTTGCGCGCGTTCCAGTCGTCGTGGTCATCCCAGTGGCAGCGCCGTCCCCGGCGCGTGTATTCGTGCCACAGCAGGGTTTTGTGCGGACAGTAGAAATCGTAGCCGCTGGTCCATGCGCGCACGCAGGTGCCTATTTCCTCGCCGTGGAAATAACCGTTTGGATCCAGCGGCACATCCTGCACGAAACGCCCGTCGCTGAAACTGAAATGCGCAGACCAGAAACGCGTCAGCACGGGTTTTTGCGGCGGCTCCGCTGGAATGTAGGGCCGCATGAACACGACGCCTGAGTCGTCGAACCGGTCCGCGCCCAGCAGCCACACGGACGGGTCGCGGGCGGCCGGGTCGTTGTGCGGCTCGAAGGAGGGCAGGTAGGTTGTGAGCACCGGACGGGGGACGCCGTCGTCGCGCAACTGCTCAAGCATCTCGACCAGCTGCGTGTCCCAGCCGGGAGCGAAACGGTGATGGCCGTCCAGTTGCAGGTAGTAGCGCTCGCCCCGGTACTGTTGCTGTATCAGGTGGCGCGCCCAACAGACGCCGCGACTCTGTCGGTAGGGGATGTCGATCACCTGCAACCGGGGGTGGCTCGCCAGCTCTTCCAGCGACTCACTGTCGTCGCGCTGCCAGCACACACAGAGATGCAGGCGCGCGGGGTCGTCCGCCGTGCCCAGCGCGCTGCGCAGCGTTGCGGGAAGATCGAACTCGCGGTACGCCGCGATACTTACAAAAATGCTGGCCGCAGTCATGATTCAATCCTCTCCTGGCTGGCGTAGTGCTGTACGCGGCGGTGCTCGATCGGTGATGCGAGTAATACACCGCCGGCAAGCTCGCCACGCAGGCTGCGCTCGTACAGGTGCGCCATCCAGGTTTGTTCGTAGGGCTGTCGCCAGCGGGTCTCCAGGAACATGCGCCGGTTGCCGGCACGCGTGAGCAGCTGCGGCCAGTTGGAATAGAACACCTCGCCCACGGCGTACGCAAGGCCATCCAGATGGCCGATGCGGGTGAATCGCGTTGGCGGTATGTCCTCCAGTGCCAGCCCGCTGGAGCGCCGCGGATGTGTGGGCCAGAGGGCCGCGCGCCGCTCGTCGCTCACATTGTGCCAGGCCCACTGCTGGTCGTTGCTGCCGAAAAATTCCGTGAAGCTGAGTTTGAGGAAGTCCAGCCGGGCAGCGAGCAGTATCGCCAGCGCTCTTGGCAGCAGACGTTCCGTTTTGCGCGGCATCCCGCTGCGGCAGGTGCCCTGTGCAGTGGAGCAGAGCATATCGTCTTCGAGAAACAGCATGTAGGCGGCGCCGCTTTCGTCGAAGTGATCGGCGACGAATTGGCGCCCGCCACAAATGCCCAGGTTCCCGTGTGTCAGGTGCAGGGCGCCGTAGCGTTGGCCAAGCCGAAGATTTTCGGCGACACAGACCGGGTCGGTGCTGTTGTCGACAATGTGCAGTTGCAGTGCCGGTAACGCATGCAGCTCCCCGTGCCAGGATTGCAGCACAACGGCAAGCTGACGGGGTGCGTTGAACGTGAGGATGTAAACGCTGAGTGCCTGTGGTATCGCGGTAGGAGTGGCGCGGGCGGCCTGGGTGCTGTCCGGGTGCTTGACTGAAATGAGGCCGGGGCTTGCGCAGCGGTATCCACCAGCTGTTGCAGGAAGGGCGCTACCAATCCGTCCTCGGCCAGCATCTCGCGGTGGAAAAGTGCCGGGTGGCGGTGCGCCACAATGGTCAGCACGCTTTCCTCCGTGCCCATGTACCCCGCCGCGAGGGTGGCGTCCAGAGTCTGCTGGTAGCGCTCGCCTGCCGCGTCGATTGCGGAGCGGGAACCGCCGAACAGCCCGCCGCGCGTGACCCAGCGCACGTGGTCGGTGTTGGCCCAGTGCGCCATGGCCGAGCGCGCGAAACCGTGAATCTCTGTGCCCTGCAGGTATGGATAGGCGAGCGTCAGGAGGCGGTTCTGCAGCGACTGTAGCAGCATGGAGAGCTGCGCCGGCCAGGTGTCGTTGGCCAGCACGCTGGCGCAGGTGCGCGCGATGCCCGCGTCCAGCCAGACCCAGTGCTCGCTCTGAAAGGGGTCATCCGCGGCGGTGGCCGCCAGCAGTGCGGGCTTGCTCATGACCAGCGGGTTGTAGTGCGCCAGCGCCGCCTGCGGGCTACCGGGGAGCCAGGGCGCCTGGTTGCGCCAGGCGGAATTACCGCGAATCCGCGCAACGGCCTCGAAGCCGGTGAAGTCCTGTTCAAGCGAGGCCAGGGTCAGCCGGCGGATGCGCGTGTTGAACGGTCGCCGGTGACGCCAGATAAAGGGTTCCAGATCGCTGGAGGTGTAGATAACCATCGGCAGATTAACAGCGAGAAGTCGCGCGAAGTGTGCGCGATATTCACTGAACGTGCGCCGCTGATCGGGGGCGAGGCTGTTGTGCTCGCTGCCGCGGCCAAGATCGAGCAGCGCTGTGACGACGGTAAGTGGCGGTGACGCCGACGACCGCAGCGGGTGTGGGTCAGCGGTTCTCCCGGGCGTCGGCACTGGTGCGTTTCAGGCTCTTGATGCCAAGGTAGCCCAGCAGGCCGGTGACCACGGCAATGAAGCCGGCCGGTGCCACGGAGACGGGTTCGGCAGCCACCGGCATTGCCATCGGCGACGCAGAGGGTGTGGGCATGATCTGCGCGTTTGCGGGGCTGACCACGGTATCGATCACCGGCTTGACCCACGCAGCGGGAATGGCGCCTGTTTGCAAACCAACGCCTACCGCGCCTACCCCGAGCGCTTTCAGCAAGCGCCGTTTCCCCTGGTCTGTGGTCATTGTCCGGCCCTTTATTCTGTTGGTGTGAGGTTAGCATGAAGCCATTGACCAGACAATTCATGGCAGGCTGTGGGAGCAGCGGGCGCCCGGCGGGTCAGCCGGGTTGCGCAAACCGGCGCCCGGCACCTGCGGGCAACCGGCGCGGCCTGGTATGTAATTTGCGTAGGTTTGTGCAGGAGACAAACCTGAGCATGACCGTTCGCCGGGTGCCGAGCGGGCGCGCAGCGCCAGCCAGGCCCCGGATTCTGATGCAACTGACGGGAGAGACCTGAATGGAATTGACAATCGACTTCAATGAAGTCATGCGCCACCTGGCATTGCTCGGTGTTGCATTCGTGCTGGCATTGCCCATCGCCTTGAATCGTGAGCACAGCGCCGAAGGCGCGGGCCTGCGCACGTTCCCGCTGGTGACGATAGCCTCCTGCGCCTTCATGCTGGTAGGTATCAGTGTGTACGAGGGTTCCGACGCGGAGGCGCGCGTGATGTACGGCATCATCACCGGCATGGGTTTCATCGGCGGCGGTTCCATTATCAAGACCGATTCAGGCGCCTCCGGCACGGCCACGGCCGCGGGTATCTGGCTGACCGGCGCCATCGGGCTCTCGGTGGCGTACCAACGCTATGAAGTTGGGTTGGTGCTGTCAGTGGTCGGGTTCCTGATCTTTCAGCTGTCCGGCGTATTGAAGGACCGGGTGAAAGGCCGCTGAAGACATGCACCACTGGCCCGGCGAGCGTGCGGGCGCCTCGCCGCTGTCGGTGCCGGATGGCGGCCAGTGCGCCCCCGCGCGCTGATTGCCATTGTGTTTTGTGAGCACGGCGGTAGGATTCGCGTTCGGCCGTTTCAATAAAACAACCACGACATAGCAGGCAAGCCTTGAGCCACTTTTTCCTCGCACGCCAACCCATCTTTGACCGTGACCTGCAGCTGCATGCCTACGAACTGCTGTTTCGCAGTTCCGGTGAGAGCGCGAGTGCCGGCGAACTGGATGGCGACATCGCCACCGCGCGAGTGATAGCCAGCGCCGCCGAGCTGGGTATCGAGAAGCTTACCCGGGGGCACGCGGCGTTTATCAATCTGCCGCAGCGCTTCCTGGAAGAGCCGGATCTCATGCCGCTGTCGCCGGATACCGTCGTGCTGGAGATTCTCGAGACGGTGGTGGTAAACGATGCCGCGCTCACGGGTATCCAGCGGCTGCACGAGCGCGGCTTTCGCATTGCGCTGGACGACTTTATCGACAGCCAGGCCTTCGACGCCATTCTGCCGCTGGTGGATACCGTGAAGCTGGATGTACGCGAGCTGCCCCAGGCGCAATGGGCACAACAGGTTGAACGCCTGCGGGGCCATGGTTGCAAACTGTTGGCCGAGAAGGTGGAAACGCGGAACGAATTCGAGGCGCTCAGCGAACTGGGCGTTGACTATTTCCAGGGATACTTCTTCGCCCGCCCGCGCATTGTCAGGGGGCGCCAGATCGCTCCCGACAAGGCCAACCTCATTCGCACACTGATGCTGTTGAATGATCCGGATTGCAGCGTGGACGATATCCACGAGCTGGTCAGTCGGGACATCGCGATGAGCGTGAAGGCGCTGAACTACGTGAATTCCGCGGCAAGTGGCCTGACCCGGCGCATAGAATCCATCCGCGAGGCGATCGTGTACCTCGGCAGGGATACCATCAAGCAATGGGTGGCGGTGTATCTGATCGCCAGCGAAGATTCCAAACCGCGCGAGTTGCTCACGCTGGCGCTGGTGCGTGCCAAACTGTGCGAGTTACTCGCGGTGCGGCAGGGGCGCAGCGATGCCGATGCCTGCTTCACGATCGGCCTGTTTTCACTGCTGGATCTGCTGCTGGATGCGCCCCTGGAGGACATCCTGCGGCAGATGAAGCTTACCGAAGATATGCGTGCCGCCCTGCTTGGCAACAAGGGCGACAAGGGCGCCCTGCTCGCCTGTGCGAAGTGCTTGCAGGTGGGCGATGAGCAGGCAGGGCCGGTTGCCAGTCTGAACCTCGACCCTGCGCTCATCGGGGATGTGCACGCCGAGGCGGTGATGTGGGCAGACGCCGCCCTGCGCGACATGGGCATGGAGTAAGCCGCAGGCTCGGTGGCCTGCGGCCTGTTTTCAGCTCGCCGCGCGTTGACTCAGGAGCGCGCCGCCCTCGCGGCTCCCTTCTCCGACTGTTCCCCGGCTGTGGCCAGTTCGCCGCTGGCGGATTCAAGGTGAGCCCTGATGAACCACTGGAATTGTTCCAGGTCCGTGAGCTGGCCGATCAGCATGTCCTCGGACACCGGGTCCAGTTCGCCAAGCTCGGCGATCGCCTTGCGATGATCGCTGTTCAGACCTGTGTAGACCACGTCCAGCGCTCCGAGGTGTTCGGTGACCAGCGCCTTACCCAGCGAATAGTCGTCCCAGCTTCGACGCTCGGCCACGGCCTGCGGCGTTCCCACGGGCACGCCGCCCAGGGTGGCGATGCGCTCGGCGATGGTGTCGGTCATCTCGCGGACCGCGGACACCTGCGGATCCAGCATCTCGTGGACGCCGATAAAGTTGGGGCCGACCACGTTCCAGTGCACGTGCTTCAGGGTGAGCGAGAGGTCGATGAGAGCGACCATGCGCGCGTCGAGAATGCCGATGATCTGTTCTGCGGATTCATCCTTCAGGCCGGGTGCGGTGAAATTGGCGACCTTTTTCGTTTCGTTGTGGGCATGATGTGACATGGTTCCTCCTGAATTGACGAAATGAACGGCATGGAGCGGAACGGTGAACGCCTGCGCCAGCAGCTGTTCGAAGTAGTGCAAGGCCCGTGCCAGCTATCGACAGGCTGATGCGAGCGGGCGGTTTTGCGGGGCAGGCCGTGTATTGACAGCCTGGGGCGGCCTCTGGCGGTCTCTGGATGCCGCGCTGAACCGACAAAATTGCAAAGCTGCACGGTAGAATTTGCACGTTCACGAACAGAACCCGTCGGAACCTCGCGCGTGCGCAGCCCCGAAACGGCAGTAGCAAGTGGCATGCAACGTGCAGTGTATGGCATGCAGAACATGCAAAGGTAACCCCCCAACCTGTAAGGAGCGCCCCTGTGTCCCGCTTGACCCCGAAGCCTGTCCTGCGTCTGTATCTGCTGGTTGTGTTGCTGCTGGCCGCCGCTCTGGCGAGCGATCCCCTTGCGTTCGCGGAGGTGACCCTGGTGGACCCTGCTACCGCGGATATCGGAACCGACACGACCGGGGCGACCGATGAGGCGGTCGCCACACAGATTCGCAACGTATTCTCGCGCATTGAATCCCTGCAGCAAGTGGACGTCGAATCCGTGCACGGTGTGGTCGTGCTGTCCGGTTTCGTGCCCAACGAGGCATCCGCAGTGCGTGCCGTGGAAATTGCCTCGCGTATGCGGGGCGTGGTGGCCGTGGAGGATACGACGGAGCGCACCTTCACCCTGCGCGAGAACGCCGCGCCCCTGCTGACGTCCTTTGCCCAGCGGGTAGAAAGCTGGATGAAGGCCACGCCCCTGCTGCTGGCGGCGATCGCGCTGTTCGCCAGTGTGAGTTTTGTCGCTCACAGGATCGCTGTCTGGGATGACCTTTGGAGCAGACTCACGCCCAACCCGTTTCTCGCGCAGCTGGCGAGCCAGGCAGTGAGAGTGGCGGGCGTGGTGCTGGCCCTGGTGCTCGCGCTGAACCTGTTGGGCGCCTCGGCCCTGACGGGCACCATCCTCGGGAGTGCCGGCGTAGTGGGGCTGGCGATCAGCTTTGGCGTCAAGGACTCCATCGAGAACTACATCTCCAGCATCATGCTGAGTATCCGCCAACCCTTTCGCGCCCAGGATCACGTGGTCATCAACGAATTCGAGGGCCTGGTGATTCGGCTGACGTCGCGGTCTACCGTGCTGATGACGCTGGACGGGAACCACGTGCGAATCCCCAATGCCATTGTTTACAAATCACCTATCCTGAATTACACACGCAACCCGCAGCGCCGGCTGGAATTTGTCCTGGGTGTTGACCCGGCGGATGATCCGGCCGAAGCGATGCGTGTGGGTGCGGAAACCCTGCTGGGCCTTGACTGGGTACTGGCCGAGCCGGATCCCCTTGCCGTGATCGAGTCGGTGGGTGATTCGACGATCCTGATCAAGTTCATGGCCTGGATCGACCAGCGAGAAACCGATTTCGGCAAGGCTCGCAGTCTGTGCATCCGTGCCACCAAGAATGCGCTGGAGGAGCAGGGCTTCGGCCTGCCCGAGCCAACGTACCGGCTGAAGCTGAATCAGGCCCTGCCCAATCCGCAGGATGCTTCGCCGGCGCCCCCGTCGAAGCCGGAACCTGCGGCAACGAAACCCGTGGCAACGGCGCCCGACACCTCAGCGGAGATCGACGTTGCGCCGGAAACGCATCTCAACGAGAAGGTTCGCGAGGAGATAGCGCTGACAGCCGAAGAGGACCTGCTGGATTCGTCGCGCCCGGTAGAGTAGGCGCGCTCGCCGAGCGTCCACACAGGGCGTGGCACGGTTGGGACTTGCTGTGTACTCATTGCATGGTCATGGTTGACAACCCCAGCCGGTGTCGCCATGAGAACGGATAGATTGTGGTGACGCGCGATCAAGGGCGTTGTCGAGCACGCCAGTAACTACAGCAAAGGAGTAAAGAGTATGGACATGCTACGCATCATCTTGTCGATCCTTCTGCCGCCGCTTGGCGTTTTTTTGCAGGTGGGCATCGGAGCCCAGTTCTGGATCAATATCGTGCTCACGCTGCTGGGCTATATCCCCGGCATCGTGCATGCCGTCTGGATTATCGCCACGCGCGGGCCCTCGCCGCGCGTGTGATGGCCGGGCCTAGGATTGTAGCGCTCGCCGGCGTTGGCGAGCCGCCGCTTTTGCGGCGAGCAACAACATGGCGCTCAGTAGCGCAAGCCAGGCCGCTGGCATGACCGGCACCGGCGTGACGGATGAACCCGGACCGCTGAATGAGCCTACCGTGATCGGGTCATCGATGATGCCAAGCGCCGCATTGGCATCTAATGAACCGTTGTCCGTGAGCGTGTAGCGCACGACGCTACCGAGAACGGTGGCGCCGGGAATCCGCGCGAGCGAGTTACCGCTGCCCACTTTGTATACCCCTGCTCCAGCGGGTAGGGGTGCACCAAAATCGATGGCCACCTCCACCGACTCGGCGGTCTCCGTTGACAGGTCGAGAACGGAAAAGCTGACCTGCCAGGCAATGCCGGAAAATCCCGGCGGCGGTGTGAACGGCATGCTGCGAACGTTTGCCAGGCGGGAAGTGGAGGCCAGCGTCTGGGGCGTTGTGGTGATGTCCGCGCCCGCCGCGCTGGCGCGTGTCACGGCGAGCGGGAAGCTGTCGCTGGCATCGTCAATGCCGTCGTTATCGTCATCAGTATCCGCTGTCATGCCCGCGTTCTGACAGGCGGCGTCGCAATCGTTCGGGGCGCCATCGTTGTCGGTATCGGTCGCTCCGCCAAGAGGGACGGCGGGGAACGCGTCGGCCTCATTGAGAATGCCGTCACCGTCGATGTCCAGCGCGGTGAGCAGGCCGATGAGTCGCTCGCCTCGCAGCAGGCGTGCAAATTCTTCGTCGCCGGTTTCCCCCGTCGGCTGCCCGCCGATCTCCAGGCTGTTCACCAATGGGCGAAGTGTGTGTTCAATCGCCGCCGCCAGGCGCAACTCACGGCGGCCGGGATGAATCAGTGCGGTTATACGCTGGTCCGCCAGCGCGTGCAGGATCCAGCCCAGTCTCTGGCGTCGCGCGGCGTCATTCACTGAGTCTTCAAACGCTATGATGGACGGCTGATTCGGGTCGTAGGTAACGCCGCCGCTGCACAGATCGCTGAAGCAGTTGGCAGAAGGCGAAAGGAAAAACTGGCGCCGCTGTTCGGCGTTGAGCGCCTGGCCGACAAAACCCTGGAGCGAAGCATCGCTGCTGACGACAGCCACGTTCTCGCCGGCAGTTGCGCCAAGTTCAGTCACCAGTTCGTTCATCCAGAAGCGCTGGCCGGCGGGGTGCGAGACATCCGGCCCGGTGATGGCATACATAGTCGGTACGTCGCCGGTCACGACGAGATCGAGACTACTGGGCAGGTTGTTTTGAATATTCGCGCAGACGTCATAGATGCCGGAGCCGCTGTCGGGAAAGGCCGCCGTGAAGCGATCCAGAACAAACGCCATGGGTTCCCAGAAGGTATCCCGGATAACATCCAGCCCTTTCTCGAAGGGCTCGTCCGGATCAGGTGTGGGTAAGTCAATGGAATCGAAACGCAGCCGTCCCAGGACGTCAAACGCATCCCGGTCGCGGGCGTTCTTGGCGCACACCTGCATTTCGCCGTAAACCGAGCTCAGCGCATCGCTGTCTTCGGCAAACGCCACCGTGGAGGGGTAGCGTATGGTGGGGTACCAGACGTCAGCAGTATAGATGCTCGGGTCAGCACGGCCATCCATCACAGGTTCCCCGAGTGAAGACGTGTTCAGGTCGGCCTTGACGTTGCGCAGCTCGAAACCGGCATTGTCCACCAGCGCGCTGGCGAGAAAGCCCCACTGTCCGGCATTGATAGCGCCGAGGTCCTGCGTGAGCGAAAGTACCTGCACGCCATTCAGCCAGCCCTGGATTCCGGTGGAGCTCACTGTCAGGGTCATCCGATGAAAAGTCTGCGCGGTCGTTGCGCCGCTGGCAGTGGCGAGTGTGGCTCCCAGAGGATCAATGAGGGCAAGCGGTTCTGCAGCGAACGGATCAATGCGCAACCGGTAGCCCGAGCCCTCCACGCTGCCCGTGGCCCGCGGCAGTTCAGTTGGTTCCGCGGCCGCTGGCCGGCCCCAGAAGAAAACCAGCTGCGAGCTCAACGCCGGATCGGCGGCGCGGGAAAGCCACTCGAAGCTCAGCGTGAAGTCGTTACCCAATTCACCCGGGAAAACGAGTTGTGCAGCGGTTTCCGGCGCCGCTGCCAGAACCATGGTTGCCGGCGTCGCGGCTGCGTTCAGGCGATAGGCGGGAGAATCCACAAATCCCAGATACTCCGGCGTGCCGGGGGGCGAGTTGGGGTCCACAACGCGATCAGGCTGGCTGCGGTGTTCGCCGTCGTACATATCGAGCTGTATCGTGGCTGGCAACAGGTCTGCGCCGGTGACTGCCGGTTCGGATGCGGTGGTTGGTGCAACACTCACGCACGTTACGACGGCCAGCGCGAATGCCGGCCCGATAAGTCTGCGGTTACCCATTGGTGTTGACTCCTGAACGTCCCTGTCGATTTTTATATGGCGTCAGGCACAGTTTCTGCGCTGTGCGACGTCGCGACAGTATAAGGGCGTTGTCGGGCCATTGGCGTTGCGGTGACCAACAGAAAGGGCGAAATAATCACGTATTCGTCGAATGATAGGCAGGGAAGGCACGCTGATCTGGGGCGCATGCGCAGCAGCAGTGAGTGGTGGATACTGCGTTAATGCCTAGCGCTTTACCACGATGATTTCAAACTGCCCCTTCGGCCCGATAAACCAGTTCGCGACCATACCCGTCAAACTGATCAGGATGGCGCCGAACAATGCCGTCCAGAAACCCTCGATCACGAAGCCCGGCACAAGCAGCGCCGCGAGGCCGAGCATCGCACCGTTGAGTACGAGCAGGAACAGCCCCAGCGTGATGACGGTAATCGGTAAGGTCAGCAGCAACAGGACGGGCCGGACGATGGCGTTTACCAGCCCCAGCACCAACGCCGCGAAGAACAGCGAGAACGGGCCGCCGAGGTGCATGCCGTCGAGCAGCCAGGCCGCGAACAGCAGGCCGCAGGCGGTAATGAGTGTGCGCAGCCAGAATCCGGGCATGGGTGTCACTCCAACAGGTCAGCGTTGGTCGATAATGCGGGCAGAGGTGTTGGATTTCAATGCCGAGGTGAGTGCAGTGAGCTGGACGCCCTGAGCGTTGCTGGCGGTATAAGCCTTCCGGAGCGAAGCTGCGTTATACTCACCGTTTATCCAGCTGTGTTGGACAAAGATTGGAAAAGCCGCGAGGGAACGCCTCAGTCATCGTTGCATCTGTCATGCGATCGCCTGGTCGGTTCTGGCTTCGGCTTCTGTCTGGTCTTTTCGTTTCAGCCTTTTTCCTGATTATTATCGCGCGCGATCTGGACCCCGACGGGATACTGCGGCTTCTCTCGGATGTTCACTGGGCATACATCGTGATAGCGGTTCTGGCACTGGTATGCGGGTATTGGGTCCGGTTGCTACGGTGGCACTACATGTTAAGCAGCAGCGGCTCAACCGCCTCGCTTGCCGGCTGTGCTCGCCCGTTCATTATCGGTTTTGCCCTGAACAATCTGTTGCCCCTGCGAGCGGGCGATATCGTGCGTGCGCTTGCGTTCCGGCGGGTTATCAAGCTGCCCGTTGCCACGGTATTCGGCACGCTGGTGCTGGAGCGCCTGCTCGATCTACTGGTAGTGAGCGCGATACTGGGCATTGCGCTGGCCTTGTATGAACGTGATATCGCGACACCCGGCGAGGTAGGAGCGCTGGCGGCGGCGCTGCCGTTCCTGGTGATGCTTGCGCTGTCGGCGGCAGGCGTCATTGTGCTGGCCAGCCGTGTGAGGCTGCCGTTTGGGCCTGAAGAGAGAGAAAACAGTGCGGGCCTGCGGCAACGCTTGTTCACGCAGTTGCAGCGCCTGGTCAGTGTGTTGTCGCATTTGTCGCAGGCGCGCCGGTTACTGACGCTATTCGCGCTGACCATGGCGGCATGGTTGGCGGAGGTGGGCGTATTTGCGGCCGCTGCCTGGGCGCTACGTCTGCCGGTGTCCGGTAGCTGGACGGCGATGGGCGCGGGCACGCTGGGCACGCTGATTCCCGCGAGTCCCGGGCATGTCGGCACCTTCGACTACTTTGCCGCGCTGGGTATGCGCTTGCATGGCGTCGACGGCAGTCTGGCCGTCGCCTATGCGGTGATGGTTCACGCGGTGCTCTGGCTGCCACTGACCGCGCTGGGCCTCGTATTCATGCTGTTCCCGGCGCAAGCGGAAATACGCCGTGGTTGATGAGTCCGCGCCTGCTCGCCAGCGGGTTGTGATCGTCGGCGCGGGATTTACCGGTCTGGCCGCAGCGCTGAAGCTCGCGCAGCGTGGGGTTGCCGTGACCGTCCTTGAGCAGGACACGCAAGTGGGCGGGCTCGCATCCGGTTTCACTGTCGGCGACACGCACGTGCTGGAGAAGTTCTATCACCACTGGTTTACCAGCGATCGCTACGTGATGGATCTCATCAGTGAGCTCGACGCAAGCGATCAGGTACTGCTGCGGCGCACGCGAACCGGCATGTTCTATAGCGGCAGTCTCTTTCGGTTGAGCACGCCGCTTGATCTGTTGCGCTTCTCCGCACTCGGCTTTGCCGACCGCATTCGGCTCGGCGTTCTTGCGCTGCGCGCGCGCAGCGTACGCGACTGGCGCTCACTGGAGGCCCTGACCGCCGCGCAGTGGTTGCGCGGTATGGCGGGTGACCGTGTCTACCGCGTCGTTTGGGAGCCCCTGCTGAGAAGCAAGTTCGGTGAGTTTGCCGACGATGTGTCAGCAGTGTGGATGTGGAACAAGCTCAAGCTTCGAGGCGGCAGTCGCGGCGCAGATGGCGCGGAAACGCTGGCTTACTTCCGTGGCGGCTTTCCGGCGCTGGCGCAGCGCCTGCAGCGGGAGATCGAAAGGCTGGGTGGAAGCGTCCTGACCGGAGTTGCGGCCGAAGGGTTACGCTGTGAAACGGGCGGCGTGCGCGCGGTCGCCACGGCGGCGGGTGAGATACCCGCGGATGCGGTGATAGCCACGCCGGCCCTGCCGCTGGTCGCCAGGCTGCTACAGGGGCACGTCGCCGCGCCGTACGTTGAAGCGCTCTCGCGGGTGCGCTACCTGGCGAACGTGTGCCTGGTGATGGAGATGGACAGATCGTTGTCCGAAACCTACTGGCTGAACGTTAATGATCCGGGTTTCCCGTTCGTGGGTGTTGTGGAACACACGAATTTCGAGCCGGCGGCGCACTACGGTGGCAGGCACATTGCTTATTTGTCCCGCTATCTGCCCGAAACGGACCCGATGTATTCACTCCCGGCAGACGAGGTCATGGCGTTCTGTCTGCCGCACCTGCAGCGTATCTTTCCCGCCTTCCAGGCGGATTGGGTGCTCCAGCACCATGTGTGGCGCGCCCGCTACGCGCAACCGGTGGTCACGCGCGACTATCCCCGGACGATACCCGACATGCAAACGCCGTTGCCTGGTGTCTATATCGCGAGCATGGCGCAGATCTACCCCGAGGATCGAGGGACCAACTACGCGGTGCGCAGTGGTCAGCGCGTCGCCGATGTGGTGACAGGTTTTCTGTCGCGGGACAGGTGATGGCGTCAGGGTGCGCATCGCGGAAACAGCGCGCATCCCTACACGGCCAACCCTAACAGCAGGGCGCCGATCAGGGCATAGAACTGGCCGGTGCGATCCAGCATTGCAAATACCACCGGATCTTCGTGGAGTTCGCCGCGTCGCGCCAGCAGCCACAGGCGAGTGAGCATCAGCAGCAGCAGCGGGCACAGTAACCATAGAATCATTGGCCGGCTGTACAGTGCCAGTACTGCCTCGCTGTCGATGTACAGCGCCAGCACCAGTACGGACATGCACGCGGTGCCGCTGCCGAAACCCGACAGCGTGTCGAGATCGTCCGCGCGATACCCGCGGCGCAATGGCAGAGGATTGCCTGAATCCAGCAGCTGTTTCAGTTCGTTATAGCGTTTCATCAGCGCGAGGCTGAAGAACAGGAAGAGCGAAAAAGCCAGCAACCAGAAAGAGGGTTCGATGGACGTGGCGGCGGCCCCGGCGGTGATGCGCAGCGTATAGAACACCGCCAGCATTAACACGTCGAGCAGCACGATGCGTTTGAGGACCAGTGAATACAGCGTGGTCAGCGCAAAGTAGATACCGAGGTTGAGCAGGAATGCACGCGGCAGCGCGATCGCGAATACGAGGGATAGCACCACGAGTGCAGCGATGGCAAACAGCGCGCTCCTGTCTGACAGGGCGTTCGCGGCCAGGGGTCGCAATCGCTTGCGGAAATGCTCCCGGTCGGCCTTGCGGTCCAGCAGATCGTTGATCAGGTAGACCGCGGACGCGCAGCAGGCCATGGACACAAAAGCGACGGCGGCCTGCGTCATGGCCAGCGGATCGTTCAGCCTGTGCGCCGTCAAGACGGGCAGGAAGATCAGGATATTCTTGAGCCATTGATGCACCCGCAAGGCGCTGGCCCAGACACTCAGCATGGCGGCCAACCGCATTACTTCGCCGCCCCCGCAAGCACCTGCTCGAAAAGCCCTGTGTAGCGATCGGCGCAGGCCCCGGGGCTGAACTGCGCGCGCAGCTCTCCGGTCAGTGCGGTGTCAGGGCGGGGACGCTTGATGGTGCGCAGGATAGCTTTGGCCAACGCGTCTGGATTCCCGGCGGGCACGACTTCGCCCGCCCCCGTCATGCCGACCGGCTGACGCACGCCGGGCAGGTCTGTCGCGACGACCGGGCATCCGCACTGCATGGCCTCTATCTGCACCAGGCCAAAGGATTCCGTGTTGTTGACACTGGGTACTGTGAGCACATCCAGATTGTCGTAAAAATCGCGCATCTGCGCCTGGTTCAGCACGCCCAGGAATACGAACCGCCCGGCTTTCTCATAGTCGGCTATGCGTGCCGCAAGCGAACGGAAGTACGCGGCTTCGCCCCACACATCCCGGTACTGCCCGGCAAACAGGACTGTTGCATCGGGTTGTTGCCGGAATACCGCAGGCAATGCATCCAATAACACATCGATACCTTTCTCGGCCGCGAAGCGTGTGGCGAGGCCGATCGCCGGGCCGCCCCGGGGGTTGTAGCGCCTGGCGAATTCAGCGGCGGAATCAGGGTGGTGCGGCTCAACCGGTGCCGGCGGCAGGATGATATGGCATTTGTCGCGGTTGCGCCGCAGGAAGGGAGAGTGCTCGGCAAAATCCGTGGTGTATGCGACTACTGCCTCGCTTAACCGGCCTGCCAGCGCGTTCATGGTCCTGACAACGGCGTTAACGGCGCTGTTGAACACACCTTCGGGTAACTGCAGATCGCAGTGGTAGGTGACTACGACAGGTATTTTTCGCAGTTTGGCCAGTAGTGCAATACCGCCACTGTCGAACTGCGGCAGATGCAGTAGCAGCATGTCGGAATCGCCAAGCAGACGAAAAGCCTGGTAGTAGAGTGCGGGGCTGATGATCCCTTTGCTCAGGCGCAGCAGTACCGGTGCGCGAACCACCTGTACGCCATTTTCCAGGCTCTCCAGGGGGAGGTCCGCCTCATGGCGACTCGTCAGTACGCGCACCTGATGGCCACGTGAAGCCAACGCCTCCGCCAGCCTCTGTGCGTAGAGGGTGAGTCCGCTTACATGCGGCCGGTAGTAGGTGAGCACCATCAGTATGCGCACGTGGCTTATCCCTGCGGTGGCGGTTGCGACTTCAACGAATGCAGGAGCTCGCCCAGGCCTGCCTGCAATTCGATGGCGGGCTTCCAGTTGAGCTGCGTGCTGAGTTTTCGGGTATCGGACACATATACCCTTTGATCGCCCTGGCGCCAGTGCCTGAATCGAACCACCGGTAGCGTGACGCCAAGCGCCTGCAGCAGGGGGCCGAATTCGGACCAGATCGACAGGCTGCGCGACGGGCCTCCGCCAATATTGAACACCTCGCCTGCCGTGCGCGCGATGTTGGCAATGGCCAGGTCGTAGGCGTCGAGCAGATCGTTCACATGTAACAGGTCGCGCACCTGCTTGCCATCGCCGTAGATGGTGATCGGTTTTCCCGACAACGCGGCAAGCATGAACCACGCCACCCAGCCCTGGTCCTCCGCGCCCAGCTGGTGCGGCCCGTAAATGCAGCTTTGCCGGAACACAACTGTGGGTATGTCATAGATGCGCTGATAATCCCGGGCGTACTGGTCGCCGGTTCCCTTGGAGCAGCCATAGGGCGAATAGAAATCCAGCGGTTGTTCCTCGCCGATACCGTGGGGATGCTGGGTCTGGTGGTAGCGCGTGGGAGACTCCTGCGTCTCGATGCTCGCAAGGCTGCCGTAGACCTTGTTCGTGGAGGCGTAGATCACCACAGGCCCGTGGTCTGTCCTGCGCGCGGCTTCCAGCACGTTGAGCGTACCGAGTGCGTTGACGTTGAAATCCTGTCGCGGATTGCTCACCGATCGGGTGACCGCGACCTGCGCGGCGAGGTGCACGATCACGTCCGCGCGTTCGGTCTGCGCGCAGAGCGTTTCAAAATCGCCGATATCGGCACGTAAATACTCCAGTGGGCCCCGGGCAAATGTCTCGCGCAACCAGTCGAGGTTGCGTTGTGTTCCGGGTCGGCTCAGATTGTCGTAGACGATAACCCGTTCGCCTCGCCGCAGCAGCCTGGCGGCGTAATTACAGCCTATGAAGCCGGCGCCGCCGGTGATGAGGTATGTTTTCACGGCGCTTCAGGCCGCTGCGAGTCGAAGGCGATCACGTAACGCGGTCGGCCCTTGGATTCCTGCGTCAGGTTTGCGAGGTACTCGCCGATGACCCCGAGGGAGATCAGCTGCACCGCGCCGAGAAACAGGATGACCAGCATCATGGAGGTCCACCCGGGCACGTTGATGTCGTTGAGCCAGAGGCCGAGCACCACGGCAGAGTAGACCAGCGCCATGGCGACGACCAGCATGCCCAGCCGGGTGATCAGCCGCAACGGCGCGGATGAAAACCCGACAATCGCGTCCACCGACAGACGGAGCATCTGCGGCAGCCGATAGCTGCTCTTCCCGCCTTGTCTCCCGGGGCGGTCGAACAGCAGCTGTGTCTGCCTGAAGCCCGCCCAGGCGACCAGACCGCGCACGTAGGGCCGATGCTCGCCGAGCTGGTTTATCACCCGCACAACCTTGCGATCCATCAGTCTGAAATCGCCCGCATCAAGCGGTATGTCGATATCGCTGAGCGCCGAGAGCATGCGATAGAACAGTTTTGAGCTGACACGCTTCGCCCAGCTCTCGCCGTGTCGTGAACGCCGCACCCCGTACACCACGTCCCACCCCTGGTGCCACAGTGCAACCATGTCACCGATCAGCTCGGGCGGGTCCTGCAGGTCGCTGTCCAGCAGTACCACGGCATCGCCCTGTGCGTGCTGCATACCGGCAAGCAGCGCGACCTGCTGGCCGAAATTGCGGCTCAGGCGCAGCACGCGCCAGCCGGAGTGACTATCCGCCGCCTCAAGCAGGCGTGCGAAACTGTCATCCGTGCTGCCGTCGTCAACAAAAATAATCTCGTCAAGCCCGGGTATGTCGCGCTGCAGGCTGGCGAGCCGCGTGAACAACAGCGGCAGGACCGTCGATTCGTTGTACACCGGCAACACCAGGCTCAGGGTTTTCTCAGTCATCGACGTCATCCAGGAAAGGCCGATCGGCGGCGGGTTGATACAGCGTAAACCGGTATAGACCGAAGTCATCCGTCGGCCGCTGGTGCAGGACATAGTTGGCCGCGTCGCCGCTGAACAGCCAGCGGATATCAGGGGTCCACCAGGTCATCAGCGGGTAGTCACGACCTGCGAAGCCCGCGTCCGCCAGGCGCGCGGCATCATCTCCGGCAGCTTCGATCAGGCGAGCGGAATATTGCCAGCCGTCTGTCAGGCCAATCTCCACGCGAGTGTCGCGCAGGTA
Source organism: Halioglobus sp. (assembly GCA_041396005.1). Lineage (GTDB taxonomy): Bacteria > Pseudomonadota > Gammaproteobacteria > Pseudomonadales > Halieaceae > Marimicrobium. The sequence goes on from JAWKZK010000017.1 coordinate 66,502, forward strand.
CCAGCGCATGGGCCATGTGCCCGGCCCCGCCAGGTAAACCTCGCCCGGATCAGGCTGCAGACTGCGAATGCGCGTTGCCGCCTGCTGTATCTCGGGGGTGGATGCCATATACGTGAGCAGGTGTGGCGATGCTGCCGGCATGCGGTAGACCAGCCACAACGTGTCGCGCAACGACCAGGCGAGAAGGAGCGTGATCACGCCTAGCTGTAAGCCACGGTAGCGCCCCGCTTGCCAGAGGCGATCCATCCAACGACCCGCCAGCAAGAACATGGGCAGCAGCATGTGCATGGTCAGCCAGGGGACTTTCTCTTGCGCGTAACCGTAGATCGCCAGCGATGCGACCATCCAGAAGGCGAGGAACACATCCAGCGGGCTGCGTCGTTCGCGTGCCGCCCAGATCAAAGACGGTATCGCCAGCAGGAATACCGGCTCGTGCAGGAACAGCCTCGGCAGGTAGTAATACACGGGCCCCGGAATCCGCGCCTGCTGGTGCTGGCCAACCCAGTGACTCAGCGTGGCGAATACCCCCTCCCAGAGCCCCGGCCAGTAGCTGAAAAACGAGGTGAACAGGGCGCTGTAGGCAGCCAGCAGAGCAAGCAGCGCCAGCCCCCAGTGCCGCCAGCGATAGCGCAGCCACTGCAGGGTGTTGTCGCGCATGCGGCGTCGATCCAGCTCGGGCGCGAAAGTGTCAAGGGCGAAAACCAGCAGCGCGAACAGTGCAACGGTAGCGAAAAACAGGTAGGACACCGCCTTGGTCGCGAGAAACAGTCCCGCAACCGCGCCGATCAGCAGCGTTCGCCAGGCGGTCGGCCTGTGCAGGTAGCCGATTGCGAGCGTGAGCAACAACAGGCTGAACAGCGCGCAGTAATTGTCGTGGGCGAGGAATCGACCGTAGTACACGTAGGTGGGTGAGCAGAGCAGGAACAGCGCCGCGACTTTCCAGCCGACGCGGCCCAACTCTTCCCGCAGTGACCAAACAGGCAGAAGGAGTGCGATGGAAGCCAGCGCCGGCAGCAGGCGCGCGGTGAAATCACTGGCCCCCAGCAGGCTGTAGACCAGTGCGTTGGTCCAGTAGAGAAAGGGCCCATGAAACACGGGGTCGTAGCGATAGGGTTCGCCCTGCCACAGCTGGTAGGAAAAGAACGCGTGCAGTGATTCGTCGTGATGGAACGGCGAGTCGCCCAGCTGATAAAGGCGCAGGGTAGCGGCGACCCCCAGCAGGAACGCCAGCAGCAACGCGTCGCGCTTGCCGGTTTCCAGCCCTCTATGCATGTTGCCTCATCCGCCGATGTCCCATATCTCGCACCCCGGTGTGCTGAAAACCGTTTGCCATCCCGCGGCGCGCCAGTACTTCCCGGTGTCCGGCCCGTAGGTTGCCCATTCTAGCCCGCAGCGGATGGCGTACCGTACACCAAGGCGGGCGATTTCCTGCGCGCCCGCCAGTGTGGTATAGGCGGCCTGCACCTGTTCCCTGCGCGCCTCGATCTGCGCCCGGTCGTGCCCGTGTTGTGACACGTGATGTGCCCAGCCGAGCCACGCGGGCAGGCCGGTAGCGGCGGAGATGCGGGCGTGCGGCCCATAGGCCGGCCCGAAGGCCTCCAGTATGGGCGGCTGTCCGGGCACGCGCTGTTGCAGCCACGCAATAGCAAGCGCCTCGTCAGGCTGCTGTTGAATGAGATGCGCGAGACCGTCCAGAGTCGTGTCGGACGTCGCAATGCGCGGATTCTGCCACCACGCCAGCAGCGAGTGCAGCGAGGTGGGCAGTCCGAGCAGCAGCAGTATCGCAAGCGGCGCCAGGTAGCTGCGGTGGCGACTGAGCTGCGCCAGCGCCACGGCGCTTGCCAGTGCCAGCAGTATCCAGGCTTCGAAGTGAAACTTGAATACCGTATTCATGCGATCCACCAGGGTAAACCACTCGCTGCCGATGATCACCAGCAAGGCGCACAGGGCGATTGCTCCTGCCAGTTCGGTGTCGGCGCTTCGCGGCTGGTGTCTGAGTTTGCCCGTCATCAGCAGCAGCACGCCCGCAGCGAGGCCCTGCAGTCCGCCCAGGACGGTCATCAGGAGCACCGCGAAGGGCAGTAGTAGCAGGCGTTGCCGCAGCGTTTGCCCGAGCAGGCTCCATACCGCAAGAATGGCGAGGAACGGACCGAAAATCAGCAGGCCCTGCGCCAGGCTCACGGGCGTGGCGACGTAGCCGATGGCCAGCGTGTTGCCCGGCAGGTTGGCAAAGGGCAACGCCAGCACAATACTTGCCAGCACGGTGCCGAATGCCAGCCTGTAGTGCTGCGGATCCGATGCCATGAGTACGGCCACCATAAGGAGTGTCGCGTAGACGGGCGCAGCCCAGCTATTGGTGAGCGCGAGGCAGGCCAGCGCGAAGGCCAACAGCCCGGCAGCTGCAATACGTCGGTCTCTGCGCTGTAAGAAAAGCACCAGCGCCGCGAGAAACATAGCCGAGAACAGCATGCCGATGAAGTGACTGTGAAGGTCGGCAAACACCGAAGTCCAGAACGGAAACTCGTTGATGGTGCCAGGAACCAGGCGGCTGGCATTCCAGAAATCCATGAAGGTCAGGCCGGACAACGCTGGCTGTCCCACCCAGAACGACAGGTTGCCCGTGAACAGCACGAGCACCGTACCCAGCAGCGCTGGCCAGCAGCGTTGTTGACTGCCCGCGGTCAGTTGGTAAATCACCCAGAAAAACAGCTCTGCGGCGAGTGCGGGAACCAGCGCAGCGGACAGGTTGTACAGCATCGCCGGCGGTGTGCCGGCGAGGCGGCCCATATAGGCCATCACGTATTGGCCCCAGGCGTGGTAGCTCAGGGTCTCGCCCGCGAACCACGGGTCTTGCGGCGGCAGGCTGTCGGTGCGCAGCATGGCATTGAGGATGGCGAAATCCATGGGACGCTCGCCCCACTCGATGGCCGGGTTGTGCGCGCGCAACAGCACAAAGAACGCGAAACAGCCCCAGAATACGCCCGCCTGGAGATAGCCCCGTCCGGCTGCGGGTCGTGCTCCCCTCTGGTAGAGAATACACGCAGCACCGATCAGCATCGCCGCCAGCATCAACCGGCTACCCAGCTCGGCATCCCACGCACCACTGTTCATTCCGCAGGCGCACAGGTACGCGCCCCCGGCGATGAGCACAGCCCTGCCGGGCAGTTGGCTGCCCGGCCAGATCCACTGGCACAGCGCATTGCCGGTAAGGGCGAGCAACCACAGCAGCAGCACCCAGCGCAACAAATGCAAGTGACTCTCCAGGCTCGCCTCGGCAATCCCCGCGAGCGTGACAGGCGCAAGCGCGGGGACTATGGGTGTCACTGACGCAGCGACATGCGGTGCGTCCCCGGGGAGAGCCACGGATGCCAACGCGTCCTGTAATGCAGCCGTCGAAAACCCCACCCCCCTGGCGAAGATGTATACCGGCGCATGATCGTGCACCGAGAACGCCTCCTCGGCGGTATTGTCGCGAATAGTGAAGCCCGCGAGTGTGGGATAGGAGGTGAAACGCGCGACCAGCTCGAAGCCCAGGATGCCGTCGAACAGTGCCTGGTAGTAGCGGGTCATCAGCGGGTAGCGCGCGGGCAGCCGGGTCATGGAGCCATAGCCACGCGGGCTGCTGAGGATGACATAGTCCGCCTCCGTCAGGCCTGCCAGCAGGCGCTGTCGCTTGTCGACGGTGTCGGGGCCGGTGACGTCCAGCACGGTCTGGCGATACGGGTGTTGTAATCTCCCGGGAATCGCGACGGGCAAGGGATCATCCCAGTACTCCACCCCGAGTACGGCGTCAGCGGGAACGTTGGCTGCAATCCAGTTGCTCGCAGCAATGCGCGTGTCGGTGGTGCGATAAATACCCGTGAATGCAAGCGCCCAGAGCAGTGTACACAGCAGCACCAGTGCGAGTGGCAGAAAACGCCAGAGTCCTGCGCCCTGCAGTGACAGCAGGTAATGCGCGGCCAGCAGCACCATCACGCCGTAGGCCGGCCACAGGTAGCGGAGCGTCGGGTTGAAACTGAGACCGACCACGGCGAACAGCGTCAACAACCACAGCAGTAACAGACAGGGTCCTGCCTGCCGACCCCGCCAGGCCTGAACAGCTGCGAGTACCCCGCCGGCGAGGCCTGCCAGGAAGAGTGGCAGACCCAGCCCCCACAGCGCCATGTTTTCCAGCGGAAACCACAGGCCGCTGCGGCCCGCCCACTGAATGGATGGCGGCATCTGTGCGTCGAGGCCCTGCAAGGATCGCAGGTGCTGCAGGGCGTCCAGAAAGCGCGGATCGAGTGCGAAAAGGCCGGAGAAGGCGTAGGGCTGGAACAGCCGGAATACCAGCGCGGCCGCAGCCAGCGCGTAGCACAGATTGCGTGTCGCCTGACGCCACCCCGCGCCGCGCGCGCTGAGCAGGCTCGCCGCGAGCAGCACGGGGAAGAATGGCAGTGCGCTGAGCTTGCTCGCCAGCGCGGCACCCCAGAATACCCCGAGCAGCCACGCATCGCGGGTCCTGCCGCCTCCGGCCAGCCGCAGGCCCAGTAGCAGGCAGAGCAGCAGAAACAGATTCAGGAACGGATCAACGGTAAAGAAATGCGACAGCTGCAGGGGCAGCACCGCAAGGGCGTAGAACACCGCCGCCAGCAGCCCCGAGCGATAGCTGAACGTGTCGCGGCCAAGCAGGAACACCACCAGTATCGCGATACTGTCGGCAACGGCCGCCAGCCCTCGCGCGTACAGGGCGGCGTCCGTGATGCCCACCGCGCCGCCCGCATCTATCCACAGCTTGGCGAGGAATAATGGGAGTGTGCCGTAAACGTACGCGGCCGTTTCCTGCAGGTTGAAGGGGTTGAGCGGTGAGTCTGCGCTGTCGAAGTAGTGCCAGAGCGATGTCGGCCAGTCCAGCGCCGTCAATACCAGAAGCAGGTAGCGCTCATCGGCATGCAGCAGCGCGCCGGCGTCCCACTGCAGCGATGTCACGCGCAGCGCAATGCCCAGGCCGATCAGGGCGACCGCAACGAGCAGCCAGGCTTCGTGCTGCCAGCGAACAAGGTTTGGTGCGCGCTCAGGCATTCGGCTTGCGTGCATGGAAGAAAATATAGGCGCCCGCGTCGGGAGCGGCGGCCTCGAAGTGGGGACGCAGCCATGCGTCGTACAGCCGGTTGACCGGGCCGATCGGGCGGATCACCCAGCGACCGGTGAGTCGATAGCTCAGCAGGCGCGGAAGTCCCAGGTAGTGGCAGAGGTCGAAGGCGCGCAATCCCGCGGCGGTCATATAGTATTCCCAATGTTCCACCGTGAAACCGTGTTCTTCCAGGCGCGTGACCCACTCGTCCGGCGAGTAGACGTGATGATGCTCTGAGTGTCGGTTGAACCAGCGTCCGTAGGCCTCCGCCCAGCGTCGCAGGCGAACCTTCCGCAGCAGCGTCGCGCCGAGCAGCATGTCTGCAAACCGGTGGCTGGGAACGCCGAACAGAAAGCGAGCGCCGGGCTGCAATACGCGCAACACCTCGCTGAGCGTGAGCTCGAGCGGCAGGATGTGTTCCAGCACGCAATTGGCGGTGACGCTGGCCATGCTGGCATCCGGTAGTGGCAGCGATTGTGCCTGGGCCCTGAGCAGCAGGCGGTGACTGCCCCTGTGTCTGGCTTCAAGCAATCGTACCGTGTCCACATCGATTCCTACGGTGGGCGGACGCTGGTAAGCGAGTTGCGCGAAATGGCCGTCGCCACAGCCAAGGTCAAGCTGTGGCTGCGGCAGTGGGCCCGCTGCGTTGAACAGGCGGCACTCGATGCCGCGTAGCAGGGCGCGAAAGGCGGGTAGTTCCCGCAGCTGTTGCGACAGTGGGTCCGCCGGGTGGGTCACAGCCGCCTGGCCCGGTAAATACTGGAATCGCCGCTGCCGTGCGCCAGTTCCAGCGATGTTGCCCAGAAGACGGGCCGTGCCGGACCGTAGCGATCGATTTCCGCCTCCCCCACAATGATCCAGTCGATACGATACTGGTGCAGGAGTCGTTCGAATTCGGTCGGGCTGTCGGTTTGGTAGAGCGTGTCGATGTCAGCCTCGCGTTGTTCGAGATTCACCCGGTCACCGCGCCACAGGGCCTGATGGTTCTTCCAGCCCAACAGGGTGGCGCAGCCGGTCAGCGCAGACACGCGGCCCGACCAGGTATAGGACTCCCCCGGCGCCTCAAGGCAGGTGTCGCCGGGCTGCAGCCGTTGCTGCAGCCAGCCAATCAGGGCGATGTCCCCGGGATGGGCAAACCGCAGGGCGGCAACGCCATCCCACCAGGGTGTCGGCACGGCATGCTGCAGGCGCTGCGACAGGGCCAGCGCCGGGTAGATAAACAGCGCGCCGATCAGTGGCAGCAGAGCCGCGCGAAATGCGAGCGTCAACCGCCTGCCTGGCGGTTCCAGCAGTCGCAGCGCGCCCAGCATCGCCGGCAGCACCAGCAGTGGCCATGCCGCATAGGAGAACTTGAATACCGTGTTCATTCGCTGATAAGGCGGCGGGTAACCATCCTTGATGTAAACCAGTTCCGGCAGCGTAAGCAATAACAGCCCACTGATTGCGGCTGCCACCCACGGTGACCACCGGCGATCATGGCCCATCAACAACAGCAATGAGAGGGCAAGGCATAGCGCCGCTGCGGGTGTGATCGCCATCAGCGCCGCGAGCGCCAGGAAGAGTGGCCACCAGCGCCGCAGGGCAGCCCGGGCAGCGTTACTCTCGAGCAGGCCGAGCAGCAGCAGTGCAGGAACGCCCCACTGAAGCAGGAAGTCCGGCAGCGGGCTGGTTTGGTGATAGGGCACCCAGGCCAGCGCAACGCCCTGCCCGGATACCGGCCACAGCAGGGGCAGCATTGCCAGTGTGGGCAGGCATGACCACCAGGGCAATGCGGTGCAGCGCAACGCCCAGATAACGGCGAACAGCGTGAGCATGGCGGCGAGGTTCCATGGGTTGCCGAGCGTAGTGGCCACCAGCAGCAGGTTCAGCACCAGCAGCGCGATGGCACGCGGCACGCCCGCGCGATCCGCCTGCAGCCAGAGCAGGAAACACAGCACAGCCGGCAGCAGTAACACGTGGGCATGCAGATCACCTGTGAACAGGCTGTAGGCGGGGAATTCCGTGATAGTGCCGGGAATGGCGCGCGCGCTCTCAAATAGCACGCTGTCGAGGGTGTCAGGCCCGCCCAGATGCAGCCACGGGTACAGACTGCCCCCAAAGCCCAGTACCAGGCCGCCCAGCAGGGACTGGCGAAGGGAGCCGGTGGTTGTCAACAGCAGCGCACAGCCCAGTTGTACCAGCATGGCGAACCAGCCGGCCAGCGCCAGGTTGTAGAGCACCGGTGTGGGAATACCGCCGAGTGCGCCGGGGAGAGCCGCCATGTGGTGCCCGAACCAGTAATAATTGAGGGTTTCCCCGGCGAGCCAGGGATCGACGGGCGGAAAGGCCTGCGCCGCGCCGGTTGCCTGCAGGATCGCAAAATCCATCAGCCGCTCGGTGCCGTGGATGGCGGGGTCATGCGCGGTGAGCACCGCCGCCGCAGCAAAGGTGCACACAAACACCAGTTCCAGGCCCAGAAGTGTCTTCCACGACCCACGAAACCAGCGAATGATGGCCAGGCGGTGTCGCAGCGCCCAGGCGAGCCACGCGACCAGAGCCAGCGGCAGCGCCGTTGCCAGCATCACCGTGGACCAGGGCTCCAGCCCGGTGGAGGCAAGCGCCCGATGTAGCAACGCCGCCAGGCAGATACCCAGGACGCGGGCAGCGGCCCAGCCGCGGTCGGGCTGGTGAGGTAGTGTGTGAAAACCGAAAGGAAATGCAATGACGAGGAAGAACAGGCCTACCAGATAGTAAGCCAGGAACAGGTTCATGCGTTGCGTGAATCAGCCGGGTGTGCTGGCCTCAGCCCTGCGCAGGGCTGACCCGGGAAACGCACGGGTTGCTCAGTGGGTGGGCTTTTTTCGCAGAATGAACCAGATGGCCACCATGGCCACGAGAAAGGCTGCAACGGCTACGGCCTCGGAACCGATGGGCACCGCAGTAGCGCCACCGGGTGGGGCGGGGGTCATGGTGGGTGGCGGTGTCATGGAAGGTGTCGGGGTCGGTTGCGCCATCGCCAGCATGGCCGGGGCGGTAATGCCGACCAGGACAAGGAGAATCTTGTTCCACGCGCTTTTTATCATGCGTTCGCATCCTTCCGAAGAATATGCCTTTAAGTACCTGCAAGCTTAGATGAGGCGGTGTGGCAGGTCAATACAGCTTGCCTGGGGTTCGCCAGGCGTCAAACAGCGGATGGCCTGCTGGTGCCGGGGGCCGGATTAGCGGTAAAGTCCCCGGGTCCGGACGACTCTGATTGGTAACCTGAAAGAGCATCGCGATGAACCTGGAACTGGAAGGCAGGACCGCCCTGGTCAGCGGCAGTGACCGCCGCACCGGCGAAGTGATTGCTGACACTCTCGCCCGGGAGGGCGCGCGGGTGATCTATCATGGCAATGGCAGCGCGCCGCCGCGGGGCCTGGCCGTGTGTGGCGATGTCGCAACCGAGGCCGGCTGTGACCAGGTGTTATCGGAAATCGCCGCCCTGGGCCTGTCGGTCGATATCCTGGTGAACAATTACGGCACGACCGATAACCACGGCTGGGACGAGGCGGACAGCTCGAAGTGGCTGGAGATGTACCAGATCAATGTGCTGTCCGCAGTGCGGCTGGCACGGGGCTGTGTGAACGGCATGCGTGCTCGCGGCTGGGGACGCGTTATCAACCTGGGAACCGTCGGCACGTTCCGGCCAGCGGCGGCCCGGCCGGCCTATTACTCCGCCAAGAGCGCACTGGCCACGATGGGTACCAGCCTGGCGCAGGAACTCGCGGGAACGGGAATCACCGTCAATACCGTGTCGCCGGGCTATGTGCGAACCGAACAGGTAGAGGCGGGCTACCGGCGCCTGGCGCAGAAGCTGGGTCGCGGCGAGAGCTGGGAGGACGTGGTGAAGCTGATTGTCGAACGAGACTTTCCCAATCCCTGCGGTCGCATTGCCGAACGCGAGGAGGTGGCCGACCTCGTGGCGTATCTCGCAAGCCCCCGGGCAGGCTTTATCAATGGGCAGAATATCCGTATCGACGGCGGCGCCAGTTAGCGCGGTGTGGCGGTACGCGCGCAGAGACATTCGGGCTGAATGCCCTTTATACTGGGGGCGTTTTTACACGCCGCGTCTGGATCACCCTTGAACGTCATTGCCGCCGTAGAGTCAGGTCACATCGAAATCCCCAGAACATCGCCAGCCGGCGAAGCAGAGCAGCCCGCCGCGGCCCGTCATTGCAGTGGCATCGCGGTCGGCAGGGGGATCGCTTTGCGCCGTGGCAGCCGGTGTTACACGCTCCCCCTTTTTGCCCTGTTGCTGGCTGTACTGGCGCCTGCGGTCAACGCCGACCGGGATGACGGCGGGATGGCCGGGAGCCAGGCCGCGGTCATCGACGCCGTCGCTGTGCCACACGAGGGCGCAGAAGATGAGCCGCCCGCAGCCGCGCCTGTCGATCCGGCGCGCGAGCAGCCGCTGGCGCCGCAAGCTGCGCTGCAGCCCGGGCCCCAGGTCAAGCCGCAGGCAGCGGTGGACGCGAGCGCCGGGACAGAGCCCGGGGAGACAGAGCCCGGGGAAGAGCCGCAACCGGAGCCGGAGCCCGCTCCCATTGAGGAGCAAACGTTCTCCATACTCGGTGAAGAGGTGCTGCGTGGAGAAGAGCGCAGAGTGTTCTGGCTGGCCAGCGAGACATCCTACGGCAGTAAACTGGAAACGCCGGTGTACGTGATTCATGGCGAGAAGCCTGGCCCCACCCTGTGCCTCACCGCAGCCATTCACGGCGATGAACTCAACGGCGTGGAGATCGTACGGCAGGTGGTGAGCGACCTGTCTGCGCAGGACCTCTACGGCACGGTGATCGGCGTGCCCATTGTGAATCTGTTCGGCTTTACCCGCGCCAGTCGCTATCTGCCAGACCGGCGTGACCTGAATCGCTATTTCCCGGGCAACGTATACGGCAGTTCCGCGTCGCGTATTGCGCACTCCTTCTTTACGGAAGTGGTGCGTCACTGCGATCTGCTCATCGACCTGCACACCGGGTCAATGAACCGCACGAACATGCCGCAGGTGCGGGCCAACCTGCAAATTCCCGAGGTGCTGGATTTCACTACCAAGTTTGGTTCCACGGCGGTGCTGCATAGCCGCAAGCTGCGTGGCAACCTGCGCAGCGCGGCCACCAACGAAGGCATACCCGCGGTGGCGCTGGAACTCGGCGAGCCCGGCACACTGCAGCAGGAACACATAGACGAAGGAATCGAGATCATCGAGACGGTCATGAGCGCACTCAAGATGACGCGGCGCCTGTGGTCTGTTGGCGAATCGCAGCCGGTGTTTTATCGCTCACGCTGGGTCCGCGTGAATTACGGCGGGCTGCTTGTTTCGGAAGTTGAGGTGGGCAAGCGCGTGCGCGAGGGCGACAAACTCGGCACCATCGCCAATCCGCTGACAAATGAATCGTTTGACGTGCTGTCGCCCTACTCGGGGAAAATCCTCGGCATGGCGCTGAACCAGTTTATGTTGCCCGGCTACGCCGCGTTCAACGTCGGGCTGGTGGCCGATGAGGAAACCGCGGTGAGCGAGGCGCAGGCAGCCGCCTGTGCGGATAGCTCGGAAGACGCCGTGCAGCTGTCCGAGGAAGTCATCTGCGAAATGGACGACGAGGAAGCGCTGGATAACTTCGATTTTGAAGAAATGGGTATTGAGACCGAAGGGGAGAGCGAGTAGAAACGCGGTGGCTGCCGGGCACTCATCGCCCGCTGATCGCCTACACGTCGAGAAGCTTTATCGCATCCAGCGGCAACGACGATTCCTCGGTTTCCTCGATAATCGGTTGCAGCGACTCCGGTGCAGCATCCGGGTTCGCTTCCTCGGGTTCTAAAGCCTCCTCCGGCTTCACCGTCCCGTGCGGTTCGAGAGCCTCCCCGGGGGTGAGCTCCTCTTCCGGTGGAAGGGCGTGTTCCAGTGGAACGACTTCTTCCGGATTCAGGGCGCCCTCCGCGTTCGGCGGTTCCCCGGGTCCGGGCGCGCCCCCCGAAACTCTGTCCGCGCTGGCTGCCGTGACGTCCGCGGCCTGCTCGGTCGCGTCCCGCGGCATGGCCTCGAGCGCCAGCGGGCTCAGCGGCGTGTCCGGCCTGCGGGTGGGCAGTGTTTCCAGGTCGATGGGTTCCAGCGCCGGCGCGGGCACAGCCCGCTGCATTGTCTGTTGATCGGGTGCGGGCGGGGCAGGAGCTACCGGTTCAGCGGCCGGCCGGGGCGGCTGCCGTTCCTCCAGAATGCTGGTCACCGCCGCAAAAAACCGCTGGTAGAATTCCTTGTCGTCGATCGTCTCCTCAGACACCTTTACCAGCGAATCGGCACTCTGGCCGATGGGTACGGAGATCGAGCCCAGCGCGCTCACGCCCACGCTGGCGGAGCTGGTGCTTTTCTTCAGCGCGTACTCGCTCAGCAGGCCGGTTGCGAAGAGGGTGCTCCCGCGGGATTCGGGCAGGCAGACGACATTCATCTCAATGAACGTGCTCTGGCTGTCGCCGCGCCGGGTGGCCTTGCGCGCCCTGATCGTCTCGCTGCTGGCTTTATCTATCAGGTAGCCCTGCCCCAGCAGCGCCCGCCGCGCGCTCTCACACACGGCATCGATGTCGCTATCCACGCGCAGCTTGAAGGGGCTGTCGCTGGAAAAGCTTTCACCGGTATATACGGCCTGGCTGCCGCAGGCGGCCAGGCCGCCGCACAGGGCGAGTGCGAGAAACAGTGATCCTCGAAATGTCATGGCAGCGCAAACTAGCGGGTGGCGAATTGAGGGTAACTATAAGTCGCGCGCTCCTGCGCTGTCACCCGCGTTTTCGCGGCATTAACACCGCTTGAACAGGGTGGCCTTCTGCGCTTGCAGGTGTCCCGTTTGCCGTCTATCCGGAGATAAACCCGGCCGTCGAAGCGATTGGAGGTCCAGGCGTCATACGCCGGCAACGCGCACATAAGGCTTTCCGTACAGCGCCGCCGTCGCCTCACTCATGATTTCAACAAGCTCCGCTGCCCCCAGCGATTTCAGCACGCTGGCGGCCGCACGGTTGTTCTCTCCTGCAATCCAGACGGGCCCATCACCCAGGTGTGCCAAACCCTCGCTGGCGACCTCGGATGCCTCCATCACGCCCTCCTGCCCGGGTTCGAATTCGAGGCCGGATTCGGCCATCGCAGGCGTGCGGGTTTTACCGGCAACCAGGCACAGCACGTGAACGTTGTCCGGCGCCAGCTCATGCCAGAGAGACTGCGCAAAAATCGTGTCGAAGGATTTGGTGGCACAGTAGGCGGCGATATAGGAGCTGCCCGACACACAGGCCAGGGAAGACAAGAAGAGCATGCCGCCGCGCCGTCGCTCGCGCATGCGCTGGCCAAAGTGGTGAGCGAATAAAACCGGGCCGCGGCAGTTCAGGTTGATCAGCCCGAGCGCGTGCGCTACCGGCTGATCGTGGAATCGTTGCGCGCCGTGCACCGCGCCGGCGTTGTACACCAGCAGGCCGATCTCCAGATGTTCCGTACGCGCGACCACGTCTGAGAACCCGTCGTCGTGGCTGAGATCGGCGCTGATGCACTCGATGGCCACCGGGTGCTGTGCCTCGATCCGCGCCCGGGCACGTGCCAGTTTGTCGGCGCTGCGCGAAAGCAGCACGAGGTTGATGCCCTGCGCCGCCAGTTGTTCGGCGAAGGCCAGGCCTATGCCCTCCGAGGCGCCGGCTATCAAGGCCCAGGGGCCGTACCGGCGCATCATGGTGCTGTCGCTTGCTTGCATCCTGTAAATCCCGATGGTCGGCGTCCGTGACTGGAACGCCGAGATTAACAAACTCCCGTTCCGATGGCGCATGCGAATCTTGTTATAGTGATCGCAGCAGCCCGTCACGGTCACCCGGTGTCGGGCGCCGGCCCATGCGCAAACCGCCGGACCGCAACACAGAGAATAAGGAACCTCGCATGTTCAAGAATCGCATCGGCTTGATGATCCTCCTGCTTTGCGCGGTCCACGGTTGCTCGGACGGCAGCGACAGCGCCACCGCAGGCCCGCTCAGCTACGATGAGCAGGGGCCCTTTCCGGTAGGCAACCGCACCATCAGCGTGCTGAATGCCAGCGAAGGCAGAATGCTGACGGTGGAGCTCTGGTATCCGGCGGCGCAGAAAGGACCGGCGCAACGCCTGCTCGATTTCGCCGCGAGCGATGGCGAACGGGATGCCCTGCAGGGCTTGCTGGATTCCGCGCCCGCGCAGTGCACGCGGCGCGATACCGTCTCGAGCGCGGCCCCTGAGCCCGCGGCATCGCCCGGGAAACTGCCGCTGGTGATTTTCTCGCACTGCTTCGAATGCACCCGCTACTCCTCGTTCTCCCTGGCTGAACGCCTGGCAAGTCACGGCATCGCGGTTGCCGCTCCCGATCACGCCATGAACACCCTGTTTGATGCCGGCGCCATGATCAACGTGGCGTTCCTGGCAACCCGCGCGAGTGATGTGATCGCCGTGCTCGACGAGTTGCTGATCAGTAATTCGCCGGCATTGCCTGAATCCCTGCAGGGGCGCTTTGACGCCGACAGGATTGGCGTAGCGGGGCACAGCTATGGCGCGGTGACCGCCGGTAAGGTGTTGCAGGACGATGCGCGCTTCAAGGCCGGTCTGATCATGGCCGCACCGGTGGAAAGCCCGGTACTGCCCGGCGTGGCGGTGGCCAACATCGAGCAGCCGATGTTGATGATGGTGGCTCGCGAAGACAACAGTATCGGCGAGCTGGGCAACGCGGTGCTGCGCGCGAACTTTGCGGCGGCGCCAGGGCCCGCGTGGAAAGTGGAAATAGCCGATGCCGGACACTGGTCGTTCTCCGACATCGCGGGCATTGTGCCGGAATTCGGCGCCGGCTGCGGAGACGGTGAGCGACAGACGGTGCCGGGAGAAGCCTTCACGTATCTCGATAACCAACTGGCGCGCGACATCACCGCAGCTTACGGTGTGCGATTCTTCGCATCACAGCTGTTGGGCGACGAGGCGGCGCAACGGCGCTCGGGCTGTCCACGGTGCCGGTGGTGGAGGTTGAGGCGAATTAAGGCTGGACCGGCGTGGCGGTGCCCCGGCGCCGGGCGATGGCTCTGATCAGCTCATCGCGGAGACCATCGACTGAACCTCATCCTCGCTATGGGCCAGTATGCGGTGAAGATTGTTCGCATCCATGCGCATGCGCGCGAGAGAGTCCAGGTCACCGAGGTGCTCTGCGGCCTTGATGCCGGCGCGCGCAGTGATGTTGGCGACATACAGGAGATCGCTCAGGTCCGCCGAGCCACTGCGATTGCGCTCCTTGACTTCCTGTTCGTCCACCGCCAGCACGATGCTCTCGGGAAAATGCCAGGATTCCACGATGGCGCGCGCCACGCCGGTGTGCCACTGGGCAATCAGACGATCCAGCGCCGGGCGGTCGGTAAACAGCGCCGGGTGATCGGCGGCCCGGGTGAAAATGTAGAACTTGCCCACGCAACTCAACAGGCCGGCCAGCATCGCCTCGTCGGGTTTGCGGATGCTCTTGACGTGCCGGGCAAGCAGGTACGCAATCGATGCCACGGTCACGCTGTGGCGGCGTAGCTGTTTCAGCTCGCCAATGCAGGGGCTTCCGGGCGGCGCCTTGAAGGCCTCGCGCGCGGCGAAGGAGGTGGCCGCGTTCTGCACCATGTCCATGCCCACGCGGGAAATCGCCGTGGGGATATCGGTGACCTCGATCGGGCCGCGACGCATCATCGCCGAGTTGGCCATGCGCATGAGTCGCGCGGCGAGCGCTGGCTCGGTTGCCACGATTGCGGCGAGGGATTTGTTGTCGGAGTTTGGATCGCGTATGCATTCCTGCACGCGCATGGCTGTGTCCGGGAAAGGCGGCAGATCAAAGTCACCTTTTTGCAGGTCGGACGCGAGTTGCAACACGAACTGCCGCGAGGCTTCATCCACGACGATTTGTCGGGCGTCCTGCTCGTCGTCCTCGCTTTCGCGGAAGGGGTTCACGTGCTTTGAGGAGACGTCCTTGACTTTTTTATCCATGTTCCAGCTCCGTGCTGCTTCTGCGCAAGCCTGAAACGTGTCCGGACAGCAGTGCGGCACGCGCGTTGCACCGCACCGGATTATTCCACAGGGTCCGATCGCAGGCGAGAGGCTTGCCGGGTTCGGGAATTCGGCCAGGCGTCACTCGGCATTCTGCGACACCAGGTTGACAGTAAAGGTGTCGCCGCGAAACTCGATGGTGTCGCCGCCCATGATTTTTCTGCGCTTGCGGGTTTCCACTGTCCCGTTGACCTTAACCTGGCCATCGCCGATCAGCAGTTTGGCTTCGCCGCCAGTGGGTACCACGCCCTCAAACTTCAACAGTTTGCAAAGTTCCACGGGCTCTCTGGTAATGGTCAGGGTGAGCATGCCGGTATGTACCTCAGGTGAGTGGGAGAGGGTTGCTTTCATCTTCAATGCCCTGGTAACGGGCCTGCACCAGCGGTTTCAGGGCTTTCTGCGGTATCAACCAGAAGGTGTCGCTTTCGATCCCGGCAAAAACCAGCGCCGCGAAATCGCGCGGGTCCATCCCCGCGTCAACGCTGCCCGCCACGGCGTCGTGGAACGCCTGTTCGGTCTCGCTGCCCAGCCGGTTGCGCTCTGCCTCTGCGCGCAATCGATCGGAGCGCCAGATCTCGGTGGCCACTTCGCCCGGGCACAGCACCGAAGCGGTGACGGGTGCGGCTTCCAGGGCCAGCTCGCGGAACAGGGACTCCGTGATTGCCGTGACGCAATGCTTGGTACCCTGGTACGGCGCCATAAACTGCCCGCCCGCCAGCAGGCCCCCGATACTCGAGGTATTGACGATACGCCCCGGCGTGCCCTGCGCCAGCATGCGCGGTACGAAAGCGCGGATGCCGTTCACCACGCCCATCACATTGACCTCGAGTATCCAGCGCCAGCGTCCTGCTCGCTGCGCTCCCAGCTCTTTGCCGTCAACCAGCACCCCGGCGTTATTGAACAGCAGGTTCACTTCGCCCTGCTTCCTCGCGGAATACGCGCTCCGCCAGATTCGCCAGCTGGTCGCCACGGGAGACATCCAGCACCGCGCAGAACAGCCGTTCGCTATCGAGCTCGCTGGCGAGCCGCGCCAGGCCCGCCTCGTCCACATCCGCGGCGTACACCGTCATGCCCCGAGAGATGGCGTGGCCGGCGAGCCCTGCGCCGATGCCGCTGCCGGCGCCCGTGATCACGGCCACCTTGTCCTGCCACTGCGCCATATGCTGAATCCTTGAACTGAGTGTGCCGCGTGCCTGCGGCGGGCTTGCTAGTATAACGGCTCGCGCCCCCCCAAGGATCTCGCCATGTCTCTCTGTCCGCACGCCGGCCTGCTGCACCTCGATAACTTCGCCAGCGGTACGCCGCGCGAGGAGATCGCGCGCCTGCGCGCCGCGCACCGTATCGTGTGGCAGGAGGATGATCACGCGGCTGGCGGCCACTGGCTGGTGCTGCAAGCGGAAGACATCGATACCGTGCTGAAGACGCCCGCCAGTTTCAGCAACCAGTTCGGCCCGCTGCTGGAGGATTTCCCCGAGGAGTTCCTGGCCGAGCAGCGCGAGAGCATGACCTTTATGGATCCGCCGCGCCACCGCCTGTACCGCAGCCTGGTGGACTACGCGTTCCGCCCGAAGCGCATTGCCGCGCGCCGCCCGCTCACCGAGGCGATCGCGCGGGAGATTATCGACCGCGTGATCGATCGCGGCGAGTGCGAATTCATCGATGAGGTGGCGCTGCCGCTGCCGGTCACGGTGATGTTCCGGCTGCTGGGTGTGCCTGACTCGGATTTCAACCGCGTGGTCGACCTCACCAATACCCTGGCGCTGGCGAACGACCCTGACTACGCGGAAAACCGCATGCAGGGGTTCATCGCCTCCATGGAGCTGCTGCAGTATGGCGAGGCGCTCGCCGACAGCCACCTGGCAGATCCGCGCGACAGCATGACCATGGAGATGCTGGCCAACGAGGTGGAAGGTCATCGCCTCAGCAGCCGCGAGTTCGGCCGCTTCTTTGTGAACCTGATCGTCGGCGGCGTGGAAACCACCCGCAACACGCTGGGCTGGCTGTTCTACCTGCTCATCAAGCACCCCGAGCAGCTGGCACTGCTGCAGCGCGAGCCGGATCGCGTTACCGCCGCGGTGGAGGAGGCCCTGCGCCACAGCAACACGGTGATCTACTTGCGACGCACCGCCACCCGGGATATGCCGTTTGCCGGCGAGAGCATCCGCGAGGGCGACAAGCTGGTGTGTATCCTGGGTTCGCCGAATCGCGATCCGGCGCTGTTCGACGCCCCGGATGCGTTCGACATCAGCCGTGACCCGGCGAAGAGCCGGCGCCACTACCGTACCTTCGGCGCTGGCCCGCATTTCTGCGTGGGCGTGCACCAGGCGCGACAAAACCTGGAGGTCATGACAAGTGAAATCATTACCCGCATGAGCGACCTGCGCCTGCTGGCGGAGCCGACCTACTCGCGCTCCAACTTCATGGACGGTTTCAAGCGCATGCCGATCGCGTTCGAGCCTGCAGACGGCGCTGCTGCAGAATAGGGGCCGCGCCTTACGGTGGCCGGTCCTGTCGGCTTTGGCCTGCATGGACATTTGATCTACTAGCGTACTTGCGTCGTAGCAAGTGACAGGGCAACGAGGAAGATGTGGTGGGGTTAGCGCCAAAAAACGGCCGAAAAGCTCCTGCATGATGCGCCTTGTGGTCCTCTAGCGAAGCGCCGCAGAAGGCGTCATCAGGTTTCTTTTCAACCAGGAGGACAGTGTGAAAGAACGGCTATTTTTTTTCGCCCCGGGCGTGGAAGACGCCCACAAGATTATTGACGACCTCACCGAGTTCGGCGTCAGTGAAAACGACCTGCACGTCATTGCCAGGGAAGATATCGCGCTGGACCCGGTGGCCGAGCCCGACCTGTTGCATCGCAGCGACCTCGCGGACGCGGCGAAGCGGGGCGCAGCGACCGGAGGCGCCATGGGTCTGATCGGCAGTATCCTGGCCATTTCCAATCCCGCGCTCGGGCTGACGCTCGGCGGCGGCGCCATCCTCGCCGGCACGGCGCTGGGCGGCGCGCTGGGCACCTGGTTCAGCACCATGGTGGGCGTGAGCGTGCCCAACCAGGACGTGGAGGAGTATCGGGACCGCATCGAGCGCGGCGAGCTGATGATCATCGTCGACAGCGAACCTTCCGACCAGACCACGTTGAAGGGCATGCTGGCGGCGAAGCATCCGCAGCGCGTGATCCTGCAGGGCAACCTGGACGCAGCGTGACAGCCCCGCGGCAGTCGCGGGCCAACCTCAGGATGTTGCGGGGGGCGCGTCCCCGTTGCGACAACGAGAGACTATGAAAGCCTCAGACCTGTTTGTAAAAGCCCTCGAGGCGGAAGGGGTGGAGTACGTGTTCGGGATTCCCGGCGAGGAGAACCTGGACCTGCTCGAATCGCTGCGCAAATCCTCCCTGCGGCTGATCCTGACGCGGCATGAGCAGGCCGCCGGATTCATGGCCGCCACCTACGGTCGGCTGACCGGCAAGCCCGGCGTGTGTCTCGCGACGCTGGGCCCGGGGGCGACCAATCTGGTGACCGCGGCCGCCTACGCCAACCTCGGGGCGATGCCGATGCTTATGATTACCGGCCAGAAGCCCATCAAGACGAGCAAGCAGGGTCGGTTTCAGGTGATAGACACGGTCGATATGATGCGGCCGGTAACGAAATCCACCGTGCAGTTGGTCAGTGGTGACCGTATTCCCTCGATTGTCAGGGAGGCTTTTCGGCTCGCCCAGGAGGAGCGGCCGGGGGCGGTGCACATTGAACTGCCGGAAGATATCGCCGCGGAGGAAACGTCGGCTGCTCTATTGCCGGCGAGCAGCGCGCGTCGACCCATCGCGGAGCGCAAGGCGATCGACAGTGCCGTCGCGCTGATCGAGCAGGCGAACAGCCCTCTCATGCTGATCGGCGCAGGGGCCAATCGCAAGATGACAAGCAAGATGCTGAACGAGTTTGTGGCTAAGACCGGCATTCCCTTCGTCACCACGCAGATGGGCAAGGGCGTATTGGACGAAAACAACGAGCTGTTCCTTGGCAACACCGCGCTATCGGAGGGGGATTTCGTGCACCGCGCCATCGGCGCCGCCGACCTGATCATCAACGTCGGGCATGATGTGGTAGAGAAGCCGCCATTCTTTATGCAGGGCGACGGGCAGCGGGTGATTCATGTGAATTTCGATTCCGCGGCCGTGGACCCCGTGTACTTTCCCCAGCTCGAAGTGGTGGGCGATATCGCCAACAGTATCTGGCAGTTGAAAGAGAAAATCAGCCGGCAGGCGGGTTGGGATTTTTCCTTCTTCAGAAAAGTGCGCCAGGGTTACCTTCGACACAAGATCGAATCAGAGGCGATGGCAGGCTTCCCGCTCCTGCCCGAACGGCTGATCAAGGGCATTCGCGCTACAGTGCCCGCAGACGGCGTACTCGCGCTGGATAACGGGATGTACAAGATATGGTTTGCGCGGAACTACCCCGCCGCATTCCGCAATTCCGTATTGCTGGACAACGCGCTGGCAAGTATGGGCGCAGGTCTGCCATCGGCAATCGCCGCGAAGCTGGTGTTTCCGGAAAAGCCCGTGGTGGCGGTGTGCGGCGATGGCGGGTTCATGATGAACAGCCAGGAGCTGGAAACTGCGGTGAGGCTCGGCCTGCACATCGTGGTGCTCATCTTGCGTGACGACGCCTACGGCATGATCAAGTGGAAGCAGGCACACATGCAGTTCGCGGACTTCGGGCTGGATTATGGCAACCCGGATTTCGTGCGCTACGCGGAGAGTTACGGCGCCCGGGGTTGGCGGATAGGATCAGAAATCGAACTGCTGCAAACGCTCGAACATTGCCTCGACGAGCACGCGGTGCACGTGATCGACCTGCCGATCGATTACAGTCTGAATGAACAGACGTTGAATCACACGCTGGTGGCACTCAGCGAGGCACTCTGACACGCAGGGGAAGTCCGCTGGCAGTGCCTGCCAGCGGCGCGCTGTCTCCGCCAGTGGGCCTGGTCGCTATGAGTGGCGTGGCTCGGCAATGAACACGGGAATTTTGCGGGAGGTCTTCGCCTGGTACTCGTCGTAGGGCGGGTACGCGGCAACGGCCGCGGCCCAGAGACGTGCGCGTTCCGCGTCATCGTCGACTTCGCGCACCCGCATCTCCATCACCTGCGTGGCATCGCGAATGGTCACATTCGGATTCGCCCGCAGGTTGTACACCCACACCGGGTTTTTGGGCTGTCCGCCCATTGAGCCGATGAGCACATACTTGCCGCCGACCTCCACGCGCATCAGCGGAATCTTGCGAATGCCCCCGGTCTTGTTGCCCGTGTGGGTCACGATGATGCAGGGCATACCGGTATCCATGAGCGTGGTGCCCTGCGTGCCGCCGCTGCTTTCATACAGTTCGACCTGTTCGCGCACCCAGTCGAGCGCTGGGGGTATGTAGTCCTGCATCGGGCAATGCCTCGTTAAGTGATGTGTTGAGAGGCTGGACGATACAGGCTGGCTGCTTGTGGTTCAATGCGACGTCCGCCCGCTGGCGCAACGCGGCCGCTGCGTCCTCGCTGTCTGCCTAACGGGTTAGAATGGCGGATCGCAGGAAACGTTGGGGCACTGGTGGTCAACGCACAGACAAACAACAGGTTTCACTTTGACCGGCTGTGTGAGCGCTTTCAGCTCGGCCGACCGGATCGGGAGCCTTCCCGGGTGTCCGGCGGATTCCACCACCGCATGTGGCGCCTGGATGTCGCGGGCGCGAGCTACGCCATCAAGCAGTTCGCCGCGGATGTGGATGTCACCGACGCCACCACCCGCACCCGTCTCAACGCCACGGAGGTGGTTGCACGCGAGTTCGCCGATCGTGGTATACCGGCGCTGGCCTCGCTCTCGCGGGAAGGGCAGCACCTGCAGGTGCTTGATGACGTGGGTTACCTGGTGTTCCCGTGGACACGCAGTAAAGCGCGTGACAAGAACGACATAGCGCCCTACCACCTGGATACCGTGGCCGGGATTCTGGCGCGCATGCACCGCGCGGATATCCGGGTGGCCGGGCTGCGCTCGCCACCCGCCTGGCCGCACACGGTGGAAAGCGTTGCCGACCTGCTCACGCTGGCGCAAAAAAGAAACGTGCGGGACGCGGACTACCTGCTGGAGCGCAAAGCGCATTTGCTCGCCCTGGTCAGGAAACAGCCCTCGGCCCAGGCGTGCCTGTCGCGCCAGACGACCGTGAGCCATGGCGACCTGGACCACAAAAATGTGTTGTGGAGTGACAGCGGGGAGCCGCTGCTCATCGATTGGGAATCGGCACGGCCGATTAATCCCGCCTACGAGTTGCTGATGGAGGCGCTGGACTGGAGCGGCATCACTGCACATTTTGAACTCAGGCCATTCGAGAATTTCCTGCTGGCCTACGTGGACGCCGGTGGAACCATTGCCGAAGCCAGTATTGCCCCTGCATTTGATGCCATAGTGGGCGCCTGGGTAAACTGGATGCTGTACAACGTGGGCCGGGCGGCAGGACTGGAGGGCCCGGGCCAGCGAGCCCTGGGTTCCGGGCAGGTGGATCTGGCGTTGAGCGCCATGTTGCGCCTGGAGAGAAACATCCCCCGCCTGCACGCGATCGCCCACAGATTCGCCACTGGCGAAAAGGGGGTCTGAGCATTGTTCGATCTGTCAGCTTGCCACGTGGAACGCACACCGGAGCAGGACTACCGCGTGACATGGCACTCGCTTCACCCCGGCCAGCGCGTGTCGGTACACATGGCGGACAACCCGGAGGGTTTTTACCGGGGAGACGATCCGGGCACACCGATTCTGCAGACCACGGGCGAACAGGCGGTGATCGCCAACCCCGACAAACACGTCAGGCACTATTTTTACCTGCTGTCGGAGCACGGCGAGGGCGTGGTGCTCGCGGAGCGCCAGTTGCCGCTGGAGGGCGCTCCCAATTTTCGTGACCTGGGTGGTTACGAAACCCGAGAGGGCGGCCGCCTGAAGTGGGGCAAGCTGTATCGCTCCAGCAAGTTGTCCGGTCTGACAGAGGATGACATGGCTCGCGTGCGCCGGCTCGGCCTCACCCTGGTATGCGATTTTCGACAGGCCGTAGAGCAGGAACTGGACCCGACCCACCTCGGCGAAGGGCACACCCACCTGCTGGCCAGCCTGCCGGTGAGCCCGGGCAGTGCCCACGGCTTTATCGAGAACCTGCACAACGGCATCATCCTGGTGGATAACGTGTCCGAGTTCATGCTCGATATCAACCGCGATTTCGTGCACAACCAGTTGCCCCGCTACGCGGAAATGTTTCAGCTCCTGCTGGCCGGGGACCAGCAGGTGCTCATTCACTGCGCCTCGGGCAAGGACCGCACCGGGTTCGGCTCGGCGCTCATTCTCGATGTACTCGGCGTACCGGAGGACACCATTGTGGAGGACTACATGCTGACCAACCGCTACCTGCCCATAGACCAGGAGGTGACGAAGCTCGCCGGTCAGTTTTCCGACCAGACCGGCGCGAGCGTCTCCGAGGAGCTCTTGCGTTCACTCATGGAGGTGCGGCCGGAATACATCCGCGCCTGCTTCGAGGAAATCGCCCGGCACTACCGGTCACGCGACCACTTCTACGAATCGGCCCTGAAACTCGATGACGCCGGGATCAAGCAGTTGCGTGACAAATACCTCCACTAGCCCTATTCCGGGGACAGTTACCTTAATTCAATTCTATTCTCTATTCCGGGGACAGTTACCTTACTATTCCGGGGACAGTTACCTTAATTCGAGCCCTATTCCCGGTACAGTTGCCCTAATTCCCTATTCCCGGGACAGTTACCCTAGTTCGCCTCAGCCCAGTGTCTTAGCGCGTTGGAAACCCAGGTGAAAAACGCCATCGAATGAATCTTATCGGCGCGAGCCCACGTAAAGGTTTTCACACAGACCATTTTATGCAGTGGAGGCAATTCGGTATGTTGGGCTTATTCAAGCGGTCCCCCTTGAAGCAATTCCAGAAAGAACATGAAACCCTGGCCTACAGGGCTTTTCAGGCGCAGCGCAATGGCGATATTCGCCTCTATTCCACGTTGACGGCCGAGGCTGAAGCCCTGCGGGAGAAAATCGAGAAGCTGCAGGAGAGTGAGGCGCAATAACGTTTGCCAGTAGCGTGATCGCCTGGTCGCGCCTCGCCGCGGGAGGCCGTTTGTGTTCACTCATCCTCCTGAGCGTCGGGCTGGTAGGATAAGGCATTGGGTGAAGGGGGATTCCTGTTGCATTCCGAGGAGAAACTGCGCCGGGCCATCTGGTCGCAACTCACGCAGGCGGTGACAGACCGCAGCCACGCGTGGCGCACGCCGGTGCTGGCGAATGTGGATGAGCAGGGCGAGCCGCAGGCCCGCACCGTGGTGCTGCGAGCAGTGCTTGAGCAGCATCAGCGGCTCGTATTTTATACAGATTACCGCAGCCCGAAGGCCGTGGCGCTGGCTGCAAACCCCGCCGCGGTGCTGGTGTTCTGGAGCGAGGCGCTTCGCTGGCAGCTGCGGGTATCTGTCGACGCGCGCGTTGAGACCGCCGGTGCAACGGTGGACGAGGCCTGGGAAAGCGTACGTCATACCGCTGCGGCAGCCGACTACCTCTCCACCCAGGCGCCCGGATCGCCCGTGTATGCCGCAACGGGTGAGCGTGCAGCGCAACCCGCCTTCGGCGTCATCGTCGCGAGCGTGCGCAGTATCGATTGGCTGGAACTGGACAGGGCGGGGCACCGCCGTGCCTGGCTGACAGCCGACGCGTTCGAGTGGCTGCTGCCCTGACCCGCTTGCTACAGTGCCCCGGCGGCCAGCATAATCGCAGGGGTGTCTGCCAGGACCCGGTCGGTGTCCCGCTGTGCAGTGCTTGATGCCTGAAACTGGGCCTGTCGACTGTCTCAAGCGCGATAAACCGCGCCCTCACCCGGGAGAAACCGAACCGTGAGCATCAAGTCGTTCGAGAACAAGGTCGCAGTGATCACCGGCGGCGGCAGTGGGATTGGCCGTGCGCTGGCGCTCGCACTGGGAGAGCAGGGCTGCCATCTCGCGCTGGCGGATGTCAACGAACAGGGTATGCAGCAGACCAAACGCCTGCTGCGCGGCAAGGGCCTGAAGATCAGCCTGCACGCCACGGACGTCAGCGACAAGCGGGCGATGAAGGCGCTGGCGGAGGACGTGATCGCCAGGCACGGGCGGGTAAACCTGCTGTTCAACAACGCCGGCATTACCATCTCCAGGACGTTCGAGCACCACTCGCTGGCAGACTGGGAGAAGATCATCGGCATCAACCTGTGGGGCCTTATCTACGGTTGTCACTTCTTCCTGCCGCACCTGCAACAGCAGGCGAACGATGCACACATCGTTAACCTGTCTTCCATGGTGGCGTTCGTCGGGCCGCCCTCGCAAACCTCCTACTCAACCACCAAGGCGGCGATCAAGGGCTTCAGTGAATCCCTGTGGGCGGAAGTGCACAGTCAGGGCATTGGCGTAACGGTGGTGCACCCCGGGGCGATCAAGACGGCTATCATGGACGAGGCGGCCAGCAGCGCCGACGACCCGGAGGTGTTCGCCAAAACCCGGGCGCTGGTGGACAAAATCGCCATGCCGGCGGACAAGGCGGTGAAAAAGATCCTCAAGGCCGTGCGCAAGGACAAGATGCGCGTGGTGGTGGGTGCCGATGCGCTGTTCTTCGAGGGCGCCAAGCGCGCTCTGCCCACCCAGGTTCACCGGCTGTTCGATCTCATGCAGGACTGATGGGCTGCGCGGCCGACGCCCGCCTTGGTAGCCGGCCGCGACGACAGGTTGAAACCGCGAATCGAGCGGTGGTCAGCGTGTTGGCAGCGTCGCCTCGCGGTAAATAACGCCGCGTCGCACCAGCCACTTTTCAACCTCCACGGCTAGCAGCACCAGTGACGATAGCAGTACGCAACCGGCGAGCACGGGGAGCGGCAGCGGCTGGGTGTGAAACACGCTGTTCAGTGCCGGCGTATAGATCACCGCCAGCTGCAACAGCAGCATCAGCACGACTGCGCCGAGCATGGACAGGTTGCTGAGCAGGCCGATGCGAAACAGCGATGCGCTTTCGCTGCGCACCGCCAGCGAGTGAAACAACTGGGAAACCGTGAGCACGGTGAAAACAATCGTCTGCCAGTAGGGCAGATCCCGGGAAATCGCCCAGGCCATGGCTGCAAGGGAAAGACCGCCGACGAACAAACCCACCCAGAGGATGTGCTGCCACATGCCATGGGCGAAAATACTCTCATCGGGCGGCCGGGGCGCGCGCTGCATGGTGCCGGGCTCCGCCGGCTCCGCGGCAAACGCCAGGCCCGGCAGGCCGTCGGTGACGAGGTTGATCCACAGAATGTGAATGGGCAGCAGCGGCACCGGCAGGGCGAGAAATGGCGCCAGGAACAGGGTCCAGATTTCTCCGGAGTTGGAGCTCATGGTGTATTTGATGAATTTGCGGATGTTGTCGAAGATGCGACGCCCCGCGCGGACCGCCTGCACGATGCTGGCGAAGTTGTCATCCAGCAGCACCATGTCAGCCGCTTCCCGCGCCACGTCGGTGCCCTTCTGGCCCATGGCCACGCCGATGCCGGCGCGTTTCAGTGCGGGTGCATCATTCACCCCGTCGCCGGTCATAGCAACAAATTCGCCCTTTTCCTGGAGCGCCTTGACGATGCGCAGTTTCTGTTCCGGGTTTACCCTTGCATAGACGCGCAGGTGTTCGACGCTGCGGGCAAACCGGGCGTCCGACAGCTGCGCAAGCTGTTGGCCTGTCATGAGAGTCTGTGGGTCATCGCTGATGCCCAGGCGTCGTGCGATGGCCATGGCGGTACCCGGGTGATCGCCGGTGATCATCACCGGGGTAATGCCCGCGGCCAGGCAGTCCGCCACCGCCTGCGGAGCCTCCTCGCGTGGCGGGTCAATCAGCGCCACCAGTCCGATGAAATGTAGTTCGCGTTCGACGATCTCGGCGGCCGGCGGCTCCGGCAGCGCGCTGAAGTCGCGCCTGGCAAAGGCCAGCACGCGGTAACCTTCTCCTGCCAGTTGATCGGCTTTCTCCAGGATCGCCCGTGCGTTGAAACCGGAGGCGTCGTCAGTGGCAAACTCCTGTATGCACTGCGACAGCACCTGTTCCGGTGCGCCCTTCACATACGCGACCACGCCATGGCTGGCGCCGTGCAACGTTGTCATGCGTTTACGCTCGCTGGTAAACGGTATCTCTGCGAGTCTTGGCAGGGTCTGTTCGAGCTCCGCATTGTCGAAGCCCGATTGCGCGGCGGCTTCGAACAGGGCCAGTTCAGTGGGTTCGCCGGCGGGCTTGCCGTCCTTGTCTGCCACATCGTTGTTCAAGGCCAGTGCCGTGCCAAGTTCCCTGGCAGGCGGGTCCTGTCGGTTAGCGAGGGATGCCAGCGACTCGCCGGTTATCCAATAGCACTCCACTGACATGCGGTTCTGTGTGAGCGTGCCCGTCTTGTCGGCACAGATATAGGTGACTGAACCGAGAGTCTCCACCGCCGGCAAGTTGCGCACCAGCGCCTGGTGACGGATGAGCTTTCGCGCGCCGAAGGCCAGGGATATGGTCACCACCGCCGGCAGTGCCTCCGGTATCGCTGCCACCGCCAGGCTGACGGCAGTGAGGAACATCACCATCGCCGGCTGTCCCTGCAGCAGGCCGGCGACGAAGACGATGGCGCAGATCGCCAGAACGGCCAGCGCCAGATAACGGCCAAACCGGGCCAGCCTTATCTGTAGTGGCGTTTTTACCCCGGGTTCATCCTGCAGCAGTTCTGCGATGCGGCCGATTTCCGTATCCGGTCCGGTCGCGACCACCAGACCCCTGCCGCGGCCGCGGGTGATCAGGCTGCTTTTAAAGGCAAGATTATGGCGTTCGGCCAGCGGGAGATCGGCTGTCGCCTGTACCTCGACCTGTTTTTCCGCCGCCTGGGACTCACCGGTGAGCGCCGATTCATCTGCCTGCAGGTCTTCAGCCACCAGCAGCCGGAGATCGGCGGGTACCACATTGCCCGCTTCGAGGATGACCACGTCGCCGGGCACCAGGCTCACCGCAGCCACTGTGACCGCCTTGCCGTCGCGCAATACCAGCGCATCCGGTGAGGCCAGTCTGCGCAGCTCCGCCACCGCCTTTTCCGCCCGGTACTCCTGCACCGTACCGATGCAGGCGTTGAGCAGCACAATGACCAGGATGGCGATGGTGTCCTGGGGCTCGCCGATAAAACCGGAAATCAGCGCGGCCGCCAGCAGCACTGCGATCATGACATCGAGGAACTGGCTCAGAAAGAGCGCTGCCAGTGAGCGACGGCGTCTTTCCGCCAGTGCATTCTGGCCGTGTTCGGCCAGGCGCCGTTGCGCCTCTGCGGAACCCAGGCCCTGCTCGGCAGACGCCAGTTGGCGCAGGGCCGCGTTGGCATCCAGGTTTTGCCAGGCCGGTTGAGCCATCTCACGGTTCAATCGAGGGATACCTGAAACAGGGTGGAATTGCTGCTATGGACGATGTGCCGCCACGGCACGCCAGACTGCAGTCGAAGGCCGGCCAATGCTGGCCGGCCGCAACATGCAGTAAGGACGTTTCAGAAACGCGAATGACGTGCTGATGCCGCTCGCGAGAGTCGCTGGTGAATCACTTGAACTTGGATTTGAAATAGTTCACCGAGCTGGTAAACGCACCCCATGCGTGCTCGACTTCATCCCTGACTTTGTCCCACTTGTCTTCGCTGGCATTGGCGAGCTTTTTCACGCGGGTCTCGAGCTTCTTCTTCGCTGTGCGCGCCTGCTTCAACTGCGCCCGATACTCGGCCTTGAGATCCCTGGTGGCCTGCTCGCCCTTCTTCTCCAGCTTCTCTATCTCGGCGCCAAGTTTATCAACCTGCTTTTTCATCTTCGCTGTGTAGGCGTCCTGCTTTTTCTTCGGAGTGACGCTGGTTTTGGAAGCAGCTTTCGCCCGGGTTTTCGCCTTGGCCTTGGTTTTCGCCTTTGGCTTGGTCTTGGCTTTGGCCTTCGTCTTCGCCTTTGATTTCGTTTTGGTCTGGTTTGCTGGGCTCATAGTCCGGTTACCTGTGTCATCGTGGTTGCCAAAAATCCGATATCCGTAAATCCGGATACACCGTGAACAACTGTAACCAAGTGTAGTCGAAGATGGGCATTTTCCTATTGGCCTTGGTCAATATTCTACCGGTTTGTCGGCTGAATCGGTCTGGCGTCATCAGGCCCGGAAGGGTTGCAGGCGCCGGTCGCGCGCGATGAACGGTTCAGGGCGCAAACCGGATCGGAATGCGCAGGATGGCGTCCTCGCCGAGCAGGCCACCGTCGTTGACGACCACAACGCAGTCATCGGTAGTGGCGTCACGGCGACCGGAGCCGACGTCGCCGGTGATGACTGTCAGTGGCAGCGAGCCATCACCCGTTGGATTCGGCCTGAGAATCAGCGCCTTATCAAAACTGCACACCGCGTTGCCGCCGGTGCCGCCTTCAGAACACTGGACGATGTTGATCACGTTGCCCGGGGTGAAATTGCGCCAGCTGACGGTCACCACGTGACCGTTCGCGAGATGGCTGTCCGGTTGGAGCGCCCGGCGAGGAGCCCAGTCCGTGCGCGAAGATCAACAGGGGAAAGCGGCCCCGGCCCTCGGGCATGAAGATCGTGGT
Source organism: Halioglobus sp. (assembly GCA_041396005.1). Classification (GTDB taxonomy): domain Bacteria; phylum Pseudomonadota; class Gammaproteobacteria; order Pseudomonadales; family Halieaceae; genus Marimicrobium. The sequence continues at coordinate 95,334 of JAWKZK010000017.1, forward strand.
GTCCAGCGATGATCTCGCCGCAAGGGCTGATCCCTCCGCTCGGCAGGCCGTATACTGTCGATGGCGACCAGTCGTCTTCAGGCCGGTGCAGCCCGCCGCCCGCAGAAGGGGGTCTGCGCAACCTCGAACCACACCGAACGTTGAGATTTAGCTGGCATGTCATTTCTGAAAAACCTCGTGGAATCCCGCCGATTCGAATGGGCAATCACCGTCCTGATCGTTATCAACGCCATCACGCTGGGCCTTGAGACGGTGCCGGCGGCGATGGCTGTTGCCGGGCCGGTGCTGCTGCTGCTCGACAAACTGATTCTCGGGGTTTTTACGCTGGAGGTGCTGGCCCGTATGGTGGTGTACCGCGGGGCGTTCTTCCGCGATCCCTGGCGTTTGTTCGACTTCGTCATTGTGTCGATTTCGTTGATTCCCGCCGGCGGTAACCTCTCGGTGTTGCGTGCCTTGCGGGTGTTGCGTGTGTTGCGGCTGGTGTCGACGGTGCCCTCCCTGCGACGCGTCGTGGGCGGACTGGTGGCCGCCCTGCCGGGCATGGGCTCGATTGTGCTCTTGCTGGGGCTGGTGTTTTATGTGTTCTCGGTGATGGCAACCAAACTCTACGGCTCTGAGTTTCCGGAGTGGTTCGGGTCTATCCCGGCATCGGCCTATACGCTGTTCCAGGTGATGACGCTGGAGAGCTGGTCCATGGGCATCGTGCGCCCGGTGATGGACGTGTATCCCACCGCCTGGATATTTTTCGTACCGTTCATCATCTGTACCACGTTCACCGTGCTCAACCTGTTTATCGGCATCATCGTGTCGGCCATGCAGGCCGAGCACGACGCCTCTGCCTCGGCGGAACGCGCCGAGTTGCAGTTCGAACAGGAGCATATACTGGCGGAGCTGAAAGCACTGCGGCAGGATATCGCGTCACTGCGCGAGGATCGGCAGAGGGGCACCGGTGACGCATAGGGTGGGGAGGACGACGCCATGCTCAAACTGATCTACCTGGCCAGGCGCAGGCCGGGTTTCACGTTCGACGAGTTCGTGCGGCGCTGGCGCAGGCACGGCGCCCTCGGTATGCAGCAGACCTTCTGGCGCCATGCGCTCGCTTATGTGCAGGCCGAACCGGTGCGGCTGCCGGCGGTGGCGGATGCCGCAGCTGAATTTGACGCCGTGGCCTGCTTCATCACAGACGATGATATGTTCACGGATATGGACGACGATGACATCGCCGGTTCCGCAAGCATGGCGGCGGACGAACTGGAAACCTTCTCAGGCCCTATCGCCGACGTGTCGCTGTGGGTTCGCGAGGAGCGCATCCAGCCCGGTGAACTTGGCGGTTTCACCGCGTTCGGCTTTTTTGCGGATGCCGGCGTGGCGCGTGAGGCCGCAACCCGCGCCGGCGCGACCGGTGGCTTCAACCGCGTCACGCTCAACCTGCGGGATGACACCGCGCTGGGCCCACAGGCGAATACCCTGCCGTACCGCGCGGTGGTGGAACTGTCGGCCTCGGGCAGTTTGCAGCTTGCGGCGGCCTTGGACCAGCAGGAGGGACAGCTACTGGCGGATGCGCAGGTGAGGTTGATCACACGCGAAGCCGTGTTCTGGGATCGACTTTGAGATATCCATCTTGCAGGGAGAGACGATGACGTTGCGTATAGTGCAGTGGACCAGCGGTGGCGTTGCCCGCCAGGCGGTGCGGGCCATCGTTTCGCACCCGGGCCTGAACCTGGTGGGCATGTATGCGTACAGCGCGGACAAGGTGGGCAGGGATGCGGGAGAGCTGGTCGGGCTGGATCCGCTCGGCATTCAGGCGACGAATGCCATTGCCGACCTTATCGCGCTGCAGCCCGACTGTGTCAGCTACAACCCGCTGTATGCTGACGTCGGACACCTCGAGCAATTGCTCGCGGCCGGCATCAATGTCGTGACCACCTGTAACTTCATAACCGGCTGGGGACTCGACTACCAGGCCCGCAACGACGCCGGTATCAGCCCGCGGCAACGATTGCGCGATGCCGCCGAGCGAGGGAATGCGTCCCTGTTCGGCACGGGTATCAACCCGGGCCATATCAATTACCTCGCCTGCGCGGTGTCGGCGCACTGTCGGGAAGTGCGGAAGTTGACAGTGACCGAAGCGGTGGATGTGTTCCATTTTGTCGGCGACAGGAACATGGACCAGATCGGTTTCGGCCTGCCCGCCGGCGGGGCGGCGTTGACGGCGGCGATCACGCAGGAGACGGCTGTTTTCGGTGACGCGCTGGAGCTGATGGCCGCGCTACTGGATAACGAGCTGGAGGATATTCGCTGCGAGGTTGAGTTCGCCAGCGCCAAAGAAGACATCGATGCGCCGGGCAGGCATATCGGGCGGGGTTGTGTTGCCGGCGTTCGCATCCGGTGGATCGGCAGTATCAACGGGGTCGACCGTCTGGAGAACCAGCAGATATGGGTGGTCGGCAAGAACACGGATGCGCCCTGGCCGGTCTCGCACGGTTATACGGTGAATATTGAGGGCGACCCGTCCATGCACAACGTGATGCTACCGATACCCGCCATGAACCCCGCGCGCATGACGCCCAGGGATATGAACGACCTCGGCATGCAGATAACGGCACTGCCCGCTGTGAACGCCATTCCGGCGGTGTGTCGCGCGGCGCCCGGCATTCGCACTTACCGGGATTTGCCGCCTGTGACGGCGGCCGGACGACTGCCTGCATGACCTCGGCCCGGCACAGAGAAGACCTGCTAGTCACGTGTGCGAAACGCAGGGGGCGGGATACGCGCGACTACCTCGCGAAGTTGCGCGCAATGCCCGATGCGCTGCTGGCGGCGTACGTCGATACCCGCTACGGCGTGCGCTTGCCGCAGGGCGAGTGCGTGGTGAGGCTGTTCGACGACATTCCCCATGAAATCAATGTCATGCTCGAAGCGGAAGGAGTTGGCAGCTGGGCAATCGTCACTGCGATGAACCCTTATTCGCAGCGCGTCCCGGCCAGTGAGAATGCCCGGCGCTGCGAGCTGCTCGCCGGGCTGCTCACGCTGCAGGGTGTGAAAACCTGTCCGGCCGTGGGCAAAGGCAGCAGCGGCGACTGGGAGGAGCGAAGCCTGCTGGTGCTCGCTGTCAGCTATGACATGGCGCGTTCCCTCGGTACGGCGTTTCAGCAAAACGCCGTGCTGTATGGCGAGAGGGACGGGGAGGTAGAACTGGTGTTTTGTGATCGTTGAGGGGCAGTCCGGCGGAGTGCGGGCGACCGATCCAGTGCGCTCCGGCCGCTTCGGCCGCGAAATTCCGCTACCCGCTGATGGGGTGCCGCAATGGGCGGTGCTTGAGCAGGAGCACGTGGACCAACCGGATGATGTTTCAGGAGGATGCGGACATCGGCGGCGATGACGCTGCCGCACTCGCCCAGGAGACCGCCGCCAAGCAGAGTACCCTGTCCCTCACCGCGCACGGCATGCGCCTGCTGGTGGAACACCCGGAGCTGGCCCGCGAGCACCGCGCCTTCGGTATCGGTACGCACTACTGCCTCGGCGCGCACCCGGCGCGCATGGAAATGCAGATCATGTTTGAGGAGATCGTGCCGCGGCTCAGGAACCCGAGATTCGCCGAGCCGGTGAAGTATATGCGCGATTTTTTGTGAACGGCATCAAGGAGACGCAAATTACCTTCGACCCCGAGATGAAGGACGCGAAGGATCCGGTGATGGGCGTGAGATTACTTCACCGGCACGAGACGCAGCGGCAGATGGTCTTTCGGCTTCGGCATCGGAATGTACTGCCAGTCGGGATCGTAGCCCGGTCGCAACTGGATCTCATGCCCGATAAGAATGTGGTACATGAAAATCCGAAACACCATCTGCGCGAAATGCATGCCGATACACTTGTGGGCGCCACCGCCAAACGGGTGAAACAGGAAGGCGTGCTGTTTGTGCTCGCCGCGCTCAAAGCGCTCCGGGTCGAAGCGCTGCGGCTCCGTCCACCAGCCGGGCATCACGTGGTTGTAGGTAATGGCGTTCATCAACAGGGTGTCGGCGGGAATCTCCACGCCGGATAATTGGCAGGCATTGATGCTCCGGCGCGGAAACAGAGGCACTGAGGAATGCAGCCGCTGCGTTTCGTTGAACACCAGGCTGAAGGACGGCAACGCGTCGAAATCTTCCTGGCCGATAGTGTCCTTGCCAAGGGCACGCGCTTCCTCGCGCAGTCGCCGCTGCCAGTGCGGATGGCGACCCAGCTCGTAGCAGGCGTTCACGAGAGAGGCTGTGGTGGTGTCCTGGGCGGCGAACAACAGCAGGACAAAATTTTCCGCGATGTCGGCGTCCGAAAAGTAGTGGCCGTCTTCGTCCAGGGCGCGACAGAAATGCGCGAGGATATCGTCGTCGGCGTTGTGTCGCTTGTCGACGATGAGTTCGCGGATGAAGGCTTCAATATACCGCTTGGCGCGCAGGCTCCGGTGGAACTTGAAGCCAGGCAGGTCGACCTCGAAAATGAAATTGAAGCCGTCGACAAAATCCTCGAACGCGGCGGTGAGCTTGTCGCCCTCCTTGCCCTGGCCGCTGACGCCGGTAAAGGTTTGCGCCGCGATTTCCAGCAGGGTTGTTTTCGCCTGCCCGAGCAGCTGGAACTCACCGGCGTCAACCAAGGGGCGCAGCTTGCGTGCACAGATGGCGTTGATGGGTTGCGCGTAACCTTCCATCGTGGATTTCTTGAAAGCGGTCTGCATCAGCCTGCGCTGTGCGCGATGGGCGTCGAAATCCTTCATGATCAGACTGCCGCCGATGAGGGATTGGAAATGCCCGAGACCCTTGGCGGAAGAAAAATTCTGCTCGACATCAAGATGCAGCGCCTGGGCGTTTTCAGGCCCCAGAGCCAGCACCATGCGCGACGGCCCCATGGCCAGCTTCGAGATGGGGCCAAAGCGATGAAAGCGCTCGTCGCAGAATTTCAGCGGGTTGGTGCCGAAACTCAGGGCGCAGCCTATCAGCGGTAGGCCATAGTCGCCGGGTATGTGCCGCAGATCGCGGTTATCGGGGCGCTCAAGGTAGTTGACTGCGGTCATGCTGCACTCCAGATGCCGGGTTGGGCGATGTCAGCCGGACAGTCTACTCATTGGTGCCGATGAATTAAATGCGCTTCTGGTAAGGTCTGTCGGGGAAAAGGCCAGGCAGGGTTCGACCGCCTGGCGCGCTGAGCGCGGTATCACCGGGCGTGTGCGGGGCAAGCCGCGGCCGGCTTTCGCGACAAGGTGCAGATGTCATAAGCCCGGGGCGACGCTTCAGCGCGCACGCGCCGCTGGATTTTGCTGCGCCAGGCGCTTACATTGTCGAACTACCGGTTGTGCCAGGGGGTGATCAGTTCATGGAGATTGTACAGGCACTCGCTGATCATGATGTGCGGACTGCACGGCGTTACTTCAGGGTGCACGGCCGGCCGGATCTGTCAAAGATTCCGGGGGACAGGGGTTTGCCGATCCTCGGCCATGCGCCCGCCATCCTGCGCGATGTCCACGCTTTCATGAACCGTCAGCACGCGCGCTACGGGGACGTTTTCAAGGTGCACGGTCCGCGGGCCGATGGGGTTTTTTTGCTGGGGCCGCAGGCGAATGAACTCCTGTTGAAAAACGAGGAAAAGTTCTTTTCCAATTTCCTGGCGTGGGATCTCACCTTCGCCAACATTTTTGACAACAATGTGCTGGAACGGGACTTCAGCGGGCATAAACGTCACAGGAAGATTCTGCAGTCGGCCTTCAAGCGGCCTTCGATAGAAGGCCATATTGAAATTATGGACCCCTTGATCCAGCAGGGGCTCGGTCGCATCACGCCGGGTAAGACGCTCAAGATGCTGCCCTTTATCAAGGGATTCCTGCTGCGCGTGGGGGCCAGTGTATTCCTCGGTGAAAACGTGGAGGCGGAGGCGGACAGGCTCAACAAGGCGTTTGTCGATTGTGTGGCCGCGACTGCAGACCCCTTCAAGATCAATATACCCTTCACGCCTTTCAGGCGCGGGGTGGCGGGTCGCAAGGTGTTGCGGGATTACGTATTCGGCAATATCGAGCGTAAGCGCAACGCCGAGGGCAGGGACCTGTTCACCGAGCTTTGTCACCTGACCGATGACGAGGATGGATGCGGCTTCACTGACGAGGAGATCAGCGACCATATTACGTTCCTGCTGTTTGCCGCCCACGACACGACGACCAGTGCGCTGTGTTCGGTGCTGTTCGCCCTGGCAGACCATAGCGAGTGGCAAGACAGGCTGGTTGCGGAAGTCGATAGAATCGGTATCGATACGCTGAACCTTGATGCACTCGACAAGATGACCGACACCACTGCCGTAATACAGGAGGCATTGCGATTGTTTCCGCCTCTGGCCATGATGCCGCGCTACGCATTGCGTGAGTTCGAATTCGGCGGCCATACGATACCGGCCAACACCGCCTGTGTGATTTCACCCCTGTTTACCCACTACATGGAGGCGTACTGGAGCCATCCCGGCCAGTTTGACCCCGAGCGCTTCAAACCCGAACGGGCCGAGGACAAAAAACATTTTTTCCAGTATGTACCCTTCGGCGGCGGTGCCCACAAGTGCCTTGGGCTGCACTTCGCCCAGGTGCAGGGAAAAATATTCCTCTACCACTTTTTTCGCCGCTATCGTGTCCGCAAGACACCCGGGCAGCGATTCAAGTACAACAACATACCTCTCACATTCCCCACCAATGGCTTGCCCCTGACGGTAGAGGCGCGCGCGATTTAGCGCTCGCCGGCGGGCTGGAAGCCGAAAACGCCATCCCGGAACGCGGCGAAGTAGACCGAGCCATCGGGCCCAACGGTCGTGCCGATCGAGAGGAGTCCGTAATCGGGCGCCGCCGCCGGCCGCAGGGACGATTCGCCCCGCGGGCGTGACCGAGGCGAGTCACTGCAGACGGGCCGGATCTACTCCTGTAATGAGCGTTGTCGCACTGGCAATCGCGGCAAGCTGCCGACGCCGTTTGTGTCGGGGAATGGACGAACGTAGACTGGCAGCGAGTTGCTCCCCGGGATGTCATCAATGAAAACACTCAATGCGCGGTCGCAGCGGCCTCCGCGGGGCATGCTTGCTGCGATCGAGCGTATCGGCAACAAACTGCCCGACCCGGCGGTACTGTTTATCGCCCTGTTGCTGGCGGTGTGGCTACTGTCGTGGATGTTCTCGCTGTCCACGTACGCCGAGATTGACCCGCGCACGGGTGAGGCGCTGGTCGTGGTCAACCAGCTGTCAGCATCTGCGATGACGCATTTTCTGTCTTCCATGGTGACAACGTTCGCCCATTTTCACCCGATTGGTGTCGTGCTGGTTGCGATGATGGGCATCGGGGTCGCCGAGCATACCGGTTTTATCAATAGCGCCCTGCGGGCCATGCTGGGAATCACCGCGCGCTGGTTGCTCACACCGATGGTGATTCTGGTGGGGATCGTCAGCCATACGGCGGCGGATGCGGGGTATGTGCTCGTCATCCCGTTGGGCGGCATCATTTTTCATGCGGCGGGCAGGCACCCGCTGGCAGGGATCGCCGCGGCCTTCGCGGGTGTGTCCGGTGGATTCTCGGCCAACTTCATACCGTCGGCCATCGACCCGATGCTGCAGGGCATATCGCAGTCGGCGGCGCAGATCATCGAACCGGGCGTTGCGCTCATTCCCCTGATCAACTTCTTCTTCTCGGCCGCGTCCTCCCTGTTGATCATAGCGCTCGGATGGTGGGTCACCGAGCGCGTGGTGGAGCCGCGCCTGCGCGATACGCCCCTGGATGCCGACATCGGGGAACAGCCGGGCCTGGGGGTGCTGGCGCAACAGGAACGCCGGGCGTTGCGTTACGCGCTGGGAGGCACAGTGGCTGCCGGCGCACTCCTGATCGGGTCCGCCTGGCCCGCCGATTCCGCATGGCGCGGCGCGGGCGGATCGCTCACAGAAAGTGGCGCGCCGTTGATGGCATCCATCGTCCCCCTGATTTTTCTGCTGTTCCTGCTGCCCGGCGTGGTGTACGGGGTGGTGGCCGGCACGGTGAAATCCAGTCGCGACGTGATTGCAGGCATGACCACGGCCATGGGCAGCATGGCTTACTACCTGGTGATCATGTTTTTTATCGCCCAGTTCATTTTCGCCTTCTCACAATCCAACCTGGGCGTGCTGCTGGCCCTGAAGGGGGCTGCCGCGCTGCAGTCCATGGGCCTGCCGGCGCCGCTGACGGTAACCGGGATCGTCGCCCTCACCGCGATCCTCAACCTGTTCGTGGGTTCCGCCTCCGCGAAGTGGGCGCTGCTGGCGCCGATTTTCGTGCCCATGCTCATGGGGCTCGGCATCTCGCCGGACCTGACCCAGGCCGCCTATCGCGTGGGCGATTCCACCACCAATATCATCACGCCGCTCATGCCTTATTTCCCGCTGGTAGTGGTGTATTGCCAGCGTTACATCGCGCAGGCGGGTATCGGCACGGTCACGGCAATGATGTTGCCGTACTCGATCAGCTTTATCATCGCCTGGACGCTGTTCCTATTGCTGTTCTGGTGGCTGGGGGTTCCGCTGGGGCTGCAGGCCAGCTACGGCTGGGGTGCGGTGTAGGGAGGCTGGCGTTGTTTCGCGAGTTTCTTTCACAGCAGGTTGGGGCGACGTTTACGCTGATCTTCAAGGTGTTATCAAGTACAGTAAGCCGAGGCCGCAGCAGGGTATCTGGCAGGGAAAATGAACACACTGGGTACATTGTGCATCACGTCTGAGTCGTCACTGGATTTCGCCACACTCTCCGGAGATTTCAACCCCCTGCACCTCGACCCGGTTGCGGCTCGACGCACTCAGTTCGGTCGTACGCTCATCCACGGGGTCTGCGGCACCCTGCAGGCCCTCGATCTGTGGCTCGCCGGGAACCCTGAAGTCGCCGCGCTGAATGCGCTAAAGGTTCGCTACGCCAGGCCCATCACGCAAGGTGAGGACATCACTGTCCTGGCGCAGTCCGACGCCGAAGGCGTTCGCCTCGAGCTTGTCGCGGGCGGCGCGCGCTGCCAGGTTATTGAGATGTGCCTGCTGCGTACCGATCCGGGAGCGCGTCTGCAGCCTGAGTTCCGCGAGCCCAGTGCTCAGCCGCGTGTTTGCGAAGCGCCCAGTATCGACAACTGCCAAGGCGACGCCGGTGCGGTAGAACTGATCTGGGATCCGGCACTTGCGCGACGACTCTTCCCTCATGCCTGCGCGGCGCTGCCTGCGCGCCAGCTCGCCTCCCTTATTGCGACCACTCAAATCGTCGGCATGAAGTGTCCGGGACTGCACTCGGTTTACTCCAACCTGGAACTTCAGTTTGCGGACGCCGCTGACCTGGCCAGCAACAGCCAGCTGCACTATCGGGTGGAGACTGCGGATGCGCGCTTTAATCGTGTTGTCCTGAGTGTGGGCAATGCGTATGTGCAAGGCGCCGTCGAGGCATTCTTCCGCGCAAAGCCAGCCAATCAGGCGCGCATGGCAGAGGTTGTCGCCACGGTTCCGCCAGACTGCTTCACAGGACAGAGAGCTCTGCTGGTGGGAGCGTCCCGCGGCCTGGGCGAAGTGATGGCGAAAGTGCTGGCTGCGGGTGGCGCCGAGGTGGCGTTGACCTATGCCCGCGGGAAGAGCGATGCGGAAACCGTTGCGGACGATATCGCCAGCGAGCGCGCGCGTCCGATTGTCCTGCAACACGATGTACTGGCTGGCGAGCCCGGTGCTGAAGTCGCGGCGTTCTGCGACGACATGACCCACCTTTACTATCTCGCCTCGCCCATCATCGACAAGGGTGAATCCGGGCGCTGGAACGGCGAGCTGTTTCGCACTTTCTGCCGCTTCTACATCGACGGTCTCGCCACACTCCTGGAACACCTGCAGCGGGTTGTGGGCAAGCAGCGCCAGATGCATGTGTTCGTTCCCTCCTCGGTGTTTCTGGATGGGAATATCAAGGGATTTGACGAGTACATCGCGGCCAAACATGCAGCGGAAAGCTATGCAGCACGGTTCTCCAGTGCGAACGCTAATTGGTCGCTCAGCGCCCCGCGCCTGCCGCGGCTGCACACAGACCAGACGTCCGGCGTGGCAGACTCAGGGCCCGAGGAGACGCTGCAGGTGGTAGTCGCGATGCTGCGGGAAATCTGCCCTGCCGGCCAGGCGCCCAGCCGGTAGACTCGCCCGCTCATCGCGGGTCGAAGGTAAGGTGCAGCGCCTTCATCCCTCGCAGGACGATGTTCGGCCAGTAGGTCAGGTCGGACTTTTCCTGGTTTATCCGCAGGTTGGTCAGGCGTGACAACAGCGCGGTGAACGCCACGTTCATTTCCTTGCGTGCCAGCATGGCGCCCGGGCAGAAGTGTATGCCCTGGCCGAAGGCGATGTGATCGTCTGCATTCTGCCGGGCGATATCCAGGTCGTTGGGGTGCGCGAACACGTCCCGGTCACGGTTCGCGGCGTGGTAGCGCAGCATCAGCAAGGAACCCGCCGGAATCGCGACCCCCTGTACTTCCGCGTCTTTCTTCACCACGCGCCACAGGCCGGAACTCGGGGTTTCCATGCGCAGGATTTCCTCCACCGCGTTGGCAATGTGCTCCGGGTGTTCCTGCAGGTCGCGCAGTTGCTCCGGGTTCTGTATCAGGCTGACCATGCCGCCGGTAATCGCAGAGGTGGTGGTTTCGTTGCCTGCAACCATCAACTGCTGCAGCAGGCTTTGCAGTTCTTCCATATTCAGCGGGCGCAGCTTGCCGGTGTCCGGGCACTCGATCTCGGTATTGACCAGGTCGGTGATCATGTCGTCTTTAGGGTCCTTCCTGCGTTTTTCACACATGTCGGCGAAGTAGAACTGGAAGGCAACGATATTCTCCGCATCCTCCACTTGCTCCTGCGGGGTCGCCATCTGTGACAGGCGGCGGGCGAAAGAGTCCGACCATCTCTTGAAATCCGCGACCTCCGCCCGCGGCACGCCGAGCTGGTCCGCAATCACGTACACGGGCAGGGGTGTGGTGAACTCGCGTATGAAGTCGCACTCGCCGCGTGCGATAAAACCGTCGATCAGCTCGTGCACGATCGTTTTCATATAGTCTTCCATGGCGTTGACGCGGGAGGCGTTGAACACCTTGTTGACCAGCGTGCGATAGGTTTTGTGTCTTGGCGGGTCGGCGGTAATCATGGTGTCCACCGGCTGCCAGGCCCTGGCGTAGATGGCCGTCACCTCGCGGGCGGGTTCGGGCCCCTTCAACTGCTCGGTGAAGTTATTGGAGAACGTCTCCGTGTCCTTGAGGATTTTCTTGATATCCGCGTAGCGGGTCACCATGAAGATGTCGGTGCCGGGTAACTGATAGACGGGCGCCTGTTCCTGCAGTACGCGGTAGAAATCGTAGGGGCAGTTCAGCGTGTCCTGGTCAAAGAAATCGAAGTCTGCCGGGCACTTCCCGCCAGTGCCTTTGGAAGCTGGTGTATTCACGATCAGATAGCCCCGCTGATGTACTTGTCGATGGTCTGGTGGAAGTGGCGAATGCGCACTTCGTGGTAGTTCGCCAGTATCACTTCGCCGGAGCGCAGGTTGTGCATGCCCTTTTGTATCCTGGGCATGTTGAACAGGTCCTGGTCGAAGATCGTGCCGAGGCTGGTGCCGAGTTCGGGTGCTTCGGAAAACAGCTCGTCCTCGCCCATTCGCCGCACGGGCACATCCTTCGGGCGCTCGGCACCGCTCGGTAACTGACACAGCACCATGATTTCCATCAGCGCGGTTTCGTGGTCGTCGCCATTCGGGCGGAAGCGGTAGGTGATGTTCGGGTGAAAACCCGCCCAGGGCGCGAAGTTCGGAAATACCGAGTACAGGATGGAGTCCATGCGCTCGGACAGAGTGGCGAAGCTCGCCAGTTCCCGGTCGTGGTTTTTGCTGAACTCCTCGGAGTTCAGTTGCCCGATGAATTCCCTGGCGCTCATACCGTCGGGAATTTCCATATCCGTCGGCCGGGCCACCATCGCAGAGACGCCGAGCATGGCGTCGATCGTGTCCTGGTCGCTGACATCCTTCAGGTGGGCGCTCGGCACGCCCAGCGCGGTGATGGTACGGCTGATGTGGTCGCCCCATACGTCGTACTGGGTATTGGCATCCTCGGTGTACTCGAGGATCTGCGGATGTGTGGCGATGGCGTGGTAAGACTCGATAAACGCCTCCCAGCCCACTTTCCAGTTGCACGGGATAACCTTCTCGACGTGTACCATCTTGTAGGCATTTTCGGGCTTCCAGCGCTCGAAATGCTCCGGCAGGACGCCGAGGTACTCATGCAGTGGCGGCGCACCAGTATCCATGTTGATGAAGACCCAGCCGCCCCAGGTGTCTACCTGGCATTGCGGCAGGGCAAGATCCTTTGCATCCACGTGGTCGAAATCCCATTGGCAGGGAGCCCACTTGAACTCGCCCTCGATACCCCAGGTGAAGGCATGGTACGGGCAGCGGAATTTTTCGTAGTGGCCGTTCTCGTCCACCAGTTGCCGCCCACGGTGCAGGCACGCGTTGTGAAAAGCCTTCAGGCCGCCGTCCGCCTGCCGCGTGACGATGATGGAGAAACGCGTGATGTCGTAGAGGAAGGTATCACCGGCGTCGAGGATTTCCGTTTCCCGGCACACCGCCTGCCAGGTGCGCTGCCAGATGTGTTCCACCTCCTTGTCGTGGAATTCCCGCGACAGGTAGCGCGACACTGCGATGTTATCCGAACCGAGGTAAGGCCGGGTGTCCTCCCGCAGACAGTCCGGTACCGGGTTGGTCTCCGTGTCCAGCAATGCCTGGTAGGACGGCCCGGCCGTGCGCGGGCGTCCGGCCGCGTTGGCGTTTTTTCGCTCCTCACTGCCCATGTCAGCATCCTCCTGCGGTCACGTCCTGCGCGTATCATGTGGCGGGAACCAGGGAGCGATAATAGAGCGGACGCCCTAATACAAACAGGACTGACTGTTTTTAAAGAAAGGGAGGCTGATCTGGATCAATATTTTCGCTGCATCGCAAACCGGCGAGCGGTGCCGGGCGTCGTTTGCTCACGCCGGTTGCCCGGAAAGGGTTTGGCGGGCCGTGTGCCGAACCCGCCGATGGTCATGCTTGGACAGTCGCGCCCGGCCTTAACAACCGGGGCATGTCGCCGTCGTGAACTGTTGCACGGCGCCCAGTGTGGTGCCCTTGCTGTTCACCGCTCGCGCCCTCACCTGGTACGTGGTATTGCACACCAGCCCTGGCAGGAGTTTGCCGGCGCTGAAAGACGACAGGCCTGACCCCACCGAGCCGTAGGCGAGCGTGTTGTTGAGCGCGCCGCCCGTGCCCCAGTCGAAATAGAGCGTGGTGGACGCCCCGTTGGGGGCGACAGCTGCGTTGACGGTCGCCTCCGTGGTTCCGATGCCCGTGACGGCGTTGGTCGTGACCGCGGGCGGCACCGCGGCAACCGTCACCTGCGCTCCGGTGGAGCACTGGTTGTTGGTTACGGCTTCCCGGGGCACGCTGTCAACGCAGGCGCCATACCAGTAGGTGCCTTCGGTGGCCGGTGCGGTCTCCGGGTCGTTCGAGGCCTGTATCGCGCCAGCGGCGAGTGTGCCGATGAAATCGGTACCCACCTGCGTATCGCTGACGCTGATAAAGGAATTGGTTGAACGGTAATATCGGAGGGTCGTGGAACTCGAGGGGCCGTCGCCGTCGTTACGCGTGGCCGCCAAAATGGAGAACGACTGGGTCGGCAGCAGGGTGGGGTCGCTGACGCCCGCGAACGGTACAGTCAGGTCTGCCGGCGGCGCCAGCACAACCACCGGGTAGTACGCCACATTGTTCCTGGTCGTCACCTCGGTGAACTGGCTGTCGTGATTCGCGTACGCGCCAAGAAAGTAGTTGCCCGGCGGTGTATCGATGGGAATCGTGACGGGTTCGAGCGCCTCGTAGGGGACGTTCCTGGTCTGCACATAGCCCGTGTCCTCACCGAGGAAGGTATCGGCCGAGCTGATAACGCTGTTGCCGGAGAGGTAGAAACCGATGCTGAACGATTCCGTATTCTTCTCGCCGTTGTTTTCAACCGTCAGTTCCATCCGCACGGTCTCTCCCGCGACGACCTCATAGGCCGTTTGACCCTCGTACGAGCCGGAGGTCGGCAATTCGGTGCCGGACGCATTGCGCAGCACGCCGAAGTCATGCGAGCTGTAGGTGCCGTCCGAACCGCTGTAACGCATTACCGTCAAACCGACATCGCGATAGAGATCGGTGCTGGAGCGCTTGCCCCAGCGTTCGATGAGACCGTTGGACAGATCCTCGCCGGGCCCGTAGTAGGTGGTCGTTCCGTTACGGGTTACGTGGTCCCAGTCGTCGCCCATCATGTTGTAGACGTCTGCCTCGTGGCCCATGGCGGCGCAGTGGCCGCCCTCATGAACCGCGGTGCCCAGAATCGACCGGCCGCCGGTGGCGCTGGAATTGTCGTACGGCCAGTGGTTTGAGTTTTCCCCGGTCACCCACGGCTCGTCACCGAAACGGATGTCGGTCGCTATCACCGTGCAGGCGGACGTGTTGTAGTACAGCGCGCACTGGGCGGTGGCATGTGACGTGTCGTGGTAGATCTCGTTCTGCGTGTTGGTGGTGCTCCAGCTGTTGTCGCCGTTGTCGTTCAGCGTAAAACTTGCCTCGGAGAACATGGCCACGCGTGAGAGGGCCGTGGATATGTCGGCTTTCTCCGCCGTGGACAGGTTGCTCCCGAGGTTGAACGTGCGGCTGATCGTGCTGTAGCCCGTCACGGTGCCACAGCTGCGGGTGATGAAGGTGTAGGCACTGGCGCCCTCGGCTACCAGGGCAAGGCACGCGATACCGGCGAGTTTCGGTAGGTAGTTCATGGTCTCAGCCCCCCTGCCGATTGAGTGCTTGCTTGAACGTGCTGATATCCACGCCCTCCTGATAGCCGGGGCGTGCGTCGGCCCGCGATCGGGACGACGGCTGCCCCGGCGATTCGCCTTCCTCGTCCCGCTGCCTGAACTGTTTGCTGAACTCGTGCGGGCCTATCTTGAACTCGCTGAAGCGGGGGTGCGGATTTCGGTCCCTGCTCCAGGCCAGTGTGTAGCCGGGCGCCTCGTCCGTCTCGGAGTAGATCAGGCCCCGGCCGTTTTCGTTGAAGAGCTTGCCGTTGAGTACGGCGAAACGTTTCTTGATCAACACCCGGGAGTAGGGGTAGGGGCTGTCGGGGTTTAATTCGAGAAAAAGCAGTTCTTCCTGCCCCGGCGTGAAATAGTGGGTATGGGAGAGGATCAGCACGTTCTCGGGCGACTGCTTGGCCGGTCCACCCTCCTGCACTATCGTGATCTCGCCGCCGGTATAGCTTCCCTCCAGTACCTCACTGATCGCCAGCGTGGTGTGGGTGAAGGGCGTGTCCCTGGCGTCGTAGACCACCTCCTGGCCGGTCACCACCCCGCGCACGACCAGATCAGCCGATTGCAGCATTTTTCCCAGCGGGTCTGCAGGGCCGCGCTTGACCGCTGTGTCACTCCAGCCGGCGGCTTCGCGCGCGGCATCCGCCTCAGTGAAAGCCGCGTCGAGTTCCTCCGGGGACAGCTCTGCCGGCACGTCGGCCGGTTGTGCCGTGGTCCAGCCCGAAAAAGTCAGGAGCATCAGCAGGGCCGCTGACAGGCAACATCGATTTGCCACAATCCGTACCTCCGATTGACAGTTATGTTGGAGACTTTCTGCGAATCGTTTATACGCGCGAGCGTGGCCTGCACCCACCCCCTATATGCAGGGGTGACTCAGCGAACGATCGGGTTGATCAGTGGCCGCCCTTGCGCTGCCCCGCATGCAGGAGCATATCGGACGCCTCGGCGAAAAACGGTGGTGGCACCGCGCCGGCGGAAGTGAGCCCAGCATCTACGACCAGCGTGTGTCCGGACACGTAACGGGCCTCGTCATTGAGGAGATACAGAATCGCGTTAGCCACATCGCCCGGCATGCAGGCAATGCCCAGGGGCGAACTGGCGGCGATCCACGCCGCCGTGTTGTCGGGATTGTTGTCACCCAGCGCGTCGGTCATCGGTGTCACCGTGCCGCCCGGCGCAACGGCATTGACCCGGATCCCGTAGCCGGCCAGCTCCGAGGCCGCCGACCTGGTGATGCCGATCACCGCGTGCTTGGCCATCGTGTAAACGTGCGGACCCTGCCCCCCGAGAATCCCGGCGGTGCTGGCCATGGAGACGATAGCGCCGCCGCTGTCGCGCATTGCGCGGGCGGCGTGTTTGATGCCCAGGAACACCCCGCGACACAGGATGGCCATGGTCTGGTCGTAGGTGTCTGCGCTGGCATCCATGATGGAGCCGATTGCACCGACAATGCCGGCGTTGTTGACCATGCCGGTGAGCGACCCGAAGACAGACACGGCCAGCGCCACCGCCGCCTCGATATCGTCCTCGCGGGTCACGTCCGTGCGCTGGAACACCGCTGCCGGGCCCAGTGCGTCAGCGAGTGCGCGACCGCGCTCCTCCTGCAGATCCGCGATGACGACCTTGCCGCCCTCATTCACCAGGCCGCGCACCGTGGCCTCACCGATACCGCTGGCGCCGCCCGTCACCACCACGACCGCATTGTCGAATCTCGCCATGTGTTTTCTCCCGGGGTAGTCAGTCGGTGGTATTGGATGGCCGGTAGCGATTGTCCCGGCGGTAGACTGCGTCATCCTGGCGCCCGCCCCGCAGGCAGTCCGGCGCCAGCTCGAAGTAGCTGGCGTTGCTCGGCCCCGAGTGGCTCCAGTCGACGATTTCAGAGCGATAGGCCAGTTTCCACAGGCCGTCACGACGCTCGTAGCGGTCGAGGTAGCGCCCGGCGATGACCAGATCCTCGAGTCCCTCCGGCGTCTCCACCTGGTGATAGGCGCGGAAATAGACCTCGCCGAAAGCTTCATGGCCGTCGATGTCGATCAGGGTCTGGCCCAGCATGTGCTGGTTCGCCCTGTGCGTTGCAAGCGCCTGCATGGCAAATACCACGAACTCTGAGGGACTCCCGTTGAAGAAGCCGTATTCACACCAGCCATCGTGCCAGAATTGCGCCAGTAGCAGTGCGCCGTCGAGGCGATCCAGTCCGCGCATGTAGCGGCAGCTGAGTTCGTGAATCTCCTCCCTGGCGAGGTAGCTTTCCACCCTGTCGGTCATCGCGCGTCTCCCAGGAATGGATAGAGCGGGTCGCTGCCGTCGTTGCGCCCCCGGGCGAGGGCCGAGAAAGCCTGTGAGTCTCGCTCATCCTGGATGGCCGCAGTATGGCACCAGTCGATAACCACCTGTCGGTGCAGCAGCCGCCATGCCCCGTCGCGCTGCTGCAGCGTGTCAAGGTAACGCCCGGCGAACTGCATGAGGGCGCTGCCGTCGGGCAGAAGGTGGGCGGCGTCGACATAGCTTTCGCAGTGGGCATCGCCACCGTGGCGGGCAACCAGCGTGTTGCCGATACAGTGGCGCGTCAGTTGATAGCTCTCCGCCAGGGCTTTCACCACCAGCTCGCAGAAGGCCGCGGCCGGGCCGCGATAGCTGCCGTAGTCGACCTCGGCATCGCGCCAGTAGCAGGCCTGGAGCAACGCGGCGTCGCAGCGATCCAGCCCGCGGCAATGCCGATGCAGGACATCGATCATGGCGAGCCTGTCCGCCAGGTGCGTGGGTTGATCGCTGTCGGGTGTCATGCTGAATTTCCGTCTCCCGATGAACACAGCCGAACTTGCATGTGTCCACGCGGGTAAGCATAATTAAAAACAGTCATACCTGATTTTATTTGTATCAGGCGTCGCCGTCCAGCCTGTCGTGGAGAACGACCCACCATGAACCAGCAGAAACCATCGCCCGGCCTGTCCAGAGCAAGAGGGCCGAGTGTGGCCGATACCCTGGCGGCCGACCGGGTGGCGCCACCGGGGCCGCTGCTGGAGGAATCCTACGCATTTCTTGGCGACGCCGATATTCCCTGCTCGCGGTATACCTCCCGCCAATTCGCCGACAGGGAATTCGACAGGCTGTGGTCGAAATGCTGGCAGTGGGCGTGCCGCGAGGAGCACCTGCAAGAGGTTGGCGACAACTACGTGTACGACATCGGGCCCTACTCGGTGATCGTGGTGCGCACTGCAACCCAGCGTATCGAGGCCTTCGTCAATAGCTGCACCCATCGCGGCACCCGCCTGCTCGGCGGCGAGGGATGCGGTTACAGTCGGGCGTTCAGTTGTCCCTTCCACGGCTGGTCCTGGTCACTGGATGGACAGCTTCGTGACCTGCCAGGCCGCTGGGATTTTCCCCACGTGGACGACACCTCCCACAACCTGCGACAGGTGCAGTGCGAGCGGTGGGGCGGTTTCGTCTTCATCAACCTGGACCCCGAGGCGCGTCCGCTGGGCGAATACCTGGAGGTGTTGCCCGAGCACTTTCGCCACTTTCCCCTGGACCGCAGGCGTATTCGCACCCACGTGCAGAAGGTGCTGCCAGCCAACTGGAAAGCCGCGCAGGAGGCGTTCATGGAGGCGTACCACAATTTCGCAACCCACGATGCGCCGAACGGCGCCAACACGCAGTACGACCTGTTCGGCAAGTACGTGAGTCGCTTTATCCATAACATCGGCAGCTATAGCGCCGAATCCCTGCATGACTATCCCGGCGACAAGTGGCGCGCGCCGCCGCTCAGCGAAAACCAGATGCTGCAGATGCTCTCGGTATTTGGCCTCGCCCACGACGAGGTGCCGCCGGGGGAGAGTGCCCGCAGTATTGCTGCTGAAGATTTGCGCGCGCGCCTGGGCGAAGCCTGGGGAGTGGACCTGTCCGATGTCAGCGACAGCCTCATGCTCGATTCCATCGAGTACCACCTGTTTCCTAACATGTTCTTCTTCTGCGGTATCACGGTGCCCATGGTCTACCGGTTCCGGCCCAACGGAGAAGACGTCGACAGCAGCCTCTTCGACGTGCTGATACTGGAGCCGCTGCCAGAGGGAGCCGCGCATCCCGAGCCGCCGGAGCCGGTGAAGCTTTCAGTGGAGCAGTCCTATGCAGAGGCAGAGGGTCTGGGCTGGCTCGGGCCGGTGTACGACGAAGACACCGGCAACCTGCTGCTGCAGCAGCAGGGGCTCAAAGCAAGTCGCAAGGCGGGTATTACGCTGGGAAACTACCAGGAGGCTCGCATCCGGCGCGTACACCTCACCCTCGACGAGTTTCTCGCAGAGAACAAGCGTGACCAATAATCGCTACGAGGAGGTGGCACAGCTGTCGCAGTTGCCCGTGGGCAAAACCCTGTGTGTGGAGCGCAGCGGGCGCGAAATCCTGCTGTGTCGCACGCAGGAAGGGGTGTTCGCGGTGGATAATCTCTGCACACACGCCGCAGCGCGGCTGTGTGAGGGCAGGTTGAAGGGCCAGCGTATCGTGTGTCCGCTGCACGGGGCGGCCTTCGACGTGCGTGACGGCAGCGCGCTGACGGCGCCCGCGGTTCAGGCGCTGGGCTGCTATGCGGTGAACGTTGAGGGGGATTCGATACAGCTCGCGCTACCGGGAGAAACCCTGTAGCGCCGGGTGCTGCTATCCGGGCTTTCTGGTTCGGCCATCGCGGCTGGTCGCGGCAAGTGCCGCAAGAGTCAGCTTGCGTGAGCGGATCAGCTTCCTGGTGGTTTTGCGGGTGTCTGGAAACGCATCCTGTCGTGTTCTTGGGTGAGGCACGCGGTGTCGATGGGGGCCTCGGGTTCGTCGAGGAACCGCTTCAGCATGTTCATCACGCAGTCACTGTTGTTCGTGAGGTTATGAACCGCATTGGGCACAGCTGCATACTGGCCAGCGCCCAGCAGGGGAAGTGCCGCTACCGAGAAATCCGTGGGACAGCCCGCGTCGATCTCGGCGGCGATCAATAACGTGGGAACCGTCGAGCGCACGGCCTCAGCCTCGCGAGGGTCCGGGTTGCCCACCGGCCATGCAGCGCAGGCCCTGAAAAGGCGATGAGCGTTGGCCAGAGCGGCTTCTGCAATCGGGTCGCCCTGCGCGAGCCGGGTCATGGCCGCGGCATTCTCGAAGGGCAACTCCTCCTTGCAGAAATGCGCGAGCAACTGGCCTTCGGCGAAGTCCCCGCCCCCATCCAGATAGTCGATGACGGGCGACAGGTCGCCGGAAAGGACACTGTCGAGGTTGGCGGGCAGTGCTGTGATAGCCTCCCAGTCATAAATGGCATCGAGGAGAAAGCTGACAAGATCGCTGGCAGTGACGTCGCGCCCCGCGTGTTGCCGCGGGGCTTGCAGCCAGTTCGCCAGCAGCCTGTCTAGGCGGCCCCCGAGATCGGGGTAGGCGGCATTGCACGGCGTATCGGCGGCACACAGCGCCAGCGTCTGGCGCACCTCCCGGGCGAGCAACATGGGCAGCAGCTCGGTGCCGCGCGCCTCCGGTGGATAGGGGCTGTCGTGAACCACCGCGCGCAGGTCCCGGGGAGCGTAGTGCTGTACCGCGAACGCGACGCGGCTGCCGTAGGACAGCGCGTAGAGATTAAAAGTCGTGTAGCCCAGAGCATTTTTAAGGTCTATCACATCGGCAACGGTAGTTGCCACGTTGTACTGGCTGAGGTCTACACCCGACGCCGCCAGCCTCTGGGCGCAGGCAGAGGCAGACACCACATCGGCATCACTGGTGAACCCGGTGTCAGACAGGCCCAGCTGACCGCAATCCAGCAGGGGCTGCGCCAGCCCGCCGCCGCGCTGGTCGAAGAAAATCCAGTCCCGGCTGTTGCCGACGATCTGCTGCCAGCGGGCGTTCTCCAGTTTGTCGCGCAGTCCGCCCACGATGCCGCCGCCGGGACCGCCATGCAGGTAAATCACCGGGTCCGGCAGAATTTTCTCTACCGTTGCCTTCACGCGAACAACCGGCAGCGCTACCTGACGGCTGTTGCGGGCCCCCCGTGTTTCGGGTACCTGCAATACACCGCAGTCGATAGTGAGGTCCAGGCCGTCCAGGTCTACCGGGCAGGGGCCCGGTGTAAAACGAGCGCCGGCAGCCGAGTGCGCGCCGCCCGCCGGCAGAATGAGTGCAACGAGCAGTGTCCAGAAGATCCGTTTCACGCCATGTTTCTCCACAATGTTAGCCGCAGGTCACCTCGCCCGGTGTTCCGCGATGCGAGTTGCCTAAACCTCGACCCGCCGCTCAAACACAAACTCGTTGGCGAGATACGACACCGCATGCTCCGCTCCGGGATACAGCGGATACGGTGCCGGCGACTGAATGAGGCACCAACCCTGCTCCAGTGCCGCCAAGCCGGTTGGGTAGGGTGGCTCCGTTTGCGGCAATGCGGGGCCCTGGCCGCCGGTGCCGTCGTGAAACGCCCAGCCTACGGTCTCGGTGTCGAGGGCACCCTCCGCCAGCCAGAGATACAGAACCTGCTGTCGCACCGGCATCAGCGTGTCTCCCTTACGAGGCGCCCGCGCTGTTCCAGGCGCGTGTGGTAGTAGTCCACGTCGAAGCCCGGGTCGTCGCTGAGGTAGCGCCAGAGGCGAGCGCGTTGCATCTGCTCGTAGCGGCCCTCATGCCCTTTCTGCCAGGGCTGCAGCGTGCGCAGAATCTGGGCGACGCTGTCATGGCGCATCTGCGCGAAGGTATGGTCGCTGGCGTCGTTTTGCATGCGCTCGAAGTCTGCCATGTTCCAGCGCCTCGCCTGCGACACGCGCGGGTTGAGCCGGATCTTGTACATCCAACGGTCAATCTCGCCCGGGTTCGGCTGGCCGGCGTGCCAGAGTCCATGATGGAAAACCAGCAGGGTTCCTGCCGTGCCGCTGTATTGGTGTTCTCCCAGCATTTGCTGATAGCGGCTCACGCCCTCAGCGCGAGTGCGTCGCAGGTGTGTTCCCGGCACGAAGCGTGTACCGCCGGCTCCGGGCGCGACAGCCTGTGGAAAGTAGAAGAGCTGGATGTCGAAGGCGGGATCGTCGCTGTCGATAACGGCGTCCACGTGCAGATGCTGACGGTAGCCGCTTCCTGCCGGCAACCGGTGCACGAAGTCGTGATCGAAGAGAGGATCGGGGCCCACCAGCGACTCGATAATGCCCTGTACCTGGGGCAGTTGCAGCAAGGCGCCGAGGTGGGAGGGCGCCGGGTAACATTGCGAAAGAGGCGTCAGGCTGGCGGGCCGTGACGGCCCTTCATCGCCCGCCGGCAGTCCAACGATGAGATTGATTTTCTGCGCTTCAAGCAGCCGCAGTTCGTCGATGACCGGCAGGTTGATCTCATCCGGGATCAGCGCATCAAAGCGCAGGAAACCGTTTGCGACAAAACCCGCCATTTCCTCGGTCGTGAGCCTGTGATCCGGCGCCGGCATGCTACTCGCCCTCTTCAGCCTTGTTATTCTGGGAGTTATTCTGGGGACAGTTTACTTAATACATGAGTGAAGCGGGAGCCCGTTCGCACGACGCGCCAGGCATAGAAAAATCTAACGAATCGAAGAAGCGAGCCGACAGTAAGCTCACTCCACCCCCTTGCGGGATCGCGTCTTCTTACGGGCCTTGCCCTTGCCACCTGACGACTTGTCGCCCGGCTTTGCGCTGTCCACGCGACTGATCTGCAATTTCTTTCCACTCACCCACACGTTCCGTAAGTGCTTGAAGATTTCCTTTGGCATGCCTTCGGGCAAATCAATCAGGCTGTAATCCTCCTGGATGTCGATGCGGCCGATATACTGCGAGTCGATCTCCGCTTCATTTGCAATCGCTCCGACGATATTGCCAGGTTCAACGCCGTGCGAACGTCCCACCTCGATGCGAAAGCGCTCCATGCCAACTTCGGCAACCGGTACCCGCAGTTTACCGGCTTGCGTCTTGTTAGCGCGCGGCTTTTCCTTCCCGGGCTTTGCCGCTTTCGCCTCGCCGGGGGGTTTCCGTGACGTCGGCGCCTTGAGGCCTTCGCGCTCATCGCGAGGTGTCTTTCCGCGGTCTTTCCTGGTGGCGGTTCCGGCGTCCTTGATCTCCGTGGCCAGCAGCGATTGTTTACCCTGCGCCATCGCCGCAAGGGCCGCCGCTATCTCGATCACCGGCACGCCAAACTCACGCTGGTATTGCTCAACCACATTGCGGAACACCAACAGATCCTGTGCCGCGAGCGTCTCGGTGATGCGTTGCTTGAAACGCTCGGCCCGCTTGTCGCTCACTTCATTTGCCGTTGGCAACGCCATTTTCTCGAGCGTGTTGCCGGTGGCTCTTTCGATGGCCTGCAGCAAGCGGCGCTCGCGACTGGCCGCAAACAGGATGGCATCGCCGGTGCGCCCTGCGCGGCCCGTGCGGCCGATGCGGTGTACATAGGCTTCCACGTCATACGGGATGTCGTAATTGATCACGTGGCTGACGCGCTCCACATCCAGCCCGCGCGCGGCCACATCCGTCGCAACGAGAATGTCCAGGCGCCCCTTCTTGAGGCCCTCGACCGTTTTTTCGCGCTGTTGCTGCGGGATATCGCCGTTCAAGGCCGCTGTGGAGTACCCCCTGGCGGAGAGCTTTTCCGCCAGTTCAACAGTGGCGATGCGAGTACGCACGAACACGATCACGCCATCGAAATCCTCCACCTCCAGGATGCGTGTCAGCGCATCCAGCTTGTTCGCGCCGGCCAGCATCCACACGCGCTGGCGAATGGCGCTGTGCGCCACCGCCGTCATCTTGATGGTCACTTCCTGCGGCTTGTTCAGATGCGTCTTCGCGATGCGCCTGATGGCGTCGGGCATGGTTGCGGAGAACAGCGCGATCTGCCTTTTGGGAGGCGTCTGCTGCAGAATCCACTCGACATCGTCGATAAAGCCCATACGCAGCATCTCGTCGGCTTCGTCCAGCACGAGGGTGATCAGGCCCGACAGGTCGAGCGACCCGCGACGCATGTGATCCATCACACGCCCAGGCGTGCCCACGATCACCTGTGCGCCGCGTTGCAGCTGGCGCAACTGGGTGCGCATGTCGGAGCCGCCGTACAGCGGCAGCACGTGGAACCCCTTGATATGCGTTGCGTATTTCTGGAACGCCTCGGCCACCTGTATCGCCAGCTCGCGCGTGGGCGCCAGCACCAGCACCTGTGGCGATGTTTGTTGCATGTTGAGCCGCGCCAGAGCCGGCAGGGCAAAGGCGGCCGTTTTGCCCGTGCCCGTTTGCGCCTGGCCGACCAGGTCCTCGCCGGCCAGCAGGTGGGGGATAGTCATCGCCTGAATCGCCGAGGGCGTTTCATAGCCGACGTCGCTGAGCGCCTGCTGCAAGGCCGTGGGCAGCGCCAGCTGGGAAAAACTGGTCACTGCGTTATCTGTCGACATGGGATATACCCCGGGGAAGTGAAGGGCGGCAAGTATAAAGAATAAGCACGCTACCCCGCGAGCGGCATGTT
The DNA here is from genome assembly GCA_041396005.1 of Halioglobus sp. GTDB lineage: Bacteria > Pseudomonadota > Gammaproteobacteria > Pseudomonadales > Halieaceae > Marimicrobium. The sequence goes on from JAWKZK010000017.1 coordinate 119,658, forward strand.
ATCGCCGGCTCGCTGTTTCTGCTGTACCTGCCACATCTGCGCATAGTGCCCGTTGGCCTTGAGCAATTCGTCGTGCGTTCCCTGCTCCGCGACCCTGCCCTGGTGCAGCACCACGATGTTGTCGGCATCGACGATGGTGGACAGCCTGTGGGCGATCACCAGGCTGCTATGATCCCGTGATATTTCACTCAGTGCGGCAAGAATGGCTCGCTCTGATCGGCTGTCCAGGGAGGACGTGGCCTCGTCGAACACCAGCACGGGTGGTCGCTTCAGGATGGTACGGGCGATGGACACCCTCTGTCTTTCACCGCCGGACAGTTTCAGCCCGCGTTCGCCCACCAGGGTGGCGGCGCCATTGGGCAGGCTGCCGATGAAGGTGTCGAGGTGTGCGAGTCCGATCGCCTCGTTCACTGCGGCATCGCTTGCCTCGGGATTACCGTAGCGCACATTCTCGAAGATGCTGTCATTGAACAGCACGGTATCCTGCGGGACGATGCCGATCGCGCGCCGCAGTGACACCTGACTGATGTTGCGAATGTCCTGCCCGTCTATCAGGATGCGTCCGGCCTGCGGGTCGTAAAAGCGAAACAGCAGTTTCACCAGAGTGGACTTGCCGGCGCCGCTGTCGCCCACCACAGCGACTTTCTGGCCGGGCCGGATGACGAATGAGACGCCCTTGAGAATATCGCGATCCGGGTTGTAGGAAAAATGCAGGTTTTCGAAGGCGATCTCGCCACTGCGCACCTGTAATTCGCTGGCCGAGGATGCATCGGTGACGGTAGGTTTCAGCGCCAGCAACTCAAACATCTTCTCAATGTTCGCCATGGAGCCCTTGATCTCCCGGAACACAAAACCGAGGAAGCCCAGTGGCATGAACAACTGGATCATGAACTGGTTGATGAGGATGAAATCGCCCAGCGTCAGCGTGCCGTCGCGTACCTGCCAGGCGGCAAGCCCGATCATGCTGGTTTGCGATACCGCAATGATCAGCGCCTGCCCGCCGTTGAGGCCAAACAGTGACAGGCGATTCTTGCGCCGTGCCAGTTCCAGCGTTTGCAGTTCACTGTCGTAACGCTGTGCCTCAAACTCCTCGTTGGTGAAATACTTCACCGTTTCGAAATTGAGCAGGCTGTCTACGGCTCGCGTGTTGCTGCTGGAATCCGCCGCGTTCACCTGCCGCACAAACTCGGTGCGCCATTCCGTAGCGCGCAATGAAAACAGACCGTAGCAGAACACGCTCAGCACCGTAATGACCGCGAAACTCACACCGTAATTGAACAGCAGGATAGCCGCGACAGCGGCGATCTCCAGCAGCGTGGGCGCAATATTGAACACGAAAAAGCGCAGCAGGAAGCTGACGCCCGTGGTGCCGCGCTCGATATCGCGCGCCAGGCCACCGGTGTGTCGATTGAGGTGATACTCAAGATCCAGTGCGTGCACATGGCGAAACACCTGCAGGGCGATTTTGCGCATCGCCTGTTCCGTCACCCGCCCGAATACGGTATCGCGCAGTTCCGAAAACAGCACGTTGGAGAAGCGCGCCGCGCCGTAAGCCAGCACCAGCCCCACCAGCATCGAGGAGGCGAGGTCCGCCGCAGAGGCGCCCTCCAGCGAATCCACCAGGTGCTTGAGCAGGAAGGGTATAACGAGAATCGCACCCTTTGCCGCCAGCAGGAAAAGCATCGCCAGCGCCACCCGCCCCTGGGAATCGCGGAGGTAGGGCAGGAGCCGGGTGATGATCCGCCAGTTGAAGGGCGTATCGGGCTGTTGTTCGAAGTTACCGTGGCGCATGCGGCATTCTACATGGAATGCCCGCGGATGCGGGTAAAGTTACTCCGGAGATGCTTCCTCACGATTGCATTCCAGCCAGCCGACGCTCTGGCTGCCATCGTCGAAACGGGCGCGAATGAGTGAGCGCCGGTACTCGGATCGATGCGGTGTCGCGAAACAATGGGTGATATCGATCTCGGTGCCCGAGATGGTTTCGATATTGCCCTTGATGATGCGCCCGCTGTCGCAGGTCAGCGTGAATTCGCCACTCACCGCGCTGAAGGGGTCTTCGGCATTGAAGCGCAGGTCAAACTCGCTCTCACTCAGGTGCTCCATGGCTTCGCCGTGCGCATGGTAGTAGCCCATCTTGATGAGCGGCCATTCGGGGATGGCCACCTGCGTGGCCAGAAGACTGAAGCGCTCGTTGTTGATCACGAAGAACTGCCAGCCCATATCCCAGGGTCGAGGCCCCCAGGAATGATCGCGTTCTCCTCTTACCTCGAGCGGGGTCACCTCGCCGTCGATACTCATCTGCCCGACGGCCCGGTGCGGCTGCTCATAGCGATCGGTGCTGAAACCTACCGCGCTATGGCTCTCCACCTCGCCGCCACCGCGCGAGTAGGCGGCGCCAATGGCGTTGACGCGCAGCGTCAATGCTACCGGTTTGATAGCGCCCTGCCTCGGGCCCGACAGCACCCGCGCGAAGCCGCTGACGTTCAGTTCGCCTTCCAGCAGTAACTTCCGCGGCACGTAACTGAATTCTAGCCCCCAGCCGCTATAGGTGAACGCAGGGGTTCCTGCTTGACGCTCCTCTCCAAGCCTTAGTGCGGAAAACGGCAAGCGGCATTCCTCGATCAACAGCCACTCGCCGTCTTTGAACAGGTATAACCAGAACCAGAGCCGTTGCTGTACCGGGTGCCAGCCAATGCGGCAGTGGCCGGCCACGCTGCCCTCGGCGTTGTACCAGTCGAAGAAGTAAGACTCGTTCCAGTCCGGGTGATCTTCGCTGAAGGCGTGGGTGAATTCGTCTTCGGGCTGTATGCCGAACTGGCTGACGTCGAATGTTGTGCTCATTGTGTGGTCACCTTGGGTTCTCGATTCTTTCAGGCTTGTCCAGGTAGTGGCGCATGGTATCGCCGCTGTCGCGGTATTTCATCCCCGGAGTGCACTTGCAGGGTGTTGGTTTAGCTATTGGTATGGCGGGACGATTCCGGTGAGTGTGCAAGCGCGACAGGCCGTGGTCTGGCGCGATGGGTGTGAGCGTGGGCGTGGTGAATACAGGTTGGGAGCCGGTGTGCGCACAGGGCATCCGGGCTGCGGATGTAAGGCATGGAGTTGGGGTGAGGGGAATGTCGCGGGCAGGGGGTCTGATGCGGGATAAGTAAACTGTCCCCCGAATGTGAAAAGCCGCAAAAGTACCCGTCTCTGCCGTCGCCGCCCGGATGTATTTACAGCGCGCCGGGTGTAGCATCGACGCCGCGGTTGACCCTGCTCCTACCGGCATGAATGGCATGTCGCGTGTCTGTGGGTTCAATGAGTGTCCCTGGCGGGAGGCCTTTCCGGTGTTCGATTTGCTCGTCACTCTGGCGGGTTTGGGCTTGCTGGTTCTCGCCGCAGATTTTCTGGTAAAGGGCGCATCGTCGCTGGCCTCCAGGGCCGGTGTCTCTGCATTGACGATCGGTCTGACGGTAGTCTCCGTCGGAACCTCGATGCCCGAGTTGGTTGTCAGTGTGACCTCTGGCTTGCAGGGCAAGGCCGATCTGGCCATTGCCAATGTGCTCGGAAGCAACATTTTCAATGTCCTCGTTGTGCTGGGAGTGGCGGCCATGATTTGCCCGCTACCGGTGCAGAACTCGACAGTGGTGTCTGAAATCCCGTTCTCGGTTAGCGCAGCCATACTGTTGGGCTTCCTGGCCAATGCCGCGCTGTTTACGAGCAAGCCCGAGCTGAGCATCAGTCGTGTGGACGGCGCGATTATGCTGGCGTTCTTTTTGCTCTTTATCGCCTATGTCTTCTCGACCGCCCGCTCGCGAGATCAGGGGGTCTCTCCCGTGGAGGCGGCTCGGCCCGTCGCGCAATCAGTGCTCTTTGTCATGCTCGGTGTGGGTGGGTTGTTTCTGGGTGGTGAGTGGGTCGTTGACGGGGCAGTGGGTATTGCCCGTCGCTGGGAAGTGGATGACGCGCTGATTGGCTTGACGATAGTCGCAGTAGGCACCTCGCTGCCGGAACTGACCGCATCGGCGGTGGCGGCCTATCGAAAGCAGACGGATATCGCGGTGGGGAACGTGGTTGGTTCGAATATCTTCAATATTCTGTGGATCCTGGGTTTGACATCCAGCCTGACCGAACTGCCTTTTGACGCCATCAGCAACATCGACATCATCATGGTCGTGGTGTCCAGTTTATTGATTCTGGTGGCCGTGGTAGCCAGTCGAACCGCCACTATTTCGCGTGGGTTCGGTGCAGTCTTTGTGGCGCTCTACGTGGCTTACCTGGCTTACCTGATTCAGCGGGGATAATGCAGACATGACTGTTTTCAAGCAGCGGATCGATTTCATGAGTCAGCGCCGGGTGGCGTCCTGCCTGTCGCTTTTGCTAGTAGTGGTTTCACTGCTTTCACTGTTGTCTCAGGGCTTGAACTTCAGCCAGGAATTTAACGGGGGGCTGTCGATACAGCTTGCGGTGCCTGCGGGCAACGGGAAAGAGCGGCCGGTAGAGAGCGTGCGCCGGCAACTCGACCTCGCGGGCTACGAACAGGCGAGCGTTGTGGCTTTCGGCAGCGAGAGCGATGTGCTTCTGCGGCTTGCGGACTCGGATGACCCCATGCTCGGCGATAAACTGATCGGGCTTCTTCGGGAGCGGATCGATCCCGGGATCGAGTTGGTTAACGTGGAATTTGTCGGCCCAACGGCAGGTGCGGAACTGCGCGAGCGCGGGGGTCTGGCGGTTCTGCTGGCTCTGGGTATGGTTGCGCTGTATATCAGTTTCAGATTCCAGTTCAAGTTCGCCGTTGGCGCCGTGCTGTCACTGATCCACGACATTATTATTACGCTGGGTTGCTTTTCCGTATTCCGCTGGGAGTTTAGCCTGACGGTCCTGGCGGCCTGCCTCGCCGTCATCGGCTATTCGATAAACGACACGATCGTAGTGTTTGATCGCATTCGCGAGGTATTGCGCAAGCAACGAACCCTGGATCCGTTACAGGTGATCAACACGGCCATCTCAGGCACCCTGGATCGCACCCTCGGCACGTCGTTTACGACCCTGCTGGTGTTGTTTGCACTGTTGTTGTTTGGTGGTGATCACCTGTTCGGGTTTTCCATTGCACTTGTCATAGGCATTGGCGTCGGTACCTATTCCTCCATATACATTGCCGCCAGCATCCTGCTGTCGCTCAAACTACAGCGCATCGATTTGCTGCCCGTGCAGGAGCTGCAAACCGAGCCAGAGCGCCGCGGCTGAGTTCCGGGTAGTTCCGGGGACAGTTTACTTAGTAGTTCCGGGGACAGTTTACTCAACTATAGAGTTCCGGGGACAGTTTACTTAACTCTGGGCAGCCAGGCCTCATCACCGGTTCCCTTCGACTGGAGGCCGCGACGAATGCGCTCGTGGTCTACACGCGGCGGCAGTGGCCTGTCGTCACTGCGACGCCTTTCTCGCTTCCTCGACCTCCTGCGCGGTGACGATGACTACCTCGCTGCCCCAGCTGTTGCTGATGAAAGCGATAATCGCCGCAATCTCGGTGTTGGACAGAAAACTCATGGCGGGCATGAGTCGCACCAACTCCTTGCCGCTGCCTTGCTGATGCCCTGTCCTGCCGTTCAGAATCGTTTGAATGAGCAGGTTTTTGTCAGCCAGCAGCTCGGGTGTATGCAGAGAGGGGTACAGGGCTTCCTCGCCGTAGCCGTCTATCTGGTGACAGCGCTGACAGTTGTCGGCAAAAGCCAGCGCACCCAGGGCGATACTGTTGCGAATCTCCCGCTCGGAGGCTTGCGTGTACAATGCGGTGAGAGTGAGCACGCCGCCGAAAGCGAGCCTGATAAGTGGATTCGACATGCCGCTCTTCCTTACTAAAGTTGACGAGGCCGCCAGACTGCAACAGCCGCGTGATACAGCGCACCGCAGCGCGAGGCAGGCCTGTGACTATCACGCCAAGAATAGACCCGGGCAAACCGCGAAGCCAGTGCAAACATGCGCGCGCAGCCATTGAATTTCCAGTTTCCGCGAGTCGGCGCCGCCGCAGCCTTGATCCGCCCGCACATCTGGTATTACATTGATCCTACAGGGCATTCCCGACTAATAAAGAAGCAACCGCCATGAAGACTATCCCGAGGCAGCACCCCGGCCAGATCATCCCCCCGGGTTTTTCAATGAATCGCCGCCAGACACTGCGCTACGCGCTCGCCACGCTGGGCGTTGCACTGGGTTCGCCCCTGCTGAGCGGCTGCAGTGATTCAAGCGACTCGCCACCGTCACTCGAGCTTCAGGCCCCCGACGCCAATGGCGTTGCCCTGCCCAGGGGCTATACCTCCCGCATCGTCGCTCGCTCCACCCAACTGGTGGAGGGCACGTCTTTTGCCTGGCACAACGCGCCGGATGGCGGCGCCTGTTTTGCCGCCAATGACGGAGGCTGGATCTACGTGTCCAACAGCGAACAGTTCGTTGAGGGAGCGGGCGGCGTGAGTGCCATTCGCTTTGACGCCAATGGCACCATTGTGGACGCCTACAATATCCTTTCCGGCACCACGGCCAACTGCGCCGGCGGCAAAACGCCCTGGAATACCTGGCTGAGTTGCGAGGAAAAGTTTATAGGCGATGGCCTGGGTCTGGTGTATGAATGCGACCCGTTCGGCATCAATGCGCCCGTCGCGAGACCGGCCATGGGCGCGTTCGCCCACGAGGCGGTTGCCGTGGACGATGTAATGCAGATGCTGTACCTCACGGAAGACAGGCCCGACGGAAAGCTCTATCGCTTCACGCCCGATAACTACCCGGATTTGAGCAGCGGCTTACTGGAGGTGGCGCAAGTGGTAGGGGATCCGGCCACGGGCGCCTCGCTCACCTGGCACGTGGTGGGTGATCCCTCGGGCAAGACGCAGCAGACGCGTCGGCAGGTGCCGGAAAGCACCGATTTCAACGGCGGCGAGGGGATCGCGTTCGCCGACGGCCAGATCTTCTTCGCAACCAAGGGCGACAACCGTATCTGGCGCTTCGATACGATCGGAAACCAGCTCGATATCCTCTACGACGATGACAACTTTGAAGAGCCTCTGCTCACCGGTGTCGACAACATCACCATTGCGCCTTCCGGGGAGATCTATGTCGCTGAAGATGGTGGTGATATGCAACTGGTGGTGCTGTCGCAATCTGGCGAGACCTATCCGATCGCCCAGGTTGTGGGACAGGAGGACTCCGAGATTACCGGCCCCGCGATATTCGGCAACCGTCTGTACTTCAGCTCGCAAAGAGGCACGGGGTCGTTTACCGGCGAGGGTGGCATTACCTACGAGATTACCGGCCGATTTGGCTGATTACCGTTCTGGCGATTGCGCTGCGTGCTTCGCTTCACACGCACCAGGATGGTTTCATTGAAGGAGTTGTGTCCATGGCATTCTCTCCTGTTCGATGTCGAGCCCTCGCAGGCTTCGCGCTCCTCCCATTGCTCCTCGCGGCCTGCAGCGACGGCTCGTCCTCCGGGCAGCCCGACGCTTTCGGTACGACCTATCACGTGGATTGCGATGCACCCACCGCCGGCGATGGGACGATGGAATCCCCATGGCGCGACTTTGAAACAGCGAATGCGATCACGCTTGAACCGGGCGATCGTCTTCTCCTGCGTCGCGGGACCCTCTGTAATGGTATGTTGAAACCGCAGGGCTCGGGAACGGAAGACAAGCGCATTGTGATCGGTGCGTATGGCAACGGGCCTTTACCGCGCATTGATCCACAGGGAATGGAAACCGCTGCGTTGCATATTGAAGACATGTCACATGTGCTGGTTCAGGAGCTCGAGCTTTCCAACCCCGGCAATCTCGACGAGCCTCATCGCGGTGTGTATCTCACCTCTGCCGAGCAGACGGTCACTAACGTTGAGATTCGGGATCTCTACATCCATAACGTCACTGGCCTGGTGAAATTCAGCGGCACCGCAAAGCGCGGCGGCGCGATTATCGCGGATTCCCGCTTCGTGAGTCCGCAGGCGCAGTTTGATGGCGTACTGATCGAAAACAACCTCATCGAGGATGTGGGCCGCAGTGGCATATACTTCGACGGCACATCAGCCAGCACAGGCGACCGGCCCCGTGCCTCCGAAGGGTGGCCCGCAGCAGGACAGCGCATCGTGATACGCGGAAATACGCTGAGGCGGTTGCAGGGTGATGCGATTGTCGCGCACGGCACAGACAGCGCGGTGATAGAAGACAATGTTGTCAGCGTGGGTAACCTCGCCGGCAAGGATTGGCTGAGCCCGGACCGTAATTGCTCCGCCGGCATCTGGACGTGGAATTCCATCAACACCCTGATACAGAGAAACGAAGTGTCCGGCTATCGCTTTGGCCAAAGCGCCACCGACGGCTGCGACGGCACCGGATTTGATATCGACAACGAGCAGGAAGGCACCGTTATCCAGTATAACTACAGCCATAATAACGAAGGCGGGTTCATCCTGTTATGCAGCGACGATGAACCGCATACCGCGGACGTTCGCTATAACCTGAGCGTTGACGACGGCAAAGTGCTCAATACAAGCCCCTGCAAAGCACCGATCGTCGGCAGCTTCGACGATATTCGCGTGTACAACAATACCTTTGTGTTGACCAGGCCGTACACGGCACTGGAAACCATTCCGCTAGCGACGCTGGATAACGCCGGGAATTTCCAGTTCGCAAACAACATCGTGTACGCAACATCACCGCAGATGGAGCCCATGGCCTGCGGAGATCGCTGCACCAACAATCTCTTTTTCCAGTTGCCGCCATCCGGCAGCGAATTCGTGTTGGGCGATCCACTTTTCAACAACGTTGCCTGGCGGGGTTCGGGGCGTGCAGAGGCGGGGGAGGCGTTTCGCTTGCGCCCCGGCTCGCCTGCTATCTCGGCGGGGCTTGGGCTGGTTGTGCCGGCTTCACAAACCGATTTTTTCGGGAACGCCGTGACATCGCCGCCCGCAATAGGCATGCACCAGCCCGACTAATGTCGCAGGAAAGAGGGAGGACACGCGATGACCGGCGATGTAGACACAGCGTTGCAACTCGTATGCCCGGCCTGCTTGGCGCGCAACCGAGTGCCGGCGGCGAAGCTGGGAGAGGGACCGTTGTGCGGCAAGTGCCGCAAGCCCCTGCTCGCGGGAATGCCGGTCAACGCCAGCGACGCCAGCTTTGCCCGCTTCATCGAGCTTAGCGACCTGCCTGTTGTCGTAGACTTCTGGGCGTCCTGGTGCGGGCCTTGCGTTCAGTTCGCGCCAGTGTTCAGTGCGACGGCCGGCGCCATGGCCACCCGGGCCCTTTTCCTCAAGCTCGATACAGAGGCCAACCCGCAGACCGCCGGACGTTTCCAGATCCGCTCGATTCCCACCTTGATGATCTTCCACCGCGGCAGGGAACTCGGCCGCATCGCCGGCGCGCTGCCGCAACAGCAGTTTCGGCAGTGGCTGGACCAGCAACTGCCGGCCACTGCCTGAGCAATCTTCGGCCTGCCCATCGCCGCAACGCACGCACGCGCGAGGCGCATGTGGTCGAACAATGCACGTGCGCAGATTCAGCATCCGGGAGGCAGTGAGGCAATAGTCACTGTCGCCGAGGTCGCGGAGGCACCGGCATCGTCTGTGGCCACGGCCCTCAGGGTAGACCAGCCTAGCGGCGCGTCGCTCCAGTCGATCGTATACGGGGCGGTGGTGTCTACGCCAAGTGACAGGTTGTTGACGCCAAGCGAAACATTGTCGTAGAAAAACTCCACTTGCGTGACGCTGCCGTCCGGATCATTCGCGTCGGCAATCAGGGCGATGGTATCGCCGGTGATGTAAGTCTCCCCCTCACCCGGCGCGGTCAACGCGACGGAAGGTAGGCGGTTGGCGTTTTCATCGATTTCGAGAATCAGCTTTGGCCGCAGCGTCGGATCGGCCGAGTACTCACTGGCACGGAAGGTTTTGTGGTAGTTGACGCCGTTGCCCAGCAACTGCCAGCCGTAGTTTTCCTGTTCCCCCTGGCTCATGGCCAGCACCGAGTCAGTGACATCCAGCACGACCCACTCCGGGTTCCAGCCCGCTTGTACTCCGGGGCTGCCATTGGCGGCATAATCCGAGCCGTTGCCGGCAGCGCCGGGCGAATTCCAGGCGATGCCGGTGGCGGCCCTGACCCAGGTGGCTTCGTTCTCGACCCAATCCACCAGCAGCGGATGCGCACGATAGGTGTAGTCGTAGTAGGAAGATTTGTAGAGAGCGAGGCCGGCATAGGTAATGGCCGTGCCGTCCGGAACCGGCCCGCCTTCGCTGGAGAAGATGGCGAAGCGCACGAGCGTGTTGTACTGATTCGCGATACTGTGGAGCACGCCCTCATTGCCTTTGGAAGCTGTCGTAAGAGAGCCGTCGAGATAGGTATCGGTGGTGCCGGAGTATCCATCGCGACCATTTTGCAGAACGATGAGGTCGCCATCGCCGGGAGGGGTGACGTTTAGCTCGATGGCCGTGGAGTTGGCGGTACCATTGGTGTTGTCGGTGGCCACCGCGGTCACCATGTAACTACCCTGCTGCGCCTCCCAATCGATCGCGTAAGGTGCGGTGGTGTCTACCCCCACAGAACTTCCGTTCAGGAAGAACTCGACACGTGTGATGTTGCCGTCCGAATCGCTCGCATCCGCGCTGAGCGTGATGTTTCTGCCATCAAAATACTCTACCGACGACCCATCGAGGGGCGCCGTAACACTGACAGACGGGGGATTGTTGACGTGGTTTGCGACTGTTGCCACGACCCTTGGAGAAATAAAGCGCACCCCGTTGCTGTCGGTCGCTATGGCCTCGAACGTGTAAAAACCTTGCGTGGCGGCCTGCAGGGTTGTGGTATACGGCGGCTCCGACACCACCGCAAGGGTCTGGCCATCTAGTAAGAACTCAACCTGTGTGATGGTGCTCGCCGGGTTCGAGGTGACGGCCCTGACAACAATATTGTCGTTCGGCAGAAAATATCCTTCGCTGCTTGGTTCGGCTATCGTGATGTGTGGATCATCGCTAACGGGTTCGACCCAGTTCTCCGGTTTGTAGATCCAGATATCGCCAGATTGCGCCCCTGATCCGGCGTACTGATCCTGCAAGCCCATAAAGGCGTCAATCTGGGCGATATATTTCCATTTGCCCAACACGCCGGCCACGGCGTAAGGGTCGGGTACCTGTGTCGATGCGCTAACGAGTTTTTCGATGGTCCAGCCGTTTGGAGAAACCGTTGCGGGAGGATACAGCGCCCACACGTCGCCTCCGCCCGCCCAGAGGAGCAGCCTGTTTCTTGGCGCGTCGTAATCCATGCCGTAATTCCCGAGACCATAGGGGTACAGACCAGGTACGGAAGGCACGAAATCACCCGCGGGAACAAAGGCGACATTGGGGTTGGTTGGGCCGGGCGTCGACAGATCCCAGTAGGTGAAGAACGAATCTTTGGATACCCTGACAAAGAGGTTCAGCGTGGGAAGATAAACGCCAGGACCCTGGCCCCATATAATGCCTTCGCCAACGTGCTCCCATTCGTCTTGAGACGGGTCGTCGATATTGTTGATGGTGTATTTGGAAAGGGTCGATTGTGCGCCGTAGAAGTAAACAACATCTTTGCCGTTTTCCTGTGTGTAACCCGCCGAATTCTCTAGCGTGTGGCGGGGAAACTTTGTCACCGGCAGAGTTCCGGGCACATCGCGGTTCTCCCACATCTCGCCCCCAATGACCCATAAGTTCGGGTTATTCCACTGGGAGTGTGAGCCTGTTAATCCCCCAACCTTATTCTTGTCCGCGCGAGCCGGATCGAAGAAGTAGGGGCCGGTTACACGATACTTGTTGCCGTCCGGCATGGTAAGCGGGCCAGCCGGGTCACGCATGATATACGGTTGCGCAAAATTGAATCCTGCGCCACCAAAGGTCGCGAATCGATCGACGATGGGCAGGTAGGTGCTGCCGTCATACGTGTGGAGCGCTTGAGGCGAGGCATTGGGGCCATCCACCGTCAGCCAGGGATAAGGTCCCAGAGAGGCGATATCGCTGGGCAGTGACATGCGTTCCCATTCAAGTGTCGTGGCTCGCCAGCGATATACCTCGTTTCCTCCGTAGGACGCATGCCCCCCGCCATAGATGAGCAAGTCGCCTCTTCGGCTATCCCACGCGAAACCGCTGAATGCGAACATGATTCCCTGTGGGGTCCAGGGGCTTGAATCAGGCGCCTTGTTGATCGATACCAGGAGCCCTGTGGGCGGCCATGCATCCTGAAACCGATTGGTGTTGACCCGAACCCAGCCGTTTTCCGGTGTGGATCGCAGGATGGAGACCAGCTGGTCGAGATTGGGCTCTGAAGGTCGGGGATCGAAATCGTAGGGAAGCTCAGAATCTGAATACGCCGAAACCGAGAGCAACAGCAGGGTGACCAGTGACACGAACGTGCATAACTGTCGAAGTGCATAAAGGGGTCTAATCATCATGGTATTGGTGCTCCAGCTATTGCTTCACTGTGAGTCGTGCTGTGGTTACCGCTCTGGCCGCACAATCAAGGAGAGCGCAAGCACTGTACCGGGTTGGCGAAAACGACAGTGTTATCGCAGATAAATCTGCCAATCAAAAAAACGGTAAGGAGTTCTGGCAGTCTGCCGCAGGCTTATAATGAATGAAAGTTTAGCGCTTTTTGAGTTGCTGGCAAGGTAATCACTGCTGGCGCCGAATCCGCAGCTTAGCAGCCGACGTGCGTGGGCGGGCGCAAACCGCATGGTCCCCGCGCGTATGGTCTGCGGGGGAGAGCGCTCCGCTGCCCGCGAGGATGGCTGGCTCGTGGCTGGCGGTGCGAGCGGGCGCCGCATGCTGCCGTGTTTTCTCGATCTCTTTCTGATCGACGTCGGTATCGGCGAACCGGTTGCCAAGCGTTGCAAGCCATGCGTTGAGAGTGGCAAACACCATCGCGTCTGTGCCGCTGCGCAGCCACAGGGCGGCAAGCACACTGCCCAGGCAGATGATGCCGAAGGGTAGCCAGGATAATGACCGTGGGGGCTTCATCTGCTAATTTAACGGCATGGCTGTTTGATAGCGGTAGTGAAATCGAGAACGTTCTGATTGTTGCAGGAAAAGACCCGAGAAAAAAAGTATAGCGTGGTGTTATCCAGAACGGCGAATTGGTTCGCCTTCGCTGATTGCACCTCCTTCCAGTTGCTCAATCCACGGTTTGGGGGTGTGAATGCGAGTCCGCAGTACTCTGAGGCAACAGCTTGCGGTTTTCCTGCTAGGCGCCGGCTTGTCCGCTGCAACACTGGCAGAAAACTGGCGCACCACGGAGTTTGTATTTGAAAATTCCGACCCCGGCAGCGCGGTCGCCTTCCTCAACCCCTTTAGCGGGTTCAGTAGCGAGCAGCAAGCGGCCGTTGAGGAGTTCGAGCAGTATCTGTCGGACGTCGCCATCTACTATCATTCCATGGGATTCAAGGCGCCGCGACTGCCCCTGGTGGACGGCCGCAAGGGTGGTAAGGCCTTTCGGGTAAACCTTTTTGATTACGACGACGGGCTCCCGATTGCGCGCGCCGGCCCCCGGGAAGACGGTACAACCTCCTTGCGGGCCGACCTGTCGCGGGCGATCACCAACGGCAAGCCCACGCCGCGATTGTTCGAGGATCTCGCCCACGAGCTCTTCCACAATATCCAGCACGCCTATATCAGCTATGACGCACTCGATGATCGCAACTGGATCGTGGAGGGCCAGGCGCAGGCGGTCGGCATGGAGGCTGCTCGACGACGTGGTATCGATATGTACCGGGGGAAGGAGGATGGTTACCGACTCGGCGGCCGACCTTACTACCAGCCTCTGTGGGTGACCGATGACAGCAAAGCGGAGGACTACCGTACGGCCTCCTTCTGGCGCTATGTGGGTGAGCATTATGCGGCGGCCAAGCGTAACGGGCGCGCCGGCATAACGCCGATTACGCCGGATTACAGTTATCTGGTGCAGATTCTCAATCAGCCATTGGCTCGCCGGGCGTCTGCTGCAGCGGATGCGCAATGGCTGGATGCCGGCCTCAGGCAAGTCTCCGGGCTTGGCCTGCAGCGGTTCCACGCCGCGTTCGTGTCGACCCTGGCAGCCTATGTGCCCGATCGCCTGACGAAGGCAATCAGGGGCACGGCGGAGGAGGCGCAGGACAACTGGTTGCAGTACATCTATGGCGGTTGTAACGCGCTTGCGCTGTCGCCGCGTGCGCCCTCTGCCTCAACGCTCCTCCCATTGCGCGAGAACGCGGCGCGATGCTTCAAAGTGAATGTGGCCGGTACGGGTCGCGCCGACGTATCCATTCAGACGCGCGCTGACACGGTGGCGGCCCTGCAGGCCTTGCAGATCGGCCTGGCCGGGGGTGAGCGCATCGGCGGCGCCCAGGTGGTTCCCTCCCCGGCGGGCGGCGGTTATATCGCGCACTGGCGCTTCCGCATCAACGCCGGTGCGTCGTATGTGTTTATCGTCAGCAACATGGCGGCCGACCCCGCGTCAACCCTGAGCCAGAACCTGACCATGAACGCCACCTATAGCCAGTGGGTGAGCGACCTCAGCCAGCCGCGCTCCCAGGCAGCAGCCCGCAACCCGGCGGGCACGCAGTCTGGCGCGGCGGCGAAACCGGCTGCGGCGGCCAGCGCTTCGGAAGACGCTCCAGCGACTGACGCAACACGGCAGATGGCGCAGGACGACCTGGCAACGGGGCTGACGGCGCTGAGCAACCAGACCGCGCTGGGTGCGCATGCCACGTTCGAGCGTGAGCGCGCGCGGTGCGTGCAGCCCTTCGGGGCGGTCAGTTGCGGTCCCATTACTTCCATCCAGTTGGCCCTCACCCCGGGCTCCCTCGGCGACATGACCCAGACGACTGGCACCGGTGGCGCACTCGCCCAGTTCATGGCGCAGATAACCGCGATAGCAGACCATGGCGCCCTGCTGACCGATGCCCAGTGGCAGACCGCGATGAAGAAAGTAAGGGATACCGAGGGCTCCACTGTCACCATTACCATTCCCCTGATCGAATACGGCTTTACCGGCGCCTTCGACAACGCCGAGATCGTGGTCAACGGCGGCGCAGGCCACGGTAATTTCCAGGCGCTGGGGCCCGAGGATTCGATTCCCGGCCGGGGCCAGGAGTACCGCCAGTCTGGTCGCGTCAGTATTCTTGAGTTCTCGCCCTACGTGCTGCGCGGCCGCTTCGAGGCCGATTTGACCGAGCTGAGCGCTGTCGATTTCATCTCGGCCGGCGAGGACATGCCGCTGCCGATCGTCCGCCAGATCAGCGGCGAATTTGTGATCGCCGCACCCTGGGAAGGGGACCGTGACGTCGCCGTTTACCAGCCACAGAGTACCGAATCCGCCCTGCAGGATCTGTCGCAGGCATTTCCCGTGGTAGGCAATATGAATCTTGCCGACATTCTGCCGCCGGAGGTGCTTGAGGGGCAGTCGAGCGCGACGGCAGGCAATCTGCCTGCCAGCCCGGTGAGCGATTTCCCGAGCTGCGCCTGCGACTGTCAGCCCGTTGTGAGCCTCACGCCCGAGTGCAAGCCGATTTGCAAGGTGAAGTTACGCGCATGCTGGGCCGAGGACAGTCGCCGGAAGAAACTCGCGGAGCAACAGAAGCCGCAACCCGCAGCGGCAGCGATACGACAATCGCGCGCCGAATACATCGAGGGCCTGCGCCGGGAAGGCATGGACGAGGCGCAGATCGAGCGGCTCATGCCCGGCATCGATGCGTTCTGGGCCGAGAACGGCGGCTGGCCGGAGTAGGCTCGCCGCCCCCGCGTCAGCTCTCGTACTGACAGAAATACGCGGTGGCCCCGGCCACTTTCAAGTCGAAACTCTGCCGGGCTTCCACCGTGAACGTGTCTCCGGTGCCAAAGCGTTTCCAATCGCCTGCCCCGGGAAGCTTGACCAGCAACTCGCCGTCGACAACGGTCATGTACTCGCGCTCGCTGGTGGCGAACGTATAGTCGCCGGGTAACATGACCCCAACGGTGGCAGGGAGCCGCGAGCCTTTGAAGGCGATCGATTTCACCTTGCCGTCAAAGTACTCATTCACAGTCAGCATATCCGGTTAATCCTTGGGTGGGAGAGGGGCGGCAAGTTTATCATGCGGCCCCTGGGTGGAGTTGGTAGGCGTTTCGCTGGAAGACCGTGTCCGCTCATAGCATGCCTGGTAACGCAAAGAAGGCCGGCCGGCGCTCAGAACGGAATATCCTCATCATCGAAGTCTGACGGCGTAGGGAAATACCCATCCTCCGACGGGGCTGCTGGTTCCTCACCCGTTGTGACGATCTTCCACCCCTGGAGGTTGTTGAAATACCGGCCGTTGTATTCCCGGCCGCGGATATCGAAGCTCACGGTCACGTGCTGTCCCGGCTGTAATCCTTCCAGCAGGGCAACCTTGTCCTGCACGAACTCCAGGTTGATCTCCTGGGGGTATTTACCGTCTTCTACGATGACGACCATTTCCCGCTTGGTGAAACCGCTGTCGAATGTCTTGGCTTCCTGGATAAGCTTGATTTTGCCGGAAAGCTCGTACGCCATGGGTATCCTCTTTGTGAATATGGGGTGCCGGAATGCCGGGCCTGTCCGGCGGCATGATCACAGTCTACAAAGATTTCCTTGGGCGGGATACTCACTGTGAGGGTCCCCCAAGAATCCGAGCTGTTGATTTGCATTCAGAATTGACCCGGCATTTGCACTGAGTATTGACCCGGGCTGAGGATGCAAATTAATTGAAATCTGATGACGTCTCCGGTGAACGATGGGTCAGCGCGAAATGCAAAATACGGGTTGAAATGGATCAAATTTCAGTGCAATTCAACAGGTTGGCCTTGTTTCGATATGAAAGCTACGCTGCAATAGAGTCTTTTGCTGAAAACCATGTCCTGTAGTAAGCAGTTGCAGTCACTACTTGGAGTGATCATGAACGTTGAATGGAGCACCTTGATATTCTTTCTTGATGATGAGGACACTAGTTTTTATTTCCATTGCCCACTTTGTGATGCAAGCATAAGTTACATCGACTCGGATTTATTTATCGAGCACTTCGTAGAGTGTCACGATAGCATCATCAACAAACAAACTGTCGCCGACTTCATTATCGTTAAGAGTCATCCGTGCTTGAGCTGGCAGACAGTAATTGCGCAATGTACAAGAAGGCATGTCGTTATATACGATATGAGAAAAGTGTTGAGTCGCTAATCAAACTCTTCTCGAATTTGTGTGATGGCTCGCGTAGAACGCGCATGTCCGAGTTTATTGTATTGAATTCACGCAGTGAGCTCTCTGCGATATGCAAACTGATTAATTTTGAATGGGAAAGTGATGAATATCGTCGAGCCATCGAGACCTTGCGAGATCTCTACATCTAATCAGGGTGCACCAAGGAGAAGCGCCCACATCAATGAACGACTTGGTATGTGCAAGGGTGTTATGATTGAAATTCTCGAGCGTGACTATGGATCGCGAGGCTTTTTTCACCCATCATGAGTCGCGAGCAAATCAGCGACGATTACATCTTCTGAAATTCCCAACTATTTTCCAGATGCGCAAAAGTATCGGACTAAACTGAAACAATATGCGAAAGAACAAGCAAAAGAGAAACTCGACGCGAATAGAGAGTTTCTAGATAATCGAAATCCGGGAGATCAGAAAGATAACACAGGGAAAAAGAAGCATATAGTGAAATAGGAAAGTTTGGCGTTCCAATGGATCCGAGGTATCGCGGACGAAATCCTAAGAAGACCTTACTGATGAATCCAAAGCGAAAAAAGTAGTGGAATCGATCAGAACTAGAACAGCGTACACATGTAAAAAATCATCTTTTATTGGAGGCGAAACGTGCATGTGGGCGAGTCGTCGCATAAAATGGCGTAAGGGAAATTAGAGACCCCGTTCGTCTGCTGTAGTTATAGAACTAAACTTACTTGTGGACTACCTGGGCTCTGAGAGTTGTATTTATAGTCCATGAAAGCGGGAATGTCGTAGGTCAACCACACGCCACCATCGAACCCGATCCAGTCGGGGTTTATTCTGACGATGTAGCTTCGCATAGCCATTTTTTTGCTTACCTCTAAGGTTATGGATTTCTTGGCATCATTGCCAACCGGATGCAATAGCTTGATGGATTCATAATGTGCTTCTCAGAACCACTGCTATTAGAACGCTGGCTGAGAAGTGATCTGAAATTCATTGTGTCTCTGCGGACGTGTGCTAGTCGTAATCAGGTAGAACCGCTTTCCATTTGGACTTTCATCGGCTATGCCGTGAAGGATAATTCTTACAGAATCTTCGTCGTTTTCAGTCACGTTCAAAAACACCAAGTGACTCTTTAAAAAATGGCCTGATGAAGCCCTCAGGGTAATTGGAAATCGGCAAAGGTGAAATCACGCCAAAAGATGCGAATACGGCTAATGCTCTGGATGCGATGAGTGTAGCGACGAAAGAGGCGATTATCTTTGCAGTGTGCTTACGTGCATTGTTTTTCAGCGAATGATCTGAATTATGCATGGCGCCACCATACGAGTATTCGCACTACCAGATACCAAGCGCCCCCAGCAAATATACTGTAAGCGACCGGTAAACCCATCTTGAGCCAGCCAGGCAATGCTAGATAGTGTCCACTTAAATTTACGTGGACACTTCGTTATGGATGAACTAAGCGCACCCCAACCACCACGCCACCGTCGGCGCCACTCACCCGAGTTCAAAGCAAGGGTTATTTATGCCTGCCAGAACCCGGCGTGTCCGTTGCCCGGGTGGCACTTGAGCACGGCCTCAACGCCAATATGCCTGGCCAATGGGTCAAGGCGCTCGCGCTGCGTCAAACAGGCACCTCGCTTTGCTGTTCCAGTAGCCCTGCCGGCACCGCCAGTGGCATCTACTGTACCTGAACAGGCCATCCGCATTGAAGTGCCGCGCGCCGGTGGCGCGATCACTCATTATACCTGGCCAGCTGCTCACGCCGACCGTGCCATGACCCCGCTGCGCGAACTGCTGCTGTGATCCGCGTCGACGCTGTCTGGCTGGCCACTGAGCCGATGGATATGCGAGCAGGCCCTGATACCGCCCCGGCTCGCGTGGTCCAGATGTTTGGCGAAGCCAGCGCATCACGCCTACCTGTTCGCCAACAAGCGCGGCAATCGCGTGAAGATCCTGCTGCACGACGGACTCGGGTTGTGGCTGCTGGCCCGCCGGTTGAATGAGGGCCGCTTCAAATGGAGCCGACAAGGGCACGATCCGGCCACGATGTCCTCTGCTGATACGCAATTACAGGCATTGCTGGTGGGGTTGCCCTGGCAGTACAGCCAGAGCAAACGATCGCTCTGCTGTAGCTACTTCCCAACCGAGCGCTGCCGGCAAAGGAAGCATTGCACGCGATAGCCTGTCGTCGCCGTCTCCTGCTCTGAGATACTGAGGGGCATGTCATCGAATGCCGACCTTGCTCAACTCAACCCGGACCAGCTGCGCAGCTTCGCGGCGGAGCTGTTACAAAAGGTTGAAGCGCAAGATCGGACGATCCGGCACCAACAAGCCCTGAACGATAAACTCATCCACGAATTGGCCATCCAGAAGCGCCACCGGTTTGGCCGCCGCAGCGAAACGATGAATCCGGATCAGGCCAGCTTGCTGACGAACTGACCGATGCCGACATCGCTGCTATCGAGGCGGAACTGGCGGCAACCGCGGTTGTACCTGCCATCCCGTCACGAAGCAGCAACCGAAACGCAAAGCCTTGCCGCCTGAACTGCCCAGAACCTTGATTACTCACGAGCCCGACAACATACAAATGCCCGTGCGGGTGCCAGCTCAAGCGTATCGGCGATGTGAGCGAGAAGCTCGACTACACGCCCGGCTTTACGGTTGAGCGCCATGTCCGGGGAAATGGGCTCGCGAATCCCTGTGAAACCCTGGATCCAGGCCCCGGTGCCTGCCCAAGCGATCGACAAAGGTATCCCGACCTCCGGCCTGTTGGCTCATGTATTGGTCGCCAAGCCTGGCGATCACCTGCCGCTCTATCGGCAGGAAACCATCTTCGAACGGGCAGGCTACGCGATTCCCCGCTCAACGCTGGCGGGAGTGGGTGGACGCCGTGGTGTTGCATTGCAGCCTCTGGTTGACGCACTACGCGAAGCGCTGATGACTCAACCCATACTGCATGCCGATGAAACCCCGGTACCGATGCTGGCGCCGGGCAAGAAGAAAACGCATCAGGCCTACGTCTGGGCCTATTCCAGTACGCGCTTTGATCCTCTCCAGGCGGTAATTTACGGCTTGCGCCCAGCCGGGCAGGTAAGCATGCACGAGCCTTCTTGCAGGGTTGGCAGGGCAAGTTGGTCTGTGACGACTTCGCCGGCTACAGCAGGCTTCGAGCAGGGCATGATCGAGATCGCCCAAGCCAAGCTCACGCCCGGCGCAAGTTCTACGATCTGCATGCCTCGGGCAGCACCCTCGCCGAACAGGCAGCTGAGTTATATCGGCCAACTCTACGAGATTGAGGCTGAGACCAAAGCACGCCACACCCACAGAACGACACACGATACGCCAGGCCAGGGCGGTTCCGATCATCGACGAGCTATACACCTGATTTGGTCGCTCAGCGCCAGCGCATACCCAAGGGCTCGGCGACGAGCAAGGCAATCCACTACAGCCTGAAACGATGGTCGGCCCTGAAGCGATACCTGGAAGACGGCGCGGTACCCATCGATAACAACTGGGTGGAGAACCAGGTGCGGCCCTGGGCACTGGGGCGGAAAACTGGTTGTTTGCCGGTTCACTGCGCAGTGGTCAGCGCGGTGTGCTGCCATCATGAGTCTCATCCAGTCGGCGAAACTCAACGGGCATGACCCTTACGTCTACTTGAAAGATGTGTTGCAGCGCCTGCCTACCCAGAGGCTAGTGCAATCAACGAGCTGTTACCGCACAGATGGGGTGAACACTAGCAAGGTGTGATGGCCGGACGCTTACGTCGATTTTTCCATTTCGGGCGAACGTCTTGCCAGGGAACTCGACCAGCTGGCATGGAGCAGGCCACTCCCTCGAACCATTGTCTGCGATAACGGCCCAGAGTTTACGAGTAAGGCCTTGTTCTTCTGGGCGAGATACAATCTCGTAAAGCTACATTTCATCCAGCCGGGAAAGCCAACGCAGAACGCGTTTGTAGAGAGCTTCAACGGCAAATTCAGAGACTACTGTCTTAACTTGAACTGGTTTACGAGCCTGGAAGATGCTCGGCAAGAAGTCGAGGCTTGGAGGGTGCACTACAACCAGGTAAGGCCGCATCGGTCACTAGGCAAGAAGCCGCCCGCTGTCTTCGCTGGAGAGGCGGCCTAATGAAGAAAATCCCACATCAAGTGCGGCCCGGATGGAGGGGTACGGTCAGAGTTTATTTGGTGCTTTCCAGTGTCTCGCTTTTGCTATCTGACACGCCAAAAGACTTCTTTGATTTCTCCACATATTTTGGGGGAATACTGATTGGAGTGATATTTCTGGTCTACGCCGCGAAGGGTAAGAATCTAGTGAAAAGATAACTAGCGAATCAGTCTCTTCTTTGCCATTTCAATCAGCCTGTTCTTGCTGGGCTTCAGGGTAAACTTATTACGTATGCATACGTAGGTGAACACCCGTTGATGTACCTTGAGCCGTATAGGCTAGCCGCGCCTTAATACTGCCCTTATTATCGAATTGAAAACTATAGGACTAGCTATGATAACGCTCTGCGCAATTACAATCGCAAATAGACTTGCCGAAAGTGACGATGGGGCATCATGAAAAAGAATTGACCCATAATCAGCCAAAAATAGGAAAGAAAGCAAGGTGACGCAGACAGGGAATGCAATGCTCAATGATTTCAGCTTTATGCCAGCAATATATCCAGCGTACAGACATAGCCACCAAGCGTTAATAGCCGCGTAAGCTGACTTAGAATCGGAGTGGGAGAAAATGCTTACCATAGCAATGTAGCCTACAGCAAATATGGCTAAATGCATGATAGCTTGTAGAACGATACTATTTTTCATTTCTGTCAAGGGGTTACTCTGAGAGGAATAATTCCATCAGGATCATTTAAAATATCATTTCTTAGTCTATCAGTATTGCTGTTTCCTGTGATGCCACCACCGACATCAATACAGCCAGCACTGCCATCACCTGAGCCACCGTGTAAAAAGAAGCCATCTCGCCCAAATGTGTTTGTCCCATCATTCGGTAACAGTGGCATTCGCCAATCTCCCCAGTCTCCGCGCAGATTTCGAGCCAAATCACCAATAAAATTTGGGTCAGTCAAGTTGGAGCTATTACCTGTGTAGTTGCCAGCCGGGATTGGACCGGCATTTTTTATAGTTTGATCGGTTGTTCCGTTTCCTGATGAAGCCGGTAGAGTATAGGTTGGCTGTCCATTTTGAGGATCGACAGTCAGGGTTCCACCAGATTGACTA
>JAWKZK010000018.1:0-104742 GCA_041396005.1 Halioglobus sp.
CAACACGCTCATGCGGCTGCAGTGTTTTTTTGTGAAGCGCAAGCTGCAGGTAGAACTCAATGCGCACCCGGTGCAAAGCGGGGATGGCCACCGCTTCACCGTTTTTGCCATGGTGCCGCCCGGCCTCACGCAGCCCGCCCCGGCACTGGTGTACTACCACGGCGGCGGCTTCGCCATGACCTACGGCGGCCTGCACCTCAAGAACTGTGAACGCTATGCCATCGAAGCGCAGTGCATCGTGATCTTTGTGGACTATCGGCTGGCGCCCCGGCAGCCCTTTCCTGACGGCTTCAACGACTGCCATGCCGCACTGCAATGGACGCTGCAACAGGCAGGCGCGCTGGGCATTGACGCGCAACGCGTGGCGGTAGGCGGCGACAGCGCAGGCGGCGCACTTGCCGCCGGTGTGGCGCAACGGGCGCGCGACGAGAATCTCGGCAACCTCTGTGCGCAGTTCCTGATCTACCCTGTGCTGGACAACCGCTGCGACAGCGACTCTGCCACGGAATTCATCGACGTACCGGTGTGGAACGCACTCTCCAACCGAGCGATGTGGCGAATGTACCTCAGCCGCTATCCTCAGGCCGAACCGCCGCCGCCCTACGCGGCGCCCGGCCGCGGCGCGTTGCACGACCTGCCGCTCAGCTACATTGAAACCGCCGAGTTCGACCCGCTGCGCGACGAGGGCCTGCAACTGGCCACGGCGCTGGAGCAGCAGGGCATACCAGTGGTGCGCAATGCCACGCTGCAAACGGTGCACGGCTTTGACGCCATGGCCAAGAGCCAGCTGACCGCGCAGGCGATGGACAGGCGCATCGCCTTTCTCGCGGAGGCATTTCATGGGCAGGCGGCTGTTGCCTGAGATGCGCTCCAGCGGTCTGTTGATGCTGATCAATTAGCCTTACTTAAATTGGGGTTATACTGGGGTTTTGCACGCGGCGGTATGCGCCGGGCGAGGCTCACATGAGACACACACTGATCGCACTGGCTGTGCTGGCTTCGTCAGCCAATGTCTGCGCAGCCCCCGAAATCTACACCAGCAGATCGGCTTTTCTCGCGGCGCTGGCAACACTGGGCCTGCAGCCCGTGAACGAAAGCTTTGAGAACGATACCGTGTGGGCGGCATCGCGCAACTCCATCATTGCGCCGGGCAGTACTGCGTCGGTCACCAGCAAGGGGATGATCTGGCGCTCCAACCATGCGCAGAGCAACATCGCCACCGGCGACGTCGGAGGCTCGGCGCCCGGCGGCACCTACGCCATTTACTCGCTGCCACACGGCCTTACGTCAGATTCCGGACTCTATTGCGACTCTGCAGAGGATCCCGACATTCCGCCCGAGTGCTTTCAGAACGACGGCCTGCGGGTCAGTGCCGTCTCAGGTGAGGCGCTGTTCGCGTTCGGCGGCAAAATCGACACCGCCAACAGCGGCAAGGTGACGTTTCTGCTGGACGGCGTGGACGTTAACGCCAACAGCAGCGATAACATCGACAACTGGCAACGGGAGGGAGAGCCCGCGGACAACTGGACGTTTGTCGGGGTGATTGATACGGATGGGTTCTTCTCGGCGGAATTGCGCGAACTGCGGGGAAAAGACTACCAGCAGGTGTTGCTGTTTGCCGACGTTTTCACCATCGCCATTGCGGCGACACCGGCGGATTCCGATGGTGACGGCGTACCCGACGACAGGGATTTCTATCCCGACATCAGCCTCGGCGGCCGCACCGATACTGACGGCGACGGCATACCCGATGACTGCGATGCAGACTGCGTGCTCGCGGGCATGACCGCGGATACGGATGATGACGGCGACGGCTTTATCGATGCCATTGACAACTGCCCACTGATCGCCAACCCCGATCAGGCCGATGTCGACAACGACGGTATCGGCGATGTGTGCGATCTGCCGCCGGGATGCGACTAGCAGTGCTTCACCGCCCACTCAACCTGAATGCCCCCGCTAGAACTGCATCGAACGCCCTGAGTACTCCACCTGCAGCCCGCCGGGCTCGTAGCGACACACCATCACGGTTTTGTACTCGGTGCGCGAGCCGCTGATCTTCCACTCGCCGCGCTCCTTGCGGTACTCATCGTGGTACATCGCGCTGAGCAGGGTCAGCGTGCGCTGCTCGGTGTTGATATTGCGGTAGTTCAAACCCCACACCCCGCGCGCATGCTGCGCGTCCAGCAGGGTAATCTCGGGGTTGGTGCAATGGTGCATGTCGAGCACGTGGTCGTGACAGCCGCGCGGCACGAAAATGCCATCCACGAACTCATCGCGATTACTGCAGTGCCCGAAATTCGCCATGTCGATAATGACGTCGCCCTCGGCAAAGCAGGCCCGCACGGCTTCCGGATCCTGTCGATCGCAGGCATTCAGGTAACGCGCCTTGAGCTGCTTGATCGCCTCAATCGCCTCGAGGCGTGCGCAGCGCTCTGCAAGCGCCGCCATATCATCCTGGTTCATCGATTGTCGCTTCCTCGTTTTCACTCGCATCGGGCGCCGCCGGCGCGACGTCGACCCTGTTGCATCAGCCCCGATAGCGCGGGCTGTTCACCGCCGTCATCCCGCCATCAATGGGATAGATACTCCCGGTGATAAAGCTCGCCTGCTCGCTGCAAAGAAACAGCACGAGGTTAGCGATATCCTCGGGCTGCGCCACGCGGCCCAGTGGGTGCAGGTTCGCAATCGCACTGCCGGGCCCAAGATCCATCTCACCGGCCCCCGCCATCGGCGTGGCTACTGCGCCCGGCGCTACGGCGTTCACCGTATGTTATCGGCTGCGAACTCCGCTGCGGCACATTTCACCAACCCCACCACGCCATGCTTGGCCGCCACATAGGCCGACAGGTTCACATCGCCGGTGAGACCGCCCACCGACGCCGGCACCACGATTGCACCGCCGCCCGCTGTCCGCATGGGCGGTACCACCGCCCGTAAACCCATGAACACGCCGCGCAGGTTCACGCGCATCACCCTGTCCCAGGTCTCCGCATCCGTGTCGAGAATGGAGCCGCGCGCGAGGATCCCGGCGTTGAGGTAGGCAATATCCAGCCCGCCGAAGGCGGCCAGCACGCTGTCGACCAGGGCCAGATTGGCGCCCTCCTCGGCCACATCAACGGCACAGGCCAGCGCGGAACCGCCATCGGCGGTGATCGCCGCTGCCACCGCAGCCGCCGCATCGAGGTTGAGATCGGCGCAGGCCACCTGCGCGCCCGTCGCGGCGAAGGCGCGGGCGGTTGCAGCCCCGATGCCGGAACCGGCGCCCGTGACCAGTACGCGCTTGCCACTGAAGCGCCGGTCCGCGTCGGGCGGGGACCGTGTCACAGCGTCGTCGCCCTCTTGCCGCTCACCCTTCGCATGTCAGGACTCAGCCTACGCCCTGGCCAACCTCCCGCACGGGCCGGTGTCAGAGCTGGTACTTCAGCGATACGTAGTAGCGGCGCGGCGCGGTGTAGCTCACGTCGGTAGCGCCGAAGGCATCCACCGTAAAGCCGCCGTTGATCTCCCTTTCGTCGGTAAGGTTGCGCGCATGCAGGGCCAACTGCCAGCGATCTTCCGCAGTAGCGAAAATAATGCCGGCGTTATACGTGGTGAATCCGTCCGGATGCAGCAGCTCAAAATCGGCGGCAGCCTCATCGTTGCTGTAGTACACATCGTCCTTGTAGTAGGCATCCGCCTGCAACTTCAGGCTGGCGCCATCGGCCAGGTCAAACTGGTACTGGGCGCCCAGGTTGAAAGTCCACTCCGGCGTATCCTGGAATGGGCGGTCGCTCAGGTCTTCCACCTCACCGGTCGCGGGGTTGACGCTGTCAAACTCCTGAAACTCCGCGTCGATGTAGCCCAGGCCGCCATAGACCGTCAGGCCATCGGTCGGCACCGCCACAAATTCCAGTTCCGCGCCGGCCATGGTGGAATCCCCGGCGTTGTCCACGATCAACGCAAGGCCGCCACCGAGCGAGGCCGACGAGCGGTTCACCAGAAACTGCTGGTCTTCATAATCGTTGTAAAACACGGCGCCGTTGAGCATCAGACGCCTGTCCAGCCACTCGGATTTAAAGCCCCATTCGTAGCTGGTGAGTATTTCCGGATCGGCCACGGAGATTTCCGCGGTCGCGGTGGGACGGCCGTTGAACGAGCCGCTGCGAAACCCCTGGGAGACGCTCACATAGGTCATGAAGTCATCGCTGATGTCGTACTCCAGGCCGACCTTGGGCGAAAACTCGCCCCAGTCTTCCTTGCAGTCGTATACGCTGCCGTTGCCCTTTGCTCTCACGGCGGAACAGGCGCCGGCATCGGTCGGGCCCGGTGCCACGATCGGCGTCTGGCTCGCCTCTTTCAGCGTGAAGGTAGTGAGTTCTTTCTCTTCTTCGGTATAGCGAGCCGCGAGCGTCAGGCGCAGATCCTCTGTGAGAGAGTAGATCGTATGAAAATACGCCGCGTAGCTGGTCGTCTCCTGGGTGCGATCGTAAAACAGCGTGAGGTCGGTAGACTGCGCCAGCAGGAAGATGGGTGTGCCGTCGGGCAAGGTGACCTCGGGCGGCAGCACCGAAAGCGCCTCGTACAGCCCGCGCGCCACCGTCACGTTGGAGATCTGGTCGCCCTGCTCTTCAAAATAGTACAGGCCGGCCACCCAATCCAGGCGATCGTCCATTGCCAGGCCGCTGAAAATAAACTCCTGGCTGAACTGCGTGTGGTCGATCTCGGTACCCACCGAGAAATAGTCCTTGGGATCGTTGTCGCTGTCGCGGTATATCTGGGTGTCCATGTCGCGATAGCCGGTAATCGACTGCAGCTTGAACGCATCAAGGCTCCAGGTATTGGTCCACGCCAGGCCCATGGAATCCAGATCGTCACGATCGCGTTGATTCAACACGTTGCTCTTGTCGATATCGGCGTTGGGCGTGCAGCAGGTGTCATCCGGCGTAACGAAGGTGTTATACAGAAACGGGAAGAACTGCGTGTCGTCAAAGTTTTCCAGCACGCGCGGGTAGACGTTCTGCCGCTGCTTCGCGGCATCCACGATGAGGTGCGAGGTGAAATCATCGCTCGGCATCCAGTTGAGGTGCGCGCGTCCAGCGAGGATATCGTCATCGCCCGCGTCATCGCCTGTGCGCGCCTGCCAGCCGTCCGATTGCCTGCTGAGTACCGAGAGACTGCCGGCCAGCGTGTCGTCAATAATCGGGAAGGCCGCGTAGCCGTTCAGGCCGATGTAGTCATCGCTGCCGTAGGTGGCTTCCAGGGATGCTTCGGTTTCTCCCGTGGGCGCGCGGGTGACGACGCTGATGGCGCCGCCGATAGTGTTCTTGCCGTACAGCGTGCCCTGTGGCCCGCGCAACACGTAGATCTGGTGCACATCGGCCAGTTCCAGGTTGGTGCCAATGGTACGCGCCAGGTACACGCCATCGACGTACAGGCCGACGCCGGGATCGGTGGTCACCGCAAAATCGAACTGGCCGACACCACGAATGAACGCCTGAACACCGCTGCTGCCGCCATCGCTACCCACCCGGAAGTTCAGGTTGGGCACCAGGTTCTCGATGCTGGTGAGATCCGGCAGGGCGGCGTCCTGCAGCATGCTCGACGACAGCGCGGTCATGGATATCGCAGTGTCCTGCAGGGATTGTTCGCGCTTCTGCGCCGTGACGATGATCTCTTCCAGAACTCGGCCCGATTGCGCGAGCGTTGACGTTGCGGGGGCTGCCAGCAAACTCCCCAGCACCACCGCCAGGACCTTCCTGGAAAGGACGTGTGCGTGATTCATACAAAATCTCCCTGCGCCTGGGACGCTGATTATTCAAGTTGTGGGCAAATCCGGTACGGCTTCAGTCTAGCGACAATCTCCACGCTTGGCACCCCTGATGTCCGGGACGCCGCGCAAGCCAGAGACGCTGGTGCGATCTACCCGCCCGGGCGGCTGCGCCCCCGTGCAGGCACTGCCCTGGGCGGCTATACTCAGGCTGCGCGCCGAGGCAACGGCGCCCGCCCAAACGGAAGAGACAATAAGATGCCCCGTGACCACCTTGCCGCCATCGCTGCCACGTACCCGCGCACTCCCGCGCGCGTAGACTCTGTGCTCTACCCGGTATCGCGACTCGCTGCTGCCCTCGTGCTGGGGCTGTTGTGCGCCGGCGCGCGAGCGGATGCGAACACCGATCACGGCAACTACGGCACCCACCCGGGCGAAGCCTATCCTACCCGCGCTTACTGGGGAGACACGCACCTGCACACGCGCTACTCCGTGGATGCCAACATGTTCGGCAACCAGCACCTCGGCCCCGCCGAGGCATTTCGCTTCGCCCGCGGTGAAGCCGTCACCGCCAGCAACGGCCTGCGCGTGCAACTGCGCAGGCCGCTGGACTTTCTGGTGGTGTCCGATCACAGCGAGTACCTCGGCCTGTTACCCAAAGTGCGCGCATCAGACCCGGGCCTGATGCGCTACGAGCTGGGCAGACGCTGGCGCAGTGCGGCGCAACGCGGCAGCGTGGCGGACATGATGCAACTCTGGGGTACACAGCCCACCGAAACCATCGACGACGAGGTGTTTGCGGGCGCCGGGTTCGCCAAGGGCGTTTGGCATGACTACGCGCGCTTCGCCGACGACTTCAACCAGCCCGGCGTGTTCACTGCGTTCATCGGTTACGAATGGACCGGGATGGACGCGCTGAACAACCTGCATCGCAATGTGGTGTTCGCCGACAACGCGGACACCGTGACGCAGCTGCTCCCGTTCACCAGTCGGGACAGCGCGGACCCGGAACGGCTGTGGGCGCATCTTGCCCACTATGAGGCCACGTCCGGCGGGCGGGCGCTGGCAATCCCGCATAATTCGAATCTGAGCGGCGGGCTCCTGTTCCGCCCCGTGACGGCCGCCGGCGAAAGCATTGACGCCGATTACGCACAGCGTCGGGCGCGCTGGGAGCCGGTGGTGGAAATCACGCAGATCAAGGGCGACAGCGAAACGCACCCGCTGATCTCGCCCAATGACGAGTACGCGGATTACGGCACCTGGAATACCAACCTGTCGATGCGCAATGACGTACCGCGAGTCGCAGAGCAAGTTCAATACGAATACATACGCTCTGCACTCAAGCTGGGTTTGCGCCTGGACAGAGAACTGGGCGCCAACCCGTTCAGATTCGGCGTCATCGGCAGCACCGACAGCCATACCGGCCTTGCCACCGCGGATTCAGACAACTTCTGGGGCAAGTTCAGCAAGGACAATCCGCACAAGGGAAGAACCGGCGAGGCGGTATTGCCCGAGCCCTTCGGGCCCGACGGCGTGGTGTATCGCAACTGGCAGCAGCTCGCCAGCGGCTACGCCGCGGTCTGGGCGCAGGACAACACGCGCGCCGCCCTGTTTGACGCACTCGCTCGCAGGGAAGTCTATGCCACCACCGGCCCGCGCATGCTGGTACGGTTTTTCGGCGGCTGGCATTTCGCCGACGGCGATCATCACCGGCCGGATCTGGCGCGCACGGGCTATGCGAATGGCGTGCCCATGGGCGGCGAGCTGCCCCCCGCCCCGGACGAAAACAGCGTGCCCGGTTTCCTGATCAGCGCCGGCAAAGACCCGGACGGCGCGAACATCGAGCGGCTGCAGGTCATTAAAGGCTGGCTGGGGGACGACGGCGAGCTGCATGAAACGGTATACGATGTGCAGGTCACCGACCGACCGGGCGACACGGTTGACCTGCAGCACGCCCGCTACAGCAATGCCGTGGGCTCACCGCAGCTCGCCACGGTTTGGCGGGACCGGGACTTCGACCCGGCGCAGGCAGCCTTTTACTATGTGCGTGTACTGGAAATACCCACACCGCGGTGGCCGGTTTACGATGCCCTGTTCTTTGGTGATCCGCTGCCGCCCGAGGGTTGGCAGAAAGCGCAGCAGCGCGCGTACACCTCCGCCATCTGGTATACGCCGCCCTAGGCGCGCGTCACGCGGGGTGTCCCGCACTGCGCGTCAGAAAGCTGTTCCCGTTTCAACTACCGTTACAAGGAGTCTGTCGCATGCAACGCACCGCTCTGGCCCTGGCCATCCTGTTCCTAATGGCCTGCTCGTCATCGCAGGAACCCATCGTGGGTTGCCAGCCCGTGGGTGACATCAAGCCCTACTGCAACATGCAGACGCCCGAGGATATTGCGGCGTTGCCGGACGGCCGCCACCTGCTGCTGGCGCACTTTGGACACATGGGCGAAAGCAGCGGCAGCATTTCGCTGTTTGATACGCAAACCGAAACCATCACACCGCTGTTCCCCCAGGCCGACAATCCTCCGGCTCCAGCCAGCGCAGTGTGGGGCCAGGCAGATTGCACGCAGCCACCCGACGCTAGTTTCGGCCCGCACGGCACCCACCTGCACCAACTGGCGGACGGCCGCTGGCGCTACCTGGTGGTGAATCACGGTGATCGCGAGGCGGTGGAAATATTCGAACTGCTGCTCGGCGATGACGGGCCAGCGCTTGCCTGGCGCGGTTGCGTCGTGGCCAGCGACGACACGATGATGAACGATGTGGTCGGCCTCACCGATGGCGATCTGGTGTACAGCCGCATGTTCGCCGCCAGCGACTCCCTGGCGCTGGTGAAGAGCCTGTTCAAGATCGACACCGGTGAACTCTGGCGCTGGAACCGGGAAACCGGTTTGGAGCCCCTGCCTGCCACCTCCGCCGCACAACCCAATGGCCTGGAGATCAGCGCTGACAACCGGCACCTTTATGCCAACATGTACATGGAGCAGGAGGTGTGGAAGGTACGCCTGCCGGACGGCGAGGTTATCGCGCGTTACCCCATCGCCAATGCCGACAACAGCAGTTGGGGCTCCGACGGGCGATTGTGGGTTGCCACCCATACCATGGGCGTGCGCGCCATCGTCAGCTGTTTCTCAGATCCGACGGCACCCTGCCCCGGCAGCTTCGCCATCGTGGCCCTGGATACCGAAACCGGCAAGGTCAGCACCGTATTTACGCACGAGGGCGCTCCCATGGGGGCGGCAACGGTCGCGGTTGCACAGGGGGGGCGTGTGTATATGGGGTCGTTCGTGGGTGACAGGATGATTGCCGTGCCCGACTTCACTCAGCCGGAACACGGCAATCCGCGCTAGGTTAGAAGCACCCGCCTACTGGATAGGCGACAGCAGACGGGGGACGGTGACGAGTTGACGCACGCCGTGCGCTTTCTTCTCGTCGAACTCGTTGCTTTCACACCACTTGGCCAGGCTGTTGATATCGACCTTGGCACACTGCGGGCGCACAGACCAGGTGACCTGCAAGGGCGAACAGGTTTGCTCGGTGAAACTCGGGCCCGTGGTGGAGCCGAGGAATTCGACCGGCGCACCGGTAGACGACGGAATCATCTTCGCCTGGTGATAGCCGGCCACCTTGTTGCCATCGTAATCCATGGTGTTGAAGTCCATCGCGTTCTTGTCATTCACCACGGTAAACACCTGGGTCTCCACGCGCAGGCTCGGGTTGGCGCAGGCGTCCGACAGACAGGAGCCGAGACCCTTGCCCGGCGTCACGTCGCAGGAGCTGTGCACCCAGTGCACTTCAATCGTATCGCCCGGCTTGACGCCGTTACAGACATCGCCCCTGGGTGCCTTGAGTTCCGCCTCGGTCAGCGACTCACCGATCGCACACTGGTATCCGCCGAACTCACCATCACCTGCATAGACGGAAAACGCCTTGGCTTTGTGTTCTGCGTTCTTGTGAAAGTGGATATTGCACAGGTTCATCTCACTGGCCGGCGGCGCAGTGGGGAACACCCGCTGGTTCGTGCCGCCAAGCTGATCGATATCGCGTGGCGTTTGCGGGCCGAAGCCCTCGCAGACGTCCGCGGCCAGGGCGCCGCTGCTGGCCGCACTCACAAAGACAGCAAATGCCAAACTCTTTCCTTTCATCAATGACTCCTCCGGTTCCCTTATCCCAGGGCAGACGCGCCCACCGGCGTAAGAATACAACGGTAGCCGCGCTGGCATACGACGGAAATATCGACAGGATACGAAGTAAATAACGAAACGACTGTGGCGCCGCGATAAGCGGTGCAACCGCTACAACCGCCGGCGAATAAACTCGATGCCCTCGCGGTACAGCGCCTCGGGTGAGCGGAAATTGTTGCGCCATACGTTGGCCGCCATCGCCAGCCCTGCATCGGCCGTGCCGAAAGCCTCGATCACCAGCCAGCCGCTGTAGCCGATCTCCTTCAGCGCCGCGAAGCTTGCGTCCCAGTCAACCTGCCCGGTGCCCAGCGTGCCACGGTGGCTCTCGCTCAGGTGCACATGCTTGAGCACGTCGCGCGCGCCAAGCAACGCATCACGCGGATGGCGCTCTTCGATATGCGCATGGTGCGTGTCGTAATGCACACCGACGTTGGGCAAGCCCACATCCTCGACCATGCGTCGGCCCTGCTCGGCTGTATTGATCAGAAACACCTCGAAGCGGTTGAGCACCTCTAGCCCCAGGGACACGCCGCACCCCGCAGCATGCTCGCCGCAATCGCGCAGGTAATCCGCGGACCACTGCCATTCCTGGTCGGTAGGCCCCTGCCCGGTGAAATACTTGTGCGCCTGATAGATACCACCGGCCAGCAGATCCGAGCCAATCAGCCTGGCATCGTCGATGCCGCGTTTGAGATTATCGATGGCCGCCCTGCGCACCCGGGCATCGGGCGACACAGGATTTGCATCCGCGCCCACAAACGCCACCGCGGTGCGCGCCAGACCGAGGTCGTCACAGGCGCTGGCCATGGTGCCCAGTTCCGCGCGGGTTTGACGGCCCACGGGAATCTCCACACCGTCATAGCCCGCCCGCGCCAGACCCTCGAATACCGGAATATGCTGCGGCGTGATGTGCGCGCCCCACAGCAACATGTTCATGCCAACCCTGACATCCATACACTCGTCTCCGCGCTTCAGCTGAATTCCATTCCGCTGAACTCACCCGACTCGCGCCACTGCCGGATAAAATCAAAGAATGCCGGCGCACCTGCGGGATAACCCCCATAGGAGTGCGCCTCCTTCGGCACGGGCTGCCCCTCGTAATTGTAGTAGCCGGGCGTGCAGTCGGCATTGGGCAGCGAGAGCCCTGCGCCGGCGCTTATCTGCGCGACCCAGTCGTCCTCCGCCAACTGACTCGCCTCCACCACACGACTGCCCCGCGATTGCGCCTGACGTACCAGCAGCGCAATGGTTTGCGCGGACTCCACGATGTTATGGGGAACGTTGGAGATCAGGTTGCCGCCCTGCGAAAGCTGCACGAAAAACGCATTCGGGAAACGGTGTACGCTGAGGCCGTGCAGGCTGCGCATGCCATCAGCCCAGTACTGCGTCAGCGTTATGCCCTCGCGGCCCGTGACTTCAAAACCGGTGCGCGCCACCCGCTCCGTACCCACTTCAAAGCCGGTGGCGTAGATGATGCAGTCCACCGGGTACGCCTGCCCGGCAACCACTACACCGTCTGGCGTGATGCGTTCCACGCCCTTGCCGTCGGTATCGAGCAGCACGGTGGCCGGAGCATTGAAGGCCGCCAGGTACTCGTCGTGAAAACACGGGCGCTTGCACAACTGCTGATACCAGGCCTTCAGCTTCTGCGCGGTATCGGGGTTAGCGACCTCGGCATCCACCCGCGCACGAATCGCTTCCATTTTTTCGAAATCCGCGTCTTCCCAGGCGGCGGCCCAGGTGGCAGGGTCGGCCAGCGACTCCGGCGGGTAGCCCGCCAGCTTGGCATGCAGGCGCCGGGGGATATCCGTCCAGCCGTCCTGCACCAGGTCTTCGCCTACCACGCGTCCCGTCTGGTTGGCGGCGAAGTTGTCCATCCAGCGGCGCTGCCAGCCGGGCGTGGCAACGCTGGCGAACCACGCAGGGTCTATAGCGTGGTTCGCGCGCACGTCCACGGAGGACGGCGTGCGCTGGCACAGATAAAAGCGCTCGCAGGCGCGCGCCAGGTGGGGCACGCACTGCACGGCGGTCGCCCCGGTGCCGATCAGCGCCACGCGTTTGTCGCCCAGCCTGTCCAGGGGCGCGCCAGAAGGATCGCCACCGGTGTAGGCGTAGTCCCAGCGGCTGGTATGAAAACTGTGCCCGCGAAAATCCTCGATGCCGGGTACGCCAGGGAGTTTAGGCCGATGCAGCGGACCGGTACCCAGGCCCACATACTGTGCGCTGAACGCATCGCCCCGATCGGTTTCTATGCGCCACACGCAGGCCGCCTCATCCCACTCAAGCGCGGTGACACCGGTGTGCAGCAGCGCATTGTCGTACAGGCCGTATTGCCGGGCGATGCGCTGGCAGTGCGTTAGAATCTCGGGCGCGTGCGCGTACTTTTCCGATGGCATGTGCCCGGTTTCTTCGAGCAGCGGCATGTAGATCATCGAGGCGGTGTCGCATTGCGCGCCCGGGTAGCGGTTCCAGTACCAGGTGCCGCCGAAATCCCCTGCCTTGTCAATGATTCTCACGTCGGTAATGCCCTGCTCCACCAGGCGCGCGCCGGTAACCAGGCCGGCAAAGCCGCCGCCAATGAACGCGAAAGTGACATGATCGCGCCTCGCGGGCCGCGCCTGCACCGGCAGGTAGGGATCATCGAGGAAGTGCGACAGCTGGTGTTCCAGGCGCTGGTACTGGTCGATCCCGTCAGGCCTGAGGCGCTTGTCGCGCTCCTCGCGATACTTGCGCTTCAGGGCCGCCTTGTCGATGGTATCCGTCATCGGCCTGCCTGTGCCGGCTCGTGCAGCTGCCGCAGGTACTCCGGCCGCTCCAGGGAAACGAAATGGTTGGTGCGCGCCGTACGCAGAATACGTACACCGGGGTTCAGCGCCCTGCCGCGTTCGGCGCTGGCGTTGCGCAACAGCCCCAGCGCAACCGGCAGCAGGTAGCTGATGAGCGCGTGCCGCAGCGGATCGCTGCTGCGACCTGCCGCACGCGCCCCGGGCAGAACCGGCGCCTCCAGAATCGCCGTCACCGATTTGTCGGGCGGGCGAGCGAGACGGGGGCTTTGCCGCCCGGCCTCCAGCGCCACAGCCCCCCCGCGGGAATGCCCGTGCAGGCTCACGCGAGTGCCACGGGCCAGGTGCTCCAGGGCGAGCGTGACATAAAACGCATCGTGTTCGATCGTGCCCGGGGCATACGGGTTGGACGGCCAGGCAAGAGGCTGCGCCAGCAGGAGGCCGGCGATGACAAGCAGGGCTGTGGCCACGGCGACGCCCCGCCCTAACGGAACTTGAGTGCGCTGCGCGTGAGCGAACTGAAACGCAGGCTGAGCAGATCCAGGAAATAGTTCTGGTAGACGCGCCACGGTTTTTCGCGCGCCTGCCTGGGAAACTGCCCGATGCCGCGCTGGATGTAGCCCGAGGTGAAACTGAGCATGGGTTCCTCGGTGACGGCGGTCGGATCAAGCACCGGCACCACCGTGTGCCGGTTGTTCTTGCGCATGTAATTCAGCATGCGACACACGTACTGCGCGGTGAGGTCCGCCTTCAGCGTCCAGGAGGAATTGGTGTAGCCGAACGCCTGGGCGAGATTCGGCACCCCCGAGAGCATCATGCCGCGGTAGACAAAATGCTCCGACGGCTGCACCGGCTTGCCGTCCACGCTGAGACTGATACCGCCCATGTACAGCATGTTAAGCCCCGTGGCGAGCACGATGATATCGGCCTCCAGGTGCCGGCCGGACTTCAGCGCAATGCCGGTTTCGGTGAAATGATCGATATGGTCGGTCACCACTTCGGCGCGTTTTTCTCGCACCGCGGCGAACAGGTCGCCATCGGGCACGGCACACAGGCGTTCATCCCAGGGGTTGTAGCGCGGCGTAAAGTGCGTATCCACGTCGTAGTCCGGGCCAAGCTCCTCCCGCACCCTGTCCAGAAGCAGCCTTTTCAGGCGCTCGGGGCGCCGCCGCGACAGGTTGTAGACGAACATCTGGAACAGTACCTTTTTCCAGCGGGTCAGGTGGTATACGACCCGCTCCGGCAGCCACTTGCGCATGCGGATGGCCAGGGCATCCTGGCCCGGCAGCGAAGCGATGTAGGTTGGCGAGCGCTGCAGCATGGTGGTGAGGGCGGTTTTCCTGGCCAGCTCCGGCACGAGGGTCACGGCCGTGGCGCCGCTGCCTATCACCACCACCCGCTTGTCGCTGTAATCGAGGTCTTCCGGCCAGTGCTGCGCGTGGATCACCGGCCCGGTGAACGCCTCCTGACCCTCAAACTGCGGCGTATAGCCCTGATCGTAGCGGTAGTAACC
This sequence comes from Halioglobus sp., assembly GCA_041396005.1. Taxonomy (GTDB): domain Bacteria; phylum Pseudomonadota; class Gammaproteobacteria; order Pseudomonadales; family Halieaceae; genus Marimicrobium. The sequence continues at coordinate 14,230 of JAWKZK010000018.1, forward strand.
CGTGCAGCAGTAGAGGAAGTTGCAACTGATCTGGCGCGTCTCTCCCGTAGCGGTGGATTCGATCGTCACCGTCCAGCGGGCGGCCCTTGAGTCCCACTCGGCGCGCTGCACGGTCTGCTGATAGCGCACGTGTCGCGCCACGTCGTAATCCGCCGCCGTGTTGCGGATATAAGTGAGAATGTCGGGGCCATTCGCCAGCGACTGGGCCTTCGTCCAGGGTCGAAAGGCATAGCCCAGGGTAAACATATCGCTGTCGGAGCGGATGCCCGGGTAGCGAAACAGATCCCAGGTTCCGCCCATGGACTCGCGCGCCTCCAACAGCAGGAAACTGCGGTCGGGACAGCGCTCACTGAGGTAGCAGGCAGCCCCGATACCCGAGAGACCGGCGCCGATGATCAACACATCCACGTCTTGGAGTTCTTGTGCGGCCGTCATGCGGTGGGTTCTCCCTGTATGGCTGGGGGAACGTAAGGAGACAGGCCGAGCACGGCAAAACACAGTGCGGTCACCTCGTCTGCCGCCGCGGCAACATCGATCTCACCCTCCCGTGTGAGCAACTGGGCAATGGTCTGCGTCACCACGCCGAAATACGCCGCGTACACGAGTTCCGGATCGAGGTGACTCAGGCTGCCCATGGACACGCCGATCGCCAGCGTATTGCCGAGCATCATGCGCAGCACGCGATCTATCGCGCCACCCTGCATGGGCTGACCGCCCTGCAGCAGGAGCTTGCAGGTATCGGGATCTGACAACAGGGTGCCGAAGGCAAAGCGCCCGCGTTCCGCGGCGCGCTCGAACGGGTCATCGGTGGGCGGGTCGAACGCCTCGTATTTCGCCAGCAAATCTTCGATGCAGCGCTCAATCACCACGTCGAACAACGCTTCGCGTGATTCAAAGTGGTTATAGAAACTGCCCTTGGCCACGCCCGCGCGCTCGGTGATGCTCTCGATGGAAACCTGCTCGACGGCACGCTCCACAAACAGCGTGCGCCCCGCCTGCAGGAGCTGCGCGTGCGTTTCCCGGCGCCGGCGCTCGTAGCCGTTGGCCGGGCGGGCGGGTTTCTCCGATATTTTTGACTGCGTGGTCATATTGGTGCGCACCTTAGATCAAATCTCCCGGGAGCACAATGCGACCCCAGGGCGCGCGGCGTGTCAATGGCGGAGGCAGCGTGTCCGGGTCGGATCCGCCTGCACCCGCACCTGCGGCCGTGACAAATACAATCAGTCTTGACTGTTTTATTTTAGCACAGCATACTCATTGTCCGCCATGCCACAGGGAATTCACCGTGACTCAGCCCACCCTCGAGGACAAGCGCGCACTCGCAGACATGCCGCTTTTCGATACACAAACCCTGCGCTGCCCCTACCATTACGACAGCACGCTGCGCAGCGAGGCGCCGGTGTATCGCGACCCGCAATCAGGCGTGTACGTGGTGGCGGCCTACGATCTCGTACGTGAGGCACATCGCAACGACGCGGTGTTTTCCAACGAATTCACACTGGCGCTGGGATCGTCGCAAACGCTTGACGACGACGTGGTCGAGGCCATGAAGCGCACCTATAACCTCGGCAAGGGCACCCTCCTCACCGTCGACGACCCGGAGCACAAGATGTATCGCGACACCGTGCGCGATTTCTTTCTCAAGGACAATCTTGAGCACTACCGCCCGTGGATCACGCAGCTGGCGCGGGAGAAGATCGCCGCACTGCCCCTGGGCCAACCCTTCGACTTTATCGAGCAGTTCTCGCGCCCCTACCCCTTGTCGGTGATCATGCATGTGCTGGGCATCCCACTCGACATGATCGACCGGGCCTTTGCCTGGACAGTGGCCAACGTGAACGTACTGTCCCAGGTGGCGGACAAAGACGTGCTGCTGGCCTCTCACGCGCTGCTCAAGGAGGAGTACGACTGGTTCGCACAGGCGCTGGCCGAGCGCAGCGATACGCCACGCAACGACCTGCTCACCCATATTGCCCAGGCGCAGGTGGAAGGCCGGCCGATGACGATTGAAGAGCAACTCTCGCACTGCACCCAGTTCCTCGTGGCCGGCAACGAAACCACCACCGCCACGCTGGCCGAGGGCATTCGCCAGCTATGCCTGAACCCCGACCAGGAGGCGCTGGTACGTGCTGACACCTCGCTGATCCCCAACCTCGTGGAAGAGACCCTGCGGCTGGCCACTCCCACCTCCAATATGTGGCGTATCACCCGCAGCGACTACCAGCTCGGCGGCGTGGATATCCCCGCCGGCAGCATGGTGTTGCTCAAGTATTTCTCCGCCAATCACGACGAAACCCTGTTCCCGGCGCCGCTTACGTTCGACGTGACGCGCACGAACGCGAAGCGTCATATCGCCTTCGGCTTCGGCACGCACGTCTGCATCGGACAACACCTGTCGAGGCTGGAGATGGTGGTGGCCTGGGAAACGCTGTTTGCCAACACCAGCGGCATGCGCCTGGCCTGTCCCGCGGAGGAACTGCACTACATGCCCAACATCCTGTTACGCGGGCTGGAAGCGCTGCCGGTGGTGTTCGAATAGCCCACACTCTCGAGACGGCCCGTTAACTCGCCCGAACCGGGCGCCTTGGCTATACTGGCGGTTCATCCCGGGAACCTGGAGAGTAGCGCCCATGCCATCATCAGCCATACGCCCGACCCTCGCCCTCACCGCCCTGCTGCTTCTACTGGCGGGCTGTGCCGCCAGCCAGCCCGAGCAAACCACGCACGACGGGCTGGTGCTGGATGCGAGCATAAAACACGCGGACGTTTACAAGAAACCCGGCGCCACGCTGGAAGGCTACCCGGCTTACGGCCTGGTGCCCTGCCAGGTTGCCTTCAAGAAGAACTGGCTGCGCGACCAGAATCGCGACCGCCTGGACCTGACCAATCGCGTCACGCAGAAAGACGTGGATCGCATCAAGGACACGCTCAGCGGCCAGTGTGACGCGTACTTCCGCGCGGCCCTGGCGGAAGCGCCGGCCTACCCGGTTGTCGAGGAATTCAGCGAAGGTGAGCAGGTGCTGATTCTGCGCCCGTCCATCATCAACCTGGATATCAACGCACCCGACACCCTGTCTGCCGGCATGAGCCGCAGCTACACCACCAGCGCGGGCGAGATGACCCTGCTGCTGGAGGCGATCGACGGCACCACGCATGAAACCCTGTTCCGCGTGGTGGATCGCAAGCGCGCGATGGATACCGGCTACCTGCAGTGGACCAACTCGGTCACCAACAAGGCCGATGCGGACCGCGCGCTGAAACGATGGGCCAGCCAGCTGCGCAAGGCGCTGGACAATGCCACGGCTGGAAGCTGACGCCTCGCACGCCACCGACCGCAGGCGCTGCCCGCTGGCGGCACCCCGATGCTCAGCGCATGGCCGGGTAATCGGTATACCCCGCCCTGCCCTCGTCGCCGCTGTCGCCGTAGTACGCGGTGAATTCGGCGGGGGGGTTCAGCGCCGCGCCCGCCTGCAGTCGTTCCGCGAGATCCGGGTTGGAGATATAGTCGCGTCCGAAGCTGATCGCCAACGCATAGCCGCTCTGTAACGCGGCCTCCGCTTTGTCCCTGTCGTAACAGCCGTTGGCGATGTAGGGGCCGGTGTACGCCTCGCGAATCGCCAGCACGCCCGCCTCGTTAGACGCTACATCGGTGTCAGGACTCACCGCCATGGGCGCGTTGTTGCGTTCGATCATGTCGAGAAAGGCCAGGTCACGTTGGGCGAGTTCACCTACCAGATAGGTGAACAGGGCAACGGGGTCGCTGTCACGACAATCCCAGGTGACCAGCATTGGCGTAATGCGGATGCCGGTGCGCCCGGCACCCACCGCATCGATCACGGCGTCCACCACCTCCAGCACCAGCCGACAACGATTGGCGATCGACCCCCCGTAGGCGTCGGTGCGCCGGTTGGTGCCGTCGCGCATGAACTGGTCCAGCAGGTAGCCGCTGCCCGCGTGAATCTCCACCGCGTCGAAACCCGCCTGCATCGCATTGCGGGCGCCCTGCACGAACTGCTGCACGATGCCGGGAATCTCCCCGAGTTCAAGCGCCCGCGGCGGGGTGGTGGGCTCAAAACCGTTGGCGGTGTAGGTGACCACCTCGCCCGCCACGGCGCTCGCCGACACCGGCGCCCCGCCGTCCGGCTGAAAACAGGCATGCGACACGCGCCCGGTGTGCCACAACTGACACGCGATGAGCCCGCCGCGCGCATGCACAGCATCGGTCACCCGGCGCCAGCCGGCTATCTGTTGGGGACTGTAGATGCCCGGCGTGGCGATAGAGCCGTCGCCCTGTGACGACACCGTGGTGGCCTCCGTCACGATCAACCCGGCGCCGGCGCGCTGCGCGTAGTAGGTAACCGCGTTGTCGCCCGGGGTGCGCCCCGGCATACGTCCGCGCGTCATCGGCGACATCAGCACGCGATTGCGCAGCGTGAGATCACCCAGCGTGAGCGACTGGAATAACAGGTCTTTGGACATCATCGTGTTTCCGTATATTGAATAGGGACTGCGCAACACACAGTGCGGACAGCGTACGTGGTTTCACCGGCGCGATGTACCCCGGGCAGCGTCCGGCACGACAATTCAGCGCACTGGTCTGGCATGCCGAACAGCCATTGCGCACCGTGTCACACGGTACACAAGGCCCGCGTTTAATGCCAAACTGGCGGGCATCCGAAACGCACGCCGGTCCGCCAATGACAAACACCAACATCGGGTCGCTGCTGAGCAAGCGCGCCGACATCTGCCCCGGCCGTGAGGCCTTTGTCGAATTCGAGCGCGGCCGGCGCTTCAGCTTCGCGCAGCTCAACGAGCGCGCCAACCGCGTGGCCCACGCCCTGCTCGAGCGCGGTATCACACCGGGCGACCGGGTGGCCACGCTACTGAAGAACAGCATCGAGTTTGTTGAAACGTATTTCGCCATCGCCAAGATCGGCGCGGTCATGGTGCCGATCAACTGGCGGCTGGTGGCGCCCGAGATTGCCTACATACTGGCGGACTCCGGCAGCCGGGCGCTGGTGTACGACGACGATTTTGACACCCAGGTCGCCGACCTGCAGGCAGCAAAACACGGCGCCAGCAACGTGGCTCTCTGGCTTCGGCGCGACAACGGCAACACCGCAGCGCGCCCCGACTGGGCGCTCGATTATGACCAGACGCTGGCGGAGGCCGCCTGCGAGGAGCCTCCCATCGGCGCCTGGGACGATGACAACCTGTTCATCATGTACACCTCGGGCACCACCGGACACCCCAAGGGCGTGGTGCACAGCCACGAAGGCATGCTGTGGTCACAGCTGACGAGCATGTCCACCTCCGACATGCGTGGCGACGACCGTTTCCTCCTGCCACTGCCCATGTTCCACGTCGGCTGCCTCAACCCCACGTCGCTGCTGGTGCACCGCGGGGGCACCGGCATCATCATGCGCGATCTCGACATCGCGGCGATGCTGCGTTGCATCGAACAGGAGCGCGTGACAATTTTCATGGCCGTTCCCGCCGTGCTCCAGTTTATGCTGATGACGCCGGAACGCGCGCAGCATGATCTGTCCTCGGTGCGCTGGATTGCCACCGGCGCCGCACCGGTACCGGTGTCGCTGCTGCACGATTTCGAACAGCTCGGCATTCGCATTTTCCAGGCCTACGGGCTCACCGAATCCTGCGGCCCGGGCACGCTGCTGCTGCATGAAGACGCCGAGGCCAAGGTCGGCTCCTGTGGCAAGGCGCAAATGCACACCGAGCTGAAGATCGTCGATGACGATGGCAACACCATTCCCAGGGGCTCCTCGCAAGCGGGTGAGTTGCTGCTGGCAGGACGCCACATGATGAAAGAGTACTGGAACCTGCCCGAGGCGACCGCGCAAGCGCTCAAGGGAGGCTGGCTGCATACCGGCGATATCTGCACCTGGGACAGCGAAGGCTTCATCACCATCTGCGACCGCAAGAAAGACATGATCATCTCCGGCGGCGAGAACATCTATCCGGCCGAGGTGGAGAACGTGCTGGCGGCCTGTCCGCAGGTACACGAGGCGGCGGTGATCGGTGTGGCCTCCGCGAAGTGGGGCGAAACGCCGCTGGCCATCGTGGTGCCCGCGCCCGGCGCCACGCCCACCGCCGACTCCCTCAAGCAGTGGTGCCGGGAACACCTGGCCGGCTATAAAGTGCCGCAGCTGTATGAACTGGTGGAGACGCTGCCGCGCAATCCCTCGGGCAAGTTGCTCAAACCCGCGCTGCGCAAGCAGTTCCCGGGCCCCGCGCCGTTCTAGTTTTCATGCCAGTGCCAGCGGTGAACGCACCGGGCGCGCTTTGGCGGCGCGGCGGCCGCGTGCTGGTCTTGCTGCTTGCCCTCACGGCCTGCCAGGATCAGCCCTCCGGCGATGCCGCACAGGCGCTTGTCCTGGAGGCCCGCGCGCAGGTGGCCGATGAAGCCGCCGGTGCTGCCAACGAATGGCGCCACTACCTGGGCGACGCCGCGAGCAATCAGTACAGCCCGCTGGCGGATATCCATCGCGGTAACGTTGCCGGGCTGCGCGAGGCCTGGCGCTACGACCCGGGCGATGCCGGCGATTTCGACACTTTCATTCCCACCAACCCGCTGATCGTCAAGGGTGTGCTGTATGGCCTGTCGGCGCGCAAGAACCTGTTCGCGCTGAATGCCGCCACCGGCGAAGAGCTCTGGGTACACCGTTTCAACCGACCGCATGACGGCAAGGGTTCCGGACGGGGCCTGGTGTACTGGCAGGGCACGTTGCCAGACGGCGAAACGGTTGAGTGGCTGCTGGTCGGTTTGGGCCATGACCTGTTTGCGATCGACGCGCTCTCCGGCAAGACCGCGACAGCGTTTGGCGAGCGCGGCCGGGTGGACTTGCGCGTGGGCCTGGACCGGCCTGTCGAGGATTTGCAGGTGAACGTGATCGCGCCGGGCACGCTGTACGGCGACCTGCTGATACAGGGTTTCGGCACCAGCGAATTCTACGGCGCCGCGCCCGGCTACATTCGCGCCTACCGGCTCCCCGGGGGCAGCTTGCAGTGGACCTTCCGTACCATTCCTGCGCCGGGGGAGCCCGGAGCCGACACCTGGCCGCAGGCACACCGCGACGAGTTCGGTGGCGCCAATTCCTGGGCCGGCATCACCGTGGACGAGGCGCGCGGGTTGGCCTTCGTGCCCACCGGTTCCGCTGCCTTCGATTTCTACGGCAAGAACCGCCACGGCGATAATCTGTACGCCAACTCCCTGCTGGCACTGGATGCGGCCAGCGGCGAGCGCGTCTGGCACTACCAGATCGTGCGGCACGATCTGTGGGACCGGGATCTGCCCTCGCCACCCAACCTGATCACGCTGACGCGCAGCGGCGAGGCGATTCCCGCCGTGTCCCAGGCAACCAAGACGGGACACCTGTTCGTGTTTCATCGGGAAACCGGCGAACCACTGTACCCCGTCAGGCAGGTACCGGTGACCGGGCCTGGCGTGCCGGGCGAGTTCCTGCCACCCAGCCAGCCGCTGCCGACGCGTCCGCCGCCGTTTGCCCGACAGCACTTCAGCGTGACGGACATCAGCGAGGCCAGCGCCGCCTATGTGTCGCAGCAGGTGAAGGGCAAGGCGCTGAACGAGCCGTTTCGCGCGCCCGATGAAGCGGGCCAGGTGATCTACCCGGGGCTGGACGGCGGGGCCGAGTGGGGCGGCCAGGCCTACGATGCGGACAGCGGGTTGCTGTTCGTCAACACCAGCGAAGTCCCGTGGCATTTTTCGCTGGTGCCGACGCGCGGAGACACCGACAAGCCGTTCAGCCTGGCATTCGCCTACACCCATTACTGCGGGGGCTGCCACGGCAAGGATCGTGCGGGCAATGGCGACATCTTCCCCTCGCTGCGCGACATCGCCGATAAATACTGGCCCTGGGAGGTCTACGACATCGTGCGCAACGGGCGTGGACGCATGCCGGCTTTTAGCCACGAACCCTGGTATTACCTGCTGGGACCCATCGCCTATCTGTATACCGCCGGTGACGATGTCGCCAGTGCCAGCGTCGGGCAGGGCACGGCAACCGGCTACATGATTGACGGCTTCAGCGAACTGCTGGACGAACACGGTTTGCCCGGCTCCAGGCCACCGTGGGGCAGCCTGGTCGCCATCGACACAAACACCGGGCGTATCACCTGGACAGTACCGCTGGGCGACTACCCGCAGGCGCTGGCGATGGGGCTTGAAGGCCTGGGCGCGGCGAATTATGGTGGACCGGTGGTGACCGGCGGCGACCTCGTATTCATCGCCGCGACGCCCGATAGCCGCATCCGCGCATTCGACAAGTACAGCGGAGAGCTCCTGTGGCAGGATGCATTGCCGGCGGCGGGTTTCGCCACGCCCGCGGTGTATCGCGCTGGCGGCAGACAGTTTATCGTCATCGCCGCGGGCGGCGGCAGGTTGAGACAGGCGTCGGGTTCGGCCTACGTGGCCTATGCGCTGCCGGAGCCTTGAGTGCGTGCGCGGCCGCGCCGCATTGACTGTGCAACAGGAGCAGGGATTGATGAAGGCATTAGCGGTGTTTTTCCAGCGGGCTCTGCTGTGGTCCGTAGCCGCCCTGGTATCGGCAGGCGCCGCCGCTGAGACCCTGCGCGGTCTGATCCTGACCAGCCCCGGCGTATACCACAACTATGCGCTGCAGACACCGACACTGGCCGCAGGCATCGCCGAGCACTTCGACATCCACTTCGATGTGTCACTGGCGGAAACCGCGCGCTGGAAGAACACCGATTACGGCACGGGCTACGATGTGCTGATCTACAACCTGTGCATGGCCGACGAAACAGACGCCGCGCTGATTCACAACATGCGCCGCCAGACGGACGTGCTCGGCGTGCCCGCCGTGGTGCTGCATTGCAGCATGCATTCTTTCCGTAACACCGACCTGTGGTGGCCGATGTACGGCTTGCAGACTCGCGCGCACGAGCCTGAAACAGCGCTACTGCAGGAACCCGTGGGCGACCACCCGATTCTCACCGGTATACCCACCAACTGGACGCTCGCTGCGGATGAGCTGTACAGGAATCTGGCCTTCAAGGGGCAGCCGTTGCTCACCAGCCAGGCGCTGGACGGCAGCATCCAGGTGACTGCCTGGCTGTATGAGGAAGGCGGCGCCCGCGTGTTCGGCACCACGCTGGGACACAGCGACAGCTCGATCGCCGACGCCGCCTACCAGCGTCTCGTCGCCAATGGCATTCTCTACGTCACCGGCAATCTCGGGCCGGACGGCCTGCCGCCCGTGGCGCTTGCGCCCGTGTCCAGCCCCGATGGGGTGATCGATCATCTCGGCGCGCCAGAGGGCGTGAGGTTTCTCGGCGCCGAGGGCCAGAGCTGCGCCTACCGCCGCATGGCGATGGCGGTGGCACCCTGCTACCTGGCCTGCACCCTGCACCCCTTCAAATGGAACGCCGCTGCGGATGCCTGTCGCCAGGACTGTCAATCCCGACTGCCCGGCAATGCCAGCTTGATTACCGCCTGCATGCCGGACAACGGCTAGTCGGCGTCATAGCGCCGCAGACGCCCGCGGTACTTTGTGCGCGCCAGCTCCTGCATGTCTTCGACGGTGTCGCTTTCATCCATGATTTCGCGCCCGAGCAGCGTTTCCACGGCGTCCTCGAGGGTGACGATCCCGGCGGTCTGGCCGTACTGGTCTTCCACCAGGAACATGTGCGCCCGGCGCTTGATGAACAGATCCAGCAGGCGCAGCACCGGCAGCTCTTCCGATACGCGATGGATGGCTACACTGTGCGACGCGAGCGGCTCGGCGCCACCGCCGCCGCGTTCCGCCTCCAGCAGGCGCGGCCGCATGACCAGCCCCACGACCGTGTCAAGATCGGTCTCGTACACGGGTAGCCGCGTGAAGGGCACCTCGGCGAGCTGCATCAGCGCATCGCTCACGGTGAGCGATGCGTCCAGTGCGCTCACCACCGTGCGCGGCGTGAGTATTTCGCCGGTGCGCGTTTCGCGCAGTTGCAGGATGTTTTCCAGTAGCCGGCTCTCCTGCGCCCCCAGGGCGCCGTGACGAGCGCCTATGCGCGCCAGCGCCGCCAGCTCGTCCCGACTGACGCCCACCATGTGGTGCCCCTTGCCGAACAGGTCCGTCAGGCGGGCCGACACCCACACCAGCGGGTACAGCAGTTTTACCAGCCCGCGGATCACATGCGCGGCCGGCAGGGCCAGGCGCGGCCAGTAGGTCGCGCCCAGGGTTTTCGGAATAATCTCGGAAAAATACAGAATCACCAGCGTCAGGAGAAAGGCGATGAGCGTTTCCCAACGCGCGCCGAATACCTTGACCGCCTGCGCGCCCACCCCGGCCGCGCCCATGGTGTGCGCAAAGGTATTGAGAATCAGGATCGCCGAAATCGACTCTTCGAGATCGTCTTTCACACGCTTCAGGGCCTGCGCGCGCTTGGGGCGCTGTTCGAGTTGCGTGCCCACGAATCCTGGCGTCACCGAGAGCAGCACCGCCTCCAGCACGGAACACAGAAAGGAAACGCCGATAGCGATGATGAGGTAGGTAACAAGCAGTGACATGCGCAGTCCGTTGGAAAGCTCTGTGAGCGGTGAAAGTAAACCTCAGCTTGCCGGCTCGGCCAGGAGGGAAGTCACGCGGCCGGCTCCAGCGGGCGCACACGGATATTGCGGTACCACACCTTGTCCCAGTGATCCTGCAGGCCGATGTGCCCGCGCAACAGGCTGCCATAGTCTGGCCGATCGGTAAACTTGCTATTGCGGTACAGTGCCTGCCAGGCATCGCTACCCTGCTCGAAGCGCGCGGTAAGCCGCTCGTTCAGCCAGAATTCCACCTGCGGCCCGCGAGCGATGATATGCACGCGATTCCAGTATCCCACCGGCCGGGTGGTGTCGTGGTCGGGCGCGATCATATCGTAGTAGGCGCCCGCGCGGTGCGTGGGATCCGCGGCATCGCTGTGCCCGGCATTATCCAGTACCTGCATCTCGTAGCCGGTATGGTGAATGCTGCGTCCGGACTCGTCGCCGCGGATGAAGATACCGCTGTTCCCGGCCTCGGAAATGCGCCACTCCAGCTTCAGTTCAAAATCGCCAAACTGCTCGCGCGTGATCAGGTCGCCCCCCCTCCCCACTCGTGCGAGGCAGCCGTTCTCGACACCCCAGCCGCCGTTGACCTCGCTTTCGCCGTAGCTGCGCCACTGCTCGAGTGAATGCCCGTCAAAGAGGAGGCGCCAGCCGGCGGCCGCCTCTTCCTGACTGAGCCGATTCTCGCACTGCTCCGGCGGCACCACGGTGGCCTCACCACAGGCACTCAATAGCAGCACTACAGCAGCGAACAATACTCTTCTCATGTCCAGTCTCCGGGATGGCTCGGGATGTCCGCCGTTGACCCGATGCGGCCTGTAAACACGCTACCAGTACTCCAGTCGCAGGCCGACGCGCAGTGCGCGTTCCGGGGCCATAAAACCCACTGCGGTGGCGTATCGCTCATCCAGCAGGTTATCCACGGAAAGCTGCAATTGCCAGTGGCGTTGCACCTGCCAGCCCACCACCCAGTCCACCCGGTGATACTGGTCCAGTTCGCTCAGTACCTGTTGCCCGGTATGGCGCGAGATCGCCCACTGCTCCCCGCTATAGCGGTAATCCAGGGTGGTTTGCCATCGCGGAGCGGGGTTCCACTGCAGCAGCGCCCCTGCGGTCCACTCCGGTCTGCCCGTGAGCACAGTATCTTCGCCCTTCACATCGATATCGGTGAACGTGGCGTCCATGCGCAGCGACAGCGCCGGTTGCATCTGCCACAGCGCCTCCAGCTCGGCGCCCGCCGTCTCGATGGTCTGGCGGTTCACATTACGGAAGGTCGCCTCGTCAAAATCCACCAGATCGCGAAAGTCGTTGAAAAACCCCCGGGCGGTGAATTCCAGGCCCGACCGCGGCCGCCAGGCGATACCGAGGTCGCCGCCGCGCGCTTTCTCCGGGTCCAAATCCGGGTTGCCTACCAGCGGGCTGCCCAGGGCGAAAAAGCTCGGCAGCTTGAAGGCCTCTCCCCAGTTTGCGGCAAGCGTCACGCCCGCCCCGACGGCGAGCTCCGCACCGAGCTGCCAGGAGGTCTCCGCATCGAAGGTGTCGGCATCGTCGTGACGCAGGCTGCCCTGTAACAGCAGCGCGGCCTGCGGGGCTGCGCTCACCTGTGCGAACACGCCCCGGGTATCCCGATCCAGTGCGAAGTCGGCCGGGCTGCGCTCGCCACCGAACGTCACATAGCCGCGGCTGTCGCCCTCCTCATTGCGGAAGTCGGCGCCCACGTCCAGGCGGTACCCCGGCGCCAGCTGCAGGGTGTTCACCCAGCGCAGGTCATCGCGGGTGAAATCGGTGTCGGCGCCGTTGGGCGGTATCTCGGAAAACGGCGGAATGCCGGGTGAATCGACGCTTTCCCGATGCTCGAAACGGCGCAGGCCGAGACTGCTGCGCCAGCGATCATTGAGTGCGGCGACCCAGTCCAGCGCGTATACGCCATCCCGGTAATCCGCGTGATCCAGGGCATCCGAGGTGGCAAGTTCGGGCCCGCCGCCCTGCTCAGGGTAGGAACTGCGACGCCCATCGAGATAACGCAGTACCGCGCTGAGGCTGTGCGCGTCGTTTATCCGCCAGCCCAGGCGCAGGGCGGCGCTGTCGCTGCGACGCGTACTGCCGGGCAGCGGCTCGCCATCGTCGCGCCGGCCCACTTCCACGCTGTACTCCAGCGCCTGCAGACTACCTTGCGCACTGGCACCCGCGCTGTAGAAGTCATCCTGGCCCGCTTCGCCATGCACAACCTGGCGGTGGCCTTCCGGGGGACGGCGCGTGATAATGTTAATCACTCCCGCAAGCGCATCTGACCCGTAAATCGCCGACTGGGCGCCGCGCACGATTTCGATACGCTCTACCAGTGAAGCGTTCAGATTGGCGAAATCGAAGCTGCCGCCGCGCGTATTGGTGGGATCGTTCACCGGCACGCCGTCGAGCAACACCAGGGTGAAGTTGGCTTCGCCGCCGCGAATCGATACCGCGGTGAGACCTCCCGGTCCGCCCTGCTCCTCTACCAGCAAACCCGGGACGGTTTTCAGTACTCCCGCCAGCGTGCGTTTATTCAGGGCGCGAATCTGCGCGCCGTCCAGCACCGACACCGCGGCGGTAAGCGCCGGGCGTGGCGAGTAGGTGCCCGTCACCAGCACGGACTCCTGGGCCGGCGCATCCACGACGGCCGAGGGTTCCGCCGCAACGCCGGCAAGCGAGAACAGGGTCGTCACGCCGCCCAGGAGGAGCGGCCGGGCGGCCCGCCACCCACACCGGACGCCCGTGACCTTGTCGCGCCGGTTCATTGTTTGCGTCGCATCGTGAGCTTTTCACCCTTGCGATGCATCAGTACGGTATTCACGGCGCCACTTTCCTCGGGTACAAACTCGAACTTGATATCCTCGCCGGCGGCCTGCACGCGAAAGGTCGTTGCGTTCAGCTGCTGAAGCGCGCCGCCGCCGTACATCGGCGCCGACACGCGCAGTTCGCCGTCCTCTTCCGCGACGGTAATCGTGAGGAAACTGATGGTGTATTTACCCTCGAAACGGTCAAAACCGCGGTCGACAGGAACCTGCTGCAACTCCGCCACGGTCCAGCTGTCCGTGCGCCCGGCGCTGGCTTGGCGAATCGCGGCGGCCTGTTCCTCGCTCACCGGGTCCGCCTTGTTGCCCCAGCTGCGCCGCAGGTAGGTCATCAATCCCGCCAGCGTGGCATCGTCGAGTGCGCTCAGGTGTCCGTGGCCGGGCATGACGCCGTTAAACACGTCGCCGTGCACTTCAACCGGCCCGTTCAGGCCCTGCAGAATGATGCGGCCCAGCCACTCCGGCGGCCCGGTCACCCAGGATGACGACGCCAGGGCGGGGGCGAGACCCGCGATGCCCTTGCCCTCCTCCCCGTGGCAGGCAGCGCATTGCGGGTAGAACGCCCTGCCTTTCGCCACCAGTGCCAACTGCTCCGGGCTCAGCGGCTTGATGCCCATTGCCAGTTCATCGCCCGGCCAGGTAAAGGCGCGTCGCGCCGCGAGCCGCGCAGGCCACAGCGGGTCGGCCTCGCTCACCGAGCTGTCGGCGAAGATCGACGGCGCACCGGCAAGCGGTGCCGGACTGAAATCCTGCGCCATCGCGAGCGCCGCGAAACCCGAGAGCATGGCGATCTGCTGCCAGGCCTGCGCGCCAGAGCGCGATTCCGCCAGCGCCAGTAATTCAAGCAGCGCGGGATTCGCCGGTTCCGTCGAGCGAAGATCACCGCGCAGGCTGCGGTAGGCATTCACCGCCAGGGCCGCCAGCATCGCGCTGGCTGCCTCCGATTCGCCTGCAGACAGTGCCGAACTCGCGAGCAGTTCCGAGAGAAATGCCGGCTCGAACCCGCGCACGGCGCGCACCACCGCCTGGCGCATGTATACGCTGTTCGGCGCTGTCGCCGCGAGCTCGATAAGCGCCCCTCGCACATGCGGATCCGCCGCGTGCGCACCCATGGCAAACGCGAGTTGCATGCGCACGGCCGGGTCCGCGTCGGCGAGCTCCGCGGCCAGTGCCAGGTAATCCTCGGCCGAGAGCAGGGCGGCACCCGCCCGCAGGGCATGCACCTGGCGCTGCGCGTCCTCCGCTGTCGCCAGCGACATCACCAGGTCGCGTTCCAGTTCAGCGCGCCCCGCCAGGGTCCAGATGGCGTGCAGCGCCGGCACGGTCGCATCGCCCGTCGCGAGGGTCGCCAGCGCCGGTGCGAGATCGCCACTGCGCGCCAGCAACAACCGCTGGGCGGTATCCCGAACCCAACCATTGGCGTGCGACAGGGCCGCCAGCAGTTCGCCAACGGTCGCATCACCCAGGGTCACCGCCGCAGGCGGCGGCGCGCCATCTCCATACCGGACGCGCCAGATACGCCCCATGCCCAGCGGCGAATCAAGCTCCCGCTGGAAAATCTGCTCGCGCAGTTCATCGGTGAGGAAGTGGTCGTCCTGGATGATCCCGCGATACATATCGATAATGTAAAGCGCGCCGTCCGGGCCGTTCATGGCGTCTACAGGACGGAAGCGTTCATCGGTGGAGGCGAGAAAGTCGCGCTGGCCCCACTGGGCGTCGTCATAAAGCTGCTTCTGCGCGCTCAAGGTCAGGCCGTCAGCGGCAAGCCTGAGTTGCGCCACTACGTTACCCGCCGACTCAGGCACAAAGACGTCGCCTGCATACTGCGCCGGGAACTGATCGCCGCGATACACCACCAGGCCGCTCACGCCCGTGGCGTTTCTCAGGCGGCCGTCCTCGCGCAGGGTGCCCTCGAGGTAAGCCCTGTTCACACCGGGGTTCACGCGCACCGAATGCACCTCGGGCAACGGTGTGAGGTTCACACCCAGACCCTCGGGATAGGACGTCTCCCCGGGCAGTAACAGGTCTTCCGCCTGGAAGAAATCCGCCTGTGCCCAGGTCGAGTTGTGGTTATAGAACCAACGGCCGTAATCGTCTTTACTGAGACCCCACTGACCGCGGTACAAACCCTCGCGCTCGACCAGCTCGCCCTCTGCCAGCCGCAGCTGCCGCGCAGACTTGGCATTGTAGAGCCAGTTGTCCAGGCCCGCACGCAACCCGTTTTCCATATGCTCCACGTTCGCCTCGCCCACGTCCGTGGCATAGCCGCCCACCGCGCGCCGTGCGGTGCACAGCGCATCGCGGCTGGGCAACTCACACAGCCAGAGGTTCGGCGGCTCTCCAATCAGGATGCCCTCGTTGACCACGGCCACCGCGCGCGGGTTCACCAGCTCACCGAGAAACACCTCGCTGACATCCATTACCCCGTCACCGTCGGTATCCGTCAGGCGTACGACCTGCCCTACCGGCTGCTCGCTGTCGGTGCCATAGGCGTCGCGCATGTAGCCGCGCATCTCCACCACGTAGAGCCGGCCGTACTCGTCCCACGCCATGGCAACCGGCTCGCCCACCAGTGGCTCGGCCGCTACCAGTTCCACCTGGAAACCGGGCGCAACACGAAACGCCTGCAGCGCTTCAGCGGGCGACAACACCGGCGCTGGCGCAGTGTCCAGCGTTTGATAGAACAGCGGTTCACCGCTGTGCTCTTTCAGTGAAAACCATTGCACGTCCTCGAGCTGGAAACGTTCGCCGCAACGACCGGGGCGAATTCGCAGTTGTCCTCGTTCGGGCAGCCCGGCGTGGTCGATGCGCAGCGCATCCGCCTCACCGACCGATAACACCAGGGAATCGCCACGGGCCAGCCCGACAAATCGCTGCCGCTCACCCGGCGCGGCGAGTGCCACCGCCGGAAAGATCTGCTCGCCTTCGGGTGTCACCAGACGCGCCTGGGCCCGATCCGCGTACACGGCCACCTCGGCGAACGACGGCTGCTGTCCGTTCGCATGCGGTTGGTAGCGCAACTGCACCAGGGTCGGCTCTGCACACACAGGCAACCTGAAATCGAGCATCGCGTCGCTGAACAGGCGGCGGGACGTGAGCCAGCTTTCACCGGTCGCGTGCGGCAGGGCCAGACCGCTTGCGCTGAAGGCCAGTTCGTCGGCTCGCTCCCCTCTCCACTCCGCCTGCTGCAACAAGGATTCGCCGGGAGCGGCCATGCCGGGCAGCGCCTTGATGCGTATGTGGCGCCAGCGAATCACCCCGCTGTCGCCGCTGTGCACCTGCAGGGCGATAAAACCGCGCGCGTCCAGCCCGTCGATAATCTCCGCAGCCGGCACGCCGTTGATCCAGGTTTTCAGGCTGGCGCCGCGCGCTTCGATTTCCACATCGTTCCAGCCGTCGAGTCGCACCGCCGCGCGCGCCGCCGGATTGTCAACCAGCGGCGCCAGCCAGCCGCGCCGCGCCTCATCGTAAATACCGCCGGTGTAGGCGCGTTCAGAAGGATCCAGTTCGTACTGGTAGCCATAGGTCCGGCCGTCGCCGTTGCGCTGCCCGGCTCGGAACATGACGCCCGAGTTGCCGGGCTCATCCCAACGCATCTGCAATTTCAGCGAGAAATCGCCGTATTCCGCGTCGGTGCGCAGAAAACTGTTTGCCCCCGGCCCGTGACGCCCGACGATGGCCTCTCCCTCGGCACTGAAGCTGCCCCCCCCGCCCACGGCACGCCAGCCGTCCAGGGTGTTGCCGTTATACAGCAGCGTGTAGCCTTCCTCGGGCTGGAAGGCGGGTTCGTCGGGTGTCAGGAGAAGCCGGTAGGCGGCGGCAGCCAGCAGTGCGAGAACGACGAGAGCGAGGAGTTTTTTCATAAGTGTCAGGGTCAGTTGTCAAGCAGGTTGAAGTTACACGGTAACCGCTGGCGCACGCGCTGCGCCGGGGTTGTCCAGGTTGCGTTGCAGTTCAGCCACAAGCGATTCAAAGCGCGGCAGCGTCCCGGCCGTGATACGTGCGCAAGCCAACGCCGCAACCACACGCTGTTCGCGCGACAGCCCGCCGGCGCGCAACGCCAGCAGGCGTTCGGCACGCGGGTCGTCAATGGGCACCTGCGTATCCAGCACCAGATGCAGCCAGCTCGCCAGCGCCTGCACCAGCAGCGGCGTATCGCCGTCACCGCGCAGGGCGGGCAACCAGCGCTGCGCGATTTTCTCGCTGCTGTCCATGGCGATCTGCGCACAGCGATGTCCGAGACAGGGGTTGGCGAAGCGCGCGAGCAACGCGTCGCAATAGGCTTGCATGTCGAACCCCTCGGGCACTGGCAACGATACCGCCAGTTCCTCGCGCATCAGTCGCTCAATGCGCTTGCCTGCGGCAGGCTCGGCCATGACCGCATCCACCGTTGGCAGCGCCTGCAACAGCCCCTCGCAGGCGATCGCCGTATGCGCGGCATTCAGCACGCGCAGCTTGATGGCTTCAAAGGGCGCCACCGCGCTGACAAAGCGCACGCCGGCACTCGCCCAGTCTGGCCGCTCGGTGGCGAAGCGATCTTCGATCACCCACTGCGAGAAAGGCTCGGTGCGCACCGCGCCGGCATCGTCAAGGCCCAGCAAACGCGACTGCCGCAGTTGCTGTTCCGGGGTCGTCGCCGGCACGATACGATCCACCATCGAGCAGGCGAACGCCACCGCGTCGTCCAGCCAGGGCAACACCTCGGGGAAGGTGGCACGCAGGTACTGGCTCAATACGCCCTGCAGGCGCAGGCTGTTCTGCGCGAGGTTATCGCAGCTGATGAGGGTGAGCGGGGCAGCGCCATTGCGATAGCGCGCGCGTAATCCCAGAGCCAGTAATCCGATCGCCGAGCCGGCCTGCCCGGGCTGCGCCAGGTCCTGCGCGATGGCCGCGTCGTCCGCGTCGAGCGAAGCACCGTCGGCCGCCAGTCCGTAGCCTTTCTCGGTAATGCTGAGCGTGACAATGCGAATGGCCGGGTCGGCGATCGCAGCGGTCACTGCGGCGGGGTTCTTGGGCGCCACCAGCACGCGCTGGATCGCACCGACCACGCGCAGCTCGCGCTGATCCGCATCCTCGGCGAGTACCGAGTACAGCCCCGACTGCGGGTTGAGCTGCTGCGCAACCGTTGCGCTGCGCAGGGAGACACCCACGATCCCCCAGTGACCGCCGCTTGCTGCCAGTGCATCATCGGTATAGACCGCCTGGTGCGCGCGATGGAACGCGCCAATGCCGAGATGCAGGATACCCGGGCGGAGCGCGCGACGATCATAGGCCGGTGTCTGCACCTCGGGTGACAGCGTTGCCAGGGTATCGGGATGCAGGCGTTGCACGAGGCTAAAGCCGGTAGGCCGTTTTCGCCAGGCGATAGGCGAGATCCACGGCGAGTTCTTCCGCCTCATCCAGCGTCAGGCGATGCTCGGCCACCAGCCCGGCGAGAAAGCGACAGTCCATGCGCCGCGCGACGTCGTGACGCGCGGGGATGGAGAGGAAGGCGCGCGTGTCGTCGTTGAAGCCGACGGTGTTATAGAACCCGGCCGTCTCCGTGACCTGCTGACGGTACCGCAGCATGCCTTCAGGGCTGTCGTGGAACCACCAGGGAGGGCCAAGGCGCAGGGCCGGATAGTGTCCCACCAGCGGCGCGAGCTCGCGCGCGTAGGTGGTTTCGTCCAGCGTAAACAGGATCAGCGTGAACGCCGGTTCATTGCCCACTCTGTCCAGCAGCGGCTTGAGGTTGCGCACAAACTCGCCCGCCACCGGCAGGTCCGCGCCCCTGTCCCTGCCGAACTGCGCGAACACGGCCGGGTTGTGATTGCGATATACCCCGGGATGCAGCTGCATGACGAGCCCGTCGTCGAGGCTCATGAGGGCCATCTCCAGCAGCATCTGCCCGCGGAACTGCTCTGCCTCCTGCGCGCTCAGGCTGCCCGCCAGCGCACCGGCGTACAGCCGTTCGCACTCGGCGCGCGGCAGGTCTGCCGTGCAGGCGCTGGGATGGCCATGATCGGTCGAGGTCGCACCGAGCGATCGAAAAAAATCGCGCCGCTCGCGCAGCGCGTCCAGGTAGCCCGCGTAGTGCGCGCAGCTCACGCCACTGACTCGCGACAGCTCGGCTACATTGTCGGCGAAACCCGCGTACTCCGGGTCCACTACCGGGTCCGGCCGGAACGCGGTGATCACCCGGCCCGGCCAGGGGTCCGCCGCGAGGTGCCGGTGCGCGTCGAGCGGATCGAGGGGCGACTCGGTAGTGGCAATGACTTCGATATTGAAACGCTCGAACAGCGCGCGCGGGCGAAACGCCGGCGTGGCGAGCTGGCGGTTTATCTCGGCGTAGAAACGCGCGGCCGTGTCGCCGTTGAACGCCTCGTCCAGCGCGAACACCTCGCCGAACACGTGATCCATCCACAGGCGCGTGGGCGTGCCGCGAAACAGGTGGTAGTGCTCGCCAAAGCGCTGCCATACCACGTCTGGCTCGGCAACCGCAGGCGCGCCCTGCGCCGCTGCTGCGGCGCGACCCGCGATCCCCAGCGCCTCCAGCCCGATGCCCTGGCTATACAGCATTCGCAGCAGGTAGTGATCCGGCGTCACCAGCAGTTCCGTGGCGTTGGCAAAGGGTTCGTTGTACGCGAACCAGCGCGGGTCGGTGTGGCCATGCGGACTGATGATCGGCAGGGCGGCCACCCGGGCGTAGAGCGCACGTGCAATCTCGCGCTCGCGCGGCAGGGCGGAAAACAGCCTGTCGGGGTGCAGTCGCTCGTTCACACCGCCTCCAGCAGCTGTTCGATCACCCGCTGCAGGTGGTTGCGCATGGCCGCCCGTGAACGCTCCGGGTCGCGCGCCGCCAGCGCGTCCACGATCGCCTGGTGATCGGCGATGATGGGACGGATGCCTTCGCGGCGCACGCGACGCTGGAAGTGCACGCTGATCGGCGATGCGTTGCGCAGGCGCCACAGCCAGGCAATGCTCGCGCTCAACGCGCTGTTGCCGGCCGCTTCGGCTATCACGCAGTGAAAACGTTCATCGGCCTCCTCGCTCACCGCCTCCTGCCGGTTTTCCTCGGCCATGTCATCCACCAGCCGCTGCAGGTATTCAAGCTGCCCGTCGTCGATGCGCGTGGCGGCCAGGGCGCAGGTTTCCGCCTCGATCAACATGCGCGCTTCCAGGATTTCGAACGGCCCGGGTGAGGAACTGTCACCCAACTCGCGCAGACTGCCGCTGCGGCTCACCACGTACACGCCGGACCCGGAGCGCACCTCCACCAACCCGGCGATCTCCAGCGCGATGATGGCCTCGCGAACCGTGGGCCGGCTGACACCCAGCCCGGCGGCGAGATCGCGCTCGGAGGGCAGGCGTTGCCCCGGCGGAAACTCGCCGGCACTGATGCGTTCACGCAACTGCTGCGCCACCTGCAGATAGAGCCTGCGCACTTTGATCGCCTCGATCTGCATCAGCGGCGATGCCTGTCCGCAAGCTGCTGGGCGCGCATGCTCAGTTCAGCGGCCTTGAAGGCATGCGCCTGCGACATGGCGTTTTCCGTGCGGTCGAGACAATCGCGAATGAGCTGGCCAAAGAACGGAAAACCCGTGCGACCCAGGCAATCGATCTCCCGCTCGCCCGCGGCGTTGACCAGAAACAGCTTCGAGGCCGGCGCTTCCCGCGCCAGGTCGAGATACTTGCGCAGTTCGATACTGCCCTGCGTGCCGACGATAAACGTGCGGCCATCGCCCCAGGTGCGCAAACCCTCCGGCGTGTACCAGTCCACGCGGCTGTAGAACGAGGCGCCGTTGTCCCCGGTCAGCGACAGCTCGCCGAAATCTTCCAGCCCGGGAAATTGCGGGTGACTGAAGTTCTCCACCCGCGCGAAGTTCACCTGCGCATCGCTGCAGCCCGCGTAGGTCAGAAACTGCTCCACCTGGTGCGAACCGATATCCGTGAGGATGCCGCCATAGCAGCGTTTGTCGAAGAACCAGTCCGGCCGGGAGGCTGCGGCGAGGCGATGCGGCGCCAGGTTCAGCACCTGCAGCACCCGCCCGATGGCGCCCTCGCGTATCAGCTCCCCGGCCTGCCAGGCCGCATCGTTGTGCAGGCGCTCGGCGTAGTACACGGCGTACTTGCGACGGCTGCGGGCCACCACGCCGCGCACGGACTCAAGCTGTTCCAGCGAGGTGAACGGCGATTTGTCCGTGAAGTAGTCCTTGCCGGCGCGCAGCACCTCGATACCCAGCGTGGCGCGCTGGTCGGGCACCGCCGCGCTGGCGACCAGGCGTATGTCCGGATCGCCGAGTATCTGTTCCAGATTGTCTGCCACCGCCACGCCGGGGTAGGTATCCACAAATTTCGCCACGCGCGCAGGGTCGGGATCGTACACGCACTTGAGGCTGGCGCCGGCGTCGCGCAGGCCATTGGTCTGCCCGTAGATATGGCCGTGATCCAGGTAGGCGACCGCGAAAGTGAATTCGCCGGGCGCAACCACCCGCTCCGCCGCCTGCGCGGTGGGTGCGTAGTTTGCCCCGTCGCTGATATCGACCATGCCGCCCTCAGAACCAGTTGAGCTTGATGCCCGTGCTGTAGGTGACGCTCGCCAGTACGGTCACGATACACAACAGCATCGCCGCATTGTAAAGCACACGCCTGGCGCCTTCAGGCCGATCCTCGCCCAGGAAACCCCGGCTGTTGTTCAGCAGCAGCCAGCCCACGTAGGCAATCGGCAGCAGGAAGCCGCAGATCGCCGAGGTGGGGAGCACCAGGTAAGGCCCGAGGGTGGACCACAGAAACACGCCGAGCACGGCCGGCGTTGGTAACAGCAGCGCCAGGCGATAGTGCAACGAGTGGGGCTCCCAGTTGAACATGGCGCCCGCCGCCGCGCCACAGCACAACATGTGCATCACCAGCGAGCCCACGGCCATACCGAGCACTCCGGCGGCGAACACCAGTCGCCCGGTGATATCGCCCATGCCGGCGCTGGCGAACAGCGCGCCCGCCTGATCCGGCGCCAGTTTGCCCTGTAGGCCGAGGTCGCTGCCGTAGAACGCCCCGGCGGCGGCGATGGAGATCAGGCTCGTGACCAGCAGGTAGGGAATGACCAGCCCGAGCACGATATCCCAGCGCGAGAGTTCCCGGTGCGCGCGGCCCCAGCCCCGATCCAGCAGCGTATAGCCGTACACGAAGGTCATGTTGATACCCACCGCCGTGCCGAGTGCCGCCATGATGGTGGTGACGCCGGCGGCATCGTCCGGCAGGCTGCGCGGCACATAGCCGGCCAGCACTGCCGACCAGTCGATCTGCCCGTTGGCGGAAGCGCTCACCACCACCCACGCGAACGCCAGGATAATCATGCCGCTCAGCAGCTTGATCGCGGTTTCGAAGACGCGCACCGCGCGGCCACCGCGCCCGTAGTGCCAGGCCGTGTAGGCGCACAGCATCCACACCAGCACGGCGAGCGCGAACAGATACAGCTCGCGCCCGACCCCTGCGGATTCCTTCAGGCTGAAGCCTGCGCTCACCGCAATGATTTCCTCGAGCATGCCGGCGCTCAGTGGATAATGCGAAAAACCCCAGATGATGCTGGACGCCAGTGCCGCTACCGCCCACGCCCAGGCGAGCCCAGGATGCACATGCTCGCGCATGGCCGTGAACGGCCGCACGCCGGTGCTCAGCGTCTGGTGCGACAGGGCGAACAGCATCACACAGCCGATCAGCATCGACAGCGGTTGCACCCACAGGAGTTCGTAGCCGTACACCGCCCCGATGGTCAGCGACGTGATGGCACTGCCGCCGCCGAGCGTCATTGCCCCCTGCAACCAGCCGGGACCGCTGAGGCGCAGGTAGGCGGGCACGCGCTGCAAAACCGGTCTGGCGGCCAGGGCCTCGAGTTGCAGGGTTTCTGTTGTCACGTGCCGTTCCCTTTTCAGTGAGCCGTTAAAACTGTGTGCCTGTCGGCCGTGTGTTACCGGCCGCTGGATGTCGCCAGCCGGTCAGCGATAGGACGAGGACATATCGATATTGACCTGCCCGTCGGATGCCTCGCGCAGCGAAGACTGCGCAATCTTCGCGTCCAGTGCGCGCTGGTAGCGCCCGCTGTCTAACGGTAACGCGATCGGCTCCTGTTCCCAGGCCGACAGCAGCATGGCATTGGCCAGTGCCAGCGAGTTGAGGCCCTCCGAGGCCGGGGCGATGAGGGCCTCGCCGTGGCGAATCGCGGCCACGAAGTTGGCCAGCAGCAGCGCGTGCTGGTTGACGCCGCGCTCGGGCGTGATGTCGCTGCTGTGGCTGTTGGGCAGGCCGAACATGTCGCGCGTACTGCGCGAGTATTCGCTGGTAGCGGGTGTGTTGCGCGTCTGCAGCAGGCGTTGTCCGTCGTAGTGCAGGCTCCCGGCATCACCCACGATATCCAGGCGGTTCACGCCGGGCGCCTCGCCCGTGGAGCCGACAAACACACCGGTCGCGGCATCCGCATAGCGAAAAAACGCGGTGGCCTCGTCCTCCACTTCAATCGCGTGATAGCGTCCGAAACCGCAGAAGGCCTGCACGCTTTCCGGCATGCCACACAGCCATTGAAAGATGTCGAGGTTATGGATGCACTGGTTGAGCAGCAGGCCTCCGCCTTCGCCACGCCAGGTGGCCCGCCAGTCGCTGACCTGAAAATACACTTCCGGGCGAAACCAGTTGGTCATGGTCCAGTGGGTGCGGGTCATCCCGCCCAGCGCGCCGTCCGCGATGCAGGCCTGCATCGCTCGAAACAGGGGGTCGGCGCGCTGGTTCAGCATGACTGCGAACACCTGTTCCTCGCCCTGCAGGTCCAGCAACGCTTCGCCCTCGCCCAGCGAGAGCCCCAGCGGCTTCTCCATCATCACGTGCAGGCCACCGGCGAGCGCGCAGGCGCCGGCCTCAAAATGGTGCCAGGTCGGCGTGGCCACCAGAACGGCGTCACACTCACCGCTGGCCACCAGCGCGTCCACGCTGCTGAAATGCGGCACCTTGAGCTGCGCGGAGAGCTCGCTCTTCTGGCGTGAGCACAGCGCGGTCACGTGACAGTGTTCAACCAGCCCGTCCCGCAGGTTGGCGAGGTGCTGGCGCGCGATATTGCCAAGACCGACAAGCCCGAGTCGCACCGCTGTCTGGCTCATAGGCCGGCTCCGGTATCTGGCGCGTGCCCCCTTGTCACCCGGAGTTCGCTGCGCCACAATGCTGAGAGAAAATTGGTCAGGCCAATTTAGGGAATCCCGCCAAACCTGTCAAGCGACGCGCCCGGTGTCACAACCCGCGGATGGCGATCGCAGCGGATTGGCGAGGCCGACAGACAGAGGAACACAGGGTGCGGGTATGCTGTGCGGGGGAAGTGATGCTGGAGATGGCCGCGGCGAGCGAACCGGGGCTGTATCGCGCGGGCGTCGCCGGCGACACCTTCAACACCGCGGTCTACCTGGCGCGCGCCGGCCTGGACGTGGCGTATCTGACACGCCTGGGCGACGACAGTTTCTCCGGGGATATTCTCCGGCGAATGCGCGAGGAAGGGATCGGCACAGAACTGGTAGAGCGCTGCGCCGGCGCGCGCCCGGGCCTGTACCTGATCAGCAACGACGCCCGGGGCGAGCGACACTTTCACTACTGGCGCGACGCCGCCCCAGTGCGCAGCCTGTTCGATCAGCCGTTGCCCGCGCCCGACGCCGGGCTGTTTTACTTCAGCGGCATCACCCTCGCGGTCACCCGCAGCGGCCGGGACAACTTCCTGCGCCTGCTGGGCGAGTTGCGCGCGCGCGGCTGCCGCATCGCCTATGACAGCAACTACCGGCCACAGCTCTGGGACAGCGTGGCGCAGGCCAGGGAGTACAACCGCTCGGTGCTGCCGCTATGCGACATCGCCCTGCCGACCCTCGCAGACGATTGCCTGCTGTGGGACATCTCCACCGTCCAGGCATGCCGGGCGTTGTACGCCGATGCGGGCACGGGTGAAATCGTGGTGAAGGCCGCCGACCTCACGGCGCAGGCGTTTGCCGGCCCGCTGCACGCGCAACGCCGGGCGGCGCCGGTGAGGGCGCTGGATACGACCGGCGCCGGTGACGCTTTCAATGCCGGATACCTGGCGGCCCGGCTCAACGGCGCCAGCCTCGACGACGCACTGAGGGCCGCGCAGGCGCTGGCCGCAACGGTCGTGCAATACCACGGCGCTATCATTCCCCGGGAAGACGCTACCCAGGACCACTAGACTCAGGACAGCAAGCACAATGCAACAGACATGGCGCTGGTTCGGCCCCAAGGATCCGGTCACACTCGAGAACATCGTCCAGGCAGGTGCCAGCGGCATCGTGACCTCGCTACACGACATACCCACCGGCGAGGCCTGGCCGCTGGCGGCGGTGCTGGAACGCAAGGCGATGATAGAAGCCGCCGGTCTCACCTGGGCCGTGGTGGAAAGCATCCCCCTGCACAATGACTTGAAAACCGGCACGGGCAACTACCGGCAGCTGCTGGAAAACTACCAGGCGTCGGTGCGCAACGTGGGCGCGGCGGGCGTGCCGGTGGTGTGCTACAACTTCATGCCGGTGGTGGACTGGACGCGCACCAACCTCGACTACGCGCTGCCCAACGCGTCGCGGGCACTGCGTTTCGAGATGAGCGACTTCGCCGCCTACGATGTGCATATCCTGCAGCGTGAGAATGCCGCGCAGGATTACGCGCCGGCGGTGCTCGCGCGCGCCGAGACGCGACTGGCCGCCATGACCGATGCCGAGAAAACGCTGCTGGAACAGAACATTATCGCCGGGCTGCCCGGCGGCGAGGGCTCCTATGATCGCGACGGGATTCGCAGCGCGATTGCCGAGTTCATCGCCCTGGGCACCGAGGGCATGCGCGCCAATCTCGTCACCTTCCTGCAGGCGGTGGTGCCGGTGGCCGAGGAAGCGGGCGTGCGCCTGTGCATCCACCCCGACGATCCGCCCTTCTCGCTGTTCGGGCTGCCGCGCGTGGTATCTACCGCGGACGATGCCCGCACCCTGCTGGGCGCGGTGCCGAGTCCGAGCAACGGCCTGACGCTGTGCGCCGGCTCTTTCGGGGCGCGCGCCGACAACGATCTCATCGCCATGGTGCGCGAGTTTGGCCCGCGCATTCACTTTGTCCACCTGCGCAACATCCGCCGCGAGAGCGACGGCTCGTTCTACGAATCCGAGCATCTCGACGGCGACAACGATATGGTCGGGCTAATCGGCGCCCTGCTCGACGAGGAACAGCGACGCAGCGACGAAGGGCGCACCGACCGCATTCCCATGCGCCCGGATCATGGGCACGCGATCGGCGATGAAATAGGACGCGCGGGCGTCAACCCGGGCTATTCCTACGGCGGGCGGCTGAAGGGCCTGGCGGAGCTGCGCGGCGTGATGCACGCACTGGAATCCCTGCGGCGCTGAGTAACCGTGCCTGCGCCGCTGCGAGCGGCCCGGGACTGCAGCGGCCACCGGGCTCGTATCTCAGCCTACCGAGCCAGGTGGCCGCTGCAGTCCCGGGCCGCGGACGTGGCGAACCGAATGCCAACGAGTAACGCCCGGCTAGAAACCCTCCACCTGGTGCACCTGCTTCCAGATCAGGCCCGGAAACAGCCTGCGCATCAGCACGCCGATTTTCGCGTCCCGCGTGGGGTAGACGAAAAACCTGCCCTTCTCCAGGCAGCTCTCGATGGCGTCGATCACGGCGCCCGGCTCGATGGGCTCACCCTGGTCTTCCAGCATTTTGGGCCAGTCGCTCTCGCGGCCCTGCTTGAGCAGCGGCGTCGCCACCGCCGGCGGACACACGCAGGCGAAGCGCACGCCGCTGTGCAGGTTTTCGTGATACAGGGTTTCCGTGAAGGCCCGCACCGCGAACTTGGTGGCGGTATACGCGCCGGTTTTCAGCATGGGAATCCAGCCGGCCATCGAGGCAAAGCTGACGAAATCACCGCGGCCGCGGTCGAGCATGCCAGGCAGCACGGCCTGCGTGATATTGACCAGGCCACCGTAGTTGATCGCCATCTGCTTGTGAATGATGGCGTTGTCCTGTTTCACCAGAATGCCGAAGGGCATGATCGCGGCAGCGTTGTACAGTGCGTCGACGGGGCCGAGTCGGGCTTCCAGCTCCTGCACCGCCGCGCACACCGCGGCGAAATCGGTCACATCCACCGTCCAGGCATGCATGTTGTCGAAGCCACTGCCGGTTTCCTGCATGCCTGCGGTATTTACGTCGAACAGCGCCACCGTGTCACCACGCGCGGCAAACCGTCGCGCGGCCTCCCGCCCCATGCCGCTGCCGCCGCCGGTGATCAGAAGCACCCTGGCTGTGTGTGCCGTGTCTGAAGCCATGCGTTTGTCCCCCTGCGTCGTGATTGCTGGCAGGGAGCCTAGCGCCGGGGAATGCCCAGGGCCAGCGTGGCGGGGTCGATAGACAGCGGTGGTTCAACCAGCCGATCTGGCAAGGACCGGGTTCCACTGGTCGCCCGACTCCCGGTAGGCCAGTAGCCAGTTGCTGAACTCGTCTTCCGGCAGCGGCCTGCTGAGCAGGTAACCCTGCGCGCTGTGGCAGCCGCGCGCTTCCAGGAACTGCAGCTGCGCCGCCGTCTCCACACCTTCGGCCACCAGGCGCAGATTCAGTTTGTGGCCCAGGCTCAGGATGGTCTCGGTCAGGGTGACTGCGGAGGTTTCACCCGGCAGCTTGCCGACAAAGAAGCCGTCGATTTTCAGCGTATCGACCGGGAAGCGCGCCAGGTAGCTGAGGGACGAATACCCGGTGCCGAAGTCGTCGATCGCGATTTTCACGCCGGACGCGCGCAACTGCTCCAGCACCACCGTCGCATGCGGTGTGTCCTGGGTGAGCAGACGCTCGGTGATCTCAACGGTGAGGTCCGCGCGCTCCGCGCACAGTTTCACGCGTTCCACCCAGCGCGCCAGTTCACCCGCGCGGTCAAAAAATACGCGCGGCGACACGTTGACAGACAGCGCAGGCGGCTCCAGGCCCGATGCGCGCAGGCGCTCTGAAAACGCAGTGGCCTCCTCCAGCGCGAAGCGATCGATCTCGGTGATCAGGCCGGTCTCTTCGGCCAGCGGAATGAAAGAATCCGGTGCGATCCAGCTGTCGCCGTCGCGCCAGCGTATCAGGGCCTCGCAGCTGATCTGCCCGCTGCCATCCAGGGGCACGATGGGCTGGTAGAAGACCTCAAGACGACGCTCGGCCACCGCCAGCGAGAGCTTGTTGAACAGGCCGTGACGCTCCTCGGAACGCCGCTGCAGTTCCCGGTTGAAGAAGGTGAAATCATTGCGGATGGATTTTTTCACCTCGTACATCGCCTGGTCGGCGTTGATCAACAGCGTTTCCGCATCGGTGCCGTCCTCGGGATACAGCGCCACGCCGACACTGGCGCTGCTGAAAATATGCCGCTCGCGAATATCGAAGGGCTGGTTCATGGAGGCGACGATTTTTGCCGCCACCACGGAGGCTGCATTGCGGTTGGTCACGTCCGGCAGGATCACTGCGAACTCGTCGCCGCTCAGCCGCGCGACGATATCCGATTTGCGCACGCAGCTGCGAATGCGTTCCGCGGCCTCTATCAACAGCTCGTCGCCGCCGCCATGCCCGAGGTTGTCATTCACCGACTTGAATTCATCGAGATCGATAAACAGCACCGCCACGCGCTGTGAGTTGCGCGCCGCGTGAGCGATCTCGCGCGCCAGGAAGGCATCAAACTGATGGCGATTGGGCAGGCCCGTGAGCAGGTCGCGGGTCGCCTGGCGCTGGATCGTCTCAATGAACTCGCGCCGCTCGGTCACGTCCTGGATAGCGCCGATGACTTCGAGAACCCTGCCGTTGCGGGTCACCGGGTTACCGATGATCCGCATCCACTGCATGGGCGTTGAGCGCTCGATCGGTAACTCCACGTCAAACGGCTGGGCGTGCGTAAAACAGCGCTGGACCGCGTTCTTGAGTTCCTCCCTGTGCCGCCGCGACAGCATGGAGACCACTTCGGAGCGCGATGCAGACTCCGCATTGGGCATGTGCAGCATTTCGGCGAACTGCTCGCTGAAATGCACCAGTTCCGCCTTACCGTCGAGCTTCCAGCCGCCCACCTTGGCCAGGCGGCCGGCTTCCTGCAGGAGTTGCTCGCTGTCCAGCAGCTTGCGCTCGTAATATCGCTTGTCATTGCGGATGCGCTGGCGCTGCTCCAGCGCCAGCAGCCAGCCTCCCGCCAGCACCAGCGCCAGGATGCGCAGGAACCAGACTCCCCTGGCCAGTCCGGCAGGGTCGCTGACCCTGGCCGCCATCAACCACTCGCCAGAGGCCACGGAGACCGGCAAGGTCACCACGCCGGGACTCTCGAACACCCCGGGCGAGCCGAAAAACACGCCACCCGCCGCGCCGCGTCCGTCCGTCCCGCGCACGGCCAGCTGATGGTCTGCTCCGCGGGCGGACAAGCCCGCGGCGGCGAATATCTTGCGCGCATCCAGGGTGGCCGACACGATGCCCCAGAACCGGCGCTCGCCGCCCGCCCCCTCCACGTACACCGGGAGGCGCCCGATCAATGCCCAGCCGCCCTGCACCAGCCGCAAGGGCCCCGCCAGCACCGGCTGGTCGCTGTCACGCGCGCGCAGCACGGCGTCTCGCTGTTCGTTGTGCTCCAGGTAATTCAACCCCAGCGCCGCCTCGTTGCCGCGCAGCGGGTAGATGCGCGAGACCACCAGGTCGGGGGCGGCCGCCACGTTGATCATGTAGGGCTGGCGCGCGAATATGCCCGCGGCGAACTCGTTGAATGCCGCGTCGCTGAGTTCCGGCTGGGTCGACAGGTAGGCCGCCAGGCCTTCCACGGCCGCCATGTGCGCACCGACAATGCCCGTGACCTTGTGCGCAATCGACCCGAGCTCGCGGGTCATGGTGAGATTCACGTTCTGTCGCTCGCTCTCGACGTAGCTCTGCTCCAGGTTGAACTGCACCGAGAATATCGAGGAGAACACCAGCAGCGTGGAGAGCATTGGTATGCGCCGGCGCTTGATCAACGCCAGGCTCACCAGGGCGAGCGCAGCAATCAGCAGCCAGTACACCTCGGGCATACTGATCATAAAAACGTCCACATTGTACTTCTGGTGCCAACTGCTACGTATCCCACGTACTAGTGCTCCAAAGCCTGCCTGTTAACGTGGGTTAGCGGGCCGTTTCTTGAATACTTGAGGAAAGCCGGGGTTTTGTGTGAAGAAATCGGCAGTTTTCGCCGGAATCGACACCCCAGAGCGCCGCAAGGCCCACCCGCAGGCGGATCAGCGACTGAATCGGTGGAACAACCACATGGCGGATCGCCAGAGCCAGGTTTCGACACGAAAGGCGAGGCTGGCGGCATCGTTTCCCGGCGCGCGATAGCGCACCCCCAGCGCATCAAGGCGAGTGAGATGCCCCTGCAGCCGCCGCAGGAAATCGTCCTCGTTGCGCGCATGCTGCGGGCTCCAGGCGACTTCCGCCAGTGCGCAAAGCCGCGGAAACGCCATGTATTCCACGTGCCGCGGCGTGCGCATGAACTCCGTCCACAGCTGCCCCTGCACGCCCACAATCCGCTGGCGCACGGTGGGCGCGAGCGACGCCGGAGACGGGTCAAGCGCGTACACGCGCCGCAAAGGCAGGTAAAACCCCAGCGCCAGGGGCTCACCGCGTTTATCGGCCTGGTAGTAGTCGAAGTAGGTGTGCGAGGTGAGGGCAATGACCACGTTGTGTCCAGCTCTGGCCGCTTTGACGCCCCGGCTGCGGCCTCGCCAGTTCATCACCAGCGCCTGCTGACTGAGTCCGTCGCCGGCGATGTCATCCCAGCCGACGAGGCGTCGCCCGTGCGCCTCCAGGAAATCGCTAACCTGCCGCACCAGCCAGGCCTGCAGCGCGCCTGCGTGCTCCAGGCCGAGCTCGCGCATGCGTTGCTGTACTGCCGCGCTGTCGCGCCATTCCCGTTTCAGCACTTCATCGCCGCCGATGTGAATGTACGGAGACGGAAACAGCTCCAGCACTTCCGTGAGCACATTGCGGTAGAACGCCAGCGTGGCCTCGGAGGGATTGAGGGTATGTCGGCTGATGCCCCAGTCCTCCTTGACCTTCACTGCCCGGCCACTGTTGCCGAGCTCCGGGTAGGCGGCGATCACCGCCTGAGCGTGCCCGGGAAACTCGATCTCCGGCACTACCGTGACGTGACGCGCCGCCGCGTAGGCCACCACCTCTCGCACCTCGTCCTGCGTGTAGAAACCCCCGTGCGGCGTACCGTCATAACGGGGTTTCTCGCCGCGCCTGCGCAACGGATGTCCGCACAGCGTTTGCGCCCGCCGCGAGCCAACCCGCGTGAGCTCCGGGTAGCGCCTGATCTCTATACGCCAACCCTGGTCATCGGTGAGGTGCCAGTGAAATCGATTAAGCTTGTGCAGCGACAGCAGGTCGATGAAGCGCTTGATGAATGCGACGGGCATGAAGTGACGCGCCACGTCGAGATGCATGCCGCGCCAGGCGAAACGCGGTTGATCCTCAATCCGCAACGCGGGCAGCTGCCACTGCGTTGCGCCCTCTCGCACGGTATCGACAGCGGGCGCCAGCAACTGCCGCAGGGTTTGCAGCGCATACAGCGCACCGGCCTCGCAGGCCGCCTCTATGCGTATTTCCTGCGGGCTGATGTCAAGCCGGTAGGCCTCTGCGGGCAACGACTCCCGGCGCTGTATCCGGATTGCAGCGACGCTTTCGGCCGCAGGCGGGAACGCGAATCCCGTGGCGGCACCGAGCAGCCTGCGCAGTACAGCCGGTGTGCCCGGTAGCGCGTCATCAATGGCGACCTGTGTACCGGCCGTGAGGGTAAATACGCCCTCGCCGGGCATGACGCGACCCGGCAGGGGAAGCAGCGAGTGGGTCGCGGAGTCCGGCATCAACTCATGGGCGCGTTGAAAGCCACCACGGATTTACCCGGAACCCTGCCGGCATGCATCTCCCTCAGCGCATCGGGCAAGGCGTCGCAGGCATAGCGATTGCCGATATCCGGATGCAGCAAACCCCGCTCGTACCAGGCAAACAGCTGCCGGAAACTGGCGGCGTTCATCGCCGGATCGAACACCACGTCCACGCCCTTGCCGTCGGTGAGTGCCAGACAGCGTTCACGCAGGTCTTCTTTGCGGTAATTCACCACCTCGTCGGCGCCTGAGCGCCGCGCCGCCGCAGCCGTCGGCCGCGCCCGTCAGGCTGTGGCAGACCCAGGCGTGCATACCTCAGAAGCCCTCGGCCTTGTGCGAGTAGTTCCAGAGATAGTTGGGGAACAGGCGGCGCATGATGTAGCCCATGCGCGTGTTCTTGCCCGGGAAGGAGAAAAACTTGCCCGCTTCCAGGCAATTCTCGACATCGGCGATCACCTCTTCCGGCTGGATGGTCTCACCAGACGCCGTGAGCTTGGGCACCACGGTGTCCTTGGCCTGTTGCCACAGGGGGGTCGCAACCGGCGGCGGGCAAACGCACACAAAGCGCACGCCGCTGTCGCGGTTTTCGTGGTACAGGATTTCGGTGTACATCTGCACGGCGCCCTTGGTTGCACAGTAGCCGCCCATCAGCAGGCCCGGAATGATGCCGGACATCGAAGAGAAACTGATGAAATCGCCGCTGCCACGCGAGACCATGCCCGGCAGCGTGGCGGTGGCGATGTTCACCAGCCCGCCGTAGTTGATCTGCATGAGCTTGAGCTGCACCTTTGGATCCTGCTCCAGCAGTTTGCCGAAGGGCATGATCGCCGCTGCATTGGCCACACGGTCTATCGGGCCGAGGTCCGATTCCACCTGCGCCACCGCGGCGTGCACGTCGTCCGTATTGCTGATATCCACCTTGTAGGCACGCACCTTGTCATTCCCTTCGGCGGTCTTGGCCATGCCCGCCTCGTTGACGTCGAAGATCGCCACGCTGGCGCCCTGCTGGGCGAGCAGCCGCGCGGCCGTCTGACCCATGCCACTGCCGCCGCCGGTGATCAGTGCAACCTTGCCTTTAAATGCCATGCTGTTCTCTCCTGTTAATGAAGTTTGTGGATTCTGTCTCTACTCAACGGTAATGCCAATCTTGCCAAAGTGCTCGCCACGCTCCATCAGCCCAACCGCCTCGCGCAGCTGCCCTGCCTCGAGCGTGTGGCTTACCTCGGGCACGATGGCGTGCTGTTCCATGAACCGACAGAAACGCGCCAGCGACTCGCCGCAACCCACGGTCACGCCGCGCAGACAGAGGTTTTTTTGCATCACGTCGAAAATGGACACGGCTGCGGCGCCGAAGCCGCCGAGCACGCCGATCACCGCAATGAAGGCATCGGTGTTGGCGCAGGCAATGGCCTTGCCCAGGGTAGCCTCGCCACCCACGTCGATGGCCACATCCACGCCGCCCGCCTGTTTCAATACCTCGGCCTCCCAATCGGGATGAGTGCGGTAATTGACCCCATGGTCGGCGCCCATAGCGCGCATGCGCGCCAGCTTTTCGTCCGACGAGGACGTGGCGATCACGCGCGCACCCACCGCCCGCGCGATCTGCAGCGCGAACAGCGAGACGCCGCCGCTGCCCTGCACCAGTACCGTCTGCCCCGGCTGCAACCGGTGTTCTTCCATGAGCGCATACCAGGCCGTGTGGCCGGCACAGGTCAGCGTTGCCGCCTGCGTATCGCTCAAACCCGCCGGCGCGAGCGCCACGCTGCGCGCATCGATCGTCAGATACTCCTGCAGGCAACCGTCTGTAGTTTCGCCGAGTATCAACTGTTTGCTCTGCGGCGTGGGCCGCCCGCTGTGCCACAGCGGATAAAACAGGGTCACCACACGATCCCCGGGTGCAAACTGTGAAACGCCGGCGCCCACTGCAACCACCTCGCCGCAGCCGTCCGACAGCGGCACCCGCGGGTATTCGACCCAGGGAATCAAGCCCGAGAGCGTCACGTAATCGTGGTAGTTGAGGCTGGATGCGCGCAGGCGCAGCTGCACCTCCCCGGGCCCGGGAGGTACCGCATCCGCCTCGACGCGCTTCACCTGGGCCGCGCCGGGGGCCGTCATCTGATACCGAAAGGCCATGTCTCTCTCCTACTGCGCGGGACCGAAATCGCGCGCCATCTCATCCGGGAACAGCATGCGCGCCAGGTGCTCAACGTTCATCGATTCAGGGTACAGGGTGAAACCGCCGCACACGGCAAGTAACTGCCCCGTCACCCACTCGGACTGCGCGCTGGCGAAATACAGCACGGCGCGGGCGATATCCTGTGGTTCGCCGAGCCGTCCCAGCACCGTCTGCTCGCGCGCGAGCCGGATGTTGTCCTCGCCCGTGGTGGACATCAGCACCTCGGTCTGGATGAAGCCGGGGCGAATGCCGTTCACGCGGATGTCAAAACACCCCAGCTCCGCGGCCGCGCTGCGGGTCAGCTCATCGATGGCCGCCTTGCTGACGCCGTAGGACGCCATGAATTTGGTCTGGCGCTCACTGGCCACCGACGACATGGTGATGATTGAGCCGCCTCCGTGGTTTTTCATGTTCAGTCCGGCGTGCTTGATGGTGTAGGCAGTACCCAGCAGGTTCACGCCCAGCGGGATCATCCAGTGCTCTTCGCCGATATGCAGCAGGGAGCCGGGGCAACCGGTGCCGGCATTCGCCACCGCGATATCCAGGCCACCGCCGTTCGCGGCCACTGCCACGGCAGCGGCCACCTGCGACTCCACCGTGACGTCACAGGGCGTTGCCACCAGCTGTCGCGCCGGGTTCTCCGCACTGAGCGCTGCAACCGTGGCCTCCAGCACCGAGGGCTCCGGCCCGCAGATGGTCACACGCGCGCCGGCATCGGCCAGCAGCGCCGCACAACTGCGCCCGATGCCGGTGCCGCCACCCGTGACCAGGGCCGTTTTCCCGGCCAGCTGTTGTTCGCTCATGGTGGAATCTCCTCAAAGCCGTATGAAATCGGGGTGTCAAGCGGGTCGCGCAGTGTCACGGTCGCACACCCCCGTCAACCGTCAGACAGGTACCTGTGGTGTAACTGGATGCGTCGGAGGCAAAGTACAGCGCCGCGCCAACCACTTCCTCCGGCCTGCCGATGCGACCCAGCGCAACCGGCTCCAGGATGTGCGGCAGGATATCGGGGTTGCCCACCATTCCCGCGGCGGCATCGGTATCGAAGGTACCGCAGACGATACAGTTGACGCGCACGCCCACCGGGGCGTACTCCTGGGCCGTGGCGGCGGTCAGGGCGTTCAATCCCGCCTTGGCCGCGCTGTACACGGTGGTCAGCGGCGAGGGGCGCAGGGCGGCAAGCGAACTGATATTGATGACGGCGCCGCCACCGGTCCGCGCCATCTGCGTGGCGGCCAGGGCCGTGAGCCGCGTGGGGCCTTTCAGGTTGACGTCGATGATCTTGTCGAACAGGGCCTCACTGGTTTCCAGCAGAGACGGCGCCACCGGCGACATGCCGGCATTGTTCACCAGCACATCGAGGCGCCCGTAGGCGGCAACCGCCTGCGCGATCACGCCTTCCAGCGCGTCCCAGTCACCCACGTGACAGGCCAGCGGCAGCGCCTCGCCGCCGCTGGCGCGTATCTCCTCCACCAGCGCCTCGCACTGCGCCAGCTTGCGACTGGCCACCACCACTTTCGC
Source organism: Halioglobus sp. (assembly GCA_041396005.1). Taxonomy (GTDB): domain Bacteria; phylum Pseudomonadota; class Gammaproteobacteria; order Pseudomonadales; family Halieaceae; genus Marimicrobium. The sequence continues at coordinate 50,245 of JAWKZK010000018.1, forward strand.
GCCGCGCTCGGCGAAGGCCAGGCTCATGGCGCGGCCGAGCCCACGGCTGCCGCCGGTGATGAGAACCACCTTGCCCTGCACATCGAAAGACGCGGTCATGACGGCGCCTGCGCAAACGCGAAGCGGCTGGCGCGTTGCATCAGCTGATCCACCAGGAAGCCGAAAAACTCGTGGTTCGGGTTCGTCGATTCACCGCTGAGAAAGCGCGCGTAGGAGGCCTCCAGCACGATACCCAGCTTCCACGCCGCAAACGCCTGGTACCACTGGAACGCCGCCAGGCTGCGGCCGGTGCGCTCGGCATAGCGGGCCACCAGCGCCGCCGGCGACTGGCAATACTGCGCATGCATGCCGCCCTCGGTGCCGGGCGGTGCAATCGCGATCAGGTTGCCCTCCTCGGGCCAGAAGATCATCGCCCAGGCGAGATCGATCAGCGGGTCGCCGACGGTGGTCATCTCGAAATCCACCAGGGTGAGAATACGCGGGGGCAGGTCTGTGCTGTACAGCGCGTTGTCGATCTTGTAATCACCGTGCATCACCGTGAGCTCGCCCTGCGCCGGGCGGTTGTCGTCCAGCCAGCGGGCCACGTCGTCCACGCCGGGCAGGTCGCGGCTGCGGTAGCCCGCGAGTTGCGACATCCAGCGCGCCACCTGGCGTTCCAGAAACTGCTCGGGCCTGGCCAGCTGCTCGATGGCCGTGTCGCGCCACTTGAAGGCGTGCAGTTCCACCAGCGCGTCGACGAGTTCCTCGCCAATGGCGGGCTGGGCACCGGGGCTGGCGCAGTACTGCGCCGGCAGCGAGCGGCGGATCACCTCACCCTCGACAAAGCGCATGATGTAGAACGGCGCGCCCAGCACCTGGGCATCATCGCAGCACGCCAACAGGCTGGGCACCCGCACGCTCGACCCGGTGAGCGCCTCGATCACCTGGTACTCGCGAATCACGTTGTGCGCCGTGTCGGATACCGCCACCAGCGGTGCGCGCCGAATCACAAAGCGCTCGTCGCCCTGGGTCAGCACAAACATGTCGCAGGAGCCGCCACCGCGCAGCGGTGCGACGGCGAAGTCGGCGCCGCGGCCGGTGGCCGTCTGCAGCCACTCGCCGAACCGGTGCAGATCAAAGTCCGGCTCACTCATCCACGCGCTTCCAGCAGCTGCGCGAAGCGTTTCAGCGAGGCCTGCCGGCGCGTGGGGATATGCTCGCTGGGCCAGCCTTCCACCGGCTCGTAGGCCTTCAGCTCATTGCGCGCAATCGTCACCTTGTGCACCTCATTCGCCCCGTCCACCAGCGGCGCCATGCGCGCGGAACGGTACATCATCTCCAGAGGCATATCGCAACTGTAGCCGAGTGATCCGTGCACCTGCAGCGCGCGATCGATCACGTTGTAGAGCACCCTGGCGTTGTTGACCTTGACCATGGCGATATCCGAACGCGCCGCGTGATGCCCCTCCCGATCCATCTTCCACGCGGCACGCAGGGTCAACAGTTTCGCCTGCTCCAACTCTATGCGCGAATCGGCCACGTATTCCTGCAGTATCTGGTGTTTCTCGTAACCCTTGCCGAACGAACTGCGCGAACGGATGCGCTCGCACAGCATATCGAAGGCACGCTCCGCCTCCCCCAGCCAGCGCGTGGCGTGGTGTATGCGTCCCGGCCCGAGGCGCACCTGCGACAGCACAAACCCCTGGCCGCGCTCGCCGATCAGGTGGTCTTTCGGCACGCGCGCGTTGTCGAGAATGATCTCCGCGTGATTGCCGATCGCGCCGAACTCGCTGTGCGGGTGATGCATGGTGGGAATATCGCGAAAGATATCCATGCCCGGCGTGCCCTTTTCCACGATGATCATGGAGCAGCGCTGGTACACCGGCGCATCGGGCTCCGTGACCAGCATGAATATGATGAAATCCGCCCGCGAGGCGTTGGTGATCATCCACTTGCGGCCATTGATCACCCACTCGTCACCGTCGAGTACCGCGCTGGATTCGATCTGCGTGGGATCGGTAGACGCCACGAAAGGCTCGGTAATGGCAAATGCGGAACGGATCTCGCCGCGCAGGTTGGGCCACAGCCATTTCTCTTTCTGCGCCTCGGTGCCGCCCTCGGCCAGCAGCTCCGAGTTGCCGGAATCCGGCGCCATGTTGCCGAAAATCTCCTGCGCGAAAATGCAGCGGCCGGTGATCAGGTTCATTTGCGCCAGAGCCAGTTGACCGAACCCCTGTCCGCCCAGCGCCTTCTCCAGGTGGCAGGCCCACAGACCCTGGTCCTTCACCTGCTGCTTCAGCGGCGCCTGCACGGCGCGCCATTGCGCCTCGCTGAAGTCGTGCATCACAGGCTCCAGCGGGATCAGCTCTTCCTCGACGAACTGTCGTATCCAGTCGAGCTTTGCCTGAAACGCCGGCTCGGTCACAAAATCCCACGCCATGCCCACACTCCGCCTGCCTCTGCCTAGCGGTGCATTGTGGTGGAGCGCAGGGAATAAACCAATGCTGCCTTTATAATAGATTGAACCACCGGGCGCTGTGCCCGGAAGCGGATAACCCGCGCCGACGTATCGGCGCGCTTACCGCAAGCAGATCAGCCCCAGGCGCGGATGCGCCCGAGCAGATCGCACACGCGACACGAGTAGCCCCATTCGTTGTCGTACCAGTTCAGCACGCGCAGGAACTGACCGTCAGTCACGGCGGTAAACCCCGCGTCATAGATCGACGAGTGCGCATTGCCAATGATGTCGGACGACACGATGGGGCGCTCACTGAACTGCAGCACCCCGGCCAGCGACCCCGCAGCCGCCGCGCGCACGGCGTCGTCCACATCGGCGCGGCTCGTGCGTTTGCTAAGGCGCACGAAAAGATCCACCACCGAGCCGTCTGGCACGGGCACGCGCGCGGCAATACCGTGCAGCCGGCCTTTCAGCTGCGGCAACACCTCGCCCACGGCCTTCGCCGCACCGGTGGACGTAGGAATAATATTCTCCGCCGCCGCCCGGCTGCGCCGCCAGTCGGTGTGGGGTACGTCCGCCAGGCGCTGGTCGTTGGTGTAGGCATGCACGGTATTGATCACGCCCTCACGAATACCGAAGCTGTCATCCAGCACCTTCGCCATGGGCGCCAGGCAGTTCGTGGTGCAACTGGCGTTGGAAATGATCCGGTGCGACTCGTTCAGACCCTGGTCGTTCACGCCGAGCACCACGGTATAGTCGATGGCGTCCTTGGCCGGCACGGTGAGTACGATCCTGCCCGCGCCCGCCGTCAGCTGTTGTTCCAGCTGTTCGCGTTTGCGGAACGCGCCGGTCGCCTCCACCACCACATCGATGCCCATGTCGCCCCAGGGCAGGGCCGCAGGATCGCGTTCACAGAGCATCTGAACGCTGCCCTTGTCGGTCACCAGGGTGTCGTCCTTCAGGGCCAGGTTGCCGGGGAAGGTGCCCATGACCGTGTCGTAGTTCAACAGGTAGCGCAGGGCCTCGTTGTCAAACAGGTCGTTGATGGCCACCACGTCGATGCCCTCCACGCCCTCCAGGATCCTGAATACCGAGCGCCCGATGCGCCCGAACCCGTTGATGGCAACTTTCATCAGGCAGCCTCCTTCTCATCCAGCGCCGCGTAGAGGCGCACCACGTCCAGCAGGCGCGCTGCATGACCGAGGCTCTCGTACCAGCCCAGCGTTTTGACGATGGTATCGCCGGCCTTGATGGTGCCGCGCGCATCGAACAGCAGGGTGTGTGCGCTGCCGAGCACGTCCGAGGACACAATCGGATCCTCGGCCACCGCCAGCAACGCAGGCATCCCGGCCGCCGCCTCGCGCATGGCCGTGTTCACCGCCTCTGCGCTCACGCCACTGTCGGCGAACACCAGGTTGGTATCCAGCAGGCACCCATCCTGCACCGGCACGTTGAGGGCCGAGGTCATCACCTTGCCCTCGAACGCCGGCAGGATCTGGCCGATCCAGGCTCCGGCCTCATGGCTGTTGGGAATAATGTTCTTGGCCGCGGAGCGGCTGCGGCGGAAATCGCTGCCCGCGTAATCCTGCAGCGCCTGATCCGACGTGAAGGCGTGCACCGTGGTCATGCTCGCGCACTCGATGTCGAACCGCGCGTCGAGTACATGCAGCAGGAGGGCCAGCGCGGAGGTGGTGGCCGAGCCGGCGCTGAGCATGCGGTCGCCGCGCGCAATCGCGTGATCATTGATCCCCGGCAGTACCAGGCGATCAATCGGCTCCAGGGGCAGGCTGCGCAGCAGGACGCGCGGCGCGCCGTTATCGAGGTGATCCTGCATGCTGGCCACATCGCGGTATTTGCCCGTGGCGTCGATCACCACGTCCACGCCGAACACATCCCAGGGCACCTCGCGCGGCAGGTCCATCGCCATCATGCGCGTGCGCATGGCCCCGTACACCAGCACGTTGCCGTGCAACTCGAAGCGCTCCGGCTCCGGATCTTCGGAGCACAACAGGTAATGCAGGATGGCGGGGGCGCCGATGTCGGCGACCGCCACCACATCAATATCGTCGCTGCGAGCGGCGAGCCCGTAAATCTGGCGACCGATCTGCCCGAAGCCCATCAAGCCCACGCGAATCGCCCGGGGACTGCTCATCCTGCCTCTCCTTCTGTCATTCACCCGCCCTTTGCCGTTTGCCGCCAGCCCTGAAGCGCTGGCCATCAGTCATCGTCTGGCGCCAGCGCTGCGCGCGCCAGGGCCGTCACATCCTGCCAGCGCCCATTGTTGACCAGGTCATCGCTGACCATCCATGATCCACCGCAACAAATGACATTCTCGAGCGCGAGAAATTCCCGGAAGTTCTGCGCGGTCAGCCCGCCCGTCGGACAGAAACGCACGCTCGGGAAGGGGCCACGCAGCGCGCGCAGCAGGGCCAGTCCACCGACGGGCACGGCGGGAAAGAGCTTGAACAGGGACAGCCCGCGCGACACGCCCAGCAACACCTCCGACGGTGTAGCAACGCCCGGCAGGAAAGGCACGCCCGCGTCGGCGCAGGCATCGATCATCGCCTCGCTGATGCCGGGGCTGACACAGAAATCCGCGCCCGCCTCCACGGCGGCCGCGATCGTCGCGGCATCGGTTACCGTGCCCGCTGCAACCTGCAGGCCCGGCACCTGCGCCTTGACCGCACGCAGGCTCTGGAGCGCCGCCGGCGTGCGCAGCGTGATCTCGATGCAGCGCATGCCGCCCGCCTGCAGGGCATCGGCCAGGCGCAGGGTAGACTGCTCGTCGTGCGCCGTGACCACCGGCAGTACCCGGCAGGCGGCGAGGGTCTCTGCAAAACTCATGCTTTCACCTCCAGCGGCTGCGCCACGCAATCGAAGACGGCGGCACCGGTGGCAGCGGTGCCCGCCCGGTCACGGAACAGCTGGAACAGTTGACGGCCGAGGCTCGGGTCCTGCACCGGCGGCGAGGCCGGCGCACGTGCGGCGAGCGCCGCGGCGTCCACCCGCACCTGCAGACTGCCCGCGCGGGCATCCAGTTCGATCCAGTCGCCGTCACGCAGGCGCAGCAGCGGGCCGCCGTTGACCGCCTCCGGACTGAGGTGAATCGCCGCCGGTACCTTGCCCGAGGCGCCGGACATACGGCCGTCGGTCACCAGCGCCACCCGGTAGCCGCGATCCTGCAGCACCCCGAGGTAGGGCGTCATCTTGTGCAATTCCGGCATGCCGTTGGCCTGCGGCCCCTGGAAGCGCACCACCACGACGACATCGCAGTTCAGCTCGCCGGCATCGAAGGCCGCGCGCAGTGCCTCCTGGCTGGCGAAAACCCGACAGGGGGCCGCGACCACCAGGTGCTGCTCCGCTACCGCGGACACCTTGATCACCGCCTCTCCGAGGTTGCCCTGCAGCCGCCGCAGGCCGCCCTCCGGCGCAAAGGGCTCACTGGCGCCGCGCAGCACATCGAGGCGCGTCGAGTGCGTTACCACACGGCGCCACGCCACCGTGTCCTCGCCCGTGGCCTCAGGTTCGCAACATAGTGGCTCAAGCCCCTCGCCCAGCAGCGTGGTCACCTCTTCATTCAACAGCCCCGCAGCGCGCAATTCGCGCACCAGGAAGGCCATGCCGCCGGCCGCCTGAAAATCATTGATATCGGCGCTGCCATTGGGGTAGATGCGCGCCATCAGCGGCACCACGCTCGACAGCGTGTCCATGTCTTCCAGCGTGAGCTGAATGCCCGCCGCGCGCCCTATCGCCACCAGGTGCAGGGCGTGATTGGTGGAACCGCCGGTGGCCAGCAACGCCACCACCGCGTTGACCAGCGAGGCCTCGTTCACCACCGCGTGCAGCGGCGCGGCCTCTTCGGCGCCAAGCCGTGCCAGCGTGCAGCGGATCAGGGCCTCACGCAGCGGGTCGTCGGGGTGCAGGAAGGAACTGCCCGGCAGCTGCACGCCCAGCATCTCCATCAGCACCTGGTTACTGTTCGCCGTGCCGTAAAAGGTGCAGGTGCCGGGGCTGTGGTAGGAGGCGGATTCCACTGCCAGCAGTTCCACCTCCTGCGCCTTGCCCTCGGCGAAACGCTGGCGCACGGCGGCTTTCTCCTTGTTGGAGATACCCGAGGCCATGGGCCCGGAGCCGATAAACCCCGTCGGCAGGTGTCCGAACTGCAGCGCGCCGATCAACATGCCGGGCACGATCTTGTCGCAGATGCCGAGGCAGACCACGGCGTCGAAGAGGTTGTGACACAGGCCGATACTCGTGGCCATGGCGATCACGTCGCGACTGAACAGGCTCAGCTCCATACCCGGCTGGCCCTGTGTGACACCGTCACACATGGCGGGCACGCCGCTGGCGACCTGCGCGGTAAACCCCAGCGCATCCGCCTGGCGCTTGATGCGTGCGGGGTACTCCGCCAGCGGCTGGTGCGCCGACAGCACATCGTTATAGGCATTGATAATGCCGATGTTGGGCGCTTCGCGCCCGGCCATGCGCCGTTTCTCTTCTTCCGAGCAGGCCGCGTAGCCGTGTGCGATATTGCCGCAGGACAGCGTGCGCCGCGGCGGCAGCTCCTCGCGCGTTCGCTCGCACAGCGCCAGGTAGGCGGCACGGGTGGACGCGCTGCGGCTGCGCAGCGCGTGGGTGACTTGCTCGATCACAGGGTGCATGGGTCAGTTCTCGCTCGCGTAGTAAATATCCAGATCAAAACCCGGTGCATGCAGCAGCGCGGCCACGGGCCAGCGCGCGACATCACAGGATGCCTGTGCCGCCTGCAGCACCGCCCACTTGCCGGCGCCGGTGATGTGCAGGTAGGCGTGGCGTGCGCGCAGCAGCGCCGCCAGCGACAGGCTCATGCGCTGGTGCGCGGCCTGCGGCGGCTCCACCGCCACGCAGAGCGCGTCGGACTGCGGGTCCAGCGCCTGCTTCAGCGTACGGGCACCGGGAAAAAACGAGGCGGTGTGCCCATCCTCGCCCATGCCCAGCACCACGACGTCGATACCGCGGGCAAAGGGCGACAGCTGGCGCGTTAACGCCGCCTCCGCCGCAAACGGCGTGGACGCCCCGTTGTACAGGCCGAGGAAGCGCGCTGATGCGGCCGCCTGCTGCAGCAGGTGGGCGCGGATCAGCGCCGCGTTGGAATCCGCGTGGTCCTCGCTCACCCAGCGCTCATCCACCGGCGCTACCAGCACCCGCGCCCAGTCCAGCGATTCCCTGGCCAGCGCGTCGAAAAAGGGCACCGGCGTGGAACCGCCCGATACCGCCAGCGTGGCAGACTCGCGCGCAACCAGCGCAGCGCGCAGATCCCCCGCCACCCGCGCGGCGAGTTCACGGCCCAGCTCCGTGTTGCGCGCAAACCGGTGCACGGTGCCGGCCACGTCAGCGATACTCCCGCCAGCGACGGTCGTCACGCGCGATCAGCGAGATCGATTCGGTAGGGCCCGAGGAACCCGCGCCATAGCGTTGCGGGCGCTTGCCCGCCGCTGACCAGCTGGCGCGAATGCGATCCACCCAGATCCACGCCGCCTCCACCTCATCGGAGCGCACGAACAGCGTGGGGTTGCCGCGGATCACGTCCAGCAGCAGGCGCTGGTAGGCATCGGGTGTGGCCGCAGGCCCACTGTCATCGGGGAAACTGAGATCGAGATTCACGCTGCGCAGGGGTGTTTTCACATTCAGCCCGGCCACCTTGTTGATGAGTTCCAGGCTGATGGTCTCCTCCGGCTGCAGGCGAATTATGAGGCGATTCGGCGCATCCAGGTGCTTCTGTCCCGGAAAAATGGAATGCGGTACATCGCGGAACTCCACCACAATCTCCGAGTACCGCGCACCCAGGCGCTTGCCGGTACGCAGGTAGAACGGCACGCCCGCCCAGCGCCAGTTATCGATATGCGCCTTGATGGCCACGAAGGTTTCCGTCTGCGAACCGGGCTGCGCGTCCTCTTCCTCGCAGTAGCCGACCACGGCCTCGCCCGCCACGGTGCCCGCAGTGTACTGTCCCAACACCACGGCCTCGTGAATACTGTGCTCGTCGAGGGGGCGCAGGCAGGACAGCACCTTGTGCTTTTCGTCGCGCACCGCGTTGGCCTCCAGGTGCGCAGGCGGCTCCATGGCCACGAGGCAAAGCAACTGCATGAGGTGATTCTGCACCATGTCGCGCAGCGCGCCCACGCCGTCGTAAAACGCCCAGCGGCCCGCCACACCGATAGTCTCGGCAACGGTGATCTGCACGTTGTCCACGTACTGGTTGCTCCACAGCGGTTCCAGGAACATGTTGGCAAAGCGCAGGGCCAGCAGGTTCTGCACCGGCTCCTTACCCAGATAGTGGTCAATGCGGTACACCTGGTCTTCGTGGAAGATGCGCGTCAGGCGGCTGTTGATCGCCAGGTAGGATTCCCGGTCTTCCCCCAGGGGTTTTTCGACCACGATGCGCGTGTTGTCGCGCACCAGCCCGGCCTGGGCGATGGCCTCGCACACCGGTCCGAAAATACCCGGCGGCGTCGCCAGGTACACCACCAGATCGCGGTCTGCGTGGTTGAGCGCGCGCTCGCGCAGGCCCGACAGCGCCTCGGCCGAGGTCGCGTCGAGGGAGCAGTAGGTCAGGCGTGACGTGAAGTCAGCCCAGGCCGCCTCCTCGAAAGCCGCCGTCTTGTGCCGCTTGTCGAACCACTCGCGCACACGGGCGAGAAAATCGGGCTGCGTCATCGGGCGGCGCGCCATGCCGAAAATGCGAATGTCGCGCGGCAGACAATCGCTCACCCAGAGAGAGTACAGCGCGGGGTACAATTTGCGCAGGGCGAGATCTCCCTCACCCCCCACGACGAGTAAGTCGCAACTCATCAGCGATTCCTGCTGGCGTCCGCACACCGAAGCTGACGAACGCCAGATGACGTGCGGCGGTTGAGGCAACAGCATAAGTGAATTACCCGCGGCTTTCATGAACTTTCCATGCGGTGCGGACAATTTCGCAGCAGGCGGCGCGCCGAACCGGCAGCGGGAGGCTTGGCGGACGCGGCCTCACCGGACCCCGCCAGCATCGCGGTCGACGCCGGGCTCGGTGTGCGCTGGACTCCGGCGCGCGCAGGTAGCACAATTCTCCCGAACCGTCCGGCAACCGCAGGCCGGCCGGGTCGCGCGTCGACAGCGCTCTCCAACCCATAATAAAAAAGGTTTCGCCATGCTGATAAACAATTTGCGCCACCGAGTGCCCCTGTCACTGGCAGCCCTGCTGTCGCTTCCCCTGGCCGGACACGCCACGCCGCTTGAAGAGGTCGTGGTGACAGCGCAGAAGCGCGAACAGAGTTTGCAGGATGTCGCCATTTCCGTGGCCGTGGTCAGCGGCGAGGAGCTCGCGCGGCGCAACAAGACGCAGATCTCCGACCTGACCAAGATTGTGCCGGGCTTTACCTTCGGCCAGGGTACGTCCGACGCAGGGCGCAACATTTTTGTGCGCGGCATCGGCACCCAGAGTTTCAGCCGCTCGGTGGAGCAATCCGTGGGTACCGTGGTGGATGGCGTGGTCGCCGCGAGCCTCGGCGGTTCGCTGCTGGATTTCAGCGACGTGGCGCGTATCGAGCTGCTGCGGGGTCCGCAGGGCATGCTGTTCGGCAAGAACGCCAGCGCCGGCCTGCTCAGTATCACCACGAAAAATCCCACGGCCGAATTCAGCAGCGGCTTCGGTGTACGTTACGGCAGCGAAAACCTGCTCAACCTCACGGGCTATGTCTCGGGGCCGATCATTGAAGACACCCTGCTGGGCCGCATCTCGGCCTTCAGCAACACCCGCGATCCGCAGCTCAAGAATAACTTCCCGGGCGCTGACGACGTCAATGATCGCGATGACTCCGGCCTGCGCGCCAAGCTGCGCTGGCTGATCAGCGAGGAGTTCGATGCCCAGCTGAACTACACGCACATCGAACGCGAGCAGGATTGCTGCATCGGCCCACTGCGGGTTGTGCTGCCGGGCAGCGTGGCGGACCTCGAGGGCGGCCCGAGAGGCAAGAAGGCGGACGAAATCCTCGACCAGGATATCCCGGTCGGCGAAACCGAGGCGGACATTTTCAGCCTGAACTCAACTATACGCTGGGCGACTATCTGCTCAGCTCCATCACCGCCTACCCGAGGAAGACGTATTCGGCGCCGCCAGGGGCGACCTGTACACGCGCACCCCCTTACCCCTGAATGACAGCGTCGAGGCCTACGAGCAGTTCACGCAGGAGTTGCGCATCACCTCGCCGGAGGACCGCACGCTGAGCTACGTGGCCGGCCTCTACTACTATGACTGGGAACTGGAACGCAGCTTTGACCGGGTTATCGACATTTTTGGGGTGGGCCAGTGTCCCGTACCCGATTGCGGCTCGATCACGGTGACCAACGATCACAGCAACACCAACACCAGCATGGCGGTGTTCGGCCAGCTCACCTGGAACCTCACGGAACGCGCGCGCCTGTCAGCGGGGCTGCGCTACAACAACGACGAGATCAGCATCGACCAGACGGTGGGGTTCTTCCCCGGCACGATTCCCGAAGCGCCGCCCGGCAGTATCAAGGCGCAAACGAGTAACCGGGACCTTTCCTGGCGCGTGATCGGCGAACTGGATATCGCCGAAGACGCCATGGTCTACACCAGCGTCGCACGAGGCTACAAAGGGCCCGGCTCCAACTCGCTGACCTCGGGCCCCTCGAGCGGCGACGTGTTCGTGGATCCGGAAATACCCACCAACTACGAGATCGGCATCAAGTCGCAGTGGCTGGACAATCGCCTGCGCTTCAACGGCGCCATGTACTACACAGAGTTCAAGGATTTCCAGGCCTCCGCGCAGGTGCCCAACGCCTTCCCGCCGGTCTTCTTCCTCACCAACGCCGGCGAGCTGGAAACCGAGGGCGTGGAGATCGAACTCACCGCCCAGGTGCTCGACAACCTGGTGGTGCAGGCCGCCGTGGCCTACACCGACGCCATATTTTCCGACTGGAAAGACGCCCCGTGTTACAGCCTGCAAACCGCCGAACAGGGCTGTGTCAATGAAGTTCAGGACCTGAGCGGCGGGGACATGCCGCTGTCACCCGACTGGGCCTACAACATCACCGCCGACTACTACATTCCCATCGCCTCGCAGCCCTTTACCGGCTTCGTGTCCGGCACCTGGTTCTGGCAGGACGAAGTGATGTACGACACCGCCAATAACCCGCTGCTGGAGGGCGAATCCTACGGCACCTTTGATCTCGCCGCCGGCATCAGTGCCGACGACGGACGTTACACGCTGCAGTTTTTTGTGCAGAACCTGTTCGATGAGTTCCATGTCAACAGCCTGTCGGGGCAGAGCGTGGTAGGCATACTGGCGGGGCAGGGTCTGCCCTACGAGTACACGAGGCGCTATGGTGTGTCACTGACGATGGATTTCTAGCGCAGGATCAACGCGGCGGGACGGTACCTCACGGGCATGGCAAAAGAACACTGGTATTTTCTCGCGGGCGCGTTGGCGGTGATACTGCCGCTGGTGCTTGTGTACGCGACGAAGAAACTGCAGCTGTTCGAACCGCGCCCCGATGCGCGCATCGTCTTTTCGCAGACCGGCGATACGCCCCTCTCACTGCACGTATTCCGCGCGAAGACACAGCAGGCCGCCGCCCCGGCCCTGCTGCTGTTCCACGGCGGCCGCTGGCTGTACGGCGGGCCGCCATCGCTGTACCCCCAGTGCCGCTATTTCGCAGCACAGGGCCTGCACTGTTTTTCCGCCGGGTATCGCCTCGGGCGCAACGGCCAGCCGGATGTGCCCGGCGCACTGGCCGATGCCGCCGCGGCACTCGCCTACCTGCAGGCCCACGCGGCGGAGCTGGGTATCGACTCGCGGCGCATCTACGCCGGCGGCGGCTCCTCCGGCGGCCACCTCGCGGCGGGGCTGGGAGCAGGGCTTGCGACACATTCGCCGGACGCCCCACGCCCCGCGGGCCTGGTACTCTACAACCCGATGCTGGATCTTTCACCGGGCACACCCGATCACCACCTGGTGAAGGATCACTGGCAGGCGGTGTCCCCCTACCACCATATCGACGCCGGCTTCCCCCCCACGCTGATCATGAGCGGCACCCGTGACCCGGAAGTACCGGTGGCCACGGTCGAGGCCTTCTGCGCAGCGGTGCGCGCTGCGGGGGGGCGCTGTGAACTCGAATTATACGAAGGCCAGGGGCACGGCTTTTATCACTTCAGCGAGGGGCGCAACCCGTGGTTCGAGCGCAGCGCCCGGCGCGCGCTGGCGTTTCTGAACAACCTCAAGGGCTGAGAGGGCGACGGCCCGCACGGAACGCCCGCTAGGGCAGGCGGTGCTGGATGCCCGTATCGATCCAGCGGCCGATCACCTGGCACTCCTGGGGCGTTGCACCGGAATCGTGCGCGGGCCCGAAATCGATATCGTTGGGGTACTGGGCATCGGTGCGCCCATCCATCCGCTTGCCCACGCACTTCCAGTACAGCAGGGAATCCCGTGCGAACTTGGCCACCCACTTGCTGCTGTAGGGTCGCGGCAGGTCGAAATAGTCTGTCATGGCCACCAGGTGCGCACCGTCACCCGCCGCTGTATCCACTTCTACTCGCGTCATCGGCTTGTAGCCGTCACCCCCGCGTTCCAGACGAATCTCGCGAATTTGCCCCTTCGCACCCACGCTGACAATGCGGCCGACCGCGCCACCGGGGGGAAACACCAGCTTTTCACCGGCGGCGTAGCCACGCCCGGCATTCCTGACAAGCACGTGCTCCACAGTGCGCAACTGGCCTATGCCCGGCTGTTTGCGCGCCCAGGCCCAATCGTGCTGCTCGAAGTCCTGCGCGATCCGCGAGTACAGCAGGCCATCATGGTTGGTCATATCCTTGTGGCAGCCGGCGCAGCGATTCTCAAGGATCGGTTGCACGGCGGCGAAGGTCACCGGCGGCTCGGCAACCGGCAGCGGCGGATAGGTATTGGCCGCCAGTGTGGCCGCGAAACGCTCAATCGCCGGTTTCTTCAACCGCGCCGCGCGCTCTTCCGAGTGGCCGTCGTGACAGCCGTGACAGGTGCGCGTCTCTCCCGGACGCAGGGAGTGCAGCATGGCATCATGCGCAATCGACATGCCGTCTGCATCCGTGCCCGCCATCAACAGCGGCGTTTCGCAGGGCACCTGCATCTTGACGGACCCATCCGCTTCCAGCGGCTGCGAACCCAGCGTTGCAACAGATTTGTGCCCGGTATTGCTGAGGATGCTGGCGAAGGTGGCCTCATCCGCTCCGCGATAAGTGATGTCCCACATCTCCGGCAGAAAAATGGTTAGGGCCGCCATGTTCTCACGATGAAAGCGCGGGTTCTCCGCGCTCACGGCGCAGCCCTGAAACGTACAGTGCTCAAAGAAATTGGTTTTCCAGTCGAAGCGTTCCGCGCCCGGATGCAGTTCCGCCGCACGCGCATCCACTACCTGCAGGTAACAGTTTGCATCAGGATCCAGCGACTTCGGCTGCTTCGGCAGTTCCTGGCCCATCAGTTCACGATACGGCGCAATCGCGCGCGCATCCCAGGCATGCCACTGCTCTCCGCCGGCCATCAATTCCATTTGTCTCGTATCAAACGGGTCTGTCACCATGTCTACCTTGACCCGGTAGATCGCCTTCTGGCAGGTGGGTTCGCCGCCCATTGCCGCGCGATTGGCCTCATGGATGCGCGTGACTTCGTAGCAGGAGCCTCGGCCGTGGGTGATCAGAAACTCACTGTCGGTACCCGGCAGAGGCGCTGCGTAACCCGCCTTGCCCAGCGCCCGATTGCGGTTGTCGCGGCGCACGTCAATATCCTGATCGGTGCCGTAGGGCGTTATCGCCCGCAACGAGCTGGGCACATACCGGCCCGTGCCGGGCTTGCCGCTGGCATTCTCACCGTCCGGATAGCAACGCGCGGTGGAGCAGCCCTCCACGTGCGGCTCACCGTAGTCCATGCCATAAATAATGCCCATGCTACCGACGTGGTTGGAGCGGTAATAATTGGACACCGCAAGCTTCCCCGGAAAGATCTCCGCGACCGAACGGATCGCGCGCAACGCCGAACGCGCCTCGCCACCCCGCATCCGTGCCGGCAGCCATTCACGCGTTTTGAGGGTCGTCGTTTTGTGGCCGTTGAGAATTACCGTCTGGTCTGCCCCGTTGCCGTCAACCCGGCAAAGCCACCACTTGTTCTTACCCGTCTGGGGCTTATTCGAGTGTGCGCTCCACGCATCGAAATTCTTGTTCTCATGGGAATTCCAACAGGAGTAGAGAATGTCGCCATTGCTCATCACTGCCGGCGCCAGGGCGTTTTGTTCGTGCGGGCTGATGTTTCGCGCATCGGTACCATCGATATTCATCGTCCAAAGCTGCATGGCCATGCCCGCACGCCCGTAGCCGTACTCTTGAGACACACAGTATGGCGCGTTAAAGCAACGACCACGGCCGAACTGATCCTTGCCCTGATGCATGCCGAAGGGGTTCTTGAACGGATACACACCCGCGCGGTTGCTCACAAACACGATTTTTTCGTTGTTCAACCAGTCCGGTTGGCGATCGATCGCCTGCGGAGGATGATTGGGAATAGGCCACTTTTTCCCTGTCGCAAGATCGTAGATCCACAAATCGGCATGCGTCAGGCCGGGAATCTCGCGAAGACCGAGCCTGACGCCTTCAGCGGCCACCGGCGTGAGCTCGTTACCGTAGCCCACGGAATACACGATCTTGGTACCGTCGGGGCTTACGCGCGCCTCATGAGCCACGCAAATCTCTTTCGAATGGGTACAGTCGTGGATCACCTTGACCTTACCGTTCAAGTCGTCGATCACTACGTCTGCCTCGGCCAGCCCGTGATTGATGCGCCCCACATCAGTGGCATGCTGCCAGTTGGCCGCCTCCTTCACCGGCGTACCCGGCACCGGCTGGCTGGCGCGCGGCTGCCGCGTATACACCAGCTGCCAGGCATGCGCCGCTGGCGCGATACGCAGGTTTTTGAAGCCGGCCCCGGAGGCCAACCTGAGACCCTCGATGGTCAGCTCGCCGTTCTCGTCCACGGGCGCGATTCCGCGCTGAGGGGTGTCCGCCAGCGACCATTCCACTCGATCTCCCCGTTGCTTCTTGAGCAGCTCCGTCGCACGCAGCGTGAGGTTGAACGTCACCTCCTGCGGTTGATCTGCCAGAGGTGCCTGCGGGTTGGTGCTCAACCCGGTGAAGCGCTGGTAGCGCAGCGGTATCACCAGATGCTGCTTGTCCGAGACGATACCGTCGGCTTTGAAGCCAAGGCCGAGGTTATAGTGCCCGCGCTCACCCCAGGCATTGGCGCTGGAAGCGGTAAACACCGGGAGCGGCAGCCCGTGACGTACGGCCTGCTCCGGATCCGAAAATCGTTTGCGCGGCAGGGTCACCCCGGCCTCTCGCCCACCCGGCCCACCCTTGTCCCAGGTCCCGAAACAGGCAATGCGATAGCGCTCGCACAGGCGGAAGAATCCCGGATCGAGGCCCGCGTCACCACCCGTTGCCACGCCGTCCAGACGGTAGTACACGTGGTAGACCAGGCCGTTCGCGGCGCCATGGCTGAAAGACGCAGTGTAGCGACCCCGCGGTTCCCGCACATCGACTACGTTGATCACAGCGCGCCACCAGTCGTCAGGCAACTCCGCACTCAGCTCGATCGCCCGGCTGGCAGCCGTTCCTTCACCCCCGAGTCGAATACCCGCTTTCCAATCGATACGTTCCTCACTGTAGTAACGGTGAACCGACTCAATAACGTCCAGAAGCGCGTTATTGTCCGTGTTGGCTTCAAGCGCCAGTTCCAGAGGCAACAGGGCTTGCGGCGCCAGCGCAGGCAGGCCTGCACCGGAGGCATCGCGGACCTCGCAGCGCAATGCTTCCCCCGCTACCGGCGTGCACAAGGGCGGTGCCGCCGACAAGCCCGTCAACGGCAAGCCTGTCGCTGTCAATGAGAGCAATGCCGTTAGAAAAAGTCGTGTCCGCTGTGTACATTTCATGGGGATAGTGTAGACGCGCCATCGCAGCACTGTACATCCCTTGCGCACGACACAGCGGCCCTACCTGCCTGGACAGTGACTGGTCTGGCCGCGCCGCATGAAAACCACGCCTCGCCTGGCAAGGGCCTGGCGATGCGCATTGCCCTTGCGCACGGCTCAGGACACAATGCGAGGGACCTATCAAGAGCGCCAGATGCGCGCCGGGAGATTCACACCAAACATGAGCGCCGAGATGGCCTGTCCGGCCTGCGACCTGCTGCTGAGTATCGGCACCCTGGAACACGGGGAGCATGCCGAATGTCCCCGTTGCGGCTGCTTTCTTACGCGCTACCGCCGCGACGCCAGCGAGCGCGTTCTGGCCTTTGCCTCTTCCGCGCTGGTATTGCTGCTGCTGGCGAATGCCGATTCCTTTCTCGCGCTGTCGGCGAGCGGCCTGGAAAGCGAAATCCGCCTCTGGCAGACGCCCGCCGCGCTGTGGGACAACGATATGCCGCTGGTCGCCCTGATGGTCACGGCGTTCATCATCGCTATCCCGGCGGCGCTGCTGACGCTCATCGTATTACTGACCCTCGCGCTGCAGCGCGGTCGCTACCGACCCTGGCTGGTGACCACGGCGCACGCCGTGTTCCTCGCGCGAAACTGGGCCATGGTGGAAGTGTTTATCATCGGCGTGATCGTGTCGCTGGTGAAGATCGCCTCCATGGCCACGGTGATCCCGGGGCTGTCTTTCTGGGCCTACGCGGCGTTCACCGTGTGCTTTACGCTGACGATTTCCAACCTGGATCGTTACCAGTGCTGGGAAAACATCGAGGCGCTGGCACGCCAATGAGCGCCCTGACCGCGGCTTCGCGCGACCTCTCGTCCTGCCATGTGTGCTACAAGCTGGCGCCCGCGAGCCATACGCGCTGCCCCCGTTGCGGCTCGCCGCTGCACCAGCGCAAGCCGGCCAGCCTGCAGCGCACGCTTGCGCTGGTGGTCACGGCCTGCATTCTGTACGTTCCCGCCAACCTCTACCCCATCATGTATACCGACCAGCTCGGCACAACCGAGGTCAGTACGATCATCGGCGGCGTGGTGTTGCTGATGGAACTGGGCTCTGTTCCGGTGGCGCTGGTGATTTTCGTGTTCAGCGTGGTCGTGCCGTCCGCCAAGCTGATGACGCTGCTCTACCTCGTGTGGACGGTGGAAAGCCATTCGGCACTGCACCCGCGCCAGCGCGCGCGGCTCTATCGCATCACCGAGTTCATCGGCAAGTGGTCGATGACCGACGTGTTCGTGGTTGCCATCCTCGTGGCGCTGGTGCATCTTGGCGGCCTGCTGGTCATTCGACCGGGCATCGCGGCCCTGTCCTTCGCCGGCGTGGTGATCGTCACCATGCTGGCGGCAGAGGCCTTTGACCCACGACTTATCTGGGACGCAAGGACATCCAAACATCGTGACCACTGAACACGCAGACATCAAACGCGGGGGCGGCGTTTCCGGCGTCTGGATTATCCCCCTGCTGGCCCTCGGGCTGGGCGCCTACATGGTGGTACACAACCTGATGACCCAGGGTCCGGAAATCGAGATTGCCTTCAAGACCGCCGCCGGCCTTGAGCAGGGCAAAACCAAGGTGAAATTCCGCGATGTCGATATGGGCGTGGTGGAACAGGTGCAGCTCAACGAGGCGCTCGACGGCGTGATCGCCACGGTCAAGCTGGACAGGCAGGCCACGCCGCTGCTGCGCGAGGACAGCGTGTTCTGGGTGGTCACCGCGCGAGTTGGCGTCGACAACATCTCAGGCCTGGACACGCTGGTGTCGGGCGCTTACATCCAGCTGTCACCCGGCAAGGGCCAGGAGGGGGCGCGCAGCTTCGTCGGCCTCGACGCGCCGCCGCTGACGCCCACCGATGCCGACGGCCTGCGGCTGCAACTGGTGAGTGAACGCGCCGCGTCGGTGAGCGCCGGCGACGCGGTACTGTACAAGGGCTACAAGGTGGGCCGGGTGGAAGCGATGGAGTTTGACCCCGAGCGCAGCGTGGCGCGCTACAACATTTTCATCGATGCGCCGTATCACGACCTGGTAAACAGCGCGGTGCGCTTCTGGGACGCCAGCGGTTTTTCACTCAGCGCGGGCGCCGACGGATTCAAGGTGGAGACCGGCTCAATCGAGACGGTGCTGCTCGGCGGAATCGCCTTTGGCGTCCCCGATGGCGTGCGTGAGGGTGACCCCGTGCAGGACGACGCAGAGTTCAGGCTGTATCCCTCCTACGAAGATATTCTCAAGAACCCGTTCCGCTACGGCATGTACTACGTACTGCAGTTCGGGCAATCGGTGAAGGGCTTGCAGCCCGGCGCCCCGGTGGAATACCGCGGCATCCAGATCGGACGGGTGGAGCGCCTGCTGCTCGAGGAATCCATGCCCGTGGCCATGGAAGCCGGATCGTTCAGCAACGAGGCACAGATTCCCGTGCTGATTTATGTGGAGCCCGCCCGCATCGCCCTGCCCGACAGATCTTCGTCGCTGGATCTACTGCGTGGCGCTATCAACCAGGGCATTGAAAAAGGACTGCGTGCCTCGCTGGAAAGCGGCAGTCTGCTTACCGGCGCGAAGTACGTGAACTTCGACTATTTCCCCGACGCGGAGCCGGCCACCCTCGGTGACTTCCTCGAATTCCAGACGATCCCGACCGTTGACACAGGCCTCGGGCAGTTGCAGCAGAAGATCACCTCTATTCTCAATACGGTGGACAAGTTGCCCCTGGACGAAACCGTCGCCAGCGCCAACGCGGCGATAGCCTCGCTCGACGCCGCGCTCGGCAGCCTCAACGGGCTGCTGGAGGGGCCAGGCACACAGGCCCTGCCCGGCGAACTGGAGCGTACGCTCGAATCCCTGCGCAATACGCTCGACGCCTTCACGCCGGACTCCGAGGTATACCGCAGCATCAGTTCCAGCCTGCTGAAACTCAACCGAACGCTGGACAACCTCGAGTCGGTATCCGGCACGCTGGCAACACAGCCCAGCGCCGTGCTGTTGCCCGGCACCCCTTCACCCGATCCCGTGCCCGAGGCGCAGAAATGACACGTATCGCCCTGTTGGTCGCCCTCCTTTGTCTCGCCGCCTGCGCGGGGCAGCCCATTGAACCCAGCCATTATCTGTTGCGCGCGCCCACCGCCGCCGAGAGCAGGCCGCTGCAGTTCTCTACCGATTATGCGCTGGGCAGCGTTGGTATCGCGCCCTACCTGGATCAACCCGGCCTGATTCTGGAGACGCCCGACGGGACACTGCGCGCGGCGCGCAATCACCTGTGGGCGGAACCCGTGTTCGATGCGGTGCAGAACTACCTGCGGGAAACCCTATCCGCCGCGCTCGGGCAGGACCTGCCGCTCGCACCGCAGCGCGCGGACGTCACGCGCATCAATGTTCGCATCGATCAGATGCACGGCACGCGGGATGGACAGGCGCGGTTGATTGCCTATTGGTGGCTGAGCCAGGGCGATACGCTGGGCGACGCATTCAAGTTCGCCCAGACCCGCGCGCTGGAGCGCGACGGCTACGCGGCGCTGGCCCAGGCGCAGGCCGCGTTGCTGACTGAACTGGGTGAACAGATCGCCGGCGCGTTGCGCCCGGCCAGGCCATGACCAACGGTCGCCGCTAGATCGGCAACGGGATGAACACCTTGGACACCGCGTGCACAGCACCGGTGAGCGCGCGATCGTCCGAATCATCCGCAATCCGCGCCATCATCTCCTGCAGGGTGATGATCTTGCCGAACAGCCGCTCGAAACTCAGGTTGTCCACCACACCCTGGTATTCGTAGGTGATAAGGTAATGCTCGCCGTTCGGCTGGCGCGTGTTCTTGAGCTTCCACAGCAGCACCTCCACGTTGCGCGCACTGGCGCGCAGCACATCGGGGTCCAGCTTGTCCGGGAGAAACATCTCCGGCTTGTACTGGTAAGCCTGGCGCAGCATGCTGCCAAGGCCCACCGCCAGCGCGAACACGCGGTCGCCACGAAAATGCGGATCGAAAGCGAGGTTCATGGCCGCGACGTCCTGCAATCCGCCCAGCTCCACAAAATCCAGTTCGTAACGCTGCACGCGCAATTGCGCAAGGCGGCCCTCCATTGTCATGCCGGGTATTTTTCGCAACTCCCCGGGGTTGCGCGCGTATAGCTTGACCACCAGTTCCTGCACTGCAGCGCGCGTTTCGTCGATGAATTCGTCGGTCACCAGATCGATATCCGACTTGGCAAGATTTTTCAGCTCATAGCCGGAGCAGCCACACAGCAGAAGGGAGAGCGCTAGCCCAAGTATCAGTCGCATGGCAGGATTCTAACGCCTGCCCGGGGCCCGGGCGAGTGCAAACGTCTCGCCAATCCTGTGATTCAGTGGGTAAAGCCATCACAGCACGTAACACGTGCTGGTAAATCCTGCTACTATCGACGACCAAACCAAAAGATATAAGTGACTTCTGCAGATGCTGAGAACGGCGCTTCTGTCACTGCTGTTGGGGCTGGCGTCCTCTCTCGGCACGATCGCGCTGCTATTCCCTCCGGCACAACCCGTGAGTGGCAAACAGGCCAGCCTGTCCTGGCAGATCAATGACAGTCACGTAGTCGCTGGAACGTTGACTTCCGGTGACGATAGCCTGCCGCGCCTTCTGGCCAATGATCAGGGAATCCTGTGGCTGCGTTTCCCATTGGACGACAACGCCGCCAGCGTCTATCGCTACCTGCATCTTTCCATGAAGCGTCACCCGCTCGATATGAAGACCACGCTGGTGTGGAAACGCACGGACACCGAAGAGGTGCATAGCGAGTTGCTGGAGACGCTGCCGCGCGAGTCTCTGTGGATTCACCTCGGCGAGAACCCGGGATGGGATGCCTCCGTGGATTCCCTGTCTCTAGTATTCCAGGCCGCAGGGGGCGCGGAAATCGGCGTCACCGACATCTCGCTGCACCAGCCGTCGCGTCGTATTCAACTGGCGGCACTCGTTAACGACTGGACCTCTGCCGCACCCTGGCGCAATACGTCGATCAACAGCTACAGTGGCGTCACGCGTTTTTCCCCCATGTATCCCGCTCCGTTTGCCGCACTGGTACTGCTATTTTCTCTGCTGGCGTTCGCGGTGCTGCACGCTTTGCGCCAAGGCAGAACCACGCCTGACTGGCGATCTCTGGGACTGGTTTGCCTGCTGTGCTGGATCGGCGTCGACGCTCTGTGGCAGTTGAAGTTGGGCCGGCAACTGGCTGAAACCCATCGCCAGTTCGCGGGCAAGAGCAGCGAGGATAAACTGGCTGCGGGCCCGGACGCCGAGCTGTACCGCTTCGCCAGCGACGCACGTACACTCATCGAACCCCGCGATGCGCGCGTGTTTGTGAGTTCGAGCAACGATTATCGCGGCCTGAGAAGCGCTTATTATTTCTACCCGTTCAATGTGCATTGGGAATTGCGCGGCCAGGAACTCCCGCCGCCAAGAGCGCTGAAGAGCGGAGACTACGTGGTGATCGTGCAACCCTCTGCCATGCGCGTGCTTGAGAAACGCGGCGTCATCGACACCGGGCGCGGCGTGATTGGCGCAGATATCCTGATGCGTAACGAGGGCAAGACGTTGCTGAGGGTGCGATAGCCATGGAGGAACTGCTGGCGTGCCTGGCGTTGATGCTGCCCACTGCCCTGGGCTGTGCGTGGGTGACCGTACTCGTCCCACGCGACACACCGGGCCGGCTGCCCCTGGCCTGGGGCAGCGGTACCCTGCTGGGCATTCTGAGCGTCCCGCTACTGCTGCGTTTCACGCATGTCCTGGGGCAGCCACTGAGCTTCACCGTCACCGCGAGTCTTGTGGCGCTACTGTGCCTGCCAGCGCTGTGGATGCTGTGGCGCCGCGCGGCGCCGGCTCCCGGTGTCATCCAGACGCCCGAGAACGTACTCGGCAATGGCGAAAAACTCCTCTGCGCCCTGCTCGCGGCGCTGATAGCACTGCGCCTGGGCACGCTCGGCCTGGAGCTGCTGTGGCGCCCCTTGTACCCCTGGGACGCCACCATGCACTGGGCCACCAAAGCTCGCGTGTGGTTCGAATACCGCAGCATCGTGCCCTTTGTGCCACATGCGCAGTGGCTCGCGCTGGGCGGCGAGGGCGTATTCACCGATCGACATCCGTTCTACCCATCAACTATTCCACTTCTCCAGGTGTGGATGAGCCTGGCGATCGGCAAGTGGGATGAGAGCTTGATAAACCTGCCCTGGCTGCTCTGCCTGCCAGGGCTGGGCGCCGCGTTTTACGGACAGCTTCGGCTGGCGGGTGCAGGCGTCGTGACGGCAACCGTGTTCAGCTACCTGCTGCTCTCCATGCCGCTGATCAACACACACGTTGCGCTGGCGGGCTATGCGGATCTCTTCCTGGGCGCCACGTACTGCTGCGCACTGATGTCGCTTCACAACTGGATCACGCGACGCGAGGCGTGGCTGGCCGCGCTGACCCTGCTGTTTACCCTGAGCTGCCTGGTGATCAAGAACGAGGGCTTTTTCTGGGCACTGTCGCTGGCGCCCGCCCTGGCGGTGGCATTCATGCAGCGGCGCGAGGCAGCCAAGCTGGTGTTTCTCCTGGGGCTCGTGGGTGTGTTGCTGCTGCTGGTGCTGCCGCGCGAGATGCAGGTCGCCGGGCACACGCTGCAGCAGCTGGCGCCGGCGTTCAATCCCGCAGCCCTCAGCGGGCTGATCAAGAGTATCTGGCTGCACGACAGCTGGCACCTGTTCGGCTACCTGGCGCTGATGCTGTTGCCCCTGGGCCTGCTGCTACCGGGCGCGCTGACACGCCAGTACCTGGGGCTCACCGCCGCACTCGCGAGCGCGGTGGGCGCGTTCCTGTTTTTGTTCCTGTTCACCGGCTTTGGCTGGGGTGCGGCAACGCTGACCGCGGTGGGCAGGCTGAGTGTTCAGCTGGCGCCGGGTATCGTGTTTCTCTGCGCACTGCTGTTCGAGGAATTGCTGCGACGCGGCAGACTGCTCTCGCCCCCGTCCACTCGCCTCTAAAGTGAGAAGCGCTCGCGCAGAAACTCTGCAATGCCGTCCTCGTCATGGTGCCCGATCACGGCCGTGGCCGCCGCCTGCACCGTCTCTTTGGCATTACTCGGCGCATAGGCTTCGTCTGCAATGGCGAACATGCTGAGGTCGTTGTCACTGTCGCCGAAGCAGATCACGCGAGTCACACCGAGATCCTCCTTGAGGCGCGTCACCGCCGTGCCCTTGCTGGCAGCGCTGTGGTGAATATCCAGCCAGTAGAGATCGTTACCCTCCAGGGCGTTGCCGCCGTAGGCCACCAGGTGTTCCTCGCCCTGCACCAGTTCCTCGATCTGCCCGATGGCCGCGCGATCGCCCAACGCACTGATATTGGTGATATCCACGTAGCCGGGCATATCGGCCACCGGTAACACCTCCAGCCCGCGCTCGTCGGCCAGCATCGAAGCGAGGCGCCGCTCGGCCGCGCTGATCAGCGGCGGGTGATACACCGCGTGCCGCTCGCCCTCTTCCAGGGTAAATATGAAGGGTGAAACCCCGCAGCGGATAAACGCCTCCAGTACCTGGCGTATTTCCTCGCTCGTCAGCAGGTTGTAGTGGCTGTACCGACCACCCTCGGGCTGCCAGATCACCACCCCGTTCTTGTAGATATGCGGCAGCGCAAAGCCGTGGTCCGCCAGCAGGTCGCGGGAGGCGTGCAGGGTGCGCCCGGTCGCCACCGTGTAGGCAATACCGCAATGGCGCAGGGCGCGCAGGGTGTCTGCCGTATGCCGTGAGACCGATGAGCGCCCGTCCAGCAAGGTGCCGTCGAGATCGAATACCACTAAATCCATAGCCTTGGGGGCCTGCGTGCCTGAATCGGGGCCATAGTCTAACCCGATGCAGGGCGACTGCGCGCACATCCCCGGCAGGGGCAGGATTTTGTCCACCTAAAATAGGTATACAGATGTATACTTTTTTGGAAAGTTGCTACACTGGGCGTCCGCCGGGCCTGGCGTCCAGGCTAATCTGCGAGGAGAGACACATGGCCGACGTCGCCACAGCACTGCCACCGATCGAAGAACTGTTCAATCCCCACTCACCGGAGTACATGCAGGATCCGGTACCGCAATGCCTGGCGCTGGCGGCGCGCGGGCCCATCGTCTGGTACGAGCCGTGGCAGGCGTGGATCGTCACGCGCATGCCGGACATCATGGCCTGCTGGAAGGAAGAGCCACTTTCCTCCGATTTCTACGACTGGGAATTCGCCCCGCCGCGGCCGCCCGAAGACGAATGGAGTAACTTCGAGCGCGCCATGATCGGACACAGTCTGCTGGCGGAGCAGGATCACCATCGCCTGGTGCGCCGTGTCACCGCGCCGGCGTTCTCGCGCAACGTGGTGGATGCCATACAGGCGAAGATCGAGCCCGAGGTGAAAAAGCTGTTCGACGCGCTGGGTGAGCCGGAGACCTTCGACTACAAGGCGGAAATCGCCCAGCACATACCCTTCATCTCCATCACCCGCATGGTCGGCATTCCCGAGAAGTACTGGCCGGACATCAAGCAGGTGATCATGACGTTCACCGAAGCCTGGAACCCCACGATTTCCGACGAACAACGCGAGGCCGCGCGCCAGGACAGCAACCGCGCTATCGATATCATCCGCACGGTGATCGCCGAGCGGCGGGAGAACCCGGGCGAAGACGATTTCCTCAGCACTCTGCTGCGTATCGAAGCGGAGAATGCCAATTTCGAGGAGTGGGATGTGGTCACGCTCATTCTGGCGCTGATCGGCGCCGGCGCCGACACCACGCTCGTTGCGCAGCAATGGTCGGTGTACGCGCTGTTGAAGAACGATCGCAGCCAGATCGCCAAGGCACTCGCCTCGCCGGACGCCTTCTCCAACGCCTTCAGCGAGATCAATCGCTGGGGCGTGTCCTCGAAAATGGGCTTCGCGCGCTACGCACCGCGCGACATGACGTTCATGGGCCAGCAGTTGCGCAAGGGAGTCATGGTATTGATGATGCCGCATCTCAAGGATCACGATCCCGACTATTACGACAACCCCGAGGTGTTCGATGTGGAGCGCGTGTTCGATCCCGACGTGATGTTCGGCTACGGCCCGCGCTATTGCATCGGTGCAGCATTGGCCAAGCGCCAGCTGTACCTGACCCTCAGCGAACTGTTCCGGCGCTTTCCCAACGTCGAACTGGCGGAGGAGCCGGAGCGCGATCCCACCGACCACAACGCCGTGGTGTTCAAGCGCCTGCTGCTGAAAACCAAGGTCTGACGCACCGCGCCTGCGCATGACAGAGTCGTTTCACGCTATAGCCGCGCGCGCGTTCGCGCGGCACGGCGGTGAGGACCTGGTCCTGTCGGGCCTGCCCGCCGTGCGCTCAGCCGCGGCACTGGCGCGCACTCGCGACGACCGCTGGCTGGCGGAAATGACCCGCTGTATCTTCCAGGCGGGCTTCGTCTGGCGGGTCGTCGACCACAAATGGGACGACTTCGAAGACGTGTTCTTCGGCTTCCCGCCGGAGAAAATCCTGATGCTCAGCCCCGAGCAGATAGACCGCTTCGCGGCCAACCCGCGCATCATTCGCAACCGGCAGAAGGTGCTCTGCGTGCAGGCCAATGCACAGTACATCGTTGATATCGCCAGGCAACACAAAAGCTTTGGACGCTTCGTGGCCCGCTGGCCCTCGCAAGATCTGGTGGGCCTGTTCCGTGAACTGAAACATGGCGGCACCCGGCTGGGCGGCATGACGGGGCAGCGGGTGCTGCGCAACATGGGGCGCGATACGTTCATCGTCACCCCCGACGTGGTGCGCTGCCTGCAGCGCGCGGGCCTGGATATCCGCGACAACCCGTCCACCGCCCGCGAACTGCGCCTTGTGCAGCAGGCCTTCAACGACTGGCATGCGGCCACAGGGCTCCCCTACAGCCACCTGAGTCGCATCTGCGCGCTGTCTGTTTGAACCGCCGACACCGCGGCCATTTCTGCCCCCTGATCGGGAAACGCGCTCCACCCCGCCTGCAGGGGTTGATCCAGATCAAGCCAATGACGCTATTACCCCGGGCTTAACTGAAATGAGGTATGAGCCGCGCATACGCACCGCGCGATAGTCACTCCCGACAACCACATAAACGGGAGGAACCGCGATGAACGCGCCCCAGCTCAGCCGCACCGAACAACTGTATAATGCCGCCGCCGACATGGTACCGGTACTGAAAAGTCGCGTGGAAGAAACGGCGCGTCTGGGGCAGCTCCCCGAGGCCACCGTGAGCGCCATGCAGGAAGCGGGCTTCTTTCGCATCATGCAGCCCGCCCGCTACGGCGGTTTCGAGCTGGATCCGGAAGTCTTCTTCCGCGTGCAGATGACCCTGGCGGAGGGATGTATGTCGACCGCGTGGGTGCTGGGCGTGGTGGCGATTCACAACTGGCAGCTTGCGCTGTTTGATGATCGCGCACAGCGCGATGTGTGGGGCGAGGACGATTCCACGCTCATCTCCTCCTCCTACATGCCGGTAGGCAAGGTGGAGCGCGTAGAGGGAGGCTACCGGCTCTCCGGCCACTGGGGGTTTTCCTCCGGCTCCAAACACTGCGAATGGGCCTTCCTGGGCGCCATGATCCCCCCCGCAAATCCCGGTGAAGCGCCGGACTACCGCACTTTCCTCGTGCCCAGGGCCGACTACGACATCGTCGACAACTGGCAGGTCAGCGGCCTTGAAGGCACCGGCAGCCACGACATCGTGGTGCGCGACGCGTTCGTGCCGGAGTACCGCACGCACCGATCCATCGACGGCTTCGAGTGCTCGAGCCCCGGCAACGCCGTGAACGATCACTACATTTTCCGTCTGCCCTTCGGCCAGATTTTCGTGCGCGCCGTGTCGTCCTCCAGCATCGGGTGCCTGAAGGGCGTGGTGGACAGCTACATCGCCGTCAACAAGGATCGCGTCGGCCTCAACGACGGCAACAAGATTGCGACCGACCCGGACGCGCAAATGGCACTGGCAGACGCGGTTGCCGCGGTAGACGAATGCCAGACCATCATGTTCCGCAACTTTGATCGCATGGTCGATGCGGCCCGGGGCGGGCGCAGCCTGCCGATAGAAGAGCGCATCAAGATGCGCTTTGATGCGGCGCTGGTGTCGCGCAAGTGCACCGATGCCATCAACGGCCTGTTCAATGCCTGCGGCGCACAGGGCATCTTTCGCGGCCACCCGCTGAATCGCGCCTGGCTGGATATCAACTCCGGGCGCCAGCACGTGGCCAACAACCCGTTCAAGTTCGGACGCAACCTCGGCGGCACCATGATGGGCGCGGAAAACGGCGATTTCTTCCTGTAGCGGCCGTGCGATCTTGATCTGGGTCAAGCAAATGGCAGCAAACAGCCCACCTCGTCCATTGGGACTATAGCCCGGCCTGCGCGCCGGGCGGATACTCCCTGCAACCATCAAGATTCCATGGAGAACTGACAATGACGGCAATCGAACAGGCACGTGGCAGCAAGCGGGAACCCTACAAGATTCTCGCCGAGGAGCGACCGGAGCGCTACGCACGCGGTTGGTATGTCATCGGCAACGCCGCCAGCGTGAGCCACACCCCGCGTCAGCTCGACGTCTTCGGCACCAAGCTGGTGGCCTACCGCGGCCTCGAAGACAACGCGGTACACATCCTCGACGCCTATTGCCCGCACATGGGTGGCGACCTGTGTGGCGGCAAGGTTCAGGCCAATTCGGTGGTGTGCCCTTTCCACCTGTGGAGCTGGGGCGCCGATGGCGTGTGCGACGACATACCCTACGCCAAGAAGATCCCCGAGAAGGCGGTGATCAAGTCCTGGCCGGTACTGGAGAAAAACGGCCTCGTTTTCGTGTGGCAGGATCCGGAGGGCAACGAACCGATCGCGGAGCAGGAGCCCTCACGCAATGAAGACTGGTACTCGGGCAACTGGACTGACTGGGAGATGCGCGCCATTCCGATCGGCTCGCTGGGCCGCGAACTGGTGGACAACATGGCCGACATGGCGCACTTCGGGCCTATCCACTACTCCACCGTCAAATCCTTCAAAAACACCATGGAAGGGCACAAGTTCGTGCAGTACATGGTGGGCGGCCACGAGATTCTCACCGAGGGCGACGAGGGCCTGATTACCTCGGTGGCGACCTATGAAGGCCCAGCCTACATGACCACCACCATGACGGGCAAGATGGAAGGTCACCCCATGACCGTGCATCTGCTGGTGAGCCATATTCCCGTGGACATGCACCATTTCATTATCAACTTCGGCGTGATGATGGAGAAGGACCCGCAGCTCTCGGAGGAGGAAAACAAGGCCATGGTGGAAGCCTACACCGAGAAAAACGTGGAATCCTTCCACCAGGACGTGGCCATCTGGAACAACAAGTGCATCATCGACAATCCGCTGATGTGCGACGGCGACGGCCCCATCCACCTGGTGCGCAAGTGGTACAGCCAGTTCATGACCGATATCGACGACGTACGCGAGGACCAGGTACGCGCGCGCGAGCACGTGACCGTTGAAGGTCCCTCGGTTGAGGAAGTGCTCGCCGCGATGCGCTGAGTCCTCCCTGCCCCGAACTGTGAGCACGTTCACAGTTCGGGGGCATTCAGGCCGTTTTCACCGTTTGGGTTACTGCCTTATCTCCCGTTATCGCCCACACTGTACCCCTGAGAACAACGATTGCACCCGGGGTACTCAACCATGACTGAAAAATCGTCTTTTTACCGCAGTGCAGGCCGCGCGTTTGTCACGGAAGTCGAAGAGAACAGCGCGAACGCCAAGCGCGCCTACAACAACGTCGAACGTCGCCGCGGCATGCGCCGCTCGCTCGAGGAGCGCCGCCAGGAAATCCGCTTTGATCTCAAGGGTGATCGGCGAGAAACGCCGGGGCGCCGCGAACAGGACAAAGCGCCCAAATTCTGGTAATTCCACCCGCGCGCCCGCGCGAAACCACAGGCACGAAGGCCCGGCAACCGCCGGGCTTTTGCGTTCAGCCCTGGCGTACCTGCAAGTGGCTCATGTACAGCATCGCGCTGAGCAGCAGCACCGCACCGCCCTGGTGCGCGGTTGCCAGGGCCACCGGCACGTGCAGCAGTAGGGTACTGATGCCCAGCGCCATCTGCAGCCACAGGGCCGCGATCAGCAGCACGGCGGCCAGTCTGTCCCGCTGGCCGTCGCCCCGGCGATACACCACCACGGCGAAGACGCTGATCAGCACGAACAGCAGGTAGGCGAAGAGGCGGTGGTTGAACTGGATCGTGGTGATATCTTCAAACGCGGCCTGCCACGCCGGCACGCTCGCATACAGCCCAGGAGGGAAAAAGCTGTCGCCCATCAGCGGCCAGGTGGGGTAGGCGAAACCGGCGCGGGTGCCCGCCACCAGGCCGCCGGACAGGATCATGAGGTACACCAGGGCGAGCAACGCCAGCGCCCACCGGGCGTAGGGTCGCGCCTGGAGAAGGCGCTCCTGCTGGCGCAGGAAGATCAGGTCCAGCACCAGCCACACCATATAGGCGTAGATCGCCACGGCCACGCCCAGATGCGCGGTGAGGCGATACTGGCTGACACGCGGCTCGTTCACCAGCCCGCTCTTTACCATGAACCAGCCGAGCAGGCCCTGCAGGGCGCCCAGGGTGAACAGCACCAGCAGGTGCGGCATCAGGCCCGGTCGAATGCGCCGGCGCAGCGCGAAATACACCATGGGGAAGAAAAAAATCACCCCTATGAGACGGCCGAGTACGCGATGCAGGTACTCGAACATGAAAATACGCTTGAATTCGTCGAGGCTCATGCCCCGGTTGACCTGCTGGTACTCCGGATACTGGCGGTACTTCTCCAGCGTCTCCTGCCAGGCCTGCTCGGACAGCGGCGGGATCACACCCACGAGCGGTTTCCATTCCACCATGGACAAGCCGGAATGCGTCAGGCGAGTCACGGCGCCGAGCAGGATCATGCCGAATACCACGGCCGCGCAGAACACCAGCCAGAGGGCCACCTGCCTATCATAGTGCGCCTGTTGGGAATACGTCATAACACGAGAAACACGCCGGGAAACGAGGCGCAATGATAACCGAAAATCGCACCGGCGTTGGGTTCAACAGGGTCACTAACTGGTCAATTCGGGTAGCCCGCGGAACAGCTCCAGCGCCTCCGGGTTGGCGAGCGCATCGGCGTTCTTCACCGGCCGCCCGTGCACGACGTCGCGCACCGCCAGCTCGACGATCTTGCCGCTGCGCGTGCGCGGGATATCTGCCACCTGGATGATTTTCGCGGGCACGTGGCGTGGCGTCGCATTCTCGCGCACGCTGCGCCGTATGCTGTCCTGCAGCGCCGGCGTCAGGCTCTCGCCCTCACGCAAGACCACAAACAGCACCACGCGCACATCGTCCTGCCACTGCTGGCCGATCACGATACTCTCCAGCACCGACTGGATGCGCTCCACCTGCCGATAGATCTCCGCCGTGCCGATGCGTACGCCACCCGGGTTGAGCACCGCATCCGAGCGCCCGTGAATGATGTAGCCCCCGTGCGACGTCACCTCGCCATAATCACCCTGCGCCCAGACGCCCGGAAAACGCCTGAAGTAGGCTGCCCGAAAGCGGCTGCCGTCGGCGTCGTCCCAGAAGCCCAGCGGGCAGGATGGGAACGGCGCGGTGCACACCAGCTCGCCTTTTTCGCCGCGCAGCGGCTTGCCCGCATCGTCCCAGATGTCCACCGCCATGCCGAGGCCAGGCGACTGAATTTCACCCGCGTACACCGGCAGGATCGGTGAACCGCCCACAAAGCACGAGAGAATATCGGTACCGCCGGAAATACTGGCCAGGCAGATATCGCCCTTGAATTCACGGTACACGTATTCGAAGCTTTCCGGCGCCAGCGGCGAGCCGGTGGAAAGCAGCGTTTTCAGGGAATCGAGCCGGTGGCTTTGCGCCGGACGATGGCCGGCCTTTTGCAGCGAGGCCAGGTACTTCGCGCTGGTGCCGAACACGCTGATGCCCTCGCGGTCGATGGCATCGAGCAGAACACGCCCGTCGTCGGCAAACGGCGAACCGTCGTACAGCAACAGCGTGGCGCCGCTTGCCAGCCCCGACACGAGCCAGTTCCACATCATCCAGCCGCAGGTGGTGAAGTAAAAGAACACGTCGTCGCGTTGAATATCCACCGCCAGGCGATGCTCTTTCAGGTGCTGCAGGAGCGTGCCGCCTGCGCCGTGCACGATGCACTTGGGCTTGCCGGTCGTGCCCGAGGAATACATCACGTACAGGGGATGCTCAAAGGGTAGCTGCGCAAAGGCCAGGTCTTCGGCGGCGCCGTCCAGAAACCGGCTGTACAGCAGCGCGTTGCCCAGTGCGCTGATATCCGGCTCGGCGCAGGTGACCGGTACCACCACGATCCGCTCGATGCTATCGATGCGAGCGCCGATGCCGGCAAGCCGCTCGAGGGAATCGCAGGTCTTGCCGCCGTAGAAATAGCCGTCTGCCGCGATCAGTATGCGCGGGCGAATCTGTCCGAAACGATCGACCACCCCCTCGAGGCCGAAATCCGGCGAGCAGGAAGACCACAGGGCGCCGATGCTGGCACTTGCGAGCATTGCCACCACTGTCTCGGGTATGTTCGGCATGAAACCCGCCACCCGATCACCTGCCTCCACGCCGGCGGCGCGCAGACTCGCGGCAAACTGCGCCACCTGCCGAAAGAGCGCGGCGTAACTCATCTCCCGGCGCTCACCATTTTCCAGCAGCGAGACCAGCGCCGGGCGCTCGTCGCGAAAACGCAACAGGTTCTCGGCGAAGTTGAGACGCGCACCGGGAAACCAGCGCGCGCCGGGAAACTGCCCGGCGTTCACCAGGACCTCCGGCGACGACTCGCTGGCAATCACCCCGCAGAAATCCCAGACGGCCTGCCAGAAGGCCGCCGGATTCTCCACCGACCAGGCGTGCAGGTTGAAATAATTCGGACCGACGTTGGCGCCGTGCCGCTTGCGCAGGAACAGCATGAACTGCAGCACCTGTGAGGCGGCAATGCGCTCGCCCGAGGGCCTCCATAGCGGGTCGGTCATGCGCAAACTCCGTCATCTGCAGCCTGAAACGCCGCTACTGTAAACACTTCCCACGGGCGAGGCCAGCAACGCGCAGGGCTCGCGCATCGACCGCCGCGACAGGACAAGGCGGTGGTACACTGGCGCCGGGAACCGGGCTCATCCGTATCGATGCGGCCCTGCTATCAAACCGGCCCTCGGACACCGCAATGCCCCCCACCCTCGACGATCCGCGATCAATGCTGCAGAACCTGTTTACCCACGCCGTGCGGGCCGCCAGCCCGCACAGTGCACTACCGGCTTTTCTGCCCGCCGACACGCGGCGCTCCGCGCTGGTGATTGGCGCCGGCAAGGCGGCAGCGTCAATGGCCGCCTGCCTGGAGCAGCACTGGCAGGGCGAACTGCGCGGGCTGGTGGTGACGCGCTACGGCCACGCTGAACCCTGCACGCGAATTGAGGTGGTTGAGGCCGCACACCCGGTGCCCGATGCGGCCGGCGAGGCCGTTGCCGCGCGTGTGCTGGACGCGGTGTCCGGGCTGAGCGCGAGCGATCTCGTCATCTGCCTGCTCTCCGGCGGCGGCTCGTCACTGCTGGCGAGCCCGGCAGGCCCCCTCAGCCTCGCCCAGAAGCAGGCCGTGAATCGCAGCCTGCTGAAAAGTGGCGCCAGCATCAGCGAGATCAACTGTGTGCGCAAGCATCTCTCCGCCATCAAGGGCGGACGCCTGGCCGGCGCGTGCCAGCCGGCGCGGCTGATCACCTACGCCATATCCGATGTGCCCGGCGATGATCCGGCCGTGATCGCCTCCGGCCCCACGGTCGCCGACCCGAGCAGCTGCGCCGACGCGCTGGCGATACTCGGGCGCTACGCGATCGACCCGGGCGACAGCGTGACGAGCTGGTTGCGTGACCCGCGCGCCGAAACCCTGAAGCCCGGGGACAGCGCGTTTGCCAACAGCGAATACCACATGATCGCCACGCCGGCGCAGGCGCTGGCGGCCGCCGCCGCAACGGCTCGCTCGGCCGGCATCGCCGTGCGGGAACTGGGCGATGCCATCGAGGGCGAGGCGCGCGAGGTCGCCGCCGGGCAGGCCGCCATGGCCTTGCAGCTCAAGGGCACTGTCACACAACCAACGCTGCTGTTGTCCGGCGGTGAAACCAGTGTGAGCGTCCGCGGCAAGGGGCGCGGCGGCCGCAACGCGGAGTTCCTGCTGGCGATGGCCTGCGCGCTGCGCGGGGCGCCCGGCATCTACGCCATCGCCGCCGATACCGACGGCATAGACGGTTCGGAGGACAACGCGGGGGCGCTGCTCGACCCGAGCTCCTGGCAGCGCGCACACACGCTGGGCATCAACCCGGGCGCGCTGCTCGACGACAACGACGGCTACGGTTTTTTCGCCGCGCTGGATGACCTGGTGATCACCGGGCCCACGCGCACCAACGTGAATGATTTCCGCGCGGTGCTGGTGTTACCCTGAAGGCGGCGACATCGTTCACCCTGAAGCATCCCCTGGAGAACACATGAGTACTTACCAGGCACAGGTTCGCTGCGCGGCAGCAGACATCGATCCGGCGTTCTGGCGACAGCCTCGGGGCGTGCAGGTGCCCGATGACGACCTCCGCTTCCTGCTGGTGCCGGACGCGGTAGAATCGCTGGCAGTGGCAGCATTGGCACAGCAGGTGCAGGCCTACCAGCGCACAGCGGAGCACCCCGTGACCTGTGCGCTGATGGCAACCATGGGCGGGATGCTGCCGGGGATACTCCTGCACGACCACCTGGCCCATGGCCTCGAGCCTGGCGCGCCCGATATCGCCTTTGGCACCATCGGAGTATCACTTTACAAGGGCCCCGACGAGCGCCATGCCGAACCGCGGGTCACGCAGGCCGTCTCCGTCGATATTCTCAAGCAGACCGTCCTGGTGATTGACGACCTGGGCGACCGCGGCGGCACGCTGAAATTTCTAACCAGCCACCTGCAGCAGGCCGGCGCGGCACGGGTCCTGTCACTGGTCGTCTATATGAAACCGCAGGCCATGCAGGTGAGCCCCGCCGATTTTTACTTTGGTGAGGTGGCGCAGGACACCTGGATCATCACGCCGCGCGAAACCGTTGAGACCCTGCGCAAGCGTGTGCCGGTGTGGGTGTCGCGGGGCGCGGATGAGCGGGAATGCCGACGCCGCCTGGTGGAGTTGATCGGTTACCCGCCTTGGCTGGTGGAACGCTATCTGCCGCACGTTTTCGCCCTTGCGCAGGCGGACTCACGCTGAGCAACAGCTTGCTCACTCATCGCCTCGTTCAAGATGTCGTCTGGCGCGTCACTTTCTCGGCGATCAGCACCCGCAGGGGGATAGCCGGGCGCAGGCCGTCGCCGCGCGCGGCAAAATAGCGCTCGGTGAGCTGTTCCTCATCCAGGTGCTCGACAACGCTGAACCCGAACTCACCCAGCAGCGAGACAAACGCCTCGGGGCGCCAGCGGCTCGCCATCGGTTCGCCCGCCGTGTCCACCACCTCCAGAAGACGCAGCACATAGGCCAGCTGCGCTTCGGAAAAATCCACGTCCGGCGCGTAGTTCAGCACCAGGCGGCTGCCTGGCGCCAACACAGTGGAGAGATGGGCCATGCTGGCGCGAATCGCCTCCTCGGTGAGGTAATGCAGCGTATTCAACCACGAGGCAACCGCCGGCGTTGCGCTGTCGAACCCGGCTGCCAGCAGCGCGGCATTCAATGCATCGGTTTCGAAATCCACGGCGACAAACTCAGGCAATGCAGCCGGCACGCGCGAGGCGGCCGCGATGCGGGCGCGTTTCAGCGCCTGCACGTCCGGGTGATCCACCTCGTACACCTTCAGCCCGGGTACTGCCGTGCCGTGGCGCAATGCGAACGTGTCCAGACCGGCGCCCAATACCAGGTACTGGCGCAGCCCGCTGTGCAGGCTGCGCAGGACCTCGTCTTCAGCGTAACGCAGGCACCCCACGTTGACCGCGAACACACCGGAAGCATCAAAACCCTCTATCGCATGCATATCGGGCGTATTGCCCGCATCGCTGAAGCGCGCCTGATCCGCCGCCGACAGCAGGTGCTCGGCCCAGTCGTCCGCCAGCACCGGCGTGTCGGCAAAGCGGGCGTGCAACGCGCGCCCGAGCGCCGCGCCCTCGGCCGTACCCGGTAAACCGCCGCTGCCGGTCTTGGCCATCGGTGTTCTCCTCCATCAGCATTGCATTACGGGCAGGGCACAACGGCCCACAGAATCGTCACCGGCACGATTCACGCACATCACACCGGCTGGAAATCCGCCAGCGAACAGGCCTCATGCAGTTTCGCATAGTCCTTGAAGCCGCCCGGGAACAGGAACAGCGCATGGCCCGTCTCGGTACGATAGTAGCTGTTACACGAGGAAGAGCCCCAGGAATACCGCTCAAAGCGCTCTGCCAGCTGCGCGTTGTAGGCGGCATTGACCTCCGGACGCACATCGATGGCGGCAATGTCTGCGCGACGCATCTCACTGAGCAGCGACACGATCGTTCTCACGTTGCGCTCGATGTTGGTAAAGTACGATACGTTGATCGCGAGCCCGTTTGGCCCGGCCGCAAAAAAGTAGTTGGGGAACCCGGGGGCCGCGATACCCTTGTACGCCAGGGGCGCCTGCGCCATCTCTTCGGCCAGCACACGTCCCGCCAGCCCCTCGACCGCAATGCGATCGAAATCCAGCACCTGGTAACCGGTGCAGTAGATAATGACATCGGCCTCGATGGCACGGCCGCTGCTGGTCACGATCCCGCCGGACGTGACCGACTGCAGGCCCTCGGCCACCAGTTCCACGTTGGGCCGGTTGAGGGTGGGATAAAACTCGTCCGATACCAGGCCGCGCTTGCATCCGTAGCGCGAGTGGGGCGTTACCGCTCAGCGCGAACGCGTGACGCTCGCTTCCTGTTCAATGGTATGGGCCCGCCAGCGGATGGCGCCGCTGTGCGCCTCCACCGCCACCACGCCGCGCAGGCCACGTTTACATTCGGCGGCGGCCGGCGACAGGGACACGGACCACAGCAGAACTCCGCACAGCCAGTAGCGACGGATAAGCAGGCAGCATCGGATCATTTTCCCTCCCGCGGGTGACCGCCGTGGGGCATGCGCTCGCGCCGTGCAGCGGGCAGCAGGCTTCTCCCCAGCAACGCGCCGAGCACCACACCCAGCGTGTTCGCGAGAAAATCGTACAAGGACATCATGCGTGCTGGCGTCAACGATTGCAGAATTTCCATCAGGCCGCCGTAGGCGACGATGCCGATGCACAGGAAAAAGAACGGACTCGGCCGCCGCACCGCCCAGCAGCCCAGCAACGCAAACAACCCGTACATCGCCAGGTGAGCGGCCTTGTCCCACTGCCCGACACCACCGCCGGCCAAGGGCATCAGGGACACGCAGGCGACGAACACGGCATACACCAACACGGCGATTCCACGCATGGGTTTATGCCTCAAAGCCCGAACGCAGGTCGGCACGTAACACCACCCGGTCAAGACACCGAATGCCGTTCTCGATGATGGGCTCCGGATAGACTGCAAAATAGTCTTTCTCTATTCGCAGCATACGAAAACCGCATTTCTGATACAGGCACAGCTGCCCTACGCTCGAGTTTCCCGTGCCAACGACCATCTCAACAGCCCCTTTCGATCTAGCCCGGCCCTGTGCAGCTGCGATCATCGCTTTCGCGATACCGCGACCACGGTGTGCCTCTGCCACAGCCAGGTTCTTGAGCTCTGCAACCCCGGCCTCAGCAGAAACTACCGCCACGCCGACAAGCCGCTTCGCTTCTTCGGCCACCAGTACCTCGGCCGCCCCAATATAACGCCCTACGGCCTCTGGATCCGGGTCGGCCATCAGGAGTAGCTGCATCAGCTCGTCGGACACCGCCCCGGTATATTGCGTAATTTGCAACATCACCTACCGCATCAGGTCTCGCTACATCACCGCGGCAACCGCGCGCGCGACGACATCGATGTTGGTGCTGTTGATACCGGCCACGTTGATGCGCGAGGAATCCAGCATGTACACGCTGTAGTCCTCGCGCAGGCGTATCGCCTGCTCTGCCGATAACCCCAGAAAGGAAAACATGCCGCGCTCGCGCTCGATAAAGGCGAAATCTGCGCCTGTGCTGGCCTCCAGCGCCCTGCGCAGCTCACCGCGCAGGCCGTTGATGCGCCGACACATCCCTACCAGTTCCTCCCGCCAGATGGCATCGAGAGCGGCATCCGCCAGAATTCGACCCGCGAGCAGCGCGCCATGCGCGGGGGGCATGGAGTACACTCGCCGGGCCGCCGCCTTGGCCTGGCCGAGCGCGTTATCGGCACTGCGTTTATCGCTGCACACAAACACCGCCGCGCCGGTGCGCTCGCGGTACAGCCCCATATTCTTGGAGCACGATGCGGCGATAATCACCTCGGGCAGCCGGCTCACCAGCAGGCGCAGACCGGCGGCATCGGATTCCAGGTCGACGGCCAGGCCCTGATAGGCAATATCGATAAACGGGGTAAACCCCTGGCGCTCTGCCATGTCGGCGATCTCTTCCCACTGCGGCAGCGTGAGGTCGGCACCGCAGGGATTGTGGCAACAGCCGTGCAGCAGCACGACATCGCCGGCGCCCGCATTTTTCAGGTCGTCCCTCAGGCCGTCGAAATCCACGCCGTGGCTGGCCGCGTCGTAGTAGCGATAGTGTTCAAAGCGCAGGCCCACGCTACCCACCAGCGGAATGTGTACCGGCCACGTGGGATTGGAAATCCACACGCGCGCGCCGGGCTCCGCCGCGTGAATGAGTTCCGCGCCGATGCGCAGCGCGCCACAGCCGCCGGGCGTTTGAATACTGCTCACGCGGCCCTCCGCCAGCGCCGCGCTGTCGGCACCCAGCAGCAGACGCTGCATTCCCGCATTGAACGCGTCATCGCCCGCCGGCGGCAGATACGCCTTGGTGTCCTCCGCCTGCTCCAGCGCGTGTTGCGCGCGGCGCACCGCCTCGAATACCGGGCAGCGGCCCTGCTCATCCATGTAGATACCCACCGTGAGATCCACCTTGTCGGGATTGGGATCCGCCCTGCAGGCGGCGGCGAGACCAAGGATGGGATCTACCGGCACGGGTGAGAGCTGTTGCAGCATGGCGTCTCCTGAAACTACGATGAGGGTTGCACGGCGGCAGCGCTTCAGCGCCAGACTACAGGCGCGCCAGCAGCGTGGTGAGAAACTGCCAGAACGGTGCCACGGTGTCTATTTGCAGACGCTCAACAGGTGAGTGCGCGCCGCGAATTGTCGGCCCGAAGGAGAGAATATCCAGGTCGGGTTTCTTGCTTTTC
This sequence comes from Halioglobus sp., assembly GCA_041396005.1. Classification (GTDB taxonomy): domain Bacteria; phylum Pseudomonadota; class Gammaproteobacteria; order Pseudomonadales; family Halieaceae; genus Marimicrobium. The sequence continues at coordinate 89,051 of JAWKZK010000018.1, forward strand.
ACTATACCGCACTCCAGTCCCGCGTGTATCGCCTTCACCGCCGGCGCAACACCGAACAGTTCCACGTGCAGGGCACTGGCCTGCGCCAGCAAGGCGCCGTCGAACTGCGGCTCCCAACCCGGGTATCCGTCGATGCAGTGCAGGTCCAGGGCGTAGGCGCGCGCGAGCGCAGCCACGGCCTGACGCAGCGGCATCGCCTGTCGCGCATTAAAAAAGCGGTAGCTGGCTTCCACAAACAGGGCGCCGTTCGCGAGCCTCACCCGCGCCAGGTTGCTGCTTAAATCCACCAACTCGCCAGGCAGGTGCGCGTTGTAGGCGTGAGCGCCGTGCGGGAACACCGCAACCAGATCCAGCACATCGCGGCTCTCCCTGAGCGCGATAACGGGCCGGCGATCCGCCGTGGTGAGCGCCAGCTGCACCTGTCCGTCGGCCTCCGGCAACCAACCCAGCATGTCCTCGCGCAGGGCAGGCAGCCTGCTCTCAAGCGCAGCGCCCGCGCCGGCTTCACAGGCAAACTCGACACTGCCCTCGCGGGGTATGACGTTATGGGCAACGCCGGCCTCCATGCCGGCCAGCTGCAAGCCCGGTACGTCCTCCAGACAGAGCGCAAGCAGCTTGATGGCATTCCCGAGTTGCTCGTGAATCTGGATGCCCGAGTGCCCGCCCGCAAGTCCACCGATTGAGAGACGCCAGAATTCCGCAGAGGCTGCCGCCGCGTGGGTCGCATAGTCGCGGCGCAGCTGCCAGCCGGCACCGCCCGCGCAGCCGATAAACAACTCCTGCCAGTCCTCCGTATCGAGGTTGAGCATTCGGCTGCCAGTGAGTAGCGCCGGGTCCAGTGCCAGGGCGCCATGCAGGCCGGTTTCCTCATCCACGGTGAACAACAGCTCCAGCGGTGGATGCACGACAGCCGGGTCTGTCATCAGTGCCAGCGCCGCCGCGCAGCCCACGCCGTTATCCGCGCCCAGTGTGGTACCGTTCGCCAGCAGCCAGCCGTCCACCACTTTGAGCTGCAGCGGATCACGCGAGAAGTCGTGGGGGGATTCCGCCGTTTTCACCGTCACCATGTCGAGGTGATTCTGGATGATCAGCGTGGCGCGCTCCGCCATACCGGCGCTGGCCGCCACCGAGACCACGAGGTTCCCGGCGGTATCCATGCGATACGGGTGGCCGCCGTGCTCCGCCAGATCGATCACATACTGCCGCACCGCGGCTTCCTGTCCGGAGGGACGGGGAATCCGGGTAATACGATAAAAGTGCTCCCACAGCTGCGCGGGCTGCTCGGGGAAATGCTCGGGTTTCATGCTGCCTCGCGTCGATCGGCTTCTCGCTAGTGAACACACTGCAATGGCCCGCGATTATAGCCTTGCGCTGAGTCGTGCCCTACCGCCGGCCGGGCATTTTCACGCCGAAACAGCGCACTTTTCACGCTTTGACATTGCAGACAGGGTCTATACTGAAGCTGACGCCCCGAATCCACCCAAGCGGGTTTGCCATGACGCCTTTCGATGAGCAGCACACCAGGACACGCGAAAAAGCCACCCTCGTAGAATTTCTGCGTAGTATCCAGTTCCGGCGACGCAGCGGTAAACGGCAGGGCGCAACTGCTGCCAGCGCGGCGTCGGCCGCCCCGTTTGCCACCCTCAAGCCGAAGGTACGTCCATCTCGCCAACATAGCGCGGAAGACGCGTTACTGGTACGCAGCGCCAACTGACCGCGTCCTGCCGAATCAGTGCTCCTGGACCTGCACGAACGGGCCCAGACGGGGATGGCGGCAGATAGCCCAGCGCCGATGCGGCTCCACCAGGTGGTTGGCAATCACCGCAAACACCACCGGATTGAAGGGAAACCCCACGTGACTGGCCAATACCGCCACATTGGTGACGTGGCGCGGATCAGCCCCGCATTTGGCGATGCCGGCCCCCACGATGCCATCGCTCTCGCTGTACAGCGCCAGTATCGGCACCTGTAGACGGCCGCCGCGATAAGTGTGCGCCACCCAGCGTGCCAGGCCCTCCTCATCCACCTCGTTGTCATACAGGCCGCCCATCACACTATACAGTGCAGTGCCACGCGGATCGCCGTAGGGGGTTCCCAGCGTAATGACCTGCCCCACCCACTGCGGAAAGCGATGCGCAAGCGCCACCGCATACAGGCCGCCAAGGCTCCAGCCTATCAGCGTCAGCTTGCGGCCGCTGGCGAGAAACGCCTGCTCGACCCGCTCCGCGATGCGGTCTTCCACCTGCGCGCGATGCGCCAGGAAGTCGTCGATATTGCGCGAGCGCACCTCCGAGGCGTTGCGCCCGAGCCCCCAGGGAATGGCATTGTAGCCGCGCCGATTCAGGAACTTGCGCAGGCGCGAGGTGGAGCCATCGGCTCCCATAAAACCCGGTATGGTCATGATGGTGTGCCCATCGCCGCGGGGCAGGCTGTTCAGCACAGGGCCCAACATTGCACCCCAACCGATCTCGACGAATACCCGGGAGAACTCGAGAATACTGTGGTGAAGCTTCGGCGGAGTGAGATCCGCGGAGAACGCTTCGTGGGCGTATGCCATCGTGGTTGCTCCTGATTGCTTACTGCACTTACGCATTCTGGCCGCAGTTCGGACCACAATACAACAAAAGCCGGGGCGAACGGACTAACGGTTTCATGCTAGAATTTCGCCCCCCGAAACCGCCTCCCAACCGCCCATTGCCGCCGTGAACGAGACTCGCGACACGCTGTTTTCCAACCCGCTTGAAGCACCCGGCGAGTTCCGCTTCGATGCCAGCGTGGCCAGCGTATTTCCGGACATGATCAAGCGCTCGGTGCCTGGCTACAGCACGATAGTGGCCATGACCGGCATGCTGGCGGGGCGTTTCGCCACAGAGGGCTCCAGTCTGTACGATCTCGGCTGCTCGCTGGGCGCTTCCTCGCTCGCGATGCGCCAGAACGTGCACCAACGAGGCTGCCGTATCGTGGGCGTGGATAACTCCCCCGCGATGCTCGAGCGGTGCCGGACGCTTCTGGACGCAGGCCCTCAGGACACGCCGGTGGAGCTGGTGTGCTCGGATCTCTGTGAGGTGCCAATTGAGAATGCCTCCGTGGTCGTGCTCAACTTCACGTTGCAGTTTGTCGCGCGCGAGCGGCGCGAGGCGGTGATCCGGCGTATCTACCAGGGGCTGAGGCCCGGCGGCGTGATGCTGCTGTCGGAAAAGCTGACTTTCGAGGATCCCCCGCTGGACGCGCTGAACATCGCCCTGCATGAACAGTTCAAGGCCGCCAACGGCTACAGCGAACTGGAAATTGCCGGGAAGCGCAACGCGCTGGAAAACGTGCTGCTGCCGGAAACCCTGCGCGCGCACAAGACGCGCATCGCGAGCGCGGGATTTTCGAGCTGCGATGTGTGGTTCCAGTGTTTCAATTTCGCCTCGCTGATCGCGTTGAAATGATCCACCGGCTTCACGCACAGATGGGCGCGTCCACACCATTCGCTGACTGCCGACGTGGATGACCTGGCGCACTACGCACCGCTGATAGAGCGCTGGCGCGACGGGGAGCTGGCCAAGTGGGCTTCGCTGCTTCCCGCGCAGCTCGAGCGAGGCCTGTCGGACAGGCGCTATGGCGATCTCCCACGCTGGCGAGCGGCCGTCGCCGCGCTCCCGGATATCACCGCTACGCACACCCGGCTGGACACGGCTCGTGTGACCGCTGCCCGCGATGCACCACTCGACGCCAGCCTGTTGCAGGCCTTATGCACCGCGCTGAAGGAGCTCCACCCCTGGCGCAAGGGGCCTTTCGAATTGTTCGGCCTGCACATCGATACGGAGTGGCGCTCGGACTGGAAGTGGGATCGCCTGCAGCCCGCGCTGGACGCCCTAGAGGGGCGGCGCGTGCTCGACGTGGGCTGCGGCAGCGGCTACCACTGCTGGCGCATGCGCGGCGCGGGCGCGGCGCAGGTGATCGGCATCGACCCGACGCCGCTATTTGTCATGCAGTACAGGGCGATGCAGACGTACCTCCAGGAGCCCGACGTGTGGGTATTGCCGGCCGGGATCGAAGATGTGCCGCCCGGACTCCGTGCGTTCGACACCGTGTTCTCCATGGGCGTGCTCTACCACCGCCGCTCTCCCATCGATCATCTGCAGGAACTCAAGGATTGCCTGCGCACCGGGGGGCAGCTGATTCTGGAGACGCTCGTCATTGAAGGCGGCCCGGGCGACACGCTCATGCCGACCGGTCGCTACGCGCGCATGGGCAACGTGTGGTTTCTGCCGAGTTGCGCGACCCTGCTGGGCTGGCTGCGCAAGCTGGGTTTTCAGCGCTGTGAGGTGGTGGACGTAACGACAACCTCTACCGAAGAGCAGCGCTCCACCGAATGGATGACCTTCCACTCCCTGGCGAATTTTCTCGATCCACAGGATTCCAGCCGAACGATTGAGGGCTATCCGGCGCCGCGGCGGGCGATTGTCTCGGCCTGGGCGCCTTGATTCTGATCACTCTGGTTCAGACTGCTTTCGGTCGGTGAGGTCGTTTCATGTAAGTGCGTACGTCGCGCTGGCTGGTTTGGGGCGGTGGCGTGGCGCGGTGCGCGCTGGCTGGTTTGGAGCGGTGGCGCGGCGCGCGCTGGCGGTGACCCCGGCGCAGAGGCCGCAGCTCCGCATTTCAACGCGGCTGCTGCGCAACTCGACCATTTTTCGCTGCGCGAAAAATCGGGACTCGAACAGTGCTCGCAGAAAGCCCCGCGTTGAAATGCTCCACTAAGCGCGGCCTGATATCTGCGCAGGGTCACCGCCAGCGCGCGCCGCGCCAAAGCATTCATTTCATGCAAGCGGAGTAGAACAAACGCGTGTTGCGACACTCGAGAAATGTCTACACGACGCCCCGCATCCCCCAAAAGCCCTCACCCTCTACCTTGCCGGAACGGGCGAGGGGTCGCGGTGGCCTTGCGGACGTATCGGGACGGCGCCGAGGAGTGGAGCGAGACCGCTTGCGGGCTTGCGACCGACTGAGGGCAGCCCGGAGGGCCGCCGTCCAGGGAGCAAGGCCACCGCGACCCCTCGCCCTGAATACGAGGTCCAAGTGCCAAGTGCCAAGTGCCAAGTGCCAGGCTACCCGCCGGATCAGCCAACTCAGTGCAACGACTTATCCAGCCGGTGCTCCTGAAACACAAACTCGAATACCTCGCGATAACTGCGAGCAAAGTGCACCGTGATGCCCTCGCGCAGGTACTCCGGCAGCTCGTCGAAGTCGCGCCGGTTACCCTGGGGCAGGATCAGCTCCATGATCTTGCTGCGCCGCGCGGCAATCACCTTCTCGCGAATGCCACCCACCGGCAGCACCTGACCGGTGAGCGTGAGTTCGCCGGTCATGGCCAGCGGACGCTTTATCCGTTCCTTGCGCGCCAGCGACACCAGCGCCGTGGCGATGGTGATACCCGCGCTCGGACCGTCCTTGGGGGTTGCGCCCTCGGGCACGTGCAGGTGCACCATGCACATATCGAAGAAGTCCGTGTCGCAGCCATAGTCCTTGAGGTGGGACACCACATAGCTGTAGGCGATTTCGGCCGACTCTTTCATCACATCGCCCAGCCGCCCGGTCAGTTTGAAACCGCGGTTGAGCGTATGGATGAGTGAGGATTCCACCGGCAGCGTGGCGCCGCCCATGGCCGTCCAGGCGAGGCCGGTGACCACCCCGAGCCCGCGCAGCGGTTTCTCGGCCGTGAACGGCGGCTTGCCGAGCAGGTCCTCAATATCCTTCTTGCCGACTCGCATGCGGCGATCGTCCTCCTCCAGCATGCGTACGATGGATTTACGCATGATGCGCGAGAGCTGCTTCTCCAGGCTGCGCACACCCGCCTCGCGACAGTAGGAATCAATCACGTACTTGAGACCCGCGTCGTTGATCTTCAACTGCTCGTCGCTCAACCCGTGGCGCTTGAGCTGCTTGGGCCACAGGTGCTTGCGCGCGATCGAGAGTTTCTCCTCCGCCACGTAACCCGCCAGGCGCAGGATCTCCATACGATCCAGCAGCGGGCCGGGAATGGTATCCAGCTGGTTGGCGGTGCAGATAAACAACACCTTGGACAGGTCCACGCGCAGGTCGAGATAGTGATCCAGGAAATCCGCGTTCTGTTCCGGATCCAGCACTTCCAGCAGGGCCGAGGCGGGATCACCCTGGAAAGACGCGCCGATCTTGTCAATTTCGTCCAGCATGATCACCGGGTTGGCCACCTGTACTTCCTTCAGCGCCTGCACAAACTTGCCGGGCATTGCCCCGATGTAGGTACGCCGATGACCCTTGATCTCTGCCTCATCGCGCATGCCGCCCAGGCTGAAGCGGTAAAACTCGCGTCCCAGTGCGTCCGCCACCGAGCGGCCGATACTGGTCTTGCCCACGCCAGGCGGCCCCACCAGCAACAGTATGGAGCCTGAAATCTCGCCCTTGAAGGAGCCCACCGCGAGAAATTCGAGAATGCGTTTCTTCACATCCTCCAGGCCCTCATGGTGTTCATTGAGCACCCGCCGTGCATGCTTGAGTTCAAGGTTGTCCTTCGACAGCACGCCCCAGGGCACGGAAGTGGCCCAGTCGAGATAATTGCGCGTGACGCCGTATTCGGGCGAGCCGGTTTCCAGCACGGAGAGTTTGTGCAGTTCATCCTTGATGCGCCGTGCCACCGCCGCAGGCATGTCGAGCTCCGCAATACGCTGCTCGAAGGTTTCCACATCCGACGTGCGGTCGTCCTTGGAAATGCCCAGCTCTTTCTGAATGATCTTGAGCTGCTCGCGCAGGAAAAATTCACGCTGCTGGTCGGACACCTTCTCGTTCACCTGGCTGGTGATCTGGCCCTGCAATTCCGCCACCTCGCGTTCCTTGCGCAGCAGGGTGAGCACCTTTTCCATGCGCGAGCACAGCGGCAGCGTGTCCATGATCTCCTGTAACTGCTCACCGGACGCGGTCGTGAGTGCGGCGGAGAAATCCGCGAGCAGGCTGGGCTGGTTCGGGCTGAAGTTCGCCAGGTACTGCTTGAGTTCTTCACTGTACAGCGGGTTGAGGGGCAACAGCTCCTTGATTTCCTTGATCAGGGCCATCGCGTAGGCCTTGATCTCGTCGGAATCACGGTCGCCCACGCTGCGCGGGTATTCCACCTGCACCAGCCAGGGTGCGCTGTCGCTCAACCAGCGCACGATACGGAAGCGTTTGATGCCCTGGGCAAGAAACTGGCCGCGCTGTTCCGTAGCCATCGGCGGGCGATGCAGACGCACGACACAGCCGATCTCGGGGAATTTTCGCGGATCCACGTCGCCGTTGTCGGTGCGCTCCACGAACGACAGGCCGATCAGCCCGTTGCCCACCTTGCCGATGGCGTCCAGCGTGCTGCCCCACTCCTGGGGGTTGATGGCCACAGGCTGCACCTGGCCCGGGAAAAACGGGCGCTTCGGGATCGGCATGAGATACAGGGTGTCCGGCAGAACGTCGTCGGCGACTGCCGGGGCATGCGATTGTGCTGCGTCACTGTACGCGTCCGCCGCCGTGTCCGGGTCAGCCGTCTGGTCGTGTTCTGTCATTGCTTTGTGATCCCGCTGTGAGGCTTCATGGTCTTACTATGCGGACGAAGGTGGAGATTTCAAGCGCGGCAAGGCCTCTCGCAAGGCGCTATAATCCGCGCTTTCAACGCGCACCCGCGCCAGAAAATGAGGATACCCCGTGCATATCGATCAGCTTTCCGACGCCGAACTCGCGTCAGCCTGCGAATCCCTTGAGAAAGACTACGCCGCGCTTGCGCAGCGCGGGCTGGCGCTGGATCTCACGCGCGGCAAGCCGAGCACGCAGCAGCTCGAGCTGTCCTCGGCCCTCGACGGCATTCTCGGCGGCGACTACCGGGCAGCCGACGGCACCGACGTGCGCAACTACGGCGGACTGGAGGGCCTGCCGGAAGCCCGCGCGCTGTTCGCAGAGGTGCTCGGCGTGCCCGCCGAGGAAACCCTCATTGGCGGCAACGCCAGCCTCAACCTGATGTACAGCGTGATCGAATACGCACTCACGGTAGGTATTCAGGGCCCGGCCTCGGCGTGGGGCAACCACGAGAGCGTGAAATTCCTCTGCCCGGCGCCGGGCTACGACCGCCATTTCGCGATCTGCGAGCACCTGGGCATCGAGATGCTGAGCGTACCGATGCTGGACACCGGGCCGGACATGGATGCCGCAGAGGCGCTGGTAGCCAACGACAAGAGCATCCGGGGCATCTGGTGCGTGCCGCGCTTTTCCAACCCCACCGGCTGCGTGTACAGCGCCGACACCGTCGAGCGGATTGCCGGCCTGGCCAAACTCGCCGGCGACCACTTTGTGGTGATGTGGGACAACGCCTACGCCGTGCATACGCTGTATGACGACGCGCCCCAGCTCGCCTCGCTGCGTGAGGCCTGCCTGCGCCAGGGCACGCTGGACAGCGTGTTCCAGTTCGGCTCCACCTCCAAAATCACCTTCGCCGGCGCCGGTGTCAGCTTCATGGCGTCCAGCCCTGCCAACCTTGCCGCGTTCACGCAGCACCTGGGCATCCAGACCATCGGCCCGGACAAGGTGAACCAGCTGCGACATGTGCGTTTCCTGCGTAACGCCGACGTTCTCGCCGAGCACATGCTGGCGCATCGGGCCATTATCCGTCCGCGGTTCGAGTGCGTGCTGGACGTGCTGGAAACGCAGCTGGCTGGTACCGGCATGGGCAGCTGGCTGGCTCCCCGGGGCGGCTATTTCATCTCCTTCGATACACTGGAGGGGCTCGCCACCGAGGTGGTCAGGCTGGCGGCGGATATCGGCGTGAAGTTGACGCCGGCCGGGGCGACCCATCCCTACGGCAAAGATCCTGCGGACACCAATATTCGCCTGGCACCGACATTCCCCGCACTGGAGGATGTGGCGGCAGCGGCCGAAGCTTTCGTCATCTGTGTGAAGCTTGCCACGCTGCGCCAGCGGCGCGACGGCTAGCGGTGGTTCACTCCTCCAAGTCTTCTCCCCAGAGGCTGCGGATGTAATTTACGAGGTCCCACACCGCCTCTTCACTGCCGAGGCGAGGCAAAAAACCCGGCATACCGGAGCCCGTGCCGTTGGCAATGTGGTAGTAGAGGTCTGCCTCACTGGTGCCGAGCAGGTAATTGTCCGGATCGGTGAGATCGGTGGCGCCCGGCGCGCGCGCAAGCTCCGGCTCTTCATCCAGATCATCCGAGAGGGCGTCTTCGAGGGCGTCCAGCGCGTCATCAGCCGCCTCGACAGGATCGTCGGATGTCAGGCGCCAGCTGTCGTCTGCGTCTTCCTCATAGACGTCGTCAATCGCCGACACCAGATCAGACAGCACGTCGAGTCGGACATCTGCGGCGGGGTCGTCCTCGGCAGGCGGCGGCCCCGCCCACTTGGGCCAGTCGTCCAGCGGCTCAGGTTCCGGGAGAGTGTTGTCAGGCGCCACCACAGCTTTTTCCGCGAACAGGGGGTCCGGCTCGTCTATCGGGTCTTCACCGTAGAGTGATTCATACTGCTCGGACGGCTTCCAGCCATGGCATTCGGTGCAGTAGCGCTCGAAATTCTCGGCCCCGTTCAGCAGGGATATCTCGTCGTCCGGCACCACCGAGCCGAGGGCAGTAAACGGGGCAAACAACAGGCACAGCCAGAAAGGGGCACAGCGACCGGCGAGCAACCTCACCACTGCCATGGCACAACTACTCCTCCCGGCCCTGCTGGCCGGGCGGCATACCGACGAAGGGAAAGCTGGCGACATTGCCTTCAACCGGCGCGGCCTCAGACACTTTGCCACTCCCCTCCTTTTCCACTTCATCAATGCGGATGATGGCCTGCAGGGGAATGTAGCTGCGACGCACGCCGTTGAACTCGTTCTTGAGCTTTTCTTCGCTGGGATCCACCAGAATCTGTGAACGCTCCCCGAAAACGAATTCCTCGACCTCGATGAACCCCCACATGTCACTCTGGTAAATCTGCCGCGCGAAGACCTCGAACACCTGGCTGCCGTTCTGGAAGATCACCTTGTACACTGGCTGGTTTGACATCGTTTTCTCGCGTTATTTCCCGGGCCGCGGCACGCAGACACCCCGGGCGGAGCATCGGATAGCGCCTGCAATGGGTAACCCCGAGAGAGGCGCGGCGCTTCAGCGCCGGATTGCAGGGGCGGGCAATATTATCACCGCACTCACAGAATACCAGTGTCTGGCGGCCACATACTAGGTTTGATCGGGTGTTGCGGGTATAATCCGCGACCCTTTCACGCCAGCGGCGACGATGGTTTATTCCGGGACACGGTGAGCAAAAAACTCTACATCAAGACGCACGGTTGCCAGATGAACGAGTACGACTCGGCACGTATGCGCGACCTGCTGGCCGACAGCCACGACCTGGTGCCTACGGAGAACCCGGAAGACGCCGACGTATTGCTGTTAAACACCTGTTCCATAAGGGAAAAAGCGCAGGAGAAGGTGTTTCACCAGCTCGGTCGCTGGAAGCAGCTGAAACAAAAGAACCCGGATCTCATTATCGGTGTCGGTGGCTGCGTCGCCAGCCAGGAAGGCGAGGAGATCGGCCGCCGGGCACCCTACGTCGATCTCGTGTTCGGCCCGCAAACCCTGCATCGCCTGCCGGAGATGCTGGAGCAGCGCGGCCCCGGCGGGACCATTGTGGTGGACGTGAGCTTCCCTGAGATCGAGAAGTTCGATCGCCTGCCACAGCCGGAAGCCGAGGGGCCCACCGCGTTCGTATCCGTGATGGAAGGCTGCAGCAAGTACTGCACCTTCTGTGTCGTGCCCTATACACGCGGCGAAGAGGTATCCCGACCGGTCGACGACGTGATCACCGAGGTGTATCACCTTGCGCGGGGTGGGGTACGCGAGGTAAATCTCCTGGGCCAGAACGTGAACGCCTATCGCGGTGCAAGTCACGAGGGCGAACTGGTGGATTTCGCCGAGTTACTGCACCTGGTTGCCAGAATTCCCGGCATCGAGCGCATCCGCTACACCACCTCCCACCCGGTCGAGTTCTCGGATGCCCTGATCGATGCCTACGCACACATACCGCAGCTGGTTGACCACCTTCACCTGCCTGTACAAAGCGGCTCCGATCGCATTCTCGCCGCCATGAAGCGCGGCCACACCGCGCTGGAATACAAGTCACGTATCCGTCGACTGCGCAAAATCCGCCCGAATATCAGCATCTCCTCGGATTTCATTATCGGTTTTCCCGGTGAAACCGACACGGACTTCGCCGCCACCATGAAGTTGATTGAAGAGGTTGGCTTCGACACCTCGTTCAGTTTCATCTACAGCGCACGCCCGGGCACGCCGGCGGCTGAGCTGCCCGATGACACGCCGGAGGCGGTGAAGAAACAGCGCCTGCAAATTCTGCAAACGCGCATCGGCCAGCAGGCGGCCGCCATCAGCCAGGGCATGGTAGGCACAACCCAGCGTGTTCTGGTCACCGGCGTGGCGAAGAAAGACCCGGGGCAACTGCAGGGGCGAACCGAGAACAACCGTCCGGTCAACTTCCGCTGCCAGGACCATGGCCTGATCGGCCAGTTCGTGGACGTGGAAATCCGAGAGGCCCTGCCGAACTCGCTGCGCGGTGTTCTGCTGCGGGAATCCGGCCTGGCTGCCGACGGTTGACGACATCGAAAACCCGGTTATCCTTACACCTATGCAAACGGCCCGACGCGGGCGACAGGACACATTGAACAGCGAGCCTCCCCCCGAGACGCCGACCACTGCGTCGACACGACGTACCCTGACCCTGGAACCCAATGACGCCCGCCACCTGGCGATTTTGTGCGGCCATCTGGATTGTCACCTGCGGCAGATCGAACAGCGCCTCGGCATCCGTGTGTCCGCACGCGGCAACCAGTTCCTGCTGGAGGGCCCTGCGGCCAGTATCGACACCGCCGAGCGCCTGCTGACCCATCTCTATGCCGAAGTGTGCCAGGGCGTCGGACTGAGCCCTGAATCGCTGCATCTGCAACTGCAGCAGGCCGGGCTTGAAAACCTGGCCGAGACACACGCGGACGCTCCGGTGGAGGCGCTGCAGATCATTCGCACCAAGCGCACGTCCGTCAAGCCGCGCGGGCGCAACCAGCAGGCCTACGTGCGCTCGATCAAGCACCACGACATCAACTTCGGCATCGGCCCTGCGGGCACCGGCAAAACCTACCTGGCGGTGGCCTGCGCGGTGGAGGCCCTGCTGGAAGAGCGCGTGCGGCGCATTCTGCTGGTGCGCCCCGCAGTGGAAGCCGGCGAGAAGCTGGGCTTCCTGCCCGGCGACCTGGCGCAAAAAATAGACCCGTACCTGCGCCCGCTCTACGACGCGCTGTATGAGATGCTCGGTTTCGAAACGGTAAACCGCTATATCGAGCGCAGCGTGCTGGAGGTTGCGCCGCTGGCGTTCATGCGCGGGCGCACCCTGAACAACTCCTTCATCATTCTCGACGAAGCGCAGAACACCACGCGCGAGCAAATGAAGATGTTCCTGACGCGCATCGGCTTCGGCTCCACCGCGGTCGTCACCGGCGACGCCACCCAGATCGATCTGCCGCGCGGCACGCATTCCGGCCTCACCCACGTGAGCAACATTCTCGACGGCGTCGAGGGCATCAGTTTCACCTACTTCGGCAACAAGGACGTGGTGCGCCACCCGCTGGTCCAGCGGGTCGTGGAGGCCTACGACCGCGCGGAAGACAAAGCCACGCCGCTCGACAAAAGCAAGTTATGAATCTCCAGGTAGATATCCAGAGCGCCAGCGCGGAGCCGGTGCCCGAGGACGAAGACATACGCCGCTGGATAGCGGCAACCCTGGAAGGCGCGGCCGGGCGCGCCAACGCGCGGGCAAGCGCGGCGGCGGATATCAGCGTACGCCTGGTTGACGAGGCGGAGATGACCGCCCTGAACAGGTCCTATCGCGGTAAAAACGGGCCTACCAATGTGCTCGCCTTTCCCGCACAGCTGCCTGCGGAACTGGCGCTGCCGCTACTGGGCGATGTCGTCATCTGCGCTCCCGTGGTGCACCGTGAGGTCGCGGAACAGGGCAAATCCGCCAGCGCTCACTGGGCGCACATGGCGGTGCACGGCACCCTGCACCTGCTGGGTTACGATCATCTTGAAACGTCGGACGCGGAGGACATGGAAGCGCTGGAGAGTGCTATCCTCACAAGCCTCGGTTTCGACTGTCCCTATGCCGACACGCTCGTCGCAGAACAGGTACCCTCATGAGCGAAGACCGATCAGGCAACGATTCCAGCGATCGATCGTGGTTCGATAAAATCAGCCTGCTTTTTTCCTCCGAACCACGCAATCGACGCGACCTTGAAGACGTGCTGGTGGTGGCGGCGGAAAACGAGGTGATCGACGAAGACGCGCGCAGCATCATGGAAGGCGCCATGCAGGTCAGCGACATGCAGGCACGCGACATCATGGTGCCGCGCGCGCAAATGAAGGTGATCAAGGCCGAGTGCACCCTGAAGGAGATCCTGCCGCAAATCATCAGCTCGGCGCACTCGCGCTATCCGGTGATCGGCGAGAGTCCCGACGACGTGCTCGGCATCCTGCTGGCGAAAGACCTCCTGCCGCAGATTCTGGAACCCGACCACTCCGACTTTCGCATCGAGAACCTGCTGCGGCCCACCGTGGTCGTACCCGAGAGCAAGCGCCTCAACGTACTGCTGCGCGAATTCCGCGAGAACCGCAACCACATGGCAATCGTCATCGACGAGTATGGCGGGGTCGCCGGGCTGGTCACAATCGAGGATGTGCTGGAGGAGATCGTCGGCGAGATCGAAGATGAAACCGATGCGCAGTCCGACGGCTTTATTCGAAAAATCTCGCAGGACGACTTCCTGGTGAAAGCGCTCACGCCGATTGATGATTTCAACGAATACTTCAACAGCAACTTCAGCGACGAAGAGTTCGACACGATCGGCGGCCTGGTGATTCAGGCCTTCGGCCACATGCCCACGCGCAACGAGGTGGCAACCATCGACGATTTCGAGTTCAAGGTGGTGAATGCCGACCAGCGCAAGATTCACAGCCTGCGCATTCGTCCACTGTCTGGCTGAGGGCCCGCCATGCGCGTGGAAACCGGTCTCAATCCGCGGCTGATACTCCTGCTGGCGCCCTTCGCGGGGGCGCTGGTGACGCTGTCTCTCGCGCCCTTCAACCTGTGGCCCGCAGGCATTCTGAGCTGCGCCCTCTACTCCTACCTGTTATGCACCTGCAGCCTGCGCCAGGCGGTCTGGCGCGGCTGGCTGTTCGGCCTGGGTATGTTCGGCACCGGCGTATCCTGGGTATACGTGAGTATCCACGTGCATGGCCACGCCGCCATGCCATTGGCCATCGCGCTCACGGCGGCATTCTGCGCCGGGCTGGCGCTATTGCACGCGCTGTTCGCGTGGAGCTATGTACGGTTCGTGCGCCCACTGCCGGGCGGCATGCTGGCGGGTTTCCCCGCGCTGTGGGTGATCTTCGAGTGGCTGCGCGACTGGCTGCTCACCGGTTTTCCCTGGCTGTATCTCGGCTACGCGCACCTCAACACCTGGATTTCAGGCTGGGCGCCGGTCACCGGCGTGTTCGGCCTGTCATTCATTACCGCCCTCACCGGCACTTGCCTGTTCCTCGCCTGGCGCAGCCGGCAACCCATGGCCTGCACCACGTACGCGGTGGTGGTGATCACCCTGTGGGGTGGCGGCGCGGTACTCAAGCCCACGCAATGGGTGGCGCGTGCCACGGAGGAACCCCTGCGGGTGGCCATTATCCAGCCCAACGTGCCGCAGGAGCAGAAGTGGGACAGCCGCTTCTACCGACCCATCCTGCGCCAGCTGGAGGAGGCGACCAACCCGCAGCTGGGCAACGACATCGTGATTTGGCCGGAGTCGGCAGTACCGAATTTTTTCCAGCAGGCGCAGGGCTTCTTGACACCGCTGGCGCGCCGCGCCGAGGCCACACGCACGACGCTGATCACCGGCATCCCCTTCCGCACCGCTCCGGGCGAGCCCTACTTCAACAGCATCGTGGCACTGGGTGACGGTAACGGTGTCTATCACAAGCAGCGCCTGGTGCCTTTCGGCGAGTATGTGCCGCTGGAAGACTACCTGCGCGGGCTGATCGCGTTTTTCGATCTGCCGATGTCGGCCTTCAGCAGCGGGCCGTCGAACCAGCAACCGCTGCGCGTGGGCGCGTACCGCGTGGCTCCGTTTATCTGCTACGAGATCGTATACGGCGAGCTGGTGGCGCGCAGCGCACGCGATGCCGACCTGCTGGTGACGGTGAGCAACGATACCTGGTTCGGCAGTTCCATCGGGCCGTTGCAGCATTTGCAGATTGCCCAGATGCGCGGTCGCGAGAACGGCCGCTACGTGCTACGCGCCACCAATAACGGGGTGTCGGCAATCATCGACCATCAGGGCCGAATCGTGGCGCGCAGCGAGCGCTTCGTGCAAACCACGCTGGTGGGCGAAGCGGAAGTCGTGCTCGGCAACACACCGTTCAGCAGCTTCGGCACTACGCCCATCATCGCGGGATGTTTCGGTACGCTGGCGTTGATGCTGCTGATGTACCTGGGGTTCTGGCGGGAAGAAAAGTAGGCCTTTCGCGCCGTTAGACCGCTTGCGGCTGAAATGCTCCGCCTTGCCACGCACTTGCGCACAACCCTGCCGTTTAATATAAGTTCAAGCGCTC
>JAWKZK010000019.1:0-91828 GCA_041396005.1 Halioglobus sp.
CAGAGGGTATCGGCGCTGCAGACAAACTCTTCGTGCAGGAGGGTCGCAAGGTCTTCAAGGAAGTATGCCCGGAAGTCGCCAACCAGATCTCCGCGCAGCTGGAATCCCTGGCTATCAGCCCGCAGGCGCTGAAGCGGCTATGGCTGCACCAGGCCAACCTGAACATGAACCAACTGATCTCCCGGCGCGTGCTGGGCAGGGAGCCAACCCAGGAAGAGGCGCCCATCGTGCTGGATGAGTATGCCAACACCAGCTCCGCGGGTTCCGTCATAGCGTTTCACAAATATCGCCAGGATCTGGCCAGCGGCGACCTCGGCGTGCTGTGCTCCTTTGGCGCGGGCTACAGCATCGGCAGCGTCATTCTGCGCAAACGCTGATCAAGCCCCCGGCAATAGTGCTGTCAGTGCTGCGACAAGGCGGTCGCAATCGTCGTCGGTGCCGATGGTAATCCGCAGGTAATTGTCGATACGCGGGCGCATGAAGTGCCGCACCAGCACGCCTGCGTCACGCAGGCCCTGAAACAGCGAGCCGGCCGATTCAGATGCATGGGTCACGAAGAGAAAGTTCGCGCCGGAGGGCAGCACGGTGAAATCCAGTGCCTGCAACAGCTCCGCCAGACGCTCCCGAGACGCGATCACGCGCCCGCAGCTCTCCGCCAGATACGCCTCGTCGGCCAGTGACGCCAGTGCGCCCTCTTGCGCGAGAACGTCCAGCGGATAGGAATTGAACGAGTTCTTGATGCGCGACAGCGCTTCAATCAGCGCCGGACTGCCCATCGCCACGCCCACACGCAGCCCTGCCAGGGCATGCGACTTCGAGAGGGTCTGCACCACCAGCAGATTCTCGTACTCGCCAATAAGGTGCGCTGCCGACTGTCCGCCAAAGTCAATGTAGGCTTCGTCGACCACCACGACTGAGGCCGAGCTGCGCTCCAGCAGTCGACGGATCGCTGCCACGTCCAGCAAACGCCCGGTGGGGGCATTGGGGTTGGGCAGTATGATACCGCCGTTCTCGCGCGGGAACGCATCGACGTCGATGCTGAAGTCGTCGGCCACGGGCACTTCGACATACTGGATATCGCACAACGCGCTCCACACCGGATAGAAGCTGTAGGTGACGTCGGGGAAGCATAGCGGCAGGGGGTGCCTGAGCAGGCCCATAAACGCGAACGCCAGCACCTCATCGGAGCCGTTGCCGACAAATACCTGTTCTGTCGTGAGCTGGTAACGTTCGGCGAAGGCCTGCCGCAGGCGCGTCGACTCTGGATCAGGGTATAAACGCAGTCGATCGGCGCTCACGGCGGCAATCGCGCGCGCCACGGCAGGTGACGGCGGATAGGGGCTCTCATTGGTATTGAGCTTGCAAAGCAAACGCCCTGCCGGCTGCTCGCCGGGTACGTAGGGCGTCAACGCCCTTGCCAGATCAGTCCAGTAACGACTCATTGTTCATGGTACCCGTCACGAGGCACACCAGGGCCCTGAAAAACAAAAGCCCGGCGTGTGTGAACCGGGCTCTCGAAAATGGCGTCCCCTAGGGGGTTCGAACCCCTGTTACTGCCGTGAAAGGGCAGGGTCCTGGACCACTAGACGAAGGGGACGCAGCGGTTTTCAGCCTTCCGCGGAAAGCGGCGCCATTGTACCGGAGGATCACGTCGATGCAAGTATTGGGCGCCTTGGGGCGGGAAGTATGACCGATTTATGACAAAATTGAACTGCGACGCGAATACGCTACACTTCAACCAGATCGGGGCTAAACTGTGTTGCTGGTGATCGCGGGCTGCACGTGCAGCCCGGAACTGTGGAAGGCCGATGCCTCAGGAAAAGAAATACACCAGTACGAAACTGGCAGACACCATCAGGACGGCCTCAATGGCCAGGAACTGTGGCGTTACCCGGGGCGACCTGCCTCTTAACTCTTTTTCGGCCGCTCTAAGATTCATGACATTCACCTGCTATGGAGGTAGCTTTTGTATATACATAGAGTAACGCTTTCCTGCAAGGGAGACAAGGTATATACATGTGATAAACTACCGCATTCGGCTGTGAACTAACGCACAATGTCCAAAACCAAGCTCCTCAACATCCGCATCGACCCGGAATTAAAGAAAAAAGCGAAGAAGCTGGCTGAGGCTGATGGCCGCTCCCTGTCCAACTGGGTCACGAAGTTGATCTCCAGCCGGGTCAAGGAAGCGGAGAAACAGGCCAAACCGGCAGAGAAGGACGAGTAATCCGCACGCAAGCCCTCAGCCGAAGCGACCGGTGATGTAGTTTTCGGTCAGCTGATGCTGGGGCATGGTAAAAATATCCTTGGTCTGCCCTACCTCAATCAGCTTGCCGAGGTGAAAGTAGGCGGTGCGCTGTGACACGCGGGCCGCCTGCTGCATCGAGTGGGTGACTATCGCTATCGTGTACTTTTCCTTCAACTCGTCGATGAGTTCTTCGATGCGGGCCGTGGCGATCGGATCCAGCGCCGAGCAGGGCTCGTCCATGAGGATCACCTCCGGGCTCACGGCAATCGCCCGCGCGATGCACAGGCGCTGCTGCTGCCCACCCGAGAGCCCGGTGCCGGGCTTGTCGAGCTGATCCTTCACCTCGTCGAACAGGCTGGCCCGTCGCAGGCTGGTCTCCACAATCTCGTCCATCTCGGACTTGCTGCGTGCAAGCCCATGAATGCGAGGCCCGTAGGCCACGTTCTCATAGATCGTTTTGGGAAAGGGGTTGGGCTTCTGGAACACCATACCCACCCGCGCACGTAGCAGCACGGTATCCTGGTTGCTGCCATAAATATCTTCCTGATCCAGGGTGATGTTTCCCTGCACCTTGCAGATGGGGATGATGTCGTTCATCCGGTTGAGCGTGCGCAAAAAGGTGGATTTCCCGCAACCCGACGGGCCAATCATGGCGATGACTTCGTTTTCACCGATATCCAGCGAGACATCCAGGATGGCTTGTTTATCGCCGTAAAACACATTCACGTTGCGCGCGGACATCTTCGGATCGTCGACGAAGGGCGACCCGATTGTCTCGTAGCCCGCCACCTCCGCATGATCGCGGATATCGAGAGCGGCTTTTTCGGCAGGCTTGCCGTCGGCGGCGCCGGGTGCTGAGGCAGTCATGGCAGTCATCTTGTTGAATCCTAGCGAGCAGTGTGCCTGAAGAATTATTTCATTTCGAATCGCCGGCGAAGGTAAATCGCAACGGCGTTCATGACGATCAGAAAACCCATCAGTACCATGATAGCCGCGGAGGTTTTCTCCATAAAGCCACGTTCCGGACTGTCAGCCCACAGAAAGATCTGTACCGGCAGCACCGTGGAGGGGTCGGTCACCCCCCCCGGAGCGTCCATAATGAAGGCTACCATGCCGATCATCAGCAGGGGCGCGGATTCTCCCAAGGCCTGGGCCATACCGATAATCGAGCCCGTGAGAATTCCCGGCATCGCCACCGGCACCACGTGATGAAACACGGTCTGCAGGCGCGAGGCACCCACACCGAGAGCCGCCTCACGGATAGAGGGCGAAACCGCCTGTATTGCCGCCCGCGAGGTAATGATGATCGTGGGCAAGGTCATCAGCGAGAGCACGATACCGCCCACCAGCGGCGCCGATCGGGGTAACTCGAAGAAGTTGATGAAAACCGCCAGGCCCAGCAGCCCAAAGACGATAGACGGCACGGCTGCGAGATTGTTGATGTTGATCTCGATAAGGTCAGTCAGCCGGTTCCTGGGTGCAAATTCCTCCAGGTACACCGCGGCCAGCACACCGATCGGAAACGCGAGCGCAAAGGTCACTGCCAAAGTGAAGAAGGAGCCGTACAGCGCGGCCTTGATGCCGGCCAGTTCGGGTTCTCGCGAGTCGCCTGCGGTAAAAAACTGTCTATTGAACCGTGAGTCCACCCTGCCCTGTTCACTCAGGCGGTCCAGCCAGGCAATCTGCAGATCACTGACCCGCCGGTCGGACTCATCCAGCGTCGCATCCACCTGGCCTTTCAGGTAACTGTTCGCCTCAGCATGGGCGCGCAGCCACAGGGATTGGGTGCTACCCACCCAGTCGGGGTTGGCAATCACCGCATCACGCAGCTCAAATTCGGCGCCGATGCTGATCAGGCGATATAAATCGCGCTTCTCGGAACGCCCGGTCACCTCGGGGAACATCTCGCGCAGGCTTTTCTTGATCGCGCCGCCGTAGTTCGCCGCAAACAGCGCATCCCTGTCAGGCTGCGGATCCAGGCCCAGCGAATCGGCATCCAGAATGACATCGACCCTGACGAAGTGTTGTGTAAACGCCGGCGTCCCCTTGCTGACGATATCGAACAGGAGAATAAACAGGAATACAAAGCCCAGCAGCACGGCAAAACGGCCGT
The DNA here is from genome assembly GCA_041396005.1 of Halioglobus sp. Classification (GTDB taxonomy): domain Bacteria; phylum Pseudomonadota; class Gammaproteobacteria; order Pseudomonadales; family Halieaceae; genus Marimicrobium. Next base: position 4,362 of record JAWKZK010000019.1, read on the forward strand.
ACCAGCGAAACCGTGTTTCCCGCGCATAGCGTTTCTTCAGCGACGCCTTGATCGCAGCGGTATTCTTGTAGCTGTCCTCACTCATACTGCTCCCGGTATTTGCGCACGACGTAGAGGGCCACCACGTTGAGCAGCAGCGTGACGAAGAACAGTACCAGGCCCAAGGCAAACGCGGCCAGGGTCTTCGGGCTGTCAAACTCCTGATCGCCTACCAGCAGGGTCACGATCTGCACGGTGATGGTGGTCACCGCCTCAAGGGGGTTCGCGGTAAGCTTGGCGGAAAGCCCCGCGGCCATCACCACGATCATGGTTTCGCCGATCGCACGCGACACGGCCAGGAGAATACCGCCCACAATCCCCGGTAATGCGGCCGGCAGGAGCACCTTGCGGATGGTCTCGTTCATGGTTGCGCCCATGCCGAGGGAGGCCTCGCGCAGGCTGTCCGGTACCGCGTTGATGATGTCATCCGACAAAGACATCACGAAAGGAATGATCATGATGCCCATGACGATGCCGGCGGCAAGCGCGCTCTCCGAAGCGACCGTCAGGCCGACGGATTCGCCCAGGTTGCGAATGAAGGGAGCCACCGTCAGGGCCGCGAAAAAGCCGTACACCACCGTGGGCACACCGGCCAGAATCTCCAGGACCGGTTTGGTCACGGCGCGAAAACCGCGCGACGCGTACTCCGACAGGTAAATGGCCGACATCAGGCCCACTGGTACGGCGATGACCATGGCCACGGCAGAAATAAGTAGTGTGCCCGCAAGCAGCGGAATGAAACCGAAAGAGCCGGATGCGCCCACCTGGTCGGCGCGAATGGCCATCTGCGGGCTCCATTCGAGCCCGAACAGGAAATCCTGCAGCGGAATGATCTTGAAAAAGCGCAACGCCTCGAACAACACCGACAGCACAATACCCAGGGTGGTCACTACCGCCAGAAGCGAACAGCTGAACAGAACCCCGGTAATGATGCCTTCGACGTGGTTCCGTGCGCGAAACTGCGGAGCGATCCGGGCAAACGCCAGCGCTCCGCCGACGATCCCCACCAGGAACACCAGTGCGCCTTTCAGGTTGGCGAGAAATCCCGCCAGATCACGATAATGCGCAGCAGCGGCGCGCTGCACGTCGTTCAATTCGGCCGCGTCGATTGCGCCGCGCGCATAGCTCTGTATCTGGTTGAAATAGAGGCCCAGCTCATTCTCAGGCAGCGACTGCACCGCCGGCGGCAGCTGCGCGACCACCATGTCGTGCAGCACCCTGCCCTCGAAACCCACCCAGAGCGCGAGCAGCAGCAGGGCCGGCAAGATCACCCAGGCAGCGGCCATGTAACCGTAATGCTTGGGCAGGGAATGCAGAAAGGCAAAACCGCCAATACGCTCCGCCAACTGCAGTGAACGCCTGCGGCCAGCGTAAAAACCGATGACAGAGAGGGCGATCAGTAGAAGAAAGACCGTGGTCGTCTGCATCAGCGACGCTCTCGCACTATCTGGACACAGGCCGGGACGGCATGCGCTGCGCGGCCGCCGCAAGCACCTTTCACATACATCCTGCTAGTTCCGCAGCGGACGGACTAAGGCAGTGTGAGGCGCTTGAGATTCTTGACGTCGGCCTGTACTTGCTTGAGCGCATCTTCCTCCAGCGGGATCAGGCCCTTTTCGGGCAGATAGCCGTCCTCGCCCATCGCGCGTTCGGACGTGAACTCCAGCGCATACTCCTGGATGCCGGGGATCTTACCCACGTGGGCACCCTTGATATAAAAATACAGCGGGCGCGATACCGGATATTCACCGGAGGCGATCGCATCGAAATCCGGCGCAACCCCGTCTATCAGCGAGCCGTGTACCTTGTCGCCGTTTTCATCGAGGAAGCTGAAGCCGAAAATACCCAGTGCCGCGGGGTTGGCCTCCAGTTTCTGCACGATCAGGTTATCGTTCTCGCCCGCTTCGATATAGGCGCCGTCTTCGCGCACGGCATAGGCAACCGTTTTGAAAATATCCTCGCCCTTGGGTGCCTTGCCCTTACGCTCCGCGGTGGCGTCGTACAGGCTCGCCGGCATGCCGAGCTTCTCCATCACTGCGCGAATCGCTTCGGGCTCGTCAGCGCCGAGCTTCTCCAGGGTTTTCAGGTCTGCGAAAGAGGCCGCGCCGCCACCCATGGCCAACTCCGCGAACGCATCGCGCGTACCGGACGTGGGCGGTGGCCCGAGCACTTCGATGCGCGTGGCCGGCAGCGAAGGGTTCACCTCTTTCCAGGTGACATAGGGGTTGGGGATCAGTTTTCCATCTGGCCCGGGCACATCCTTCGCCAGTGCGAGGTACAGGTCGCGCAGGCTGAGCTCAAAGGTCGGTGCCGTTTTCGCGTTGGCGATCGCGATGCCGTCAAAGCCTACCAGCACTTCAACGATGTCGGTCACCCCGTTGGCCTGACAATCGTCGTATTCGCTTTGCTTGATGCGGCGTGAGGAATTGGTGATGTCGGGCGTACCTGCGCCCACACCGCGGCAGAACAGCTTGAGTCCGCCACCGGAGCCCGTGGCCTCGATTTTCGGCGCCTTGAAGCCGGTAGAACGGGCGAACCGCTCCGCAACAACCGTGGCGAAGGGGTAAACGGTAGACGACCCGACGATACTCACGTTATCCCGGCCGGCGGCGTGTGCCGCACCTGAAGCGCCGAGCAGGGCGGACATTGCGAGAGTGGCTGTCAGCAGTGTTTTCACGTGGCTAGTGCTCCGTAATGAGGTGATTTCAGTGCGTGGGGACTGTCTGGCGGACGCCCGCATTCTATGTCAGTTTTGTTACGCTTATATGACAAGCGTCCCCCAATGCTCGTTTGCAGCGGCGTGCGCAGCAGCGTGTGCGCCTAGTGCTCCGCCAGATCCCCCAGGTCACCCAGGTGTCCATGGCGTACATCTCGGCCTCGGGCGAGATAGACCACGTGCTCCGCAATGTTACACGCGTGGTCACCAATGCGCTCCAGACTGCGCAACGCCCACATCTCGTTGAGTATCGAGCCGATTCCACGCGGATCCTCCATCATGAAGGTCACGAGGCTGCGCATGGCGCTGCCGTACTCCTTGTCGACCTCGGTATCGTGGCGCAACACCTCCACCGCCTGGTCGACGTCGAGGCGTGCAAAGGCGTCCAGCGCGTCATGCAGCATTCGAGAAACCCGGCTTCCTATATGCCTGATTTCGATAAAATTACTCGGCGAGAATCCAGCCTCGGACATCCGCACCGCCTGCTTGGCCACCTTCGCCGCCTCGTCGCCGATGCGTTCCAGATCAGTATTGACCTTGATAATGGCAATCACCAGGCGCAGGTCGCTGGCGGTGGGCTGGCGCCTTGCGATAATCGTGGCGCATTCATCGTCGATCGCCATTTCCATGTTATTGACTTCGCGGTCGCGGCCGATAATCTGCTCCGCCTCCCCGCTATCGAGTTTCATCAGGGCATCCAGCGCCGTGTTGAGTTGCTGCTCCACCGTGCCGCCCATTTCCAGCATATGGTTTCTCAGCCGCTCGAGTTCCACATTGAACTGGGCGGAAGTATGCTGCTTGTAATCGTCCTGCTTTAACACCGGGTCATCCCCCTGTTGGGAAAATCAGAGTAAAGGTGCTGCCAACACCCAACTCGCTGTGAATTTTCAGCTCCCCGCCGTGCTTGGCGACCACGTGCTTGACGATGGCCAGGCCGAGCCCCGTACCGCCGGTATTTGAGGAGCGACTGTCGTCCACCCTGTAGAAACGTTCCGTCAGACGGGGGATATGCATCTCGTCAATGCCCACCCCCTCGTCTTCTACTTCAACTATGCATTTATCGCTGCGGGAATACCAGCGAATCGTCACCGGTGTGCCCGCCGGGCTGTATTTGAGAGCATTGTTCGCGAGGTTGGAAATAGCGCTGTACAACTCGCGATAGTCTCCCTGGATCTTCTTGTCGGTGGTCACTTCTACGCTGACGTTTCCTTGCGGGTAACTCAATGCAAGCTCTTCCCGCAGTTCCTGCAACAGCCCAGCGACGTCCACCCGCTCCCGGCGCTCGTCGCGTTTCTCGCTCTCGATTCGCGACAGCCAGAGCAGATCCTTGAGCAGGTTCTCCATCCGCTCGGCCTGCTGGCTCATCTGCTGCAGCGGCTTGCGATACCGTTCCGGCAGGTCATCGGCGCTGCCAATGAACGTGCCGAGATAGCCGCTGATGACCGTCAGTGGCGTGCGCAGCTCGTGCGACACGTTGGCTATGAAATCACGCCGTATTTGCTCCATGCGCACCGCATCGCTCACGTCGCGCACGAACAGCAGGCGCTCTCCCTCACCAAACCGTGTGATTTCAACCCGCAAATGACGCGGCTTGGCGCCGCCAACGCTGCATTGCAGCGGCGAACTGTAATCACCGCTGAGAAAATAGCGGTTGAACTGTGGTTCTCGCACCAGATTGGTGAGAGTCTGTCCGGTGTCCTGCGGATGGCGCAACCCGAGCAGGGACTCTACCGCGGCGTTCATCCACTTGATCGACCCGCTGTCATTCACCATCACCACGCCGTCGCGCATGGACGCGAAGGAATCCTGCAGGTATTTAACGTTGGCCTGCAGTTTGTCCTGAATCTCCCGGTTGGTGCGCTGGTGCAGGTAGATGCGCGCCAGAAGCTCTCCCCACATGCCGTAGGCGTCTGGCGGCGCCTGGCGTGGGTCCTGCAGCCATGCGTGCACGCGCTGCAGCTGGTACAACCAGAACAGGATGCAACCTACCAGGGCCACGGTAAGCGTCTCCAGCGGGTACCCGTACAGCCAACCGAGAAAGGCCGCCGTTGCCGCAATAACGAGGATTCTGCCCGCGGCGGCCAGCCAGCTCATTGGCCCGGGCGCACCGTTAGACGAGACCGCGCGAAGAGAAGCGGTAGCCGGTGCCACGCACCGTCTGGATCATGTTGCTGTAATCACCCGCCGCGGACTGCAAGGCCTTGCGCAGCCGGCGGATATGCACATCCACGGTACGCTCTTCCACATACACGTTCGCACCCCACACCCGGTCCAGCAGCTGTCCGCGGGTATAGGCGCGTTCCGGGTGCGACATGAAGAACTTCAGCAAGTTGAATTCGGTGGGACCCATCTCGAGAGGCTGGTCGGCAATGAAAATACGGCGACTTTCGCCGTCCAGCACCAGGTCGGCCACCTGGATTTTCTCGCCTTCGGACGTACCGGCACTGCGCCGCAGCAGCGCCTTGATCCGGGCGACCAGCTCACGCGGCGCAAACGGCTTGGTAAGGTAGTCGTCTGCACCGACATCCAGCCCCTGGATCACATTGTCTTCAGCCGTCTTCGCAGTCAGCATGATCACGGGAAGATCGCTGGTGCGCTCATCGCGTTTCAGGCGCCGCAGGAGCTCCAGACCGCTTCCACCGGGCAGCATCCAGTCCAGCAGGACGATATCCGGCCGCTCATCCACGATCAGCGTGTAGGCTTTCTGGATGTCGTCCGCCTCGATACAGCGAAAATCAGACATTTCCAGGGCCATTCGAAGCATGTCGCGAATGGCAAACTCATCATCAACAATCAAAACAGTGCGCGCGGTCATAACGCCTGGCCCCTCCCTTTCTGACTGAGGGTATTAGATGAGGGAATTGTGACAAAAACATGACATGTCGCGATAAAGCAACAAAACCACGAAAAAACCCCTCCGGACCGGACCTCAGCCCTACCGCAGGCTGGCGTTGATGCTCATCAGCACCTTGTTACCCGGGCATAAATCGGACTCGTCCAGCGTATTCAGCGGGCGCTGTGACGTTTCCATGACATCATGCAGGTCACGGGAATCTTCGTCCAGGTAGATCAGGCCAGTGAGGATATTCCCCTTTGCACGGTGCTCTTCAAGCGCATTCCCGGCTGATCGACGATCGAACGGGTTCAGCGATTCATCCATCTTGTACAGGTGAATCGACGAGCCGTCATGCAGCGTGACTTCGTGGCGATGGCCCGGGCCGTATTCCGTGGTGATCTCTTTGTGCAATGGAACGAAATCGATAGCGCCGGTCGCCTCCGCGTGCTCGCGCACGAATTCATAGCTTTTGGTGGACTGCGCGTTGTTATTGAAGGTCACGCAGGGCGAGATGACATCGATGAATGCGAACCCGCGGTGAACCATGGCGGCCTTGATCAGTGGCACCAGTTGCTGTTTGTCACCGGAAAAACTGCGTGCGACAAAACTCGCGCCCATTTGCAGAGCGGTGCCGCACAGATCGATGGCATCCCAGGGGTTGGCGTCGCCCTTCTTGCTTGCCGAACCTTCGTCTGCGGTAGCGGAATCCTGACCCTTGGTCAGGCCATAGCAGCCGTTGTTCATCACGATGTAGACCATGTTCAGATTGCGGCGCGCGGCATGCACAAACTGCCCCATGCCGATAGAAGCGGTATCACCATCGCCCGACACACCGAGGTAGAGCAGGTCGCGGTTGGCCAGTGCGGCGCCGGTAGCCACCGACGGCATCCGCCCGTGCACCGAGTTGAACCCATGCGATTGCCCGAGAAAGTACGTGGGGGTCTTGGAAGAGCAGCCGATGCCCGACAGCTTCGCCACCTTGTGCGGCTCGATGGACAACTCATGGCATGCGCGCACGATTGCACCGCTGATGGAATCGTGGCCACAGCCGGCACAGAGCGTGGAAATTGCGCCTTCATAGTCTGCCTTGGTGTAACCGAGGTCGTTGACCTTCAGCGACGGATGGCGAAACTTCGGTACCTGATAACTCATGCGGATTCTCCCGCGCCACGCAGCGCCGTATGACGGTGCAGCGGCGTGACGTTGCTGCCATTGAGATGTTTCTTGATCTGCTTGCGAATATTGCGTGCGCTGATCGGCGTACCGTCAAAGCACAGCACCGATTTCAATTTATCCGGTCCGAATTCAAACTCCGCCATGAGCAGGGTGCGCAACTGGGCATCCCGGTTCTGCTCAATCACGAACACCCATTCGTGACGCTCGATAAATGCCTTCACGTCATCGTTAAAGGGGAAGGACCGGATGCGCATGGCGTTCATGTGGATACCGTCCTGCGCCAGGTGATCCAGTGCCTCACGGGACGACTCTTCACTGGTCCCGTAATAGATCACGCCCTCGTCAGTGCTGTGGCCGCAGTCGTGCTCCACCGGAGCGGGAACATACTCGTTGATCGTTTCCCACTTGCGCAACAGGCGCAGCATGTTCTGCTCGTAGGCTTCGCCGCGCTCGGTGTATACCGCGTACTCGTCCCGCGAAGTGCCGCGGGTAAAGAACGCACCGCGCGAAGGATGCGTGCCGGGGTAGGTGCGGTAGCAGATGGCATCGCCATCCACGTCCAGATAGCGCCCGAACTCGACGCCCTCCTCCAACTGCTCCGCCGTCATGACCTTGCCGCGATCGTACTTGCGCGTGTCGTCCCACTCGAGCGGCGGCGACATGTTGTCGTTCATGCCGAGATCCAGGTCCGACATAACAATGATCGGTGTTTGCAGGCGCTCGGCAAGATCAAACGCCTGTGCGGCAAAATCGAAGCACTCGCCGGGCGTGGACGGGAACAGCAGCACCTGCTTGGTATCGCCATGCGAGGCGTAGGCGCAGGCCAGCACATCGGCCTGTTGCGTGCGTGTGGGCATGCCTGTGGAAGGCCCCGCGCGCTGCACGTTAAACAGCACTGTCGGGATCTCGGCGAAATACGCCAGGCCGAGAAATTCGCTCATCAGCGATACGCCCGGACCGGATGTGGCGGTAAAGGAGCGCGCCCCATTCCAGGCCGCGCCGATCGCAACACCGATGGCGGCGAGTTCGTCTTCCGCCTGCACGATGGCGTAGTTGCGCCGCCCGGTACCGGCATCGATACGCATGCGCCTGGCATACATCTCAAAGGCGTCCACCACTGAGGTAGACGGCGTGATGGGATACCAGGCGGCCACAGTGGCGCCACCATAGATAGCGCCCAGGCCCATGGCCGTATTCCCGTCCAGCAGGATCTTGTCGCCTACCCTGTCACTTTTCTCCACCCGAATGCCGATGGGACAGTCGAAGTTCGCCTTCGCCCATTGATGACCGAGCTCCAGCGCATGGATATTCGGCAGCACCAGTTTTTCCTTGCCCTTGAACTGATCCTCAACCAGCGCGGTAAGCACCTTGAAATCCATATCCAGGAGAGCCGCCAGCGCGCCGACATAAATCACGTTCTTGAACAGCTGCCGCTGGCGGGGATCCTCGTATTGCTCATTACAGATCCGGGTAAGCGGAATCCCGAGAATATTCACGTCGTTGCGCAGCAAACGCAGGTCCAGCGGTTTGGTGTTATCGTAAACGAAGTAACCGCCGGGCTCGATCTCGCGTATATCCTGCGCCATGCTTTGCGGATTGACGGACACCGCAATGTCTACCCCGCCGCGGCGCCCCAGGTACCCCTTGTCGTTGACGCGCACCTCGTACCAGGTGGGCAGGCCCTGGATGTTCGAGGGGAAAATATTCTTGGGCGATACCGGGATGCCCATGCGAAACAGCGCCTTGGCGAACAGGTTGTTGGCGCTGGCCGAACCGGTGCCGTTCACGTTGGCGAACTTGATGACAAAGTCGTTGACCGCCTGGATGGACTTCATGCCACTTCCCCCGCCTGCGCCACATTGTAGAGAAACTTCTGCATGTCCCAGGCCGTGGTAGGACAGCGCTCGGCGCACAGCCCGCAATGCAGGCAGACATCCTCGTCCTTGACCATCACCCGCTGGGTCGGCAGCAGCTCAGACACGTACAGATCCTGCGAGAGATTCTCGGCGGGCGCGGACAACCGCGAGCGCAGGTCTTTTTCCTTGCCATTGGGGGCAAACGTGATGCAATCGGTGGGACAGATATCGACACAGGCGTCGCACTCGATACAACGCCCCTCGTAGAACACCGTTTGCACATCGCAATTCAGGCAGCGTTCCGCCTCCTTGAAGCCGGTATCGCGGTCGAAGCCAAGCTCAACCTCCATCTTGCGGTCTTTCAGTGACTTCTCCAGCGGCGCGAGCGGCACCACGTAGCGTCGGTCTGGCTCAACCGCGTTATCGTAGCTCCATTCATGCACACCCATCTTCTGGCTCGCCAGGGTGACGTGCGGCGGTGGACGCTCACCGACATCCGCTCCCCGACAGTACAGGTCAATACTCACTGCCGCCTGGTGGCCGTGCGCGACCGCGGTAATGATATTCTCGGGACCGAAAGCGGCATCTCCTCCGAAGAACACGCGCGGGTTGGTGGACTGGAAGGTGACCTTGTCCACCACCGGCATATCCCACTTGTCAAACTCGATCCCGAGATCGCGTTCGATCCAGGGAAACGCGTTCTCCTGACCAATGGCCATGAGTACGTCATCCGCCTCCATGAAGACCAGGTCTTCGCCGGTGGGCACCAGGCTGCGATTGCCCTCATCGTCGTACTGGGCTTCCACTTTCTCGAAGCGCATCCCCAGAAGCCGGCCATTTTCAACCACAAACTCCTTCGGAACGTGGTTGTTATGAATCGGGATGCCCTCGTGCATGGCATCTTCTTTCTCCCAGGGCGAAGCCTTCATGTCTTCAAAGGGGCTGCGCACTACCACGCGAACGTCCTCGCCGCCCAGGCGCTTTGACGTACGGCAGCAATCCATCGCGGTATTACCGCCCCCGAGAACCAGCACACGCTTGCCGATGGTCTCGGTGTGCTCAAAGGCAACGCTGGAGAGCCAATCGATACCCAGATGCACGTTACCCATGGCGTCTTCCAGGCCTGGCAGGTTGAGGCCCTTGCCACGGGGCGCGCCGGTGCCTACAAACACCGCATCGTAGTCCTGGTCGAGAATGGCCTTGAGGCTTTCCACCTCCACGTTGAACGTGGCGTTCACGCCCCGATCGAGAATGTAATTCACCTCTTCATCGAGCACGTTGATCGGCAAACGGAAGGCGGGTATCTGGCTGCGCATCATGCCGCCGCCCGCAATCTGGTTATCAAAAATATCAATAATGTAGCCAAGAGGCGCGAGATCGCGCGCCACCGTCAGCGATGCCGGCCCTGCCCCGATCAGCGCTATACGCTTGCCGTTTTTCTTCTTCGGGATCTTTGGCAGCCGATCCACAATGTCGTCTTTATTGTCGGCCGCCACACGCTTCAGGCGACAGATAGCCACTGGCTCTTCCTCGACGCGCACGCGCCGGCAGGCAGGCTCGCACGGTCTGTCGCAGGTTCGCCCGAGTATCCCCGGGAACACGTTCGAGTGCCAGTTGACCATGTACGCATCCGTATAACGTTGCGCCGCGATCAAGCGGATGTACTCCGGCACGGGTGTATGTGCGGGGCAGGCGTACTGACAGTCCACGACTTTGTGGAAATATTCCGGATCTTTTATGTTCGTTGGCTTCACTGCTGACACTCACAATAACCTACAAAAAGTAGTGTTTAACACACCCACACGGCGCGATGTTAAAGTGTGTCATATGTCAATCGCCTTTTCATCAGCGCAATACGCAAATGTCGTTATTTTTCCAATGCTTAGAAATCTTTCAAATTGATGGTCCTGCATCTTGAACTGATTTGCATAGCGGCGCCGACAGCGGAGCGGTTCAGAACCAGCCGAAGAATCCGCCATCGTCCTTGAGTTCCTCCTCACAACTGGTCAGCTGGGAGTGATAGCTGCCTGCACGCCGTTCAACCTTGTCCGCCACCTGTGTCAACCACGGTTTTTTGCGATACGTGGCGCGATTGTAGCCGCCGTGACCCTCGTGATAGGCAAGATACAGTGCGAAAGCATCATTGGCGGCAATACCACTGCGCCTTGCCGACTGGGCGTTGTACCAGCCGATGAAATCGATGGAGTCCGCAAAGTCGTCACGATCGGCGCCATAACGACCGGCGCTGCGTTTGTATTCTGCCCAGGTTGTCTTCTTTGCCTGGCTGTAACCGAAGGCACTTGACGGGCGCGGCCCGGGAATAAAACCCAGTATCTTGCCACGCGGCGGTTTCGCGGTGGCATCGAAACGCGACTCCTGATGCATGATCGCCATCATGATCGGAATCGGGCTGCCCCATTCGTCCCGCGCCTTGGCCGCCTGCTCGTACCAATCGTCCTTCTCTCGAAAAATGGCGCAGAGATTCTCGGTATTGCGGGGCGGGCTGGTGGTACAAGCGGTCAGTACGCTTACCAGCAGCAATGGCAATAACGCTCGCATCAAGGCGACACCCCGTGTTCGGCCAGCAGTTGCAACAACGCCGCCTCGTCGATGATTTCGATACCCAGTTCCCGGGCGCGTGCGAGCTTGGAGCCGGCTCCGGGGCCCGCCACCAAACAACTCGTCCTCGGCGACACACTGCCGGCCACCTTCGCACCCAACACCTGCAATTGCGCCCTGGCATCGTCACGCGAGAGCGTATCGAGCTTGCCCGTCACCACCCAGGTCTGTCCGGCGAGGGGCTGTGACGCGGCAGTCACCACCATGTCGTCCCAGCACACCCCGGCCCGACGCAGGTCCGCGACCACGGCCATGCTGGACGCAGAGTCGAAGAACTGGCGCAGGTGATCGGCAACCACCGGGCCCACGTCCTCCACTTCAAGTAGTTGCGCCTCACTCGCGTTGCACAGTGCCTCCCAGGTGCCGAAGTGCTGTGCCAGACTCCTGGCCGTCGCCTCGCCGACCTCGCGGATTCCCAAAGCGTAGATGAAGCGCGGCAAGCTTGTCCGCTTGCTCGCCTGCAGCGCAGCCAGCAGATTACGCGCGGATTTCTCACCCATGCGCTCCAGCGAGACCAGTTGATCGTGGGTCAGGCGGTATACATCGGCGACGCTGTTCACCAGGCCTTCATCGACCAGTTGCTCAACCAGTTTGTCGCCGAGGCCATCGATATCCATGGCGCGGCGAGAGGCGAAGTGACGTATCGCCGCCTTGCGCTGGGCTGCGCAAACCAGCCCGCCCATGCAGCGCAGCGCGGCCTCGCCCTCGAGGCGCTCCACCTCGGAGCCGCACACCGGACAACGCTCTGGAAACGCCACCGGTTGTGTCCCACCGGGCCGGCGATCCGGCAGCACGGATACAATCTGGGGTATCACGTCGCCCGCCCGGCGCACGACCACGGTGTCGCCGACGCGCACACCCAGGCGCGCGATCTCGTCGGCGTTATGCAGCGTGGCATTACTCACGGTCACGCCGCCGACAAACACCGGCTCGAGGCGTGCCACCGGGGTAATAGCGCCCGTTCGACCTACCTGAAATTCCACCTCGATCACTCGCGTGAGTTCTTCCTGCGCGGGAAACTTGCGGGCGATCGCCCAACGCGGTGCGCGCGACACAAAGCCCAAACGTCGCTGCAACGCCAGGTCGTTCACTTTGTACACGATCCCGTCGATATCGTAGGGCAGGCTGTCGCGTCGCGCCGACATCGCATCAAAGTACGCATGACAGGCCTCGATGCCCGTGACCACCGCAGACTCTGCGTTAATGCGCAGGCCCCATTCACCCAGACGATCAAGCACCTGTGAATGCAGGGGCGGCAGTTCGCCACCGTCAACCATCCCGACGCTGTAACAACACATTTGCAAAGGACGTTGGGCGGTAATCTGGGGATCCAACTGTCGCAGGCTTCCGGCCGCGGCATTGCGCGGGTTTACAAAGCCTTTCTCGTGACGCTCACGGGCACGCGCGTTCAGCGCCTCAAACCCCGCCCTGGGCATGTAGATTTCTCCGCGCACCTCCAAAATCGCGGGATAACCGCTGCCGCGCAGCCTCAGCGGAACCCCACGAATAGTGCGCACGCTGTGGGTGATATCCTCGCCCGTGCTGCCATCGCCCCGGGTCGCCGCTCGCTCCAGCAGGCCCTCGCGATACAGCAGGCTGACAGCGATTCCGTCGAGTTTCGGTTCGCAGGCGTACTCCAACTGGCCATCGTCGCGCATACCGAGGCGTTCGCGCACTCGCATGTCGAAGGCCTGCATCTCCTGGGCATCAAACGCGTTCTCGAGGGACAGCATCGGCACTTCGTGCCGCACCTGCGCGAAGGAAGACACGGGCGCGGCGCCCACGCGCTGGCTGGGAGAATCCGGGGTAATCAGTTGCGGATGCGCTGCCTCGAGTGCCTGCAGTCGACGCATGCAACGATCATACTCCGCGTCCGGCACATCCGGAGCGTCGAGTACATAGTACTGGTGGTTCCAGGTATCCAGCAGCTCGCGCAGGGCGCGCAGCTCGTCCTCTACCGCCGCTGTAGTCATTGCGTGGCGGGCCGTATCAGCGCGCCTTGGCGAGCATACGTTGCTCCAGCTCGCGTATCTGCTGCCGACTGTGTTCGGTGGCCTGCCGCGTGAGCACGCTGCGCGATTCGTCGAGCACGTCGCCACCGAGGTTGCGAGATACTGCCTGGGCGGTCTCGAGCATGTAATCGTAGGCTTTCATCATGTCCTCGGGACCGGGCAGGGTCAGGAAAAACACCAGTCCCGGGGTATTCATATCCGACATGCTGTCGAGTTCGAAAACGCCCGGCTGCATCATGTTTGCCACGCTGAACTGGATGGCGCCGCGTCCGGCCTCGAACTCGTGGCGATGGAAGAAATTCATGTCACCGAAACGCAGATCGCAGGCGAGCAGGATATGCAGTATGTCCTCACCCCGGAAACCTTCAGGGCTGCGCGCCACCACGTTGAGCATGAACACTTCGGGGTCGGGGGCCCGCGGCAACTTGCCCGCCGGCGTTCCCGCGGCGCGCTCCGGCGCACTGTCCGATTTCTCCAGCCAGGCGAGATCATCCTCGTCGGATGAACTCAGGCCCTGCACCAGTTCAATGTCATCGTCAGGGTAATCGTCGTCGACGTCTTCGGCCGCCGTGCGCGCCGCCGTCTCGGCGGATTCGGCTGTTGCACGCAGGATCATGCCCCGGTCCACCACGCGCGCACCGCCATTGGGGAGCTCCTTCAGCCAGGTGAGATCGTCTTCCCTGGCGGCAGCCACCTCTTCGGGCGGCACGAGCTTCACCTTCACGCTGGACCGCCTGTTCCTGCGAATCCGCCGCAGCGCATCAACCACCACAGCCACTATCAGGAGAACCCCGATGATGACCATCCAGTCCCGTATTGTCAGCTCCGCCATTCCCAGACCGTTACTTTACATGTTGCCCCGAATGCGCTTCGTAAGCGCGCCCTGTTAACTCGCTGCCAGCTCGGCCGCAGCCTCCACATCCACAGATACCAACCTGGAAACCCCGGGCTCGTGCATGGTCACGCCCATCAGCTGATCGGCCATTTCCATGGATATCTTGTTGTGCGTGATAAAGATAAACTGCACCTTCTCGGACATTTCCTTGACCAGGCGCGCATAGCGCCCCGTGTTGGCATCGTCCAGCGGCGCGTCAACCTCATCCAGGATACAGAACGGCGCGGGATTGAGCTGGAAAATGGAAAACACCAGCGCGATCGCCGTCAGCGCCTTTTCGCCACCTGACAGCAGGTGGATCGTGCTGTTTTTCTTCCCTGGCGGGCGCGCCATGATGGAAATACCGGTATCGAGCAAATCATCGCCGGTCATCTCCAAATAGGCACTGCCGCCACCGAACACCCGGGGAAAGAGCTCGCCGAGGCCCGTATTGACTCGCTCAAACGTGTCGCGGAAACGGTTGCGCGTCTCCTTGTCGATCTTGCGGATCGCCGACTCCAGCGTTTCCAGAGCAGTGGTGAGATCTTCATTCTGGGCGTCCAGATACGTCTTGCGCTCCGACTGCAGGGTGTACTCGTCGATAGCGGCCAGATTGATGGGGCCCAGACGCGCGATCCGCGCGGCGACCTTCTCCAGGGCACGTTGCCACTCCGGCTCGCTGGCGTCTTCCGGCAACGCCGCAAGCAGCGTGTCCACATCCTGCTCGTCCTCTGCCAACTGACGCTCGGCCGCGCTCCTCTGAACCTGCAAGGTCTGGTTGGCGATGCGCTGCTGTTCCAGCTCACTGCGCAGGGTGTTGGCGCGCTGCTCGATCTGGGCGCGCTCGCGCTCCGCCTCGCGCAGCGCATGATCGACCTCCGCCACGCTCTGGCGCGCTGCACTGAGCGCCGTTTCCGCGTGCAGGCGCTGCTCCAGCTGTTCCTCCAGTTGCAGCCTGAGCTCGGGCAGTGGGCTGTCGTTTTCCTCGCGCGCCTGCGCCAGTGTCGCGCTGCGCTCACGCAGCTGTTCCACCTGGCGATCACTGCGCTCGATCGACTCGCGCATGGACTGCAACTGTGTCGAGAGACCCTGGAAGCGCATCGCCACCTGGTGCGCGGCATCCTTGTCATGCCGCGCCTGCTGTCGCGCAGCGTCCAGCCTGCCGCGCGTCTCGTCGCGCGTCGTGAGCAATTCCTCGCGCCGCTGTGAATCGTTCTCCATCAGCTCGATCGACTGCGACAGTATCTGTCGCGCCTCGGCGATTGACTGCTGCTCCTGGGCAAACTGTTCCCGCGCCTGGCGGATGTCTTCAACGATACGCTCACCACGCACGGCGATCTGCTCCAGCCGGGCACGCTGCCCGGAGAGACTGGCGCTGATGTCCGCATGCTCCCGGGTACGCGCCTGCAGATCACGCTGAGCGACCTGACGCTGCTCTTCCAACTCACGCAGCTGTCGCTCGGAATCTTTCAGGCGATCGCCCAATTGCGCCTCGCGCTGCTGAGCCTCGTCACAGCGGGCTGCAAGGGAATCGAGTTCCTCGCGGCGATTGATGATGCCGCCTTCCTCACCGGACAAGCGCGCCACGCGCAGCCAATGCGCCCCCAGCCAGATACCATCCCGCGTTATCACAGATTCGTGCGTCGCCAGCGAGGGTCGCAGCGCCAGGGCAGCCTGCAGGTCGTCGACCGCGCGAACGCCTGAGAGCAGCGCCTGCGCGGCGCCACTGCCGCGGACTTTCGCCGCGAGGCTGTCTGCCTCCTCGCTTGCGTCCGGCGCGGGCTCCACCAGCATCAGTTGCCCGCCATCGAACGCTTGAACTGCATCGCCGAGCGCACCGATATCACTGACGCACACGGCCTGCAGATAATCGCCGAGCACCGTCTCTACCGCACGCTGCCAGCCGGCTTCGACCCGCAGCTCATCCAGCAGCCGAGCATTGCCCTGAAGCTGGCGATTGGCCAGCCAGGTGCCCACGCCCTTGCCGACGTCTTCCGCCGCAGCCTGCTCCAGGGCCTCCAGTGAGGCCATACGCCCACGCATCTGCTGCACGGAAGACCGGGTCTCACTCAACTCACCCGACAACCGGCTGTTCTGCTCCCGGGTATCACCGATCTTCTCCACCAGTGATTCCACCTGCTGTTCCTGTTCGGCCATGACCTGCTCGAGAGCGGTCAGCTGATCGGACAGCTCCTGCACCTGAACGTCAGCATCGCCCGTCACGAGCCCACTACGCTCTTCTTCCAACTGCGTGGTGCGCGCGCTCAGCCGCTGCAGCACCTGCTCAAGATGCTGTATTCGCGATTGCTGGACTTCGGCCTGCTGCCGCGGTTCAGCCGCCTCCTGATTAAAGCTGTCCCAGGCCTGCTGCCAGTCGTGCATGGCCGCCTCCGCGGCCAGAAGGGCCTCGGCCGAGGCTGCCTCCACCGCCTGCAGGCGCTCGCGCTCGGGCTCGAGCAGGATCACCTCCTCCTCCCAGGATTGCAGCTTCCGGCGATCGTCAGCAAGGTGACTCTCCGCCTCCTCCAGGTTTGCGCGTGTCTGACTAAGGTCGAGCTCGAACTGTCGCGCCCGCTCCTGCTGATGGGCAATGTTCTGCTCAAGACGGGTGACTTCGGAACCGAGTGTGTAATACCTCGCCTGTACCGTGTTGAACGCATCGGTGCGATCGGCATGCTCAACACGGTGCTGCTCAATCGCCGTTTCAACCTGCTGATGTTCGCTATGCACCGCTTCCAGGCTGACCTCAAGCTCACCAATGGCGCGGCTGGCCGCGGTGATCTGGGCATCCAGTGCCCGCCACTGCAAAGCCAGTAGCTGCGCCTTCAGCGTACGTTCCTCGGCTTTGAACTCGGCGTACTTTTCCGCCGCCTGCGCCTGGCGCTCAAGGTGCTGAAGCTGGCGAGCGAGTTCATCGCGCAGGTCCGTCAGCCGCTCGAGGTTTTCCAGCGTGCGGCGCATGCGGCTCTCGGTTTCCTTGCGGCGCTCCTTATACTTGGAAATGCCCGCGGCTTCTTCAATGAACACCCGCAGCTCTTCAGGCTTCGACTCAATCAGCCGACTGATCATGCCCTGCTCGATGATGGCATAGCTGCGCGGGCCAAGACCGGTGCCGAGAAAAATATCCGTGATATCGCGTCGGCGGCAACGCGTGCCGTTGAGGAAATATTCCGACTGTCCCTCGCGTGAAACCTGGCGTTTGGTGGATATTTCCGCATAACTTGCGTACTCGCCACCGAGGCGCCCTTCGCTATTGTCGAACACCAGTTCGATAGACGCCTGCCCCACCGGCTGGCGGTTCACCGAGCCGTTGAAAATGACGTCGGCCATGGATTCGCCACGCAGGTTCTTGGCCGAACTCTCGCCCATCACCCAGCGCACAGCGTCGATCACATTGGATTTGCCACACCCGTTGGGGCCAACGATGGCGCACATGTTGCTCGGGAAATGGACGCTCGTGGGGTCTACAAACGATTTGAAACCGGCCAGTTTGATCGTCTTTAGTCGCATGCTACCTTAAGTTTTATTCGTATGTTCCTGATTTACATGGCGTTTTTGCGTTTTTTCAGGCAAAACCCTGCCACCCCGAAACACTACATATAGTGTATAGGCTTTCCCACGGCAACACTATGCCTGAGCCGGAAATATGCAGGAAATTCGCGTTGCGCCACGCCCGGGAGGGCACAGCGGCCAGGAGTCAGGGCGTATTGGGCGCGAGCAACAGCGGCACCGCTGTGCTGTCTGCTCCCGGCACCAGCGGTCCGACGCGCCCTACCCAGGTCGCGTTCGCTTCACCGGGTCGACCATCGGGCGACACCTGCGCCACGACTTCCACCGCCGCAACTGACGACAATGTTTGCCCTGCCATCGAATTGCGGTCATCCAGTCGCAGCGTGAAGGGCAGTTGCCCTGCACGCAGCCGCTGCACCGCGATGGGCATGCGGCTGTCGGATTGCGCATTGCGCGCCAGCACGAAGACCGTCTCGTCAGCGGCCACCTGCGCGCCCTGCGGCAGGCTGACACGCACGCTGACGCCCGCCGTTGATTCAGGATCGGCGGTTGACGCCACCTCCGTTGACTGTTCCCCGGAAACGGGCGCCGGTGGCTCACCCAGTGCTTCGCGGGCCCTCTGGAGCACACCGGAAATCATCTGCGCGCCCTCGGAACCCGGCGGCTCAAGGGCCAAGAGGCGCTCCCAGTAGCTGATGGCTGCGCGGTACTGACCCTGTTCGAACGACGCCATACCCAGCAGCCCCAGCGCGCTGCGCTGTTGCGGGTCTGCCGCGAGTGCCTGCTCCGCTCGTAAACGCGCGCTGTCGGTGAGCTGCCTGCCGGCAGCGAGGTACTCGGCCTGCGCAGCGTACGCCAGCGCCTGCGCGTCCTCGGGGACAGCGGTCGCCAGCGTCTCGTAGGCCTCCAGCGCGCGCGTGTAATCGCCCTGCCCCATGTAGTAGCGCCCCAGCAGCGCCGTGTAGTGCAGATTATCCGGACGCTGCGCGGCGCGGGTCTGCAGGGCACTGATAAGTTGTCCCATCTCCGCATCGCTGGTCTGGTCGCTCAGGGTGTCCAGTTGGCGGGTAATGATGACATCCCGCGCGCCACCGAGAGCGTAATACAGGATCGCGGCCATTACCGCCACGACGGGAAGCAGCGTCCAGGTGGGAAATCCGCGCACGACGGGCGCTGCCGCTACCGCACTGGGCTCGATGGAGTCTTCCAGCAGGCGCAGCCTGGCATCCTCTTCCAGCGCGTCGGCGCCTTCCTGAGCCAACTCGCGCTGACGCAGGCGGAACCACTGGAGGTTCTCATTCGCCATATCGCCCTCCTCCGCGCGCGGCGGCACACGGGGGAACAGGAAAAACACGCTACTGAGCAGGACCAGGCCGGCGCAGACCAGATAGAAGTTCGTCAACCCGACCCCTCCTTTTCCGTGAGCAGAGCTTGCAGGCGCGCGCGCTCCGCGTCACTCAATGCGGTATCGGAGCCACGCGACGTACGTGAACGGAGTGTCATCGCGAGAATGGCGACACCGGCAAGCAGCAGGATCACCGGTGCAAGCCAGAGAATTGCCGTGGCCCCGGCGAAACGCGGGCGATAACGCACAAACTCACCGTAGCGCGCCACCATGTGATCAAGAATGGCGTCGTCGGAAGCGCCTGCCTCCAACTGTTCGTACAGCAGGCGGCGCAGATCCCTGGCGATCGGCGCATTGGAGTCCGCGATGTTCTGGTTCTGGCATTTGGGGCATCGCAACTCGGCGCTGAGCAACTGGTACCGCTCCTCAAGGGCCGGGTCGCTGAACTCATAGGTTTCGATGACAGCCGCGCACTGCAAAGACCACAGCGCCAGCCACGCGAAGACCAGTCTATGCAGTGATATGCGCAACGGCGCGCGCAGCGAAGCGTTCATTGGCCGGCTCCCTCGACGGCCAGCAATTCGCTATACAGCGGCTGAAGGATCGTCTGCCAGACCCGCTCGTCCACCACGCCCACATGGCGATAGCGAATGACGCCCTCGGCATCAAGCAGGTAGGTTTCCGGGGCGCCGTAAACCCCGAGATCAAGCGCCAGCGTACCCTGCCGATCGGCAATGTTGAACTGATAGGGATTCCCCAACTCCTGCAGCCAGCGCAGGGCCGCCGCGTCCTCATCCTTATAATTCAAACCGAGTATCGTCACGCCGCTGTCGGCCAACTGCTGCAGGTAAGGGTGCTCCACACGACAGGAGACGCACCAGGTGGCCCACACGTTCAGCAGGCTCACCTGCCCGGCGACATCCTCGCCCGTGAGCACTTTCCCGGATGCCAGTTCAGGCAGGCTGAAGGCAGGCATGGGGCGGTCGATCAGCGCCGACGGCATCTCCGTCGGATCCAGCGACAGCCCCCGAAACAGAAACAGGGCCAGCACAGCGAACAGGAACAGCGGCAGGAAAAGTTTAAGCCTGGGCGCCATACGCAAGCCCCCGCTGCCCGCTGGTTGCCGTCACCCGCTGACGACGATACCGCTTGTCGAGTACCGTGCAGAAAGCGCCCAATGCCATGAAAATCGCGCCGATCCACATCCAGCGCACCATGGGCTTGTAGTGCAACCGCATGGCCCAGGCGCCCTCATCACCAATAGGCTCACCCATGGCCACGAACAAATCGCGAAACAGCCCGGCATCGATCGCCGCCTCGGTCATTACCTGCCCCGAGGCCAGGTAGCGGCGCTTCTGCGGCGCCAGTTCGGCCACCAGTTCGCCGCCCTGATACACTTCGAACCGCCCTTCCTCGGCAATAAAATTGGGGCCGCGCACCTGCGCGATCTCCAGAAACCTGAACTCGTAGCCTGCCACCGTGCGCGCATCACCTGGCTGCATTTTCAGGTCGTGTTCCAGCGAGTACTGGCTGGTGGCCACCACGCCAACGATACAGGCAGCGAAGCCCAGGTGCGCGAGCACCATGCCCAGATAGCTCGGGGTGAGACGCCGCAGGCCGGCCGCCAGGTGGCTGCCACTGCGCAGGCGCAACCACACATCGCGCACCAGCCCCAGCACCAGCCAAGCGGCCAGTAACACGGCAAGCGCCACCCAGACATTATAGGGCGCACTCAACAGGGGCAGCGTAATGGCGCACAGCAGTGCCGCCACCGCCGGCAGAGCGAGTTCAGCGCGCCAGCGACTCGTTTTGTCACGCTTCCAGCGCGATACCGGGCCAAAGCCCATCAACGGCGCAAGCAAGGCCATGAGGGGCACGAAGACCGCGTTGAAATACGGCGGCCCGACCGACACCTTGCCCTGCCCCAGTGCATCCATGATCAGTGGGAACAGCGTGCCGAACAGCACCGTCAGGGTTGCTACCAGAAACACCACATTGTTAAACAGCAGCAGGCTCTCGCGCGATACCCATTCAAAGCCTACTCGACTGCTGACGGCGGGCGCACGCACCGCGTACAGCGTGAGCGAGCCGCCGACGACGATGGCGAGGAACACCAGAATGAACAGGCCGCGCTCGGGATCCGTGGCGAAAGCATGCACCGAGGTCAACACGCCGGAGCGCACGAGGAACGTGCCCAGCAAGCTCAGCGAAAAGGCAAAGATCGCCAGCAGCACCGTCCAGCTCTTGAACAGGCCGCGTTTTTCGGTTGCCGCCAGAGAATGTATCAGCGCCGTACCCGCGAGCCAGGGCATGAAAGAGGCGTTTTCCACCGGATCCCAAAACCACCAGCCGCCCCAGCCCAACTCATAGTAGGCCCACCAGCTCCCGAGCATGATACCCAGGGTGAGGAACGCCCAGGCGACATTGGTCCACGGGCGCGACCACCGCGCCCAGGACGCATCCAGGCGACCTCCCAGCAGTGCCGCGATAGCAAAGGCGAAGGCGACGGAGAACCCCACGTAGCCCATGTACAACAGTGGCGGGTGAATGATGAGACCCGGATCCTGCAGCAAGGGGTTGAGGTCTGAGCCATCAAGTGGAGTACCCGGTAACAGGCGCGCAAACGGGTTGGACGTGAGCAGTGAAAACGACAGAAACCCAACCCCCACGGCACCCATGATTGCCAGTACCCGCGACAGCATCAGTAAGGGCAACTCTCGACTGAACACCGCCACGGCCGCCGTCCACAGCGCCAGGATGAGGGCCCAGAGCAGCAGAGAGCCTTCATGATTACCCCAGAGGGCGGAAAACTTGTACATCATCGGAAGCAGGCTGTTGCTGTTAGCCGCGACGACCTTGACCGAGAAATCGTCGGTTATGAATGCCCAGGCCAGGCACGCGAAAGCGATAACGACGAAGCACAGCACACCCAGCGACAAACCGGGCGCGAGTGCCATGGCGGTGAGGTTTCGCCGCCAGGCGCCCCACAGGGGAATCACGGTCAACAGCAGCGACAGGCAAAGCGCGATGATCAGCGCGAAATGGCCGAGTTCAGGGATCATTGTGGCTTCCCCTTGTGATCGTAGCCGGATTGCTCAAGCGCCTCCGCCACCTCTGGTGGCATGTAGTTTTCGTCGTGCTTGGCCAGCACTTCCGTGGCGCGCAGCACGCCAGAGGCGTCGAGCTCGCCGGAGGCCACCGCGCCCTGCCCCTCGTCGAACAGATCGGGCAGGATCCCCTCGTACACCACGTCTACGCTGGCCTTGAAATCCGTGAGCTGGAAGGCAATTTCAAGACTGTCGCTACTACGCTGCACACTGCCCTCCACCACCATACCGCCCACGCGAATGGGCTGTCCGACGGGCGCCTTGCCCTGTGCCACCTGCGCGGGTGGGAAAAACAGGTTGATGTTGCCACGCATCGCGTAGGTGACCAGGCCTATCGCGGCACTGGAAAACACCACCAGAAACACTACGAGTAGCAATCGCTGTCGACGCACCGGATGCATCAGCTTGTCTCCCCTTCATTGACGCGTGCCCTGCCACCCTTCGCGCGCCTGAGGACGCCGCGCAGCTCGCGCAGCAGGCGTTTTCGACGTATGACCGGTGCCAGCAGCAGAAACGCGATAACCAGCAGCGTCAACGCGTAGGCGCTCCAGACGAAACCGCCGTGGCCGTCCATCACCAGCAGCGCGTGAAAACTGTCGAAGTACATCAGGAGGCCGCCTCTCCACCGGCCAGTTGCCTGACCCACTGGGTACGCGCCCCGCGTTTGAGCAGTTCAGCGCGCATATTCATCAGCAGACAACAGGTGAATAACGCATAGAACGCACAGATCATCAGGAACAGTGGATAGAGCATGCTGCTGTCGATCGTGGATTCGCCGGTAAACTTGATAGAGGCTGGCTGGTGCAGGCTGTACCACCAGTCTACCGACTTGTAGATAATGGGAATATTGACGGTACCCACCAGGCTCAGTACCGCGCAGGCACGCCCGGCCGCCTCCTTGTTGTCGTAGGCTTCGTAGAGGGCGACAACGCCTAAGTAAAGGAACAGCAGTATCAGCATGGAGGTAATGCGGGCGTCCCACACCCACCAGGTACCCCAGGTCGGTTTGCCCCACACCGCGCCGGTGAACAGCGCGATAAAGGTCAGGGCGGCGCCGATGGGCGCCGCCGCACGCATCGCGACATCGGCCATTTTCATACGCCAGACAAGATTGATTGCGCCCGCGACGGCCATGACGTAGTAGCCCGCGAGCGCGACTACCGCGGCGGGCACATGAATATAAATAATGCGATAGCTGTTGCCCTGGCGAAAATCAGGCGACGTGAACAGCAAGCCCCAGGTGGCGCCTACCGCCAGCGCCACCAGAGTGATTGGCAGCAGCCAGCGCAGAATCGAACCGGAGATCGCGTAGAGCCAGGGGGGCGACCCCAGCTTGTGAAAGAAGGACCACATAGCAGCGCGATTATACAGGCCGCGGGGGTCCCGACAACTGAAACCGCGCCAGAAAACCTGAACGTTCAGGTGTCGACGCTGATACGCAGGGCAGCGGCAATGGCAAACGGCGCCAGCGCGATACCGAGCGACAACATGGCACCGAGAATCGCCAGGTAGGGCATCGCCGGCACACCGCTAACCGCCGCCTGCACTGCGGCGCTGCCAAAGATGAGCACGGGCGTATAAAGCGGCAGGATCAGGAGGGAAATCAGCATGCCGCCGCGCTTCAACCCGACCGTCAGAGCACCCCCGATACAGCCCAGCAGGCTCAGCACCGCCGTGCCCAGCAACAATCCCGCCACCAGGGTGCCGATGGCCTGCACGGGCAGGTTCAGCATCACGGCGAACACCGGCGAGGCAAGCCCGAGCAGGCAGCCGGTCACCAGCCAGTGCGCGCCGATATAGGCCAGCACCGAGAGGTACAGTGGCTGGGGCGACAGCAACAACTGCTCCAGGCTGCCGTCATCGAAATCGCTGCGAAAAACCCCGTCACAGGTAAGGAGACTCGCCAGCAGGGCCACGATCCACAACACGCCGGGCGCAAACTCCGCGAGACGTTCGGGAGCGGGCCCCAGGCCCAGAGGGAACAACGCCACCACCACGGCGAAGAACAACAGTGGGTTGCCGATCTCTACCGGGCGCCTGAAGGCGAGCACCAGTTGCCGGCGCAACAACCTGAGGCAAAACCCGGGCGTGGAGGGTTTGCTCATTGCGCAATGCCTGCGGTCAACGCGAGCTCACGCACGGGACACGCCACCGCCAGGGCCTGGTGCGAGGTGAGTACCACCGCCCCGCCGCGCGCGACATGCTGCTCCATGAGACGCTCCAGCGCGCTCACCCCGCTTTTGTCGATGGCGGTAAACGGTTCGTCGAGCAACCACAGGGGCGAGGATGACAAGTGCAGTCGGGCAAGATTAACCCGCCGGTGCTGACCCGCCGACAGCGTGTGGCTGGGCAGGTCTTCGTACCCGTACAAGCCCACGGCCGACAGGGCCGCTTCGATTTGTGACGCGCTGTAGTCGCCCTCGCCCGACACGTGCCAGCGAAGATTCTCCCGTGGGGTCAGCAGACCCTTTACGGCGCTGTCGTGGCCCAGGTACAGGGGAATGCAGGCGCGCGTGACGGCGCCCTCGAAGCCATAGCGCGAGAGCCCCGCGAGGATGCGCAGCAGGCTGGTCTTGCCGGAGCCGTTCGCGCCGACGATCTGCCACAGTTCGCCAGGCGCCACATCAACTGTCAACCCGCTGAACAACTCGCGCTCTCCGCGCACCAGCGACAGCTGCTGGGCCGCCAGTAGCGGCTCGCCCACCGACACTAGAGATTGACGACCTGGATCGCTGGCACGTTGAGCGCTGTATCGCGTTCCACGCGCAGATTATGGAAGTCGAACAGGCGCGTGTCCGCGAGTTGCGAGGGCGCCACGTTGGCGATACTGCGAAAGATCGTTTCGGTTCGCCCGGGATACTCACTTTCCCACTCGGCGAGCATCTTTTTCACCTGAACCCGCTGCAGGTTCTGCTGGGAACCACAGAGGTTACAGGGAATGATCGGGAACGCCTTGTAGTCGGCGAAGCGTGCGAGATCACTTTCGCGACAGTACGCCATGGGGCGAATGACCACATTCTGTCGATCGTCGCTCAGCAACTTGGGCGGCATGGCTTTCAACTTGCCGCCGAAAAACATGTTCAAAAACAGCGTTTCGACGATATCGTCGCGGTGGTGACCCAGCGCAATCTTGGTTGCGCCGATGTCGCTTGCGAACCCGTAAAGGCTGCCGCGGCGCAGGCGCGAGCACAGGCCGCAGGTGGTTTTACCCTCGGGCACCACCTCCTTGACAATGCTGTAGGTGTCTTTCTCCAGAATGTAGAAGGGCACATCCTGCTGTGCCAGATACTCCGGTAAAACGTGTTCGGGAAACCCCGGCTGTTTCTGGTCGAGATTGACCGCCACCAGATCAAAACCCACCGGCGCGCTGTTGCGCAGGTTGATCAGGATATCCAGCATGGCGTAGGAATCCTTGCCTCCCGACACGCAGACCATGACCTTGTCGCCCTGCTCGATCATCGTGTAATCGGCAATCGCGTTGCCCACATTCCGGCGCAGCCGCTTCTGCAACTTGTTGAATTCGGTTTTTTCCTTGCGGGAAAGTTCGCGCACGGGGCAGGCCATGGGTGTTTGCGTGGCTGCATAGTTTACTGGCGCACGCACCGTGACGTCCATCCTGCGGCCTCCCTTGTAATTTCGCAGCGATGCCACGAAAATGGCGGCCTTTATTTTGCCCTATCACTACCGTCAACGAGGATTCCATACGATGAAAGCACCCGTTCGAGTGACTGTCACCGGTGCCGCCGGCCAGATCGGTTACGCACTGCTGTTTCGTATCGCTTCAGGCTCCATGCTGGGCGACGATCAGCCGGTAATTCTGCAGCTTCTGGATATCACACCAGCCATGGAAGCGCTCGAGGGCGTGCGGATGGAGCTTGAAGACTGCGCCTTCCCGCTGCTGGCGGGCATCGTGTGCACCGACGACCCGGACGTTGCGTTCAAAGACAGCGATTATGCGCTGCTGGTGGGCGCGCGACCGCGCGGGCCGGGCATGGAGCGCAAGGATCTGCTGGAAGCCAACGCCGCCATCTTCTCTGTGCAGGGCAAGGCGATCAACGCGCATGCCAGCCGCGATATCCGCGTACTGGTCGTGGGCAATCCCGCCAATACCAACGCACTGATTACCCAGCGCAACGCCCCGGACATTCCCGCGCGCAACTTCACCGCCATGACACGCCTCGACCACAATCGGGCAAAAACCCAGATTGCGCTGAAAACCGGCACCACCGTCAACGACGTACAGCGCATGACAATCTGGGGCAACCACTCCGCCACGCAATACCCGGATTTGTTCAATGCCACCGTGCAGGGCAAGGCAGCCATCGATCTGGTAGACCAGGCCTGGTACGAGGAAACCTTCATTCCCGTGGTCCAGCAGCGCGGCGCCGCGATTATCAAAGCGCGGGGCGCTTCATCCGCGGCCTCGGCGGCGAAGGCCGCCATCGACCATATGCGCAGCTGGGCACTCGGCACGCCGGGTGACGACTGGGTATCGATGGGAGTGTATTCGGATGGCTCCTACGACATTGAGGAAGGCCTGATCTACTCCTTCCCCACACGCTGCAAGGACGGGCAGTGGAGTATCGTGCAGGATGTGACGGTGGGCGATTTCAGCCGCGGCAAGATGCGCGCTACCGAGCAGGAACTTCAGGAAGAGCGCGACGCGGTCAAGCATCTGCTGCCGTGATAAAACAGGGTTTCGCACCGGTTTCCTGGGGTTTTCGCAATGACTGATGCGGCGGGCCAGAAGGCCTACCATCACGGCAACCTGCGCGCGGAACTCCTCGATACGGCGATTGAGCAACTGCGCGAGGTGGGCGCGGAAGACCTCAGCCTGCGCGCCCTGGCCCGCGAGATCGGCGTATCGCAGACCGCACCCTACCGCCATTTCGCCGACAAGAATGACCTGCTGGCGGCGATGGCCACACGCGGCTACCGCGAACTGCTTGCTGCGCTACTGCGCGCGGGCGAGGCCAGCGAAGACTGCCCACGTGAGCGCCTGCTGGCGTTCGCGCATGCCTACATCGATTACGCGGCGGGCAACCCCCAGCTGTTCAAACTCATGTTCGGGCCCGTGGTGCAACCGAGCGACCGTTACCCTGAGTTGCGCCAGGCCAGCCGCGACACCCTGCGCCTCGTTCAGGACATCCTGCAAACGGGCCTTGCGCGCGGCATTTTTCGTGATGTTGACGACGTGGCTTACCTGGCCAATGTGGCTTGGTCCAGTATCTACGGGCTGGCGACCCTGCGTGTGGACGCGCCGGCGCTGTTTGAGCGGCACATTGCCCTGCAGCGCCAGGTGGATCTCGGAGTGCAGATCTTTCTCGATGGTATCTGCCTGCCGGTGGCTCAGCGCAATTGAAGCGCCGCGCTAGAGTTCCCGCAGGACGGTAACCGGCGGTGTCGACACCACTGCGCGGCAGCTATATACCCCCAGCGCCCCGATAACCAGTACCGCGAAGCCGATGCCCAGGGGCCACATCCATGGCGAGGGCACATAACGCATATCCATGGCCTGCGTCTGCAACACCAGCACCGACAGTTCCGCCCCGGCCACCGCCAGCAATCCTGCAAACAGCCCCAGCGTCGCAAATTCGATCAGTAACCCGCCCAGCACCAGCTGTCGGCGCGCACCGAGCGCTCGCAGTATCGCGCTCTCGTGCATGCGCGCGTCTACACTGGCCTGCACGCCGGCGATCAGTACCAACGCCCCAGCGGCCAGGATGACCCCCAGCACCAGCTCAATCGCGCCGGACACCTGCGAAATGATACTGCGAATCTGCTCGATCACGACATCCATCTCAACCACCGTGACCGTCGGAAACTCGCGGATGAAGCGATTGAGAAAGCCCTTGTTCTGCGGGTCGAGATGAAAGCTGGTCATGAAGGTGCCGGGGTAACCCGCCAGCGTGCGGGGCGGAAACACCAGGAAGAAGTTCGGCTGCATCGACTGCCAATCGAGCCTGCGAATACTGCTGACGGTCACTTCCAGCGGTTGGGCCCCTACCAGAAAGCCCATGCGATCGCCCACCTCGACCTCGAGGTATTCGGCATACCCCTCCTCCAGCGATACCAGCTTTTCATCGCTATCCGCCTGCCACCACTGCCCCTGTAACAGCTCGTTTCCGTCGGGCAATGTATCGGACCAGGTGAAATTCGACTCTCGCTGGCGACGCTCCACAGTCGGATCATCGGTGCTGGGCAGATCGACGCCGTTTACCGACATAATGCGACCACGAACCATGGGAAACAGCGGTTCGCTACGAATATTTTCCGCCTGCAGCGCAGCGGCAATCGCGTCGACGTCTTCCGGCGCCACGTTCAGCATGAAATGATTGGGCACATCGTCAGGAAGCTGCATCTGCCACTCGTCGATCAACGACGTGCGCACCAGCACCAGCATCAGCAGCAACATGATTGCCATGGCGAAAATCACCACCTGCAGGGCATTCGCCGCGCCGCGCCGTTGCAGCCCTGCGAGCGCCAGTCGCCAGATGCTTCCCGCGCTCATGCCCACCAGGCGGCCACCCCGCAACAGCGACAGCGCCAGCACCAGCCCCAGCGCCACTGTCAGCGCCAGCCCGGACAGCACCGCGAGCGTAAGGCGCCAGTCCCCGCTGTACCACCACATCAACGCGGCCACCGCCGCCAGGCCAACCAGGTAATCCGTCAGCGTGCGCCGGTTTTCGAGCGGCATGTCGCGGCGCAGAACGCGCAAGGGGCTGGTCTGTCCGAGGCGACGCAGCGGTGGCCAGGCGAAACTGAGCAGGCACACCAGGGATGTGGCGCCACCGATGAGATAGGGGCGCAGCCCGCTTGGGCCGGGATCCAGCGGCAATTGCCCGGCAAACAACTGGAAGAACATCGCCTGCAGGCTCCAGCCAAGGGCACACCCGGCGACCGTGGCCAACAGGCCCAGCATCAACAGGCTGCTCCCGTACAGGCGATCAATACGCCCCTGGGTAGCGCCGAGGCTCTTGAGAATCGCCACGTAATCCATGTGCCGCTTGCTGAAACGCCTTGCGGCCAGTGCCACGGCAACCCCCGCCAGCACCACCGCAAGGCTGCCCGCCAGCAGCAGGAAGCTCTCTGCCCGGTCCAGCGCATCGCCGACGCCCGGCTGGCCTTCCTCCACCGTCATTACCCGCTGGCCATCGGCGAGCCTGGGTTCCAGCCGGGAGACAAAATCCGTCAGGGTCGCCGTGTCGCCGGCGTACAGCTGCCGGTATTCCACGCGGCTGCCCGGTTGCACGACGCCTGTGGCGGGAATGTCAGCGTAGTGCATCAGAAGCCGTGGACCATAACCGTAGAACGAGGACGCCTGGTCAGGCTCGGTACGCGCCGCCGCGCTCACCCTGAACTCGGCTTCACCCACGAAGACGCTATCCCCAATGGTGATGTCCAGCAGCGGGAACAGGCGCGAATCCAGCCACACCTCCCCTCGCTGCGGGCCGCGGCGCGCGACTTGCGGCTCACCGAATGCGTCCGGGCTGACGGTCAATTCGCCGCGCAGCGGGTACCCATCGCTCACCGCACGCACCGACACCAGCGACATCGCGTCATCGCCGGCATGCACCATGGAAGGAAACATCAGTGTCTGCGCGCTGGCGAGGCCAAACGCGCCGGCCTCCGTGAGCCACTGCGCCGGCAGCTCGCGCGGACCGCTCACCACCAGGTCGGCCGCCAGAAAGCGGTGGCTCTCCTGTTCCAGTGCCGCCTGCAGTCGCGTGGTGAAGGCGCTGATGCCGGACACCAATCCTACGGCCAGCACCAACGCCATGATAAGCACACCGAGTTCGCCACCACGCCAGTCGCGCGCCAGCATGCGCGTGGCGGTCATGGACACGCCTGGGTCTCCACCAGCGCGCCCGCCTCCAGTTGCACGCGGCGCGCACAGCGTGCCGCCAGCGAAAGATCATGCGTCACGAGAATCAGCGTCGTCCCCTCTTCCCGGTTCAGCTCAAATAGCAGATCGACCACGTGCGCGCCCGTGCGGGTGTCGAGATTGCCCGTGGGTTCGTCGGCAAACAGAATGGCAGGACGCGAGGCGAAAGCACGCGCGATGGCCACACGCTGCTGCTCGCCCCCGGACATTTGCCGTGGGTAGTGTTGCAAGCGCGAACCCAGCTCCACGCGCTGCAGGTACTGCTCGGCCATCGCACGTGCACCGGCATGCCCGTTGAGCTCCAGCGGCAGCATCACGTTCTCGAGCGCCGTGAGGGCCGGCAGCAGCTGAAACGACTGGAACACGAAACCGATGTTGTCGGCGCGAAACCGCGCCCGACCGTCTTCGTCCAGCGCACTGATGTTCACACCGTCGATTTCCACGTGCCCGCCGCTCGCCTCGTCGAGGCCCGCGAGCAGGCCCAGCAGGGTGGATTTACCCGAGCCGGACGCACCGACAATCGCCACGGACTCCCCCGACTTGATTTCCAGAGTGATCCCTTTCAGTATCTCGAGCTGCGTGCCCGCCATAGGCACCCGCTTCTGGAGATTTTCGGCCTTGATCATGCAGCGTTTCCTCTACCGCCTCTTACGTTTTGCGCTGGCAATCGGATGCCTGCTGTTTTTTCTGACTCCAGCGGCGCAGGCCGATGAGCCAAACATTCTCGTGCTGGGCGATAGTATCAGCGCAGCCTACGGCATGTCTCTGGAACAGGGCTGGGTAGCGCTGCTCGAAAAGGAACTGGCCCGCCAGGGAAAGCCCGTGACCCTCGTCAACGCAAGTATCAGCGGAGAAACCACCGCCGGCGGTCTGCGAAGGCTCCCGGCATTGCTCGCTGATCACACGCCCACTCTCGTGTTGATCGAGCTGGGCGCCAACGACGGCCTGCGCGGCTATCCGCTGCAGGGCCTGCGCGATAACCTCCGACGCATGGTCGAGGCCGCGCAACGCGCCGGCGCCCGTGTGCTGCTGCTACCGATGGAGATCCCGCCCAATTACGGGGCTCGCTATGCGCAGGGCTTTCGTGACGCGTTCGCCAGCGTTGCCGAAGAAACCGGCGCCGAGCTGGCACCGTTCATTCTCGAGGCGTTTGCCACCGATCCGGCGATGATGCAAGCCGACGGCATCCATCCCACCAGCGCAGCGCAACCGCTGATGTTGCAGGCAGTCATGCCCTCCATACTCAAGCTGCTGGAGACACCGTGAGCGACTGGAACTGGCAGTCACTGCAGGCTGCCGACCGCGCCTGCCTCTGGCACCCGTACGCGTCGGCAACCGATCCGGGCACGGTATTCCCCGTGGAGAGCGCCAGCGGAGTACGCCTGACACTCGCTGACGGGCGCGAGTTGATCGACGGCATGGCGTCCTGGTGGTGTGCGATCCATGGCTACAACCACCCGGTGCTTAACCGTGCGGTCACGACCCAGCTTGGCAAAATGTCCCACGTGATGTTCGGCGGCCTGACCCACGCACCGGCGGTGGAACTGGCCCAGCTTCTGTGTGACCTCACACCCGACAATCTCAACCGCGTCTTTTTCAGCGACTCTGGCTCGGTAGCGGTCGAGGTTGCCATGAAGATGGCCGTACAGTACTGGCAGGCGAAGGGCGAGCCGGCCAAACAGCGCTTTCTCGCACTGCACAACGGCTACCACGGCGATACCTTCGCCGCGATGTCGGTGTGCGACCCGCTCACCGGCATGCATCACCTGTTCGGTAAGGCGCTCAAGCAGCAATTTTTTGCGCCCGCCCCGGCCTGCGGTTTTGGCCAGCCCTGCCCCGAGAGCGAACTGTCAGACCTCACCGCGACCCTTGAGAATAACGCTGCGGAGATAGCCGCCGTGATCGTGGAGCCGGTCGTACAGGGCGCCGGCGGCATGCGTTTCTATTCCGCCGAATACCTCGTGCAGCTGCGCGCGCTGTGCGATCGCTATCAGGTGCTGCTGATTTTCGACGAAATCGCGACCGGCTTCGGTCGCACGGGACGCCTCTTCGCGCTGGAACACGCCGCGACAGCGCCCGACATCCTGTGCCTCGGCAAGGCGCTCACCGGTGGCTATATGACACTGGCCGCCACCCTGTGCAGCGACGACATCGGCGAGGTGATCAGCGGCGGCGACGCCGGGGCGTTCATGCATGGCCCTACGTTCATGGCCAATCCGCTCGCCTGCGCCACTGCCCTCGCCAGCATCCGTCTGCTGTTATCGCAACCGTGGCAGCGGGAAGTCAGCCGGTTGCAGGACGCGCTCACCGACGGACTCGCGCCGGCGCGCGAGTTGTCTGCGGTGGCGGATGTTCGCACCCTCGGCGCCATCGGTGTTATCGAGTTGCACCACAGCGTAGACATGAAAACCGTACAACCGCAGTTTGTGGAGCGTGGCGTGTGGGTCCGCCCCTTCGGCAAGCTGGTGTATGTGATGCCGCCTTTCATCACTTCAAACAGTGACATCAAGCTGCTTACCACAGCAATGCTCGAGGTCGTCTCGGGCCTGTAGACCCCGTCAGCGACGCGCCCGTTGTACTTTGATCGGGCCGTACAATATAGTGACGCCAAGCTCGACGGGGCACCAGTGGGAGCCAGCGACATATGTCACGGCGACAACAATCTCCTTTGCAGACCAGATTCTACGATGTCATTTTTGGCACGGAAACGCCTGCGGGAAAATGGTTCGATATCGGCCTGATCCTCGTCATCAGTGCCAGCGTGCTGGTGGTGATGCTGGATTCCATCCAGGAGTTGCACCTGAGCTACGGGCTTCTATTCCTGCAACTGGAATGGGCCTTTACCCTGTTGTTTACCGTGGAATACGCGATACGCGTGTGGTGCGCGCCCAACCGCCGCGGCTACATGCTCAGCGTGTACGGCATCGTCGACCTGCTGGCGCTCCTGCCGACCTACCTGTCCCTGTTATTTCCGCAGACGGCGTCCCTGCTGATCATTCGTTTGCTGCGGATACTGCGGATTTTTCGCGTGCTGCGCATGCTGTCCCTGCTGCAGGAGGCGAACTACCTGGCGGGCGCGCTGCGCAATTCCGCGCGCAAGATCTTCGTGTTTTTCGCCCTGATGCTGATACTGACGACCATCTTCGGTTGTCTGCTGTATGTGGTAGAAGGCGCCGAACACGGTTTTGACAGCATTCCGCAAAGCGTTTACTGGGCGATCGTGACCATCACCACGGTCGGCTACGGCGACCTCGCCCCGCAGACGCCACTGGGGCGCGCTATCGCCTCGGTGGGCATGCTCATCGGCTATGCGGTGATCGCGCTGCCCACGGGTATTATTTCCGCCGAGCTGACCCGCGCGCAGATCTACAAGGAAGAGCAGTTCCGCCAGCAATCGCGCAACTGCACCAACTGCGCGGCGGTGGAGAGCGATCCCCAGGCCCGCTATTGCCGCAAGTGCGGCTCAAGCCTGCCTAAGCCCGGACACGCCGCCCCCGACTGATACAGGCGAGGATGTCCAGGTCGCCTTAGAAGTCCTTGCGTACGGTAACGCCCCAGGTGAGCGGTTCATTGTAGTAAGCGTTGTAGCGGCCCGTTTGCGCAGGGGTATCGGCGATGGTGTTAGTGTACTCCTCGCCCGTCAGGTTACGGCCCCAAAGGGTCAGCGAGGTATCCCACGGCTCGTACAGAAATCCGGCTCGCATGTTGACCAGGTTGTAAGCGCCATCGTACTTCTCCGGATCATTGTTCACGTCCGTCATGCGCTCGTCGACCCAGATGTACTCGGCGTAG
Source organism: Halioglobus sp. (assembly GCA_041396005.1). Taxonomy (GTDB): domain Bacteria; phylum Pseudomonadota; class Gammaproteobacteria; order Pseudomonadales; family Halieaceae; genus Marimicrobium. The sequence continues at coordinate 38,129 of JAWKZK010000019.1, forward strand.
ACAAAGCCCCCGATCTCGTCGGTCAGGCGGAAGTCCTGGTTGGCGGTGGCTACAACCACGTTCTCCGGATTGCCGGCCAGGTCGCCGCCGCTGCGGTCACAGGCGTTGTCGGGGTTGTCGGGTTCAGAATCGCCCGGGTCAGGCTGGCCGGTGTGCCAGGTCTGGCCGGTCCAGCAGGGGCCACCCTTGAAGTCCGCGTATTCGCCGTGGTTGAAAGCGTAGGCCAGCGTCAGTGTCGTGTTGGCCAGCGGGGCCCAGTTCAAGTCCACCTCTGCGCCGTAGGTCTCGGCGGTGCCCGCGTTGGTCAGCGCGAAGCCGCCGCCCTGGAAGGACACTGTCTGCAGGTCATCCGTGTCTGTCTTGTGCAGGGCCACGTTCAGGCGCAGTGCTTGCTCGGGGAACTCGGCCTTCATGCCCACTTCGAAGGCCTCGGACTCCTCCGCGTCAAAAATCGGATCGAAGACCGGATCGATCCGGTCCGCATTGACGCCGCCGGACTTGTAACCGGTGCTGTAGGAGCCATATAACATGATGTCGTCGCTCATAAACCAGCTCAGCTTGAGGGTCCCCGTGACCTGGTCATCGTCAAATTCCTCGTCCAGATCCGGTGTGGGCGACAGTGGCGGGAATGCCAGGAAGCCACCATTATCACCGGGATTACCGCCTTCCAGCGGAAAGTCCTGAGTGAAGGTATTCTTCAGCTTTTTGTCTTCATAGGTCCAGCGCAAACCCGCGGTTAACACCAGCATATCGGTGAGGTTGTAATCAGCCTGGGCGAAGATCGCGTAGCTTTCATGCTCCTGCTCGTTCACATCACGCGAGCCGGTGCCTTCTATGAACAGGTTGCCATCAAAGCCTAGTGCTATCTGGCTGGTGTCGGCACCGACCGTGGTAGTGCGATCCGTGTCCAGTTCCTGAGTGTAATAATACACCCCGGCGACATAGGTCAGCTTGTCGCCCTCACTGGTGATGCGGAATTCCTGGGTGAACTGCGACTGCTCCGAGTCGTTGACACGATACGCGCCATCGAGATTGGTAAAGAGAATGTCGGCATCATCGAACGAATCATGACTGCGGTAGGCAGTGATGCTGGTCGCGACGAACAAGTCCGTATCCCAGTCCACCTGCAGCGAGATGCCCTCGTCCTCGTTTTCAGACTTCGGCGCACGCGCAGCGGTGACTGCATAATCATAAAAATCGTCCTGGTCCAGCACGATCCCCCCTGCATCGACCACGAACTGGTCCGTGGGACCATTGGCGGGCGGAGGGTTCAATGCGGGGTTGGGCGGCAGCGTTCCGCCGTTCTGCGGAAAGAAGTTGTTTTTCCAGGAACCGGCGCCGCAGCAGACCTCGTCCACTTCCGAGTGGTCGACGATCACGCGCATGGTCAGGTCTTCCGTCGGCGTATACAGCGCCTGTAGACGTGCGCCCCAGCGGTCGCGGTCATTGAAGGCGTCGTCTTGTTTCCTGCCCTGTGGATCGATCCAGTCGACGAAACCGTCGCGCTCCATGTAGAAGCCTGTGGCGCGAACGGCGAGTATGTCGTCGATTAACGTCAGCGACCTGGCGCCACTGAAGCCGAACAGGTTGTAGTCGCCCGCCGTTGCCTCGAGGAAGCCCGTGCCCTCGAAATCCGGCGCCACGCTGTTGATTTGCACGGCACCGGCGGGCGTGTTGCGCCCGAACAGCGTACCCTGAGGCCCGCGCAACACCTCCACCGAACCGACATCGACGAGATTGTTGATCATGGAACCCTGGCGGGCGCGGTAGACACCGTCGGTGTACAGGCCGACGGAAGACTCGAGACCGAAGTTCTGTGAACTGGTGAACACGCCGCGTATCTGGAAATTGGTGGTCGTTGACGTCTGCGTCTGCGTCACGAACAGGCTGGGAGCGTTGACCTGCAGGTCAAACATGTCCTTGACTCCCGATTTCTCGATCATCTCTGCGCTGAATGCGGAAACGGCCACAGGCACATCTTGCAGGCTCTGTTCACGTTTTTGAGCGGTGACGATTACTTCCTCAAGGAACCCTTGTGACAGGGCCACCGGACTGGTCGACACGATAGTGGCAGCGGCGACGGCGACGGCGAGTTTGAGGGGGGTGCGGGGCGGCATGGGCATGGCGACGAATCCTTTAATTATTGTTAAAGCTGATCACACATAATGCTTCAGGTACGGGGAGAATAAACGCCCCATTTACTCAAGTCCAGCGGCCGCTGACTGCTGTAGACTCTCCGGCAGTCCAGCCGGTGGCACCCTGTTTGCGGATTTGGGCGCAAATAGCTCGTGCAAGCGTATAAGGCTGACGCGGGATGCCGGCTCCAGCGCCGCCAGTCTTGCGAAGTTTAGCGGCTCGACATCCACCGTTAGTGACTGCCCTGCGGTGTGGCGAATGCTATACTGCGGCGCAGCACGCCACCCAGAGCGCCCCATGACACCAGACCTGTTTTCTTACCGCCCCTACTGGGCGGAATGCCTCGGTCCTGCACCGGAACTGCCGATGACACGCGCCGAAATGGACGCGCTAGGCTGGGACAGTTGCGACATTATCATCGTGACCGGCGATGCCTACGTCGATCACCCCAGCTTCGGTATGGCCGTGATCGGGCGCCTGCTGGAGGCGCAGGGTTTCCGCGTGGGTATCATCGCCCAGCCCGACTGGAGCGACACCCGCGCATTCACCGCGCTGGGGCGGCCAAACCTGTTTTTCGGGGTCGCCGCCGGCAATATGGATTCCATGATCAATCGCTATACCGCCGACCGCAAGCGGCGCAATGACGATGCCTATACGCCCGGCAACGCCGGCGACCAGCGGCCGGATCGCGCGGTGATCGTCTACAGCCAGCGGCTGCGCGAGGCGTGGCGCGACGTGCCGCTGGTCATCGGCAGCATAGAGGCAAGCCTGCGACGCATCGCTCACTATGATTACTGGAGCGAGAAAATCCGCCGCTCCATCCTGCTTGACAGCCGTGCCGACCTGTTGCTCTACGGCAATGCCGAACGCGCAATCGTCGAGGTTGCGCATCGCCTGGCGGCCGGCGAGCCCATTCGCGAGATACGCGACCTGCGCGGCACCGCGTTTGTCTGCAAACGGGTGCCCGATGGCTGGCGCGTGATCGACTCCACCAGTATTGATACGGTGATCGCCGACGATGGCCGCGCAAGGCCCAATCCCTATGCGGAAACCGACGAACGCGCCTGTGCCGACAAGACCGCCGCAGGGGATGCAACGCCGGTTACGATCCTCGACAGCAGCGACCGGGGCAACAGCGTGATCCGCCTCCCCGCCTATGAGCAGGTGCGCGACGACCCGGATCTCTACGCGCACGCCTCGCGTATCCTGCACCGGGAAACCAACCCCTACAATGCCAGCCCGCTGGTGCAGGCGCACGGCGACAGGGAAGTCTGGCTCAACGGGCCGCCGATACCGCTGGAAACGGCCGAACTCGACCGCGTATTCGAGCTGCCCTACACGCGCCTGCCGCATTCCAGCTACGGCGACGCCCGCATACCCGCTTTCGATATGATCCGGCATTCGGTGAACATCATGCGCGGCTGTTTCGGCGGCTGCACGTTCTGCTCGATCACCGAGCACGAGGGGCGCATTATCCAGAACCGGTCGGAAGACTCCATCATCCGCGAAATCGAGCAGATACGTGACACATCGAAGGCCTTTACCGGCGTGATATCCGACCTCGGCGGACCTACCGCCAACATGTGGCGCCTGGCCTGCAAAAGCAAGGAAATCGAGGCGAAGTGCCGCAAGCTGAGCTGCGTATTCCCGGGGATCTGCAAAAACCTGAATACGGATCAGACCCCGCTGGTGAATCTCTACCGACGGGCCCGCGCGGTGCCGGGCGTTAAAAAAGTGCTGATCGCCTCCGGGCTGCGTTATGACCTCGCGGTGGAAACGCCCGAATACGTGAAAGAGCTGGTGACCCACCACGTGGGCGGCTACCTCAAAATCGCGCCCGAACATACCGAGAGCGAACCGCTGTCCAAGATGATGAAGCCGGGCATCGGGGCTTACGACCGATTCAAGGCGCTGTTCGAACAGTACTCGCGTGAAGCCGGCAAGGAACAGTACCTGATACCCTATTTTATCGCAGCACACCCCGGCACCTCGGACAAAGACATGCTGAACCTCGCGCTGTGGCTCAAGCGCAATCGTTTCCGCGCCGACCAGGTACAAACCTTCTACCCTTCGCCCATGGCGACAGCCACCGCCATGTACCACAGCGGCCGCAACCCCCTGAAACCGGTGCGCCGGGGGGGCGACAGACTGCCTACCGTGAAGAAACTCTCGCAACGCCGCCTGCACAAGGCCTTCCTGCGCTATCACGACCCTGACAACTGGCCCCTGCTGCGTAAAACGCTCAAGCAGATGGGTCGCGCAGACCTGATCGGCAACAGCGCCCGGCACCTGATACCACCACGCCAGCCTGGCAAGCGACACGCGCTGGTACCCCCCGATGCCCGCCCGTTCGCCACCCAGCATAATGGTCTGCCACGCACACCCGGGCGGCCTGCCCGGCGGCGCGCCAACAAACCCTGACACGGCTCGCGATGATCTATACTGCGAGCAGGTCTCACCCACGTAACGCCCACACGATCAAGAGGATCTGGACATGGCTTTCACACGCGCAGCAATCACCCTGTTTGGCTGCCTGCTCACCAGTGCTGTCCTGGCGGCCGCTCCGACAACCGATGCGCCCTTGCCCGCTCTAGAAATCAGCGATCGCGGTGAGCTGGTAGCGCAGGACAAGGAATTCAGCTTCCGGCCCTGGAGTTCGACTAATCACCCCGGCAAAGTGCACGTGATCCAGTATATCGGCGCGAAGATGAGCGATAAGGACCTGTTCAAGCCGCTCACGGATGCGCTGGAAACCCGATTCGAACCCGGCTCCGTGCACGTCACCACCGTGCTGAACATGGACGCCGCCATGTGGGGAACCAGCGGGCTGGTGATGTCAGAGCTGAAAAAGAACAAGCTCAAATACCCCGAGGCCACCATGGTGATTGATGAGGAGGGTACCGGCGTTGACATCTGGGGGCTGAAAGAGTCGGGTCGCGGACTCTTCGTGACCACCAGCGATGGCACGGTCAAGTATTTCGCCAGTCAATCACTCAGCGAAGAAGAGCTGGCGTCTACTATTGAACTGATCCGGGCAAATATCGGCAACTGAAGCCCGCGCTGCCCTGCCTGGCGTATCATGCCGGCCTCGACCGGAGTCGCCATGAACAAGACAATCCTTTACCCGCTGCTGGCGCTTGCCCTCGGTTTCGGCCTGGCGTTCATTATCGCCACCAACGAGCCCGAGTTGTCAGTTCAGTCGTTTGCACCCACTCCCACGACCGTCCGCGTAATGCGCGCGCAGGTCACGCAGCAATACCTGACAATCGATTCACAGGGCTCGGTGCAACCCAGTACGCAAAGCGAGCTGATACCGGAGGTGTCCGGGCGCGCCGTCTGGCTGTCCCCGTCGCTGGTGAGCGGTGGAGCGTTTCACGCCGGTGATGTGCTGTTGCGAATCGACGATGCCGACTACCGCACACAGCTGCAGCGCGCGGAAGCAACCTTGCAGCGCTCGCAGGTGGAACACGAACATGCCCAGGACGAACTGGAGCGCCTGGTGAGTCTGCAACAGCGGCAACTGGCCAGCCAGCAGCTGCTCGACGACGCACGTCGGCGGTTTCGCGTTGCCGAGGCTAACCTGCTGGACGCACGCGCGAGCTCGGACCAGGCCCGGCGGGATCTCGCACGCACCGAGTTGATAGCGCCCTTCGACGGGCTCGTACGCAGCGAGCACGTGGATCTTGGGCAATTCATCCCGCGCGGCACCAGCATTGCAGTGATCTACGCGACCGACTTCGTGGAAGTGCGGCTGCCCATTTCGGCCGACCAGATGCAGTATCTCGGCCTTCCCGTCGACAGTCGCGGCCTGCTCGATCCCGCGGTTCGCCCCCCGGTTACGGTGGCCGCGGACTTCGGCGATACACGGCTACTCTGGGAGGGGGAACTGGTGCGCCTGGAAGCGGAAATCGACGAACGCTCACGCCTGTTGTACGGCGTTGCGCGTTTGCAGATTGACGACAATGCCGAGACCCCTTTCCTGCCGGTCGGCATGTTCGTGCAGGCGGAAATCCGCGGCCAGCGCGCGGACGCGGTAGTGCGACTGCCGCGCTCGGCCATGCGCGACAACAACCAGGTGCTGGTCGTGGACACCGAAAACCGGCTGCGCTTCCGGCAGGTTTCCCTGCTGCGCCTGGAACACGACGACATACTGGTCAGCGAAGGGCTCGCCGAGGGCGAACTGGTGTGCATCTCGCCGCTGCAGACGGTCGTTGACGGCATGCACGTCAACCCCGTATTCGAGTAGCACGACAGCCGCATGCACAAGCTTATCGCCTGGTTCGTTCACAATCCGGTCGCATCGAACCTGCTGATGATGATTCTGATCGCCGGTGGCCTGCTTGCCCTGCCCAACATCCACCAGGAAGAGTTTCCCACGCTGGATGTTGACGCCGTGCAGGTGCGCGTGGCGTATCTGGGCGCGGCGCCGACCGAGGTGGAAACAGGCGTGTGCGTACGCATCGAGGAGGCCGTAGAAGGTACCGAGGGTATCGATCGCATCACCTCGGAAGCCTCGGAGGGCTACTGTTCGGTCACGATCGAACTGGTCGCCGGCGTAGACAAGACCAAGGTCGCGAATGACATCAAGAGCAAGGTCGATGCCATCGATTCTTTTCCCGCGGAAACCGAACAGCCGGTCACCACGGAAGTGAGCATCGTCGCTACCGTGCTACAGATCGCCATCTCCGGAAAAGCCGACGAGCGCACGCTGAAACTGATTGGCCAGCGTATGCGCGACGACATAGCCGCCATGCCTGGCGTCTCGCAGGTGCAACTGCAGTTCGCGCGCCCCTACGAGATCAGCGTCAATGTGTCCGAGCAGACGCTGCGCCGTCACGGCCTTTCTCTGGAGGAAGTGGGTCGCGCCATCCGGCGCAGTTCACTGGATATTCCGGGCGGCTCCCTGAAAACCGAGGGCGGCGAAATCCTGCTGCGCACCAAGGGCCAGGCCTATCGCGGGCAGGAGTTCGAGGATATCGTTGTCCTGACGCGCAGCGACGGTACACGTGTCAGCCTCGGCGAGATTGCCACCGTCGTCGATGGTTTCGAAGACTCGGAACTCCGCGCACGCTTCGACGGCAACCCAACCGTTTCCCTGAAAGTCTCGCGCGTCGGCAAGGAAGATATCATGGCGATCGCCGACCGCGTGAAGGCCTATCTCGATGAGGCCCGCCAGGACGTGCCCGAGGGCATCGCCATCAATATCTGGCAGGACGAGTCGCAGGATCTCGTGGATCGGCTGGACGCACTTACCCGCAACGCCCTGAGCGGGCTGCTCCTGGTATTGCTGGTGCTCACGCTTTTCCTGCGCTTTCGACTGGCGTTCTGGGTGGCGGCGGGCATTCCGGTGGCCCTGCTCGGCGCGGTTGCCATGTTTCCACTGGCGGGGATTTCGATCAGCACGCTTTCGGTGATGGCATTCATTCTGGTGCTGGGCATTCTGGTGGACGATGCAATTGTCGTCGGCGAACGGGTGTATGCGCATGAAACCCAGGGGCTGGGGCGGCTGGACGCGGCGGTAGCGGGCACCCAGGAAGTCTCGCTGCCGGTCTTTTTCGGCGTGCTGACCACGATGGCCACGTTTATCCCGGTGGTGAACATCCCGGGGCCGATGGGCGGTTTCTATGAGCCACTCGGTTATACCGTGATCATTGCGCTGGGCTTCTCCATCATCGAGTCACAGTGCATCCTGCCCTCGCACCTCGCCCATCGGCGCCCCGAGGTAGAGCCCGGGCGCGGCGGCCTGATGGACCGCTGGCTGGCGCTGCAGGAGCGCATCTCCGGCTCTCTGGAGAGAGCCGCTACAGACTACTACCAGCCGGCTGTGGAGCAGGCCCTGCAATGGCGCTACCTGACGGTGGCGCTCGGGGTCGTGGTGCTGGCGCTGACCTTGTCGTTGTTTGCGAGTGGTCGCATGCAGTTTCAGTTTTTCCCCGCCGTGGAAGGCACGCACCTCTACGCGACCCTCACCATGCCGGAAGGCACGTCGGTGGAAGACACAGCAAGCGCCGTGCAGCGCCTGGAACAGGCTGTGGAAGTGCTTCGCTCGGAGCTCGACGCCGGCAGCCGCGAGGGCGACCCCAGCATGATATCGCACATCTTCAGCAGCATCGGATCCTTCATTCCCAAGGGGAGTATCGGGGGCACCGCCGTTGCCCAGAGCAACATCGCTGAGGTGGGCGTCGAACTGAACCTGCCGCGCAACTACTCGGGTGTCTCCACCCAGACCTTCGCCAATCGCTGGCGCGAACTGACCGGCAACATCCCGGATGCGTTGGAACTCGGCTTCACCTCCGAATCATTCGGCGTGGGCAAAGCGATCTCGTTTGAACTCTACGGACGGAATTTTGACGAACTGCGCTCGGTCGCGGCAGAACTGCGCGTTGCGCTCAAAGGCTACGCCGGCGTGATGGACGTGACCGACTCCTTCCGCGCGGGCAAGCAGGAGGTGCAACTGACATTGCTGCCCGGCGCGCGCAGCCTGGGCATCACGCTGGACGACCTCGGGCAGCAGATACGGCATGCGTTCTACGGTTTCGAGGCACAGCGCGTGCAGCGCGGCAAGGACGACGTGCGCGTGATGGTGCGCTATCCGGACGCTGAGCGGCACTCGCTGGGCGATCTCGAAAACATGCGCATCCGCACGCCGGAGGGCACCCAGGTGCCCTTCAGCAGCGTCGCCAGCGCCTCCCTTGCGCGCGGCTATACCACGATCCGCCGCATAGACGGCAATCGTGTGGTCACCGTCACTGCGGATGTGGACCGAGCCGTCGCGACACCTGAAAGCGTCATCGCGACACTGGTCGAGGAAGTACTGCCGGAAATCCTGGCGCGGCATCCTGGCGTGAGCTATGCGCTGTCGGGTGAAGCGGAAGAACGCACCGAGTCGATGGACTCCCTGCTCAGCACCGCCGCCCTGGCACTGCTGATCATCTATGCCTTGCTGGCAATCCCGCTTCAGTCCTACCTGCAACCACTGGTGATCATGAGCGTGATCCCCTTCGGCGTGGTCGGCGCCATTATCGGACACTACCTGCTGGGAATGGACCTCGTGTTTTTCTCGCTACTGGGCATCGTTGCCCTGGCGGGCGTCGTGGTGAATTCAAGCCTGGTGCTGGTGGACTATATCAACAGCCAGCGCAAGAAAGGCGCGGAGTTGGAGTGGGCTGTGAGCCACGCCGGCAGCGTGCGCTTCCGCCCGATCATTCTTACCAGCATCACGACGTTTGTGGGCCTGGCCCCGATCATGCTGGACACCACTATCTCCACCCACCTGTTCAGACCCATGGCGATCTCCCTGGGGTTCGGGGTACTGTTCGGCACCGTCATCACGCTGTTTCTGGTGCCTTGCTTGTATCTGGTGCTGGAAGACCTGAAACGCCTGCGCGGCGCCCGCAAATAATTTGTCAGGTGCTGTTCCCTGTACTAATGTCAATAGACTCTCCCCCCGGAGAGCCGACACCAGCAGCAGGGAGATTACGTATGTCCTTGAGAGGCAGCCAGACCGAACAGAATCTGAAAGACGCTTTCGCGGGCGAATCACAGGCCAACCGTCGCTATCTGTACTTCGCAGCAAAGGCGGACGTAGAAGGGTACAACGATGTCGCCGCGGTATTCCGTTCCACGGCGGAGGGTGAGACCGGCCACGCGCACGGACACCTCGAGTACCTTGAGGAAACCGGTGATCCCGCCACGGGGCTGCCGATCGGCGGTACCGCCGATAACCTCGCGGCCGCCATCGCGGGTGAAACCCACGAGTACACCGATATGTATCCGGGCATGGCCAAGACCGCCCGTGACGAGGGCTTCGACGAAATCGCCGACTGGATGGAGACGCTGGCCAAGGCCGAACGCAGTCACGCCAACCGGTTCCAGAAGGCGCTGGATACGCTCGACGGATGACTATCGGCGGCAGGCACGTGTCCTGCCACCTTGCGAGTCTGTAACCGTCAGGAGCGCGCCACCGGAGGGTTCATTATGAAGGAAGGCAGCCTTGAGGCGCCTACCCGGCATCCCGTTGCCTGGCAGACTGATGCGTTCTGGGACAGGCCCGCACTGGAGCGGGAACTGGAGCGTGTCTACGATATCTGCCACGGCTGCCGCCGCTGCGTGAGCCTCTGCGACGCCTTCCCTACCCTGTTCGACCTGGTGGATGCATCGGACACGCTGGAAGTGGACGGCATCGCCAGGGACGACTATCACAAGGTCGTGGACCAGTGCTACCTGTGCGATCTCTGTTACATGACGAAGTGCCCCTACGTACCGCCGCATGAGTGGAACGTGGATTTTCCGCACTTGATGCTGCGCGCCAAGGCGGTGAAGTTTCGACGGGACAGCGCACCATTGCGTGACCGGGTATTGAGCAGCACCGATACCGTCTTCAAGGCGGTTTCGATACCTCTGGTGGATATTGCCGTCAATGCGGTCAACGCCAATGCGACACTGCGCAAGGGTATTGAAGCGGCGGCGGGCATCCATCATCAGGCCACCCTGCCACGTTTCAGCAGTAACACCCTGCGCAAGCGCATTGCTCCGATGATCAGGCCCCTCGACCCCGCGCCGGTGGGGCGCACCACCGGCAAACTGGCACTCTACGCCACCTGCTACGGTAACTACAGCAGCCCGGAGATCGGCGAAGACTTCATCAAGGTATTCCAGCACAACGGCGTATTCATCGATCTCGTGCCCCGCGAGAAGTGCTGCGGCATGCCAAAGCTGGAACTTGGCGATCTGGACTCCGTTGCCAGGCTCAAGGCTGAAAACATTCCACAACTGGCCGCGCTGGTGGATGCGGGGTTTGACCTCACTGCGCCCATTCCCTCCTGTGTACTGATGTACAAACAGGAACTGCCGCTGTTGTTCCCGGACGACGCCGACGTCAGGAAAGTACAGGCCGCCTTCTATGATCCATTTGAGTACCTGTGGCTGCGGCACAAGGGCGGCGCGCTGAACACCGACTTTCCTCAGGCGCTCGGCGACGTGGCCTACCAGGCCGCCTGCCACCAGCGCGTGCAGAACATCGGGATGAAAACGCGTGATATCCTTGCGCTGGTTCCCGACACCCAGGTCGCCGCGCAGGAACGTTGCTCGGGACACGACGGCACCTACGCGGTCAAGCGCGAAACGCATGACAAGGCGGTCAAGATCGCCCGCCCGGTGGTGCGCAAGGTAGAGCAGGCGCAGGCGCAGCATTTCACCAGCGATTGCCCCATGGCGGGCTCGCACATTGCCTCGCTCGCCTCGGGTGTTGCGCAGGCCCAACATCCGATGACGCTCCTGCGTATGGCCTACGGACTATGAAACCAGGAACATCGGCATGGCGCAGTTGACCCGCGCAGACCTCTGGTCGCTGGAGGAATACGCGCAACGGCGCGCAACATTCCGGGCCAGTGTGATGGCGCACAAGAAGGCCAGGCAATGCAGTCTTGGCGACCATCTTCGCTTGCATTTCGAAGACGCACTGACCGTGCGTTACCAGATACAGGAAATGCTGCGCATCGAGAAAATCTTCGAAGCTGCGGCGATCCAGGAAGAACTCGACGCCTACAACCCGCTCATTCCCGACGGCAGCAACTGGAAAGCCACCCTGATGATCGAGTACGCGGACCCTGGAGAACGCGCGCGGCAACTGGCAAGGATGCATGGCATTGAAGACACCGTGTGGCTGCAGGTACAGGACTGCGATCGGCTTTACCCGATTGCGGATGAGGATCTGGAGCGCAGCAACGCACAGAAAACGTCTTCGGTACACTTTCTGCGCTACGAACTCAGCCCGATGATGATATCAGCGGCGCAGGCCGGCGCAGGCATCAGCGCCGGCGTCGATCACCCGAGCTATCCGACAGGTCCGCTGCGACTCCCCGAGCCGGTGCGGGCCTCGCTGGTGGACGACCTCGCGGCCGTTGCGATCAACTAGCACTGCCAGCGCCGCGCCGGGTTGCCCTGGTCGCAGGCGCATCCAGGGGATTCTCGGGCCATGGATGCTTCGGGTAACGACCGCGCATCTCGCGGCGCACCTCAGCGTAACCGGTGCGCCAGAACCCAGCGAGATCCTGTGTAATCTGCAGCGGACGCTCTGCCGGCGAAAGCAGGTGCACCACTAACGGAATTCGACCCTCGGCAATACTCGGGGTCTCGTCGCAGCCAAACATCTCCTGCAGCTTCACCGCCAGCACCGGGGGAGACTGCCGGTAGTCTATCGCCACGCTGCTGCCCGATGGCACGGCCCAACGCTCAGGCGCCAGCCTTTCGAGTTCAAGCGGCAGCGGCCACGGCAGATGCCCACGCAGTATCGACTTCAGGTCGAGTGCCTGGAAGTCCTCCAGCTTGCGCACATTTTCCAGGTGCGGCAGCAGCCACGACTCCAGGGTATCCAGCAGCGTTTGATCGGAGAGATCCGGCCAGGGGTTGTCGCCGCTTCCGAATACCTGATGCATGAGCATGATCCGCGCCCGCCACTGCTGGATACTCTTGTTCCAGGGCAGAATCTGTAAACCCTTGTTGCGCACGACACCGAGTAATGCCTCACCGCGCGCATCGGCAGACACCTCTTCCAACGGCTGTGCTGCTAGCAGAATACTGCCGACCAGGCTATGCCGTTCCGCTACGAAACGCTCGTTGCGGTAATCCCAGTCCACATGTTCCTCGTGACGAACCAGCGAAGAAAGCACCTCGCGAAAATTCGCGGGATTCAGCGCACTGGCTGCGTAGATTCTATCTTCCGCCTCTCCCAGCCTGCCGCCCAGATCCGCTACCGCCAGCCATTCCTGACCCGCCATGGGGTCGTCGGCGGGCAGCACCGCACTGCGCCCGTTACTGAGCTGATAGTGGCCGCTGTCGGCTCCGGGACGCCGCCGGGCGACACGATCCGGATAAGCGCTGGCTAGCAGGATACCCAGGATGTCCTGCTGCTGAACGGCGAGCGCGAACTTGCGTGGCTTGTGTACTTCTCCGGCTAACTGCGCGAAGCGCCGCGCCTGCTGCCAGATGCGCTTGAACCACGACTCCAGTTCCAGCGGACAGCGCATCTCGCCCATCAACAGATCCAGCGCTGCGCCGATGTCAACGCCGCGGTCAGACACCGGGTTGCGCTCAGAGAGCACCGCAGCGAGCAGACAGGCCGTCTCCGTGGCGTGAATATCGCAACCCACCAGCAACATGTGCGCCAGCCGTGGGTGCAGAGGCATCTGTGCCAGGCGCACGCCGTGCGGCGTGAGCTGCACCCTGCCGTCGTGCGTGCGGAACGCCGCCCCACACAGTTCCAGTATACCGATAGCCTGGTGGTACGCCGCATCAGGGGGAGCATCCAGCCAGTCGAGTTCCCCGGGATCGGCGATCCCCCAGGACAGAAGTTGCAGCGCCATCGGTGCCAGGTCTTCCTGCAGGATTTCAGGCGTGGCGTGAGCAACCAGCCGTCCCTGCTGCTGCTCGCTCCAAAGACGGTAGCAGACCCCGGGCGCCTGACGGCCGGCGCGCCCCCTGCGTTGCTCGACCGACGCCCGCGAGGCACGCCGGGTGGTCAAGCGCGTCAGTCCGGTCGCGGGGTCGAAAATAGCCTCGCGCACCAGACCGGAATCAACCACGACCTCTATACCTTCTATCGTCAGGCTGGTTTCCGCAACGTTGGTCGCCAGCACCACCTTGCGTCGTCCCGGCGCGGCAGGCGCCAGGGCGCTGCGCTGACGCTCCAGAGACATACCCCCGTAAAGCGGTTCCAGCACCACGGTATCATCGCCCTGCAGAGCCAGCGCAGTGGACAGTTCGCGCGCCGCGCGGTTGATCTCGCGCTGACCGGGAGAAATACCAGAACGCTGCCGCGCTGCTCACGCAACGCGCGCATCACGGTGGCGACGATGGGTGCGACGATCGAATCCCCTTAGCTGGTACGGCTCTCCATACACGGTAGTGACCGGAAACTGGCGCCCGCGGGAGGTCACCACCGGGGCGTTATCCAGCAACCCGGCAATCGCCTCGCCGTCCAGCGTAGCGGACATTACCAGCAACTTCAGTGGCGGCCCCTCACGATACTGCTTGCGTCCCAGCAGACTGAGCGCAAGACACAGGTCGGAATCCAGGTTGCGTTCATGAAACTCATCAAAGATCACCAGCCCGATATCTTCAAGGCCGGGGTCGCGCTGCAGTTGCCGCGTGAGGATGCCCTCGGTAACCACCTCGATCCGCGTGTGCGGGCTGACGCAGCTCTCCATGCGAATGCGATAGCCAACCGTCTCCCCCACGGACTCCCCAAGCAACTCGGCCATGCGCGCAGCCGCGGCACGGGTCGCCATCCTGCGTGGCTCAAGCACCAGAATCTTGCGATGACCCAGCCATGGTTCCGACAGCAGCGCCAGCGGAACCACAGTGGTTTTACCCGCGCCGGGCGGTGCCTGCAACACCAGTTCGTGCGCTTTCTGCAGGCGCAGCTTCACCTCATCGATAACCTCGACAATAGGCAAGCCTTGCGCTTCATCCGGCAACATCCCTCCATAGTAACGGACTGCCCTACCCCAACGCTACGCAAACCGCTGCCCTGCAATGGGCAGCCACGAGCCCGCTGGTGGAATTGCCCGCGCGCGCTGCTATGCTTGCTAAGGCGATCTATTCGGGAGACACGGGCATGCTGCTGTTACTACTGGGTATCTCGCTCTTCGCCAGCGTGCATTTCATTCCGTCGCTGGCCCCGGCACTGAAGTCCGCCTGGCAGCGATCACTGGGCGACAACGGCTACAAGGGCCTGTTCTCCCTGCTGCTGCTTGCGGCGCTGGCGATGATCATACTGGGCTGGCGGTCCGCGAGCCCGGTCTACCTGTATTCGCCACCCCCGGCGCTACAACCTCTGGCGCTGGGTATTCTGCTTATCGCCATTCTGTTGCTCGTGGTCAGCAATCGCGCGTCGCGCGTGCGAAACCTGGTGCGTCATCCGCAGCTGACGGGCGTCGCCCTGTGGGGAGCGGCGCACCTGATGCTCAACGGCGACAGTCGCTCACTGGTCCTGTTCGCGGGATTGAGCCTGTGGGCGGCGGGCGAAATATTCGCCATCAACCGGCGGGAAGGGGTGTGGATCAAAACGGACACGCCGGGCTGGGGCAGCGAGGTCGTCACGGTAGCCATCGCAGTGCTACTGGTGGTGATCGTGATAGCGGCACACCCCTGGCTGGCAGGCGTGCCGGTATTTTAATCGCGACTCACACCGGGAAGCGATAGTCCAGACTGTCCTCGGTAAACTGCCAAAGGCGCGCCGCCGCTTCATCATCACGCGCCCAGGGCTTTGCCTTCGCGAGTTTGCTGTTGGCAAAATATTCCCCGCTGACGCCTTCCACCTCATCGCTGGTGCACAGGTACAGTGACGTTGCCGCACCCTGCTCCGGTGAACGAAAGAACGGCTTGAGTAAAACCGGCAGCAGCTTGCTTGCGAGGCCTTTGTTGTGCGTGCCCAGCGATGTGGATACCGCTCCGGGATGCAGGCAGTTGACGTTGATCGACGAGCCTTGCAAACGACCGGCAAGACTGCGCGTGAACAGTATATTGGCGAGTTTCGAACGCCCGTAAACGCGGAACGTACTATAGCGCTTCTGCGCATGCATATCGTCGAACTCCATTCCGCGAACGAATTCGTGGGCGGCCGATGCCACATTCACGATTCGCACACTGCCGTGCTCTGCGGCGGCCTGCAGCGCTGGCATGAGCAAACCGGTTAGCAGAAAGGGAGCGAAGTGATTCACCGCAAGGGTCTCCTCGAATCCGTCCACGGTTAGCCGGCGACTGGTGTTGACCACACCGGCATTGTTGACCAGAACATCCAGCGGGCCGGCTTCATCGAGAAAGGTCTGTGCGGCATTGCGCACGCTGTCGAGGCTCGCCATGTCCATGAGAATGACACGCGGCGGCTTCTCCGACACCGCGGCAAGCTCGCGGGTTAGTGCTTCTGCCTTGGCCGGGCTGCGACAGAACAGGGTGAGGCGCGCGCCCTGACGAGCCAGTTCCAGGCAAGTGGCTCGCCCGATCCCTGCTGTTGGCCCGGTGATCGCTACATGTTTATCGTGCATACCGTTATCACTCGCTACTGTCGCCAGCGCCTGACTCTAGCGGAAAAGGCGACAGGACGCTATTCGCTCATCACGCGCGCCAGCCGCTCCGGACGCCGCCACCCTCCGGCGAGACGTCCCAGATAAAGCCCGGCCAGCGACACGAGCATCAGAACGAATACCCACCACGACACCATGGGCCCCAGTTCATACACCACAATCACGTAATATTGCACAATTAGCATCAGGCAGTGCACGGACACCGAAGTCACCATGATCCAACGGGTATCGCCGGCGCCGCGCAACACACCCCCACTGACCAGGATGATGGCGTCCGC
Organism: Halioglobus sp.; assembly: GCA_041396005.1. Classification (GTDB taxonomy): domain Bacteria; phylum Pseudomonadota; class Gammaproteobacteria; order Pseudomonadales; family Halieaceae; genus Marimicrobium. The sequence goes on from JAWKZK010000019.1 coordinate 54,627, forward strand.
GACGGCATAAGTGGAGAGCCCAATCATCATCATGCTGCCAAGCTCCGCAATGGCAGCGAAATCGCCGCCACCGTTGTCAAACACCGCAACCAGGGAACTGCGGTATACCAGGAAACCCAGGGCCTGTGAGCCCGTGTAACACAGCCCGATCGCAAAACCGGAAACGATCACCTGGTTAGCGCGCGCCATATCGCCGGCGCCGACAAAACGGCCAATCAGGCTCATCACTCCGATGCTCAAGCCAACCATCGGAATGAACGACAGCATATCCCAATTGAACACGATGGCCATTGCCGCGCCCTGCACGACGCCGTAGGACTGGAAAAGCAGCAGGAACAGGTTGAATGTCGCGATATTCATGAAGTTCTCCAACCCCGAAGGCAGCCCGAGGCGCAGGTAGCGTCGCATGATGCCCGCGTTGAATCGCAGCGAATGCGTCACCTGGAACTGCTCGCGGTGCGCTCGCGACAGGTAGAACGCCAAAAACACCGCGATTGAACACAGCGTTGCCACGACCGTACCCAGCGCGGCGCCGGCGATACCCAGCGTCGGCGCGCCAAACTTCCCGAAGATCAGTATCCACGATAGCGGAACGTTAAGGGCGGCCCCAATAAGATCGGCGATCATCACGATTCGGGTGCGCCCGATGCCGGCAAAATATGACGCAAGAGCGGCTTTCAACAGGGTAAAGGCGCTTCCACTCATTAGCACCTGAAAGTACACCGTCTCCAGTGGCACCTGAACAGGATCGTGACCCATCACCGCGAACAGATGCCCGCCCAGGAGCGTCGCGACCGACAGGATCGGCAGGCTGCACAGCACAATGATGGCCGCCTGCGTCGTCACCTGGGGGCACCTCGCCCGCTGGCCCGAGCCATAGTACTGCGCAACCAGCGCGTTGCCGTAGGTAATGACACCGAGGAACAGCGACATGCAGAAAAAAGCCGCGACGCCTCCCCCGAGCGCCGCTGCGATATGCGCGGCATCCAGGTAGGACATGAACAGGCGGTCGGTGAACACCATCAACGCGAACGCGCCCTGCGACACCACCATCGGCAGCGACAGGCGCCAGAGCTCGCGCAGTGTGTAGAATCTTGGCATGGTCAGGTCTGCCGGGTTTCCCGGGCGCGACAGTATAAGCGCGTTCAGGAACAGGCGCGGCGGCTAATCCTGTGAATACTGTCAGTCTGCCGGCGCCAGCGCCGCATATTCCTTCAGCGTGGTGAGATAAAACGCCTCGGCATAGCCCCGACTGTTATTGGCGATCGCCCGGTAAGCGTTGAGACCGCGAACACTGCTGAGATAGTTGTTCAGAGCAAGCTGGCTTTTATAGCACGCAAGTGCAGCCATTTTGCTCTCCATTTGTTCACTGATATCGACCACAGTATTAGGATACAGCGGTGTCCACACCTCGTAACAGGCGCACAGAAGCGATGCCAGCGAAGGATCATTCGCCAGCAGGGAAAACAAAAGCGCGTTGCAGGTTTGATGGTCGTGATGGCTGTCGGTGAGAAAAGGCAGGTAGACCACGTCAGGGCGCGTGTCTGCCAGGATATCATGCAGCGCGCGTACCGCTGACGCGTTCGCTTGTGATCGTCCGTCAGGCAAGTCAAGAAAGTGCAGCTTGCGCGCCCCCAGCCGCTCACAGGCCGCCCTCGCCTCACTACGCCGCAGCTCGACCCGCTCGCCAGTACTGCTTACCCGACGCGCACCGGCGTCAAACCCCATTGCGCCATCGGTGACAAACACCACATCGACCCGTGCACCGGCGCCGACATGCTGCAGTATGGCGCCACCGCAGCCGATGGTCTCGTCATCCATGTGCGGCGCCAGAACCAAAACAGTGCGTGCGGCGGGCACCCCCATAACCGCCGGCACCGCGTTCTGCCGCGATAGCTTGAGCAGCAGTTGCATGGGCGCGCGTATGGCACCAAGTGCTAGCACCCGATAAACAGCGCGATACAGGCTGCCAAGCAGTCGCGAAAGGAACCCGATCTCGCGGTCAGGCACGGCTACTGCGACGCCCAATGAGTTTCAGCGCAGCCTGTTCCAATACGACATAGACAAATGACGCCGAGCTGTACAGGTAGTACACCTGATGGAACAGCAACGCTGCCAGCGCGAATAGCAGACCACCGCGCTGGTAGAAAAGCCAGGCGATCTCGCGGTTCGCAAACAGCACCAGGCACAGCATCGCGGGCAGCAGAATAACCGGCGAAAATCCCGCCAACACCGCGAGAATCGACAGGAAAAACAGGCCTGCGAGCGCGGCGCGCGCCTGTTCGGTAGCACCTGTGTTGAGATCGTCGGGAAGGCCAGTGCTGGTCACGATCAGGCGTGACCAGGGAATCGCACGTCTGAGTACTTCCGTATGCACCAGGTTCCAGAAACGCCAGACCTTGAGGTGCGTGCATAACACGTCATGGCGCAATCGAATCTGCCCTCCCGCCTTGATGAGGCGGTAACCCAGCTCGATATCCTCGATCGACGGGTGCTGATAGCGTTCAACGTCAAAGCCGCCTGCTGCTGAGAACGCGTCAACACGCACAGCGCCGCACCCGGACCAGAATGTCTGTGCCTCGGCCCTGGCACGTTGATGGTAATAGTGATGTACCAGGTTCTTGTACTGCGAGAAAAAATTCTTCGCGGGCGGTTTGTCGTCATAGGAGCCGAACACTGCCACCACCTGCTCTTCGGCGAAACCACTGCGCAATGCCTGTGCGGCATCGGCATGAACAACGACATCTGCATCAACGAACCAGAGAATCTCGCCCCGCGCCATCAGGGCAGCGCGATTGCGGGCCCCGCCCGGCCCGAGGCGACCGCCGGAGTGAATGACCGTGGCCCCCAAAGACTCCGCCAGGGCCACGCTGCCATCAGTGGAACCGTCGTCCACCATATACACGTCCAATACTTCTCCCCGATCACGCATCGCAACCAACGGTGGCAGGCTGTGGACAATGAAAGCCTCGCCATTGTAAACCGGCATGACGACGCTGATGCCCGGGACGGGCGACTCCAGTGCCGATGCCTGCGGTGAGACGGGTGAGCTCATGACCCTTTTGCTCCAACTAAAGAATGGTGCTGCTTTTCTTCGCGTACCTGCTCCACCAGGTCGAGATAACGCGAAATGTGTACTTTTGCCGTGTAATGCCGTTCAAAAGCCGCTCGCGCGCGTACGCCCAGCTCCCGGCGCCGCGCCGGATCGCGTGCGAGGGCGTCAATAGCTGACCGCAACCCGGCCAGGTCATGATATACGAACCCGGCACCGGACTGCTCAACCGCCTCTCGGTTACCGCCGGCCGCGCGCACAATTGCCGGCGTGCCGCAGGCAAACGCCTCCACCACAGTCAGGCCGAAGGTTTCCGGCGCCAGCGACGGGAGGATAAGCGCCGAACTTCGGCGATAGTGTCGAATCAACTCGGCCTGGGGCACCGGCCCGAGAAACCGAACGTTGGAAACAGTGGCGTACTTTTCACGCAGGTCGTCAAGGCTATCGCCGTTACCCAGCAGCGTCAGTCGATACTCCGGCCATTGCGCAAACGCTGAGGCAAGCTCGTCCACCCCCTTGGACGCGGTGATCCTCCCGACGTAGATAAATTCGCCGGGCATGGGCGGCGAATCCTCAACGCCGAGGGGCTCCGGCGCCAGCGTGGAGAACAGCGGAATCACTTCAATCGGCGCAGAAGGGGACAGTATTTCCCGGTGTTGACGCGCCGTGAATTCACTGGGCGAGATGAACCGGTCAACATGCTCCAGCTGTCGTTGTATAAACGGCCCGTACCTCCACCATTGCGGGGGTATACCGGAGCGCAGACAGCAACGGACACACTGGCGCGAATCACAGGGCTTGCTTCGATTCTTCCAGAAAATATGCGTGGGGCACAACAGCCAGTGCTCATGCAGCGTGTAGATCGTGACAGGTGCCCTGCTGTAGCTCAGCACGCCAGGGCCGCCCGCCAGTGAGATATTGTGGAAGTTCACCACGTCATAATCGCCGCCAAGAATACGATGGAGTTTGCGAGACTTGAGGCCCGGAACACCCAACTGCTGCGTAATGAGGGGAGACAAGGCGCCGGCGCGCGAACGAAGGCGAATGACATTTATCGCACCCGCAGCGGGCTCTTCGACCACGCGCGCGTGGGCTTGCAGTCGAAAGGCATCCTCGCAGTGAACCACCGTCACCTCGTGGCCGAGAGCAGCCAGAGATTCGGACAACGCTCTGACGTAGGTGGCATCACCACCGAAATGATAAGGGGGGTAGAATGTGGTGACCATGCAGAATTTCAAAGGTCAGTCCCGGTACATATTTTCAAGATGGTCTAGAGCCAGTCCCGCGGCGCGCTCCCAGGTAAAATCCCGGGCACGGGCGACGCTTTTCAGCCCAAGCGCCTCTCGCTTGTCCTTGTTGTTGACCATTTCTATGATCGCATCCGCAATGGCGCGCGTATCGAAAGGGTCAAAATAGACGCCCGCCTCACCTACCACCTCTGGCAGTGAACCTTCCGAACTCGCCAGGACAGGCGTGCCACAGGCCATGGCCTCAATTGCAGGCAGGCCGAAACCTTCCGAGTAAGAGGGCATCGCCGCAGCTACAGCGGTACTGTAAAGAAGCACAAGGTCCGCGTCGCTAAGATGCCCGGTAAAGTGCACACACGCTTTCATCACGCGGCTCGCTGCAACGCGCTGCACGAGACTGCCGTGGTTAGAGTGAAAACCTGCTCCTGAAAAGTCCCCTCCGAGCACAAGGTGGGTGTCGTGCAGCCTGCCAGATGCCTGGGCGCTTTCAAACCCCTCCAGAAGACCGAGTAGATTCTTGTGCGGCGCCATGCCGCCGACGTAGACGATGAGAGAAGCATTCAGCGGGAGCCGCATGCGCTGCCGGATATCTGCCAGCTTTTCCGGATCGCTCACTGGTGAGAACGAGGGGTTCGGCGCGCAGCTACACACGTCGATACGCGCAGTATCAACACCAATGTAGGTGGCGATCTCCTGTTTCGCGGCTTCGGTCAGGGTGAGCACCCGATCGCAATTCCACAGCGCGCCGCGCATCTTCAGGTACCAGAACAGGCGGCTCCGCCATTCGGGAAAAATCAGTTGCGGATAATGCTCCGCGATAGCATCCATCACCGTCAGCATTGTGGGCAGGCGAGGCGGAACCGGATACCAGGAATATACCGCAGGAAAAAACATACAATCGATCTGCGTGCCGGCAACGGCGCGCGTCATGCGCAACATATCCAGGGGTGAACGGCTGCCATTGGCAACGGCCGCCTCGATAGTCGGTCGGGAAGTGGCAACAAGTGTGGAGGCCACGTGCTCGAACCCTGCCAGTTCGGGGATTTCCTGGTCTGAAAAAACGTGGAAGCTGTGCCCCCGTTCGAGTCGAAACATGGCGTTGAGCAACTCACGGGTGAAACGACCGAACCCACGACTATTCCACCAACAGGTGGCGTCAACACCAATAATCAACGGTTATACCTCTACCGTATGGAACACTACCCCGCTTCCGTAGTGCGGCGTTTTCAACACCGCCATTTGGCGCGCAAGCATCCCGCCCTCACGCTTCTTCCTTAACCTTGTAAAAGTCCCGACGAGGATCTTTGGAAGTCTTGATTTCGTGATACTCGGGTTCGGTATTCACGCCCATGTAGTCCACATCGTAGCCGAGTATCTTTCTACCCAGAAGCAAACCCATCTCGATGGAATGATCAGCGTTGTTGTAACGGTGGGTACCACCGCGGCCGACGATATGCAGGCCTTCGAAACCGGCGAGATAGTCGTTAATGGTTTTGATCTTGTCGCCGTAATCAAGGTCATACACGGGGTAGGCCTGCAAGGTTCTGACGACCTGAAAGTCGATGACCTCCGACGCCTTGATGAAACCGAGCTTTTTCTCCAGATCCTCGACGCAGCGCTCGCCCACCTGCTGATCACTCATCTGCCAGATATGGTCATCCTTGGTACAGAAGCACTCCAATACCAGCGACGTGGTTGACTGGTCAGGCACCATCGCCTTGCTCCAGTTCTTGGGTTCGTGCAGGCGCCCGAACAGGATATCCTCGTCCTGCACGTAAAGCCAGGTATCGATCGAGACACGCTCTTTCTTGAGCACTACGTTGACAGTGAGCAGCGCCCGAAAGGTCAAGCTTTTCGCAGCTGCAATCACGCTATCGTCGGGCGCGGGTGAAAGAATACGCGGCAACACGCCCAGCGGAATCGTCGACACCACTGAGGTGGCGTTTACTGTGGTCTCGTTGCCCGCCGTGTCGGTGTACACGACATCAAAATCGTTTGGGCCGTTATAGACGATTCGCGTCACGGTGGATTCAAGATGGATGGCGCTTTGAGGGTTACCGTTAACGATATCCTCGGCCATACGTTGGGGAATCCTGACGTAGCCGTCACGCGGATACATGAACTCCTCAATCAGGCTTTCGTTGCCCGACTTGGTCTTGAGCAGCGATTCCTGTATGACGGTCCAGATAGACAAGCCCGCGCTGCGCTGCGAAACCCAATCGGAGGAAAGCTTTTCACACGGCAGCCCCCAGACTTTCTCGCTGTAACGACGAAAGAACATGTCGTAAAGCTTGCCGCCAAACTGCGCGACATAGGCGTCCTTCATATTGTTGATCGACTTGTTGAAAATAGAATACTGCAAAGCGGACCAGAGGTAGGTGATACCGGCCTGCATGATGGTCACCAGGCCTGCGTTCTTGATCACGTTACCGATGCTGATCGGGTACGTATAGTAACCGCCGTCATAGTAAATACGGCTGATGCGTTCTACCCAGACGATCTCATCGCCCATAAGCCGGCGAAACCATGCGTTGAGATCTTCGTTCTTCGTGAACCAGCGGTGCCCTCCAAGATCGAACTTGTATCCGTTCACTTCGTTTGTATTACACAGTCCACCCACGAAGTCGTTGCGTTCCACCACCGTCACCCTGACTCCGCTTACCGTCAGCTCATGGCCGGTGGCCAGGCCAGCAGGTCCCGCGCCCAGTATCACTACGTGTTCGTTCTTATTCATAGAATATATACCATTCATTCCGCGACGCTCACTTGTGACGCATTGCTACGATCTTGTTGTATACCGCAGCCAGCAGAAGGCAACCGATAAACACGAATATAAACAGTTGCACGCCGCCGAGAAGACCGCCGAGGACGGTTACGCTGTAGCCCGGGATGTAATTCGACAGCAGCGCAGCATGCACACTCTCTGCCGCGGTCCCGCGAATAACGAGCCAGGCGGTGGAACAAAACAATCCCAACCCTGCCATGCTGCCAATGGCAAGGCCCAGACTGGTACCGTGCAACCGCATAATGCTGGGCCGCAAAACCGGGTTGTCCGTGGGTATGGTGCTGAGCAGGACTTCCGAGATACGGGTACCCAGCACGCGCCCGTAGAGCCGGTAGCTGAGCCAGCTGAACAGGCCAGCATAGACGAAACCCCAAAACGCGCCTATCCATGCACCGCCCGGGGTTACCGAGTAACCCGGGAAAAATACCGCCAGCAGACCCAGCAGATTGCCCGAGTCTGCGCCCCAGCGGGCGATAGAGGTGTGTGTAGCAAAATACACGACTACTGCCGCAACGGTGCCCCCGGTCAGGCCGAGCATCATGGCGTTGAAGCGGATTGCCGCGTGGAGCAGCTTTAGATTGACTTCATTCGCATTGCGATTTACAGCCTGCATGTTCTGGTAGTTCCCCATGTGTTGATGAACCTTAGTCAGCCAATTCAGCCGAGCTGATAAGCATGACGCCCAGCGCGACATAGTGCGCCAGGTTCCAGTAAACTGCCCCGGCGAACCCCGCCACGGCACCGCCCAGGAACCCGTAACCGGCACCGACCATCACCCCCGGCCAGGATACGCTGTATCCGGGCAGATAGTCGGCAAGGGCGCTCAGATGCGGGCCAACCGGATAGTTTTCCGGTACAGACTGCAACAGCAGCACCGCTGTTGCGAGGGACAAACCAACGGCACAGAGAACCCCCGCGGCCACGGACAGGCCGACCACGTCCATCTTGGCAAACACCGCTGAGAGAATTTCATGGTCTTTCACGGGGCGACTCATGGTTGCCTAAACCTCCTTTTATTTATTTGGCCAGCTACTGTAGTATAAATGCTTGCACTTGGCGAATACTCGGGTAGCGTTTGCCCCTGCCGCCGGAAGGCCCCTAATGACAATAATAATACACGTCATCCCTCGCCCCGGCTTGGCCTTGATGACGGCACAATGGCATAGTAGACCTCGAATATGAAGCTTTTGAACGCGACTCTGCCGGCGGATACCGGCAAAGAGGGGGATTCTGTGAATCAGGTCACGGACTCCCCCCCGATGGGCCAATTCCGAAGGTCCAGGGGCTGATGGCCAGCCCCTCGTCAGGCGCTTATGCTGCGCCATCAACCCGCTACTACGCACTTGGACTGCTCACCGTGGTCTATGCCTTCAACTTCATAGACAGGCAGTTGATCGCTATCCTGCAGGAGTCCATCAAAGCCGAGCTGCTACTGAGTGACGGACAGCTTGGACTGCTCTCGGGCTTCGCGTTCGCCGTATTCTATGTGACCGCAGGCATTCCCATCGCACGTTGGGCCGACCACTCGAATCGCAAGAATATCATCGCCGGCTCTGTGTTCATCTGGAGTTTCATGACCGCTGTCAGCGGCTACACCCAGAATTTCCTCCAGCTCCTGCTGGCTCGTATTGGCGTGGGCGTTGGAGAAGCCGGCGGCAGTCCTCCCTCTCATTCCATTATTTCAGATATCTTCCCACCCGAAAAACGTGCCAGCGCTCTTGGCATTTACAGCACTGGCGTCAACATCGGCATCCTCTTCGGATTCCTGCTTGGCGGTTGGCTGAATGAATATTTTGGCTGGCGCAACGCCTTTCTGCTGGTCGGAGTGCCCGGCATCGTGCTGGCGATCATTGTCGCACTGAGCTTACGAGAACCGATCCGGGGGCTGACAGAAAAACGCGCGCCACGTGCAGCGGAGGCGACAACCGTCCCCTTCAATGAGGTCATCCGCCTCATGTGGAGCCGCAGCGCGTTTCGACATATGGCATTTGCCGCCGCGCTAAACGCCTTTGCGGGGTACAGTTCCGCCAACTGGACCGCGTCGTTCATGATACGCAGTCATGGCATGAACACCGGAGAACTTGGTACATGGCTGGCGATGATCAGCGGCGTAGGTGGCGCCATCGGCGTTGTCATGGGTGGAGTTATCGCGGACAGGCTCGCACCGAAAGACCAGCGCTGGTACCTCTGGGTGCCCGCGATCGCGGGGGCCATTTCAGTGCCATTCATCGCCGCTGTCTACCTGGTAGAAGGCGCGTATGCGGCGCTGCTGCTATCAATTATCCCAGGGTTGCTTCACAACGTGTATCTCGGCAACACCATCGCGACCACCCACGCCCTGGTGGGCATACGAATGCGTGCCCTGGCCAGCGCCGTACTGTTCCTGATTCTGAACATTATCGGACTGGGACTCGGCCCGCTCATGGTAGGCCTGCTGAGTGACCACCTGAATCCGTTGTTTGGCGACGAGTCACTGCGCCACGCCATGTTGTACCTGCTGCCTGGCGTCATGGCCTGGTCCGTTTGGCACTTTCTGCTGGCGGCACGTTCGCTGCCCGCGGACCTCGCCAACGCTCCCGACTGAGCCAGACAAACAAGACAAAGGCGCTGCCTGCCCGTTGGCTCCCTAGCGGATTGCGCCTATGCCCACCGCCTCGCGAACGCGGGCCAACAGTTGGCTGCTTTGCTCACGAGCGCGCAGCGCGCCTGAACGCAATACGTTCTCAATGTGCCCCGGATCGTTCATCAGACGCTGGTAATTATCTCGCGCATCCGCAAGTTGTCCGTTGATCAGCTCGAAAAGCTGCTTCTTCGCCTCGCCCCACGCGATGCCTTCGAGAAACGCTTCGCGCATGCGGGCCGTTTCCTCCGGCGGGGCAAACGCCGACCAGATCTGGAACACTGTGGAGTCGTCCGGGTCCTTGGGCTCACCGGGTTCCAGCAGGTTGGTCTTGATACGATTGATCGATTTGCGCAGCTGTTTCTCGGATTGAAACAACGGTATCGTATTTTTGTAGCTCTTGCTCATTTTTCGCCCGTCCAGCCCGTTGAGCACGGCGACGTCGTCTTCAACCACCGCTTCCGGCAGCGCAAATATCTCCGCAAAATTGTGGTTGAAGCGTTGCGCAATATCGCGCGCCATTTCAACATGCTGAATCTGGTCGCGCCCCACCGGTATCCGCCCGCCATTGAACATGAGAATGTCCGCTGCCATCAGAACCGGGTAACTGAACAGCCCCATGGTGACGCCGAAGTCCGGATCTTCACCTGCTGCCTCATTCGCCTGCACCGCAGCCTTATAGGCATGAGCCCGATTCATGAGCCCCTTGGCCGTGCTGCAGTTCAGAATCCACGTGAGCTCGGGGATCTCGGGGATATCCGACTGTCGGTAGAATACAGCGTTATTCACATCCAGCCCCAGTGCCAGCCAGGTAGCGGCGATTTCCTTACTGGACTGCCGCACCTGCTCCGGATCCTGGCACTTGATCAGCGCGTGGTAGTCGGCGAGAAAGAAATAGGACTCCACCGACTGATCACGCGAAACGGCGATTGAGGGCCGTATGGCACCCACATAGTTGCCGAGGTGCGGGGTGCCGGTGGTGGTTATACCTGTGAGAACGCGCTGCTTCTGCATGAAAAATAGCCGCCTGCGAAAAAGGGGCAAATCATACTGGGATTAGCTGAGAGAGGCTATCCCGCCGGGCTCACAACGACTGCAATGCAGCGCGGTAGCGCGGCGCCAGCTGGGCCCGGGTATACGATGACAAAGGTGGTAACGGACAGTCTCCCGCCCGCAGTGCCTGCGCCTGGCGCAGGATCAAACCCGCCGCAGCGGCGGCCTCGGCATGAAGATCGGGACAACTTGCATAGCGGAATGCTTCCGGGTACAGCTCGCGATATGCCAGACGATCAGGCACGACAGGGACACAGCCCGCTGTGACCGCCTCCATAACCGCGAGGCCCTGGAATTCGTGCAGCGCGGTGGACAAGACGATCTGGGCGCCCCGCAGCAGGGACAGATAGGCTTCCCGGCAGGGAATGTAGCCGAAATGCACCAGCCGGTGTGCGAAGCGCGACTGAATGCGCTCAAACACGTCCGGCATCGAGCGAAAACGCGGGCCGGTCAGCGCGAGCTGGTATTTAAGGCCTGTCTGCTCCAGCGCTTCGAGCACGGTGTACAGGCGGTCTGCGCCCTTGTCGTATTCAAAGCGACCTGTCCATACCAGGCGCACGGCATCGGCCGAGATTGCCGCGGGCCAGGCAGGAGCGCAGGCCTCGACGCTCGCGGTATCGACCGGCACAGGTAGCACCGCGGCTTTCGCGTCCAGCATCGCCGTGACATTGGCCGGCACATAGTCGGGAAGCCTGGACAGCAAACTGTCGCAGCCGACAAGAAACGATTCACGATTATACTGCGAGTTGAACAAAAGCCGATCCGCGGCGAGCGCCGAGTACAGGCTCACCATCTGCGCTTCCAGCAGGCTGTTAGCGTGCGATTGCCGGGGGTACGCGAATTGGTTCTCATGGAAATACAGCACCGCGGGCAGGCGGGAAAGCGGCGGCACAAGACCCCGCAGCGTTGCCAGATCGACCATAGAGGTGGCCAGCACCAGATCGTAGTGGACACTGAGCGTATCCCGCTCCGTCACGGACCAGTACAGCGGATTGCCGCGCACGCGCCAACTGAAATGTCGCGGCGGGAGGCTGAGTACGGTCCACGCCCAATCCGGGAATTCACTAGTCAGCCAGTGCTGCCAATAGGTGTGGCTGTGGGCCGCGTAGGCCGAGAGCAGCAGAATGCGCATGTCGGCGGATCAATTCAGCCTGCCGCCAGCGGCCCGGGATGATCGTAAAACCGTTGCAGCACCGAAGCGAGCGACTGGGCATCGCGCGCTCCCGCCAGCTCGCGAACGGAGTGCATCGCGAACGTCGGGACGCCGACATCCAATGTGCGAATACCCGTGGCACCTGCCGTAATCGGACCGATAGTGCTGCCGCAGGCCATATCGTTGCGCACGACAAATGACTGCACGGCAACCCCGGCCCCTGCGCAGAGCTGGCGGAAAAATCCACTGGTTTCGCTGTTGCTGGCGTATCGCTGGCTGGCGTTGACCTTGATCACGGGACCGCCGTTGAGCAAAGGTCCGTGTTTCTCATCGTGCTTGTCGGGAAAGTTGGGATGCAGGCCGTGTGCATTGTCCGCGGAAATCACCATGGAACGTTCCGTCAGGCAGGTATAGCTCTGCTCCGACCCGGCCAGTCGTCTCAGCACAGAGCGCAGGAACGGGCCCTGCGCGCCGGCGGCAGACTGGCTGCCCACCTCTTCGTGGTCATTGCAAACCAGCAGCGAACTCATCGTCCCATTCGCCTGCAGAAGGGCCTGCATCGCGGTATAACAGCTGAGAAGGTTGTCGAGGCGTGCCGATGCAATAAACTCCTGTTCCAGGCCGACTAAAGCGGGCGGCTGGGTATCGTAAAAGTTGAGTTCATAATCCAGAACGCTGGCTACGCGAATATCCCCGTGCTCCGCCTGTAATCGCTCGCGCAGCATGGCTCGCAGATCGAAATCGTCGCTGTCGCTGGCCATGCCCAGAAGCGGGACGATATCGCTCTGGGCGTTCACGCTCCGGCTTGCATTGGCCTCGCGATCCAGGTGGATGGCCAGACTGGGGATCACCGCAACCGGGCGTCGGTAATCGATCAACGCCGAGCGCAGCCCGCCGTCCATATCCGCATACGTCACGCGTCCGGCCAACGATAAATCGCGATCAAACCAGGGATTGAGCAGCGCGCCGCCATACACCTGCACACCCAACTGACGGTAGCCATTGCGCTGCAATTCGGGCGCAGGCTTTAGCATCAGGCAGGGACTGTCGGTATGTGCACCAACAATACGCACACCGGACTCCGGGCTGCACTCGCTGCCGCTGATAAACGCAATGATCGAACTGCCGTTGCGCGCACTGAAGTAGCGTCCCCCAGGCTCGGTAGGCCAGGGTTTGTCTTCATAAAGGCGAGTAAACCCGGCCGCCAACAGCCTCGCGGACATTTCAGCCACGGCGTGGAACGGGGTGGTCGCCCGCGCCAGGAAGCGGATCAGGTCGGCATTGAACTCATCATTATTCATCCTTTGACACCTGCTCCTTCAATTGCGAGTTTGACAGCGATTGGGCCTGCATGCGCGCGAACAGGCTGGAGGTATCCCAGCGTGCACCGCCCATGGCCTGTACGTCCGCGTAAAAGCTGTCAACAAGGCGGGTGACCGGAAGGTCCAGTCGCATCCTGTCCGCTTCGGCCAGCACCATGGCGAGATCCTTGCGCATCCAGTCAACGGCAAAGCCGTGCGTATAATTCCCTTCCAGCATAGTCGCGTGCCGGTTTTCCATTTGCCAGGACTGCGCAGCCCCCCGCGAGATCACGTCGATTACCGCCTGCGTATCCAGGCCGGCCTGCTCGGAAAAGGCCATACCTTCCGCGAGGCCCTGCACGATACCGGCGATACAGATCTGGTTCACCATCTTTGCAAGTTGCCCGCAGCCGGCCGGCCCCAACAACCTGATGCATTGTGCATAGGCCAGGAGGGTCGATTCGACTTTGGCGAAGGCCTCGGGCTCGCCGCCCGCCATCACCGTGAGCCGGCCGTTCTGTGCGCCTGCCTGACCGCCTGAAACCGGTGCGTCAAGAAATCCGATGCCCGCTTCAGCGCAGCGCTGCGCCAACTCCCGCGCGAGTTCGGCAGACGCCGTGGTGTGGTCCACCAGTACTGCCCCTGCCTGTAGCGTTTTCAGAGCGCCCTTTTCGCCATAGGCCACGCTGCGCACATCGTCGTCATTGCCCACACACAAGCAGACCAGCTCCGCGTCCGCCGCTGCCATTGCAGGCGTGTCTGCCTGCTCCCCGCCATATTGCGTTGTCCAGCCCTGCGCGGTACTCCCCGTGCGATTGTAAACACGCACCCGGTGCCCAGCCGCGTGCAGGTGGCCGGCCATGGGATAGCCCATGACGCCAAGCCCGATAAAACCAATGTTCACGTGTTACTCCCCCTACTGCGCGAACCAGAGCCAGAACAATAGCCCTGCCAATGCGATGCGATAATAGACAAACGGCATCAACCCTATACGATCGAGTAAACGCAGAAACAGCGCAATACTCAGGTAGGCGGTGATCGCGGAAAGCAGCGCGCCCACGCCGAGCATCATCCAGTTCACCGGTACGCTGGATGTTGCCAGCTCCCAGCCCTTCAAGGCGCCCGCGCTCAGGATGATGGGAATAGACAGCAGAAACGAGAACCGCGCCGCCGCCTGCCGACTCATGCCAAGCAGCAGGGCGGCTGTGATGGTAACGCCTGAACGGGAAACGCCCGGTACCGGAGCCATCGCCTGCGCCAGGCCGATCAGCAACGCCAGCTTCAGCGTCAATGCCCGGCCAACAGGACCGGCGCGCCTGGCACGAACTTCCGCCACGCCAAGAAACACGCCGAACACCAGCGTCGTCGCCGCAATTACCGGAAGCGTGCGCAGGTGGTTCTCAATGAAACCTCCGGCGGCCAACCCGACAACTCCCGCCGGTATGGTCGCCAGTGCGAGGTACCACACCAGTCTGCTGTCTTCGGAGACACCGCGCCCGGCAAGCGAGAGCAGCCACGCCCGCGCCATGTCACGCAGATCGCGACGATAATACAGGAGCACCGCAGCCAGTGTGCCCAGATGTACCGCGACGTCGAACGCCAGGCCCTGATCCGGCCAACCCATCACTAACGCTGGTATTACCAGGTGCGCGGAACTCGAAATTGGCAAAAACTCCGTGAGCCCCTGTATCAGCGCCAGCAACACTGCCTGGTAGAACTCCGTCATTCAGGTCTGCCCTGCTCTGACAGCTTCTTCCAGTTGATCTCATCGCGAACATACTCTGGTGCCGCTGCGGCCGGTGGCTGGCCATGTCCTGCGAGCAGCAACTGTCGCGCAAGGGGAATAATATCCTGCGCGTCCGGTAGCAGATCTGGATACGACGCCACGATTCGCTCGCGCAAGGCCCCGCTGCATTCGCGCAGGAACTCACAACCGTTGCCCAGTGCCAAAAACGGCATATCGCCCTGGAGAACCAGTGCGTCCGGCGCGCAGGCCCAGGGGCCCTGGCAAAGCTCCGCCAGACCCGCTTCAAACCGGTAAGCCGCTGCATAAACCTCATTGAGTCTTGCATCCACAACGCACAAGGCGGTGTCTGACTCGGACACAGCGCCAGTACGCAGGGCGCCCTGCGCCAGCAGTGACAGCGAAGAGACCGGCACTACCGGCAGGCCACTCGAAAAAGCCAGACCCTGAGCAGCACTGGCGGCAATACGCAGACCGGTGAACGATCCCGGTCCTGCACCGAAAGCCACCACCTCGATGCCATGAGTGCGCAGATCACCGTCGGGCAGCAATTCGTCCAACAACTGGAAAAGTCGCTGGCTGTGCTGTCGCGGGGCGATGCTATGCCGTCGGGAGACGCCCGTTGCCAGAGCGACCGCGACGGAGCAGGCGTCCGTAGACGTCTCCAGAGCGAGCACGCCGGGCTCTGGCGCCCGTTTCATCGTTTGCTCTGTCAATACACAACACTCCCGCCAACTGATACCGTAGGCAAACCTAATTATCACACAGCCACCGCGTTGGCGGCACTATCCCCGGTATGCCATTCGATTCTGCAACAGACACACCCGGTGTCACCGGCCTGATTCTCGCCGGCGGCGCAGGCAGGCGCGTGAACCGTCGCGACAAGGGCCTGATCCCCTGGCGGGGTGAGCCGCTGGTTGCTCACGTGTGCAGGCGCATACGCCCACAGGTCGGCAAGCTCATAATCAGTTGCAATCGCAATGAGCCGGTCTATCGCAACTACACCAAGAATATTGTGCGCGATATACGCGGCAGCTATCAGGGACCGCTCGCCGGCATAGAAGCTGCCCTGGACCTGACGACCAGCCCGCACCTGCTGGTGGTCGGCTGTGACATGCCACTGCTGCCGGTCGATCTCGTTACAAGGCTCTACACAGCGCTTGATTCAAACAGCACCCTAGACGCGTGCTTTGCGCACGACGGCGAACGGTCCCAGTACCTTTGCGCTCTGATACGAAACAACAGCCTGCGCAGCCTGAAACCGTTTCTCGACTCAGGCGAACGCACGGTACATCACTGGTATCGGCGAATGAATACCGTGGGCGTGGATTTTTCTGACTGCCCGGAAGCGTTCAGCAACCTGAACCGCCTCACCTGAACCCGGTTTCGCAGCGCATCCGTACACTGGATCCTGGGCCCATAAAAAAACCGCTGGAGATCCAGCGGTTTTTTTAACCCGAGTGATGAAGCGCTAGCTTCTGCTCACCGGGCGGTGAGACAGCATCAGGCAGTGGCCTGCGCGGACCTGCGCAGCGCCCTCCCTTTGGGCTTGGCTTTCGCCGCTGATTTAGCTTTGGGCTTTGGGCCGGGACGGGCCTTCACACGCGCTGAGGTTGCCGCCTTTGCTTTCGTCCGGGTTTTCGCTCGCGCTTTGCCCTTGGCCTTCGCCCTGTTTTTCGCGCCAGCCTTTGCCTTGGCCTTGGTCTTTCTCTTCGCCGGTGTTGCCGATTTTCCGGCCGGTTTTTTTGAGCCAACACCGAGCTTCTTGGCTGCGCGCTTCAATTTCGCTTCCGCCCGCTTTTCGAGCGCTCGCGCTCTTGCCGCAGCTTTCTTTTCCGCCGCAGCCAACTGCTTGGCGATGCGTTTTTCCACTCGTGCAAGTTTCTTGGCATCTGCGGCCGCCCTGGCTTTTGCCCAGCGTTCCGCGTGTCTTGCCAGTTCGGCTATTTTGTCCATTTCCGCTTTGGCCGCGAGTTCCGCCTTGTGTGCCAGCAGCCTTTCCTCCGCGGCGATCTTTGCGGCTTTATGCTTTGCATCTATCGCCAACCTGGCAGCGCGGTCCTTTGCCGCTGCCACTCGCTCTCGCAAGGTTCTGACCTTCAACGTTGTACGCTGTGCCGCCTTGGAGGCGGCTGCCGCTGCGCGCTTATTCGTGGCGGTCGCGTTCTTCTTTGCCGCCTTGCGAGCGCGCTCGACTCGCTTGCGCGCTGCTACCAACGCTTTCTTCTCCGATTCAATGCTCTTCTGAAGTTTATTGAGAGCTTCCGTGGCGCGCGCCAACGCGGGAGTAACGTTCGCCGGCGAGCTGGATACCTCTACCGACGCTGCCTGTGTTGCCGGAGACTTTCGCTTTGCTGTGGTTTTTCGCTTTGCGGTGGACTTTCGTTTTGCGGTTGGCTTGCTCTTTGCGGGAGATTTACGTTTCGTTGGAGCTTTGCGTTTTGCCGGCGACTTGTTGCCCGCTTTATTTGAGGTCGTTTTAGCCTTGGATGAAATTTTCTTGCGCGCCACTTTCGCGCGTTTTGCGGGTGCTTTCTTTTTAGCTGTTGCCATATCGCAATTCTCCTATAGCGTTTCCAAATGCAGCGCAACCAAAACTAGCAACAATAGCAATGGGTTACAATAGAAGCGCGCGCAGAAAAACTGTGCAAGTTGCAGCTTTTGCGCGCTGGAGAAGGCGATTTGATTTTACAAAATGATAGCGTGTTGAAATCGAAGTTGCTGGAGACTACGCAGCGTCCAGTGCCGAAAAAACTCTATCTCTGATGGTTTCGACAGAACCAACCCCCGCAACACGATGATAGGCGGGTGCGTTGTCACCAGACATGCTGCCATAGAACTTTATCAACGGGCTTGTTTGAGCGTGATATATCTCCAGACGTTTGCGCACCGTTTCTTCCGTATCGTCGTCGCGCTGCACCAGGGGCTCCCCGGTTTCGTCATCAAGACCATCTCTTTTCGGTGGGTTATAGATCACATGGTAAACTCGACCTGACTGCGGATGTACCCGTCTGCCACTCAGGCGCGCGATGATCTCCTCATCGTCCACCGCGATCTCGACAACGTGATCCAGGCTTACACCGGCATCAACCATAGCTTCGGCCTGCACGATCGTGCGCGGGAAACCGTCGAACAAAAAACCTGCCTGACAATCCGGTTGCGCTATGCGTTCTTTTACGAGACCGAGAATAATCTCGTCCGACACCAGCGCTCCGCTATCCATGACATCCTTGGCTTTCAGGCCCAGCGGCGTTTCGGCTTTCACCGCAGCACGCAACATGTCGCCGGTTGAAATCTGGGGAATACTGTAGCGTTCACAAATAAACTGCGCCTGCGTTCCTTTGCCTGCTCCCGGTGCGCCCAGTAAGATCAATCGCATTGCATGAATTCCTCGGAAGTAATAGGCGCAGAAAATGTCTCTACACCAGGGGAAGTAAATTGCTGTTACAGAAGCGCGCTAACCATACACAGCGCACTCGTAGGATACAAGACCCGCCAGTTTAGCCGCCGCATCGCTCATTCCAGGCTTTTTGCAATGTTCCAGTAAATGGCGAGACCTTTCTCATCGAGCTGCCCCAGTGGAGTGCCTTCTGCCAGCGCAAGTTCCTCCATCTTCGCGAAACGCTTTTCAAATTTGCGTGACGCGCGCCGAAAACTGGATTCCGCATCAAGCTGTAGATGTCGAGCGAGATTCACGCAGGTAAACAGAAGGTCGCCCATTTCATCGTCGATTGCCGCAGTATCGTCATCGGCGATGGCTCTTCGCAGTTCGGCAAGCTCTTCGTCAAGCTTCTCCATCACCTGGGCGCGACCGCGCCAGTCGAACTTTACTCGAGCGGCGCGCTTCTGCAATTTCTGTGCGCGCGGTAGCGCGGGTAGCGCCACCGGCACATCCGCCAGAATGCCTACGGCGTCTCGGCTAATACGCTCATCCGCCTTGATACGCTCCCAACTGTGCTTGACGTCCGCAACCGTCACTGACTCCGCAACCATGCCCTCTATCTCGCCATTGGCGAACACATGAGGGTGCCGACGCAGAAGTTTCCTCACCAGGGTGTCAACGATATCGGGAAACGTGAAAAGGCCCTGCTCCCGACCGAGCTGCGCGTAAAAAATAACCTGGAAAAGTACATCGCCAAGCTCATCGGCAACCTGAGCGAAATCGCCCTCTTCTATGGCCGCAGCCAGCTCATAACACTCCTCCAGCGTTGAGGGCACAATACTCGCGAAGTCCTGGCGAATGTCCCAGGGACAGCCCGAGTCAGGGTCGCGCAACCGCTGCATTACCCGCAGCAGATCCTTCAGGCTATGCGCGTTTGCCCACCACCTGACATCAGTCTGACACCCGACTCACACTGACGACATTCTTCAGTCTCTCGATGCGCTCCAAAAGCTTCGAGAGTGAACCCAGATCCGGCACTTCTACACGCAGTCGCATGGTTGCAGTGTTGTTGTGTCTGTTGGTGTAGGTATTAATCGACAACACATTGAGGCGGGCATTGGCAAACTGGCTGGTGATGTCACGCAGCAGACCCTGGCGATCATAGGCCTCTATCGCGACATCCACTTCGTAACTGTCGCCCAGCGACTCACCCCAGCTCACATCAATCACTCGCTCCGCCGAGTTCTGCTGGAGGTTCATCAGGCGCTTGCAATCGGATCGATGGACGCTGACGCCGCGATTCTTCGTGACAAAGCCGCTAATCAGGTCACCCGGCAGCGGCTTGCAGCAGCCCGCCATGTGCGTCAGAAGATTTCCTACCCCGCTGACCTGGACTCGATCACCCGAACTGGCGACGCCGGACTGGGCCAGCCGCAGTTGCGGCTCGGGTGCATTTTGCAACAGCGCCTGGGCCGCATTCATCACCTGCAGCGAGGACACATCGCCTGCACCCACAGCCGCGTACATATCTTCCACGGAGTTACATTGCACTTTCTTCGCTATGCGCTGGTAATCGACGCTTGTAAGCGCCAAACGCTTGAACTCCTTATCGAGCAGATTGCGGCCTGCGGCGATGTTGTCCTCCCTGGCCTGACTGCGGAACCAGTGCTGCACTTTGGCGCGCGCTCGCGATGTTCTCAGATAGCCCAGCCCGGCCTGCAGCCAGTCGCGGCGAGGCATGGCCTCCTTGCTGGTCAGGATCTCCACCCGGTCACCCATATTCAACGGGTAGGTCAGCGGAACAATCGAGCCATTCACCTTGGCACCGCGGCAGCGATGCCCGATTTCAGTATGGACGTGATAGGCAAAATCCAGTGGCGTTGCGCCGTGCGCAAGGTTCACCACGTCGCCGTCGGGCGTAAAGGCATACACACGGTCCTGCGCAACATCGAAGCTGAACTGCTCCGCCACGCCCCGTGCATCGCCTGTTTCCTCGTGCCAGTCCAGCACCTGGCGTAACCAGGCGAGTTTCTCCTCGTAGGTGCTGGCCATACCGCCGCCGCTATCTGAACCCTTGTAGCGCCAGTGGGCACACACCCCCAGTTCCGCCTCCTGATGCATTTGCTGCGTACGAATCTGCACCTCCAGCACCTTGCCCTCGGGACCAATAACCGCTGTGTGGAGCGAGCGATAGCCGTTTTCCTTTGGGTTGGCAATGTAGTCGTCGAACTCGTTGGGTATATTACGCCACAGGCCATGCACCAGACCGAGCGTGGCATAGCAGTCGCGTACTTCCGGCACCAGAATGCGCAGCGCACGGATATCGTATACCTGTGAAAAGCCAATGCCCTTGCGCTGCATCTTGCGCCAGATACTGTAGATATGCTTTGCACGTCCACCGATCTCAAACGTGATGCCCGCGTCGCGCAGCAGCTGGCTGAGTTCCTCGGTGACACGATGGATAAACTGATCACGCTCGAGGCGCTTTCCATCGAGCAGCCGCGCGATCTTGCGGTACGCGTCGGCATAGATATAGCGGAAGGACAGGTCCTCCAGTTCCCACTTCAGCTGTCCGATGCCCAGCCTGTGCGCCAGCGGTGCATACACATCAAATACCTGTTGACCGATCTGCCTGCGGCGCTGCTCATCGTCCTTTACCGCCCGCAATGCACAGGTGCGCTCTGCAAGCTTGATCAGCGCAACGCGCACGTCGTCCACCAGCGCGATCAGCATCTTTCGTACGTTGTCATTCTGGCCATGCGCCTGCCCAGCACCGGGCGATCACGGTTCATCGGCAACTCGCCAATGGCCGCCATACGCAGCACACCACGCAAAAGCTGCGACACGCCGGGACCGAAATCGCGTTCAAGCTTCGCCAAGTCGACACGTTCTTCACGCACCGCCCGGTAAAGCACGGCGGCTACCAGGCACTCGTGGTCGACATGCAGGTCGGCCAGTATCTGCGCCATATCCAGACCGGTAACAAGGCAATTACTCTCGGCGGCCCAATCGCCGGTATCCGCCGGCGACCGGCCTTGCGCCTCACGCGCCACCTCGCAGGCCCGGGCCAACACGTCACGATGTGCGTCTCCCAGCGCAAGAGGCAGGGCCTCAAGCCAGGAATGCACGTCTAAACCGCCTGATGCGTCGAGGTAAGATTGGCGACGAACCTGCACCATCAGTCAGCTCACCTTGCGCGATCCGAAAACGCCGGTAGAGAGATAGCGATCGCCCCGATCACAGATGATCGCCACGATCACCGCGTTCTCAACCTCCGCCGAGAGACGCAGCGCAGCGGCGACCGCACCGCCTGAGGATACGCCGCAGAAAATGCCCTCCTGCGCTGCCATCCGGCGCATGGTCTGCTCGGATTCCTGTTGCGAAATATCCATAATCCTGTCCACGCGCTGGGCCTGGAAAATCCCTGGCATATAGGCTTCGGGCCAACGTCGAATGCCAGGAATACTGGAGCCTTCCACGGGCTGCAGCCCAATGATCTGTACAGCCGGGTTTTGCGCCTTCAAAAAAGTGGAACAGCCCATGATGGTGCCAGTGGTGCCCATGGAGCTGACGAGATGCGTAATCGTACCCGCGGTCTGCCGCCACAGTTCAGGGCCGGTTCCCGTGCTATGCGCACGTGGGTTGTCGGGATTACCGAACTGGTCCAGCACTTTCCCCTCGCCTGCGGCCTGCATGCGCAGCGCGAGATCCCGCGCGCCTTCCATCCCCTCTTGCTGTGACACTTCCACCAGCCGCGCCCCGTAGGCAGCCATTGCCTGCTTGCGCTCATCACTCATATGCGATGGCATGATGAGCAGCAGGCGATAGCCGCGTATCGCCGCGGCCATGGCAAGCGCGATACCGGTGTTGCCGCTGGTCGCCTCGATCAGTGTATCCCCGGGCGATATCTCGCCGCGCGCCTCGGCCTCGGCGATCATGCTCAACGCGGGGCGGTCTTTCACCGATCCCGCGGGATTGGTGCCTTCCAGTTTGGCCAGCAGCGTATTGCTTGTGGTGCCCGGCAAACGCTGCAGACGGACCAATGGCGTATTGCCGATGCAGGCTTCAATGGTTGGATAATCAGGCATACCAGGGAGACCAGTTGCAGAATTGGCAATTATATCGAATTCCGGCGAAGCCTGCCGCTCAGGGCGCCAGCACCGCAAAAGCGACCACAGAGTCCATTTCGTCGGCAAGGCTCACTTCAACCCGCGCCCTCCCCTTGCCCGTCCAGCGCCACGCGAGCCTGCTTTGCACGCTGGAACAGGTCGCGGCTGCGCAGAGGTGCCTGCCCCAGATACTCCGCAAGCGCCTCACGCAAGAGACGCTTGCAGGCGACGCGCGCACTACCGCACAGGTCCCCCGCCGCAATCGCCAGCAGATCGGCGCCGGCGTAGGCATCTGCCGCGGGCGATGCCTGCGCCGGCAGCGCCGTAAGGCCATGACCCGGCTCGTAGCAATACCAGCGATCCGCCTGCATGGCGTCTCCGCTGCGACAGTCGACCGCGATATCAAAACTGTAGCCCAGTTCCGTCAACAATGAGAGTTCAAACCGGCGTAACACCCCTTCCATCGGTTCGGCCACGGGCAGTTGCGCGAGGGCGTCACTGTAGGCGGCGAACAATTGCGGATGCGCGTCGTGTCTATGCAGGAGGCGAACCAGCAATTCGTTCAGGTACAGGCCGCTGAACAGCCGGTCACCCAGCAGCGCCGGCGCACTGCCGGCCGCCTCCGTGGCCACAAGGCTCTTGAGCTCTCCGCGCCCGGAAAAAGACAGCAAGAGGGGCACAAACGGCCGAAGCAGCGCGGAGTGGCTTCCGCCGCGACTGCGCCGCCGCGCGCCGCGCGCCGCCAGGCTGATGCGCCCGTGCTCCGGGGTGAACGCTTCCAGCAGCAGACTGCTGTCGCGGTAAGGTCGACTGTGAAGAATGTAAGCGGGCTGAAGACTAACGCGCATACTCAGGTTTCAAACCGGTTTGTCATCGTAACCCAGACTGCGCAGCGCACGCTCATCGTCAGACCAGCCCGACTTCACCTTGACCCACAGCCGCAGCATCACCCTGGCATCGAACAGGGCTTCCATATCGCGCCGGGCGTCGCTGCCTATGGAGCGCATGCGTGCGCCCTTCTCGCCGATGAGAATTTTCTTCTGCCCGCTGCGCTCCACAAATATGACAGCGGAGATATGCAGCACGCCATCTTCCTCGGCAAAGTCCTCAATTTCGACGGTGACGGCGTAGGGCAGTTCATCGCCCAGCTGGCGCATGATTTTCTCGCGCACGATCTCGGCCGCCAGGAACCTCTGGCTGCGATCGGTAATCTGGTCCTCGGGGAAAAAGTGTCCGGCCGCGGGCAGCAGCGCGAGGATCTGCTTCTCCAGCGCGTCAATGTTGTGCCTGCGCAGCGCAGAGACGGGTATGATCTCGCGAAAATCCGCTTTTTGCGCCAGTGCCTGCAGCTGCGGCAGCAACGAGGTCTTGTCGGCCAGCAGATCCACCTTGTTCACCACCAGCAGGCAGGGCAGGCCCGAGCGGCGCACATGCTCGAGCACCATATCGTCCTCTTCCGTCCAGGCCGTGCGATCCACGACGAAGATCACCAGATCCACGTCCCGCAGTGCAGCCGTGGCAGCGCGATTCATATAGCGATTGATCGCCCTGGGCGCCTCCCGGTGCAAGCCCGGCGTATCCACATACACGATCTGGTTGCCATGCTCGGTTTTTATCCCCAGTACCTGGTGGCGGGTTGTCTGGGGTTTACGGGAGGTGATGCTGATTTTCTGCCCGAGAAGGTGGTTCAACAGCGTGGATTTACCTACATTGGGGCGCCCGACAATGGCTACGTAGCCGGAGCGTGATCCGGCCTCAGCCGACACGTGGCGAGCCCAGTTTTTCCAGTGCCTGCCGCGCGGCAACCTGCTCCGCCTTGCGTCGGCTCTTGCCACTGCCCTCCACCACGAGCTCTGGCTGCGACAGACGACAGGCCACGCGGAAGCTTTGATCGTGCGCCTCGCCCTGGACCTCCAGCAGTTCATAGGCCGGCAATGACAGGCTGCGACCCTGCAGGTACTCCTGTAACGCGGTCTTCGGATCCTTGGCGGCAGCGCCGTCCGCTAGCGCCTGCAAGCGCTCTTCGAACCAGATGAGCACGCAGCGCCGGCACTCGTCCACCCCGCCATCCAGAAGAATGCCCCCGAGCACCGACTCCAGCGCGTCGGCGAGTATCGACGCGCGACGATGCCCGCCGCTCTTGCGCTCACCGGCGCCGAGGCGCAAGTATTCACCCAGGGTCAGCTCACGCGCCACGCCCGCCAGCGCATCACCACGCACCAGGGCGGCACGCATGCGGCTGAGTTCGCCCTCGCGCGATCTGGGAAAACGCCGGTAGACCTCTTCTGCGATGAGATGATTGAGAATGGAATCGCCCAGAAACTCCAGGCGCTCGTTGTTGCGGTTCCCCATGCTGCGGTGGGTCAGGGCCAGTTCCAGTAACTGTGGATCCTTGAAGGTGTAGCCAAGATCCCTCTGCAGGCGGGCGAAGTCTGCCATCTAACCCTTCTTCGGGGCCTCTTCAGGGCTCACGGGTTCCGCCTGCCCGACCCGGTAGAGCAGATCGTCAAACTTCAGCACTGCATCAATGCGCCATACGATGGGCAGGCGAGCCTCGTAACTGGCATCAATGAAGGTGTTGCCGTCCTTGCGGTAAATCTCGATCTCGCGCGCCTTCAGCGCACTGATCCGGTTGGTGTTGAAAATCGTTTCCAGCCGCCCGCGTATCGCTGTGTTGCTCTCGCCAGCGGTTTCGGGATCAACGACCGTGCGGCTGATAATGTCGCGCACGCTCAAGTACTCAAAGTATAGCGGCCCCATACGCAGGGCACACATGACGAAAAACCCGGCCATGATAAGAACGATAAGCGTTCCCAGAATCGACATACCCGCCTGCTTACGCTGCATATTCACTGTGCTGTCTCCCGCATACGCATTGTCATTATTGTATGAGACCCGCTCGCGTGAAACTCGGCACGCTGGTAAGCGAATCCCAGTGCATCCATACCGCGAAGGCCTTGCCCACTATATCGCGTTCCGGCACCTGGCCCCAAATGCGGCTGTCGCTGCTGTTGTCGCGATTATCGCCCATCATAAAATAGTGCCCCGGCTTCACCACCACGGAAAAATCCCGAGCTGGCGCCAGGCTGTCCACCTGCATCAGGTGACGTGACTCGCCCAGGGACTCATGCAGCATCTGGTAGCGTGCCGGCGTATCGGCCGCTGCCGGAGCTATCTCCCGCGACACCAGCTCGCCATTCACAAACAGCTGTTTGCTGCGGTACGTGATCGTGTCCCCCGGCAGGCCCACGACCCGCTTTATGAAATAGGTGTCGTTCATATGTGGAGGAAAGAATACCATCACATCGCCGCGTGCCGGTTCGTTCATGTCCAGTACTTTCGTTCGAACGACCGGCAGGCGAATGCCGTAGGTATACTTATTCACCAGGATGTAGTCACCCACCTGCAACGTAGGCACCATGGATGACGAGGGAATCTGGAATGGCTCGACAAGAAACGACCTGAGTACGAACACCACCAGCAGCACCGGGAAAAACGACCGCGCGTACTCTACCGCCACAGGCTCCCGGGCGTGTTCCGCCACCGCGGCCTGGAACTTCGCAGCATCCGCGCTGCCTTCGCTGGCCCAGTTCGGGTGAGCCGCCTGGAGATCCGCGACCACACGACGCCGCCCAGGCGCCAGCAGCAGGGCGTCGAGCAGCCAGAGCAGGCCGCTGCCGAACACCAGGGCCACCAGAATCAGCGGGAAATCTATCGTGAAATCGCCCACGGTTCAGCCATCCACCTTGAGCACGGCGAGAAACGCGGACTGCGGTATCTCTACATTACCAACCTGCTTCATGCGTTTTTTCCCCGCTTTTTGTTTTTCCAGCAGCTTGCGCTTGCGCGATACGTCGCCGCCGTAGCATTTTGCCGTCACATTCTTACGCAGCGCTTTGACTGTCTGGCGCGCGACGATTTTGCCCCCGACCGCCGCCTGAATGGCAACGTCGAACATTTGCCTGGGTATCAGCTCTTTCATCTTCTCGGTGAGCAGGCGCCCTCGATGCTGCACCTGGTCGCGATGTACGATGGTCGCCAGTGCATCCACCCTGTCACCATTGATCAACACATCGAGCTTCGACAGCTGTGCCGTTTCAAACCTCTCGAACCCGTAGTCCAGCGACGCGTAACCCCGACTGACCGACTTCAGGCGATCAAAGAAATCCAGCACCACCTCGGCCATGGGGATATCGTAAACGACCGACACCTGTGCGCCGAGGAACTGCATGTCTTTCTGCACACCGCGTTTCTCCACGCACAGCGTTATCACGTTACCGAGATAATCCTGCGGCACGAGAATATTACAGCGCGCGATCGGCTCGCGCATCTCCTGGATCTCGCCCAGTTCGGGCAACGCGGAGGGGTTGTCCACCTGCACCACCGTGCCATCGTTCTTCAACACCTCGTAGACCACCGTGGGCGCCGTGGTTATCAGGTCCAGATCGTACTCACGCTCCAGCCGCTCCTGGATAATCTCCATGTGCAACATGCCGAGGAAGCCGCAGCGAAACCCAAAGCCCAGCGCGTCCGAGGTCTCCGGCTCATAAAACAGGGAGGCATCGTTCAGCGTGAGCTTTGCCAGCGCATCGCGGAAGTCCTCGTAGTCATCCGAGGAAATCGTGAAGATACCGGCGTAAACCTGTGGCTTGACGCGCTTGAATCCGGGTAGCGCCGGCACGTCAGGCTGGCCGGCGTGAATGAGCGTGTCGCCCACCGGCGCACCGTGTATATCCTTGATGCCGGCCACGACATAGCCCACCTCGCCGGCCTGTAACACATCCCTGGCAACACGCTTGGGGGTGAATATTCCGACGCTGTCTACCTGCTGCGACTTACCGATGGATTTGGCGACGATCTTGTCGCGCTTGCGCAGCACGCCCTGCTTTACCCGCACCAACGAGACCACGCCGAGGTAGTTATCGAACCAGGAATCGATGATCAGCGCCTGCAGGGGCGCGTCGCGGTCTCCTTCGGGCGGCGGGATGCGCTCCACGAGGAATTCCAGCGCATCCTCGATACCCAAACCGGATTTGGCGCTGACCAGGCAGGCCTCGCTGGCGTCTATGCCAATAATTTCCTCGATTTCCTTGCGGACTTTATCCGGGTCTGCCTGGGGCAGGTCCATCTTGTTGAGTATGGGCAGTACTTCCAGCCCCTGTTCAATGGCCGTGTAGCAGTTCGCGACCGATTGCGCTTCAACGCCCTGCCCCGCATCCACGACCAACAGCGCGCCCTCACAGGCCGAGAGCGAGCGGGACACCTCATAGGAAAAGTCCACGTGGCCCGGCGTATCGATAAAATTCAGCTGGTAGACCTGGCCGTCGCGCGCTGTGTAGTCGAGCGTGACGCTCTGCGCCTTGATCGTAATGCCGCGCTCACGCTCGATATCCATGGAATCGAGTACCTGCTCGTCCATTTCGCGAGCACTCAACCCGCCGCAGTGCTGTATGAAGCGATCCGCGAGGGTGGATTTACCGTGATCGATATGGGCAATGATGGAGAAATTGCGGATGTGTCCGAGATCGCTCACTCAATTGAATCCGGTTCGCCGTAGAGGTGCCCGGACGTGCTATCCGGCCAAGCGCAAAAAACGCGCGATTGTACCGTAACGGCCGCATGTCCGCCATGCGCGTAGCACCCGCCTCCGCGCCGGGGGGGGGCACGCGCACCACGTCGGTGCAGGCGCTCAGCCGCTGTGGGCTCGGCAGCCGGTCAGTCGTCCAGCTTGAGACCGATAAACATCGGTGACCCGCGTCGAATCAGGCGCACCGGCACCGAACGGCCGCTGGCGAGGCTCTCGACGGCACGCTCGTAGGCCTCCACCGATTGGATGGGCGCCGCATCGATCAAGGTCAGGATGTCGCCGCTGATGATGCCCGCCTCGGCAGCAACCGAGCCCGCTACCACTTCCCGCACCAACACGCCGCCGTTGATACCAAAACGTTCGAGACTTTCCGGTGGTACGTCTTCCACCACCAGACCCAGGCGCCCGCCACGCCCCTCGGCCGCCGTGCCAGCGCTCAGGGTATAGCTGTCGTCGGATCCAAGGCCGCCCACGGTCACGTTCAAGGTGCGGCGCTTGCGGTCCCGCAGGATTTCCACCTTTACGCTGGTATCCGGCGCAACCAGGCCGACCACATGCGGCAGATCGGCCGAGCTGGGAATGTCATTGCCGTCAAAAGTCAGAATAATATCGCCCGCCTGCAAACCGGCCTTGTCGGCCGGCCCGCCATCGGCAAGCTGCGAAATCAGCGCGCCGCGCGGACGCTGCAGGCCAAAGGACTCCGCCAGCGTTTTATCCACGTCCTGGATAGTCACGCCGAGCCAGCCACGGGTGACTCGCCCGTCTTTCTTCAACTGCTCCACCACATTGCGCACAACGTGCACGGGAATCGCGAAGGACAACCCGATGGAGCCACCGCTGCGGGTGAATATCTGGGAATTCACACCCACGACCTCCCCGCCCAGGTTGAACAACGGGCCACCAGAGTTGCCCGGGTTGATCGCCACGTCGGTCTGGATAAAGGGCACATAGTTTTCGTTGCGTTCAGTAGGCAGACTGCGGCCCTTGGCGCTCACAATGCCTGCGGTGACCGAATAGTCGAGGCCGAATGGCGACCCGATGGCGAGCACCCATTCCCCGACCTCGAGCTCGTCGGTGGCGGCGAGTTTGACCACCGGCAACCCGGATCCATCCACCCGCAGCAGCGCGAGGTCGGAGCGCGGATCGGTGCCGACCACCTCGGCATTGAACTCCCTGCGGTCACTCATGCGCACCAGCACGCTGTCTGCGCCCTCGACCACATGATTGTTGGTGACGATGTAACCATCCTCTGAAATGATAAACCCCGAGCCCATTCCCATACGCGGGCTCGGCACTGAAGGCCCGCCGCGATACTCGAAAAATCGCCTGAGATACTCCGGTATTTCCTCGGGCCCGGGCTCTCCCTGCGCAGCGCGCGCGGCGCTCTGTTCAACAATGATTTTCACCACGGCCGGCGAACTCTTGCTCACGATGCTGCGAAAATCGGGCAGCGCGGCGGCGAAGGCCGCAGCCGGCACTAACAAGGTTGCCAGGAGAAAAGCAGACAGAACGCGTTGGCGTTGATTCATCATAATGGTCTTCCACAGATTACGGGCAAAAACATACAACGGGGTGGATCAGGTTAGGCTGACAGGCTCGCCCAGCGGGCGCAGAATTTCAATCAATACGGGCTGAAATCCTGCATCGCTGTGATGCCTGAGCGCGTGCCAGCGAAGCAGGCCAAAGCCCAGCAGCAGGCCACCGAGCGCACCGACGGCCGCCAGCACGTCCTCATTGCCTGAAAATCCCTGCACGGCCAGCACTGCGCCAGCGAGCATGCACACCAGGGGCATGATATAGGCGATTATGGACCCTCGAAGGATCACCTCTTCAGGAATGCTGATGCGCACCTCGTCGTGCACACGACAGGTATCGAGCGCAATCTCACCGGGCAACACACGAATCAATCCACGGCGCCCGTCGTACAAGCGATTGAGCAGGCCGTGACCACAGCCCTTCTGCGCTGCACAGCTGCCGCAGGTGCTCTTGCGGATGGTCTCCACCCAGAGGCTATCGGCCTCCAACGCAACCACGCGGCCCACTTCGGTCAACATATCACTGCATCCACTCCACGGAATCGGCTACCATTCTCGCAGTATTCACCGGTACTTCGCCAATGACGGTGATCAACACCGGCTGGCCACCAAGTAACATGCCACGCGTATAGGACGTGGTACCGCCCTCGCGTACCAGCCCCTCGCCCGGGCGCAGCTCACGCCCCAGTTCCTCGAGAAACACCGACATCACGGCCAGACCATCGGTGAATGTTCTGCGTGCGGCCAGTGCGGCGGGCGAGTCGGTGGCGGTGAATCCGCCTGGCAACCACGTGACCTGCCACGGCCGGCTGACCGCGCCACGTCGGGACGCCTCGTCAGGATGCGGATGCTCCGCGCGATGAACCAGTTCGGCGGCCGCAACGGGCGCTTCGGCGTCAAACACGACACGCGAAAACTGGAACGTCTCCAGCGGGTTGTTGCCTCTGCCCAACGTTTCCGACCTCAGCAGGAGCCCCGTCTCACGATCAAGCGCCATACTATAGCCAAATCGATACATGTCACGCGGCGCTATCTGGATCAATACCGCCGTCCGCCCGGCCACCCGTGCGTCCGCACCCACGCTGAACCGATATTGCTCGGCGATACCGCAATGACCGGCCTGCAATTCACTACCCAGACGCAGCAGGCGGTGACCCGGATGCACACATTCCAGGGGATGTGCGGTCCTGTCTACCTGCGCCCCCTGGCCGGTGAGGCGCGTGAGCGTTTCGGATGCCGCGGCATCGTCTACCCGGTGCGACACCTGGATCACCTGCATGTCATCGCCGCGCTGCAGCGTGATCACGCCGTGGTAGCTCACCTCGTGCAGGCTGCGCGACATTTTGTCGAGCCAGGCCAGCGCCGCTGCATCGGCGTCCGGACAAGCCTCCGCCAGCGCACGCGTGCCCACAGCCAACAATACAACAGCGCAAACCAGGGCGGGTATTCGCGGGTTGATCAACACCAGCGAATCACTCCCGTAGCTCGGGCACGCGGGCGAACGGTATCAGCCCCTGGGGTGAGTTGAGTGCCGCATGCTCCGCATGTTCCTGCATATAGCGACCCATCCGCTGGCGCGCAAGCTGTTGATAGGCCGTGCGTGTCGCCGGCTGCAGAACGGGAAGGGGCTGCGTACCGTAGCTGGCCTGCAACGGCGTGGCACCCAGACTGTTGAGCATGCCAACCGGCGATGGCCGCGCCGCCAGCGTGGCGGCCTGGCCGCCGCTGGCGTCATTGAGTTGCGCCAACTGCTGCCCGCCAATCACCACCACCATCGCAACGGACGCCGCCACGGCAAAGCTCGCCAGCGGGCGTCCCAGGCGCCGCCGCAGGCCCTCGGGCCGCGATGCCTGCGGAGCAGCCGCAATCGCGGCCCTCACCTGCAGGGAGACGTCCCCTCCGAGCTGCGCCGGCTGCTGATTGTCCA
Organism: Halioglobus sp.; assembly: GCA_041396005.1. Lineage (GTDB taxonomy): Bacteria > Pseudomonadota > Gammaproteobacteria > Pseudomonadales > Halieaceae > Marimicrobium. The sequence goes on from JAWKZK010000019.1 coordinate 86,122, forward strand.
TCACCGCGCGTGCCGCCGCGTATCGTATCCATGTGCGGCGCAACGCCTCGTCATCGCCGATAGACGCCAGAACGCGCTCCAGTTCAAGCTCGTTGGCTTCACCGTCCAGCATCGCCGACAGGGATTCAAACATTCTCTCACTCATGCTGCCTTACCTTCCTCATTACGGTTGCCGCGGGCTGCGCCAGCAGGCTGTGACCTCGCCATCTCAGGCCTCTTCGCCAAGCTGCGCACGCACACGAAGATCAATCGCCTCACGCGCGCGGAATATCCGCGAACGCACGGTACCCACCGGGCAGTCCATGACCTCGGCAATGTCCTCGTAACTCAGACCGTCAAATTCGCGTAAAGTTACCGCCGTGCGCAGATCATCGGGCAACTCATTGATCGCCTCCTCCACCACGACTTTCAGTTCGTTGCCGAACAGGGCATTCTCGGGATTCTCGATATCGCGCAGCGCGCCGCCGCCCTCGTAGTATTCCGCATCTGCAATATCTACATCGCTGCCCGGCGGACGCCGGGAGCGCGACACCAGGTGGTTTTTCGCGGTATTGATCGCAATCCTGTACAGCCAGGTGTAAAACGCGCTCTCGCCGCGAAACCGCGGCAGCGCTTTATAGGCCTTGATGAAGGCCTCCTGGGCTACATCCTGCACTTCATCGGCATCCCGCACGTAGCGACCGATCAGGCCGAATATCTTGTGCTGGTATTTGAGCACCAGCATGTCGAACGCGCGACTGTCCCCTTTCTGTACCTTGGCGACAAGTTGCTGATCCGTATCCGCGGCACTCACCCTCGATGACCCTCCCTGGCGGCCCCTCGGGGCCGAATGCCGCATCGCCACTGGCCGCTCATGGCGCGCGGAAAGACATTGCGTTGTGCGTAAATAAACTGGTCTGGCGCCACCTGAGAGAGCTGCTGCGAGAAAAAGTTCCCGCGGCCCTGGCTTTTCCTGTTTCCGGCAAGGTCGTATATACTCCACCGCGACAACACACGTCCGCGCTAAGTGCTTGAGCGCCATCATATATTTCACTCCGGCAGGCGGCAACACGTAAGCATATGAGCAATCGATACCAACACGACGTACTGGTGATCGGCAGCGGCGCTGCGGGCCTGAGCGTTGCGCTGCATTTGCCCTCGCACCTGCGTGTTGCGCTGGTATCGAAGGCCGAGCTGAACCAGGGGTCCACCTACTGGGCCCAGGGCGGTATGGCTGCGGTGCTCGACAATCGCGACACGGTTGACTCGCACGTGGCCGACACCCTCGCGGCGGGCGCCGGGCTGTGTCGAAGAGAGGCGGTGGAGTTTACCGTGCGCAACAGTCGCCGCTGCGTGGAATGGCTGGTGGCTCAGGGCGTCGACTTTGATCTTCGCGGCAATGGCAGCAGTTCGCAGGATCAGGAATTCCACCTCACCATGGAGGGCGGCCACAGCCACCGGCGCATCATTCACGCGGCCGACCGCACCGGACGAGCGATCTCCGAGGTGCTCACCGAACGGGCCTTGGCAGCCGACAACATCGATGTATTCACACACCGCACGGCGGTGGACCTGGTGGTTCACGAGGGTCGCTGCGAGGGTGCTTACATCCTCGACCAACGCAGTGATCGCGTGGATCTTTTCCAGGCTCCCGCGGTGGTGCTCGCGACCGGCGGCGCCAGTAAAGCCTACCTTTACACCAGCAATCCGGACGGCGCCAGCGGCGACGGTATCGCCATAGCCTGGCGCGCCGGTTGTCGCGTTGCCAACCTCGAGTTCAACCAGTTTCACCCAACCTGCCTGTATCACCCGAGGGCCAAGTCATTCCTGATCACGGAAGCCATACGGGGTGAAGGGGGCCGGCTGCTGCTCCCTGACGGCAGCGCATTCATGCAGCGTTTCGACACGCGCGGCGAGCTGGCTCCCCGCGATGTTGTTGCCCGGGCCATCGACCACGAAATGAAACGCCTTGGGGCCGACTGCGTCTTTCTCGACATTTCGCACAAACCGCGGGAGTTTCTCGCCAGCCATTTCCCCACCGTCATGGCCCGCTGCGCCGAGTACGGCATCGACATTGCCGCCGAGCCCATTCCCGTGGTGCCGGCGGCCCATTACCTGTGGTGGCATCCTGGTGGACACGGCAAGCCGCACTGATCTGGCTGGCCTCTATGCGGTCGGCGAAGCCTCATGCACCGGGCTGCACGGCGCCAACCGCATGGCCAGCAATTCCTCCTTGAGTGCATTGTGTACGCCGAGGCCGCCGCGCAGCATATTGCCGCCACTGTCAACGACGTACCGGCCCTTCAGCCGGCGGCGGCTCGGGATGAAAGCCAGGTCACGGATTCCGACGAGGATGTCGTGATCTCACACAACTGGGACGAACTGCGCCGTTTCATGTGGGACTACGTTGGCATCGTGCGTACCAACAAGCGCCTCCAGCGGGCACAGCACCGGGTACAACTGCTGCAGGCGGAAATCGCCGAGTACTATGGCAATTACAAAGTCAGCAATGATCTGCTGGAACTGCGCAACCTGGCCATGGTGGCAGAGCTGATGATCACCTGTGCAATCGCGCGCAGGGAGAGCCGCGGCCTGCACTACACGCTGGACTACCCCGAGCTCCTGCCCGAGGCCTGCGACACGATACTTGCGCCCGTCGGCGCCTGACCCCGCCACGCGATACCCCCAGCAAACACGGGCAAGATCAGCGCGACAGCAGCAGACGCACGCGCAAGCGCCGCAGACTCTCACGATCGACAGCGTCACTGAAAATCCACAGCGACACGTTTTCGTGATCGGGCTCCGTGCGCAGCGCCACAACCACCACCCACGGCAGCAGGACGCTGTGGCGGGGCTGGGCAGCATGCTCACACCCCGCGCTCAACACGTACCACTGACCCGCGCGCCAGGCCAGGCCGAGGGGCCTGCGGGCAGCCTCCGCCAGGCGCAGCAGCCGACGGACAACGGGCAGGAGTAACACCAACGCCAGCGCGTAATGTCCTGCCAGCCACAATTGCCAGAACGCGCATACCGCTGCCAGTGCGAGCATCACCACCAGCGACACAGCCGTGCGCGAGCTACCTGTCTGCAGGCGGAGTGTGGGCGAACTCGAGGATTTTCCTGACAAGGGCACGTTGCTCCGAGTCCGGCGGTTCTTCACGCTGCAGCAGCCATGCGAACAAATCCTGGTCTTCACAGGTCAGCAGGGTTTGCAGACACTGCCGCTCGCTAACGCTCAACTGCACATAACGGGCAGTGACGAAGGGCTCGAGCACGAGATCAAGCTCCAACATCCCCCGGCGCGCCGCCCAGCGCATGCGGTTGAGTTCCTCATTGGATATCATGCCTGTCGTCTGCCCCATCTCGCCACGTCGGAAGCGGCCAAGTATAACCAATGATCGCGACGCCCGTGGCGGCGACTGCTGACACCCTGGTAAGCAGGCACTATGATGGCCGCTTTCCCGGCGCGGCAGGCGTCGCCGTCTGATCGTATACACGGCCGCCCGGGCGGCCATATCGAGGTTTTTTGCGTGAACAGCACAACCAGTCTGTCCGGACATGAGGCCCTGCTCCACGTGAGCGGACCCGATGCCCTGAAGTTCCTGCAGGGCCAAACCACCTGCGATATCCGCAACGTCGGCCCGTCACAGGCGGCCCGGGGTGTCTACTGCACGCCGCAGGGTCGCGTAATTTGTGATTTCCTGCTGGTCGAGCTGGGCCAGGATCACTGCGCTCTGCGCCTGCGCCGAGAGATTCGGGAACCGACTGTTGCGGTACTCGCCAAATACAGCGTTTTCTCCAAAGTGATGCTGGAGGGCGAACGCGAAGACTGGCTCGTGGCCGGCGTGTGCGGCGCGAATGCCGCCGACACGCTGGGACAACTCTTCGGCAGCGTGCCTCGGGCTGATCTCGAATGTATCCGCGGTGAGAATTTCGTGCTGGTGCAAACCGGCGCCGCGGGCGATACGTTCGAGTGCTTCATGGCGGCTGAAAGTACATGGCCTGCGGCTCTGGAAAACGCGTTTGACAGCCTGTCCGCCGAGTGCTGGCGTCACCGTGAGATCAGCGCCGGCAGCGCGCGCATCGAGGCGGCCACCCTGGGAGAGTTCGTTCCCCAGGTGCTGAACTATGACCTGACAGGGCATATCAGTTTCAACAAGGGCTGCTATACCGGCCAGGAGGTGGTAGCGCGCCTGCATTACCGCGGCCGGTCAAAACGTCGCAGCTTCGCATTCCAGCTGCCAGCCGGCGCCGAGGCAAAGGCTGGCGACGCGGTGTTCGATCGCGCGGGAAAGCAGGTGGGCAGCGTGATCAACAGCGCCTGCTGCGATGGCGACAGTCGCCTGCTGGCCGCCACCGGACTGGATGACGTGGAGGCCGATCTGCGGTTGGGGACAGCCGACGGTGCCGAGTTCACTATGCTGGATATGCCCTACCTCGTGGAGGCCTGAGGGCCGGACGGCAAGCGCCAGTCGATGGGTTCAGCGCCGCGCGCGGCCAGGAAATTGTTTGCAGCAACGAAGTGGCCACAGCCGAAAAACCCGCGGTGCGCACTCAGCGGAGAGGGATGCGGGGCCCGCAGTACGCAGTGCCGTTCGGTGTCGATTATCGCCCCCTTGCGCTGCGCGTAACTGCCCCACAGCATGAACACCACCCCCTCGCGCTCCCTGTTCAACACCTCGATCACGCGATCGGTGAATTGCTCCCAGCCCTTGCCCTGGTGCGAGGCCGCCCGCGCGCACTCTACCGACAGCACGCTGTTGAGCAGCAGCACGCCCTGGTCCCCCCAGGCGCTGAGATCGCCGTGCGTCGGCACCGGCAACTGCAACTCACTATGCAATTCCTTGTAGATGTTCATCAGTGAGGGGGGGATCGCCACACCGGCCTGCACGGAAAAGCACAGGCCGTGCGCCTGCCCTTCACCGTGGTAGGGATCCTGCCCGAGAATCACGACCTTCACACGCTCCAGCGGCGTGTGGTTGAAAGCGTTGAACAGCTGATCGCCGCGGGGAAAAATGCGCTTGCCCGCCCGCTTCTCCGCCAGCAGGAACTCGCGTAGCTGCTGCATGTACGGCTTCTCGAATTCCGCTCCCAGCGCAGCCTGCCAGGCGCCGCTGAGTTGCCCGCGCCGTGCGCCGGACTCGTCCATCACCGTCAGTTGCAGGCGGCCATCAGCACCACCCGCTCGTACAGCTCCTCTAGCGGCTCCCGCGGGTCGATCCGTTCCACCGGGAACAGCAGCGTGATGGCATCGGTTTGTCCGGTCGGAGCCGCAGCGAGCTTGGAACGCTGTCGCTTGCCGGCTGGCGCGTTGCTGACGTCGGTCACCGGCGCAGCAGACAGGGCAGCCTGACGGCGCTCCACGGGCGCATCGGCGTATAGCGTGGTACGCATGCGCGGCACGCGCGACAGACTGAGCACGAGGGCCTCGATATCCGCGGGCGCCCACTCCTGTCCGTGCCCGGAACCTGCAGCCCGCGTAATACTCTCGTTCATCAGCGAGCCGCCGAGGTCGTTCGCGCCGGCGTCCAGGCAGGCCGCTACGCCGTCGCGTCCCATTTTCACCCAGGAGGCCTGGATGTTGTGAATAAACCCGTGCAACACCAGTCGCGCCACCGCGTGCATCAACAGGGCCTCGCGGAACGTGGGCCCGCGCCGCGCCCGCCCCTTCAAGTACATCGGCGCTTCCATATGCACAAACGGCAGGGGCACAAATTCGGTAAAGCCT
>JAWKZK010000020.1:0-91074 GCA_041396005.1 Halioglobus sp.
GCTGTTGCTTGCAGCCTGCACGCAGACCACGTCGGTCGCGCCCACGGCGTTCACGCTTGCGGTGATTCCGGATACCCAGAACATGGTCAGTTACAAGCACCAGAAAAACGCGGGCTTCGCACTGGATGGCAGCGAGCAGTACCTGCGGCAGATGGCGACCATCGCCAACTGGCGCGATGCGGCGGGCCAACCGCTGGCGTTCGTGGTGGGCGTTGGCGATGTGTGGCAGCACCAGAGCAAGGTGATGGATGAAGAACATCGCGCGCGTGGGTTTGTCGCCATCGATAATCCCTACTTCGCCAGCGAACTCGCGGTGACGGATCGCGTGCTCAGCGACGAAATTCCGCTCGCCGTCGCGGGGTATCGCAAACTGGCGGACGCGTCGATACCTTTTGGCGTGGCCCCGGGGAATCATGACCACGACGCCATGTGGAGTGTCGCGGGCTTTCCGCCGGACATGACGATCGCACCTGGCGATATACGGATGATTCCGCAACACCTCGGTATGCTGCACATTGGCGGGCTGGACAACTTTCGCTCGGCCTTCTCGGCGGACGGCGAGTTCTTCAGGGACGCTCCCTGGTACGTGGCAAGCCATGACGGCGGCGCCAGCAGTGCGCAGCTGTTCACCGCGGGCGGTTATCGCTTTCTGCATATTGCCCTGACCATGCAGCCATCCGATGCGGTGCTGGCGTGGGCACACAGTGTGATAGACCGCTACCCGGGTATTCCGACGATTGTCAGCACGCATGACTATCTGAACACCGATGGCGAGCGCCTGCCCAACCCGATGGTGGATCTCGCCCGTGTGGATCCGGATCAGCACAACAGCGCGCAGCAGCTGTGGGAAAAACTGCTCAGCCAGCGCGATGAGATATTTCTGGTGCTGTGCGGCCACCAGCACGCCCAGAGCCGGCGCGTCGACCTGAATGCGCAGGGGCACCAGGTTCACCAGGTGCTGGCGGACTACCAGGCGCGGGGCCAGTCCGGCCTGGACGCGGGACAGCCGATGGATTCGCGTCGCGGTGTGCCCGCAGGCCTGGGCGATGGCTGGTTTCGCCTGATGCGCTTCGACATGGCGGCGCAACCGCCGCGCGTTCATGTGCGCACCTACTCGAGCCATTACCGCGCGTATGCCACTGACCTGCCGCAGTATGCGCACTGGTACAAGCGCTATGAACAGCCGCAATTAACCGACGCGGAATTTCTGGCGGGAGACGAGTTTACGTTGGAGCTGACCGATTTCCGCGCGCGCTTCGCGCCCTGCTGTCAGCATTGACCGCTGCCGCGTGATACGGCAGCAGGGTTCAGGGGAGGGGGCGCGCCGCAGGCGGCGCTCCCGTGCCCGGAGTGCGGCTCTCTCTAGCGCGCGAACAGTCGCGAGGGCAGCGTTGTACAGGTCGTCCACCATGTCCCGCCTGCGCATTGGTCTCTTCGTGTGGCCGTCCGGCACCGAGTTCACGCCCCAGCGCCTGCCCGTAGCGGCAGATAGCGGCCAGTTCATGTCGGCGTCGTCGCCCAGTGCCGTCAGCGCCTGGCGTCGTCGGTAATGGTCTTGCAGCGCCGCCTCGCCAATCCACTGTGGATCCTCGATCACGCCGCGCGCCGCAAGGTCGGCGCAGCTCTTGCCGCCGGGAAGCACCAGGTCGAGGCAGCGCAGGCGGTACTCGTCTACCGGCACGAAGTAGCCGATCTGGTCGCCGCCGAGGCCCACCGTGAGGGTCATGTCATTGTCCGTCAGCGACAGCAGGTAGCCGGGGATCACGTAGTCCGCGCCCACCGCGTGCAAATGCGGTTCGCGGTAGTACTTCTCCGGTGGCGCCGTGGTGAAATCATCCGGCAGGCCATGCACCAGCTCCGGCGGGATTTCGCCGGGCATCCAGAGTATGCCCACATCGCCGAAATCCAGGTGTGAGACCTGTGTCTTGAACACGTCGCCGCGGCGTATCTGGCTGCCGAAGAACGGCGTGAGCAGCGGGTCATCCTCCAGTTCCCCGTTGTCCGAGGTGCAATTGTCGTCCGCCAGGGGCGCCGCGCTGCAGTTGTACAGCGTGGGCGATTGCCAGCCGATGTCGCCATCGGCAATCAGCAGGCGAAAGCCGATGTTGGTCAGGCGCGTGTAGAACGGCTCCGTGTGCACGCGCAGTTGGCTCACCTCTACGGGCTGCGCGGCGCCCAGCAGGGTTTGCACCGCGCGCGCCAGTTCGGTGCCGATGGATTCGGTTTTGGCAAAACTGCGACACAGATAGGGACCCCGGTCGTCGCACTGTGTGAGCGGCTCGGCGCCGGCCGGCACGCTCAACCCGTCACCCACCGGGTGGGCGTCGTTCACTACCCAGGTGGGCGCCGCGCCCGGGCCAACCTGGTTGCCCAGCGCCCCGTTGAAGAACAGCACCTCTCCGCCGCGCGCGGCCTGTAAACGCTCGCGCAGCACGCCGGGGAAATCGGCGGTGAGATAGCGCCCCTCGGCGGTGCAGTTGCCGCCCGTCCAGCCCTTGGCGGCGCAGGCGGCGGCCAGGCCCGCGGCCTCCGCCGGTGGTGTCCAGCCCAGCGTCGATTCAGGATGGCTTGCCCATTGCACCAGCGTGGCGATCGTTGCGCTGCCGTCGCTCGCCTGGATGTCGAGCACGTTCAGCCGCGGGTCGCGAATGACCGGGTCGCGCACATCGTCCACGCCATAGCCGTGCTCGCCGCGGGCCGCCGACAGGCGGGCAGGTTGCAGATTGGCCACGGCGTCTTCGACGGCCAGGGCGATTTCGTCGGCCATCAGCGAAAACCAGTCGTCGTTGATGCTGAAGGCGGTGTCCGGGCCGTGATGGTTGTGCGTGGCCGATACCAGAACCGGGACGCTTTGCCAGCTGGCGGGCAGCCTTGCCCGCACCCGTTCCAGCATCACGGCAATATCGGTGGCGAAATACGAGTAGGTGTCGGCCATCACGATAATCACGCGCTCGTCGCCGTACTCCAGGGCCAGGGCGGTGCTGCGCAGGTCGTCGTGTACCCAGGCGGAATCGCCCCGACCGTTGCCCACATCCACTTCGCCCTGATCCCACAGAGGCACGAACACGCCGGGGTTGAAGGGGTCCAGCGCTTCGCGGGCAGGCCAGCCGGGGGCGTCGCGCAGATAGTCGCGGCCGCCGTTCACGGTTGGCAGGATACTGCGGCTGGCCGCGCCCGCCAGCAGGCTCATGGCAGGCGGCTCCGTTATACGGCGATCGGAGCCGTCGCTGCAGCCAGCGATAGCGACAAGCAGGGGAGGGCGAGCAACAGCCGCAAGGCAGCAGGCATGGTGTTCTCCTTATTATTGGGGCTGACAGCTGAAAACTAGCAGAGCGCTGGGAACAATCAAGCGGCGCGGCGGCGCGGATGCCAGGGTCTGCCTCGCGCGGTCGGCGCTGCCATGACGGTGTTGCGCGGCGTGCGCCGCGCCGCCGTCAACCACCGTGGCGCGAATGCGCCCGGAAAAAGCCCAATCAGAAGCTGTAGCTCAGATACAGTCTTAGCTGGCGCGGTTCAAACACGTGGTAGTGAATATCCTCGATACCCTCGGCGGCTTCGCCCGGCAGGCGTGACGCGTAAAAGTAATCGATGTCGTGATCGTCGGAGTCGAGCAGGTTCAGTGCATCGAGTTGCACCTGCCAGCTGCCGGTGCCGTAGCCCAGTGCCAGGTTGACCATGGTTGAGCCTTCGGATTCCACGCTGCCGTCCTCGATCAGCGGCGCATCGCTGAAGTAGCGCGCGCGCAGCGAGCCGAACCAGCCCCCGGGATACCGCGCCGCCAGGGCGCCGGTGGCCACAAAGTCCAGCGCGCCGGGGATCTCGTCCCCGGCCGGGTCGTTGTCGTCGAAATGCGCGTCCGTCCAGGCAAGATCGGCCTCCAGGGACCATACCTCGTTTAATCGCCAGAAGTTGTTGAACTCGATTCCCCAGCGCTGGCTGGCGCGGCTGGCCTCGGTATTGCCGGCGTCGCCGACAAACAGCAGTTCGGAATCCAGTTCCAGGTACCACAGGGCGAGCGAGGTATTCAGGCTCCCACCAATCAGCGACTTCAGGCCCAGCTCGGCGCCGCGCGAACGCACCAGCGGGTCCACGGCCTCTACCGGCTCACCGTTGGCGGGGTCGACGGTGATGGTGGTGCCCCGCGCATCGTTGGAATGAAAGCCGTAGCCGCCGCTCAGGTATGCTTCCGACACATCGTTCAGGCGGTAGATCAGGCTCGCCTTGGGGCTCAGTATGGCGTCGTCGGTGTCGCCGCTGTTGGCCGGGTTATCGGACGCCACGTCGAACCGGTAGTAATCACCGCGCAGGCCGAGCACGCTGCGCAGTCGCTGTGTGAGCTGCCATTCCAGTTCGTAAAAGACGCCCAGGCTGGCAACGTCCACCTGGTCGCTGCGGGTGCGGCCGATACGTCGGCGCGCCTGCGTGTTGTACAACCCGACCTCATCGATGTCGTCATAGCGCAGCTCCGCACCGGCCATGTGTTGCAGGGCAGCCAGCGCGCCGTCGGATTGCCAGTGGCTGCGCCAGCCCCCGCCGAAGATGCTGCGTTTGTCCACCTGTTCGAATTGATCCCCCTCCACCGGGTTGTCCAGCAGGTAGGTGAAGTTCGACCACAGGCGCATGTCGTAGTCGATCGCGTAAGCGCTGAATTCGGTGCGTGCCTCGTCCGGCCCCCAACCGAGGCCCGCTGAAAGGCTCGCGCGGCTGGATGTGCCGCCCAGGGTGGTGTCCAGCGAGCCCAGTTCATCAATCAGCCCGGCGTCCACTGCGCGCTGCGGAATCTGGTCCGCCGAGTTCCACTGGTTGTCGTAGACCATGCCGGTCACGCGCCAGTCGCGTCCCCGGGCTTCACCGCTGTAGCGCAGGAGGCCGTTGAGCTTCTCCACGTCTTCGGAAATATCGCGCCACGGGCCGTCGTAGGCCTGCGCCTCCACGGCGCCGAGCAGGGTGCCCGTGCCGGTGTCAACGTTCCCCATGGCCAGCGCGCGGCGGAACCCGTTGCCGCCCATGCCGAGTTTGACGGTGCTCGCCTGCAGGCTGTCGACCAGGCGGATATGCGCGCCGCCGGCAGATGAGAAATCGCCCAGCTCGGCGTGATAGGGGCCTTTCACGTAGCCCACGCTGCGCAGGGTTTCGGGTATCAGGAAATTGATGTCGGTATAACCCTGTCCGTGGCCGTGGGCGCGCATGTTCACCGGCATGTCGTCTACCCAGGTGGCGAAGTCCGTGCCGTGGTCGAGGTTGAAACCGCGCAGGAACATCTGGTTGGATTTGCCCGAGCCGCTGTGTTGCGTCACGATCAGCCCGGGCACCGCCTCCAGCACGTCGCCCGGACGCAGCAGCGGTCGCAGTTCAAGATCCTGCTTACCGACCACCCCTTCCGATGCGCTGCGGGCCGCGCCCCTGAGGTCCAGGTGCCGGCCCTCCACCACGACTTCTTCGAGCACGGTATCGTGCGCCCTTACCGCGGCGGTGCTCGCGCCAGCGTGGCAATGGCGAGCGCGAGCCGCAGAATCCCCGGTGGTGGCATAGTTGTCTCGCTTGTACTTTATTGGCCAGTCGGGATACTAGCAGAGTGATCGCGCGCGCAGTAACCGCGTGGGTGCGACAATGCGTCTCACCCCCGCGCGTCCTTGCGCCCGTCAAAGCAGCACGCAAGGAACCGTTCACATGAATGACATGACCCATGACACGGCAGCGCGGGCAACCTCCGCCGGTGTCGGCTTTCTCCCTCAACTGGCGCCGGTTTTGCCGCCAATGTCCGGCGCCTACCAGCGCCTCGTTGAAGCGCTGTGGGAGCAGACACATGTGCCCTCCGAGGTGCTGGAACTCTGCCGCCTGCGGCTTGCCCAGTTGCATCGCAGTGAGGCCGACTGGCAGCGCCAGGAACGCGCGCTGGCGCCCCGGCTGCGCGAGCAGCTGTCGCGCTACACCAGCAGCGACGCCTTCGATGAGGGTAGTCGCGCCTGTCTCGCCTTTGCCGAGGTGTACGCCATGGATGCCAGCGCCATCAGCGACGCCCAGGCGTCGGCGGTGCAGGCGCACTACGGCGATGCCGGGCTGGTGCTGCTGATTGAGGCACTGGGTTTGTTCGATGGGTTGATCCGGCTCAACCTCCTCTGGGGCGCGCTGCCGCAGGCCGCTGTCGGCGAGAGCGGTGATCCGTTCGCGAGGGGGTGCGCCCGTGAGCAGTAAACCGCGCGTGCAGCGCAAGGCCGAAGCCAGCGGCAACATCGTGCGCGATTCCGCGCTCGGCCTGGTGCCGGAAACGCTGGATCACTACATGGCGCTCAATCGCATGCTCTGGGAGGCGGGCCCGCTGGGCCCCGCAGAGCTGGAAATCGCACGCCTGCGCAATGCGCGCAAGGTGGGCTGCGTATTCTGCAAGAGTGTGCGCTACGACATTGCCCGTGACGATGGCCTTGATGAGGAACGGGTCGCGATGATCGAGGACGATTTCAGACACAGCGCGCTCAGCGCGCGCGACAAGGCGATCATCGCGTTCACGGACCAGTACCTGAACGACCCCTCCGGCCTGTGCGACCCGCTGCGAGGCGAAATGCTTGCGCTGTTCAGCCACGCGGAGCGCCTGCACCTGTCGCTGGCGATCGCGCATTTCAACGGGTTTTCGCGCTGCGCCGTATCGCTGGGCGGGATGCCGGACGAATTACCGGTGATGGAGATCGCACTGCCGCAATAGCCAGCGCAGGCGTCGGCATGCCGGCGCAGCGCCTGGCGCACGGGTCGATCAATGCCCGGACAGCGTGTCCGGCCTGCCCTGTGCCTGGTACTCGCGCGGCGCTACGCCCAGGTGTCGACTGAAGGTGCGCGAGAAATAGGCCGGGTCGGCGTACCCCACGGCGGCGCCGATGGCGGCGATCCCCAGGTTTTCGCTGTGCAGTAAACGCGCCGCCTGCGCCATGCGCAGTTCGTCGCGGTAACCCAGCACGCTGAGCCCGCATTGTGCCCGGAACAGGCTCGCCAGCCGCGAAGGTGACAGGTTCGCCGCGCGGGCAACCGCCTGCAACGTGAACGGTTCGTTGTAGTGTGACTCAACAAAGGCGCGTGCGCGCTCGATTCTCGGATCGCGTCCCGGGTCACGGGAGGCCGGCAATTCCGCCCGGCAGCGCAGGATGAGCTGCTCCAGCAGGTTGTGCGCCAGCGCGTCTCGCAGGGCTTCATCGGCACGCAGGCAGTGTGCCAGTTCATCGAACAGCGCAACTGCTCGCGCGCCCGTGTGCCCTGTCAGCGCAAGCGCGCCGATCTGCCCTGCAAAGCGCGGCCAGTTCAGCCACTCGCGCCAGCGCGGGTCCGGACGGAATACTGCCCAGAAATAGCCCCAGTGATCCTGCCTGCGCAGCGGTTGCAGTGTATACAGGGCACCGGGGCCGATCAGCAGCGCCCGTCCCGGGCGAATGGCGAGATCACGCCCGCCGGCGCGCAGCCGGGCGCCGCCGTGATCGCAGTACAGCAGGCTCCAGCTGTGCTGGTTCTCGCTGGCGTAGGCAAACCCGGCCTGCAGACGCTGCCTGTCCCACTGGGCGTAGCCGGTGGTCACGGGCGCCTGAAACAGCAGGTTTGGGTCAAGCCTGGCAGTGTAATCCTGCAAGAAGGCCCTGGCCTGCGTGGCGCTGAATCCGCCCCGGGAGCGCCAGGCCTTGCGCCATCTCGGCACCAGGGCGGCCAGCGGGCTGTCGGCAGGCAGCGAGCGCTGTAGCGTTCGCGCATAGGCAATAAAGCTGCGCTCATCAATGGGTGTGTCGAGTCGTTCGAACCAGGCGGCAGCGCGTGCCAGGCTGCCGTCCTCTACCGGCTGGCGGGCCAGTAGCGCATAGAGGGTGTTTGCGGTTTCGCGTAAGTGACTCATCCTGAGAATATCGTCCAAGTATTCAGGACGATACTAATACCATGCGCGGCCCGTGACGGATAGATTAGCCTACCGACATTCGATTCCCGAGGTACACGTATGCAACAGTCAGCCAGCACCCTGATCCGCAACGGCACGCTCGTCGATGGCACCGGTGCGCCACCGTATCGCGCCGATATCCGCCTGCGCGATGGTCTCATCGCGGAGATCGGCGAGAATCTCAGCGCGGCGGACGACGAACGCGTGGTGGATGCCCAGGGGTGTTATGTCGCCCCCGGCTTCATTGAGTCGCATACCCACTACGATGGCGCCATGTGGTGGGATGATCGACTCGATCCGCTGCCTGGCTACGGCGCGACCACGCAGGTGATGGGCAATTGCGGTTTTGCGACCGCGCCACTGTCCGATGACGAGGCGGCGCGCCGCGAGGTGGTGAAAATTTTCTCGTTTTTCGAGGACATTCCCGAAGAGCCCTTCGTCAGCTCGCTGCCCTGGGATTGGCGCAGCTGGCCGGAATACAAAACCTCCATGCTCAAGAACGTGCGCGTGCCGCTGAACTACGCCGTGTACTGTGGGCACATCGCCCTGCGCCTGGCGGTCATGGGGCTGGACGCCTGGGAGCGCGCCGCGACCGCGAAGGAAATCGAGCGCATGGCGGCAATGCTGGACGAGGCGCTGCAGGCGGGCGCCATGGGTTTGTCGTCGAACCTGATGGATCACGACGGCGACGACCGTCCGGTGCCCAGCCTGAAGGCGGACGATGCGGAGTTTCGCGCCCTCCTGGAGGTACTGGATCGCTATCCGGGCACCAGCCTGCAGATTATTCTCGACACCTTTCGCAACATGACGGCGGCTGATTCGCTCGCACGGCTGGCGCGCCTGAGCGAGGACCTCTCGGTGCGCGTGCAGTGGGGTGGCGTGCCCACGCTGGAATTCCAGCGCGATCTGATGGGTATCCAGGCGCCGCTGCTTGAGTTGCACCGCAAACTGAAGGACGAAGGGCGCGATTTCTGGACGGGCTTTGCGCATATCCCCATCACCTCGACCCTGAGCGTGCAAAGCTCACTGATTTTCGCGCAATCCAATGACTATGTCTGGCACGAAGTGGTGGTGGCCGAGGACGATGCCGCGAAGGCGGCGCTGCTGCGCGATCCGCAGTGGCGCGCCCGGGCGCGCAAATCCTGGGATGAGGAAACCTTCGAGTTCTCGCCCTTCCCGCGGGGCCGCGCAGAGCATCTGCAACTGCTGAACAGCGACAATGGCACCGGGCCGATCGGCATCACCGTCGGCGAGTACCAGGCGCAGATCGGCGCGCCGCATCCCTCCGATGCGATGGCCGAGTGGTTGCTGGCCAACGGCCTGGAATCCACCGTGACCATGCCGCCTTTCGAAATGGATGAGGCAGTGGTGGAGGAACTGATCCTGGACCCGTTCGCCACCGGCAACATCAACGACTGCGGTGCGCATGGACAAATGCTCTGTGGCGGCGGCGAGAACATCAAACTGTTGACCTACTGGGTTCGCGATACCGGCCGAATCGCCATAGAGCACGCCGTACACTCCATGACGGGTAAACTCGCTCGCCACTTCTCGCTGCCGGATCGCGGCGAGCTGGTGGTGGGCAAGCGCGCGGATGTCACGGTATTCAACCTCGACGAGATCGAATCGCGGCCGATGGAGCGCGTGTACGATGTCCCGGACGGCAGGGGCGGGCACACCTGGCGCTGGACGCGGCCGCCGGCGCCGGTGCGCCTGACGCTGGTGAACGGCGTGGAGACCTTCAACGGCACTGCCGCAACCAACGCGCGACCGGGAGAGATGCTCAGCCCCGCAGCGGCCTGAGCACGCGCGCGGGCAGGCGACGCTGCCCGCGCCATCAGCCGCAAAATGTCACCACCTGCGCGCTGGCCCGGGCGTGCGTTCTGGGCTTCAATAGCGCGAAACACAGCGCGGTGATCGCCCATGTCAGAAGCCAACTCCACCTACCTGGAGACAGTGCGCGAGCTGTCCGATCGCCTGGTAGAGATTCAACGGCCCATCCGGATTCTGGACGCTATCAAGTGGGACAGGCAGATCCGGGCGCAGTTTCTCGCCGGCGGCGCGCGCGAGCTGCCGCCGGTGGACGCCGAGTATTACCGGCGCGCCAACCCGCTGGATTTCGACCCGTCAAGCAAGCGCAGCGAACTGCACCAGCTGGACCGCGACATCGTGCGTCGCCTCGGCCAGCTCAACCCGCTGGCCACGGTGATGCGCAAGCTGTGCCGGGAGTTTACCTCGGTGACGCGCCTGCTGGAGGCGCGCGGCACCAGCGAATTCGGGCTGCTGTCGCAGGATCTGTACGGCTCGGCCTCCGATGTCTTTCATGCCGGGGATCCTACGCTGGCCGACATGGGTACCGGCATGGAAGCCACGCTGATGAATCTCCTGCGCAACCAGTCGATGGCGGAGGAGCCGAAATCCATCAGCGCACCAGAGGCGGTGCGTATCCTCAACGAGCGCCTGCTGGGGGTGTTTCCCAATGCCGGTATCCGCGTAATGCTCAACGACCAGATGACGGCGGACGCTGCCGCGGGGTCGGACTACCTGAAGATTCGCAGCGACGCCACCTTCAACGCCCTGGACGTGGATGTGTTGGAAGTTCATGAGGGCTGGGTGCACCTGGGCACCACGCTCAACGGCATGGCGCAGCCTTACTGCACGTTTCTCAGCAAGGGTCCGCCGTCGTCCACCACGACGCAGGAAGGGCTGGCGGTGCTCACCGAGATTCTCACGCTGCGCTCCAGTCCGTCCCGGCTATACCGCCTGATCAACCGCGTGCGCGCAGTGACCCTGGCCGAGGAGGGGGCCGATTTCATCCAGGTGTTCAACTACCTGCGTGAGCACGATCTATCGGAAGAAGAGAGTTACTCCATTACCGTGCGTATCTTCCGCGGCAGCACGCCCGATGGCCGGCCGTTCACCAAGGACCTTGCCTATATGCGCGGCTTCGTGCAGACCTATAATTTCCTGCGGCTCGCCATGAGCGAGGGCCGCCTTGACAGCCTGCCGCTGCTGTTCTGCGGCAAGATCATTCTCGAGGACCTGCCGATCTATCGCCTGTTGCTGGAGGACGGTGTGATCACGCCGCCGGTGTTCGTGCCGCCGCACTTCAAGGATCTGAAAGGGCTGGCCAGCTGGATGAGTTTCTCGCGCTTTATTTCCAGCCTCAGCTTTGACCAGTTGCAGGCGGATTACGGGGCGCTGGTGTAGGTGTATCCGCGCCGGCCTCGCCGCCCTCGGATTTCGTCAGCCAGTAGATTTTCCAGCCGGACTTCGGTGCCAGGGGTGTATCCTTCGAGACGATGGTCAGTTCTTTTTCCGCATCCAGGGCGAACAGCGGCAGTGCCAGGCGGGAGGCGTTATCCTGCTGCCAGTTGTCGTAGGTGTAGCTGTCACTGAGCTGCGTACTCTTGATTTGCGCGCCCTCGTGCACAATCAGGCGGTGCAGGCGCCAGTAGTCGAAATCCGCGGAGAAGAGTACGCGCCCGGTATAGGCCTCGCTGGCCTTTTTCTTGCTGCCGGGTTTTTCGTCCTCACCGGTGGCCAGCACGAACACTTTGCGCACGCCGAAATCCTCGCGAAAGCGCATCGCGGCGGACGTGTTCTCGGCCTGGTTGCGCGACAGCCCAAGCATGCCACCAAGGCGGGTGAGGTCCAGGTGAATTTCCGCATGCGAGGAAATGGGATTGCCGTAGTAGGTTTCCAGGTTCTGCATGCGTGCCGCGCTGATATTGCTCCAGATGTTGTCGCACAGCACCGTGCGCACGTCCGCTGAATTGAGGGCGGTGCCTATTGCGCGTGCCACCGGGTTGGCGCCGATGATCAGGAACCCCTTGTTGTCGGGCTCGCCCACGCCGAGCCGGCGCACCAGAAAGCGCGCCGTGGCGCTCTGTATCACCACCGTGCCGATGATCACCGAGAAGGACAGCGGCACCAGCAGCGATGCGCTCTCATAGTCGAGCGCCTCGAGTTTCAGTGCGAATACGGCGCTGATAGCGGCAGCGACGATGCCGCGCGGCCCGATCCAGGCCAGCGCCAGGCGTTCATTGCGGCTCATGTTCGAGCCGATCGTCGAGAGAAAGACTTTTGCCGGTCGTGCCACAAACTGCATGATCAACAGCACGCCCAGTGCCGACCAGCCGAGCGTGGCGACGCTGCCAAAATCGATGCGGGAAGAGAGAATGATGAACAGCGAGGACACCAGGATCAGCGTCAGGCTTTCCTTGAAGTTCAGGATGTCGCGGGTATGCACGCCGGGCATGTTCGCCAGCCAGATGCCCATCACCGTGACCGCGAGCAGGCCCGACTCGTGCATCAGCGCATCCGAAATGGCGAAGGTGGCGGTCACCACCGCGATGGCCGCGAAGTTCTGCAGGTAGGGCGGAATGTAGCGCCGTCGCAACAGCAGACCGAACAGATAGCCCACCACCACGCCCAGGCCGAGGCCCGCGAGAATGGTGCGCGCGAACGCCAGCAACACCGGGCTCAGCTCCGGGCTGCCCTGCTGCGCGACGATCCACTCAAACACCAGCACCGCGAATAACGCGCCCAGCGGGTCGATGGCGATGCCCTCCCAGCGCAGCGTCCTGGCGATCTGGATATTAGGGCGCACCGTGCGCAGCATGGGCGCGATCACGGTGGGGCCGGTGACGACCATGATCGCTCCGAACAGGGCAGAGAGCGACCAGCTGAGGCCCGTGAGGTAGTGCGTGGCCACGGTGGTGATCAGCGCGTTGGCAATGGCTCCCCAACTCACCAGCCTGCGCACGACCAGGCCGATTTCGCCCAGTTCGCTGCGTTTCAGGGTGAGCGAACCTTCGAACAGGATGATGGCCACCGACAGGGATACGATCGACGTCAGCAGGTCACCGAACAGCGCGTCCGGATCCAGGATTCCCAGCACTGGGCCCAGGCCGATGCCGGTGAGCAGCAGAAACAGGATGGCCGGCAAGCGCACGCGCCAGGCCAGCCACTGGCAGCCAAAACCCAGCAGACCCACGAGGCTGAGCAGCATTAAATCGTCGATGGACACGTCGTGTGATTCCCGGATCGCGCTGCGGCAAGCAGTGCCGAGCTGATCCGGTCAGTGTACCGCAAAAAAAAGCGCCGTTGCTGCGCTGTAGGGAGCGAAGCAACGGCGCAACCTCCGGCGAGGGCCCTCGGCGCCTGCAACGGGGGTTCAGACGCAGTTCCGCGGGCCGCTCACCATGATCTGCTATCGATTAGTCGTCGGAGTCATCGTCTGAGTCATCGTCTGAGTCATCGTCTGAGTCATCGTCTGAGTCATCGTCTGAGTCATCGTCTGAGTCATCGTCTGAGTCATCGTCGGAATCATCGTCGGAATCATCGTCGGAATCATCGTCGGAATCGTCATCGGAGTCGTCGTCGGAATCGTCATCGGAGTCATCGTCGGAGTCGTCATCCGAATCATCATCCGAATCATCGTCAAAGCGGGTGCCGCCGTCCTGCACGTCCTTGTCCTCAAACTCCACTTCGTCGGCATCACCGTCGGTTGCCAGTTCATCCTTGACCTTGACCAGGTCGCCGAGTTGAAGCTGGCCGTAAAATTCCGCCGCCGAGAGTTCGTCGTCATCCCGGTCGGCGAACTCCGTATTGTTGGTGCTGTAGGTGATGCCCAGCAGCGTGATACTGGAGCCGGGTGAGAAGCCGCTTACGGGCGCCTGCAGGACATCGTCGTCGCGGTCGTCGCGATCGATGCGCGTGGCAAGCAGTTCATCGCCGTTCTGAACCGCCTCTACCTCGAGGAAGTCGCCGGTACGGATGTCGCTGACGCGCAGACGGCTGGTGGCGCCGGTATCGTCATCCAGCAGGGTTTTGGCATCGGTGCGCACCGTGACCGTGCCGTTGAACAGTCGCAGTCGTATCGAGTCACCCTCCACGGCATCCACCGTGGCCTCCACCTCGATTCTGCCGCGGCGCGCCGCGACACGCGTGGCCCGCAGGACTTCACCGTTCCAGACACCCTCCGCTTCGACGAATGCACCGTTGGTGAGAGTAAAACCCTGCGGGAAAAGATCGGCAGAGGTGGCGTCGACGAGCACGCCATTGACCTCAAAACGTCCAGCGCCCAGCCCACTGATGGTGCCCTGGACGCGAAAGTCGTCGTTCACCTCCAGCAAATCATCGACGCGTGATTGCCGTTCAATGCGGGTCGCGCGAACCTGGTTCGCATCGGCTACGCCGTTTACCTCAACGGCCAGACCGTTCGACAGCGCGCCGCCCGGAATGTCGTCCAGGGCCGCTGCACTGAAGTCCACCAGCAATTCGCCCAGCGTGAAGGTCTGTTGTGTCAGATTGCTGATAATGCCGCGTATTTCCACGGCGCTTTCGCCGGGCACGAACACGGATTTTTTCTCCACGCGCGTGGCGCGCAGCCGGTCGGCGGTTTCCCGGAAGCCGGACACCTCGATGATGTCGCCCAGCTGCAGGGTGTCGAAAGTCACATCGTCGAATACCGTGCCGGTGCGTTCCACTATCACCACCACGCCGAGGACGGTCAGGAACCTGGCGTCGTTGTCGCTATTGGTTTCTATCGCGGTGATGGGTCCCTCTACCTCGTCGTCGAACACCACACGCAGCGCGTTGCCGGTTGCGCGGTCGTCATTCACTTCACCGCTGACGGTAACCACCATACCCAGGCGCAGGGCATTCTCGTCCGCGGCCTGGCCGTCGACGATGATCTCCGCATTATCGGTTTCGTACTCGATGCCGTTGACAAAGATGCTGCCGAATCCGTCGATCGTCCCAGAGCTGACGCCGCCGCTGCCGCCAATGCCGCCCACCGGGGGATTGCCGATGTCGGCGATGCCGCCACCACCGCCGCCGCCGCAGGCCGAGACCGATGCAGCAATGACCGCCGCCGCCAGTGTTTTCACTTGAAATTTAGGCATGCTCGCTACTCCTGTTGATCACTGTTCTCACTGTAATAAATACCAACGGCCACGTAGGCGGGGGCCGGCTCTGAAGGGTCGTCGTGGGAGACTTCGCGGGATGCCAGCCAGGCGTCGTACTCTTCCAGTAACTCCTGTGAACGTGCATTGGAGTATTCCCGGAAGGCTTGCACGGCATCGGCGCGCAGCCGGGTGCTGGACACTTTACGCTGGAAGCGTCTGTCCGCCGGTTCTGCCGCGATATTGTGCGCAATGGTCAGTATCAGTTCGGCGACGTCGGTACCGAGGATGTTCAGGCGGTCGGGCGCTGTCTGCATCGGGATGTAGGCCCGCTGCACGAGCTTCACCCACTGCCCGTCAACCGCCACGTTGCCTCCCTCCTGCAGTACCGACAACATGGCCGCCGGCGGCACATCCCCGCTGTAGTCCCGCACCAAGGTCGCGAAGCTGGGCTCATCGCCGTCGGTTCGCAGTGGCGCGGGGGCGCCGTTCTTGCCGAAGCGGGTGTCGTTCACCCAGCCGCTGATCACCCGCACCGCGCGGTTGTAGCGCTCGCGGGCAATGCGGTCTCCCTTAGGATCTGCCTGCGCGAGTCGCGCCACTTCCTTGCGGCTCAGCCCGGTGAGCGCTGCCACGCCGGATACGGTGGGGCGGTTGCCGGAGCGCGCCATGTGATCAAAGCCTGCCTCTACGAACGCCTGGCGGGCCAACTGTGCGAACAGCCCCTCGGCCATGCCATGGCTGATCAGCACCCGGGCGAGTGGGCGCAGGATGCGCACAACGGCGGCTTCAAGTACTCTGTTTACAGATACATCCATATTTGGGAATATAATCCCATAAATAGAGTGAGTCAAGCCATTGCGCGTCGACACCCCGATGCCGCGCGCTGGGCCGCTGCAGGGTTGATGCCATGTCACATTCCACGCTGTTTCAGGGCCAGGCGCCCATTGCCATCAGTTACCGGCCGAAAACGCCTGACTACCTGCCGGTGGTGGTTGCCGCGATCCGTCGTTTTCTGGGCGATTGGCCGATAGTCCTGTTGACGGAGGCTCGCCACCTGCCGCCACAGGCGTGGCTGGACGCCTGGCGGATCGCGACCATTACCGACTGGGCGCACAGTCACAACGCCAATAAGGTGTTGCGCCTGTGGGAGCATCAGGCGGTTTTCGCGGCCCACTTCGAACGCTGGATCTGGTGGCATGACGATATGCTGCTGCTGCGCGAGGTGCACGACCCGGTGGCCGAGTTCGCCGTGGCGCGCGTGCGCCAGCTTCCCCGCCCGCGCCCGAACAAAAAACTCTCCAACTGGCACGGTTGGCTGTGGAACACGCTGGACTTTTTCGACAGCTTGTCCGTGCCGGCGCCGAACCCGGTATGCCATATCCCGCGGCTGATCGAGCGTCGCGTCCTGCGCAGCCTGCCCGCGAACTGGAACCGACAGCGCCTGCTGTTTGAACCCACCTACCTGTTGTGGCACTGGCACCAGACGGGTAACGCGGTACAACGGGTGGGAGAGTTCCGCCAGTGTGTATTCAGCGGCGAGATGCCGCCGCTGGCGCAGTTTGAGAATTCGTCCTCCACGATTCTCAATTGGGGTCGAAAAATTGACCATGGGTCGACGCAGCGCGCGTTCGCCGCACGTTATGCATTGGGTTTCGACGGCGTGCCGGGCTGAGGAGCGCGACAAGCGGGTCATGCGTCTTTGATTGCACTATACTCCCGGCAGAACGTGGAGAGGTGCTATGGACAACGCAAACAGAACCGCGCTGGTGACCGGCGCGTCGGCCGGCCTGGGTAAGGAGTTTGCCCGCCAGTTGGCCGCCGGCGGCTATCGCATGGTGCTGGTGTCGCGGGGCCGCGAGGCGCTGGAGGCCCTGGCGGAAGAATTGCATCGCGACTTCGGTGCGAGCTCGATCGTGATAGCGGCTGATCTGTCCAGGCCGGAAGCGCCGCAGGAGATAGCCGCAAGCCTGGAGGCCCAGGGCATCAGCGTGGATTACCTGGTGAATAACGCCGGCAGTGCCGGCCCCGCCTTGCTGCGTGATCGCGACTGGCGCGAACACCAGGCGTTTTACCAGCTCATGATGTTGTCGATTGCGCACCTCTGCCATCTTTTCATCCCGTCGATGGTGGAGCGCGGTTGGGGCAGGGTGGTCAACGTGGCGTCCGTGGCGGGCCGCATCCCGCGCGGCGGCGACTGCAATTACGGGCCGACCAAGGCCTGGGTCATTGCCCTGTCGGAGGAACTCGCGCTCACGTTGAAGGACGACGGCGTGAAAGTGTGCGCCCTGTGCCCGGGCTTCACGCATACCGAATTTCACGAACGGGCCGGCCTGCTGGAGATGAAAAACAGCATGCCTGCCTGGTTCTGGTACGACGCCGCCACGGTAGTGCGAGAGGGGCTTGCCGCCGTGGAGCGGGGCAAGCGCGTGTACTCCTCGGGGCGCCTGTACCGCTGGATAGACCCGTTTTTCCAGTCCGTATGGACGCGGCGGTTTTTCGCCATCAGCGATCGCCGTAACTGACGTCCCCGGGCCGACAATCCGCAGAGTCGCAGCAACCCGTAGCGTGGTGGGCCGTCTAATCTGTCCTGAAGGCTTTTACCCGCGGCAGCCGCGCCACTATACTGTCGCCTTTTTTCGCGGCGCAACCTGCCAGCAGCGCCAGAGGACAGCACATGACAGACAAGGTAGAACCGTACACGGAGCGTCAGGAAAAGTTCGGCAGCTGGATCATCAACCGTGTCGGCC
Organism: Halioglobus sp.; assembly: GCA_041396005.1. Lineage (GTDB taxonomy): Bacteria > Pseudomonadota > Gammaproteobacteria > Pseudomonadales > Halieaceae > Marimicrobium. Next base: position 17,568 of record JAWKZK010000020.1, read on the forward strand.
GTTGGCAGACGCGTGTTTACGAGCTCAGCGGGGGACGGCTTTGGAATACCTTCCTCGGCGGGCCGGTGGCGATTCTCTCGGTGGTTGGGCGCAAGACCGGTGCGCTGCGCAAGGTGCCGCTGCTGTATCTGCTGGATGGCGAGAGGGTGGTGATGACCGCCTCCAAAGGCGGCATGTCGAAACTGCCCGTGTGGTATCACAACGTGGTGGCGGCGGATTCGGTGGAGATCCAGATCGGCAAGCAGAAGCGGCGGTATCGCATGCATGAGGCCGACGACGCCGAGGCCGCGGCTCTCTGGCCGCGGTTGGAGGACATGTATCCGGACTACCGGGAGTATCGCGCGCGCACCGAGGGCGTGCGCAGTATCCCCGTGCTGATATTCACACCGCTGGACTAGCGCTTACACGTAGCTCCCGTCGAGTTCCCGGGCGTAGTCCTGCGTCCAGCGCACGAAACCTTCCAGGTCGGCGTCGGTGTATTCGTCGCGTAACTCCACGATCACACCGTCGCTCACCGTGGTGACGGTGGTGCCGGCGAAACTGGCTGGCGGCGCATCGCCGTATCGGTAGCACACTCTCCAGTGCAGTGTCACCACGCCGCCGTCGTCAGTAGGGTCGACCTGCGGGCCGTCGACCAGTTCGATCTGGCGCTCGTCACAGCGCCTGTCCAGTCCGTCGAGGGATTTTTTCATCCCGGCGAATATCGCGTGACGGCCATCCAGGCGGCACGCCAGCGGGCCGCCGCGCACTTCGTACACCGCGTCTTCGGCGAAGTAGGGCGCCAGCCGGCTCCAGTCGTCATCGTCGTAGGTCCGCTCAAAGGCGTTGGCGTACTCGAGCATCACTTCCAGTGGGTCTTGCATGGCGCTCTCCGCGGCGGTTCGGGGTCAAGGCGGCTAACTATACGCCAGCTGGCGCTCGCAGGTAATACACCGGGACTATCCGGGCGCATACCCGGGGTATCGGCAGCCCCTGCTGCAGGCGATAGAAGACGCGAAGCAGCTCGAGAACCGCGAGTTCGCCGCCCGCATGGCCTCGCCGGAGTTTGCCGAGGCGATCAAGGCCTTCCTGCAACGCCGTCCGGCATGGCGTAATCCACGAAGATGGGTGATGACCAGGCGCGCTCCTCAATGGGTGCGAGCCGGTCGTCTTCGCGGCCGGCGGCACGCGGGTTGATACGCCGGCAGGTGCCGGCCGCGTCGACGCTGCAATCGAGTTGCGCGCCGTTCACCGCGAGGCTCGGCTCCTCGATCGCGCGCACGTAGTACAGGCTGTCGCGCCGACCCGTACCGAAATCCGGATCGCTGAACTCCACACTGCAGCCTGCGGGCTCGCCGGCGCAGGGCAGTACCAGCCATGGATCCTCAATCAGTGGCGCAACCGGCTCGCCGGGATACTGCTGTGGCCTGATACGCACCACTTCGATGCGGGTAATACGCTTACGCTCCTCCGACGGGTTGTAGCACTCACCCCGGCACAGGCGCGCAAGCCGTTCCGGCGGCAGGCCCTGCCTGGCGTGGTCGGGGCAACCCGGTAACTGTTTGAAAGAGCCGACCGCGCGCACCTGAAAGCGCGGTGTGTAATCCATGGCGACATCTGAACCCATTGGCAGGATAGTCGCCGGCGCGGGCGCGTTGATCAGGTCAAACCACAGCAGGGTGCGCGGGCCGCTCGTGGCATACACTTCACGGCGCGTGAGCGCCGCCCAGATTTGGTCACGCTGGCGGCCGCGTGAGTGCAGCGCAACGAGGCCGCCCGTCTGGTAGAACGCGCCGGGGCGATCATCCAGCAGCGCCTGATCACTGAAGACGGACAGCTCAGGCACATCCTCGAAGGCGATCGAATGCGCCGGCGGCGGGCTGCTGGCTTGCACGCGCTCTTCCAGGGGAAACTGGAAATCGGCCATGTGGAAGCGGTCATACTCCTTGTAGCCGGTACCGGGCCGCGCGGTATGTACGTCGCTGGAGCCTATAAAGCCGAAGCGGAAGCGCAGTGGTGGTCCGGCCGCGTCGAAATCGGTGAGGGCGAGCGCGTGCTGCACGGCGTTGCCCGGCCGGTGATACCAGGGCGGCTGGAAGCAATCGCGGCACTGGCCTGCGTCCAGCCAGTCCTGCACGCTGGATTGTGCAACCGTGGCTTCGCCCTGCATGGTGGGCGCGGCGATAAAATTCTGACGCGCGATGTCCGCGCGCTGCTCGCAGTCGTCCTCGCTCGCGCCCTCGGCCAGGCAGCGCGCGCGAATGATCTCACCTGCTCGCCGGCACATCGGCGTATAGGCGGGTGAATCGGGCGGGCAGACCAGACTGCCGTCTGCCGCTTCGCTGACCCCGCGCCACGCGCGATACTCCTCGATATTGCCGTGCCCGGAGTACACCTCGATCAAGGTCTGCAGCTGCGGGTCGTGTTGTCGCCGGTTCAACTGCTTCAGCCAGGATGAGCCGGCCGGTGTATACATGCCCCAGGAACTGCCGTGGGGAATGACCAGTGCTGCATGGCCCCAGTCGCGCAGTTTGGCCTGCAGGTCTGCCGGGGTCGCGGCGCTCTCCATGCAGTCCGGCGGCAGATCGCGTACCGCGACGCCTTGCGGGCAGGGTCGTGCCATGGCGGTTTCAAACGTGTACAGCGCAAAGTCCTGCACGCGCTTGTTGCCGATAAAGGCCAGTGACATGGCGGTGCGCGCGGCAAAGTTCAGCGCATCCAGCAGGTCGGTGGCGTGGGTAGGGCTGGCGGCAATCGGGCGCAGCGGAATCTCGTCATCCGCAAGGCCGCGCAGCACCACGTTGCGGTGACCCCAGTGATCCTCGGGCGTGTTGCCGATCTGGGTCCATTCCCAGCCCAGAAACGCAACGGTGTCGGGGTGTTTCGGGTCCTGCGCACGGGCGTTGCACTCGCGGATCGAATGGATGGTCTCATCCCAGCGCTCGCGCGTGAGAAATTCCGCGTGGTCGTTGATCGACCAGAAATCCAGCGCGGAGCAGTAGCGCGCGAAATCGCAAGCGTCTGCCTGTGGGTGCGCGCCCTCGCCGATCGCAACATCCATGCTGCTGAAAAAGGCATCCATGGAGAGCGTGGTATGGGTATGGAAATCGCCGAACAGAATGGTCTTGCCGCTGCCGGCGGCGATCTCCCTTCGGGCCAGGGCCTGGCGCGCTTCGCGCGCGTCCACCACCGCCGCCGGCAGCGCATTGCCCTGGATCTCTCCCGGCCCCTCATGGCTGCCGAGCAGGCCGGCGCCGATTGCCGCCACCAGCGCCAGCAGGCAGGCGAGTGCGAGCAGTGATCGTCTCCGCCAGGTGGCAGGCATGCCGGGTGTCCTTATGGTTGAGAAACGCAGAGCGATTGATAGCCGCCACCGGCCGGGCAGGGCGTCGCGTGATGTGCGGTAGCGACGAATCTCCGCATGAGTGGGAGGCCCGCAGCAGCCTGCCTCCATTCTGGCGAACTCTTCCGGGGATTGCTACCGGCCCCGGCGGGTCATCCATGCGCACGACAGTGCCATCGCGGTACGGACTGGCAGCGCCCGGCGGGCGTGTGCTATAAGTCCGCAGGGTTTTCCGGGGATTAGGAATGAAGAAAGCAGTGCTTGTGGGGGTCGCGGTCGCTCTGTTGGTGATTGCCGCCGGGCTGGTATTTCGCGAACCGCTTTTCAATGCCGTAGCCAATGTTATCACGGCCGACAAGTGTGTGGATGCAGACAGCGACAGCTTCAATCCGGGCCTGCCCGTTGGCGCGTCGCTGCCAGAGGCGCGGGTCTTGTACCAGTGCGCGGAAATCACCGCGCTGAACGCTGCAAGTCAGGGCTGATTCCATGCCGCAAACCATATCCAGTGCAATTATCTCGCCCGTGCAGAGTATGGAACTGCTCTCGCAGATGGAGATGGCGAGCCTCGCGAACACCGACGAAGGCGTGCACGCGCTGTTCAGGCGCTGTGCGCTTGCCATCCTGAATACGGGGAGTGCCACCGACAACGCGCACGCGATCTTCGACGCCTATGAAACCTTCGATATTCGCGTGCTGCCAGAGCCCTGGGGACTGCAGCTCGAGGTGCTGAATGCGCCGGCGCAGGCGTTTGTTGACGGGCGCATGTTGCAGGCCATTCGTAGCCACCTGTTCGCCGCGCTGCGCGATATCGTCTACGTGCATCACAAACTGGTGAACCAGCGGCGTTTCGACTTCGAGTCGGGCGAGGGAATCACCGATGCGGTATTTCGCATTCTGCGCAACGCCGGTATTGTGCGCAGCGATGTCCCCCCGCGTCTCGTCGTGTGCTGGGGCGGGCATTCCATTCCCCGCGACGAGTACGAATACACCAAGGAGGTGGGCTACGAACTCGGCTTGCGTGAGCTGGATATTTCCACCGGCTGCGGCCCCGGCGCAATGAAGGGACCGATGAAGGGAGCCGCTATCGGGCACGCCAAACAGTTTTACAAGGCGGGCCGTTTCGTGGGGGTGACCGAGCCGGACATCATCGCCGCCGAGCCACCGAATCCGCTGGTGAATGAACTGGTGATCATGCCGGATATCGAAAAACGCCTGGAGGCCTTTGTACGCCTGGCGCACGCGGTAGTGGTGTTTCCCGGTGGTGTGGGTACGCTCGAGGAAATACTCTATATTCTCGGCGTGAAATCGCATCCTGACAACGCCGGCCAGCCCCTGCCGCTGTTTCTCGCCGCGGCCGACGCGCAGGCCGATTACCTTGCCACCATAGACCAGTTTTTACGCAAGGTGCTGGGTGACGGCATCGCAGAACACTATCAGCTTGTCGTGGGAAACCCCTCGGAGGTGGCGCGACAGGTGAGGCATGCGGTGGATGCCGTGCGCGAGCATCGCGTACGCACCCGGGAATCGTTCAGTTTTAACTGGGGCCTGTGGATAGAGGAGGGGCTGCAGCGACCCTTCCACCCGACGCACGCCAGCATGGCTGAGCTGAACCTGCACACGGAGCAGCCCCTGCACGTGCTGATCGCCGAACTGCGGCGCGCCTTCTCCGGGATTACCGCGGGCAATGTGAAGGACTTCGGCGTACGCGCAGTGCTGCGGCACGGCCCGTTTCAATTGCACGGCGATGCCGACATCATTGGGCAACTGGGCCCACTGCTGCAGATGCTGGTCAGCCAGGGCCGGATGCGCCTGGATGTACGGGATTACGTACCGTGCTTCGAACTGGCCGGAAGTTGATCGCGCAGCGCGCTTGAGAAGGCTGGGGCCCAGGTCAAGCGTCGCACCCGGCGCAGTGCCCAGTGGATCGGCGCAACGCGTCTGCCATGCGGTTGCCGCAAACTCCGTCTTCGTCCTGTCAAAGAGGCGCCACTGGGTTTAAAATACGGCACTCGTTGGCGCCATAACCAGCGGTTGCAACTGGCGCCGCCTTCTCACACCGGAGTAACGCATGACATCCAAGGGCAAAGACAAAAAATCCGGGTCGCTGACGCGGGCCTATTCCAGCCAGATTACTGAAAAGCCGGAGCGCGCCGCCGCACGTGCGATGTTGCATGCGGTGGGTTTCAGCAAGCAGGATTTCAAGAAGTCGCAGGTGGGCATCGCCTCCACCTGGAGCAACGTGACGCCCTGTAATATGCATATCGACGGTCTTGCGCGCGACGCGGCGCAGGGCGTGAACGATGCGGGCGGCAAGGCGGTGGAGTTCAATACCATCACCATCTCGGACGGGATTTCCAACGGCACCGAGGGCATGAAGTACTCGCTGGTGTCGCGTGAGGTGATTGCCGATTCGATTGAAACCGTGGTCGGCTGCCAGTGGTTCGACGGAGTGGTGGCCATCGGCGGCTGCGACAAGAACATGCCGGGCTGCATGATGGCCATAGCGCGACTCAACCGCCCCGCGGTGTTTGTCTACGGCGGCACCATCATGCCGGGCAACTGGCAGGGCAAGGACGTGGATATCATCTCGGTGTTCGAGGCGGTGGGCAAGCAGGCCAAGGGTGAAATCAGCGTCAAGCAGTTGAGCGACATCGAAGAGACGGCTATTCCTGGAGCGGGTTCCTGCGGCGGCATGTACACCGCCAATACCATGGCCTCGGCCATCGAGGCGCTGGGCATGAGCCTGCCGAACAGCTCCGCGCAAGCGGCCATTTCGCCGGACAAGCAGGCGGACTGCCGCAACGCCGGCGCGGCGGTGCTGAACCTGATCAAAAAGGGTATCCGCCCCAGCGACATTATGACGCGCAAGGCATTCGAAAACGCCATCACCGTGGTCAATGCCCTGGGCGGCTCCACCAACGCGGTTCTGCATCTGCTTGCCATGGCCCGCGCCATGGGTGTGAAGTTGTCGCTCGATGACTTCACCCGCATTGGCAAACGCACGCCCATCCTTGCGGACCTGCGTCCCAGCGGCCAACACATGATGATCGACCTGGTGCGCATCGGCGGCTTGTCGCCGCTGCTGAAGATGTTACTCGATGCCGGCCTGCTGCATGGCGATTGCCTCACGGTAACCGGCAAGACACTGAAGCAGAACCTGCGCGGCGTGAAGCCCTACCCGCAAGGACAGACGGTGATTCGCCCGATGAACGACCCGGTCAACCCCGAGGGCAACCTGGTGATTCTGCGCGGCAACCTCGCGCCGGAAGGCGCGGTGGCAAAAATTTCCGGCAAAGAGGGCACGCGCTTTGAAGGGCGTGCGCGCGTGTTCAAATCCGAGGAAGACGCGCTGGAAAAAATCCTCAATGGCACGGTGAAGAAAGGCGATGTCATCGTCATTCGCTATGAGGGTCCACGCGGCGGGCCGGGCATGCGTGAGATGCTGGCTCCCACCTCCGCGGTGATGGGCAGGGGCCTGGGCAACGATGTGGCGCTGATCACCGACGGTCGCTTCAGCGGCGGCAGCCACGGCTTCGTGGTGGGGCCTATCACGCCCGAGGCGCAGGCCGGCGGGCCGCTCGCCATCGTCAAGAACGGCGACCCGATCACGATCGACGCCGGCAAGCGACGGATCTCACTGGATATCCCGGCCGCCGAGATCAAGGCGCGACTGGCCAAGTGGAAAGCGCCCAAACCGCGGTATACCGCCGGCGTGCTCGCCAAGTACGCGGCGCTGGTGGGATCTGCCAGCGAAGGTGCGGTCACCGACGCCAACCTGCCGCTGAAGTAGGCAGCGGGGGCTCCGGGCCCCGGCGCGGCGGGCAGTTCAGGGTGCTGGCCCGGTCTCCAGGGCTCGCCACTGTGCGCGATTGTCGATGTCCCTGAGAATGCCCGGGTCGTCTACATGAACCTTCAGCACGGCGTCCGCGTGACGCAGCAACAGGCTGCGGGCGCCACGGTCTCCCCGCAGTGCCGCCAGCTCCGGAAACAACCCGAGTTGAAAGCCCACCGGATGCCCGCGCCGACCGTCATACAGCGGCACCGCGACGGGGGCGTTTGCCAGGCACGCCGCCACGCATCGGAAGGTGTCTGCGCGCACACAGGGCATATCCGCCAGCGCAATCAATGCACCGTCCCAGCCCGGCACGCGGACGATCGCCTGTGCCAGCGTGGCCCCCATGCCCTCCTGCGCCCGATCGCAATAGAGAAGGGCCTCTTCACCCAGGCCGCAGTGTGCGGCCAGCGGCGCATCCCCGGGGCGCAGGCAGAGGCGATAATCCAGACCGCTGGCCTGGATGGGTTGCAGGGCGTGCTGCAGCAGTGTGCGGCCATCGGCAAGCAGGGCCAGGCGTTTATCGCCGTCAAACCGTCGGCTGCTGCCGGCGGCGAGTAGCAGCACGCCGATGGTCACGCGCGCGGCTGCCGCCGCAGCGCTGTGATCTGCGCCATGATCGACACCGCGATCTCTATCGGCGTTTTGCTGCCGATGTCCAGGCCGACCGGCGCGTGCAGGCGTGCCAGCGCAGCATCGTCAATACCGAGCTGAGCCAGGCGCGCCAGCCGGGTATCGCTGGTTCGGCGCGAGCCGAGCGCGCCGACGTACCAGGCACTGCTCTCCAGGGCTTCCATCAGGCCCATGTCGTCAATTCGCGGGTCGTGGGTGAGGGTGATGACGACCAGGTGCGGGTCGCCCGCATAGCGCCGCACCACGTCGTCCGGCATGCCCGGAACGAGTTGCACGGGCGGGCCGTTCCAGTCGCGCAGAAAATCTTCGCGCGGGTCGGTCACGATCACTTCGTAATCCATGGCCAGGGCGAGCTCCGCGAGACTGCGGGCGAGCTCTCCCGCGCCGATCAGCAGCAGTCGCATGCGCGGCCCGAAGCACTGGCGCAGCGCCTGTCGATCGAATGCAAGCCCGGTATAGTCCGCCACCGCCTGCGTGCGGGTAACGCCGTCGGCAAGGGTCAGGTGGCGCTCGATGCAGCGGCGCTGCGCGAGGGCCGCGAGTACGGCGTCGAGCCATCCTGCGTCGCGTGCCTGCAATTTCTGCAGCAACAGCGTGAGGCGTCCACCGCAGGGCAGGCCCAGGCGCGCGTTTTCTTCCGCGCTCACCCCGTATTCGATCATAGTGGGTAGGGCCGCCGGATACTCGCCGCGCTGCAGTTTTTCCAGCAGGTCCTCCTCGACACAGCCCCCGGACACCGAGCCTGTCTGGCGCAGATCATCGGCGATCGCAACCAGTGAGCCTACCGGTCGCGGCGAAGAACCGAGTGTTCGCACGATCGTGCACAGCCAGGGGGGCGAGCGGTGCAGCCACTCCCGGGCATTCTGCAGTACCTGGACATCAAGCGTTTGCATGCGAGGCAGGCAGCGCGCTGCTCAGCCCCTGTGGCTGCGCTGGTGCGTGGGGAAGCTGTTGTGAATGGCGGAAATCAGTCGCGGCAATGCCACCAGGTGCGGACCCAGCACCGGTTTGCCGGTAGTGAGCAGCGCCACCGCAAGATCACGTTCGGGGTTCGCCCAGGTGAAGGTGTTGGTCAGGCCCACGTGGCCGAAGGCCTGCGGATGGTTCCAGCCGTAGAGGCTGATCAGGTGCGTGCCCATCATGAAACCGTTGCCGTAGCGCATGGGCATGCCGAGCGTGCGGTCGATCTCAAGGTGCGTATTCGGCACGTGGGTGATCTTGGCCACCGTCGAGGGCGGGAAGACCTGCTGTCCGTTGCGGGCGCCGCCGTCGAGGAGGCACTGGTATACGGTGGCGGTGTCGCGCGCGGTGGCAATGACATTCGCCGAGGGAATGACCCCGCGCAGGAAGCGCGGATCGTTTGACATCTCCACCGCCTGTTCCAGCCGCATGCCGAGCGCCCGCTGCAGCAAGCGCGCAACCACGGGCGTAAGGCGCAGGCCGGTATGCACGTTCTGCGCCACGCGGCGCACGTCGGCGGCGCGAACGCCGTAATCCATCCAGCGCAGCGCCAGCGGTCGCTTGAAACGGTCCGAGAGGACCTTGCGCAGGCTGCTGCCCAGCACATGGCGCGCCACCACCTCCATCACGAAACCGCCGCTTATGGTGTGATAGGCCGGCCCGCCTCCGGTCTTGCCGCTGGGTTTGAGGTCCAGCACGAACTCTTCTACCGCTGCGGCATCCCCGAGGATGTCCAGGTCCAGCGCCTCCGGCGGCAGCATGGGGATACCGGCGCGATGGTCGAGTATCTGGTGCAGCGTGATGCGCTCCTTACCGTGCCGCGCAAAGCCTGGCACGTAGTAGGCCACCGGCTTGTTCAGGTTGAGTATGCCCTCGCCCTCGAGCTGGTGCATAACCATGGAGGTAATGGCCTTGCCGGCGGAGAACAGGTTGATCGGCGTATCGGTGCGCATGGGCCGCGCACTCGCGGCCAGTGGCTGTCCCGGCACCTGGCCGCTGGCATGGCCCACCGCGCGATCCAGCACCACCTCGCCACGATGATAAATGCACAGCTGTAGCCCGGGGTAGACGCCGGTGCGGTACAGGTCCAGCGCGAGCGCCCAGAGCGCCTCGGCGGTCTCGCCACCGCTTTCATCGCCGGTATCGACCAGCGCATCCAGGTGATCCGGTACGTCGATGGCCAGCAGTGCGGAATGTTTCAGTCGTTTGAGTGCGGAAACCGTCATAGTGTCAGTGTCATGCCTGCAGAGGGTTGTCGATAGGTGATCACACTCGCAAGTGTACCGCATAGTCGCGCGCCTCGCGGTGCCTTCGGCCACTCGGGTCTGCTGTCGCCGCTGCTGTTGCGAAGCGTTCAGGGATGCTGCGAGGGGGCGGGTTGCGAACGCCGACGGCGCTCGCAGCGGTTGTGAGCTTGTGCGTGGCGGCTCAGCGCATTTCCAGGCTGCGCTGGCCCAGTGCCTCGGGCGTGCCACGCTGCTCCAACCCGGCTTCCCCGGTATCCGGGCTGGACTCCCGATTGAGAGCCTCTGGCAGCCGCTGCATCAGGTCGCTGCCCCAGCGATGCTGGGGCATGCTGCCGGTGAGGTCGTCGCTATCCAGCACATCCACAAAGCTGAACAGTGGCTGTATGGCGCGCCCGCCGCCGCCGTGGCTGTCCCAGGCCGACTGCGATACGCTGGCCAGGCGATGCTCGCGATCGAACGACAGCAACAGGTATTCGCCCTTGTAGCGCAGGTCGCCCCAGTCAATCGCCAACACGTCCGTACCTTTCAAACCGAGGCTGAAACCCAGCGCGTTTTCCCGCACATGCCAGTGTTCCCAGGCCAACAGGTAGCCACTCACGCTGGCGCTCACGCGCTGCGGCGGGCCGAGCCGCGCGAGCACTTCGCCAAGCGCGGTTCTGTCCTCGGCGCGCGGTACGTCAAGCTGGGCCAGCGGTGAGCCCATGCTGTAGTGCCACTGCGAACAGCCGCTCAATGACAGCAGCGTTGCGGCCAGCAGGATGGCGGCCAGGCCGGCGCGGGCGCCCACCGTAGCGTGCCTACTCGTCGTGCGCATACACGCGCGTCGAGTAATCGGTGAGGGTATCGTCCGCGTCGAAAAAGAAAATGGCGCGGTCGTAGCGGGTATCGATGCGCATGCGGTTGTACACCACCAGCACCAGGCCTTCGCCGCGCGAATGCTCGAACAGGTAGTACAGTGCGGTTTCGTCGTCCAGCGCAATGACCTGGGAGGGCGGGCCGAGCAGGTCCAGCACGTCCTTGCGCGTGCTCGCGCCGCGGGTGAGGCCCTGGGTCACGGAGTTTTGCCAGCTCACTTCAACGCCGCGCTTGTTTTCGTATTGCGCGCAGCCTGCCAGCAGCGCCAGCGCGAGTGCCATCACTGGCAGTGGGAAGAATGCTTTCATAGGGGTGCCTGCTCCGGCGTGTACTGAGTGCGAGGCTCAGCATAGGTGATTTGTCGGAGGCTTGCCATGCCTTGCCCGGCTGCAATCTGGACAGCGGTCCAGTTCTCAATTCCTGCAAAAATTTCCATCCTTCCCTGCTTCCGTGCGGCCTCCCGCGTGGAAGCGCCCCGCCGGCTGGTGTATCGTTTGCCCGGAAGCGGGGCAGGAGACGACATGGCGGACGACGGAGCAACACAACAGCGCGACAGCGCCGACGAGGCGGCGTCGGGGCGTATGACTTCCCTGGGTCGAACGCTGAGTTCGGTGGTCGAGGTGGGGCGCGAACTGCTGGCCAGGCGTCGTGGCGCACAAACGGAGGCGGAACTCCCGCGCTCCGCGGCAGCGCTGGCTAACCGCTGCCAGGCGCTCATCGATCATCGCGGCGAAGCCTCAGGGCTGGCGCTCGCCAGTGAGATCGTGGCGTCTTACCAGGCCCTGGATGACGCGCAAAGGCTGCATTTCTTCCGCCGCCTGGCGGAGGATTTCGACGTGGATCGTGAGCAGATCCTGGCCGCCGCCGATCGCTACCGCGATCAGCCGGAACTGGAAAACCTGCAGGCGATCAGCCACGCGCTCGAGGCGCCGCGCGTCAAGCTGTTTCGTCGCATCAACACGGCACCGGAGGGCACGCGCGCGCTGGTCAGCATGCGCGGGGAACTGCTCACACACCTGCGCGCGCACCCGGAATTGCGCGCGGTGGACAACGACCTCAAGCAGTTGTTCTTCTCTTGGTTCAACAAGGGCTTCCTGGAACTGCGGCGTATCGACTGGTCGTCGCCGGCATCCGTGCTGGAGAAGATCATCGCCTACGAGGCGGTACATGAAATTAATGGCTGGGACGACCTGCGTAGCCGTCTCGGCGACGATCGACGGTGTTTTGCCTTCTTCCATCCCGCGCTGCGTGACGATCCGCTGGTGTTCGTGGAGATTGCGCTGACGCGGGAAGTGCCCGCGGCGATGCCTCCCCTGTTGCAACTCGAGCGCAGCGGGCCGGTGGGGGAGGTTAATACGGTGGTGTTCTACTCCATCAGCAACTGTCACCCCGGGCTGCACCAGATTTCCTTCGGCAACTTCCTGATCAAGAGCGTGGTGGAAGAGCTGCGCAAGGAGATGCCGGAGCTGAAGACCTTCGTTACGCTGTCGCCGATACCCGGGTTTCGCAAGTGGCTGCTCACGGCGCCGCTCAGAGGCCTGGTGGCGGATGAGCTCATCGAGCGCGTGCGCGAGCCGGTGGGGCAGGTGGTGGACGCCCAGGTGTACAACGCGCTGCTGCGGCTCTGTGCGCATTATCTGCTGGAAGAGAAGTCAGGGCGCCTGCCGCGCGATCCGGTGGCGCGGTTCCATCTCGGCAACGGCGCGCAGATGTACCGGCTGAACGGCGCGGCTGACATGTCGGTGAAGGGCCGCCAGCAATCCGCCGGTATCATGGTGAACTATCTCTATGACCTGCGCCGTATCGAAGAAAACCACGACGCCTATTTCGACCAGGGGCATATCGCGGCCTCGAAACAGATGGTGCGGATGCTCGAGCAGTAGCCGGCGCGCGGGCTCGGGCCCGACCGGCCTGTCGTGACCCGCGCAATGCGATCGCCGTACTCGCCAAGCCCGGTTGCTGGGTCAGGCGCGCTTCATCCGCTATAATCGCCCGGTTGCAACAGCGTTGCCCTACAGGCTCACAACCGATGTCAGACCAGGATCGCATTCCGCTGGTGCAGATTGCCAGCGGCGAGAAGTTCGTGAACGCGCGCGGCATTACGGCGATAAAGGACGGTATCAAGGCCAGCGCCGCCGGCAGCGGGCGCCTGCCCAAGCCGGACTGGCTGCGAGTCCGCTTGCGCGGTGGCGCCACCTTCGACAAGGTGCGTGCCATCGTGCATGAGCACAATCTCGCCACGGTGTGCGAAGAAGCCAAGTGCCCGAACATCGGCGAATGCTGGACCTCCGGCACGGCAACCATCATGCTCATGGGCGATGTGTGCACGCGTGCCTGTCGCTTCTGTGCAGTGAACACGGGCAATCCGCGCAGCTGGCTGGATGCGGACGAGCCCGAGAACACGGCCCGTTCGGTGCAGCTCATGGGTCTGCGGTATGTGGTGCTCACCTCGGTGAATCGCGACGATCTGCCTGACGGCGGCGCGGCGCACTACGCGGCCTGCGTGCGGCGCGTGAAGGCGCTCAACCCCGATACAGCGGTGGAGGCTTTGACGCCGGATTTTCTCGGCGATCTCTCCGCCGTCGCCACGGTGGTCGATTCCGGCATCGAGGTGTTTGCGCAAAACGTGGAAACCGTGCGCCGGTTGACGCACCCGGTGCGTGATCCGCGCGCCGGTTACGAACAAACGCTCGCGGTGCTCTCGCACGCCAAGGCCCATCGGCCTGGCGTACTGACCAAAACCAGCCTGATGCTGGGCCTGGGTGAGAGCGAGGAGGAGATCCGCCAGTGTATGCAGGACCTGCGCGCGGCGCAGGTGGATATTCTTACGCTGGGGCAGTACCTGCAGCCCACGGCACACCATTTCCCGATTGATCGGTATGTCACGCCCGACGAATTCGACCGTTACCGCCAGTGGGGCCTGGACATGGGTTTTCTGGAGGTAGTATCCGGCGTATTCGTGCGCTCGAGTTACCGTGCGGAGCAGGTACTGCAGAAAAACAACGTCGGTTTATAGCTCCTTCATTCCACCCCGAAGCGGTAGCCGATTTCCACATAGGCCCCCAGCGGCTGGCCGACGAAGTAGCGGTAGCTGCCGAAGCCGAAATCCGCACGTTCTGCATAGTCTTCATCGGTGAGATTGGTCAGGCGCAGCGCGGCATTCCAGCGCGCGGACAGCTGTGAACCGATGCGCAGGTTCAGCAGCGAGTGGCCCGCGTAGCGGTGCGCGTTGTCCGGCTCCAGGTAGTACTCGTCCATGTACACCCATTCCAGTTCGGCGAAGCTGTCGCGTCCGGCCAGATGGGAAAAGTCCCAGCCCAGCCGTGCGCTGCCAAAGGCCTGCGGCGCGGTGTCGATGGTATTGCCCTTGATGTCACCGCCGGCGCCCAGCAGGTTGATACGGTTGTCATAGGTATGCGAGGCCAGCGTCGCGTCCAGGCCGAATCGCCAGTGCGTTGCCATCTGGAAGTCGATGCTGACTTCGGTACCATAGTGTCGCGTTTTCGCGGCGCTCACATTGCGCCTCTCGGAATCCTGGAAGATGACGTTGTCCTTGGTCATGTGATAGGCGGCAAGCGAGTAGTCGAGGCGGGTGCCGATGGTACCGCGCAGGCCGAGCTCAAGGTTGTCGAGCTGCTCTGACTCGAGGTCGGCGGTGTTCTGCCCGCTCTGCAGCCGGTACAGCTCCGTGGCCTGGGGCGCGCGAAAACCGCGCGCAACGCGCAGGTAGCCCACCAGGTCATCGCTGAAACGATAACTCGCACCCAGATTCAGCGAGACATTCGAGAAATCGTCCTCGCGGTCGGCCGGGCGGAAGAAGCGGCAATTGTCGGCCTGCGGTGCGCAGGCCGAACCATCGCCCGTGCGATTGTCATAGTCGTAGCGGATGCTTTCAAACCGCAGGCCGCCGCTGAGCTCCCAGGGTGAGTTCCACGCCGTGCGCAACTGGCTGAACGCCGCCGCGGTGCGCGCATCCACGCGATAGTCGTAATGCACGCCGGCAGGCTGGTTGGGGCTGAAATCGTTCGCCTGTGTCTCCTTCAGGCTGCCGTTTGTGTACTCGAGGTCCACACCGTTTATCCACTGCGCGGCGGGCATGTCGCTGTACAGGGCAGCGCGCAGCCCGAGGCTGCTGTGGGCGTTGTCCTCCACCGGTTGCCAGGGCAGGAAATGTTGCAGGAACGCCATCTGGTTGTCGCGCAGATAAGGCGTTACGACCATCCGGTGCCGGCTGTCGAGCTGCCGGCTCGCGCGGCTGTAAAGCCTGAGTGAGCGGGCGTCGCGATAAGCCTCCGGATTGGGGTTGCTGTCTTTCAGCGCGCTGTCCTTGTAGGCTTCAAAGCCGGTGACGAAACCCGCGGTTTCCTGGTTGAGGTTGGTAGCGTCCAGCACGCTGGTAATGTCCCAGGTATCGCCGCTGTAGTCATGGCGCAGGGTGGCCTTCTGCTGGTCGTAGCCGGAGTCGTCTTTATAGCCGCCGTCGGTCACGCCATTGATGTTGACGCTGACGCCGTGCCGGCCCAGGGTATTGCTGTAGCGGTATTTGCCGCGATAGAAATCGAACGGCCCGGCTTCGAGCGCCAGGGCATGATCCAGCGTGTCACTCGGCGCAGCGCTCAGGATGTTGATGACCCCGTGCATGGCGTTGGAGCCGTACAGGGCGGTGGCAGGACCTTTGATCACTTCAATCCCGCCGGCCTGTTCTACGTTGGCGTCGAACAGTTCATTGACATTGCAGAAGCCCGCCGCGCGCAGACCGATACCGTCGGCCGCGGTGAGAAATGCCCCGCAGCTGCCGGGACCCGTCAGCACGGGCGAGCGCAGGGCTATCAGGCTTTCCTGGCCGTTGCCGCGGCTGATCCAGGCGCCGGGTACCTGCTGCATGATTTCGTTGATATGCACGGGCGCGACGATGGCCAGTGCCCGCGCATCGACTTTCGACCACGACAGCGGCAGGGCGAAAGCATCCTCGGCGACGCTGCTGGCAGTGACCAGCACGGTCTCCAGCGGCGCTTGCGCGTGCGCCGGCGAGACAACGCCGCAGGCGAGGCAGGTAACGAGCGATGCCGGCGCGCGGAGCGCACAAGCGGCGCGCCGCAACGCGACCTTGAGAAACGGCTGAAACATGGCGTGAAGTCCGTGCTGTCAGCCGGCGGCGATGACATTGGGGTTGGTGGCGGCCGCGCTGGGCCCCTCGCGGTTGCGTATCGCGTCGGCGATGCGGAAGAACGGTACTTTCAGCATCTCCACGAGCTCGTCGCTGGCTTGTATCTGCTCCAGCGCGCGGTCCATGCACAGCAGCCACTGGTCGCGCTCTTCGGGGCCGATAGCGTAGGGCTCATGCGGCGTGGTCATGCACATCGAGCCATACTTCTGCGCGTAGACCGGCGGACCGCCCATCCAGCTGATCAAGTAATCGGCGAGCTTCGCTTTCATCGGTGTGAGATCCTCCGCGTGCATCGCGCGCACGCCCGCCGCCTCCGGCAGCGTATCCATGATGTCGTAAAAAGCCTCCGTCAGCCGTCGTATGCCCTCGGCGCCAAGAATCTGGTAGGGAGTCTGGGGTGTGTCGCTCATGCGTGTTACCTGCCGCTGGTGTTACCCGTCTTTCGCGGTATTCTACCGTTTTGCGCAGCGGATTGCCTGACATGGATCAGCCACAAGCAACCGGGGTCTTGAGCGAAGCCGGCCTGCCAGCGGGAGACTACTCAGGCCGGCGATGCGAACTGAGCCTGCTGGTGCTGGTGCTGGTGAATCTGTTGCCGGTGCTGGGCGTGTTGCTGTTCGGCTGGGACGTGGGTGCGCTGGTCATTCTCTACTGGTCGGAAAACCTGGTGCTGGGTTTTTACACCCTGGTGAAAATGCTGCTGGTAGCGCCGCTGAGGGGTCTGGGCAGCGGGATGTTCTTCAGTATTCATTACGGCGGATTCTGCGCGGTGCACGGGCTGTTCATCGTGATTCTGCTCATCGGCCAGGAATTCGATCCACTGGCCGATGAACCCTGGCCCCTGTTTCTGGTGTTCATCCAGTTGCTGCTGGGCGTGGTGCGCGAGGTGCTGGCGCAGGCGCCGCCGGAATGGCTGTGGGCGTTTGGCGCACTGGTTGTGAGCCACGGGGTGTCGTTCGTGGCGAACTTCCTGCTGGCTGGCGAGCGCAGGCGGGTGTCGCTGCGACAGCTCATGTCGGCGCCCTACGGGCGGATTGTGGTGCTGCATGTGGCGATTCTCCTGGGTGGTTTTGCGGTGCTGGCCATGGGCCAGCCGGTGATCCTGCTGCTGGTGCTGGTACTGCTGAAAACGGCGCTGGACGTGCGCCTGCATGTCAGGGAGCACCGGGCAATCGCTCGCGCCTGAGGCCCGGGCTCTGCTAGAATCGCGGCCTTCCACTCGCACGCAAGCGCGCTGCAGGCTGCGGCGCCAATACCTGTCACGGGACGAAACCCATGCAAGCTGCCCACAAGGTCCTGGCGGTTAACGACGATCTTCCCATTCGCACCGCGCTGCCGGTACACAGCGGCAAGGTGCGCTCTGTCTACTGGCTGTCCGAGAGCGACAGCGCGCGCCTGATTGCCGAGCGCGGCTATGCGGTGCGTGCGGACGCGCCGCTGGCGATCATGGTGATCTCCGATCGCCTGTCGGCGTTTGACTGTATCTGGCACGCACAGGGCGGAGTGCGCGGCGTCCCGGGCAAGGGTGCCGCGCTGAACGCCATCGCCAACCACTGGTTCAGCCTGTTTCGCCAGCGCGGCCTCGCCGACAGTCACATTCTGGAAACTCCCCACCCGCTGGTGTGGATCGTGCAGAAGGCCCGTCCGATCATGATCGAGGCGATCGCGCGGCAGTACATTACCGGATCCATGTGGCGCGCCTACCAAAGTGGTGAGCGTATATTCTGCGGAATCGAGCTGCCCGACGGCCTCACCCGCGACCAGAAGCTCCCGGAGCTACTGATTACACCGTCCACGAAGGGCGTGTTGCGCGATATTCCCGGCGTACCGGCGGCCGATGACGTCAACATCAGCCGGGCAGATATCGAGCGCAACTTCAGCGCCTTCAATTTCAATTCGATAGAGGATGTGGCGCATTACGAAACGCTGCTGAAGCAGGGGTTCGCGCTGATCAGCGAAGAGCTCGCGAAGCTCGGCCAGGTGTTCGTGGATACCAAGTTCGAGTTCGGCTATATCACGGATGCCGCTGGCAACGACCAGCTGATCTACATGGATGAGGTGGGTACCCCTGACTCATCGCGACTCTGGGATGCCGAGGCCTTGCGGGACGGCCGTGTGCTGGAGAATTCCAAGGAGGAGTTCCGCCAGTCGCTGCTCGCGTACGTTCCCGACCCGGATATCCTGCTGAACAAGGCGCGCATGCCCGAGCGCGAGGCGCTGGCGCGCGACAACGCGTTGCCCGTGGACATGCTCATGGCGGTGTCGCGTACTTACGTACGCATGGCCGAGCGCATCACCGGGAAACCGCTGCCGCTGGCGGAGGATCCGCGCGGCGAGATTGTCGATGTGCTCCGCGGCGAGTTCGCGCTCATCGATTGAGTGCCTGGTGTTAAGCGACCCACTGTTCTACCTCGTCAGCGTACCGGCGGTACTGTTGTACGGCATTGCCAAGGGCGGCTTTGGTGGTGCCATTGCCATCCTGGCCGTGCCGCTGATGGCGCTGGTGATGCCACCGACACAGGCCGCCGCCATCCTGCTGCCGATTCTGGTGGTGATGGACGCGGTGGTGGTGAAAACCTACTGGGGCGTCTTTGACAAGCGGGCGTTGGTGCTGCTGTTGCCAGGGGCTCTGCTCGGTGTGCTGCTGGGCTATCTCACTGCGCAATCCCTGAACGAAGACATGATGCGCGTGCTGATCGGCGGCGTATCGATGCTGTTCGGACTGCAGTATCTGCTGGGCCTGCAGAGCGCCAGCGCGCGCGAGCATCGCCCGGTGAGTGCCGGATTCTTCGGTGCGCTCGCCGGCTTTACCAGTTTCAGCATACATGCGGGCGGCCCGCCGCTGACCATGTACCTGATGCCCAAGGCGCTGCCGCCGCTGCTGTTTGCGGGCACCGCCGGGCTTTTCTTCGCCGTGGTCAACGCCGCAAAACTGCTGCCGTACTACGCCCTGGGGCAGTTCAGTACCAGCAACCTGCTGTATTCCCTCGTGCTGGTGCCGCTGGCCCCGCTCGGGGTGAAGCTGGGTCACTACCTGGTGCGACGCTCACCGCCGGGGTTCTATTACGGCGTGATCAGTTTTTTCCTCGTGGTGATCGGCGCCAGGCTGCTGTGGGAGGGAGGCTCCGCACTGTTCGCCTGGCGCTGATGCGCCTCAGCGCCTGCCCAGTTTGCGAATGTTGGTGGGCGAGAAATGCACCGCGCCTTTCGGCGGGTTGATGTCGTAGAGCATGGGTGCACTGTCGTTGATCAGCCGCTCTGCAATATAGGCGCCCGCACGCAGATCGTGATACATCTGCACGCGACGTACGTAGGCCTTGCTGCCGTATTCGTAGATGTTGTTAAACAGCACCACCTTCCATAGCTCGCCGCGGCCGTCGTAGTTTTCGGTGATGGCGGTAAAGCCGGTGTCTTCGTCCACGTAGATCCGCCGCTTGCCGTAGATATGGCGTTCTCCCTCGCGCAGCGTGCCCTCGGCGACCCAGACGCGCTTCAGCTCGTAGCGCATGTAGTCCGGGTTCGCATGAAACCTGGTCAGCAGCGTGTCGTAGCTCAGGTTGGGCTCGTCGAAATCGTAGTTGTGGTAGGGAATATACATTTCCTGACGCCCGATCATCTTCCACTCGAAGCGTTCCATGGCGCCGTTGAAGCCGCGCACCTCGTCCACGGTTTTCAGGCCGCCGGGGCCGTCGGGCGTATCGAAGCCCACGGTGGGAGCGCGCCGTACGCGACGCGAACCGGGCAGGTAGCGCCACACCTCGCGGGCGTTGGTGGAGTAATCGTAGGGCTCAAACACCGACGTGATCAGCCCCTTGTCGCGCGCGGGCTCGGTCACGTAGGTCATGATGTAGCCGGCAAAGTTGCCGAGATTGGGGTACTCGTTTTCCGGCACCAGTTCGGTAGTGGGGCTCGCGTAAGGCGATTCCTGCAGGAACTCGGAACGACGCACCGACTGCGTGCCGTTGGGGAATACCGCGATATCACTGTATTCACCCTCCTGGGTCTCGTTGGCGCCGGTGGTGCGGGTTAGCCACACGACCTCCGGCCCGTTGCTGGGCACGGGAAAGGTCGCGCCGCCGATGTAGCCGGTGATGCCTTCGTAGTTGTTGATCAGCTCGGCGTTCTCGGCGTTGTAGCGCACTTTGGCATAGTAATTATCGTAGTAGGCGAAATCTCGATGGCCGGGATAGACCGGCATGCGGAACGTGTCGCCGTAGGTTTCGAACAGGGCAATCTGCCCGGGGCTGAGTCGCGCGCGATGGTCCTCGAGATTCTGCGCGGTGATCACGAACACGGGTTTTTCATCCGGCCAGGGGTTGGGGTAGGGCGTGCCGGGGCCGTCCCACTTGAGGCCCGGCGGCAGGCCGACGATGCTGCCTGTCCAGGGTGGCAGCAGGCCGTCTTCGCTGCCTTCGCGTATCGCTCCCATCGGGGTGAGTTCCTTGCCGAGCCTGGCAACATCCTCCGCGGACATTTTTGCCTGCGTCGCTGCCGGCAGCAGCATCGCTGCAATAAAAAAACTGCACAGGTATCTGGAATTCATGAGCACAATCCTCGTTGACGGTTCAAAAGCTGTAGGACAGGTTGAGTGAGACGTTGTCGCGATCACTGATCAGATGGTTCACGCCGCCGTCAAAGAAACGGCTGTAACCCAGCTTGGTGGTAAAGTTGTTGAGATAGACGAACTGGAACTCCACGTTGACCGCGGTCGCGTCCTCCACCATCTCTGTCTCCAGGATATTGCCGCCCAGTCCACGTCGGAAAAACACCGGTACCTTGAGGTCCAGCCCGGGCATCAGGTTGAGGTAGGAGAGTTCCAGGCGCAGGTTGAGCACGCTGCCATGGTCGTCATAGCGCAGTTCCGAACTGTCGTAGTTGCCGATATAGGCGCCGGCAAGCTCGAACGTGAGATTGGCGTCATCCCACAGCGCGTTGGGTTCGAGTACGTGTGAGCCGCCGATCTGGAAAGCGTAGAGATCGCCTTCCACCGGATCGCCGTTTTGCAATACCACCGGTACGTCGGCTTTCAGCGATACCTCACCCTGGACATTGGTAATGCCCGCCACCGTGGTGAAACTCGCGGCGTAGCCCTGGATATCCTCGAAATAACGCACCGTATAGGACACCGGTACAATGCCATCGGGCCCATAATTCACCTGCTGCGCCGGGGCCTTGTTGTGGGCGTTGATGTAGTAGAGCCCGAAATCGGTACCGCCTTGCGTCACCCAGTGCAGGGCTGTACCCCACTGGCCCGAATCAGAGGCGTTCTCCTCCGGGGTTTTCGGGATCGCCACGAGGTTGTCGGGGCTGCCGAAGGGGATCAGGAAGTTTCTCGCGCCAAAGCCGAGAAAGTCGCGATCGCTGAAATAGCTGCCCACGCCGTTGAGTTCGGTTTCGCGCCACTCGTACTGGTAGTACGCCTCCAGCGTGACGTCCGGGGTCAGGTCCAACTGTCCGTAGAGCGAGCCCGTCGGCAGGAGTATCTCCTTCACTTCCACGCCAGGCGTGTTGCGCGCGATCAGGTCGGCGCGGTTCTGCAGGCCGTTGATGCCGGAGGTGAACGTTGCCTCGCCCCAGTTGATCACCTGGCTGCCGAGGCGCAGGTTGAACAGTCTCTCCCCCGGCAGTTCTCCGTCCATGTAGAGGAAGTAATCGAGCATTTCCAGACGGTCTCGGTGCGCATCCACCGTGTCGTCGGGAAACTCCCTGAACTGCGCCTCGCCGCCGAACGCGGTGCTGTTGTTGTAGGACGCGAAATCCGCACGAGAGATAGCGCTGCCTGAATCGTACACATCGTCATAGAAGGCGCGACCACGCAGGAACAGGCCGAAATTGCGCCAGTTGAGATCCATCTCTGACACCACCGAGAACTTGTTCTGTACCAGCCCGCGATCAAAGTTGTTGTCGCCATCGTTGGCGTTCACCAGTACCGCGTAATCCTGCAGGTCCGCGATCAGGTCGCCGGTGTCGCGAAAGCGGAACTTGCCCTCGTCGCGGTCCTCCACACGCCATTGTGCCGTGTACGCCACATTGGTATCCCAGTCGAGCTGCCATTCACCCTCGGGGCCGAAATCGAAGGATAAACCCAGCGCCCCTGTGCTGCCGCTTGCGAGCAGCACCGCGAGAGAGCCGGATACCTTGCGAGCCAAACCTTTGCCGTGCATTGTCATAGTCGCTACCGTCATGTGGTTAGGGAGGAGTGTTCGCCGGGTCGGGCGGAGCCCGCCGCGCTCGCGGAGCTGTCCGCAGCGATGTTGCGCAGCAGGAAGCTGGCCAGCGCCGGCAGTAGCCAGAGCGCACCGATCATGTTCCACAGGAACATGAACGTCAGCAGCTTGCCCATGTCTGCCTGAAACTTGATGGGTGAGAAAATCCACGTTGCGACGCCCACCGCGAGCATGATGCCGGTGAGGCTCACGGCTTCGCCGGTGGTTCGCAGTGTGTGGTAGTACGCCTCGCGGATCGCCTCGCCGTGACGCAGGAAATACGCCAGCCGGCTGTAGATGTAGATGCCGTAGTCCACGCCGACACCCACGCCGAGCGCGATAACGGGCAGGGTCGCGACTTTGACGCCGATACCCAGGTAGGCCATCAGCGCCTGGCAGAGGAAGGAGGTCAGCGCCAGCGGTACGACGATGCAGATCACCGCACGCCAGGACGCGAAGCTGAAAAAGATCAACGCGCAGACAACGCCGTAGATGAGCATCATCATGCGTGTCTGCGCGACCTCGATCTCCTGGTTCGTCGCCGCCTCGATCCCGGCGTTGCCGGCAGCCAGCGCGAAATGCACGCCCTCGCGACGGTTCTCCCTGGCGAACGTCTGAGCGGCGTCAACCACTGCCTGCAGCGTTTCCGCCTTGTGGTCATCGAGAAACAGCGCTACCGGCAGCAGGCTGCAGGTCGTATTCATTAGCGCACTGGGCATCTGGTTGAAGGTTGTGCCCAGCAGGCGCTGGTTGCGGCTGATGGTCGCCCATTTCAGGCTGCCTTCGTTATAGCCGGCCGCTACCAGCTTCGAAATCTCGGTCGCGGCCATCGCGGAATCGACGCCGGGCACGTTGCGCATGTACCAGGTAAAACGATCCACGAGTTCCAGCGTGCGGTAGTCGGTGCATTTCTGTTCAGGGGTTTCCACCATCACCACCAGTACATCCGAACTCGTGGCATAGTTCTCGGTGATGTAAGCGTTGTCGATGTTGTAGCGTGAGTCGGGGCGCAACTCGGGGGCGCCGGGGTCGAGGTCGCCGATCTTGAGGTTCTGGCCGCCCCACAAGCCCACGCCGAAGCCTGCGAGCGCGATGAGGATCGACGCCCACGCGACCTTGCGGTCCGCCAGGTGGGACACCAGATCCCAGAACCGGTTTCTGCGGGTGCTGGTCCGACGCTCGAAGAGGCGCTGCTTGACGCGCTTGCTGACGCCGAAGTACGACATGAGAATGGGCAGCAGCACGAGGTTGGTGAGCACGATCACCGCCACGCCGACGCTGGCGGCGATGCCCAACTCCTTGATCACTGCGATCGGGATCAGCACCATGGTGATGAAACCGATAGCGTCCGAGATCAGGGCCGTCATGCCAGGAACGTACAGCGAGCGGAAAGCGTGCCGCGCGCTGTCGACGCTGTCGTGTCCGGCGGCGCTCTCGGCCATGAAGGCGTTGATGATCTGCACGCCGTGACTGACGCCGATCGCGAACACCAGGAAGGGTATGAGGATGGAGTAGGCGTTCAGGCCCTGCCCGAGGGTGGTGAGCAGGCCGAGCTGCCAGATCACCGCCACCACGGAGCACAGCAGGGGTGCCAGCGTGCCGCTGAGACTGCGCGTGTAAAGTAGCAGCAACACCGTGGTCACGCAGAGCGTGATGACGGCGAAGACGAATACGGCGATGATACCGTCGAGCAGATCACCCACCATTTTGGCGAAGCCGATGATACGAATGCGCACCTGCGGCTCGCCATTGGCATCGGCGGACAGCGCCTCGTACTTCTCGCGCACGTCTGACTCCAGGCGCTGCGATAAGTCCCAGTAGTTCAGGGGTTCCCCGCTGGCAGGGTCAATATCAATCAACGGTGCCTGTACGATGCTCGAGCGGTAGTCGTCCGCGACCAGCCGGCCAACCTCGCCGGAGCGCAATACGTTCTGGCGAAGCTGCTCCATTGCTTCGGGCGAGCCGTCGTAGTTCGAGTCGATCACCTTGTCGCCCTCGAAGCCGAGTTCCGTGACCTCTATCCAGCGGACGTTGGGCGTCCACAGCGAGCGCATGCGGTTGCGGTCCACACCGGGCAGGTAAAACACCTCATCGTTGATCTGCTGCAGCAGGTCGAGGTACTCCGGGTCGAAGATATCGCCGCGCGTATGCTCGACCGCCACCTGTATGGTGGTGCCGCTGGCGCCGAGATCGCCCATGTGTCGCATCATGGCCTGGATGAACGGATGCTCCATCGGGATCATTTTCTCGAAGCTGGCGTCCGGTCGCAGCTGCGAGGTCTGGTAGGCGAAGAACACCGTGGCGAGTGCGAACAGGCACAGCAGTAGCGGGCGCGCGCTGAAAATCACGCGTTCGAGCAGTCGCTCCTCCTCGCCGGGGTGATAGGTGTGCAAATGCTCGTTCGCGTTGTCCTGATTCACGTTCACCTGCTCGCTCATGGTTGCACCTCATAGACACGCGCGCCGCCCTGGCCGACCAGAATCAGGCTTCCTTCGCGCGGTATTCCGGCGCTCAGGCTCAATCGGTCTTCAAGCATACTGCGGCGAAAGTTTTGCCCGCCGCCCTGGCTGTACAGCACGGTGCCGACCCCGCCTGCAATCACCACCCGACCGCTGCCATCGCTACCGCCACCGGCGAGACTGATGTGCGTGTCGACAGGCTCTCGTTCGAAGCTGCGACCGAAATCAGCAGAGCGGAACAGGTTGCCGCGCAGGCCGAACACCAGCAGCGTTTCACTCACCGGCTCGTACACCAGGCCGAACCAGCTGCCCTCGTAGAAAGGCTCGATGCTCTCCCAGGTGGCGCCGGCGTCGTCGGAACGGAACATCACGCCTCCCTCGCCGGCGATAAACACTCGGCCGCGGCCGTCGCCGATGATGGCGTTGAGGTGAAACTCGTCCGGGTTGTCCAGGCGATCGCTATGATCCGACCAGTGTTGGCCTCCGTCGCTGGTCGCCACCAGGGTGCCGAACGCACCAACCGCCCAGCCGCGATTCTCGTCGTCAAACCACACGTCCAGCAGTGGCGCGGTGAACACCGGTTCATCCAGGGCGAGTTCGGCATCCTCGAGATCCATGCGCGCGTCTTCGATGGCGCTCTCCAGTGTCGTTGGAGGCGTGTCCGGCGCGGCAGCGTCGAGCTGCGCCTGCAGGGAGCGCAGCCGGCGCAGCGCGGCCTCGCGCTGCTCGATGTTCTGCTGGTGCTGAACCGCGAGACCGTCGCGCTGGATGCGCCAGGTTGCACCGCCGTCATCGCTGGTCAGTATCAGGCCGTCGTGACCGACGCTCCAGCCAAGGCTGGCGTTCACGAAATGCACAGCGGTGAGCATCTGGGTGGTGGGAACCATGGCCTGCCGCCATTGGTGTCCAGCGTCATCGGAGTAGAGCACGTGCCCGCGCTCGCCGGCCGCTACCAGCCGATCGCCCGCCGTGGCGATGTCCAGCAACAGGGATTCCGCGGCGAGCGGCATCAGCGGCGCGGCGCGACGGGCGGGTGTCTCACTGCAAACGGCCTGGGTGCAGACTACCGACAGCAGCAGCGCGGTAGCGCACGGAAAGCGGGGCATGGCGTATCACCTGAAGTTTAAAATAATTATCGTCACCTGCATTCTGTGCATGCGCCACGTTGCTGACCATGACACGCATCAATAGTCGCGGCGAAACTCCCTCGTTGTGGGCACGCCCGCGCGAATGTGGTTCAAGCGGGCGGACTCCCGCGTCGCGTCCCCCGACAGGCCCTTGGGTAAAACCGCGCGCTGGGCTACCTTGCACAGAGAGCGAAAAGGAGAATGAAACGGTATGGCAGCTATAGTGTTCGAGAAGCGCGCCGGTCAGGCATGGATCACGCTGAACCGGCCCGAGGCCGGTAATACGCTCAACGGCGACATGTTCGTTGAACTGGCGGACGCCTGGCAGGAAGTGCGCGATGACGATGCGGTGAGAGTGGTGGTGCTCACCGGCGCGGGCCAGCGGGACTTTTGTTGCGGTGGCGATCTCGCCGCCGTTATCCCGCTATGGACGGGTGCGATGCAGCCGCAGAATGCCAACGAGGAGCGCCTGCTGAATGATCCGCTGATCGTCGACAAGGTGATGCTCAAGGCGGAACCGCTGTATAAACCGGTGATAGCGGCGATCAACGGGCGCGCGCTGGGCGGCGGCACCGAGCTCCTGCAGGCCACCGATATCCGCATTGCCGCCGAACACGCGCAGTTCGCGCTGCCCGAGCCGAAGGTCGGCGTGGTGCCCGGCGCGGGCTCCATGGTGCGGCTGACACGTCAACTGCCCTGGGCGCATGCGATGCGCATCCTGCTCGGAGGGGAGCCCGTGAGTGCGGATGAAGCACTCGCCATGGGCCTGGTGTCGGAGGTGGTGCCGCTGTCGCAGTTGCAGGCACGTGCCGAGCACTACGCGGACAACGTCTGCCGTCAGGCGCCCCTGGCCCTGCAGGCGATCAAGCGCACCGCGCTGGCGACGCACACCTTGCCCTGGGAAGAGGCCTTCGCCTTCGAGATGGAGCAGGCCGGCCAGGTGATGATGAGTCGCGATGCGCGTGAGGGCCCGCGTGCCTTCAAGGAGAAACGCGCACCGGCGTTTACCGGCCAGTAGAGGGTGTGCCGCTCAGGCGTTGTGGCCCACGGTTCATAAGCCCCGGGGTGAAGCGAGAGTGGAGCGCGGCAGCCGCCTCTGCTATAAAGCTGACAGTCGAGGAGTGCCACCATGCGAATTTTTCAGCTCAGCGAAAGCCTCTCCGTTACCGCGCAGATCGCGCCGGACGATGTCGCGCGCATTGCCGCCGGCGGTTTCCGTGTGCTGGTGAACAATCGGCCGGATGGCGAAGAGGCGGACCAGCCACCCGCGCGCACGATCGCCGAACTGGCGCAGGCGGCGGGCCTGGAGTACCACCACATGCCCGTCACGCACGCGGATTTCCCCGGCAGGGATTTCGCCGGGTTCAGTGCGCTGCTGGATGATCCGGCGAAACCGGTGCTGGCGTTCTGTCGCTCCGGTACGCGCTGCGCCAATCTGTGGGTGGCCAGCCGCCCGGCGGCGGCGCTGGACGAGGCCGCGCAAACCGCGCGGCGCATCGGTTTCGATCTGGCCATGGCCGAGCGCTTCCTGGCGCAGCGTTGATGCGCTTGGGGAGCCTGTCCGGAGAGCGCGCATGACAGAAGAGACCACCGAGCTACCCCGGGCGCGCCCCGCCAGCACTGTCGTACTGCTGCGCGACAGCAGCGAGGGCCCGCAGACACTGATGCTGCGCCGCAACAAGGCGCTGATGTTCGCGGGCGGCCTGTGGGTGTTTCCCGGCGGTGCGATTGATCCTGAAGACTTCGCTGCGGCGGCCGATGCAACGCCTGAAAGCGCTGCTCGCATCGGTGCGGCGCGCGAGGCTTTCGAAGAGAGCGGCCTGGCGCCCCGCCTGGACGACATGGTGCTGCTGAGCCACTGGATTACGCCGGTGGGCGAGCCGCGGCGGTTCGCCACGTGGATTTATGCCGCGCCGGTGGAGCGTGATACCAAGGTCGTCATTGACGGTGGGGAGATTCATGACGCGTGCTGGCTGCCTGTGAAACAGGCGGTCGCGCGCCACGAGGCTGGTGACATGGGGATGCTGCCACCCACCTACGTGACGCTGCGCAGCCTGTGCCGCTTCGACACGGTGGCGGCGATGGTCGCGTTCGAGCGCGCTTCGCCGGTGCCGGAGGTGTTCCCGGTGTTCACCCGCGTCGACGAGCAGCTGGTGGTGCTGTTTCGCGGCGACGCAGGTTACGCTCAGGGCGACGGCGGCCTGCCGGGCGCTCGCCACCGCGCTGTCATGCATGGCAGTCGTTGGGAATATATTTATGAAGGAGTGGATGCCGCCCGCTATCCGCCGCTAGTTCGAGAGTGAACCATGAGTCTGCTGCGTAACAATCAGAAGGTGCTGTGGGATATCCCCACGCGCGTATTTCACTGGGCCATTGTCTGCCTGTTGCCGCTCGCCTGGCTGACCGCCGAAACCGACAATTACGAATGGCATTCCTGGGTCGGCTACAGCGTGATCGTGCTGGTGAGCTTTCGACTCTGCTGGGGTGTCATAGGCAGTCGGCACTCGCGTTTCAGCGATTTCCTGGTCGGCCCGCGCAAGGTGCTGGCCTACCTGCGCGGCGGTACCGCGGCCAGCGCGGGGCATAATCCCCTGGGCGGTTGGTCGGTGGTGGTGCTGTTGTTGCTGCTGGGCGTGCAGGGCGTGAGCGGTTTGTTCAACAGCGAGGACATCCTGTTCGAAGGCCCTTTGTACTATGCCGCAGACCCCGCGCTGCGCGACTTCATGGGCGAGGTGCATGAAATCGCGTTCAACCTGCTGCTGGGATTTATCGCGCTGCACATCGCCGCCGTGCTGTATCACCAGTTCCGGTTGCAGGAAAAACTGCTGCAGGCCATGGTGCGCGGCAGGGCGCCGGGGCGCGAGGGGCGGGCCTCGCCGGCGCCGGTGTGGCTGGCGGTCGTGTTGTTGGCGATGATCGCTCTCGGGCTGTGGTGGGGCCTGTCCCTGGCGCCGCAGCCGGATCCCGGGCGCTGGGGCTGATGCGTCATCTAATGCTATTTCTAGTATTCGATATCCGATGTAAGCCACTGTATATAATGAGCAATATGTTTATGGATTCTGGAGGGTGCGCAGGCAGCTGTCGTCTTCGAGACACCGGGAGAGCTGAATATGACCCACGGTAGTTGCCTGTGTGGCGCGGTGACGTTCAGCGTCAGCGAGTTCTCGAGCGGGGTGTTCAAGTGCCACTGTTCGAAGTGTCGAAAGGCGTTCGGTGGCGCGTCGAGTGCGGCAACATTGGCGCCCGAGGCCGGGTTTAGCTGGGTGGACGGGCAGGACGGCATTCGCGAGTATCGGACGTCCAGCGGTTTCCTGCGCCGTTTCTGCAGCGGCTGCGGCGGCATCCTGCCACAGCATTTGTCCGATTACGGCCAGTACTGGATTCCCGCAGGCCTGCTCGACGACGATGCAGGCCTCGTGCTGTCACGACATATCCACGTGGCGTCGCGCGCGGGTTGGGAGGTGCTGGACGAGGTGACGCGCCAGCACCCGGAGGGGTTTGATTCCTGACCTAGTACAGGTACTCTTCCGCCTGGTATTCATCGTGGCAGGCCGAGCAGGTGTCGCCGGTGGCGGCGATGGCCTGGCTGATGGTTTTGCGGTCTCCCCCGGCAACGGCAGTTTGCAGCGCAGCGGCGGCTTCCTTCAGGTCGGCCATTTTACTGTTGAAATCATCGCGGTTTTCCCAGATCCCGGGTTTGGCGCGGGTCGTGCCTTTTTCGCTGCCCGGCGAGAAGCCGCGCGAAATATCCATTTCCGTGAGCTGCACCAGCTGTTTGGCGTTCTCCGCCAGGCGCTGTTCGTCCCATGGCATATCGCCCTTGAGCATGGCCACCATCGGTCCGAAATTGGTGGCGACCATGGCGAACCAGGACTGGCGGTAGGACTGCAGAATCTCTTTGTCGTTGAAATGCGATACGGCCAGGGGCGACAGGGCGAGGCCTGCGGCGAGGCTCAGGCCGAGCAACGCGGTACGGTGGCGAATGGGCATCGTGACACTCCTTTTCTGGGGCAAGCGGCGGGACATGGCTGGACAGTGTAGGCAGGGCTGCCCGTTCGTGGCAAGCTCACGCTGTGATTCGGTCGCGGGTCACGACCAACTTATTAAACCTGTGCAGGCTCAGTCGAACGCACCGGGCTTGCAGGTCTGTCGATTGCGCTACCATGGCGCCACCGGAAACAGGAAACAATCAGATGAGCGCAGAACAACAGTGGGATTACAGTTTCGACGTGGTGGTAGTGGGCTCCGGCAACGGTGGCATGACGGCGGCCCTGTGCGCGTACGAGATGGGTAGCAAGGATGTGCTGGTGGTGGAGAAATCCGACAAGTTCGGCGGCACCAGTTCCATCTCCGGCGGCGGCGTATGGATCCCCTGTAATCGCTATGCGCGGCAGGCCGGCGCGGACGATTCGCTCGAGAAGGCGAAAACCTATCTGCGCCAGCTCATCACCGAAGAAGAGGTGCCCGAGTACCAGCTCGACGCCTATTTAGAGAACGGCCCGAAAATGGTGGATTTCATGCACGCGCGGACGCGCATGCGCTACGTGACGCTGGAGCACTATCCGGATTACTACACCAATCTCGAGGGCGCGATGCAGGGTCACCGTTCCATGGAGCCGGAGACCATCGACGCCGATCAACTCGGTGAGGAATGGCGACGCCTGCGGCGTACGCATCCCATGATGCACCTGGGTGGGCTGATCGGGTTTACCCAGGTGGAAGCTGCGCTGTTGATAGGCCAGCAGCCCGGGTGGTGGAAAACCGCCGTGAAGCTGGTGTTCGATTACCTCACGGATATTCCGTGGCGGTTGAAGGACAAGTATGCGCGGCGCCTCGCCACCGGGTGCGCCGGGGTCGCCCGCCTGCGTGCCTCCATGCTGGATCGCGATATTCCGCTGTGGCTGAACACCGCCATGACCCGGGTGGTGGACGAAAACGGCAAGGTCGTCGGTATTGAAGTGACGCGCAACGGCAAGCCGCTGCGTATCCAGGCGCGCAAGGCGGTGGTGCTTGCGGCGGGCGGTTTCGAGCACAACCAGGCTATGCGCGAGCAGTATCTGCCCAAGCCCACCAATCACGCCTGGAGCGCAGGCACGCTCGACAATACCGGCGACGCCATTCGCGAGGGCATTCGCCTGGGCGCGAAAATGCACCGCCTCAACGAGGCGTGGTGGTGCAACACCATCTCGGTGCCCGGCGAACAGATTCCGCGATTGAGCATCATGGAAAAATCCTATCCCGGGTCGATCGTGGTGAACCCCGCAGGTGAACGTTTCAGCAACGAATCACAGAATTACATGGCGTTTCAGCAGGAGACATTCGCCAGACACAGCCCCGAGAATCCCTGCAACCCTACCTGGCAGGTGTTTGACGCCAACTTCCGCGCAACGTATTTCGTGGGGCCGCTATACAACTCCAGGTTCATGCCCGACTGGGCGCTGCCGAAACGCTATGAAACCGAGGGCTTCTTCGCCAAGGCCCCGACCATTCGCGAACTGGCCGGGAAGATCGGCGTGAACGCGGAGGGGTTGGAGAATACGGTGAACAGGATGAATGCGTTTGCGCGCGCGGGCGTGGATGAGGATCTGCACCGCGGCGAATCCGCGTACGACCGGTACTACGGCGATCCGCGTGTGACGCCCAATCCCTGCCTGGCGCCCATCGAGGAAGCGCCGTTTTACGCCATCCGGGTGGACCCGGGCGATTTTGGCACCCAGGGCGGCATGGTGATCAACGAGCATGCGCAGGTGCTGCACGAGGACGGGCACGTGATCGAGGGGCTGTATGCAACGGGGAACTGCGCGGCGCCCACCTTGCCCTGTTATCCCGGGCCGGGCGCCACGCTGGGTCCCGCGATGACATTTGCCTACCAGGCCGCGAAGAAGATCACCGGCTATCAGGATTGATCAACACTCTGGGGCCGTTGGAGCACACCGCAGACTTTTTCCCGCTATTGCACAAGCCACGATCAACGGCGTTGATGTTTTCAATCTTGGGCCAGTGAGCGCTATGGCAGGTGCGTACGGTCCATTCTCATTCTCAACCCTCATCGATGCCGCAAATTTTGGGGGAGCGATTGATCATATTGGACTAAACATCAGCTTTCTTGGTTCGGGGGATAACGATCAGTACGCGATTACCGCGATGCATTCTATTGAGGCGTTGTTGTCGAGTGACGTGTCGTTGCCCGGGACGATCATTTTATTCGCAGTAGCACTTAGCGGGCTGGCTTTGTCGCGGGGACGGACAGGCAGTGTGTGCAGTTGAGGGATGGCGTGTTCCGACGTCACATTGCTGGCGCCGGTCGCGCTATACGTTAGATTGACTGGGCCTCAGGCTAATCATGGTTAACGCGGAAACGGCTCACCTGCAGACACAGCAGCCCGATGCCCAGCAGCAGGGGCACGGCGGGGGCGGGCACGTCCGAGGCTCTGGACGTGTTGAAGGTGAGCTGGTAGTTCACGGTGTTCGCTGAGGTCTCCTGAATCCAGAAAGCATAGTCACCTGCTCCCAATGAGCCCCCGGCGATATCGTCCAGGATGTCACCGGAGGCGCCATTGAACAGGACGAAACCGTCGATATCGGCAATACCCTGGCCCGCGAAAACCACGTTCATTACATACCCGAAAAAGCTTACCCCCGGGTCCGTCGGCGCGAAGGTATAGGCATCGACGGAGATGGAATCCAGCGTTTCTCCGCTGCCGAGCGTAAACCTGAAGTAGTCGGCATCATTGCCGCCGATGGCTCCGGTGTTGCCGTTGGGCCCCATCTGCCCGACCACCGTATTGGCGCCCACGCCCAGTGAGATGAAAGTAGGCGCGGTAAATGAACCTGAGAGATCGCCAGACACGCTCTCGTCATAGATGATGCCCGCGCTAGCGGTGGCGCCGGTGAAGATAACCGCTATAGTGCTGATTGCCGCGGCAAGGATGCCTTGGCGAAGAGAGCGTGAGAGCATGGAATTCTCCTTATTGTGACAACGCCTTCGGCGCGCCTGTGGTGCCGATGGAGCCGGCCGCCCTGGTGGCGTTGGAGGCCCTGAGCATGCAATTGCCGGGC
This sequence comes from Halioglobus sp., assembly GCA_041396005.1. Classification (GTDB taxonomy): domain Bacteria; phylum Pseudomonadota; class Gammaproteobacteria; order Pseudomonadales; family Halieaceae; genus Marimicrobium. The sequence continues at coordinate 50,435 of JAWKZK010000020.1, forward strand.
CATACGTGCCAAGCCGTTGAATTGTATTGCGCTAGTGGGGTGTCTGCCCGGACAGGTGCGTCAGTTGTAAAGAATGCTGACGGTGCCCGCGCCCTCGATGATCCCAACGCAGCCGGCCTGCCACCGTGCCCGGCGTTTGCCCGTCCAGCGGCGATGCGTGGACGGCCTGATTCCGTCCGCTGCGCATTTTTGCCGGAATTGTCTTGCCCTTGCGCAATGCATGAACAGCGCCAGGTTCAGTAGAATAGTCGCAACACTTCCGGGACATCGCCATGACCAGCAGCCACCACAAAATGCCGCCACTCACACGAGAGCAGCTTGAAGCCCACTGGATGCCCTATACCGGCAATCGCCAGTTCAAGGCCGACCCGCGCATGATCGTTGCCGCGGATGGCGTGCACTTTATCGACGATCGCGGCCGTCGCGTGCTCGATGGCCTCTCCGGGCTGTGGTGCTGCGGAGCGGGGCACAACCGTCCGGAGATCGCCGAGGCGGTCAACCGCCAGTTGAGCACGCTGGATTACGCGCCCGCGTTCCAGTTCGGCCACCCCGGCGCGTTTGAACTCGCCAACAGGATCAAAGCCCTGATGCCCAACGGCCTGGAGTACGTGTTTTTCACCAACTCGGGCTCGGAGGCGGCGGACACCGCCCTGAAGATGGCGCGCGCCTACTGGCACCGCAAGGGCATGCCGGGCAAGACCAAGCTGGTGGGTCGCAGCAAGGGCTATCACGGCGTCAACTACGGCGGCATTTCTGTGGGCGGCCTGAGCGCCAATCGCACGCTCTTCGGCCAGGGGGTGGATGCCGATCACCTGCCGCATACGCTGATGAGCGACAACGCCTTCACGCGCGGTCAACCGACCAACGGCTGGCAGCTCGCGGAACGGCTTGGCGATATTATCGAGCTGCACGGCGCAGACACGATCGCAGCGGTGATCGTCGAGCCGGTGGCGGGCTCGGCGGGCGTCATACCACCCCCGGCGGGCTATCTTCAGCGCCTGCGCGATCTGTGCACGGCCAACGATATCCTGCTCATCTTCGACGAGGTCATCACCGGGCTTGGCCGCATGGGCGCGATGACGGCGGCGGAACTGTTTGGCGTGACGCCGGATATCCTGAACATTGCCAAGCAACTGACCAATGGCGCCATACCGATGGGTGCAGTGATCACGCGGCCGGACATCTACCACACGTTCATGGCCGGCGGCGGGCCGCACTACATGATGGAGCTGCCCCACGGCTACACGTACTCCGCGCACCCGGTGGCCTGTGCCGCCGCACTGGCATCGCTGGATATTCTCGAGAACGATGCGCTGCTGCAACGGGTGAGGGACCTCGCGCCGGTGTTTGAAGAAAAACTGCACGCGCTCAGGGGCGCCCCGCATGTCACGGATATTCGCAATATCGGCCTGGCAGGCGCGGTGCAGTTGCAGGCCTACCCCGGTGAACCGGCCCGGCGACCGTTCGAGGTATCCATGCGCATGTGGGAGAAAGGCTTCTATATGCGTTACAGCGGCGACAACCTCGCGATAGCCCCGGCCTTTGTGATGCCATCGGACGATATCGATGCGCTGCTGGGTACGCTGGGAGAGACCTTGCGGGAATTGGCGTAGCGTCGCCCGCACAGCTCGCAGGCAGCGGCCGTGTCCCTTAACGACGCGCTCCATCTGCTGCTCAATGCGCTGGGCATTTCGCTGCCGACGTTCGGCTGGCTGGTGCTCGGCATGCTGCTGGCGCGCGCCGGGGTGTTCCCGGAGGCGCTGAACAACCGTATTTCCCTGCTGGCGTTTCGCTACGGTCTCCCGCTCATGCTGTTTGCGGGCGCCGCGCAGGTGGACTATTCAACGCTTGGCGACGCGCGTTATCTGTATGCCGGCATCGTCGCAACCTTCGTGAGCCTGCTCGCCGCCTGGCACTATTCGCGCTGGCGAGGTCACACTGCAGGGGAGCGCGGCATCTTCGTGCAGGCGGCATTTCGCTCCAACCTGGCCATTGTCGGACTCTCGCTGGTGGTGGCGGCCTACGGCGAGCGTGGTACTGCGATCGCCGCATTGCCGGTGGCCCTGATGACGGTGTTGTACAACATCCTCGCCGTGTGGGTGCTCGACCGTACGCTGGGAATGGGCGCAGGGCTGCGCGGTACCTTTCTCGGTATCGTGCGCAACCCCCTGATCATCGGCATTTCAGCGGGTGTGGCGCTGTCCCTGTCGCCGCTGCCGGTGCCCGAGGCGATTGGCCCGGTGGGGCGGGCGTTGTCGCAGTTTTTCCTGCCGCTGGTGCTGGTGTGTATCGGTGCGGCCATGAGCGTGTCGAGGCTGTACCGTGCCGGCGCGCTGGCCTGGGAGGCCTGCGCCTGGCGCCTTCTGGTAGCGCCGTTGTTGGGGGTGTCTGTTGCCCTGCTGATGGGCGTGCGCGACGAAGCACTGGGCATCCTGTTTATGCTGCTCGCCGCGCCGGTGGCGGCCTCCAGTCATGTGATGGTGGTGGCGGCCCGTGGCGATGGCACCCTGGCGGCCAACGTGGTGGTGCTGACGACGCTGTTGTCGGTGGTGACGGTCACGCTGGGCTTTTTCCTGCTGTCGGTGTTTTCCCTGGTAGGCGCGCCGCAGGGGTGATGCGGAAGGGGGCGACGGATCAATGCGGGCTCGCAGCCTTTGCAAAACGCTGCTGCAAATCCAGGAGTTCCCCGAGTGCGTCGTCGCTGAGCGGTTCAAGCCCGAAGATACTGCGGTGCAGCGGAGCCAGCGTCAGATAACCCAGCAACATGCTGTGCAGCGCCATCACCGCCACCGGCGTGAACGCCTGCGTCGCCCTGGACCGGGCCTTTTTGCTGCCTGCGCGAGTGACCTCGCCAAAGAACGGGAGATACCAGCGTTCCACCAGCAGCGCGAGGTCTTCTCCGCCCGACAGAGTGGCGTGCTGCACAATACGCGAGGCGTTGGGGTTCGCCAGGTGCTGCTTGAGCATCGCGTCCAGGCTGCCGCCGCGAGCCGCGTCTTCCATGAGCGCCAGGAATGGCGTAAAGAGGCGCTCCAGGACCTCTTCAAACAGGGCGCGCTTACTGGTGAAATGCTTGTACAGGGCCGGTCCCTGCACGCCCACCTGCTCGGCCACCTGCTTGATGGTGGTGGCGCCGTAACCCTGGCTGGCAAAGAGGTTCTCTGCCGCGTTCAGAATCAGATCGCGGGTTGAGGTCGTGCTCGCGGGCACGCTCGCCGGCTTGGTCATTGACTGCGCTCCTGTTTGGCTTTAGGTTACTGGTTAATAACTATTAACTCAATGAGCTCGAGTCTTGCTCGGGCAGCAGAAAGGAGACGCGCATGAACGCGATAGCGCCCAGTCAGGGATTCATGATGGCCCGTTCCATCGAGCCGGTCGCGCTGGAAGAAGCCGGCTCCTCGGAAGCCAGGCGCACGCTGACCGAACCCCTCGTGCAGGCACTGTGGGACAGCGGTCTGATGCAGTTCATGAATCCGCAGCAGGCGGGCGGTCATGAGCCAGGCTTCGGGGAGCTGATAGAAACCTGGATCGAGATGGCGCGGCAGGACGGGTCCCTGGGGTGGATCGGCATCGCGAATATTCCCTCGGCGTGCTTTGCAGCGGCCTACCTGCCCAATGAGGGCTTCGCCGACATCTTCACGGCCAACAACAACCGCGTCACCATGGGTGGACAGTTTTTCCCCAACGGCACCGGTGAAGCGCAGGACGGCGGCTACCGGGTAAGCGGCGCCTGGCAGTTCGGTTCGGGTACCGGACACTCCGAGTACGTGTGCGCCGGATTCCTGCCGATGGACAATGGCGAGATGGTCATGGGCGACGACGGCATGCCGGTGATGATGGTGGCCGTGGTACCGCGGGAGCAGGTGACCTTCAACGACGGCTGGCACGTGCAGGGCCTGAAGGGCACCGGCAGTTACGATTACGCGCTGCAGGATGTGTTCGTGCCCGCCAGCCACACCTACCCGCTTTTCTGTCGTGAGCCGCAGCGCGGCGGCCATATGTACCGCTTCGGCGTCATGCCCCTCACCGGCTGCGGGCACGCGGCCTGGGCGCTGGGTGTGGCGCGCGGCGCCATAGACGATGTGGTGCAACTGGCGAAGGACAAAACCCGCATGGGGGAGGAGAGCTCCATCGCCCACAAGCTGACCTTTCAACGCAATCTCGCGCACCATGAAGGGATGTGGCGTGCGGCGCATCGGCTGGTGGTGGACACGTTCACCGCGATGGAGCAGCGCGTGGAGCAGGGCGAAGCCGTGACACCGGCCATGCGCGCGGAGATGCGTATCGCCGCCACCTACGCCACGGAAGCCTGCCGGGAAGTGGTTGAATTTACGCATCTCGCGGCGGGCACCACGGCCATCCGCGAAGGCAGCCGGCTGGAGCGCGCCTTCCGCGATATGTACACCGGCACGCAGCACGCCTTCGTATCGGAGAAAACCTACACCGAGGCCGGCAAGTTAATGCTCGGCCTGATCGAGGACAGCCCCGCGCTCTAGCGCGTCAAGGACACACGACTATGCAGGAATTTGAGGGCAGAACGGCCGTGATTACCGGCGGCGCCAGCGGTATCGGCCGCGCGATGGGTGAGCGCTTTCTCGCCGCCGGCATGCAGGTGGTGCTGGCGGATATCGAGGAGTCTGCGCTGGCCGCCACGGTGCGGGAACTCGCGGCCCAGGCCCCGGGCAGGTGCATCGGGCAGCGCACGGACGTATCCCGTGCGGACGATGTGCAGGCGCTGGCGCAGCGCGCGCTGGATGAATACGGCGCTATCCATATCGCCTGCAACAACGCTGGCGTGTTCGCCGGTGGCTTGCTGTGGGAGCAAAGCATCGCCGACTTCCAGTGGCAGCTGGATGTCAACGTGTGGGGCGTGATCCACGGCATTCGCACGTTCATCCCGATCATGCAGGCGCAGGGCGACGACTGCCACATGGTGAACACCGCGTCGATGGCGGCGGTAACAGCCATGCCCTACTCGGGTATCTACCACATGACGAAACACGCGGTGCTGGCCATGAGTGAATCCCTCTACCATGAACTGGCCTTCCACTCGCCCAACATAAAGCTCTCGGTGTTGTGTCCCGAAGCGATCAAGACCGGCATTGCCCAATCGGAGCGTAATCGCCCGGCCAGGCTCTCCGGCGAGGACAATATCGTGCAGTCCGCGGAACGCGAGATGGTCAGCCAGGCCCTCACTGACAGCGTTACCGCCGGCATCGGCCCGGAGGTGATGGCCCAGCGCGTGTTCGATGCCATCGTCGAAGAGCGCTTCTATATCCTGTCCGACGAGGCCTGGCGTGCATCGGCGAACGTGCGGCTGGACGATCTGCGCGTCGCGCGCAACCCCACGTTTGCGCCGCCGATCAATTAATACAGGGAATCCCATGAGCCAGGGCAAGGAACAACGCTTCACCCTGCCGCAGGACGACGCGGCGATTGCACGTGCGCTGGAAGATGCCAGCATTCCCACGCTGATGATGAGCATGCTGCACATGAGCGGCGATGCCAGTCTGCTGGACGGTCTCATTCGCCCCGCCGGCGTGTACATCAATGAGTACCAGGGCTACATGTCCGAAGAGGACAAGGCCACAGTGCGCGCTCAGGCACTGCAGGTGATTCGCGATTTTCGCGATCGCGGCTGCACGCTGCCGCCCGCGCCTGATGCAAAGACAATCCATCGCATGATGAACTTCATCGTGGCGCAGGAGGTGCCCGCCGACTACGTGCCGATGATGATGGAGGAGATGGAACTCGACGGGCGCGACCAGCGTTCCGATGCCTGGGGCGATGAAGTGCCCGCGGCAGCGCGCGCCGAGCATCGCGTGCTGGTGATCGGCGGCGGCATGTCCGGCGTGCTGGCCGCCTATCGCCTGCGCGAGGCCGGCATTCCCTTTGTGGTGATCGAGAAAAACCCCTCGGTGGGCGGTACCTGGTTTGAGAATCGCTATCCCGGCGTGCGAGTGGACGTGGGCAACCACCTCTACTGCTACTCCTTCGAGCCTGCGCATCACTGGACCCAGTACTTTTCCCGCCAGCCGGAACTGCAGCGCTATTTCGAAGATGTGGTCGATAACCACGGGCTGCGCGATCACTTCCGGTTCAACACGGAAGTGACGCAGGCGGAATACGACGAGGCCAGCAGTCTGTGGACGGTGACCACGGTGGATGCATCGGGCAGCCAAGAACAACACGTGGTGAATTCCGTGATCAGCGCTGTGGGGCAACTGAATCGGCCCAAGCTCCCGGCGATCGACGGCATTGACAGCTTCACCGGTCAGTGGTGCCACTCCGCTGCCTGGGACGACAGTATCGACCTCGAAGGCAAACGGGTGGTGGTCGTCGGCTCCGGGGCCAGTGCCTTCCAGATCGTGCCGGCCATTGTGGATCAGGTCAGTTCGCTCACCGTGTTCCAGCGTTCAGCGCCGTGGATGTTCGAAAACCCGATCTATCACGAGAAAGTGCCGGAGGGTAAAAAGTGGTGTCTCGAGCATCTGCCGTTCTATGCGCGCTGGTTCCGGTTTTTGCTGTTCTGGCCGGCCTGTGATGGCGCTTACGACGCGATTTTCGTAGATCCGGAGTGGCCGCACCAGGATCGCTCCTGTAGCGAGATGAACGATTTCGTCTACCAGATGTTCACCGAGTACATCCGCACCCAGGTGGGCGACCAGCCGGAGCTGCTGGAGAAAGTCATCCCGGATTACGCGCCGATGGGCAAGCGTACGCTGCAGGACAACGGTAGCTGGCTGTCAGCGCTGCAGCGTGAGCACGTGACGCTGGTGAATGACAGTGTGGCGCGCGTGGGCGCTGGCGGCGTCACCGCGGCGGACGGCCGCGACTATCCCGCCGACGTGATCATCTACGCAACCGGCTTTGAAACCGACCGCTTTCTCTGGCCGATGGCGATTCGCGGCCGTGACGGGGTACTGTTGTCGGAGCAGTGGGGCAATGAACCGGCGGCCTATCTCGGCGTCACGGTGCCGCAGTTTCCCAACTTCTACTGCATGTATGGTCCGGGCACCAACCTGGCGTTCGGGGGCAGCCTGATCTTCAATGGCGAATGCCAGATCCGCTATATCATGGAGTGCCTGAAATCGCTGATCCAGAGCGGCGAGCGCAGCCTGGAGTGTCGTCCCGAGGTCTATGATGATTACTACCGGCGATTTCGCGAACTGCACGCGCAGCTTATCTGGGAGCACCCGTCGATCAAGACCAGTTTTTACCAGAATGACGATGGCAAGGTCACGCTGCTGTGGCCCTGGAAAATCATCGACATGTGGCACTGGACGAAACAGTGCAAGCCGGAGGACTACGCGATCTCGTAGCAACGCGGAACCCGTCAAACACACTCACTGAACGCCCATCAAGCAGGAGAAGCATGCATGCCCGCTTTCGACAATAAAGTTGCCATCGTCACCGGCGCCGCCTCCGGCATTGGCCTCGCCTGTGCCCGGCGCTTCGCGCGCGAGGGCGCGACCGTGGTTGGTACCGACATCCAGGAATCCAGCGAGTGGGACAGCGTGCTTGCGCATTCGCCGAAGAGTCGCCTGGCGTTGCTGGATGTGACCGACGGTGCGGCACAGCAGGCGGTCGCGGCGCGCGCGGTGGCGGATTTCGGTCGTATCGACATCCTGGTGACGGCTGCGGGTGTGGGCGATGGCGGGCCGGTCAGCATGATCGAGGAGGCCGCCTGGGACAGGGTCGTCAACATCAACCTCAAGGGCACGTTCCTGTCGATCAAATCGGTGCTAGACACCATGAGCGCTCAGCGCTCGGGCAGTATCATCACCATCGCCAGCGTTGAAGGCCTCAATGGCACCGAGGGCGGCAGCGCGTACAACGCGTCCAAGGGCGGCGTGGTGCTGCTAACCAAGAACGTCGCCATCGATTACGGGCGCATCGGTATTCGCTGCAATGCCATCTGCCCGGGTTTTATCGAGACGCCCATGCTGGCCGATGTGATGGGCGCCATGCCGGAGTTCAAGGCGGACGTGCAGCGTGAAACCAAAATGGGCCGGCTCGGCAGGCCCGAGGAAATTGCCGGTGCAGCGTACTTCCTGGCGTCCGATGACGCGTCGTTTGTGACCGGACAAACACTGGTGGTGGACGGCGGCTATACCGCCGGTCACAGCCATGGCATCGTCGAGATGATGGGTCTGGTCTAGCCGGGCCCGACCCGCGGCGTCAGCGCCCCAGCATGGAGCGCGCCACCAGCTCACGCATGATCTCCGAAGTGCCGCCATAGATGCGCTGGATACGCGCATCCGCGTAGTAGCGTGAGATCGGGTACTCGATGGTATAGCCGTAGCCGCCGAACAACTGCAGGCACTCGTCGATGGTGCTGCATTGCATCTCGGTGCTGGCGTATTTCAGCATGGCGGCGTCATCCGCAGCCAGCCCGCCATTGGCATACTGGTCGGCGCACTTTTCCAGGAACGCACGATTCAGCGCGATCTCGGTCTTGACCTCGGCGAGTTTGAACCGCGTGTTCTGAAAACTGGCGATGGTCTGGCCGAAGGCCTTGCGATCGAGCACATAGTTAACCGTCAACTCCAGCGCGCCCTCGGCCGCGGCCACGGCCTGCGCTGCGATACCCAGGCGTTCGCGCGGCAGTTCCGTCATCATGATGACGAAGCCCTTGTTTTCTTCACCGAGCAGCGCGTTGGCCGGCAGGCGCACGTCCTGGAAGAACAGCTCGGCGGTATCGGAGGTGTGCTGGCCGAGCTTTTCGATCTTCTTGCCGCGTTCGAAACCGGGCAGGCTGGTATCCACCAGGAACAGCGATGTGCCCTTGGCGCCCTTGCCCGGATCGGTGATGGCGGCCACGATCACCATATCGGCGAGCATGCCGTTGGTGATGAAGATCTTGGAGCCGTTCAGTATCCACTCGTCGCCATCGCGCACGGCGTTGGTACGAATACCCTGTACATCGGAGCCGGCGCCCGGCTCGGTCATCGCGAGCGCACCCAGCACGTCGCCCGTCACCATTTTCGGCAGCCAGTAGTCCTTCTGCTCATCGGTGCCAAAATTGTTGATGTAGGGCGCGACGATGTTGCTGTGGATGCTGTAGCCGGTGGCGATGCCGCCAAAGCCCATGCGCGACATTTCCTCGAGAATGGCAAAGGTCACCTGCGGGTCAGCGCCCGCCGCGCCGTAGGCCTCCGGCATGTCGGGGCACAGGAGGCCGGCGGCGCCGAGCGTATTCCAGAGTTCACGCGGCACGGCGTGCGCGGCTTCCCAGGCTTCGAAATGCGGTGCGATTTCCTGTTCCATGGCGCGCCTGGCCATATCGCGGAAGAGGGTAAGTTCTTCGTTGTCCATGTGGTGGAAGCTCCCGTTGCGTGAATGCAGGTGCGCAAGTTTGCGGCATATCGCCCGCTGAAACAACGTCAGCTCTCAGCCGCGCAGCAGGCCCCGCGGCGGGGCTGGCGAGCACGGCTGAGAGTGCTACACTACCTGCCCATTTCAGCAACCTGAACCCAACTCGAAACGGAGCGACGCGATGCGCGAGTACAAGCAGTTTTATATCAACGGCGAATGGGTAGACCCCGTAACCCCGAAAGAACTTGATGTCATTAACCCTGCCACGGAAGACGTTTGCGCGCACATATCGCTGGGCTCGGAAGAAGACGTGAACCGGGCCGTCGCCGCCGCCAAGGCAGCCTTCGCCACGTTCAGCCGCACCAGTCGCCAGGAACGCGTGGAACTGCTCGAGAATTGTGTCGAGGTCTACAAAAAGTATTACAACGATATCGCCGAAGCCATCAGTGAGGAGATGGGCGCGCCCATGAGTCTCGCCGTGGGCGGCCAGGCGTATTGTGGTCAGGGCCACCTGGAGGAAGCCGCGCGTGTGCTGAAGTCCTTCAGCTTCGAGGAGGATATGGGCAAGCACCGTATCGTCAAGGAGCCGATCGGCGTGTGTGGCCTGATCACCCCGTGGAACTGGCCGGTCAACCAGATCGCCTGCAAGGTCGCGCCGGCTCTGGCAGTTGGGTGCACCATGGTGCTCAAGCCGAGTGAGGTCGCGCCATTGTCCGCTTACCTGTTCGCACAGGTGATGCACGAGGCGGGCGTACCGGCGGGCGTGTTCAATCTGGTAAATGGCGACGGTCCCACGGTGGGCACCGCGCTTTCGAAGCACCCGGATATCGACATGATGTCTTTCACCGGCTCCACCCGCGCCGGTTCGCTGGTGGCGCAGAACGCGGCGCCTACCGTTAAGCGCGTGACCCAGGAACTTGGCGGCAAATCACCCAACATCATCCTGGAGGACGCCGACCTGGAGAAGGCCGTAACCGGCGGTGTCATGCACATGTACAACAACACCGGGCAATCCTGTAACGCGCCCTCACGCATGCTCGTGCCCCGGGCGAAGCTGGCCGAGGCGGAAGCGATCGCGGCGAAGGTGACCGAGTCGGTCAAGGTGGGCGACCCCAAGGCCGAAGGCACCACCATGGGCCCGGTGGTCTCGGAAGTGCAGTTCAACAAAATCCAGGGCCTGATCAACAAGGGCATCGAGGAGGGCGCCAAGCTGGTGACCGGCGGGCCGGGCAGGCCAGAAGGGATCAGCAAGGGCTATTTCATCCGCCCCACGGTGTTCTCCGAGGCGAATAACCAGATGACCATCGCGCGCGAGGAAATTTTCGGCCCGGTGCTCACGATGATCCCCTACGATACCGAAGAAGAGGCCATCGCCGTCGCCAACGACACCCCCTACGGTCTTGCGGGCTACGTGCAGAGCGGCGACATCGAGCATGCGCGCAGCGTGGCGGCGCGAATCCGCGCGGGCAATGTGCATATCAACGGCGCGTCAGGCGGCTTCGACGTTCCCTTTGGCGGTTACAAGCAATCCGGCAACGGGCGCGAGTGGGGCAGCCACGGGTTCAGCGATTACCTGGAAATCAAGGCAATCGAAGGCTACCAGAGCTGATACCCGGCGTTCGCTAGCGGAGTTTGCGGGTGGGACAGTTCGTTCTGGCTATCGATCAGGGCACAACGGGTAGTACCGTTGCCCTGATGGATGCCGACGGCGTGCTGCGGGCGAGCGCGAATGTCGAGTTTCCGCAGCACTATCCGCAACCGGGTTGGGTAGAGCACCGGCCCGACGATATCTGGTCTTCCGTGCTCAAGGGTCTGCGCGCCGTGCTTCGAAAGAAGCTGTGTCGTCCCTCAGATATCGCCGCGATCGGCATCACCAACCAGCGTGAAACGGCGATGCTCTGGGATCGGAAAACCGGGGCGGCGCTCAACAACGCCATCGTCTGGCAGTGCCGGCGCACTACCGATTTTTGTGAGAGCCTGCGCGCGGCGGGGCACGAAAAAGCCGTACGCCGCAAATCCGGGCTGGTACTCGATCCCTACTTTTCTGCCGGCAAGTATCGCTGGTTACTGCGCAATACCCCCGGCGTCGCGCGCGCCCTGCGCAGCGGTCGCGTGGCCGCAGGTACCGTGGACAGCTTTCTGGTGTGGCGGCTGACGGAGGGTGATACCCACGTTACAGATGTCTCCAACGCCTCGCGTACGTCACTGATGGGCCTGAAAACCCTGCAATGGGACGCCGGGCTGCTCGACCTGTTCGAGGTGCCGCGCGACATCCTGCCGCGCATCGTGCCGTCCAGCGGCGTGCTCGGACACACGCGCGGCGTGCCCGGGTTGCCCGACGGTATCCCGATCGCCGGCATGGCGGGCGATCAACAGGCAGCGTTGTTCGGCCAGGCCTGTTTTGCGCTGGGCCACGCCAAATGCACTTTTGGCACCGGCTCATTCATTCTGATGAATACCGGCGCGGAGGTGCTGCTGTCGCGCGCCGGCCTGCTCACCACCGTGGCCTGGCAGTTACAGGGTCAGGCGAAGCCGGTCTACGCCCTGGAGGGCGGTGCGTTCGTGTGCGGCGCCGCGGTGCAGTGGCTGCGCGATGGTTTGCGGATGATTCCCAAAGCGGCAGCGGTCGAGCGTCTGGCCCAGAGCGTGCGCGATCACGCCGGCGTGGAGTTCGTGCCGGCGTTGACGGGCCTTGGCGCGCCGCACTGGGCGCCCGAGGCGCGCGGCACCCTCACCGGCGTGACCCGTGGCACCGAGCGCGGCCATATCGCCAGGGCGACGCTGGATGCCATGGCGTTGCAGAACGCCGATATCCTGCGCGCCATGGAGAGTGATCTCGGCAAACGCATGAAACCCCTGCGCGTGGACGGCGGCGCGGCCGCCAACGATTTGCTCATGCAGATCCAGGCCGATGTGCTCGGGCGCAGGCTGATCCGCCCACAGGTGATCGAAACCACGGTTGCCGGCGCCTGTTACCTGGCCGGGCTGGGTGTGGGCCTGTGGAACGGTCAGGCCGAGGTCAAGAAAATCTGGCGGGCGGAGCGGGAGTTCGCGGTACAGATGAGCGCCCCGCAGCGGCGCAGGCGCCTGGCATCCTGGAACGACGCCATCCAGCGCACCTTGCGTTGAACGCCGGCACAGGCGGCTGAACATGGCGGACATTCTTCCCTTTCGCAAACGCTCTCTGAAAGACATCCACCGCGGCAACACGCTGTGTCGCAATGGTCATCACAAGTGGGAGGTGGACAAGGCCAAGCAGTTTGACGTGCGCGAAGGCAAGCTGGTGACACGCTATCGCTGCAGCCGTTGCGGCAGGGAAAAGGTCAAGGCACACTAGTCGTATGCGGCCTTTGCCCGCTCACGCGACAGGCACGGTGAATAATGACAACACACTCTGTTAACGCGATACCCCCGGCGCGCACGGCGCCCAGATTCTTCCAGTGGACGGTGTTTCCCCTGGTGCTGGGCACAGCGCTGTACGCGGCCTGGTACCTGATGCAGGGCGGCATGCAGCCGGCACTGGCGGTACTCTGGAGCCAGGGTGGCGCCGCGCTGGCCATCATTGTCGCAGAGCGCTGCTATCCGTATCACACACTCTGGCTGCGCTCGCACGGCGATATCCGTGTTGATGCGACGCATACCATCGGTATCGGCGTGATCACGGCGCTGGCCTCGCCGCTGGCGGTGGCCGGCGGCGTGTGGGCAGCGGGATGGCTGTCCAGTGCCCTGGGCAGTGAACTCTGGCCCGGCACCTGGCCGCTGCTAGCGCAGGTCTTTCTCGCGCTGCTCATCGGCGAACTGCCCGGCTACTGGGTACACCGCTGGCAGCACGCCTGGGACGGGCTCTGGCGTTTTCATGCGGTGCATCACAGCGCACCGCGGCTTTACTGGCTGAATGCCGGACGTTTTCACCCGGTGGATATCCTCTCCACGTACCTGCCCACCTACCTGCTGCTGGTGGCGCTCGGTTGCAGCGCCGAAGTGCTGGCCTATTTCGGCATGGTCACGGCGGTACACGGTTTGTTCCAGCACAGCAACATGCAGCTGCGGCTGGGCCCGCTGAACTGGATTTTCAGCATGGCGGAACTGCATCGCTGGCATCATTCGAAGACCCTGCGCGAGGCCAACACCAACTTCGGCCAGACGATCAGCGTGTGGGACTGGGTGTTCGGCACGCGCTACCTGCCGCGTGATCTCGAGCCGCCCCGGGAAATCGGTATTGCCGATCTGCCGCAATTTCCTGGTGGCTGGTGGGCACAGATCGCTGCGCCGTTCCGCTGGCGCCGCGTTCAGCGCGAGAGTTCGGGCAGTTGAACCGCGCGGTTTTTCCACTCGTCTCTAACAAAGTAAGCTGGCAACCCCAATTCATCGCGCAGGACACGCAGTATGACTGACTCTATAAAAACCGCCGGCAACCTGAAGGGCATGGCGGTACTGGTTACCGGCGGCGGCACAGGTATCGGTGCCGGTTGCGCGGCAGCGCTGGCGGCAGACGGTGCCACCGTGACGATTTGCGGGCGCCGCGCCGAGGTGCTCGAAGCCGCCGCGGAGAAAATCGCTGCGGCTGCGGCGTTCGGCGGCAGCGTGCATATCGCAACCGGCGATGTCACCCAGGAAGAGGACGTGCAGGCAATTGTCGCGCAGGCCATGGCCCACACCGGCCAGTTGAACGGCTGCGTGGCGAACGCGGGCGGCGGCGGTATGCTCGCCGGTTACGAGAACATGGACACCGACGAGTTCCTGCGCGTGCTGCACCTGAACGTGCTGGGCACCATGTTCTGCATCAAACACACACTGCCCCATATGGTCGCCGCGGGGGGCGGTTCCTTTGTCGGTATGTCGTCGCTGGCCGGCCATATTACGCACCCCTGGTTCGGCGCGTATCCGGTGAGCAAGGCGGGCATCGAGGCGATGATCCGCAACGCGGCGGATGAGAACGGCGTGCACAAGGTGCGTTTCAATGCCATTCGGCCGGGTTTCGTGGCGACCGAGGTGATGGACATGATCCCGCGCGAGGGCGAGGTCTATCAGTCCTACATCGACAACACGCCCATGGGCGATGTGGGTTATCCCGAGGATATCGGCCGTCTGGCCGTTTCCTGATCAGTCCGGAATCGCGCTGGATCACCGGCCAGTGCATCAATGTGGACGGCGGGCACTGCCTGCGGCGCGGTCCGGATTTCACGTCGTTCAAAGGGTAGCGCGATGCCGAGAGAGTACAGTCCGTGGGCAGCGTATCGTGGCGCACTGCGTGCAGGCGTTGCCGGTGCCTGCTTGTTCCTGCTGGTGGCCTGCGCGGGCCGCGCAACACCGTATTCGCCCGGCCCGGATCCGCTGGTGCAGGCTTACCTGGAGCGTGCATTGGTCGCCGAACGCATCGCTTACAAACGCGGCTACACCGGGGAGTACCTGGCCATGAACCCGTCGAAGCAGTCGCGCCTGGAAGCGCTGGGCGAGGAAGCGCGCGCGGTGCCGATGGTGCGCGAGCGGATCGCGCCGGTGGACACCTGCGCCACCGACAGGTTGCGAGCCTACCTGAAATCAGCAGACGCGCTGTTTGTGATCACGGCCCTGCCCGAGGGCGGCGAACTGCAGATGAGCGAAGCCAGCTATCGCGCGCTGGACGTGGCCGCGCGGTACCAGGGCTTCGTCAGCGAGTGCGGCGCGCGGTAAACCGGGCTCAGGCTACCGCGCCCGATTCCCGTAACGCTGCAATCTCTTCTTCACTGTAGCCGGCCTGCAGCAGGATCTCGGCCGTGTGCTCGCCGTAACGGGGCGGGTGGCGTCGCAGGGTTGCGGGGCTTTTCTCGTACACCGCAGGGTGGCGGACAAAGCGCGTGATCCCGCCACGGGGGTCCTGCGCATCGAACACGGTGCGATTGTGCTGTACTTGCGGGTCGGCCATGAAATCGTCCAGGTCATACACGGGAGCGAAGGGCACGTCGTGTTCGCGCAGCGCAGCCAGCGCGTCTCGCCACGGCCATTGTGACAGGGCGTCATCGATCAGGCGGATCATCGCATCGGAATGGCGCAAACGCTGGCCGAGGCCGGCGAAGCGCTCGTCCTGCGCCAGGTGCTCCAGCCCGAGCGCGCGGCACAGGTTGGCGAACTGCTTGTCTTCGATCGGCATGCCCACCAGGTAACCGTCGGCGCAGGACCACACGTGGAAGATGTTCGGCAACTGGCCCGGCGCGGTTTCACGCGGCCTGAACGCCTCGCCGGTGAGCATGTCCGGCAGGGTGAGCTGTGCGTAGGCATTGACCATGGGTACCTCCACCTTCTGGCCGCGGCCGCCGTTGCGTTCGCGCGCGAGCAGCGCCGCCAGGGCCGCAGAGGCGGCGGTGATCGCTGTGGCCTTGTCAGCGATGACGCTGCGGATCATTTGCGGCGGACCGTCGCCGCCCTGTGTGACCATGGCGCCGGACATGCCCTGGATGACCAGGTCGTACACCGGCTGCTCTGCGTAGGGGCCATCGGGCCCGAAGCCGCTCACCGACACAAAGACCAGCCCCGGGTTGTCCGCGCTCAACGTCGCATAGCCCAGGCCGAGCCGGTCCAGCACGTCCGGCCGGTAGTTACACAGGACAACGTCCGCGGTGCGCGCCAGCTTGCGCACGATCCCGACGCCCGCGGGCGATTTGAGATCCACCGAGAGAGCCCGCTTGTTACGGTTGAACTGCGAAAAAAAGCCATTGATACCGTCGCGTTCGGGCGGCCCGGTCCAGCGCGCCGTGTCGCCCATCAGCGTTTCAATTTTGATCACGTCGGCGCCAAGGTCACCGAGGTTCTGCCCCGCCAGTGGCCCGGACACCATGGTGCCGAATTCCAGTACGCGAAAACCCGCGCAGGGGCCCACGCTTGCGTCCGTTGCCGCAGTGTCCATGCCTGTTACTCCCAGAGACCGAGGCGTTACGTTAGCCGCAGGCCAGCGCCTGGTAAAGTGCGTGGCCCTGCGGGTCTGGCCAGATTCGACTATTCTCATTCCACAAGGCAACGCCTAGACTTCGCGCTTGTCGATGTTGAGTCCATGCGCACAGGAGGAGACCCGCGTGAAATATGACCTGAAAATCGAGAATGGCCTGGTCTATGACGGCGACGGCAATGCGCCGGTGGCCACCAACGTCGGAATCCTCGACGGCATCATCGTGGAGATAGGCGCCTGTGACGGCGAGGCAGCCCGCGTGATCGACGCCAGCGGCAAGATAGTGACGCCCGGGTTCATCGATCTGCACACTCATTACGACGGTCAGGTGTCCTGGGATGCCGACATGCGTCCCAGCGTCAATCACGGTGTGAGCACGGTCGTGATGGGTAGCTGCGGCGTGGGGTTTGCGCCCGTACGGGCGGATGACCGCGACAAACTGGTGCGCCTGATGGAGGGCGTGGAGGACATCCCCGGCACCGCGCTGGCAGAGGGCATTACCTGGGATTGGGAATCACTGCCGGAATACATGGACGCGCTGGACGCCAAGCCGCACACCATCGATTTTGCGGTGCAGGTGACCCACGATCCGCTGCGGGTGTATGTGATGGGCGACCGCGCGGTGTACAACGAACAGGCAACGCCCGCTGATATCGCCGAAATGCAGCGCCTCACGCGCGAGGCACTGGAGGCGGGTGCGATAGGCTTTTCCACCGGCCGCTCGGACGTACATCGCAGCGCAGACGGCGAGTGGACACCGTCCTCAGAAGCCACCGCCGAGGAACTTGAAGGCATTGCGCGGGCGTTCGACGGCGCCGGGCATGGCGTGCTGCAGGCCGTGAATGACTTCAATCTCGAGCGCGAGGGCGATATGTTCGACAGTGAGTTCGATCTTATCGAGGGCTTCGCCGCCGCAAGCAACGGTCGCCCATTCTCCCTGTCGCTGATGCAGCGCGATTTCGCACCGGACCAGTGGCTGCGGATCATAGACCGCGCCGAGAAAGCGCGCGCCAGGGGCATCAACATGCGCCTGCAAACCGCCCCCCGCGGTATCGGGGTCACGGTAGGACTGCAGTGTACCTTTCATCCCTTTATCGGCTTCCCGAGCTATAAGGCCATCAGCCACCTGCCTTTTGCAGAGCGCGTGCAGCGGATGCGCGATCCGGCGTTCAAGGCGCAGCTGCTCACGGAAAAATCCGAACCCATGGCCGGTGACGGTACGCCGGTGCCGCCGATAGCCGATGCGCTGCTCGCGGCCGTCGATTTCGTGGCGAGCAAGACCTTCCGTCTCGGCGAAAATCCCGACTATGAGCAGACCGCCGAGACCTCGGTGCTGCAAATGGCGAAGGATCGCGGCGTACCGGCACTGGAAATGATCTACGACCTGTTGCTGGAGAACGACGGCCGAGAGCTGCTGTACTTCCCCATTTACAACTACACCGACATGTCCTACGACAATGTCTACCGCATGATGCAGCATCCGCAATCGATCATGGGCCTCTCGGACGGGGGCGCCCACGTCGGCACGATCTGCGATTCCAGCTTCCCTACCTACCTGCTGTGTTACTGGGCGCGCGACCGCACGCGCGGTGAGCGCCTGGAACTGGCCGACGCGGTGCGCAGGCTGACCTCGGACATCGCGGACTACTGCGGTATCACCGACCGGGGCCGAATTCGCGTGGGTCTGAAGGCCAATATCAATGTCATCGACATTCAGCGGCTGCGCCTGTTCGCACCGCATATGGTGCAGGATCTTCCCGCCGGTGGTCAGCGCCTGCTGCAGGAGGCCGAGGGGTTCACCGCGGTGATCGTGGCGGGTGAACCGGTGCTGGAGCATGATCAGCTCACCGGGTGTTATCCCGGGCGTCTGCTGCGCATGGGTGGCGCACAACAGCAGGTTGCTGCCTGAGCCTGCTCGCCGATACCTTCGCCGCCATCGGCTTCACCCAGATGTCGCTCATCTGGGCGGTGGTGGTGTTTGCTGCCGTCATGCGCGCCTTCACCGGTTTCGGTTTCGCGCTCACGGCGGTGCCCGTGTTCTCGCTGTTCATGGCGCCTGGCGAGGCGGTGGTGCTGAGCGCCGGCCTGACGCTGGCGGTGAGCCTGATCACGCTGAAATCCTACTGGGGCCAATACCCGCTGCGACCCATGCTGCCGATGGTGGCCATGGCGCTGCTGGGTACCGCGGTGGGCGCCTGGGCCCTGCGTTATATTTCGCCGGAGCAGTTCAAGCTGTGGATCGGCCTGTCGGTGATTGCCGCCTGCGTCGCCCTCGGATTTTTCAAACCGCGCAAGCGGGAACCGAATGCGCTGTTGGCCGCGCCGGTGGGTTTGTCGTCCGGGCTGATGAACGGCGCCTTCGCGATTCCCGGCCCGCCGATCATCATCTACGCAATCGCCACGGAAACCGATCCGCAGCGCAGTCGCGCGCTGTTGATGACGTTTTTCCTGTTCTCGGCGATCATTGCGCTCGCCTCTTACGGCATTGCCGGCTTCGTCACCGTCCAATCACCCTGGCTGTTCCTGCTGGCGTTTCCGGCGATGTTTCTCGGGGACAAGCTCGGTTTCTTTCTGTTCTACCGGTTCGGCGGCGCCCTGTATCGGCGCGTGGCGCTCGCGGTGCTGTTTGCCGTGGGTGTCGCGATCACCGCGCGGGCCGTGTTCTAGCCTGGTGCATGGCGCGAGAGTTTGCCCGCCTGGTCGCGGGTGATGTAATTCTCCTGCTCCAGCCAGCGAATCGCCTCTACCAGTGAGGTTTCAAATGGCCGGAACGTCAGTTTCAGGTCTTTCTCGGCCTTTCGGTTATCCATCTTGACCCAGTTGGTGGCGTACACCATGGCCTCATGTGTGATGGGCATATCGGGGTCAAACAGCGGCTTGATAGCATCCAGGGTGCGTCCGAGCAGGCGCATGGTGACCCCGGGCATCGGCACGGTGACGAGATTCCTGCCCGTCAGGCGCTCCAGCGTGGCGATGAGGTCCCGCCACTTCACGAAATGTCCGCCCAGCGGATACCGCCCGGGTTTCAGCGGCTTCGCGAACAACGCCCGGTGCGCGGCGGCCACGTCCCGTACATCCACCCATTGATTGCCGCTGGGCATGTTCAGGCCAATGCCGAACAGTTGGGCGATCAGGCCGGCGTGCGGCTCCGTCAGGCCCGGATCGTCCGGTCCGATCACGCTGGCGGGGTAGGTGATGTGCAGGGGCGCCCCGTCCTCCTGCAACTTGCGCGCGAAGCGCTCGCAGGCCACCTTGGAGCGACCGTAGGCGTTCTGCGCTTGGCCGGGTGGCGATTCATGGTCGAGCGTCCTGGCTTTCGGGTTGTAGATCGCGGTAACGCTCGACACGTGAACGATGAGGTTGCAGCCGGATTCCGCGGCCAGGCCGAGCACGTTTTCGGCGGCGGAAACATTCGTCTGGTAGACGCGCTCGGCGTCGTCCTTGCTGGTGGACACCATGGCGGCCATGTGGATCGCGGCATCGCAGCCGCGCAGTCCGCGACGAACGTCCGCGGCACTGGCGATGTCGCCTACCACCACCGAGCGAACCTGCTTGCCAAAGAGTGCTTTGGCTTTCTGTGGGTTGCGTACGAACAGTTTGAGTTCATGGCCTGCCGAGAGCAACTCCCGGCAGGTGTGCAAGCCGATGAATCCTGTGCCGCCGGTAACAAAAATTTTCATGGGAGCAACCTCGAGAGTGTGAACGTTTGGGCTGGAAGCTGACAGGCGTTGATTCTACAGGATGTGACACCAATGCCTATCGATGCCGCGTGACCCCTGCGGCGCTTTTGCCCGGGTGGATCGCAACCCCTGCAAGCGGGTATATTGAGCGCGTCACCACGCCACCGCCAACACGCGGTGTCACCAGAACCGCATCGTTCCCGTGAGCTGCCATGAGCGATATCGCTATTCCCGTTCGCAAGTTTCTGCGCCTGCTGGATTACCTGCAGCGTCTCGACATCGATACCGAGGTCGTGGCACGCGCTGCGAACCTGTCCCCCGCGAGGTTGTCCGACCTGCGCGATGATGTGGAGTTGCCCGCCAGGCAATATTCCCGCCTGTACAAGGCGGCGGTCGAGCAGATCGAAAAACTGGGCCAGCCCATTCCCTGGGCGGCCGGCGTCGGCAGCGAGCCCTTTGCGTTGATGTGCCACTGCATGATTGGCGCGCGGACGTTGGGCGAGGCGCTGGATCTCGCCAGCCGTTTCCAGCAGCTGGCCTACCCGCTGCTGGGTCACAGGATGCACCTTCACCGCGACGCAGGCGAGGCTGTTATCAACTACGAGGTTAACGTGTCGGAGTCATCCGCGCTGGTGCCGAGACACTGGGATCGTGCGGATTACCACAAGACGGTTGCGTTGGCCTCAGGTTTGTTGATCTGGCATGCCTTGTGTGGCTGGTTAACGGGTGAGTCCATGGATATTATCGAGGCGAAGGTGTCCGCGCCCTACCTCAATGACGAATACTTTAACAGCCTGCGAGCCGTGCTGCGCGTGGACGTGCAGTTCGGGGCAAACGAAAACGTCCTGCGATTCGATAGTGCCCAACTCGAGCGCAGAACTGTGCACAACACCGACTCCCTGCGCGAGTTCCTCGACAATGCCGTGTTCCAGTTGATCAGTATCGAGCGCGAACCCGCAAGCACCAGTGCCGCTATCCGTTCGCTGATCGCGCGGGACCTGCCTAGCCGGCTGCCGTCGTTCAGCACTATTTCCGGTTATCTGCATATGTCGGAATCCAGCTTGCGGCGACGCCTGTTGCGCGAGAATACGAGCTACCAGAACCTGAAGGACGAAGTGCGCTGCCAGATCGCCATCGACAAACTGCTCAACGAAGAGGCCACCGTGGCGGATCTGGCGGAGTATCTGGGCTTTACCGAACCAAGCTCGTTTATCCGCTCGTTCAAGAGCTGGACTGGCGACACTCCCGCAGCCTATCGAGACAAAGTCCAGTCGCTGTCGGCCTAGCGACAGGGCAATCCGGGGACCAATCCGGGCAATCCGGGGACAGGCAATCCGGGGACAGTTTACTTGTCTGAGCCACGGTAATTGCAAATAGGTAAACTGTCCCCGGAATAAGGAATAACCGGAATAACGTCCCCGGAATAACGAATAGGTGAACTGTCCCCGGAATAAGCGCGGAATAAGCGGGTGAACTGTCCCCGGAATAAGCGGTCCCCGGAATAAGCTGGGAATAAGTCTCGGGAGTACCCAAGCCTCTCAAACTTTTGCGCCGTTTGCGCGCTGCGGGCTGCCGCCCGATTCATGCAGCCACTCTGCCGCCGAGGTGTTGAATGCTTCCGCTTCCTCGATCATCAGCCAGTGGCCGCAATCAAAGGCCTGCAGGCGATTTGCGGGGTTTTCCGACAGCGTTTGCAGCCACGCCGGTGAATGAAACATTACCGGTTTTCGAGTGGCATAGCCGTAGTAAAAGGGGAAAGTGGGTTCTACCGGCAGCAGGTTGGTCAGGCCGCCGTTCACGCCGAACCAGCGCATGGCATAGGGCATGCTCATGCCGGCATGAATGTTTTCCCGGATGCTCCCTGCCTTCAGGGCTTTCGCCATCAACCGTGCAATGGCGTCCCCCAGGCTGCGGGGACAGAAAAAGCTGACGGCAAGAACGATCTGATAGCCGAACACCATGAGCTTGCCGGCAAGCGACAGCGAGTCCCTCAGCTCCTGCGAGTCTGCATCGCCGACGTCCAGGCCGATCATCTTCTCGATTCTGTCGCTATGACGCATAGCGTATTCATAGCCGAAGACGCAGCCCCAGTCGTGCGCCAGCAGGATCACCTTGTCATCCGGGCTCACCGCGTCAACGACATTCCCGATGCGTGCCACCACATCGTCCACCGAGTAATCGGTGCGATCCTCGCGGGAAAACCCGGGCAGGGTGAAGCTCACGCAGAGGTAGTCGCGGCCGAAAAATGCAATCTGCCGTCGCCAGAGCGCTGCCGTGTCGGGCCATCCGTGCAGCATCACGATGGTGCGCGGTCCGTTGCCCTCCATGAACACCGTCGCGCCGTCGATAGTCATCGTTCGCTTCATGTCGAATGTCCTACAGGCAGGCCTGCAACAGGCGGCGGGTGTTTTCCGGGGTCATCCTGACCGGGTTGCTCGCAGCGCTGGGGTCGGCCAGCGCCGCCGCGCTCAGGGCATTGATATCCGGGGCGATAACGCCCAGTTCGGTGAGGCTCTTCGGAATATGCATGGCCGCGTTCTGGTCCGACAGGAACTGCACGAAGCCGTCGAACCCGCCGGAAATGTCCAGGTAGTTGGCCAGCCGCTCAATGGATTCCGCGATGGCCGGCCGATTGAAGGTCACCACCGCGGGCATGACCACCGCGTTGGTCGTGCCGTGGTGGGTATTGTAGCGCGCGCCCACGGGATGCGAGATGGCGTGAATCGCGCCGAGGCCCTTCTGGAAGGCGGTGGCGCCCATCAGCGCTGCAGACATCATGTGACCACGCGCGTCGATGTCGGCGCCGTTGGTATAGACGATCGGCAGGTTTTCTTTCACCAGGCGCATGCCTTCCACGGCGATACCGTGACTCATGGGGTGATAGTTGGGGGAACAGTAGGCTTCCAGGCAATGGGCAAAGGCGTCCAGCCCGGTGCCGGCGGTGACAGCCTGTGGCATGCTCAGTGTCAGTTCGGGATCGCAGATCACCTGGCGCGGCAGAATGCCTGGATGGAAAATGATTTTCTTTGCACGCGTGCGCGAATTCGTAATGACACCTGCGCGCCCGACTTCGGCGCCGGTGCCTGCGGTAGTGGGGACCGCAATGACCGGTGCGATGCCCGCGGGGTCCGCGCGTGTCCACCAGTCGCCTATGTCTTCGAAATCCCACAGCGGGCGCGTTTGGCCCGACATGAAGGCGACCAGCTTGCCGAGATCGAGTGCGGAACCGCCGCCCATGGCGATGACGCCGTCATGGTCACCGCTGCGAAAGGCGTCGAGGCCGTCCGCGAGGTTGATGTCCGTGGGGTTCGGCTCGACCTCGCTGAACAGCGCACTGCCGAGCCCTGCCGCATCCAGCAGGGCCCGCGCAGAGTGCAGCATGGGCAGGTCTGCCAGCCCGCGGTCCGTCACCAGCAGGGTTTGCGGATGCCTGCCAAGGCGCAGGCCTGGACAATTTCCGCGATGCGCCCGGCGCCGAACCGGATGGCGGTGGGATAGGACCAGTCAGCTGAAACAGGCATGCCGTGACTCCGCAGTGTGCAACAGGTGTATCACTTTTCAGGCCCGCTCGAAACCGCGGTGCTTTTCGTAGTCCGTGACCTTACGATCAAAATCTTCCTGCTCCCATTCGGCGGCCCTCACGTAGTGGTCCACCACGTCATCACCCATGGCATCGCGCAACATGCCCGAGTTGCGCAGTGCCTCTGTCGCGGCGCGCAGGGTTCGGGAATATCGCGCGCGTCACCGGCCTGGTAGGCGTCCCCGGTGAAGGCGGGCTCCAGCGGCAACTGCTCCTGTATGCCCTTGATGCCCGCCGCAATCTGCGAGGCAATGGCGAGATAGGGGTTGAGGTCCGAGCCACCCACGCGGCATTCCACGCGCACGGATGTCGATCCCGGCGCCACGATGCGGTAGCCCGCCGTGCGATTGTCGATGGACCAGACCGCTTTCGTCGGCGCGAAGGTCGCCGCGCTGAATCGCTTGTAGGAATTGACGTACGGTGCGAGAAAAAGCGTGATGTCATCGGCGTAGGTGAGCAGGCCCGCAAGGTAGTGGCGCATGGTGTCCGACATGCCGTGCGCCGCATCGGGATCATGAAAAACGGGCGTGCCGTCCTTGCGCTGCAACGACTGGTGGATGTGGCTGGAGGAACCCGCGGCCTGCGTATCCCACTTCGCCATGAAAGTGATCGCCTTGCCCTCCTGGTAGGCCATTTCCTTGATCGCGTTCTTCAGTACCACGTGGTTGTCGGCCATGGTCAGGCCGTCGCAGTAGCTGACGTTGATTTCCGCCTGACCGGCGGAGGCCTCACCCTTGCTGTTTTCCACGTCGATACCCGCCGCCTGCAGGCCGTTGCGCACCCGGCGCAGCAGCGACTCCTCCTTGGTGGTCTGGAACACGTGGTAGTCTTCGTTGTAGGTGCTGATCGTGGTGGGGCTGCGATAGGCCTGGTCCGACAGGGCTTCAAAGCTCTCGCGGAAAATAAAGAACTCCAGTTCCGTCGCCACGGCCGAGACCAGGCCCATCTCATCCAGTCTCTGCAACTGTCGCTGCAGCACCGCGCGCGGCGCGTGGGGGACGGGCGCGTGGGTGTGGTGGTCCAGCACGTCGCACAGCACCAGCGCGGTACCTTCCAGCCACGGCAGCTGTCTGAGCGTACGCATATCGGGTTTCAAGGTGTAGTCGCCGTAGCCTGCAGACCAGCTGGTGGCGGCGTAGCCGTCCACGGTAACCATTTCCATGTCGGTGGCCAGCAGGTAGTTACAGGCGTGCGTCTCCTCCCAGGCGGTTTTCACGAAGTGCTGGGCCTGGAAGCGCTTGCCCATCAACCGACCCTGCATGTCGGGCATGGCGACGACGACCGTGTCGATGGCGCCCTGTTCGACCTGTCGTTGTAAATCCTCGAAGGAATAAGTGCGTGGCATGCTGTTCCTACCTGATGGTTATCGCCGGGCCGGTGGCGGTAAAGCGAGGGGCTTAACATACCTCTGCGTTAAGGAGGTGTACACCAGCCCGATGTCAAAAACCGAGAACTCTTCGCTGGCTGAGGCGTAAAGCATCGAGAGCAGAGTATGTGCGTAGGTGGCAAGTACCTGAGGCACGAACAATGTTGGGGGTGGATGGTTGTTGCTTCCAGCAGTCTTCCACTAACCTGGTCTGCGTGTATCGACTTTCCAGGTTTGCAAGCGACAGAAATATGTCCTATACCTGCTGCTAGCGCTAAACATGTCAAAGCCCATTGAGTTCAAGGTTGCGATGGTTCGGAATGCGAGTTGCCTTGCCAAAATACCCAGAGCGTTCCCGGACTTAATGCGCAACGAAGAGAGCAATACCTGCCAGCAGAAGGGGCTGTTGTGTGACCAGGCTCTACCAACTTCGCATCATCTGTGTCGACCCGGTTCCTTGCCGTTGGCACGGCAGTCTTGTCTGACTTGGGCCGTCGACATGTCCAGAACGCGCTCCCGCCATGTCAATCGTTAACCCCCGCACCCCTTCACGTGTTTTCTGCAGGGCGCTCTTCCCACTGCTTGCCTGCCTGTTCAGCCTGCTGCAGGCAGCCCACGCGACCGGGGCCGCAGGGGAGTACTGCAGTGACTGGGAGCGCGAGGATAAGGCCAGGGCGGCGGAGATAAAGGCGCAGATGAAGGCGACGGCGCGCAGCATGGGCGTGCCGGAGCGCCTGATGCACCTGTACGACGAGCTGCCGGACTGCGAGATGTGCCTGGAGGACAGCCCCGCCGTTCCATCGATCACCTTGCACTACGTGCCGAACAGCGACCCGAAGAAGACCGCCGCGCTGCGCAATGTGAAGGCCTTAAGCGCTGTTTGGAGCGCGGATCTTGAATTCGAGGCTCGTTACGGCATGCGCGAGGGCTACGTGCAGGCGTTCTACATCTACCTCGCAAGGGGCCATTGTGTATGCTGCACCGCCGAGAATGAGGAGGAGTACGAAGACTGGCAGCCCTATCCCGAAGACCCCTCTGAATCGCCGCACTGGGTCGACGAACTCGATCTCGACGCCAGCCTCGCGGAGGCTTTCGATAATCCCGGGGAGCTGGGGGAGGATCCGGCAGACCTGACCGAGCTGTCGGCGGATGAGAAGTTTCCGGACATGATCGAGCCGCCGCCGCTGATGCTGCCACCGCCCGTGAGGCCCATCACGACGCTCTGTGTGCAGTGCCGACCCCAGGTGAACGCGCACAATGATCTCACCGCAAAAATCAACGCTAAACAGCGAGCCATTGCCGAGCTCAAGCAGAGCAGGGGGGTCACGAGCAAAGCCATCAGCTACCGAATGCGAGCGATTCACGCGCACCGCCGCAGAGCGCAGACTGATGACTGGGAGGCCGTAGCCAACGCGATGGAGGAGCACCTCTGGGACCTGGAGGCGACCTACGAACGGGAAACCCGTGCCATCAAGACCGCCGAGGAAGAGCTCGACGCACTGCTCGAGGAGTTGCTGGGCCTGCAACAGGCGGTCTGGGACTGCGAGGAATCCTGCAGGCTCAAGGACAGCCAGGCGGCGCCGACGACGGTGCCCGAACCTGTCCCTGAGAGTGAGCAGGCGACCTTGCCGCCCTATGTGCGGATTGCGACGCAGGGCTGTTCAGCTTGCGCACCACAGACGGAGGCCCGCAATACTATTGCACGAGATATGAATGCGATTGTCGGTGAAATCCTCGCCAACGGGTTCAGCAGCGATGCCCTGTCACGCTGGAACGCCCTGCGCGAACGGTTGGAAGAGGCGAACAATGCCCTGCGTCAGTGTCTGCCCCGCTGTGATGATCCGCCGCCAGACCCGCCAGCGGATACAGTGTTAACACCGCTACCCGAAACTCCTGTGGATGAAGACCCTTCAGAGTCGGCAGACGCCACAGGGGTGCACACAGAGAAGCCGTTGAGTAATGAGGAGCTTGAGCGGCGTTGGGCCGACGAGTTCAATCGGTGCGAGCCGTGCAACGAGTACTGGTATCGCTACCGCGAGATGGTCGAGCGATGGAAGGTCAAAAATGCCGAAATCGATTCACTCTATGTGGAAAAGTACTGGCTTTTTCGTGACCTGGGATGGTACCTCAAGCGGCGTGACACACTTGCAGCAGCGTTGAAGCTGGAGCTCAGTAGCAGGCAGCGGGCGCAGGTTAACCGCTCTTTGCGGAAGATCCTTGAAAAGGTGCGTAGCATCGATGCCCAGCTGGATGAACTGGAGGTGAAAATTCGTCATCGGTCCGAAGAGCTCACTGCGCTTGAAGAAAAGGCGCTGCTGGTACGCGCCGAGTGGCGGCACTGTGTGGCGACACAATGCCGGCTCAGGACGAGCCTCCCAGGAGGTGCAGGTCCCGAGGCAATGGGACACGTTTACGATGGCTCGGATCCGTCAGCCGACCTGACCATGCTCCTGTTTGTCACTACGACATGCGAGCAATGCCGTGAGCAGGCGCGAGGCATCAACGACTGGATTCTTGAGCAATACCGCAGCTGGCTGGCCGCGTATATGATCAAATATCGGGATACCGACTGGGCTTTCGACAGCTCCGGGTATGCTCGGGAGCAGTGGCGAGATTTCGAGGTAGCATATGAGTTGCGCAAGGCCGAGCTGAAAGAGTGCGAGCTGCAGTGTGCGGTGGAGGACGACAAAGCGCCACAGGATACACTGGTCGACCCCTACCAGTCGCCCGCCATCGGCGACGCTATGTGCATCGACGATTTGCGCGACGCTGTGTTTGCCGACGCCGGCGACCGAGAAGGCGCTGGCAAGCCACCGCCCAGCTGCCAGGGGTCACCTGTCATGGACTGGTACACCAGTGACTGTGCCTCGGGCGGTTGCGACCAGCTGGCAAACCCGCAACCGGTCGCGAATCCCTGTGAGGCTGAGAGCACCGCGGCCGAGACAGGCTGGCGTTCGCCGCTGGGTTGCAGCGGGGTGTTGCGCACCATTCAGACGCTTGCGCAGCCGAATGATCCCTACCTGTCCTCGACGGGTGCCATCAGAGCCGGCCTGCCGGACACCTGGGGGCTGCGGGCGATACAGGCAACCGGCCGCCCAAGTGGCGCAGGCGCGGCCGATCCGGTGATCGTGGCGGTCATCGACAGCGGCGTCGATGGCGAGCACCCCGAGCTACGAGACAGCCTTTGGAGCAATGCGGGGGAGATACCCGGCAATGGTGTCGACGATGACGGTAATGGGTTCGTCGACGATGTACATGGCTGGAATTTTCTCAGCGACAGCGCCGATACGCGCGATACGAACGGGCACGGCACGATCGTCGCCGGCATTATCGGGGCCGCTGTCGACAACGGCGTTGGCATCGCCGGGGTGAATCCGTCCGCGCGTATCATGCCGCTCAAGGTGACCAATTACCTGGGGGCCGGCAGCAGCCTGGATGTCGCCGCCGCCGTTGTGTACGCCGTCAATAATGGCGCATCGGTGGTGAATGTCAGCCTTGGCGGCCCGGTGTATTCCCCGGCGGAGCAGATCGCACTGGAGTACGCCGCGCGCAAGGGTGTGCTGGTGGTGGTGGCGTCGGGCAATGCGGGCTCGGATACAGCGGGTTTCTGGCCGGCCGGGATAGCAGACGCGTTTACCGTGGCCGCGGTTGATGTCGAGGGCCGGCGCGCACCCTATTCGAACTGGGGTAGCGCGGTAGATATTGCCGCTCCCGGTTCGGACATTCTCTCACTGCGGGCGCGCTATACCGACCCGGCAATTTTTTCGTCGACCCGCAGTATGCTCGCGGAGCTACATCGTGGGCGAGGACAGGCTGCTCTATCGTGCCTCCGGCACCTCGTTTGCCGCGCCTTTCGTCAGTGGTGTGGCCTCGCTTCTCTTGCAGGCAGCGCCGGTGCTGGATGCCGGGCAGTTGACACGTATGCTGCAACAATCGGCACAGGACATCGAGAGCCCGGGTATGACCCACTGACCGGCTATGGTCTGTTGAACGCGCGTGCGGCACTGGAAAGCTCACCGGAATTCTACGTTACCGCGCGCATCTCTGGCGTGGCGGTCAAACAGGTTGACGGTAACGTACTCGTGCAGGTGTTGGGCAGCGCGGATGCCGAGCGCTATGCAGGCGCGACCGTCTACATCGGGGAGGGGCTTGCTCCGAAAGAATGGCGGCGCGTTGCCATCCTGGGCGTCCCGTCACGGAGGGAGAACTGGCACGGGTGCCGGCGGTCGACCTGGCCGGCACCGGCCAGTGGACGATTCGCCTGGAGGCGCGCCACGAGAACGGCCGAACGCGAGAGCATCGCTACCAACTTAAGTTGAAGTAACGAGTGGGCCGCCTGCGCCGGGCGTCCCACTGCTGCTCCCGCCTCATCAATAGGTGTATATGACCCCCAACTCCCAGACAGACGGTTCGTCGCCCTGGGAACTGCCCACCTCGTCGAAGCTGTAGCGGTAGGACGCCCGTATCGCCGTGGTTTCATAGAAATAGTAGGACAGGCCCACGCCGATGCTGACGGTTTGGTCGCTGGCGGATTCGTCAAAGAAGCTGAGCACCTGGCCGGTTTTCCGCAAACACAATGTTGCCGGAATCTTCGGTGTCGTAGAAATCGTAGCCCAGGTTCAGGTTCAGCCCCAGGCCGTCGGCGACGAAGTACTCGTAGCCTACCGATACCCGCCAGGAATCGATGTCCTGTTTACCTCCGGATTCGATCGTTACGCCCGGCTGCACGGCGGTCAGTCTGCCCTCCATCTTGTCATAGCGGCTGTAGGTCAGGCCGAATTGCCACTGGTCAGAGCCCTGGCGAACCAGTTGCTGTCGTTGCTGATGGCGAAGCCCACGCCGACACTCCAGCCCAGCGCGTCGTCATCGGCCGGAGGACGTGACGCTGAAGCCTTCGGCACTCGCCATCCCGGCCGCATTCTCCGTATTGGTCTTGATATCCTCGAGGTGGATCATAGAAGCGGAGGCGGCGAGGAAGCCCCGTGCCTTCCAGCGCCCCTCGTTTGTGCACTGGGTTCTGTGTTGCCCCGTCGAAGGCGGCTACCGTGACGCTGGCGCCCTGAACGTTTAATTCCCCCAGCGCCGCCCCGGTGCGCGCGTCGCGCAGGGTCCAGCGTCCATCCGAGCCCATGGGAATGTACAGGGTACTATCGTCATCGTCTTCATCGTCAGTGATCAAGATTTCGCCATTTGCGTTGGTCTTCGCGGTAGCGAAGTGCATCGAGGCCGAGGTCCAGTTCAACCGGTATTGGGCGGGAGGCCGAAATTGTCACCCTCCACCACCATCGCAGGCTGGCGGGTGAGAGCAGAGTGGCGACCAGGAACAGGGAGAGTTTTTCGGTTCAGCATGGGCAAATCCTCTTGTTGTTGTCTTTCCAGGCTAGGTTATTACAGTGTCAGGTCCGGACGCGTTTCGCGGGTGCGGCCATGGACGGGTTCAACGGTGAGGCGGATGATCCAGCGATCAGCGGCTCGTAGCGGGCTCGCGGAGACGGCGTCCAATCGCTGGCTGGAGTCTACTGATCTTCATGATAAATTAGCAGCGATTTACCGGCATCGCGCTGCGATCATCTGCCGCGCTCGACGGCCCGTACTTGCGCACCAGGCCCGCAGCTGGTCATAGGAGAGACCCAGCGCTTCGGCAGTGCGGCGCTGGTGATAGCCGTGTGCGGCCAGTGCCTCGCGCAGCACGCTGTTCGATGCTTTCGCGATGTGCGCGGTGAAATCCCTGCGCGCCGGCAATGCCTCGCCAGCGTCCGCTTCGGGCTTCCCGGTGACGGCTGCGTCGTCTGAGGGGTCGCCTTGCCCGGCGTCGGCGAAGGGCGACCGGAACGGATCAGGATGATCTCATCCACCGGTTTGGAAGGGTCGCCCCAGCGGTACAGCGAACGCTCCACCGCGTTCTTCAGTTCGCGCACATTGCCGGGCGGCGTGTTGCTCCAGAGTGCGCAGCGCAGGGCCGGTAAAACCCGGAAACAGGTCCCAGCCGAGATCTGCGCTCATGGCTACGGCAAAATGCTGCGCCAGCTCCGCGATATCACCGCTGCGCCGCCGCAGCGGGGGCAGGTGAACCACGTCGAAGCTGAGACGATCGAGCAGGTCGGCGCGGAAGCGTCCGCCCTCGGCGAGGCTGCGGAGATCCGCATTGGTGGCGCCCAGCACGCGCACATCCACGCGCAGGGTCTGCTGCCCGCCAAGGCGCTCGATTCGCCGTGCTCGATCACGCGCAGGGCTTTCCTGCAGCCGCTGCGACATGGTGGCCAACTCGTCGAGAAACAGTGTGCCGCCATCGGCCCGTTCGAAGCGGCCGGCGTGCCTGCGGTTGGCGCCGGTAAAGGCCCCGGGCTCGTAACCGAACAGCTCCGAGTCCAGCAGGTTGTCGTCCATGGCCGCGCAGTTAACCTTCACCAGCGGGGCGTCCCAGCGGCGCGAGAGGAAATGCAGGCGTTGCGCCGCCAGTTCCTTGCCGGTGCCGCGCTCACCCAGGATCAGCGCGGGCCTGTCGATGCCCGCCAGGGAAGACAGGTGCTCGAGGGCCGCCGCCAGGGCAGGGGAGTTGCCGATCATGCTTTCGTTGGTTCGCATAGGCGAAAAATACCTGCTAATTCGGCTAAAAACACTGATTATAGGTGAAAATAGCTCAGATGCATGCGGAACATCAGCGGAAACTATCACTATCGATGGAAATACTGCATGTAAAACAGGGCGTTAGCGTATTTGGCACGCTTCCTGTAATGAATCACCCAGCCGTAACCCTGTGCCGGGGTACGCAGTCATCGATAGCAGTGCTGCCGACAGCACGTGACAGGAGAAAGCGCATGGGCATTTTTTCACGCATGACCGACATCATTAACTCCAACATCAACGCGATGCTGGACCAGGCCGAAGACCCGGAAAAAATGGTGCGGCTGATTATCCAGGAAATGGAAGACACCCTGGTGGAAGTGCGCAGTTCCTCCGCGCGCGTGCTGGCAGACCGCAAAGCCGCGGCGCGGCGCCTGGAGCAGGTGCGCGAGGAGGCTGCAGGGTGGGAAGCGAAGGCTCGCCTTGCCGTGAGCAAGGATCGCGAGGACCTGGCGCGCGCCGCGCTGCAGGAAAAGGCGGCGACTACGGAGGAAATCGTGATCGTGGAGAAGGAACTGGCCGCCACGGATGAGCACATCGACCACCTGAACGAGGAGATCACGCAACTGCAGCAGAAGCTCGACGACGCGCGCGCCAAACAGAAGGCGCTGTTGATGCGCAGTAAAACGGTGGAGTCGCGCATCAAGGTGAAGCGTCAGATACAGCGCGAGGCGGTGGACGATGCATTTCAGCGCTTCGACCAGTTTGAGCGTCGAATGGATACCCTGGAGAGCCAGCTGGAGTCGATGGACCTGGGGCGGGACGTCGCGCCCGATCTGGCGGCGCAGATTCGCTCGCTGGAAGACGATGAGAAAATCAGCGATGAACTCGCCAGGCTCAAGGCGGATATGGCCGCCGGCGACAAACCCTGAGCCCGCTCGTGGATCGCAACCGGCAAGCTG
Organism: Halioglobus sp.; assembly: GCA_041396005.1. Classification (GTDB taxonomy): domain Bacteria; phylum Pseudomonadota; class Gammaproteobacteria; order Pseudomonadales; family Halieaceae; genus Marimicrobium. The sequence continues at coordinate 82,827 of JAWKZK010000020.1, forward strand.
ACTAATCGGGCGAAACGCGGCATGCTGCTAACGCCAACCGAGGAAAGACACTATGCAATTCTGGAGTGCAATGGCTACCCCCATGATTCTGTTCATGACGGTGGTGGCGCCCATCTGGATCGTGATGCATTACCGCAGTGTGCGCCGTTCCACGCAAAGCCTTAACGCGGAGGATCGGGAGTCGATCGAGCACATGCTGGAAACGGTAGACAAACTGACTGATCGCATCAATGCGCTGGAAGCCATACTCGACGATGACCATCCCGACTGGCGAGCGCAGAACAAACGTCCGCAACGCGAGGAGACCGGCCGATGAACAAACCCTACGACAGACAGCGCAGCAGGGCGTACCGTGGAAGCCGTGGCCACCAGGGCTTTCACGCGCGCCGGGAGGCAGGCTGGGGCTTTAACCTGTACCGCAACAAGCGCCAGGGCATGATCGCCGGCGTTGCGGCCGGACTGGCGGATTACTGGGACATCGCGCCCTGGGTGGTGCGCCTGTGCTGGATCGGCCTGTTTATCTTCAGCGGCGGCATGTTCGCGATCAGTTTGTATGTGGCGGCGTGGTTCCTGCTTGCGCCGCGCCCGCAGCGTCGCAACCCGGAGGGTGGCGTCGAGTTGGAGTATGAGGATGTGGAAGTGGAGATGGAGTACGACGAACGACACCATCACTACCGGCCGCGCAAGGTGTTCCGCTACAGTGATTCCAGCAGCGTCCGGTTGCGCCGGGCGCGCGAGCGACTGGATGCGGCGCTGCGCCGGGTGGAGGATATGGAATCCTACGTGACCTCGCGCCAGTACCGCCTGAACAAGGAGTTTTCGCGCCTCTAGGCCGGCTTTTCGCGCCCCGGTATCTTCGTTATGATCTGGCGCATAACAATGATGCGGGCAGGGTACCGGGAGTTTATGCGGCAAGCAGAAGAGTACGTACCACCCCCCAGTCTGCTGTTGGCGCTCACCGAGGCGCAGCGGGCACTGGTGGAGATTTTTTCCCTGAGCCTGAGTCGGCGTGCACTGGATCGCGTGGCGCCGCACGGCGACGGGCACGCGGTGATGGTGCTGCCGGGCTTCCTCGGCAGCGACGGTTACAACGCGGCCCTGCGGCGCTTCCTGTCGCGGCTTGAGTACGGCGTGCACGGCTGGGGCATGGGCCAGAACCTCGGGCCGCGCGACGGGGTGCTGGAGGGCCTGGAACTGCGTCTGCAGGCCCTGGCGGAACGCTACGGTGGCCCGGTTTCGCTGGTAGGGCATAGCCTGGGCGGCATCTTCGCGCGTGAACTGGCGCGCCGGCACCCCGAGTGGGTGCGCCAGGTGATTTCCATGGGCAGTCCTTTCGGCGAGGGCCGTATGACGGCCTCCATTCCCGCGCGTCTGTTCACCGCGCTCAATCCCACCGATGAGCTGCCTGTGGAGATAGACCTCCTGTCCAGTGCGCCGCCTGTGCCGACCACCGCGATTTATTCCAAGGGTGATGGTATCGTCAACTGGCAGACCACCTGCCAGAAAGACGGTCATACGCGTACGCAGAGTATCCGCGTGCGCGGCAGCCACTGCGGCATGACGCTCAACCCGTCCATCTGGTTCCTGGTCGCCGAACGCCTCGCCATCCCGCTGGATGAATGGCGGCCGTTCGAGCGTAATCGCTGGCGCAGCCTGTTGTATCCCGAGGCGACACCCTGAAGACATCCCGACCGGGCATGGCGCAGCACTCACTGTTGGCGACGCTGGTGTTGCCGGTGGCGCAGGCGCTCAGATTGCGGGGCATCGATGCGCTGGCCGTGTTCGAGTCGGTGGGTATCGATATGGCGAGGGCGGCAAACCCTGACTGGCGCCTGCCACAGCCGGCGTTCGGCGCGCTGATGGCGCGGGCTGTGGAACTCAGCGAGGACGAAGCCTTCGGGCTGGTGGCAGCGGAGCAACTGCAGCCACAGGTACTGCACGGCCTGGGTTTGGCCTGGCTGGCGAGCGATACCGTCTATGACGGCCTGAAACGCACGGCGCGCTTTGCGCGTTTTGTGAGTACCGGCGCCAGCCTGCAACTACACGAGTCAGATGGCTGCCTTCATGCAACCCTCGCCGGCACGCCAGCAGTGGCCGGTGTGCCGGCGACGGCGGATTACGCCGTGGGCGTTCTGGTGCGCATGTGTCAGCTCACGCTGGGTGAATTCCTCGCGCCGCTGAGCGTTCGCATGGCCCGCCCGCTGCCGCGCGATCCAGCCCGCTGGGAATACATGCTGTGTGCCCGGGTGGAATTCGCCTGCGCGAAAACCTGTATCACCTGGCCACTGAGCGAAATCATGGAACCGCTGGTGACGGGCGATCCGCAGCTCGCGCGCGCCAACGACGAGCAGACCAGGACGTATCTCGCACGCGTTCTCCCCGACACCACGTCGCAGGAGATCGCGGATGCGCTGCTGCGATTGCTGCCCGACGGTGTGCCCGGCCCCGATGCGCTCGCCTCGGCCCTGCACCTGAGTCGGCGCACGCTGCAGCGCCGATTGCGTCAGCAGGGCACCAGCTATCAGAGTCTGCTGCGCGATACGCGCCTGGCCCTTGCCCACCGCTATCTCTGCGACGAGCAGCGCTCGGTGCTGGAGGTGGCGTATCTGCTTGGCTTTTCCGACCCCAGCACCTTCTCCCGCGCCTTCAAGCGCTGGACGGGCCTGGCGCCGGCCGAGTATCGCCGGGCGCGGCTCCCGTTCCCGGCAGGCGGCGCGACCGCTTGATGCGGCGAGGATCTCCCGCAACCAGCATGATTCACTCGAAAAAGATTGATCCAGTAGGGCCAAGCGCCGGTTCAGGCGCTCTATACTTGCGCGCAATAGCACAACAGGAGTGGTACACATGGGCAGAATGCTGATCATTGCCGATCTTGAGGAGACCTGCTGCGCCACGCCCCGCGGGCTGGAGCTGGCTGCACGGCTGGGGCTGGAGGTTGAAGTGGTCGCCTTTACCTACGTGTCGCTCGCCTCGCTGCGCGGAAACAGCGCGGAGCAGGCCCGGGTACGCAAGCGACTGCTCGATACCCGGCGTGACGAAGTGCAGGCGCAAATCGATAGTCAGCGGCGCCCGGGCCAGCAGGTGACGCTGCAGGTGGTGTGGCAGAAAGATATCGACCAGTGGATCACGCGCGAGTGCGGCAAGGGCAAGGTGGATCTCGTGGTGAAAACGGGGCATCGCTCGGAAACACTGGTACATACTTCCACCGACTGGCAACTGCTGCGCGAGTGCCCGGTTCCGGTACTGCTGGTGGCGCGCAAGCGCTGGCACCGCACCAAGCCGGTGCTGGCGGCGCTGGATCTGTCCACCACGCTGAGAAGCAAACAGGCCCTGAACGGCAAGGTGCTGCGTGCGGCGCGGGATCTGGCCCACGGCCTGGGCGTTGAGCTGAAGATCATCACGGCCATCGAGATTCCCACGTTGTTGGCCGATCTCGATCTCGTGGATCCGCTCGCCTACACGCGCGATGCCCGTCGGGACATGCAGCCGCAGATCGATAAACTCGCCGCGGCGTACGACCTCCCCGAGCATCTGTTCGTCAGCAAGCAGGGTCCGGTCGAGAAGGTGATCACCAGTTGCGCGGCCAGTACCCGGGCGCAGATCGTGGTCATGGGCACTGTGGCCCGACGGGGCGTGAAAGCGCGCTTGCTGGGCAATACTGCTGAGCGTGTGCTGCGCCACATGAAAACCGACGTGCTCGCCATCAAGCCATGAAATTTTTATCAGGAATGCCTTGATATTCGCCAGATAGGTACTATTTTTGAACACAGCACGTCGCGTTCCCCGCGCGTGCTGACACGTCCCCTGGCCGATGTTTCTGCCCCGAAGCATACGGCTGTTAGCCCGCTTTCATTCCATGAAACGCGGGCTTTTTTATGCCTGCCAAAGGCTAGGGCGTACAAGTTAAAGTAACTTATTAAGTCTTGGTCTGCGCGGCTCCGTATCGCCTCTGGTGCCGGTGCGTCCGATTCCCGGCGCCGACCCATCGCTGGCCACCGCGCTACTGAATGCCTCCCGAGGCTGTCGTTTGTTTGCCTGCGCACTTTGGCGCGCCCGGCCATGTGGCTGTCGCCGCCGGCAATGGGGCTCTCCCGGTTCTCTCCCTATCATGCGTCTCCTGCAAAAAGGAACCGCTCGCGCGGGTGCTGCGCGCCGGCGGTTCGTTGTGTTCGAGATCGTGAGCGCTGCCGCCCCTATGCCCCCGGCGCTGGCAACCACGGTTCACTCCTGGGATAGAACCCTACCTTGCCCGGCCTTCGCGCCGGGTTTTTTTTACCCCGCCCGGCCCGCCGTGTCATGCGGGCGTCACAATCGGCCGGCTATCCTCGACCCGCAGGGCACATCTGATTTAGAGTAATCGGCTGTCTGCGCAGCCTGGTCTGCGCCGCGCGCCGTTGCCCGCTTGACTGGAGAGTCCATGGCCGATCCGATCAAAAAACGCCTGGCCGATACGCTCGACCAGGAACTGTTCATGCCGCGCGAACTGAGCTGGCTGTCGTTCAACCACCGGGTGTTGCAGGAGGCTGCCGACGAGACCGTGCCCCTCATCCAGCGACTGCGCTACCTCGGGATATTCTCCAACAATGCCGATGAGTTCTTTCGGGTGCGGGTGGCTGAGGTGCGTCGCCTGATATCGGTGTCGTCCGGGCTGCACCGGCAACAGGCCAAGGAACTGCTGGCGTCCATCCAGCGGCGGGTGGTGGAACTGCAGGCGGAGTTCGACCGCATCTACATCGAGGTGATTCGGGCGCTCGCCGACAAACGAATCTACCTGATCAACGAAAAGCAGCTTGATGAGCGTCAGGCGCAGTTCGTGCAGGGTTATTTCACCAGCACCGTGTTGCCCGAGCTGGAACCCATCATGCTGCGCGAGGGCCAGCCCATTCCGGCGCTGAACGACGAATCGCTGTACCTCGCTGTGGAGCTGCGCTCCGGTGACAACTACCACTACGCGGTGGTAGAAGTGCCCACCGACAGGCTGGCGCGCTTCGTGGAGATTCCGCGGCGCAAGGGCAGCTCGGGCAAGGTGTTTATTGTCCTGGATAACATCATGCGTGCCTGCCTGTCGCAGATGTTTCGCGGCATCATGCCGATCAATGCCGCCCAGGCGTATTGCTTCAAGATTTCCCGCGACGCGGAACTGGAGATCGATACCGGCATCGGCGAAAGCCTGATCGATAAAATGGCGCTCAGCCTCAAGCAGCGCCGCCGGGCTGACGCCGTGCGCATGGTGTACGACCACAAGATGCCGGCGCGCCTGCGGGAGTTTCTCAGCGCGCGTTTCCGCTTCGGCAAGTACGACAGCCTCATCGCCGGCGGCCGCTATCACAACTCAAAGGATTTCATCAACTTCCCGAAAATCGGCCCCAAGTACCTTGAGTTCAAGGCGATGCCGCCGATTCGTATTCCGCGCCTCGATGCGCCTGGCAGTATCTTTGATGCGATCAGGGACAAGGATGTGTTTCTTTACTATCCGTATCATTCCTTCGACTATATCGTCGACCTGCTGAAGACGGCCGCGCTGGACCCGCTGGTGCGCACGATCAAGATCTGCCTGTACCGCGTGGCGCGTGATTCGCGCATTATCGATGCGCTGGTGAACGCAGTGAACAACGGCAAGAAGGTGCTGGCGGTGGTGGAACTGGCGGCGCGTTTCGACGAGGCCGCCAACATCAGTCTGGCGGAGCGTCTTACCGAGAGCGGGATCCAGGTGATTTTCGGAATCCCGGGGCTGAAAGTGCACAGCAAGCTGCTGCAGATTGAGCGGCGCGAGGGGAATGCGCTGCGGTTCTACTCGCATGTCGGCACCGGCAACTTCAATGAGAAGACCTCTACCCTGTACACGGATTTCACGCTCATCACCTACGATCAGAACGTGGGTAAAGACGTGTACAACGTGTTCGATTTTTTGCAGTTCAACTATCGACGCCCCGTTTACAAGCTGTTGATGGTGTCGCCGCATTCATGCCGCAGCGGGTTGGTGGAACTGATGGATGCCGAGATTGCCAACGCGCGCGGCGGCTACCCGGCATCCATGACCCTTAAGTGCAACAACCTGGTAGACCGCGATCTGGTGTTGAAGCTGTATCAGGCGAGCCAGGCCGGCGTGCAGGTGCGCTTGATCGTGCGCGGCATGTGCTCGCTGCTGCCGGGCGTGAAAGGGATCTCGGACAACATCAAGGCCATCAGTATCGTTGATCGCTACCTCGAGCACCCGCGCGCCTACGTCTTCTATAACCGGGGTAATCCGCGTTACCTGATCGGCTCGGCGGATCTCATGACGCGCAATCTGGATTACCGTGTGGAAGTGCTGTGCCCGATTTTTGATGCCGATGCGCAGCGTATGATCCAGGATATCCTCGACCAGCAGTGGCATGACAACGTCAAGGCGCGCGTACTGGATGCCGCCCAGAGCAACGCGTTCGTCAGGAGCAAGCCGAAGGCGGCCAAGATCCGCTCGCAGGAAACCATCCACCGCTATCTGTCTACCGGCAAGCTGCCGCGTTATCCCAAAACACGCATGAACAAGCCCGCCCGACGACGTCGCAAGCAGGGCGTGTGAGCCCCGTGGTGAGCCTGCCCGGGGCGCAAAGAGGGTAGTGGCTCAGGTTGAAACATGCCGCTGCTCGAATGGAGTCATCGGTGAAAGTGTGTTTCTGGGAACGTGCGGCGACAGGACGTCGCCGCCTGAGCCTGCACAGGGATGTGCGCTTTTGGCGGTTCCCGGAAACACACTTTCACCGATGACTCCCCTCACGAAATCACGTTTCAACCTGAGTCACTACCCACAAGGGAGTGCATTGCACGCGCGCCGGGCTGGTGTACACTCTTCCCCCCGTGCTTGCTGGCCACACGTCCGGCAAACGTCCCGTCAACCCCGCAATACAAGGAACTCGCGCATGATTGCGTATACCACTATCGGCGTCAGTGATATCGAGAAAGCCAAAGCCTTCTACCTCGCGCTGCTCGAAGATCTCGGCGTCAGCGTTTTTATGGATACCGGGCGTCTCGCCGCCCTGGGCTCGCCCAACGGCGGCCCGATGCTGGCGGTGTGCACACCCTACAATGGCGAAGCGCCCGATCCGGGCAACGGCAACATGGTGGCGATTCCGCCGGGCTCCACCGAGGGTGTCGACAAGCTGCATGCGCGGGCGCTGGAGCTGGGCGCCAGCGACGATGGCGCGCCGGGTCAGCGCATGGACGGTTTCTACGGCGCCTACATCCGCGATCCCGACGGCAACAAGATCTGCTTCTGCCATTTTGGCTGATCACAGCCAGGACTCCCAGGCGCGCCGGCGGTTGCCGGCCGCGCGTCTTTGCCGCCTGACGGACTGACCCCTGTGGCCGGAACCAGCCTGCTCGTTCTTCTGGACGACATCGCCGCGGTACTCGACGACGTGGCGACCATGACCAAGGTCGCCGCCAGGAAAACCGCCGGCGTGCTGGGGGATGATCTTGCGGTTAATGCCGAGAAGGTGACGGGTGTACGCGCGGAGCGCGAGCTGCCCGTGGTGTGGGCCGTTGCCAGGGGCTCGCTGCTCAACAAGTGCATCCTGGTGCCTGCCGCGCTGCTGATAGCCTTCGTCGCGCCCTGGCTCATTACGCCGCTGCTGATACTGGGCGGCCTGTACCTGTGTTACGAGGGTTTCGAGAAGCTCGCGCACGGCCTGCTGCATCGGGAAGCGGAGCAGGCGCATCACCGGGAACACATGGCGCAGCTTGTCGACGACGCGGCAGACCTGGTGGCCTTTGAAAAGCAGCGCATTCGCGGCGCGGTGCGTACCGATTTCATTTTGTCCGCGGAGATCATCGTGCTGACCCTGGGTGTCGTGGACGGTATGCCGTTTCTGACCCAGGTGCTGGTGCTCTCGGGTATCGCGCTACTCATGACGGTGGGGGTGTACGGTCTCGTCGCGGGGATCGTCAAGATGGACGACGCTGGCGCGCTGCTGTTACAGCAGGAGGGCCCCGGCGCGAGGCGAGCCCTGCAACGCAAGGTGGGGGCGGGCCTGCTGTCGTTCGCGCCGCTGCTGATGAAAACGCTCGGCGTGGTGGGTACCATCGCCATGTTCATGGTGGGCGGCGGCATTCTGGTGCACGGCTTCCACGTGCTGGATGTCGCCATACTGTCCGTCGCAGAAAGGGCTGGCCTGGTGCCCGCCGCCGGACCGCTGCTCGCGGTGGTCACGCCAACGCTCGGCGGGATTCTGGTCGGCCTGCTGGCGGGCGCCATGGTGTTGGCCGTCGT
>JAWKZK010000021.1:0-79323 GCA_041396005.1 Halioglobus sp.
GGATGCCGTTTACAGCTTCGATTTTCATCGTAACAGTCTCATGCGCCTCATCGAGCGACTCGATTTATCCAACATCACGCTCGTATGCCAGGACTGGGGCGGCATTCTCGGCCTGACGCTACCCATGGACATGCCCGGGCGCTTCAAGCGCCTGCTGGTGATGAATACCGCCATACCCACAGGTGAATTTGTATCGGAAGGATTTGAGCGATGGAAGGCGTTCGCGGCGGTCGCGCCGGAAATTCCCGTCGGCGGCCTCGTGGCCACCGATGCGCTGTCGGCGATGAATCTCATGGATGCCCTCGCCTACGACGCCCCCTTCCCCGATAATCGTTACAAGGCCGGCGTGCGGCGCTTCCCGCAGCTGGTGCCGGTGGAGCCGGGCATGGCCGGCGTGGAACACGGTGCGCGGGCGCGGCAGTTCTGGGCGAACGAGTGGACGGGCGAGAGTTTCATGGCGATAGGCCTGCGCGATGCTGTGCTGGGTGAGGCGCCCATGCAGGCTTTGCGAGGCATGATCAGGAACTGCCCCGAACCGATGAAACTGCCCGAGGCCGGACATTTCGTGCAGGAGTACGGTGAGGCTATTGCCGTGTCGGCGCTGGCGCACTTCGGCATGAGCCGATGAGCCGTCTCGGCGATGCCGCAGCCTGCCTGCGCCGAGGGTCGCGATGATCCGCTTGCTGCAGCGCGCCGCGGCGTGCGCTCGGGATACTCCGCAGCAGCTATGAACCTGACTGGAGCCGCCTATGGATGCCGCCACCAACACTATTTTCACCGACTTCGTCGTACTAAGCCCGGACAACGCCGCTACCGTCGAGACGGCGGACGCCGACCTGTATGCTCGTATCGAGCAGCGCTACAGCGGCTTCGCTGCACATCAGCTGGTGGCTGCCCACGAGTTTGATAGCGACTGGGACACCTGGGAGGTGCACCCGCATGGCGACGAAGTTGTGCTGCTGCTGTCGGGAGAGATCGAGATGGTGCTCAAGGAGGCGGCGGGTGAGCGTTCGCTGCACCTGGCGGAGCCCGGAGCCTACGTGATTGTGCCGCGGGGCGTCTGGCATACGGCCAGAACACACGTCAAGACACGCCTCTTGTTTATCACGCCGGGTGAAGGCACCCTCAACCAGACGCATCCGGGCTGACGCTATGGCCCCCATCAGTAATCGCGAGGTTCGCTCATGGATATAAGCCAGACCTATTCGCTCACTGTGCTCGCGCTGGGCGCGATGACGCTGTTGATGCTCGTACAGCTTCTGGTGTCGGATGTGATTGGCATTCGGGCAAAACACCTTCCCGGTTCGCCCGTTGTGGCGGATCACGCCAACCTGCTGTTTCGCGCCACACGCACGGTCGCCAACACCAATGAGAGCATCGCGGTATTCATTGTCGCGGTCCTGTTCTGCATGATGTCGGGAGCCTCCCCGCAGGCAACCGGCTACGCGGCCTGGGCTTTCGTCGCCTGCAGGTTAATCTACGCACTCTTTTACTACGCCAACCTGCAGACGCTGCGCTCTGTGATTTTTGCCGGCGCGATCATCAGCCTGGTGGCGCTGCTGGCCTCGGGTTTTCTGGCCTGGGCTTGAGGCGAGGCGCCCGCGTGCAAACCGGCCATCGTGGTCTTGAGGAGGTCCTGTGATGAGGGCGTTTGTGTCAGTAGAGCGGTTGCGTTTCATCCTGAACCGGTTTCGTGAACGGCTCTGGGTAAAACCGCTGGCAATGTGCGTACTGTCTATCGGCGCAGCGTTTGCGGCGACACTGGCCGACAGCGCACTCTCGGAACAGTTTGTGCCGGACATCTCACAGGATTCGATCGAAGCCCTGCTGTCGGTGATGGCCTCCAGCATGCTGGTGATCGCGACGTTCTCGGTGACGTCGATGGTGTCTGCCTACGCATCAGCGAGCAGTACGGCAACGCCGCGATCTTTCACCCTGATTGTCGCCGACGATTCCTCGCAGAACGCGCTCTCCACGTTCGTTGGGGCTTTCATCTTCAGCATAGTGGCGATCACCGCGTCAAAGAATGCGTACTTCGATAAAACCGGGCTCTTTGTGCTCTTCGCGATCACCGTGTTGGTGTTCATATCGTGATCGTGAAATTCGTGACCTGGGTGGACAGCATTGCGCGGCTGGGTCGCGTGGGCTCCACCATCGAGAAAGTGGAGAAGGCCACGGCGGCGGCGCTCGAACGTCGCAGGCGTGAGCCCAGTCTCGGCGGTGTACCGCGCGGCGACAGGCCGGCGGAGGAGACCCCGTCTACGCCTCATCCATTGGCTACGTGCAGCAGATCGACATGTCAGCGCTCAGCGCACGGGCCGGAGCCGAGGATGCACGGGTGGTGGTGGATGCACTGCGGGCACGTTTGCATCGTCCGACAGAGTGTTAGCCTACGTGCGCAGCGGCGCCGGCTTTCCGAGCGGCCGGGGGCGATTACAGCGGCGTGGTGAATGATGCGTTCCAGATTGGCGGTGACCGCCTGTACGAAGAGGATCCGCGTTTCGGTCTTTGCGTGCTGGCCGAGATCGCCGGGCGCGCGCTGTCGCCCGCGGTGAACGATCCGGGCACGGCCATCAGCGTGGTGAGCAGGTTGCTGCGCCTTTTTACTGACTGGAGCCAGCCGGTTGACGAAGCAACGCTCTTTAGCACCATGCAGTTTGACCGGATTGAAGTGCCCACCATTGCCACGCGCGACATGTTCGACGACGCCTTCACGGCAATCGCGCGCGACGGCGCCGGTACCGTGGAGGTGTGTGTGCGGCTGCAGAAGGCCCTGCGCTCGCTGGCGGCGAGCGAGAACGCCGAAACGCGCGATGCGGCCCGGTATCACGCGCGGCTGGCGTTGGAGCGCGCGGAACATGCGCTGCGCGTTAGCGCGGATCTCGAGGCCGTGCGCGGCGCTTGCGTGGCGGCCGATTAGCGCGCCCGCGTGTGCGTTACCCGCCGCTGCCGTATTTCCCGTAGAATGGCGCTTTTGCGGTTGTAGCGGGAGTTGGATCACCATGGCAGGCCTGTATTTCTTCCTATCTGTAGTTAGCCTGATGTTTACCTGGGCGGCCGTTGTCCAGGCGCGCAGGCTCTACTGGTTGTTGCCGCTGTACTTTCTCGCGGGCTGGCTGGCCGGGGAAATGGCGCTCATTCACCTGCTCTGGCAGGTAGGGTTCACCGCCCTGCTGGCGTTTTTAGGCGTCTTTGAGCACTCGCTCGCGCAGGTGGGGCTCGGCGTCTTTGGTATCTCCTGGCTCGGGCTTGCGTACCTGCACATCCAGGCGATGGAATCGCCCCTGCACCTGAGTCGTGCCCTGAAAGAGGGCCTGGGCGAGAATTACCGGGGTAACATCCCGGATGAGCGTCAGCATGCCCTGGCCGATCACATCAGCAGTGCGCACTGGCTGCGCCCCTTCCATTTTGACCGTGCCGGGGTGAGTGTGCACAAGCACTTGCCCTATGGCGATGCGGGCGAGCGCAACCTGCTGGATATCTACTGCCCCGACACGCCGCGCGAAGGCGGTTTCCCGGTACTGCTGCAGGTGCATGGCGGCGCCTGGATCATCGGTTCCAAGGAGCAGCAGGGCAAGCCGCTGATGTACCACATGAGCGGAGCGCGGCTGGATCTGCGTGGCCATCAACTACCGCCTGAGCCCGCACGCGGCGTTCCCGCAACACATTATCGATGTGAAGAAGTCCATCGCCTGGATACGGGAAAATATCGCCGGAAGTGGCGGCAACCCGGAGTTCATCGCGATCACAGGCGGCTCTGCCGGTGGGCATCTCAGCGCCCTGGCGGCACTCACGCCCAATCGCGCCGAGTGGCGGCCGGGCTTCGAGGACGCCGACACCAGCCTGCAGGCGGCGGTACCCTTCTGCAGCGTGTACGATTTTCTTGATCGCGACGTGATCCGTCCGGATATGTCGATGGGCGATCTGCTCACCAAACGCGTGCTGCAGATCTCCAAAGAGGAGAACTTCGACCTCTGGGACAGCGCCTGTCCGCTGAGCCATGTATCGGCCGGGGCGCCGCCCACCTTTGTATTGCAGGGTACGCACGATTCGCTGGTGTGGGTCGAGGAGGCGCGTGTCTTTGTGAACGCGCTGCGCTCTGAATCGACACAACCCGTGGTGTACGCGGAGCTGCCCGGGGCACAGCACGCCTTCGAAGTGTTCCACTCCGTGCGCACCGACCACGCCGTGAACGCGGCCGGGCATTTTCTGGAATGGAGCCATGCCCGCTGGTTAGCGGAGCAGTCGGCCTAGGCCGAGCCCCCCGGCTGCATATCGCCCCAGCGCCCCTGCAGAACGGCGATGGCCGCCAGCGGCGCGGTCTCTGTGCGCAGCACTCTCGGGCCCAGCCGCAGCGCGCTAAAACCGGCTGCGCCGGCCGTGGCAATTTCCGCGGTACTGAAACCACCCTCGGGGCCCACCAGCAACGCCACGCTGTGCGGCGCCGGCCCGGTGTCGCTGTCGGCGGCGCCCGGGTCGAGAATCAGGCGCCGCTCAGCCTGCGTGCCCTGTGTCCACTCCTCCAGCGTCGCGATCGCCTCAACGGCAGGAACGCGGCAGCGGCCGCTCTGTTCACAGGCACTGTTCACCACCTGTTGCCAGTGGCGCAGTTTCTTCTCGGCGCGCTCCGCCGTCAGCTTCACCGCGCAGTGCTCCGTGCGCAGCGGGGTGATGCAGGCAACGCCCAGTTCCGTGGCTTTCTGCATCACCCAGTCCATGCGTTCGCCGCGCGAGAGTGCGATGCCGAGGTGAATGGCCAGCGGCGATTCGGCAAGCCCGGGCAGGTGATCACTGGTGCGAACGGTAACGGCGTGTTTGCCGACGGCGGTAATCACGGCGGGGTATTCGCCGCCCCGGCCGTCAAATAGCGTTATGCCGTCGCCGGCGACCATTCTCAGGGCGCGGGCAATGTGGCGGCTGGGTTCCGGTTCGAGTTCGAGCACGGCATCGATGCTCAACGCCTGCGCTGTGAAGATTCGCGTGACACGCACGGCGACGGTTACAGGCCCAGGCTGTGGTAGATCTCGCGGGTAGGCTCCACCTGGTTCATGGTGTAGAAATGAATGCCCGGGGCGCCGTTTTCCAGCAGGGTCTGGCAAAGCTGGCTCACGACTTCAATGCCGAACTGCTGAATGCTCTCCGGGTCGTCGCCGAACGCCTCGATGCGCCGACAGATCCAGCGCGGTATTTCCGCGCCGCAGTTGCTCGAGAAGCGCTGCAGGTTGGCGAAGTTGGTAATGGGCATGATGCCCGCGTAGATGGGTTTGTCGATGCCTGCGGCGGCGCAGCGATCGAGGAAGTAGAAATACGCCTCGATGTTGTAGAAGTACTGGGTGATGGCGCTGTCTGCGCCGGCATCCAGCTTGCCCTTCAGGAACTGGATATCGCGGTCGTAGCTTTTTGCTTCCGGGTGAATCTCGGGGTAGGCGGCAACCTCGATGCTAAAGTGATCGCCCGTGCGCTGTCGCACGAACTGCACCAGTTCATTCGCGTAGACAAGGTGCGTGGTACCGCCCATGCCCGAGGGCCTGTCGCCACGCAGCGCCACCAGCCGATTCACGCCGCGCGCAATATAGGTGTCGAGCAGGTTGCCCACGGCGTTTTCATCGTCTCCGCCGAAGCTGAGATGCGGTGCCACGGCCAGTCCCTTCTCACGGATGGCAGACACCACCCCGAGGGTGGCGTCGCGCGTGCTGCCGCCCGCGCCATAGGTGACCGAGAAGAACTCCGGATCCAGCGCCTGCAGCGCCGGATTGACTTCATTCAGCAGCTTGTCGATGCCCGCCGGTGTTTTCGGCGGGAAAAATTCGAAGCTGATTCTCGGTTTCTGCCTGGCCATGGACAACCCTGCCTCAGTACTTGTAGCTGTCGGGCTTGAACGGACCATCCACCTTCACTTTGATGTAGTCCGCCTGTTCCGGGGTCAGGCGCGTGAGCACCGCGCCAAAACCGCCAATCATGTGCGCCGCCACTTCCTCGTCCAGCTTCTTGGGCAGTACTTCCACTTTCAGCGCGGCTTCCTTCATTTCCGGTTCGAGGTCGGCGAAGCGGCGCTCGTACAGGTAGATTTGCGCCAGCACCTGGTTGGAGAACGAGCCGTCCATGATGCGCGACGGGTGGCCGGTTGCGTTGCCGAGGTTCACCAGGCGGCCTTCAGAGAGCAACAACAGGTGATCGTTGCTGGCGCGATCGCGGTACACCTTGTGCACCTGCGGCTTCACCTCTTCCCATTCCCAGTTGCTGCGCATGTAGGCGGTGTCGATCTCGTTGTCGAAGTGGCCGATGTTGCACACCACGGCACCGCTCTTGAGCGCCTTCAGCATGTTGGAATCACACACCTTGTAGTTGCCGGTGGTGGTGACCACCAGGTCGGTGTTGGCGAGCAGGCGTTTGTTGACGGAGTTTTCGGTGCCGTCGTTCACGCCGTCGATGAACGGGGAAACCACTTCGTAGCCATCCATGCAGGCCTGCATCGCGCAGATCGGGTCGATCTCGGAGATCTTCACGATCATGCCTTCCTGGCGCAGCGACTGGGCGGAACCCTTGCCGACGTCGCCGTAGCCGATCACCAGCGCTTTCTTGCCGGACAACAGGTGGTCGGTGCCGCGTTTGATGGCGTCGTTCAGGCTGTGGCGACAGCCGTACTTGTTGTCGTTCTTGGATTTGGTGATGGAGTCGTTCACGTTCACCGCCGGCACTTTCAGGGTGCCCTGCTTGAGCATTTCCTGCAGGCGGTGCACGCCGGTGGTGGTTTCCTCGGTGATACCGTGGATGATCTCGAGCATCTGCGGGTATTTTTCATGCAGCATCGCCGTGAGGTCACCGCCATCATCCAGGATCATGTTGGCGTCCCAGGGCTTGCCGTCTTTCAGAATGGTCTGTTCGATACACCAGTCGTACTCTTCCTCGGTTTCACCCTTCCAGGCGAATACCGGGATGCCGGCGGCGGCGATAGCGGCGGCGGCGTGATCCTGCGTGGAGAAAATGTTGCAGGATGACCAGCGCACTTCCGCGCCCAGCGCGATCAGGGTTTCAATCAGTACGCCCGTCTGGATAGTCATGTGAATGCAGCCCAGGATTTTTGCACCGGCCAGCGGCTTGCTCTCGCTGTAGCGTTCGCGCAGCGCCATCAACGCCGGCATTTCACCCTCGGCGATGTCGAGTTCGCGGCGACCCCACTGGGCCAGTGAGATATCGGCTACCTTGTAGTCTTCCTTGGCGGCGAGTTTTTCTGCTTTGCTCATTGCTGTGTCCTTTCTTGGTGAGGGTCACCCCGCCTGCGCGGGGTGCCGTGGAGTCTGGTTTTCCGCCGGGGCGGAAACAACGACGTTAAACAGTGTGTGCACGGAATGTGTCAACGGTTATAGCGCCGCTTTCAGCGCGGCCGCCTTATCGGTTTTCTCCCAGGTGAAATCGGCGTCTTCGCGGCCAAAGTGGCCATACGCAGCCGTTTTACGGTAGATCGGGCGTTTCAGATCGAGCATCGCGATCAGGCCTTTCGGGCGCAGCTCGAAGTGCTCGCGCACCAGCTCCGCGATTTTCGCGTCAGACAGCTTGCCGGTACCGAACGTATCGATGGAGATGGATGTGGGTTCGGCCACGCCGATGGCGTAGGACACCTGAATCTCGCAACGATCGGCCAGGCCGGCGGCCACGATGTTCTTGGCCACGTAGCGCCCGGCGTAGGCAGCGGAGCGGTCGACCTTGGAGGGGTCCTTGCCGGAGAAGGCGCCGCCGCCGTGGCGTGCCATGCCGCCATAGGTGTCCACGATAATCTTGCGCCCGGTGAGGCCGCAGTCGCCCACGGGTCCGCCGATAACGAACTTGCCGGTGGGGTTGATGTGGTACAGGGTCTTGGCATGCAGCCATTCTGCGGGCAGCACCGGCTTGATCACGTGCTCCATGATCGCCGCGTGGATGTCTTTCTGGCTGATGTCCTCGTCGTGCTGGGTGGACAACACCACCGCGTCCACGGCAACCGGTTTGCCGTTCTCGTAGCGCAGCGTGACCTGGCTCTTCGCGTCCGGGCGCAGCCAGGACAGCGTACCGTCCTTGCGCAGTTGCGCCTGGCGCTCCACCAGCCGGTGCGAATAAAAGATGGGTGCCGGCATCAGCACGTCGGTCTCATTGGTGGCGTAGCCGAACATCAGGCCCTGGTCGCCCGCGCCCTGCTCTTCATGCGCGCCCTGGCCTTCCGTGACGCCCATGGAGATGTCGGGCGATTGCTTGCCGATGGCATTCAGCACGGCACAGGAGGCGCCGTCGAAACCGACGATGGAGCTGTCGTAGCCGATGTCCAGGATGGTCTGGCGAATGGTGTCCTCGAGGTCCATATGGGCGGTGGTGGTCACCTCTCCGGCGACGATGGTCATGCCGGTTTTCACCAGGGTCTCGACCGCGATGCGCGCGTCCTTGTCGCGTGCCAGCAGGTAGTCGACGATGGCGTCGGAAATCTGGTCCGCCATTTTGTCCGGGTGGCCTTCGGATACCGATTCCGAGGTGAAGATGTTGTATTCGCTCATAGTGCTAGTCCTTTATTGAAGGGTCAGTTGCGGCCAAACAGCCGCACCTGAATTTGAAAACCGTTGCGTTGCGCCAGATATACGGCGGCAATATCGTGCAAGCCGGCCTGTTCCGCCCACGCACCGAGGTCCTGTGGATCGAAACCCAGCCAGAGATCGCCGCAGTTCTCGCGCGCCCAGCCCTGGTCGTGATGGCAGAGGTCGGTCACCAGCACCACGCCGCCGGGTGCAAGGCACCTGGCCACGTCGCCGAGTACGTCGCCCGGCGCAGGCGTGTGGTGCAGTACCATGTTGATCACCACGCAGTCAGCCTGCAGCCCTGCCAGGCGTTTGCTGCGCGTGTCGCCGCCAATGAAGTCGACGTTCTCGAGGCCGGCCTTTTCAACGCGGGCGCGGGCCTGTTCCAGCATGCTGGGCGCATTGTCCAGCGCCACCACGCGCTGGAACAGTGCCGCGAGTTCCAGCAGGAAAGAGCCATCGCCGGGCCCCACTTCCAGCACCGTGTCGCGCTGTCGCAGCGGCGCGTCCCGCAGTACCTTGGCCACCACATCGGCGTACTGTTCGTAGCTGGCGATGAGATCCTGCTGCTGCTGGAATTTGTGCGCGTTGTCGCGGAAGAAGTTGCGCGAATTGGTCTCGCGAAGCTGGTGAAGCTTGCGCAATCGCTGCTGGATGTCTGCCGGCAGGCCGATCTGGTCCACGGTGTCGAAGAGGCAGTTCTGCAGGGCTTCCAGATCGGGACGTTGCCCGAGTTCTGCCCGACGGTAGAAAATGGAGTTGCCTTCGCGCCGGGCGGCAATCAGGCCGGCGTTCGCCAGCACCTTGAGGTGGTGGCTGAGCGCGGGCTGGCGCATGTCGAAGATGCTGCACAGTTCTGATACGCCATAGGAATCGTTGCGTAGTACACGCAGTATGAGCAGGCGCAGGGAGTCGGCGGTGGCCTTGCACAGGCCGGTCAACGCATGGAAGGGCTGATCCGGGGTTGCCTCACTCGCTGCCTCGCCCGTTATTCTTGCGGCGTTTGGCGATAGCATGGCGGAGGAGTCTAGCAGGGCTGCGCATCTACATCAAAATATTTTGATATAGTTGTGTGATCGAGGTCGCAGATTCCCGGGAGTGGCATTTGCCCCCGATTTGTTTGCCGTTCGCGGCTGCTTACGCGAAAATAGCGCCCCCGTCAGGCGGGCGTCCCCGCTTGTGAGCCCCACAGACCTGGAGAACGCGATGTCATCCCCGCGCACCGAGCTTGCGAATGCCATTCGAGCACTGAGCATGGACGCCGTACAGAAAGCGAACAGCGGCCACCCCGGCGCGCCGATGGGCATGGCGGATATCGCGGAGGTGCTGTGGAACGACTTCCTGGCACACAACCCCGCGAACCCGGCCTGGCCGAATCGTGATCGTTTCGTATTGTCAAATGGCCACGGTTCCATGCTGATCTACTCGCTGTTGCATCTCAGCGGCTACGATCTGCCCATGGCGGAGTTGGAGAATTTTCGCCAGCTGCACAGCAGAACCCCGGGCCACCCCGAGTACGGCTACACGCCCGGCGTTGAAACGACCACCGGTCCACTCGGCCAGGGGCTTGCCAATGCCGTGGGCATGGCCCTGGCGGAAAAAATCCTGGCAGCCCAGTTCAACAGGCCTGAATACGAAGTGATCGATCACTTCACTTATGTTTTTCTGGGCGACGGCTGCCTCATGGAAGGCATTTCGCATGAGGTGTGCTCCCTGGCCGGTACGCTGGGGCTGGGCAAGCTGGTGGCGTTTTACGACGACAACGGGATTTCCATCGACGGCGAGGTGGAGGGCTGGTTCACCGACGACACGCCGGCACGGTTCACCGCCTACGGCTGGCACGTGATCCCGGCGGTCGATGGTCACGACGCGGATGCCGTGCACGCGGCGATCGTTGCCGCGCGCGCCGAGACGAACCGCCCCACCCTGATCTGCTGCAAGACCATCATCGGCAAGGGGGCGCCCAACAAGCAGGGTTCCGAGAGCTGTCACGGTGCGGCGCTGGGCGTCGACGAAGTCGCGGCCACCCGCGAGGCGCTGAACTGGCCGCACGCGCCGTTCACGATTCCCGATGCCGTGTATGCCGGCTGGGACGCCAGGGAGCAGGGGGCGGCGCGTGAGCAGGCATGGACAGAGCGGATGCGCGCCTACGCCGGTGAACACCCGGAGCTGGCGAGCGAATTGCGCCGGCGCCTGTCGGGCCAGCTCCCCACGACCTTCGCCGCAGCGGCGGACGCCTATATCCGCGAGTGCCAGGCCGAGGGCGCGAGCGTTGCCACCCGCAAGGCGTCCCAGAACTGCCTGGATGCCTACGGGCCGCTGCTGCCTGAACTGCTCGGGGGCTCGGCCGACCTGGCCGGCTCCAACAATACGATCTGGCGTGGTTCCAAAGGCGTGACCGCGGCCGATCCGGGCGGCAACTACATATATTACGGGGTGCGCGAGTTCGGCATGGCGGCGATGATGAACGGTATCGCGCTGCACGGCGGGTTTATCAATTACGGCGCCACCTTCCTGATTTTCATGGAATACGCGCGCAATGCCGTGCGCATGGCGGCGTTGATGCGCCAGCAGTCGATTTTTGTTTTCACGCATGACTCCATCGGCCTCGGTGAAGACGGCCCAACCCACCAGGCGGTGGAGCAGCTCACGGCCCTGCGCTCCACCCCCAACCTGCGCACCTGGCGTCCCTGCGATACGGTGGAGTCTGCGGTGGCCTGGAAGGCCGCCATTGAGCGTCGCGACGGTCCTACCGCGCTGATCTTCTCGCGCCAGAATCTGGCGCACCAGGCGCGCGACGAGCAGCAGCTTGCCGCGGTCGCCCGCGGCGGCTACGTGCTGCACGACTGCGACGGCACGCCGGAGGCGATTCTGATTGCCACCGGTTCGGAGGTGCAATTGGCGGTGGATGCCGCCGCGCAGCTGTCGGGAGAAGGGCGCAGGGTGCGCGTGGTGTCCATGCCCTGCCCGGAAGTGTTCGAGGAGCAGGAGGCGGGCTACCGCGAGGCGGTATTGCCCAGCGACGTGCTCGCGCGCGTGGCGGTCGAGGCCCTGCACGCGGATTACTGGTACAAGTACGTCGGGCTCGATGGCCGCGTGGTGGGTATGACCACTTTCGGGGAATCGGCGCCCGGTGGCGAACTGATGCGCCACTTCGGATTCACGGTAGATAATGTGGTGTCGGTGGTAAACGACATCCTGTCCTAGGAGCGCCGGCATGTTGCGCCTGGCCATCAATGGCTACGGGCGGATCGGTCGCGGTATCCTGCGCGCGCTTTACGAGAGCCCGCTGCGGGAGGCGCTGTCGATTGTGGCGATCAATGAGATCGCCGATGCGCGCACGGTGCTGCACCTGACCCGCTACGACTCCACGCACGGGCGCTTTCCCCTGTCGCTCGGCGGCGATGAGCGCAGTTTGCAGATTGCCGGCGACAACATCGTGTTGCTCAACCAGGAAAGCCTGGATGCCCTGCCCTGGCGGTCGCTCGGCGTGGATATGGTGCTGGAGTGCACCGGGGCGTTTACTGATCGGGCCACGGCCGAACGCCACCTTGCGCAGGGGGCGGCGCGCGTGCTGTTTTCCCAGCCCGCCCAGGCGGATGTCGACAAGACCGTGGTCTTCGGGGTGAATCATCATGTGCTGGAGGCGGGCGATCGCATCGTATCCAACGCCTCCTGCACGACCAACGCCATTTCGCCGGTCATCCAGGCGCTGGACGACGCCTTTGGCATCGAGACCGGCACCATCACCACGATCCACTCCGCGATGAACGACCAGCCGGTGCTGGATGCCTATCACCATACGGATTTGCGCAAAACGCGCGCCGCCTTCGGGTCCATCATCCCGGTGGATACCGGGCTTGCGCGCGGCGTCGAGCGGGTGCTGCCCGACATGGCCGGGCGCTTTACGGCGCAGGCCCTGCGGGTGCCCACGCTGAACGTCTCCGCGCTGGATCTCACGGTGTGCACACGCCGTGACACCAGCGAGGCCGAGATAAACGCCGTCTTGCGAGAGGCGTCACACTCTCGCTTCGATGGCGTGCTTGGCTATACCGAGGAGCTTCTGGCATCCTGTGATTTCAATCACGATCCTCGCTCCGGTATTGTCGATGCGAGCCAGACCCGCGTGAGCGGCCGGCGCCTGGTGAAGGTGCTGACCTGGTTCGACAACGAGTGGGGCTACGCCAATCGCATGCTGGATGTCGCTCGTCACTGGGGCGGGCTGCAGCCAGCCGCCAGCGGTGTGGATCGGTGACGGCCGATGCTGTGGAG
Organism: Halioglobus sp.; assembly: GCA_041396005.1. Lineage (GTDB taxonomy): Bacteria > Pseudomonadota > Gammaproteobacteria > Pseudomonadales > Halieaceae > Marimicrobium. The sequence goes on from JAWKZK010000021.1 coordinate 12,813, forward strand.
ACGGAGAGGATGACGCTGAAAATGCACCGAATGCTGGACTGTGACCTCGCGGGAAAGCGCGTGTTGATACGTGAAGACCTGAATGTGCCGGTTAAAGACGGCGCGGTCAGCTCCGATGCGCGCATACGCGCGGCCGTGCCGACGATTCAGGCGGCGCTCGATGCGGGCGCCGCGGTATTGCTGATGTCGCACCTCGGGCGACCGGTGGAAGGCGAGTACGATGATGCGTGGTCGCTCGCTCCGGTGGCACAGCACCTGGGTGGGCTGCTGGGTCGCGAGGTGACGCTGGTGCGTGACTGGCGCGCGGGTGTTGCGGTGCAGCCGGGCGAGGTGGTATTGCTGGAGAACGTGCGCTTCAACCCGGGCGAGAAAGCCGACGACGAGGCGCTCGCAAAAGCCTATGCGGCGCTCTGCGACGTGTTTGTCATGGACGCCTTCGGCACCGCGCATCGCGCGCAGGCCTCGACCCATGGCGTGGCCCGCTTCGCGCCGGTCGCCTGCGCCGGGCCGCTTCTGGCGAGCGAGCTCGACGCGCTGCAGAAGGCGCTTGCCCACCCTGCCCGGCCACTGGTGGCCATCGTGGGCGGCTCCAAGGTCTCTACCAAGCTCACCGTGCTCGAAACCCTCTCCGAGAAGGTCGACCAGCTCGTGGTGGGTGGCGGTATCGCCAACACGTTTATCGCCGCCAGCGGCGAATCGGTCGGGAAATCCCTGTGCGAGCACGATCTCATACCGGCTGCGCAGGCGTTGATGCAAAAGACGCACATTCCCCTGCCGGTGGACGTGGTCACGGCCACGGCGCTGGCGGAAGATGCGAAGGCCTCGGTGAAAGCGGTAAGCGATGTGGGCGAGGACGAGATGATCCTCGATATCGGCCCGGCATCCGCCGAACAGATTGCGGAGATCGTGCGCGCGGCCGGCACCATTTTATGGAACGGGCCGGTAGGCGTTTTCGAGTTTGACCAGTTTGCGGACGGGACGCGCGCCCTGTCACAGGCCATTGCCGAAAGCGGCGCGTTCTCGCTTGCAGGTGGCGGCGACACCCTGGCGGCGATTGACAAATTCGGCATCGCGGATAAGGTTTCCTATATTTCCACCGGCGGCGGCGCGTTTCTGGAATACGTGGAGGGTAAAACCCTGCCGGCCGTTGCGGTTCTTGAGGAGCGCGCCGCGGCAACAGCGTGAGCGTGCGACTCTTCTCTAGCGTTAAAGGATTTTCACTATGGCACTAATCAGTTTGCGACAGTTGCTGGATCATGCGGCAGAGCACGGGTATGGCGTTCCCGCTTTCAACGTCAACAACCTGGAACAGACCCGGGCGATTATGGAAGCGGCTGATGAAACCCATTCGCCGGTGATCATGCAGGCCAGTGCGGGGGCGCGCAAGTATGCCGGCGCGCCTTTCCTGCGCGCCATGATGGAAGCCGCCATGAACGAGTTCCCCCACATTCCGGTGGTAGTGCACCAGGATCACGGGGTCTCTCCCGCCGTCTGCCAGCGTTCCATTCAGCTGGGTTTCAGCTCGGTGATGATGGACGGTTCGCTGGGTGAAGACGGCAAGACGCCGATGGACTACGACTACAATGTCTCGGTCACGCGCCTCGCGGTGCAGATGGCGCATGCCTGCGGCGTGTCGGTGGAAGGCGAACTGGGCTGTCTTGGGTCCCTGGAAACCGGTGAAGCCGGAGAGGAAGACGGCATCGGCGCCGAGGGCAAGCTCACGCACGACCAGATGCTCACCGACCCGGAGGAAGCCGCGGCGTTTGTGAAAGCCACCGGCGTGGACGCGCTCGCCATCGCCTGCGGCACCAGCCACGGCGCCTACAAGTTCAGCCGCCCCCCGACCGGCGACATTCTCGCCATCGACCGCATCAAGGAAATCCATGCGCGCATTCCCGGTACGCACCTGGTGATGCACGGTTCGTCCTCGGTACCGCAGGAGTGGCTGGAGATCATCAACGAGTACGGCGGCGATATCCCGGAGACCTACGGCGTGCCGTTAGAGCAGATCCAGGAAGGTATTCGCCATGGCGTGCGCAAAGTGAACATCGATACCGATTTGCGTCTCGCCTCGACCGGCGCCATCCGGCGTTTCCTGGCGCAGAATCCCGCCGAGTTCGATCCGCGCAAATACCTCGCGCACACGATCACCGCGATGAAAGATATCTGTAAAGCCCGCTACGAGGCCTTTGGCACTGCCGGCAACGCCGGCAAGATCAAGGTGCTGTCGCTCTCGCGCATGCAGCAGGCCTACGATGCGGGCGAGTTGGCGCCGAAGGTGAACTGACAGCGGGTGCCTGCGTGACGCCCGAAGCGCTGCGCATTCTGCGCTTCCAGCTCCCGCCTTATGGGGAGGGCGCGCGCCCCTCTGCCGAACTCGCGGCGTTCTGCCGATTCTATGGCATCGATTTCAGCGCGCGCATTGCCGGGCTGACGCATCTGGCCGGGCATATCGAATCCGGCCCCTGTCGTCTCGCCGTGCAGCACTGGCGCCAGCCCGGGGCTGTCGCCAACCTGCTGGTGGTGCACGGCTATTACGACCACACCGGCCTGTTCGGCAAGCTGATCGAGTGGGGCCTGACACAGGGCTGCAACGTGGTGTGCTTCGACCTCCCCGGGCACGGGCTGTCTTCCGGTGAGCCGGCGGTGATCGACGATTTCGGCGATTACAGCCGCGCGATAGACGCCGTGCTGGCCAGGGTGCGCCTGCCCGACCTGCCGCTGTGGGTCATGGGGCAAAGCACCGGCTGTGCCGCGTTGATCGATTATGCGCGGCATTACCCCTGGCCGTTTGCGGCCTGTGTGTTGCTGGCGCCGCTGGTGCGGCCCGCCGGCTGGCACGGCGTGAACATTGCGCATCGAATGCTGTTGCCCTTCACCGAGAGTATTCCGCGCAAGTTCGCGCGCAATTCCTCGGACGCCGCCTTTCTGGATTTCGTGGCCACCGAGCCGCTGCAGTGCCACCGGGTGCCGCTGCGCTGGGTCGCGGCGCTGCGACGTTGGCTGGCCGGCCTTGAACGGCGCGATCTTGGCGTCGGCCCGGCGCTGATCGTGCAGGGCCGGCGTGATACGACGGTGGACTGGCGTTACAACCTGCCTTTCGTTCAGGCGCTGTTCCCGGCTAGCGACGTGGTGTACCTGGCGGACGCGGGGCACCAGCTGGCCAATGAGTCGGCGGAGATCCGCCAGCGCTACCTGTCGCAGGTGTCGGAGTTTCTCGCTACGCGCGGCATCGAGCTGGGTTCGCGGCCCTAGTCGTAACACCCTGCGTCGCGCAGCAGGTGGTACAGCGGTTGCAGGGCCTCCCCGTAGCGTTGCCAGCGATTCACCGAGGTCTGGTAGATACCCTGTCGCACCTGCACTGCGCTGGGCGTGGCGACGCTGCCGCTTCGGTGCTGGAAATCCAGGCAGGCGTCCTCCCAGGGTAATTCGCAAAACTCGAGCAGTGCGCGGGCGACCGTCTCCGGGTCCTGGACGAGGGCTTCGTACTGCAACTCGAACACGGCACCCGGCATGCACTGCCGCCAGTGCCTCATGAGTCGGTCGAACTCGATGTAGTAGCGCCCGCAGTCCAGCAGGTCGAGGTTGTAGTAGTAGTAGCGGAAATTGGTTGCGAAGAGCTGCCGGTAGTTGCTCAGGCAGGTGTCCATCGGGTCGCGCCGCAGGCAGACCAGTTTCGCATTTGGTAGCGCGGCGCGAATGAAGCCAAGGTAGAGAAAATTCAACGGGAGCTTGTCGATGAAATGCGGCGTGTGCCCTGTGCGCGGCCGGGTGCTCTCCAGATAGGCCCTGCCGAGGCTGGCCATATCCTGGCGCGCGGCCTGTGACAGGGTCTCCCGGTCCAGGTCTTCAGCTGAGGTGGAACCGCTCAGCGCCTTCACCTGCCGCGGGAATGCATTCAACTCGCCCGCAGCGAATACCGTGGAGTGGCCGCCGAGAATCCGTTCTACCAGTGTGGTGCCGGTGCGTGGCATGCCGACGATGAAAATAGGTTCCGGGCTGGTGCACCCACCCCCGAGATCCGCGTGCCCGGGGAACAGCGAGCGAATGTGACGGAACAGCGCGGCGTCATCGGAGGCGCGGTAGCGCACCTCGCGCGCCTTCGCCGCCTTCGCCCAGGCGAGGCTGGCCAGTGACTCCGGATACTGCCCCAGGTCTTCCTGTTCCTTGGCCAGGGCATGGCCCACGTGCAGCTGGTCCGATGCGGTCCGGACCTGCTCGCGCAGTGCCGTGAGGCGCGCCAGGTGGTGGCTTTCCGGTGTCTGTCTGCGCAGCGACGCCAGCGCCGAGTGAGCGCTGAAGCCGACGGGATTGATACTGATCGCCTGTTCGAACTCCGCTTCGGCCTCGTCGAACCGTCCGGCGAATTGCAGCGCGATCCCCCTGTTGTAGTGAATTTCGGCGCGGAATACCGGGCGGAATCGCTGTGCCTTTTCCCCGCGGCCGAGTGCGTCCACCGCCCGGTCGAAACAGGCGAGCGCCCGCTCCTGCTCGCCCGCGTGGCTGAACACCGTGCCCAGCGTATTGAGCGTGGGGACGTCGGCAGGTTGCAGCGTCAGCGCCGATTCGGCGGAGGCCATCGCCTCCTGCGTGCGTCGCAGCACCAGCAGTTCCTTGCCCAGCTCGGCCTGGTACTGGGCGTTCCCGGGAGCGAGTGCGATGGCGTTGCGGATGATCTGCTCGGCCTTGGTATGCAGGCCGTTGCTGGCCGCGATGACGCCGCACAGGAACCAGGCGTCCGCGTGCTTCCTGTCGGCTTTCAGGATCGTGAGACAGTGCTGGTGTGCGTCGCGCAACCGGCCTTCGCGCAGGGCGAGCTGGGCGGCACGATGTTCGTGGCGAAGTTGCGCGTCGTCGGGCTTTTCCATCGGGCCATTCTAGGCAAGCGCCTGCGGAAAGTCTTTGCTCGCCAGGAGCGCCCGACGAAAAAGGGCGCCGCAGCGCCCTTGATCCGTGATGCAGTCTCGACCTAGTTGTCGAAATTGTAGACGAAGCGCACGCCCACCTGGCGCGGCCGCAGCACGTTGGTGTAGTACCGTCGTGAGTCGAAGTCCGCGAACTGCGTGATGTCGGCGCGGTCACCGCGCACGCCTGTCTCGGCGTACTCGTCGAAGACGTTGTCCGCGTACAGGGTGACTGCGAGTCCCTCGTTGAACCAGGTGGCCGAGGCGTTGTGCACCGCGTAGCCGTCGAGGCTCTCGCCGAAGTTCCGCTCGCCCACCTTGGTCAGGATGTCGCTGCTGAAGGTGGCGGACCAGTCCAGGTCGATGCGTGAGCCGTTGCTCAGGTCCAGCGCGTAGTTCAGGGCCAGGAACCCCTGGTGCTCCGGCGTGGCGGGGAGGCGATCACCGTCGAAAGCGGTCACGTCGTCGGGGCTGTCCAGGCAACCCTGCGGATCGGCCGCGTCTCCGCCGAGCAGGCACAGCGCATCATCGGTCAATTCGGCCTTGGTATAGGCGTAGGAGCCCATCAGCGAGAGCTTGTCGGTGATCAGGTACTGGGCTTCCAGCTCCAGGCCCAGGCTCTCGGCTGCACCGCCGTTGGTGCTGATAGCCGCCTGTCCGATTTCGCTAACGTCGGCAACGCGCACGTCGTCCCACTCGATGAAGAAGACCGAACCGTTCACGATCAGCGAATTGTCCAGCCAGGTCGAGCGAAGGCCGAGTTCGTAGTTGGTCGTGGTATCCGATTTGATCAGCAACTCGCTGGGCTGCACGCAAACGTTCTGTCCCGGCGGCAGCGGATCCGGACATTCGGGAACCGCGTTGAGACCCCCGAGTCGGTAGCCTTCGCTGACGGTTGCGAACACCATCATGTCATCGTTGATGTCGTAGGAGGTGTTGAATTTGTAGATGACGTCGTCGTCATCCACGTCGTTGAAGCCCAGCGAAGGGTCGATGGCGTCCTGGGGTGCGCCCAGCAACACGGTGTTGTAGAGCGGTGTATCGAAACCGCCGCTGGATTCGTTTTCGAACCGGTACCAGCGAGCGCCGACGGTGACTTGCCAGGCATCGGTGATGCGGTAGCCCAGCTCGCCGAAGGCGGCGTATTCCGTGAACTCGTCTTTCAACAGCTCGATGTACTCGAGATCATCCGGACGCAGTTGCACGCCGTCGCCGATGTCGACGAGGAACTGGTCGTAGCCGGGTGCGAATTCCCTGCTGACGGAATCCTGCTCGAAATCGCTGTAGAAGGCGCCGACAATCCAGTTCCACGGGCCGTCACTGGTCGAAACCAGGCGCAGCTCCTGGGTGAAGGTCTCTTCCTCGGAATCCTCGCGGGTGAACGCGGCGAAGCTGGGGAAATATTCGTAGCCGTAGCCCAGGGTGTAGAGCAGGTCGGTTTGATCGCGCTGTCCCTGTTCGGTGTACTCACCGTAACCGGTCGCGGAGGTGAGTTCTGCGAAACCCAGGTCGGCGATGATCTCGAGCGAGAGCAGTTCATTCTTGCGCTCGTTCGGCTCGACGAAGCGCATGGCGGATTCATAGTCGCCGGCGCCGAAGGCTTCCTTGTGGTTGATCTGCCGGGCGCCGATATCCGAATCCTGGAGGTAGTAGGTCAGGGTGCCGTCAACGCGGTCGCCCGTGTAGCGCACGGCCAGCCTCCCCGAGAGGGTTTCGTTGGTATTGGCATCTTCTTTCTGGCGGAGGTTGGCGCGCACGTCCGCCGGATTGTTGAAGTTGGGCTGCGGGTTGGAAATGCCCGGCTCGCGCACCAAAAAGTTGTAATCGATGAAGCCCGGGTCGTCCAGATAGTCGATAGACGCGCGAACTGCCAGTCGATCCTCGATGATGGGGATGTTGATGGTGCCGCCGCCGTCGTAGCCAAGGCTGTTGCTTTCGCTGAGGTCGAACACGTCACCGCGCAGCTGCAGGCTGACGCCGTCGGTCTGCGGTTTGTTCGGAATGTAGCGCACGGCGCCACCCAGGGTGCCGGCGCCGTACAGCGTGCCCTGCGGGCCCCGCAGCACCTCGATGCGATCCATGTCGTTCAGGCGCAGGTCGACATAGAACGGTATTTCGCCGATATAGGTGGCAACGGTACCGCCTGTGTTGTTTGTCTGGTCGGGCGCTGCGATGGAGTCCGTGGTCAGGCCGCGCATGGTGAGCGTGTTACTGCTGCGGGGCCCCTGGTCGACCACGATCATCCCCGGAACCCGGCGCGCCAGCTCCGCAAAGTTGGTCAGCCGTTCGCGCTCGATCAGGCTGCTGCCCAGCGCAGTGATATTGATAGGTATGTCCTGCACCGACTCGGCGCGCCTGGACGCGGTGACAATCACCTCTTCAAGTACCGGCTGCTGCGCGATGGCGACATCGGCGGCCAGCGTGGCGGTTACAGCTGCGGAAATTAATGAAAGTTGAAACGTCTTCTGGTTGCGGTTGCGCATAGTTGCCCCTGAATATGCCTGGCCCCCCGGGTGTTCTCGCAAACAGCCTTCCTGTGCCCCGGTTTAGACCTTCGAATTCTGGTGTCCCTTATGGCTTCCCTGACCCTGGGAGGCCCACCATGAGTGGTACACCGTCGATGTTAGCACTGGAACCGCGCATGTCGCGAACATGCAAGTTGCGCAAAAATACCGATAACATGGCGATTTTGCGGCGATTGTGGGGTGAACTCCCGGAAGTTCTCCGGCGATGTCGCAAGCGCGACGCGCGTGATGATCGCTCAGGCGCGGGTCGCCCCGGGGCCGGGCTGTGCCGCTAGAACAGCACGCGCGCCCGGATCGTGCCTTCGATCGAAGCGAGTTTCGCCAGCGCGACGTCGCTGTACTCGGCGTCGATGTCGATGACGACGTAGCCGACGGCACCGTTGGTTTGCAGGTACTGGGCCGAGACATTGATGCCGTTCTCCGAGAACACGCTGTTGATCGCGCTCATGATGCCGGGCACGTTGCGGTGGATATGCAGCAGCCGGTGGCTGCCGTCGTGTGCCGGCAGCGCGACCTCGGGCATGTTGACCGAGGAGGTGGTGGTGCCATTGTCGCTGTAGCGGGCGAGCTTTTCGGCCACTTCCATGCCGATATTCGCCTGCGCCTCGACGGTGCTGCCGCCGATGTGTGGCGTGAGGAACGTGTTGTCAAAACGGCGCAGGGGTGACTCGAAGCTGTCCTCGTTGGAGCGTGGCTCGGTCGGGAAAACATCGATTCCGGCCCCGGCAAGCGCCCTGTTGTCCAGTGCCGCCGCCAGCGCGTCGATATCGACGACGGTGCCGCGCGAGGCGTTGATCAGCACGGCGTGGGCCTGCATCCGCGCCAGCTGTGCGGCGCCGATCATGTTGCGGGTGGAGGCGTTTTCCGGTACGTGCAGGCTCACTACATCCGAGCTCCCCAGCAGTGTGTCGAGGCTGCTCACCTGGCGTGCGTTGCCCAGGGGCAGCCGATTGATCACGTCGAAGAACTGCACGCGCATGCCCACGCTCTCGGCCAGAACGCCGAGCTGCATGCCGATATTGCCGTAACCGATAATACCCAGCTGTTTACCGCGTATCTCGAAAGCCCCTTCCGCCGACTTCTGCCATTCACCGCGGTGCGCGGCGGCATTCTTCGCCGCAACGCCGCGCAGCAGCAGGATGGCTTGTGCCAGTACCAGCTCGGCGACGCTGCGGGTGTTGGAAAATGGCGCGTTGAATACCGCAATGCCACGCTCGGTTGCCGCCTTCAGGTCTACCTGGTTGGTGCCGATGCAGAAGCAGCCCACTGCGACGAGTTTGTCCGCTGCGGCGAAGACCTCGGCGGTGAGCTGGGTGCGCGAGCGAATGCCGACGAAGTGGGCGCCGGCGATGGCGGCCTTGAGTGCGTCCTCGGGAAGGGCCTTCGGATGGCACTCGATGCTGTGATAGCCGGCGGCCTGCAGCGTTTCCACCGCGGACGGGTGAACGCCCTCCAGCAATAGGATCTTGATCTTGCTTTTTTCCAGTGATTGCTTCGCCATGCGAGCCGTGTTCCTTGCGCGTATCTGCGGATGAGTGGGGTGCGAGAGGGCGCGTATGTTAGCATAGGCGCTCCACCGCCAGCGCCATTTCACCCATGATCGAACAGTCCGCCGCCCGCCTCCTGCAGCCGGAAATCCTGTCTGCTCTCGCCGCGATTGTCGGCCCGGATCGCGTACTCAGCGATGCGGCTGCACTCGCCAGTTACGGCACAGACTGGACGCGCTTCGCGTCGCCCGCGCCCGGCGCGGTGGTGCTGCCGGGCAGCGTGGAGGAGGTACAACGCATTGTGCAGCTGGCTGCGGAGCGAGCACTTGCTATCGTTCCGTCGGGCGGCAGAACAGGGCTGAGCGGCGGCGCGGTGGCCTGCCGCGGGGAGTTGGTGGTCGCCATGGATCGCCTCAACCGCATTCAGGATTTCAGCCCGGTAGACCGCACCGTGCGCTGCGGCGCTGGCGTGGTCACGGCAGCTGCAGGCATTTGCAGCGGAACAGGGGTTGTACTACCCGGTAGATTTCGCCTCCAGCGGCTCCAGCCAGATAGGCGGCAACATTGCCACCAACGCCGGCGGGATCAAGGTGATCCGCCACGGTATGACGCGCGACTGGGTGGCCGGATTGAAGCTGGTCACGGGCACCGGGGAGCTGCTGGACCTCAACAAGTCCCTGGTGAAGAACAACACCGGCTACGACCTGCGGCACCTGGTCACCGGTGCCGAGGGCACCCTGGGCCTGGTGGTGGAAGCCACCATGCGCCTGTGCCGCCCGCCCGGCGACAGTGCCGTGCTGGTGCTCGCGGTACCGGACATGACCTCGGTGATGGCGGTGCTCGAGGCTTACCAGAGTGCGCTCACGTTGAACGCATTCGAGTTTTTTTCCGAGCTGGCCCTGCAGAAGGTGGTCGCACACCAGCACCTCACGCGCCCCTTCGCCACCGAGGCGCCCTACTACGCGCTGCTGGAGTTCGATCAGGATGCTGCGGGGCTCGCAACGGACCAGGCGATGGCGCTGTTCGAACGCTGTGTCGAGCAGGGCCTGGTGCTGGACGGGGTGATCAGCCAGAGCGTGGCCCAGGCGCAGGCGCTGTGGCGGCTGCGCGAGGATATTTCAGAAACGCTGGCGCGCTGGACGCCGTACAAGAACGATATTTCCACGGTGGTATCGCGCGTGCCGGCGTTCCTCGCGGAGGTAGAGCAGGTCGTCAATGCCAGCTACCCGGAGTTCGAGATCGTCTGGTTCGGCCACATCGGTGATGGCAACGTGCACTTGAACATTCTCAAGCCGGATGCGCTCAGTATCGCGGAATTCCAGCGGCGCTGCGGCGAGGTCAGCCGCTGGGTGTTCGAGATCGTGGAACGTCATGGCGGCAGTGTCTCGGCGGAGCACGGGGTTGGCCTGCTGAAGAAAGATTACCTGCAGTACTCCCGTTCCAGCGCCGAGATCGCCATTATGCGCCAGATCAAACAGGCGTTTGATCCCCTGGGCATCATGAACCCGGGAAAAATTTTCGACTGACGTCGTCGCGGGTTTGCACGCCTAGGACGCGTGCAGCGTGCGCACGCCATCCTGGGTGCCCAGTAGCAACACGTCCGCCGGTTTCAGCGCGAACAGGCCATTGGTCACCACGCCCGTGATGTTGTTGATTTTTTCCTCGGTGGCGAGGGGTTGGGGGATGCTGAAGTTGTGTACATCGAGAATCACGTTGCCGTTGTCGGTGACCACGCCTTCCCGGTACACCGGGTCGCCCCCCAGCTTCACCAGCTCACGGGCCACGTGGCTGCGCGCCATCGGTATCACTTCCACCGGTAGTGGAAACGTGCCCAGCGTGTGCACGAGTTTGCTTTCGTCGGCGATGCACACGAATTCGCGCGCCACGGCGGTGACGATCTTCTCCCGCGTCAGCGCCGCGCCGCCGCCCTTGATCAGCTGCAGCGCCTTGTTGGCTTCGTCGGCGCCGTCGACATAGAAATCCACTGCGTCGACCGTGTTCAGGTCGTACACCGTGATGCCGTGTGCCCGAAGGCGCGAAGCGGAGGCCTCGGAGCTTGCCACCGTGGCATTGAACAAGCCTTTGATGGACGCCAGCGCATCGATAAAACGGTCTGCGGTGGAGCCGGTGCCAATGCCGATGATGCTGTCGTTCTCAAGCCGTGGCTTCAAATAGGCGATTGCCGCCTCTGCCACCGCCTGTTTCAGTTCATCCTGGGTCATGCCGGGTCGTCCTTTCGCTAGCGTCTGACGTTACTATAGACTGCATGCGGGTGATTTGACGACAAAGCTCGCGCCCACGCCCACGCAACCGAGGCCCGTATGCCCCAGTCCTACATTAAACGCATTCTCGATGCGCGGGTTTACGATGTCGCGCGCGAAACGCCTATTCACGAAGCCGCCTTGATGTCGCGTCGCCTGGACAACCGCGTCTGGTTGAAACGCGAGGACCTGCAGTCGGTATTCTCGTTCAAACTGCGCGGAGCCTATTGCAAGATGAGCCGTATGAGCGAGGAGGAGCTGGCGCGTGGCGTGGTGGCCGCGTCAGCCGGCAATCATGCCCAGGGCGTTGCCGTGGCGGCGCAAACCCTGAACGTGAAAGCGATGATTGTGATGCCGCGCACCACGCCGCAGATCAAGGTGGACGCGGTACGCTCGCGCGGTGCCCGGGTGATTCTGCATGGCGACTCTTTCGAAGAGGCGGCCAAACATGCCGAGACCCTGGTGCGCAAACAGAGCCTGACCTTCGTGCACCCGTTCGACGACCCGGACGTGATTGCCGGCCAGGGCACCGTGGGCATGGAGATTGTGCGTCAGCACCAGCGGCCGCTGGACGCCCTGTTCGTGCCGGTGGGCGGCGGTGGCCTGATCGCCGGTGTGGCGGCCTATGTGAACTATGTGTGGCCGCAAACGCGCATCGTGGGTGTGGAGCCTGAAGACGCCGCCTGCCTGAAGCTGGCGCTCAGCCGCGGCCGGCGCGCCCGGCTGACTGAGGTGGGTTTGTTCGCCGACGGCTGCGCGGTGGCGCAAATCGGCCGAGAACCCTTCCGTATCATACGTGACACCGTGTCTGAGGTGATTACCGTCTCTACCGATGAGATCTGTGCGGCCATCAAGGACATTTTTGAAGACACGCGCAGCATTGCCGAGCCCGCCGGGGCGCTGGCGCTTGCGGGCTTGAAAAAATATGTTGAGAGTAGCCTCGTTCGAGACCAGGATTTGCTGGCAATTGTCAGCGGCGCGAATACCAACTTCGACCGGCTGCGCTACATTTCTGAACGCACCGAAATCGGCGAACATCGCGAGGCGGTAATCTGCGTCAGCGTGCCGGAAAAACCCGGCAGCTTTCGCCAGTTTTGCCGCGCGCTGGGTCGCCGCAACATCACCGAATTCAACTACCGTTACGCGGACGCCAGTAGTGCGCGCGTGTTTGTCGGGCTGTCGGTGGCGCCCGGGGGCGACGATCTTGCCCGCCTGCTGGAGGAGCTACGCCAGCGCGGCTATGCCACGGAAGATCTCACCGACAACGAGGTGGCGAAGTTACACGTGCGCTACATGGTCGGCGGGCATGCACCGCAGGCGCTGCGCGACGAGCGTGTGTACCGCGTGGAGTTTCCCGAGCGTCCGGGCGCGCTGCTGAAATTTCTCACGGGCCTGGGGGAGCGCTGGAATATTTCCATGTTCCATTACCGCAATCACGGCGCGGCTTACGGGCGTATCCTGATTGGCGTGCAGGTACCGCGCGCGGAGCGCGGGGCGTTTGAAACCCTGCTCAAGCGCATCAACTTCCGCTACTGGGAAGAGACAGATAACCGCGCGTACCAGTTGTACCTCGCCAGTGTCGGGCAGTCCTGAGTCGCCAAATCCCGGTTCGCCGCCGGGCTGTGCTCAATACCGCGAATGGGGCAATCCGTCGCCGGTGGGCCGGTAAATCGCCGAAAAGTCCCGAAAGTCAGGCTGCATGCGGGTTGCAGGGGTTTCCTTTTGTACGGTGCTGAGCTAGGATTGGCGCATTCTGTTAAATAGTTACAGTTTTTAACAGTTGTATTTTAGAAAAATAAGCCGGCGCGCCCTTTCCATGGGGCGTTTGCACGATGTCGAAGTCAGTGAGAGATAGCTTGTGAAACGTAAACCTGATCTGGTAGTGGTGCTGGTTGCAGCATTCGGCCTCGGTGTTCTACTGACCCTGTTGCTTCCCATGGCGGCGAACGATACCGTCGCGGCACCCGCCTCCGCCCTCCAGGCGGGCGTTATCATCAACAACGATTAAGCCTGCGCTCTCACGCTGGCTGCGCGGGTGCACAGCGCAGCAGACGCGAGGCGGTAGCGACATACTCCAGAGCAACGTCCCAGGGTTCTCGCGGCACGCACGCGATTTCCTGGCAATCGTGCGCCAGGCCCACCAGCAGAGGGCGAGGTGACGCCTTATCCCATGCCGTATTGCCCAGGCAGCGGTCATAGAATCCCCCCCCCATCCCGAGACGCCCGCCCCGGGTGTCCCAGCCCACCAGTGGCATGAAGAGAATGTCGATGTCTGCCAGCGCCCTGCGCGGTGCCTGTGGCGGTGGCTCGCCGATGCCATAGCGGTTTTCCTGCAGGCTCGCCTGCGTCTCCCACAAGGCGAAGCGGAGCCGGTCATCCGGATCGATCACCGGCAGGAAAATGTGTTTTCCCAGTTGCCGGCCCTTTTCAATGAGCGGGTCGGTGCCGATTTCACCGTCTGCCGGACGGTAGATCGCCAGGCTGGTGGCCTGCTGCCAGAGAGGGATCTGTTCGATGAAGGTGACCAGCTGACGGGCCGCCGATGCCTGGGCGGCGCCATCAAGGCGCTTGCGGCGCTGCCGCAGTGCCTGGCGGAGCAGGGCTTTAGCGTCGGCAGGCGATGTCATGTGTGGCTGACACGAAGTAGAAGGATTCCCGGCATACCGCTGACAGTACTGCCCTTGAACCCGATGGTTCAAGGTGGTGGTCCCCGCACTGCATCAGGCTTTCCGGACTGTGCCGGACATGCACACCTGCAGAGGCCGGGAACCCCCGATTGGATAATATCGGCTCGAGGACTGAATGTCTGGCGAATACGCCAGGGACCCGGGGCAAGTATAGCCCACTTCGCCGGGTGATCGTCGGCTTGACAGCCAATTAAATACGCCAAATGTGTGACGGACTAGTTGATTTCCATCTGGCGCAGGCCGTAGAGCGCTTCATCGAGTTTGCGTTGCAAGCGCATCAGGCCATCGGTAGCGGGTTTGTCCGTCTCGTGACCCTGTGCCGCCCGTAACAGTTCGTAGCTGATATTCAGAGCGGCCATCACGGCAATGCGTTCCACGCCAATCACTTTGCCGGTGTCGCGTATTTTCCGCATTTGCTTGTCGAGGTATTGTGCGGACACGGCGAGATCGCTCTCCTGGTCTTCGGGGCACGCGACCTGGTACTCCTTGTCGAGAATTTTCACTGTTACGGTATTGGGCTGGCTCACACGTGTCACTCCATGGTGCGCAGACGGAGAATCATGGCTTCGACTTTCATTCTGGCGGTTTCGTTTTTCTCGATCAGCTCCTTGCGTTCCTGCAGCCAACCGGCCTGATCCTGCTTGAGCGCCTGGTTCTCGCGGTCGAGGTCGCGGCACAGAGCGATGAGCTCGTCGATCTTTTTTTCAAGCGCCTTCAGTTGGGTGTCGGCCATGAGGGTATACTGGGGGTGGTCTTATTGGAGACCTACTATAGAGGCGGCTCCGATACAGGTCAACGCGCCAGACATGCGATAAACCGCATGCTTATCAATGGCCTGCCGGTCAAGTGTTGGAGTGCTGCCTGATGCGCCACGGCGCGCCGGGTTCGCCGAAAGGAAAAGCCTATGTTCGATGATCCGGAGACTCCGGGCGTGTTCGATTTTGACGAGCTGGCCGACCACCTGCTGGAGCAGGGCGCGGACGTCTCGCCCGCGCAGGTGCACGGATGCCTGAGCGGCTTGCTGGCCGCGGGGGAGCTCGGGGAGGGCGAACGGGCACTGGATGCGCTTGCGCAGGGCCTTGAGCTGGAGGCGCACGGCGAACTCGCCGCGTGGCTGCCATGCTCCGTCTTGGTGTGCGCCGGACGATGGCAAGTCACAGATTTACTCAATCCGCTTTGCCTTCTGGACGCGTGGACTGGGCCTCGGCGCCTTTCTGGCGCTGAAGCTGGTCGATTGTGCCTGCAACTGCGCGGACGCGCAGACGAATATCTTGCCGGTGGCGGCACGCCGTCGGTCAGCTCAACGCCAGGCGCAGATCCTGAAGGCGTCGCGGCGATGGCCCAGGCGCCGGGTGGGCGCCAATCATTGGCGAAGCAATGGCTCATCGACGAAAACCGGGACGAGTATGCGGACGTGATGGGTGGCTCGGCGACCAGTGGCCCGTACTCAACTTACCTCGGGCGCCACATTTCGATGATGAGCACCAGGTGATCTGCCGATATTGTTATTTCCATAACACCGTGGACGAAGCGCATGATCTGTTGCGAAAAGAAAATGCTCGCGGAGATAAACGTGAACCGGGCGTGGCACCGGCGGCCGTTTCCCCGATGAAACCTGATGAACCGAACGGGCAATATCGCGATGTTTCCCTCAGCACAGGAGGCAAATGCGTCGCGGCGTGGTCCCATTTCGCCAAGAGACAAGGCGACTCGTGTCTCTATCAGGCTGGGCGCTGGACGCGATGTCGCCGATGCTGATTAGCGGACAGCGCGGCTGGCAATGTGGTTCAGTGACTGAACATTACCGCCAGCGGGCGCGATCAAGAACGCCGGAACTGAATGTTCACCCGCGGGCGAAGGTGTGTGTGAGCGCTATGCGGCCGACGATGCGTTTCCCGCCGGCGACATCGACAATCTGCACAGGCGCGATCGTGAATCGCGATCGTCCTGCTCTCGATGGGCTGCAGTGCGGACACCCGGTCATGATGAAACGGGCGATCATACTGTTAAAGCAAGGAAGGCTTGGCGGGCCGGTACCAGAGAATTCACGAACGCTGGAAATACCTGTAGCACAAACTTCACTGACTTCTGTATAAGAAGCGCCTGGATTTTACTTTGTCACTGCACCGCGTGGCGCGGGACGTCGGTATTAACCCGGTCAGAAAAACACCTGGCGCGCTCGCATCTATCGACTGCCGATGACTCATGATACCAGCTGGAAGCGTTTGGCATGGATTCAGCGGCGGCGCGCGCCATGCGACTATTCCGATCATTGATTGGCTGGAGCAGAACGCCTGCATGCTGCACTATCGAGAACAGCGCGGACTGCGCGATGGCGACACGAACCATAGATGCGGGCTGTGAACTGGAGCTACGCCGCGGATGCGACGCGCCGCAAAACGGTGAACGGTCGCTTCAGTGCCGCGCAGCGCGCCACTCCATGAGGGCTTCTCCGATGCTCGATGCTGACGACGCGATCGCGGCGATACAACCGGGCAACCATGGAATCATCCGCGCACGATGCCGGCGGCCACGAGTCATCACCGGGGAGTGGTGAAGCTCGGAGCTGCGCGCTCTGAGGCGGCGTGCCGGCGCTGAATCAGCGGGCGCCCACCGGGAGTTTGTACCACCGGGTGGGGCACCTGGCTGCAGGACTGGATGTGCTGACAACGTGGGCGACCATCGTCTTGATGGCAGATGACGTACTGGAGCCGGGCATGGTGACGGTTGAGCCGGCATCTACGTAGCGGCGCAGAATACGCGTGGCCAGAAGACAGCGTGGCATCGGAATCCGTATCGAAAGTGACGTCGTGATCCTGGGCGCCGGGCTGCGAGTCGATGACCTTGGACGCGCGAAAGGCTCGTCGAAACCATCGAATCTGATGGCCGGATGTGTAATGAACGAGTATCGCGTTCTGATAGCAACGGCGGCATCAGTGAAAGTCAGTCATTACATCGATGCGCTACTTCCGCCGGACATCTCCATCGTGCTGGTGAGCGTGCCCTTGCCCCGGGCGCAAAGGGGCGCAGGCCTATCATTTCGCGCGGCCGCGCTCACCGCTTCAGCCCGGCGTCGCGTCTGATCCTGGCGCGCATGGGCGTATGGCCGGATCTTGCAGGAATGGCTTGCCACATCCGAGCGAATACATGTCTCCACGCGCGGCGGATTCCAGCGGCAGCGCGGTGCCCGGCGCAACCGCCTCCGATCACCGCTGGCCCGCTGGGTTACGTGTGGAAAACGCCTGGCTGGGGCGCTCTCGCTGGCGGCCGCCATGCTCTGAACCGGCGGAAGGCGGGTCGAACTGTGACACCGGCGGCGTGGTGGATGCGGTACTCGATGAGCAAGGTGCGCCCAGAGCTGGCGCGCAAACTCGAGCGAACTGGTACGCTTGCTGCTGGTGGGCTTGAGCGACGCAGATTGGGCTATTGCCGGTGCCTTGGTGGTTTGACGGGCTTCTTATGACTAACGCGGTCGTGGCGAATAGCCACATCACTGCTTATGGCGGTTGCCGCGTTCGAGCGCTTTACCGTCGAAGGCCCACGGCGTGCTGCCGTTGCCCGCGCCGCCGCAGGCTGGAGCACCGCTGCGCGCTGGTGTGGATTACCGCCGGAACGTGCGGCGAGCATGAGGACTGTTCCGAGCAGGCGTTTTCTGGCAGCTTCAGCGCGCGCTGCGGCCGTCGCCTCGGTCGGCTGGGCTGTCAGCGCGCGTCACAGTTATCACGCTCGGCGCTGACGCGCGCGGCGGCGGTGCCAGGGTATCGTGGTCATGGGCAACGCCGCGCATGCCCGCATCCGGTTGCCGGTCAGGGTTACAATCTCGCGCTGCGGAGACATCGCTGATTCAGCAACCGTTCTGGCGCAGGGCCTGCAGGCCAGGTGACGCGCTCGACGAATATCGATGCCGGCGCTACCAGGGTCATCAGCACGCGGATCGGGCGCGGTGATTGTTCAACCGACCGCGTGCCAGAGCTGTTCAGCCGCAGACCGCTGCTGGGCGTGGGCCGGGACATCGCGCTGGCGGGACTGGATTTACTGCCGGCGGCGAAGCGCGAGTTCGTGCGTCACGCCGCAGGTGTTGCTGTGAAGGCACCTGGCTGATGCCAAACACTATGATGTGGTGATCATCGGCGCCGGTATCGCAGGCTCAGCACCGCGCTGGGGCCGCCGGGAATGGGCCTGTCCATTGCCGTGGTAGAGGCGCAGACACCGGGCCCACAATGGTACCCGAGGAGCGGGACGTGCAATGTTCGATTCGCGGGTGAGCGCCCTGCCCGCGATCGCGCGTTTCCTGCACCAGTTGGGCGCGTGGGAAGCCATTGGCTCCGCGAATGCGCTCGGCTTTGACGGTGTGGGATGCCGACGGCACGGGCGGTCGGTTGATTGTCGTGACGTGGACGCGCCTGTGCCAGCACATCGTGGAGGCTGCGCGTCGTCGCCAGCCTGCTGGATCGCATCGGTGCTGCGCCAGATATACAGCTCTTCGCAGGCGGTTACCGTGCCGTGCGATGACCAGCAGATTGCTGCAGCTCACGCTGGCCAGCGCGACGCCAGGCTGGCACCGCTGATGGCGGCAGTGGCGCTATCAGCCGTCGTGACTTCATGGGCTTCAGGACCGCGGGTGGTTCCCGAACATCGCGCCATCGTCGCCACCGTGGAGGTGTCGGCCAGCCATGAACACACCGCCTGGCAGCGTTTCTGCCCACGGGCCCGCTCGCCCTGCTGCCGCCCGGCACCGCAGAGCGGCATTTCTGTTCCATTGTCTGGTCGATCGAGGAGTCCCGAGGCCGATGCGCTATTGGCGCTGGATGACACCGCCTTCGCCGGGCGACTGGCGAGCCAGCGAATACCGGTTGGGGAGATTTTGCAGGTATCGCCTCGCGCTGGTTTCCGCTGCGCGCCAGCGACATGCCGTTGATTATGTGCAGTCGGGCGTGGCGCTGGTGAGGTGGCACACACCATACACCCGCTGGCCGGGCAGGGTATCAACCTGGGTCTGGCAGACGTGGCGGTGCTGTGCGAGGAAATCACGCGGGGTGTTGCGCAGGGCGTGAACCCGGGGGAGCTGCGACTGCTGCGTAACTACCGGCGCTGCCGGCGCAGGGGTGAGCAACGCCTGCTGATGATAACCGCGCCATGGACGGGTTCAGGCACCTGTTCGCGCAGCGCTCTCCGGCGGTGCGCTGGTTGCGCAATGCCGGCATGCGCCGCGTGGATGCGCTGGCGCCTCTCAAACAGCAGATTATGCGCCATGCCATGGGCCTTTGGTGCCCTGAGGGGACGCACTGTTCGCTCTGGTGCAGTCGGTGGCTCGGTAGCCGACAATTGTTTTTCCTTCATGCCCGGTTAGAATGATGCGCGGTTGCCCCTGTTGCCATGCCGGCGGATTATTTCACGGTGTTTATGAGCCGAACGCCAGGTGAATTGAAGCCGCCGCCAGCCACGAGTGGGCCCGTCACGGAAGAGGACGGCACGATCACCGTGGGCATTACCGATCACGCGCAGGACGCCCTCGGCGATGTGGTGTTCGTAGAGCTGCCACAAGAGATCGGCGCCGCGCTGGATGCGGGCGATGAGGCCGGCGTCGGTGATCGGTCCAGGCGGCCTCCGATATCTGCGCCCCGTGGGTGGTGAGATGATGAACATCAACTCTGTCGGAAGACGAGCCGAAGTCGTCAACGCCGATCCTTACGTCGATGGCTGGTTCTTCAAGCTCTGCCCGAGCGATGTCCAGGAGCTGGAAACCCTCTTTGTCGACGACTACGCCCAACAGTGCGACGATTGAGCATGCCGGCGCGGCGCCTGCCCGAAGCGCGATGGGCTGGCTGCTGACTTTCTGCAGAGGGCCGAGCGCACACCTGCGCGGCGGTCACCTGGTCTGTTCCAATGCAGTCCGATACAGAGCGCAGCCGGCTCGGGCTTCGCCGCCGGCGACGCCGTTGCGGTGCGCGATAACGGCGGCCATCTCGCATGGGCAGCGCCTACATGGACCCCCAGTCGGCTCATTTGCGCGCGTCTCTACACCCCACCGCGAAGAGCGGGCAGCGATCGCGACTTCTGCGTTGCGCGCCTGCATGCCGCGCTGGCGCGCCCTGCAGGGCGTTTTTTCGATCTTCCCTACTATCGACTGATCTACGGCGACAGCGACGGGCTGCCACGGTGTGGTGCTCCGATCGTTACGGCGAGGTGCGCCTGGTCTTGCAGTTGAATAACCCGGGCTGGAACCTACCGCGAGGTATTGAGGGACGCCATTGCACAGGTGCTGGCACCGCGAAGCGATGTGTTGCTCCGTCGCGACAGCCGCAGTCGTCGCGAACAGGGCGAAAGAAGACGCGAGCGAGACGCTGTTGGGCACGCTGCCCGAGCAGTTGTCGCTGGAGGAAAACGGCTGCCTGTTCGGTGCCCGGCCAGCAGCGACCAGAAGACCGGCCTGGTTTTACGATCACCGCCTGTCGCGCGCACGGCCTAACGCGAAGTTGGCCGCGGGCGCTCGTACTCGTGTGTACTGCTATTTACATGGGTGGCTGGGGTTGCAGGCGCTGTGGCCCGGCGCGCGCGATGTGAGTTTTGTCGACAGTTCTGGCGCCCGCGCTGGATGCGGTGCTGGCAGGCAGCTCAACGGCGTTGCGGAGCGTGTACAGGACGCTTGCACGGGGTGGCGCGCTGGACGTCATGGTGACTTCGCGCCGCGGGCGGCGTTTTGACATCGTGGTGCTGGATCCGCCGGCCTTTGTGCAGCGGCGCAAGGATCTGAAGAAAGGCATCACTGCCTATCGTCGCATCGATGAGCCTTCGGTTTCTGCTGGAGCGGGCAGGTTGCTGGTTTCCGCCTCCTGTTCGATGCATCTTGCGCGCGCGGATGCTCATCGGGGCAATGCAGCAGGCAGCGGTACGCGCCGGTTGCGCGCTGCAGATCATTAGACAGGGCGGCCGAGAGGCGGACCACCCAGGTGGTGCGCGGCGATTTCCCGAGACGGAGTATCTGAAGACCGTGTTCGCGCGTAAGGCCGAGGGTCTGTGAAGCGACGCTCCGCATTCGCCACTCGCCGTGCGCCACTCGCCGTGCGCGATGGGCCATTGGTGTCTGGTGTGTGATGACCGGCCAGCCCGCCGGCCTCTGCCCGCGCGCAGGCCGCGCATGTCAAGGGTCCACGACCAGGTTGTCCCGATCTCCAGCAGCGGCAGGTGTTGTGGGAATCGCTGTAAAACCCACGCTCCTGCAAATCGAGGCTGTCCAGGTCTCCAGCTTTGCCGTTCAGCCGTCTTTGCCCGCCTGGAACGTCGGTACCACGCGAAATTCTCCGGTATAGACCGTTGAAATTTCGCCCTCGCGAACGCTGCAGGTGCTCAACCCCGAGTGCCGTGTCGGCGATCGGGCGGAGTAATAAAGATGGTTGATGGCGGTGATGATCAGCATTCGTGGCACCTGGCGCGGTGCCGCTCAGTAGCTGAAAGGCCACCGGCAGCATGATCGAGCTCGATTTTGCTGCACATGAAGCGCCGGTGCCAGTCGGCCAGCACGCTCGGGGGCTGGTTTTCAGGGGCTGAGGGCGAAACGCAGGTAGGCGATAATATCCAGCTCGCCGCGCGCTGTAGTCGTCGTAGAAACGCGTGCCGCGTGCGGCGAGGTCCGCGTCGTCCCGTCAGTCCTTCCTCGGCGACGAACTCGCTCCACAGGTGATCGCTGTCGCCGCCGGTCGTCAAGTGGCTGTCGGATCAAGGAAATGGCCAGCGTCACGCGCTACTCCCCTGCGGAAAAGTCGCCAAGCACCAGCGACCGCTCCGCGACAAACCCATTTCTCAGTGTGGACAAAGTGTGGAACAATAGCGTTAATAATGAGCGGCAAACCAAGTGATTATGCCCGGCTCAGGCGGCTTCCGTCCGAATGGAATCGTGCTGGCGAACGACCACGGCTTCGGAGTGCTGTGGGCGCGCCGGAGTGGGCGGTCGCAATGCCTGGCAGTTTCCCCGGGGCGGTATTCAGGCGGGCGAGTCGCCTGAGAGAGAGAGCGCTCATGGGGCGCGAAGGAAGTAGCGCAGGAACTCGGGCCCGGCGCGGACTGGAAGAAATATTCCATCAATCCGCGCGCTGACTGACACCAGTGCCGCGCTGCCGCTGGCGCCTTCCGCGGCGCGCAGGCAAGGATCGTGTGGCGCGATGACGCAGAAGGTGATTTGCTGCGCCTGTCGCCGGACAGCCGCCGGCGTCGATCGGATGATAAACCGGAATTTGATAGCTGGCAGTGGGTGAGTTACTGGTATCCGCTCGGGCGACAGGTGATTTCCTTTAAACGGGAGGTGTACCGGCGCGCATGAAGAACTGGTGCTGCCGCTCTGTCATTCCGCTGCGACCAGTGCGGCGGGCTCTGACGGCGTGCTGGAAACCCTGCGCAATATCGTTCAGGAGGATCCGCGGCCGTACAGGGCCTGAACGACGCACTGGCGATCATCGTGCGCGAATTTGCGCGATGCCATGCGAACGCAGGTATTGCGTTTACATGCGCGATCCGGCGACGAGGCCGCTGGCGCTGATGCGCTACCGAGGGACGAACGACGCCTGATCCGGGCTGGCTGATCGCCGCGGCGAGGGCTGGTGGGTCTCGTGGCCGGACGCGAAGCCGGATCGAACCTGCGAGACGCCGAGAACCATCCGCGCTTTCAGTTCGCCAGGGCATCGGCGAAGGCCTTCATGCCTTTCTCGATGTACCGATCATTCACCAGCGCGACCTGCTGGTGTACTGTATTTGATTGTACCGTGTGTTAACCGCAGGCGTGACCGAGTCGCCGGTTTCGACAGGAGGCGATGAAGCGTTTCTGGTCACCATGTCGGCGCAGCTCGCCGGCGTCATCGCGCATGCGCAGGTGACGGGAGCTGTGTATGCCGAAACCGGAACCGGCGCAACGCCCGCCAAGATCAGCGGCATACCCGGTGCGCCCCGGCGCGTATCGGCACCGCCGTGGTGGTGTCACCCGGCGCCGATCTGTATACCGTACCGTCGCGACGGGCCAAGAACCGACGCGCTGGTGCCTTGGGCGTTTCGCAGGCGCTTGCCTGCGTGCGCAAGGATATCCGTTGGTGGCGGTGCTGAGGCCAATTGAGCGCCGAGGATCACGCATTGTTCGACCGCCTCAGCATCCTGGACGATTCCGCGATCGGCGCCGAAGTGGTACGCATGATCCGTGATGGCGAGTGGGCGCGGGCGCCCTGGGCCAAGGTGATGATCGAGCACATTCGCCATTTTTGAGCGCATGGAAGAGCACAGTTACCTCCGGGAGCGCCGTGGACGTGCGAGACGAGCACACGTGTCCTGGCTTATCTGCAGGCTGGCGACCAGCACGTTTATCGAGTATCCGCAGCAAACTATCCACTGGTGGCTGAACTCACCGCCTCATCCCTGGGGGAAATACCGCGCGAGAAGCTGGCGGGGCTGATTTCCGTGCGCGGTTCGGGAATTCCCATGTTGCCATTCTGGCGCGCGCCATGGGCGTGCCGACGGTATGGTGCAGGTGTTGCCACTCACCAGGCTGCGGGATCGCGAGCTGATTATCGACGGCTATAACGGCACGGTGCATATCAACCCCGCGCCGGAGTTTCGTCTGCGTTTCCAGAAGATCCTCGACGGTGACCGTGCGCTGTCCGATCTTCGACCCTGCGCGATGAACCCTACCCGGCGATCCGACGGCGTGCGCATGCCGCTGTCAGATGAATATCTTCGGCCCTGATGGCGGATGTCTCGCGCTCGCTGGAACAGGGGCCGAGGGTGTGGGCCTGTACCGCACGGAGGTGCCCTTCCTGCTGCGCGATCGCTTCCCGAGCGAGGAAGAGCAGCGGCAGATGCCACCGCGATCAGCTGGAGGCGTTCGCGCCGTAGTCACCATGCGGCGCTGGATATTGGCAGCGACAGAGGCCTACGCACCGATTGAAGAACAACCCTTTCCTGGGCTGGCGCGGCATTCAGGTCACGCTGGACTCACCCGGAAATTTTCCTGGCGCAGATGGCATGTATGATGAAGGCAACTCGGGCCTGGGTAATCTGCGCATCATGCTGCCCATGGTCAGCAACGTGTCGGAAGTCACCGAGGCGCTGGATGTATTCATCGCAGCCATCGCGAGCTTCTGCAGGAAGGGATCGAAGGCGAGCTGCCGCCTATCGGGGTGATGGTTGAGGTGCCGGCCGCTGTCTGCCAGGCGCGGGCGCTGGCCCGGCGCGTGGATTTTCTTTCGGTGGGCGTGATCCGCGCCAGTACCTCCTCGCGGTGGATCGCGGCGTGCGCGGGTTGGCGGAAGCGTATACATGCCATCCGGCGGTGTTGCGCGCGCTGGCGGATGTTGCCCAGGCGGGCCGTGGGCAGGTGCCGGTGGGCATCACCAATGCGGCGAGTTGGCCGGCGACCCGGCCGCGTCACCGCTGCTGCTGGCCATGGGCTACGATGTGCTCTCCATGAACGCCACCAGCCTGCCGCGGGTCAAGAAAGCGCTGCGCAATATCTCGCTCGGCGAAGCCCGCGCCCTGCTGGAGGAAGTGATGCAGCTTGAAAGCGCGGATCTGGTGACGGCGCGACTGGACGCATTCCTGCGTACGCACGGCATGGAAAAATTTATCCACGAGCCGCTGGACTGAATCGCCCGCAATCCGTTCGCGAAACTGGCGGCATCAACCCCGGGAGCTGATCCGGAACGTCTCCTGGGACACGCCGCTGGGCTCGCCCGCCGCGTTGAAGCTTTTTTCGCGCCAGTGCATTGTCGTGCCGTCAGACCACAGCGTGGTGGTGGCGCGCGTGCCGTAGTGCTCGCTGAGAATAAACTGCGCAGAGAGCATGCGTTCCATTTCGCTGCCGGCTGCTGGCAGCTGCAGGCTTGCGCTGTCCGCCAGCCGGCGATCGGCGACCACGCTCGCCAGCGCATCGTGATCCCATTCCCCCTCGTGCAACAGCGCTCGCATAGCCCGTTTGCCCAGCTCCACCTTGGGCCAGGGCGTGTCCAGGCGCGCGTTGCTCAAGCCATAGACGCCGGGCGCGAGCTCCATCGGGAGCTCACCGGGATTGTTATCGAAATACCACAGCGATTCGCCATCGCCCAGCAGCAGGTTGAAGCCCGCGTACTGTTGACTGCGCGCCGCCACCTCCCTGAGGTACTCATCGGGCGACTGCCGGCCGATCAGGTAGTCGAGCGGCAGTTCGCCGCGTGAGCGCGGTGCCTCTCCCGTGTGAGAGGGGTCGCGAAAGTTGGTGACCGCGGCGAAGCGGCCGTCCCGGGTAACGCCCATCCATGTGCCGCCCTGTGCCAGGTCGCGGCCAGCCAGCAGCTCGGGGTGTTCCGCCCAGAAGCCTGCCGCTGCCGTGGGTCGCGCATGAAACTCGTCGCGGTTGGCAGCCAGTGCCAGGGGCGCAACGCGGCTGCAACGGTGAGCAAAAATCAAAAGACACATGGCGGTTCGCGGTCAGGAAGGTGAAAGAATTGTGCATCGCTGCACGGTGCATGATAATACGTGCTTATTCCGCGATGATACCCGTCGTTCTTTGGCGACGGGTCACTGGCCCTGCATGCTTGCTTATCCCGAAATCGATCCGGTCGCCCTTGCGCTCGGGCCGCTGAAAATTCACTGGTACGGCCTCGCCTACCTCGCCGGCATCGGCATCGCCTGGTGGATGGCGGCCGTTCGCAGCCGACGCAGCTGGTCGCCATTGCAGCGCGAGCAGGTCGACGATCTGATATTTTACGCGGCGCTGGGCGTGGTGCTGGGAGGCCGGCTCGGTTACAGCGTCTTCTACGGCGCGGAAAAGATCGCTGCGGATCCCACGTGGCTGCTGCGTGTCTGGGAAGGGGGTATGTCGTTTCACGGCGGTTTCCTCGGCGTGTTGTTTGCCATGTATCTGTTCGGCCGCAGGCACTCGATCCGTTTTGGCGATCTGATGGATTTCGTCGCGCCGCTGGTACCGGTTGGCCTCGGCCTTGGGCGGCTGGGCAACTTCATCGGCCAGGAACTCTGGGGCCGGGCCACCGATGTGCCCTGGGCGATGGTGTTCCCGCGCGATCCCCTGGCGCTGGCGCGACACCCGTCGCAGCTCTACCAGTTTGCGCTGGAAGGGGTGCTGCTGTTGCTGATCATGCTCTGGTATTCACGCCTGCCGCGCCCTACCTGGGCGATATCCGGCGTGTTCTCGTTGAGCTACGGGTGTATGCGCTTCGGCGTGGAGTTTTTTCGTGAGCCGGATGCGCATCTGAGCCATCTCGCGCTCGGCTGGATGACGCGCGGCCAGATGCTCTCGCTGCCGATGGTCGCGCTGGGCATTTATCTCCTCTGGTATGCGCACCGGCGGGCCGCGCTGGGCCAGGTACGCGCTGGCGCTAAAAAATGAAGCAATATCTCGATCTGCTGCAGGATATTCTGGACAACGGTGTACGCAAGGGCGATCGCACCGGCACCGGCACGCTGTCCGTGTTCGGCCGGCAGTTTCGTCATGACCTGGCAGACGGGTTCCCCCTGTTAACCACCAAGAAGCTGCATTTCAAGAGTATCGCCAATGAGCTGTTGTGGTTTCTGCGCGGTGACACCAACACCCGCTGGCTGAAAGAGAATGGCGTCAGCATCTGGGATGAATGGGCCACGGAGGATGGCGAGCTGGGCCCTGTGTATGGCGCGCAGTGGACGGCCTGGCCCACCCGCGACGGCGGCAGCATCAACCAGATCGAATACGTGGTGAACTGCCTGCGCAATAACCCCGACAGTCGCCGTATTCTGTTTCACGGCTGGAACGTGGAGTATCTGCCGGACGAGAGTATGAGCCCGCAGGACAACGTGCTCGCCGGACGTATGGCGCTCCCGCCCTGCCACTTGCTATACCAGTTTTACGTGGGCGAGGGGCGGCTATCCGCGCAGCTCTTCATTCGCTCCAGTGACTCGTTTCTCGGTTTGCCCTACAACACCGCCAGCCTGGCTCTGCTGACGCATATGCTGGCGCAGCAGTGCGATCTCGAGCCGGGCGAAATCGTCATCTGCACCGGCGATTCCCACATTTACAGCAATCACCTGGAGCAGGTTCGGGAGCAGCTCTCGCGCACGCCGCGGCCGCTTCCGCAGCTGCGCATTCTGCGTCGTCCGCCGAGTATTTTTGACTACCGTTTTGAAGACTTCGAGGTGTGCGGTTACGACCCGCATGCCCACATCGCCGCCCCGGTGGCGGTCTGATTCCGCAGGCGTCTGATGCCGGAAGTCGCACTGATCGCGGCCGTTGCCGAAAACGGCGTTATCGGCAGGGATAATGGCCTGCCCTGGCATTTGCCGGCCGATCTGGCCTATTTCAAGCGTGTGACCCTGGGGAAGCCCATTATCATGGGCCGAAAAACCTTCGTATCCATCGGCCGCCCGCTGCCGGGGCGGAGCAGTATCGTGATCAGCCGCAATGCGCAGTTCATGGCGCCGGGGTGCTCAGTGGTGAGTAGCCTGGACATCGCGCTCGTCCTGGCCGATGACATTGCCCGTAACGACAACGTGTCGGAAGCGGTCGTTATCGGGGGTGCGGAGATTTACGCCGCCGCCCTGCCGTTGGCGGATCGCCTGTATCTCACGGAAGTGCATGCCAGCGTTGACGGTGATGCCTGGTTTCCGCGGTTTGATCGCTCGCAGTGGCGCGAGTGCAGCCGGGACAGGCAGCCGGCGGGCGCGTCCAACCCGTATGACTACAGTTTTGTCGTGTACGAACGTGTGGAAAGGTAAACCAGCGGGCATCGGTGGCAAGCGTGATTACCGCCAGAACCGCTGCCACCCTGTTACCCTGCAATAAAACTGTTAACAAAAGTGTAACGGAAATACACAGAAGCCCCTGTCGCTCAGGCGGGCACTGGGCTTTCGTTGAAAAGCGACCCGTAATTGGTTTAAATTTGCTGCCTCGGTTTACCGATACCGGTTTTTCCACTATATACATAACATCCGGGTCTATTGTTGTAGCTCCTGATCATTCTGTTGGACTAATAGGAAACTCTGTTCCCATGACTATGCATCGATTGAGAAAGGTATTGATCGCTGCGCTGGTCTCGGCGGGCGCACTCGCCGGAACCAATGCAGTGGTGCAAGCCAGCACGCTGGATTCGATTCTCGACGTTGGCGCCGCCAAGAACGCAGCCGCGCGACAATCCCAGCAAAAAATTGACCGGCTTGCCGACGAAACCCGCGATCTATTGACCGATTACAAGACGGTGTCCAAGCAGATCGATGGGCTCAGGGTCTATAACACCCGCCTGGAGCGCCAGATCGACAACCAGATGAAGGAAATGGCCAAGATCGAGGCCGCCATCGACGACTCCACCATTATTGCCCGGCAGATGATGCCCCTCGTGATCCGCATGGTAGACGGCCTGCAGAAGTTCGTGGAACTGGACGTGCCCTTCAGCATGGAAGAGCGTCAGCGCCGAATCGAGTTCCTGCGCAGCAACCTCGATCGCTCCGATGTGACGATCGCTGAGAAATTCCGCCAGGTGCTGGAAGCTTACAAGATTGAAAACGAATACGGGCGCAAGATCGATTCCTACAAGGGCAGTGTGGAAATCGACAACGTCGAACGCGATGTCAATTTCTTCCGCGTGGGTCGCATCGCCTTCCTTTACCAGACCACCGACACCGAGATTTCGCGTGCCTGGGATCAGGAAAGCCGCACCTGGGTACCCCTGGATCGCGGCGAATTCCGCAACGCCATCATGAAAGGCCTGCGCATCGCGCGCAAAGAGGCCTCTATTGAGCTGCTTAACCTGCCGATCGCTGCTCCCCAGGAGGCCCAGTAATGAGCATCAAGTTTGTAAAGGCCGCCGCCCTCACGCTGTGCGGCATGCTGGTTTTCTCTGCAGGCAGTGTGTTTGCACAGGAACCGAAATCGCTGGATGAACTGCTGCAGCTGGTGAAGCGCGGGCAGGTTGCCGAGGCCAAGGAAAACCGCGAGCGTGAGCAGCGCTTTGCGCGCGACAAAGCCAACCAGGCCGCAGAACTCAAACGCGCCGAGGAAGAGCGCGCGCGTCAGGAAGCACGCAGTACTGAACTGGAAAACACCTTCGAAGCCAACGAACTGCTGGTGGCCGAGAAGAAGCAGCAGCTCAAGGAGCGCCTGGGGACGCTGGCTGAACTGTTTGGACACCTGACATCGGCCGCCGGCGACCTCGGCAGCAACCTGGAAATGTCGCTCACCAGCGCACAGTACCCGGGTCGTGAAGAGTTCCTCGAAGACCTCATCAAGAAGATGAGCCAGTCGTCTGATCTACCGACGATCGAAGAGATCGAGCGGGTCTGGTACGAGTACAACCGTGAAATGATCGAGTCTGGCAAGACCGTGGCCTTCACCACCGAGGTGAGCAAGCCCGACGGCGCGCGTGTCGAACAGAAGGTGGTGCGCATCGGTTTGTTCAATATTGTTTCCGAGGAAGGCAAGTACCTGCAGTACGTGCCTGAGAAGGGCTCACTGGAAGAACTGGCGCGTCAGCCTTCTGGGCCGTACATCGGCTGGGCGAAAGAGCTGGTGTCCGCCAACGACGGCTTCCACCGAGTGGGTATTGACCCCACCGGTCCCAGCGGTGGCTCTTTCCTGGCGGCATTGATCAACAGCCCGAACCTGGAAGAGCGCTGGCATCAGGGCGGCTACATCGGCTACGCCATCACCGCAGTGGGCGTGTTCGCCTTCCTGCTGGCGATCTGGCGCCTGATCGTTCTGACCGGCGTGAGCGCCAAGGTCAGCTCACAGCTCAAGAGCGACAAGGCCAAGGAAAACAACCCGCTGGGTCGTGTCCTGAAAATTCACGAAGACAACCCGAACATGGATCCCGAGACCCTCGAACTCAAGCTGTCGGAGGGCATCCTGCGGGAAACTCCGAAGCTCGAGAGTGGTCTGACACTGTTGAAGATTATCTCTGCAGTGGCGCCGCTCATGGGGCTGCTCGGGACGGTGACGGGTATGATCATTACCTTCCAGGCCATCACCATATTCGGTGCGGGCGACCCGAAGGCCATGGCTGGCGGTATTTCCGGCGCCCTGGTCACCACGGTGCTCGGCCTGCTGGTCGCTATTCCGACGGTACTGCTGCATACGATTGTGAACGGTCGCGCCCAGCGCATCATTCACGTGTTGAACGAGCAGACCACCGGCATCATTGCCGAGCATACGGAATCCAGCCAGAGGAAGTAATATGTACTGGTTTGACAGTGCTTATGAGGCCGTCTCCCGCTTTATGGACATGGGCGGGGACGTACTCTGGCTGATCGCCATCCTGCTGTTCTTCATGTGGATGCTGATTTTCGAGCGGGTCTGGTACTTCAAGACCGGCTGGAAGAAAGACGCCGCAAGAACCATTGCGATCTGGGAAGGGCGCGCCGAGCGACAGTCCTGGTGTGCCAAGCAGATACGCTACAAGCTGGTGTCGGAATCACGACTGCGCATCAACCAGTATTTGCCGGTCATCAAGACCCTGGTTGCCCTGTGCCCGCTTCTCGGCTTGCTGGGCACCGTGACCGGCATGATTGAAGTCTTCAACATCATGGCGGTTACCGGTGGTGGTGACGCCAAATCCATGGCCGGTGGCGTGTCCCGGGCTACGATTCCCACCATGGCGGGGATGGTGGCCGCCCTGTCAGGGGTTTTTGCCAACACCTATGTTACGCGGGTTGCCCAGCGCGAAAGCGAGTTCCTGGAAGACAACCTGACGACAGATCACTAAGAGAGCAGACGTAATGCGCAGGAATAATCGAGCAGCCGCTGAAGACGAAGCCCAGATCGACTTGACGCCCATGTTGGACGTGGTCTTCATCATGCTGATCTTTTTCATCGTGACCGCATCCTTCATCAAGGAAGCGGGTGTCGAGGTGAACCGTCCGGAGGCATCAACCTCGCAGCCGGTGGAGAACGTGAACATTCTGGTGGCTGTGAACGCCAATAACGAAATCTGGATGGATAACCGCCGTATCGACGCTCGCGCGGTGCGCGCCAACATCGAACGTCTGCATGCGGAAAATCCGAAAGGTGCCGTGGTCATTCAGGCCGACAACAAGTCCAACACCGAGACGGTGGCGGCGGTGCTCGATGCTGCCCGCGAGGCGGGTGTCTATGACGTATCGCTCTCCACGGACGAAAAGTAAGCTGCCATGAATCGCAATGTAGTCAGACTTCTAATCGGTGGCTTGTTGGCACTGCCTGTTGCGGGCGGACTGTTTTTCATTATGCAGTACCTCATCGCGACGGCCGATCCGAAGATCGATACCGAGAAACGCACCAAGATCGCCGACATTCACATGCCGGAGCGGGAAATAGAGACCAACATCGAGGAGAAGGCCGAGAAGGTCGACGACCCCGAAGAGCCACCGCCGGATCTGGAAACCCCCGAAGTGGATATGTCGATGGATGTGGATGTGGTGAATGTCGCACCGCAGGCGAAGGTCGACATCGCCATCAATGCCACGGGGATGTCCACCGGTGATGGTGAATACCTGCCCATCGTGAAGGTGGCGCCGATCTATCCGCGTCGCGCGCAGACACGCGGCATCACCGGGTACTGTATCGTGGAGTACACGGTCACCACGTCTGGCGCGATCCGCGATCCGCAGGCGGTGGATTGTCAGCCATCCGGTGTGTTCGAGAGTGCATCGGTAAAAGCAGCGCTCAAGTTCAAGTACAAGCCTCGCGTGGTGGATGGTGAGGCGATCGAGGTGGCTGGCGTTCAGAACAAGTTTACCTATGAGTTGGAGCAGTAGACGGCCATGATCAGGCGCACCCTCTTTACCTGGACCCGAGCCTCATTGCTGGCGGTGCCGGTGCTTGCTGTGCAAGTGGCGGTGACACAGATACAGGGCGAGTTCGGCGTTGCGACATTCTCCGTGGCACAGGCCCAGGGTGAAAAGCAGGCGGACACACGCGAAACCCGGCGCACCCCGGCGCTACGCAATAATGTGTATGAAAAGCTGGCGGAGGCGCAGGCGGCAGCGGAAGCGAAAGACCTCACCACCGCAGCGCGAGTGCTGGACAGCATGATAGCGGGCGAAGGCAAGAAGGCCCTCAACAGCTACGAGCTGGCGAATGTCTACAACCTGTATGCGTTTATCCACTACACGCGTGAGGATTATCCGAAAGCCCTGCGCGCTTATGAGCAGGTGGTGGCCCAGCCGGATATTCCGCTGGCGATGGAGATCAACACCCGCTATACCATCGCGCAGCTCTATTTTGTACAGGAAGACTGGCAGAAGGGCGTGAATGCCCTGCTCAAGTGGTTCGACATGACCGATACGCCCAACGCCAACGCCTACGTGTTGCTGGCCCAGGGGTATTATCAGCTCAAGGACTACGACAAGGCGCTGGCCAATGTGAAGAAGGCCATTACCATGTACGAGGACAAGGGCAATGTACCCAAGGAGCAGTGGTACAACCTCGCACGCTTCCTCTATTTCGAGAAAGGGGACACCAATAACACCGTAAGGATGCTGGAAGAACTGCTCACCCACTACCCCAAAAAGCAATACTGGGTGCAGATTTCCCACATGTACGGCGAGCAAAAGAAAGAGAAGCAGCAACTGGCGGCAATGGAAACGGCCTACGTGCAGGACATGCTCGACAAGGGCACCGAACTGGTCACCATGGCCTACCTCTATCTCAATGCAGAGGTGCCCTACAAGGCGGCCCGGGTGATGGACAAAGGGCTTAAAGCCGAGGCTATCGAGGCCAAATCCAAAAACTGGGAGCTGGTGGGTAATGCCTGGCGCCAGGCGCAGGAAGTGGATAAAGCCATTCCCGCGATGGAGAAGGCCGCAGCCACGTCAGACAAAGGCGAGCTGTACACGCGTCTCGGCAATATTTATCTCGACGGCGAAGAGTACCAGAAGGCGGTATCGGCCCTGAACAAAGGGCTTCAGCGTGGCGGCGTGAAGCGCCCGGATACTGCACAACTGGTGCTTGGCATGGCGTACTTTAACCTTGGCGAGTATGACAAAGCCCGCAAGGCCTTCAAGGAAGCGGGCCGTGACGAGCGCTCTTCCAAGTATGCGGAGCAGTGGATCCGCTATATGGACACCGAGATCGAACGTCAGCAGCAGCTTGAGCAGGGCTGAATAAGCCGCACGTCAGCCGGCGTTCCATCGTCGGCGGGATCAGGTTTGCTGCAGGCGCCGTTTGATCTTTGCGGACCCTTGCGGGCACGATGCTCGCCGCGCATAACGCTGGCATCGTCATGCGGAGACCCCAGGCGAGCGTGGCCATCCCCGTCCCGCCCGACCACACGAATGCTATCGACCAGTTCCCGTGCATTACGCCCGTCCCAACCCGGCCCTGGCATGAGAGGCCAAAAAAAAAGGGGGAGCATGAAGCTCCCCCTGTTTTCACTGCATTAACCGTGTTGCGTCGGCCTAGATCGGGACCACGTTTTCCGCTTGAGGGCCTTTCTGGCCATCAGTGACGGTAAACTCGACCTTCTGGCCATCAGCCAGGGTCTTGAAGCCGTCGGCTTTGATCGCGCTGAAATGAACGAAAACATCGGGGCCGTCTTCACGCTCGATGAAGCCGAAACCTTTTGTTTCGTTAAACCATTTAACAGTACCGGTTGTTGTGGACATAGTGTGTTTACCTGTATTACTGGAGACGCCGCCCAGGCATCGTTTTGTGTCTAATTATTTATGTTTAACGTACCGATGAACGTGATGGAACTTCGACCGTGCGCATAAATACCTGCTGAAAATTTCCAGCCCTTGCAGTTTAGCACCTAATCCGGTGTTTTGAAGCGTCCCGCCGAGCCATTTTTGGCATTATTGGAGCAAAATAGCACCTGACAAAGGGCCCGCCATGCCCGCCATCAGGGCCAGAGAGGGGCGTGCGCCGCACCCAGGAGGCCCGGGTTGCCGTGGGTGATGGCGAACAGGGGTACGCGGCCGAGGTAGCCCGCCATCTGACCCTTGGCATCGAAGCGTGCGGCAAAGCTGCTGTTCCCAACGAAATCCACCATGCGTGGCACGATACCGCCCGCCAGGTAGAGGCCTCCGTAGCTGCCGGTGGCGAGGACATAGTCGCCGCACACCGAACCGAGCAGGCCGCAGAACAGTTCCAGTGTCTGGGTACAAAGCGCGGACTCACCGCGCACGCCCAATGCACTAATCTCGCCGGGAGATAGTACCGGCGCGGGTTCCCCGAGCACCTCCCCCAGGCAGTGGTGGAGCCGCTGCAGGCCCGGCCCGGACAGGAGCAACTCAGCGTACACCTCGCCAAATTCCGGCAGCAGCGCGCGAAACAGCTCGAGTTCCAGCAGCGTTGCGGGCGCCAGCCCCATATGGCCGGGCTCACTGGCATTGGCAACGGGCGTATCACCGTACAGCGCCAGCGTCGCGCCTCCCAGGCCGGTGCCGGGACCCACGGTGGCAAGCTTACCCGCCGGCGCTTCGCCAGAAGCACGCAACACCTGCGCCTCCTGCGGACCCAGGTAGGGCAGCGAATAGGCGATACCCTCAAAGTCGTTGATGCCGCGCAGTTGCCTGAAGCCGAATTTGCTGGCCAGGTCGCTCAGGGAAAATGACCAGTCGATGTTGAGCATGCTGACGGTGTCGCCGAAGGGCGGCGCGGCGATCGCCAGGCAACCGGCTGTCGGACGTGGCGCGTCCAGCGCTTCCAGCCAGGTGGCGATCACGTCTGCGAGGCCGCGAAAATCCCGGTTGTTGTAGCTGGCCACCGCGA
Organism: Halioglobus sp.; assembly: GCA_041396005.1. Lineage (GTDB taxonomy): Bacteria > Pseudomonadota > Gammaproteobacteria > Pseudomonadales > Halieaceae > Marimicrobium. The sequence goes on from JAWKZK010000021.1 coordinate 47,360, forward strand.
GCAGTTCACCCGGGTCCTCGGCAAACAGTGCGAGCCGGGTGTTGGTGCCTCCGACATCCCCCACCATGCGATGTGTTGTGGGCGATGCGCTCAATCAGGTCACCGGCAGAATTTTCATGATGTTGGTGGAGCCGGCTGTGCCGATGGCCTCGCCACGGGTGAGCAGAATGGAGTCGCCCTTGCTCAGGTACCCGCCGTCCAGCAGAAACTCGATGGCCCGGGTTTCGACGCTGTCATGATCAAACGCTGCGGCGTCAAAAAACAGCGGTACCACGCCGCGACACAGGCAGAGCTTCTGCAGGGTTTCGCTCAGGTGGCTGAGGGCGAAGATCGGGCGGCCCGAACTGAGCCGGGACATCAGCAGCGGGGTTGTGCCCGATTCTGTCAGGCAGGCGATGCCGCGCACATTGCCGTAATGGTTCGCCGCGTAAATGGCCGACATGGCAATGGTCTCCTGGGCGCTGGAGAAGTCCCGGTTCAGCCGGTACTTGGAGGTGAGCGCCACGGGCTGGCGTTCGGCGCCAATGGCCGCTTCCGACATTGCGGTGACGACGTCGACGGGGTAGTTGCCCACGGCGGTTTCAGCCGACAGCATCACGGCATCCGTGCCGTCGAGCACTGCGTTGGCCACATCGAATACTTCCGCGCGGGTTGGCATGCGGCTGTTGATCATCGACTCCATCATCTGGGTCGCCGTGATCACGACCCGATCCATGCCGCGAGCGCGGGAGATCAACTCCTTCTGGATGCCGATGAGCTGCGCGTCGCCCACTTCGACACCGAGGTCGCCGCGGGCGACCATAATGCCCGAACTGGCCAGCAGTATGCCGTTGAGTTTATCGTCATCGGCCACGACTTCTGCGCGTTCGATCTTGGCGATGATGGCCGGGTAGAGCGCATGTTCCGCCAGCAGTTCGCGCGTTTGCACAATGTCCTCCGCCGCAGACACGAATGACACGGCGACGAAATCGGGCCGCACCTCGGCGAGGCTATTGATGTCGGTGAGGTCCTTGGGGGTCAGCGCCGGAGCGGCGAGGCCGCCGCCGAGCCGGTTGATGCCCTTGCGCGAGTGCAGGTCACCGCCCATGAGCACGGTGCAATCCACCGTGGAATCGTCTACATCATCCACGCGCAGCCGGATACGCCCGTCGTCCAGCAGCAGCGTGTCGCCGCGTGAGACGCTCGCGCAGAGCTCCGCATAGTTGACGCGAACGCCCCGGATGTCTCCGGCGTCCTCTTCCATGTTGAGATCCAGGCGGAAACGATCACCGGCGGCGAGCGACACAAACTCATTGCGGAAACAGCCGATTCGGATTTTCGGGCCCTGCAGATCGGCCATGATGCCCACGTACTGGCCTGCGATTTCGGCCTGCTTGCGTACGCGCCTGGCAACCTCGGCATGCTGCTCCGCAGTGCCATGGCTGAAGTTGAGGCGAAAGACATTGACGCCCGCAGTGATCAGTTTGCTGATCATGTCTTCCGACTCGCTGGCCGGGCCGATAGTGGCGACGATTTTGGTGCGCCGGATTGCCTTGTGTATCACGTGAGTATCCGCAGTTGGGTGCGCGATATTGTACAGCAGGACCAGGGGAAATACGTGCCGGGAGTGCTAACGGTAGAGCGCCTCGCGGCCGTGGCGCAGTTCCAGGCCGAGGCGCTCCGAGCGTTTCAATCCGCGCACCACCAGCGCATAGGAGTTGTCTATCATGCGCTCAATCTCGCCACGGGGCACGCTGCCATTCAGAATCACCGTGTTCCAGTGGCGTTTGTTCATGTGGTAGCCGGGTTGCACGCCGCTGAAAATATCGCGCAGCATCACGGCCTCAACCGGATCACACTTGAGATTAGTGCGCGCCACGCCGTCCTGAGCGGCCAGTGTGGCAAACATCTTCCCGCAGATCTTGAACACGGCGACATCGGGGCCAAAGGGATAGTCGCGCACTGCCTCCGGCCGTGACAGCAGATAGCGCTCGGCCGCGGCGTACTTCATGCGCGCTGGCCCGGGCCGTCCAGGTAACCGGCGACGAGGTCGGGAAAGTCCGTGAACACGCCGTCGACGCGCAGGTCGCGCAGCAGCAGGTCCAGCAGTTCCGTGAAGCTGCCAATGCCCTTGGGAAGATCATCCTGGCGCAGCGTGTAGGGGTGCACCAGCAGGCCGCGCGCCTGTGCGGCCTGCACAAGACCCGTGAGCTGTGCTTTGCCAGCGGCGTCCTTGCCCCGATAGAGGTGGGCGACCCAGGGGCCGATGCCATCGGCATAACGGGCTATATCATCCAGGCCCTCCGGGCTGCGCAGGTAATCGTAGTCCACGGCGCTGTCTTCGCCCCAGCTGTTGTCGGCGATCAGTTGGATCAGCGGCAGCGGGGTATCCAGCATGCCGCGCAATTGTTGCAGCGTCTGGTCATCGAAGCACTGCAGGAACACCTGTCCCGGCCTCTGCGCATAGCCGGTTTCCTGTAACACCCGACAGACCGCGCGCGAGATGTCCAGGCCCGCGGCGCGATGCCGATTGGGCGATTTCAGCTCGATATAGAGACCAGTGCTGCGCCCGCGGCTTTTGTCCAGCCCGGCGATGAAGCTGATTTCCTCCGCAAGCGTGGGAATCTGGAACAGGGCGAGGTCTACCGGGAAACGCCCCGGATACACCGCCTGGCGCCGCCCGTTGTCGTCCTGTGTGGCTCGCTCATGCACACTCAGGCTGCGAATCTCGTCGAGCGTGAAATCCATGGCGTAGTAGTGGCCGTCGTCACGAGCCCTGTGGGGAAAGCGATGGGCCACGTCGGTGGTGCTGTCGAGTGAGATATCGTGCAGCACAATCGGTACCGCGTCCGCGGTCAGCACCACGTCCTGTTCGATGAAGTCAGCGCCCATGGCATGGGCCAGCGCCTTGGCTGCCAGCGTATGCTCGGGCAGATAGCCGCTGGCGCCGCGGTGGGCGATGATGATCGGCTGCCGGGTGGCCACAGGTTTGCCGGTCAGGGCAGCGCGGCAACCCAGGAGCTGTCTTCAAACCACTTCTTGCGCATCTGGTTGAGAACGCCGGTTTTCTCGTAGGCGCGCAGGTAGTTGCTGACGAGGTTTTCGAACTGCGTGTCTTCCTTGCTGATGGCAATTCCGATGGGTTCAACCGTGAGCGGGCGCTCCAGGGTCGTGAAACCGGCATCAGGATAGCGCAGCACCGCCAGCACGCACATGGGCATGTCGGCAACCATAGCGTCTGCCTTGCCGTCTATCAGCATCTTCACCCCCGCATCGTAACTGGCCACTTCCGTCAGGCGGGCTGCGGGCGCAACGTTGCGCACGAAGCTGGCGCTGGTAGAGCCTTCCAGCGCCAGCAGCTTGACGTCGGCGCTGTTGAACTCATCGGTGCTGGATATTTTGCCGAGTACCGAGTTCCGGGTGAGAATCGATTTGCCCGACATCATGTACGGGCCGACAAAGGTCACGGTTTCTGTGCGCTGTGGCGTGATCGACACGCCGGAAATCACCATGTCGATTTCATCTTTCTCCAGCGCCGTCATCAGGTCGCCGAACGGCATGGTCTTGATGTCCAGCTTGACCTGCATCGTGGCGGCCAGCGCCCTGGCGAGATCCACGTCAAAGCCCATGATGCCACCCTCTCGATTGATCATGCTCATCGGCGGCTGGTTGCCCGACATGCCCACCTTTAACACCTTGAAATCGATCACGCGCTGCAGGGAATCGCCTGCGCTTGCCTGCAACGGCAGTAGTGCGGCCAGTATGAACAGGCCGGCTGCGGCGAGCTGTTGGAATAATGTCATCATGCGTTCGTCTCCTGAAGCGGCGGAATGCCGTCATGCGGGCAAGAGCGGAATGTATCGGGCACTCGCGCCGCATTCGGCTTGCCTGAACCAGTGTAAGACTGATCGGCAATTTATGCCAAAACGAATTACCATGCCCGCTGGTTGCTCCGTCCGGAGGATGTGCGTTTGGTAGAAGGATTTGATCGCGTCGTTGTGGCGGTACCGAACCTGGCGGAAGCCGTGGAGCAATACGCTGCGTTGCTGGGCGCCCGGCCGCTGCTGGAACCGGCGCCCGGGGGCCGTCGCGCCTGGTGGGATCTCGGTAACACCGTGCTGGAACTGCGCCAGGATACCAATGGGTCGCCTGGCTGGCCGGACACCGCCCGCATTGAGGCCGTTGTGCTGCGCAGCGCGAGTGCGTCCGCCGCCGACACGGCCATTGAGAACCCGCTGGGTCTTCAGGTGTTTGTGTGTGACGGCAGCGCCATGGCGAGTCGGCTGGCGCAGGCGGCTCTACCGTCTCCGTGTTCGTTGCGCGTGGATCATCTGGTGCTGCGCACGCAGGATGCCGATGCCTGTATCGCGCTGTTCGCGGTGGCGCTCGGTATGCGCCTGGCGCTGGATAAAACGGTGCCCGAGTGGGGCGGACGCATGCTGTTTTTCCGTACCGGAAAGCTGACGCTGGAAGTGATCGCGCCGGAAGAACAGGCCGGGCGCGAGATGCCGAGTGATTTCTGGGGTATCGCTTACCGTCACCCCGATCTCGGCAAGCTGCGTGCCGACCTGGCGGCGCGCAGCGTGGCCGTGAGCGAACTGCGCGAGGGCCGCAAGCCCGGTACGCGTGTGGCTACCGTGAAGAGCCACGCGCTGGGGATACCCACGCTGCTGATTGAGCCGCCAGCCCGCCAATAAAAAAGGGGCCTTGCGGCCCCTTGCCGGGAACAGGGCTGTCTCAGCGCTTGATCTGCATCTTGATCGTGTTCTCGGTTGCCTTGCCATAGGGCGGAAGCATACCGCCCAGCTTGGCGATGTTGAGGCTCGCCTGGCTGTAGATCGATTTGGCATGGCTGAACGTCTGGAAACCCTTGAAACCGTGGTACGCGCCCATGCCGCTCGGACCGACACCACCGAAAGGCAGCTCTTCCTGCATCACGTGCATGATCACATCGTTGATGCACACGCCACCGGAGGTGGTGCGGCTGGTAAGCGCCTCTTCTTCGCGCTTGTCTTCGCCAAAGTAGTAGGCCGCCAGGGGGCGCGGCTTGCTGTTGATGTAATCAATGGTGTCTTCGAATTTCTCGTAAGTGCGAATTGGCAGCAGCGGGCCGAACAGTTCCTCTTCCATCATTTTCAGATCGTCGGCGGGCTCGGGAATCAGCGTGGGCGGGATTTTCATGGTGCCCTGCTGCTGGCTGAAATCCTCGTTTGCCGGGTTCACGGGAATGACGTTCTGGCCGCGTTCGCTGGCTTCCTGCAGGTAGCCGTTGAGGCGCGCGAAATGCCGCTCGTTGATCACCGACGTGTACTGCGGGTTGGCGAGAATGCTGGGATACATGTCGGCTACCGCTTTCTGTGCCGCCTCGATCACCTCGTGCAGTTTTTCCTGCGGTACCAGCAGGTAATCCGGTGCCAGGCAGATCTGGCCGGCGTTCATGGTTTTTCCCAGCATGATGCGCCCGAGACTCTTCTCGATGTCTGCGCTGCGCGATATGACCACCGGCGATTTGCCGCCCAGCTCCAGTGTGACCGGCACCAGGTTTTTTGACGCGGCTGCGAGAATGTGGCGCGCTATGGACGTGGCGCCGGTGAAAATCATGTGGTCGAAGGGGAGGCTGGAGAACGCCTGGCCGACTTCCGGGCCGCCGGTGAAGAGCGCGACTTCCTTCGGGTCGTAGGCCTCGGCGATCATCTCGGCCAGCACCTCGGAGGTGGCGGGCGTGAACTCAGAGGGCTTGATCATGGCACGGTTGCCTGCGGCAAGTACGCCGGCCAGTGGTGCGAACACCATGTTCACCGGGAAGTTCCACGGTGCGATGATACCTACCACCCCCAGCGGCTGGTACTCGATACGCGAGCGACCGCCGAACAGGTTGAGCGGGAACATGGTGGCGCGCTTCTCGGGCTTCATCCATTTGCGTACGTGCTTGATGGCGTGTTTCAGCGGCGCAATGCCGGCGCCCACATCCGTGAGCAGGGTCACTTCACGCGGGCGACAGCTGAAGTCCGAGTTCAGTGCGTCCACGGCCTTGCCCTGGTACTTGACCAGCACATCGACGGCGCGCTGCAGCCTGTCGATACGGGTTTCGGCGGAGACAACACCCTCCTTCAGATAGTCTGCACGCTGCTGCGCCAGCGTATCGCGCATCTGCTGCTCAATATCGCCCTGTGTGGTGACCTGCTCCGGTGCGTTCATGGGTTTGATCCTCGCCGTTATTGGGTGTCTCCCTCCCGCGGGGGTGAGAGCTGCTGGTAATCGATCATTATAGACCATTGCGTACAAAATTTGACCACTTGGGCCACGAATAGCGCCTCCCGAAAGGCCTGCACTTGTCGACCAACGCGCCAGCGGCTAATAATGTCGAATGTCTTTCGATAAGCAGCGCGATGATCCGCGCACACCCTCGCCACCCTATGGTTACTCGCGCGAGTGCCACTATTCCCGCGAGGAGCAGATACATATTGTGGCCGAGTTCCATGCGCACAAGATTCGTCCGAGCCGCATCGCGTATCGTGTGGGTATTGATATCGCCTTTATCGAAGAACTGATCGCGGGCGAAACCGAGCCTGTGCGGTTCGCCAGACTGGTGCGATACTACCGCTCCAGGCGCTACCACCAGCGGTTGCGTTCGGCCTCTGTGCACCAGGGAGTGGCGCGCTACGAATTACAGGAGCGCATAGAGCGTGAATACCAGCAGGAAACCGATCTCTAGCGCGCACACACCAGGCCGCCTGCGCTATGCTGACGGTTCGTTGAGCGAGGAACATCCATGACGCAAACACTGGCCCTGTGGCACGAGATACTGTCCAGTGGCGCGATGCACCGGCTGGATGAGGTGCTGGCGGAAGACTGTGTCTTTATTTCCCCCGTGCTGCATACGCCGCAGGCAGGGCGCGAGCTGACCAAAAAGTACCTCGGCGGCGCCTTTCAGGTATTCAATGACAGTTTTCATTATGTGAAGGAAGTGGTTGACGGGCCTTACGCGGTGCTGGAGTTTGAGTGCGATCTCGATGGCATTATCGTCAACGGCGTGGATATCATGACGTTCGACGAGGCTGGCATGATCAGTGAGTTCAAGGTGATGGTGCGCCCGTTGAAGGCGGTTCACCTGTTGCAGCAGCGGATGCAGTCAATGCTGGAGCGGCTGTCGGCCTGAGACGGGGTGCGGTGAATGCGCAGTGAACAGTGGAAAAAGCGTGAAGCGTTCAGGGGTTAGCGCACGGTGGAATATGACACCCGGGCTTGGGGTGCGCGCCAGTGTCCTGGCGCTGTTGGCGGCCGCGTGTCTGGCCGCCTGTGGCGCCGATACGGCTGACTCCGCGGCAGGCGCAGGAAGCGGCACTATCGAGGGCAGCGTAGCGTATCGCGAACGCATGCTGTTGCCCCCCGATGCCCGGTTGCAGGTGCAGCTCGAAGATATCTCCCGCGCCGACGCCATGGCCACCGTTATCAGCTCGGTGACCCTGCCGCTGGAAGGTGGCCCGCCCTACGGTTTTACGCTGGGGTATGATCCCGCGTCAATCCAGGCGCGGCTGCGTTACGCCCTGCGCGCAACCATTGTCGCGGGCGACCAGCTTATGTTTACCACCACGGAATACATCGACCCGTTTGCCGACGGCCCGCTGCAGATCATGGTGCAGCGTGTTGCGGAACCCGTACGGCACAGTGGCGATGCGGTCCCTAATGGCGGCGAGTGAGCAGGGCGCATTGCCGGTGATCGTCGGTATCAGCGGTGCCTCGGGGATCATCTACGGCGTACGCGCTCTGCAGCTGCTGCGCGATTGTGGTGTGCGCACGCACCTCGTGATGAGTAAATCGGCAAAGCTCACCCTCCAGCACGAACTCGAGCTTTCGGTGTCCGAGGTGGAGGCGCTGGCGGACGAGGTGCACCGGGTTGCGGATGTGGGCGCAGCCATCGCCAGCGGTTCCTTTGCCACTGCCGGGATGCTGATTGCGCCGTGTTCGGTGCGCACCTTCTCGGAAATCGCCACTGGCGTCACCTCAACGCTACTCACACGCGCCGCCGATGTGGTGCTCAAGGAGCGTCGCCGATTGGTTCTGATGGTGCGTGAAACGCCGTTGCACGCCGGACACCTGCGGACTCTTGCGCAGCTGGCGGAGATGGGCGCGATTGTCGCGCCGCCCGTGCCGGCCTTTTATGCGCGCCCGGGGAGCATCGACGATATGGTCACGCAAAGTGTGGGGCGCGCGCTCGATCTGTTCGATATCGACAGCGGCAGGGTGAAGCGATGGCCAGGCACCGCCTGAGCGTAGCCTGGCTGCCACACCCATTCACCGGCCTGGAGGAGTCACAAGCATGTCTACCCAATTGTTCGACCTGAACGGAAAACTCGCGCTCGTGAGCGGCGCGAGCCGCGGTATCGGCGAGGAAGTCGCTCGCCTGCTGGCCCAGCAGGGGGCCCACGTTATCGTGTCCAGCCGCAAGCTCGACGACTGTCAGCGGGTGGCGGACAGCATTGGCGGGGCCGGCGGCAGCGCGGAAGCGTTCGCCTGTCATGTCGGCAACATGGACGATATCGCCGCGTTGTTCGCGCATATCAGGCAGACCCACGGACGCCTCGATATCTGTGTCAACAATGCGGCAACCAACCCGTATTTCGGGCATGTGCTGGATACCGATCTGGGCGCCTTCAACAAGACGGTGGAAGTGAATATTCGCGGTTACTTTTTCATGTCTATCGAGGCGGGCAAGCTGATGCGTGACCAGGGCGGTGGCGCCATCGTCAATACGGCGTCGATCAATGCGCTGCAGCCGGGCCCCATGCAGGGGATATATTCCATCACCAAGGCCGCGGTCGTGAACATGACCAAAGTGTTTGCCAAGGAGTGCGGCGGTTTCGGCATTCGTTGCAATGCGCTGTTGCCGGGCCTGACGCGCACCAAATTTGCAGGCGCCCTGTTTGACAATGACGCTATCTACGCCGAGGCGGTGAAGGGCATACCGATGGGACGCCACGCCGAGCCTGCAGAAATGGCGGGCACTGTGCTGTATCTCGTCTCCGGCGCCAGTTCCTATACCAACGGTGAATGTATCGTTGTGGACGGCGGCATGACCATTTAGGAAACCGCCGGGAGCGCGTGTGATGAACCCTGTAGAGATCAATCCGCAGCTGTTGTCAGAGTGTCACTACCTGGGCCGGCTTGCGGCCACGGAGTTACTGCTGAGTCGCAACGCCTCATTGCCCTGGTTCATCCTCGTGCCGGATACGCGCCTTGCCGATGTGCTGGATCTCGCCGAGGAGCATCGCGATGCGGTGCTCAGAGACTGTGCCGGCGTGTCCGAATTCATCAAGCAGGTGCTGGGCTTCGAGAAGGTGAATTTCGCCGGCCTCGGCAATGTGGTGCCGCAGATGCACCTGCATGTCATTGGGCGCTATGTGGGCGATGCCTGCTGGCCGCGCCCGGTCTGGGGGCATTTGCCTGAAGGTGCCGCGTATCCGCTGTCGCGGTTGCAGGAGTGGCAGGCCGGGCTGGTGAAGATGATAGGCCTGGACCCGGCCCCCCTGTAAGCCTGTCGTTGTGACCCCGCTGATCTATGTCACTGCACCGCTGGCGGGCGAGCGCCTGAGCGAACTCGCGGCGCACTGCGATCTGCGAATAGCGGATTCAGGTGCAGGATTAAACGCGGCCAATGCGCCACCCCTCCTCGCGCAATGCCAGGGCCTGCTCTGTCTGTTGACGGATCGTATCGACGCGGCCTTACTGGATCGCATGCCTGATTTGCGCTTTGTGTCCAGTGTGTCGGTGGGCGTGGATCATGTTGACGTGGCGGCGCTCACCGAGCGCGGCATACCGCTGGGGCATACGCCTGGCGTTCTGGTGGAGGCTACCGCCGACACCGCGTTTGCATTATTGCTGGCGGCGGCTCGCCGGGTGGCCGAGGGCGATCGTTTTGTACGCGCAGGACACTGGGTGCCGGAGTCGCGCTGGGCGCCGGATTTTTTTCTCGGCAAGGATGTGAGCGGCGCCACGCTGGGCATCGTGGGGCTGGGTGGGATCGGCCAGGCGGTGGCGCGGCGTGCGCTGGCCTTCGGGATGCGTGTGATCGCCTGGAGCCGTTCAGGTCGTCGAATGGCCGGCGTTGACAGCGTGAGCCTGGAAACGCTGCTGCAGCGCAGCGATTATGTCAGTGTGCATGTGGCCCTGTGCGCCGCCACGCGCAACCTGCTCAATGCCGATCGCATCGCCACGATGAAACCCGGCGCAGTGCTGGTCAACACCGCACGCGGTGACATCGTGGATGAAGCGGCGCTGGCGATGGCGCTCAACGAACAGCGCCTGTTCGCCGCCGGCCTGGATGTGTTTGAACGGGAACCGCTGGATACCGACAGCGCGCTGCTCGAGCACCCGCGCGTGGTATTCACGCCGCATATTGGCAGCGCCACCGGTCAGACGCGTGCCGCCATGCTCGGCCTTGCCATCGATAACGCGCTCGCGGTGCTGCAGGGCAGGGAGATGCCGCGCTGCGCAAACCCGCAGGTGTATACGCGCTGAGTGCCTCTGTGCGTCCCGGGGGGCGCCTATTTGCCGGATGCGTCCGGCAGCGGCCCCATGGCGCGTTCCAGGTAGCGCGACAGATCAGTGCGCAACTTGTCCCTGTCGACGCGGTTGGCGTTTTCCACGATTTTGGTGAGCGTGGTCTGCCAGACAACGGTCTGGCCGGCGACATCGTTGAACTGCAGGCGGATATTATTCGTTTCCTTCACCCCGCCCAGGGCGATCGCGTTGTCTACGCTGGCCTGGTCCACCATGCGGTTGGCGGTGGCGCTGGGTAGCCGCGAGATGTTGCTCGCCTGCTCAGGCTCCGCGCCCTGCACGAGTCCGGGCGCGTACAGATAGTCCACGCTGAACTGGGCGCGCTGCGCATCCTGTACGTAACCTTTTTTCGCCAGGCTGTTGTCGACCACTTCGCGCAGCACCGGGTCTATCTGGTACACGAGGTCTGTCGAGCGGGTAGTGGCCGGCAGCGGTGGCGTGCGCCAGGTGTAGTAGCGATAGTCTTTCGCGGCGAAGGTATCCACCGGCGAGGGGTCTATCGCCACGCCGCTGCAGGCAGCCAGGCCGAATGAGAGTGCTGCCGTTAGCAGGAGTTGGATGGTGCGCATGCGAATACCCTCTGGGAGTGGTAGCGAAATGTCCGGTGTGCGCGGCTGGTCGGTTGCGCGCACGATACCTCGCGGGCTCAGCACGGCATGACCTTGGCAACGGTATGTTAGCAGTCGCCGGCTGGGTCGACTACCGATGAGCCCGGCGCCGCGAAGAGGGCCTGAGCCGGTGTAATTTTGCCGGTCGCTTTGAACGGGTCACTCTGTTAGCATTTTTGTATAACTAACAGTTATATCCGGATGACAGCATGATTTCGCGGAAACTGATAAGAACGGATCTCAACCTGCTGGTTGCGCTGCAGATCCTGTTGGAGGAGCGCAATGTGACGCGCGCTGCGGAGCGGCTGTCGGTATCGCAGCCGGCACTGAGCAAAACCCTGCAGAAGCTGCGCGATGCGTTCGAGGATGAGCTGTTCACCCGTACCGCGCACGGGCTGGTTCCCACGCCACGGGCCGAAGAACTCGGCAAGCAGCTGCCGGCCCTGCTGGAAACGGTGGAGCAGGTACTGGGCGACGTGGAATTCAGCCCGGAAACCTACGGCGGCAGTTTCAAGTTGTTGATGCCGCCCATTCTGTGTGAATCACTGCTGCCCAACCTGATGGCGGAGCTGTCCCAGGTGGCGCCAAACGTGCAGCTGATCATGGCCGAGGTGCCTCCGGACTACCAGGATCAGTTGAAAAAAGGCGAGGCGGATTTCGCGGCTTTCGTTGCGCTGGAAACCGAACGCGATATTCTCGCCGAGCCGATCGCGGCGATCGCACCGCGCTGTTACATGCGCGTAGATCACCCCCTGGCAGAAAAAGAGATGAACCTCCAGGATTTCCTGGCGTATCCGCATTTGCGCCTTTACTTGCCCGGCCTGACCCGCGAGAACACCAGCATGGTGGACGATGTGCTCGGACAATACGGGGTGCATCGGCATATTGTGCTGGAAACCACCCAGTTTTCCTCGGCGGTGGGCGTGCTCACGCGTACCGATGCGCTGCTGGTGGCTAACGCCGGTTTTCAGGAGGGTGGTCTGTATCGCGAGCGGATCATCGGTCACGAAATGCCGGCCGAGCTCAAGCGCATGATCCGCAACACCCACAGCGGGAACCGGGGCAAGATGTCGCTGATGCGGCATACCCGCTCATCGCGCAGCGCGCCGCACCAGTGGATGCGCGCGATGCTTATGCGGCATCTCACCAGCTCCCCGGAAGTGCTGAAACCCGAGCCGAGACCGCAGCAGCTAGCCGCGAACGGATCTGCGGTAGGCTCGGGGTGACACGCCCACGGTTCGGCTGAACTGGCGCGAAAAATACAGCGGGTCGTCGTAACCCAGGGTCGCGGCAATCTCTTTCACGCTGAGTTCGCTGGAATCCAGCAGGTGTCCCGCGTGTTCCATCTTCATGTTGAGGAAATGCCGGATCGGTGAATAGCCGGTGAGTGCTTTGTACTTGGTGGCGAAGTGGTATTTCGACAGGCTCGCCGTGGCTGCCAGGGTGTCCAGATCCAGTGGCTGGTCGATATTCTCCTGCATAAAGCGCTGCAGCCTCTCCAGGTCGAAGCTGTGCCGGTCGCTGGCCTCGCTGCTGCGAATGGCCGCGGCGATCTGTGTGAGCAGCTGGCGCAACTGGTTGGCGGCGTGAACAAAGGCATGCGTGCTGTAGCCCGTGCGGCGCACGGCCATCATCTCGCGGAAACGGGCAGCCAGCGTCGGCGAGACACCCACGGCGGTGAGTGGTTTGCCGTTCTCACGGTACCCGAGATACTGGTTGAACATTGCCGCCGCGCTGCCCTGGAAGTGCACCCAGTAAATGCTCCAGGGATCGTCTCCGCTGGCCTGGTATTCGTGCGCCAGGCCCTGCGGCAGCACCAGCGCGTCTCCCGGCGCCACCTTGCCCGACCAGCTGTCGCAGTGCGCGTGCCCCTGCCCTGCAACGCAATACAGTAGCAGGTTGTCGTCGTGGCGCGGACGCTGCATGCGGTGGCCGGTGGCGCTTGGGTAGAAGCCCATGGCGGTGGGATAGCACTCCCGGGTCAGGGGGTGGCGCGACAGCTCCGCCTGCATGAACGCGGGTGTGACGAAGCGGATACCGTTTTCCGGCAGTGGCCATTTGGAGGGAGCGCTCATGGTTTTTAGGCTCAGCGGCAGCGCGCAACAAGTTCGCAATATAGTCCATAATAGCCGCAACTTAGGCAATGTCCATCTGTCGCGGCAGGTGCTAGCCTTTGGGGATTATTAATCGTGCGCACGCAGGTGAAGATCATGACCCAGCAGGTTCCTCTGTTTATCAATGGTGAGTTTGTCGAGAGCAGCAGCGGCGACAAATTGCCGGTCACCAATCCGGCCACGCAGCAACTGCTGGCCGAGGTCCCGCACGCCACGCGCGACGAGGTAGAGCGGGCGGTAGCGAGCGCCGCGTCTGCATTCAACACCTGGAAAGAGGTGCCGGTGGCGGAGCGCGCGCGGCTGATGATGCGCTACTGTCATCTGCTCAAGGAGCACCACGACGAGCTCGCGGAAATACTCTCGCAGGATACCGGCAAAACCTTTGAAGACGCCAAGGGCGACGTCTGGCGCGGTATCGAAGTGGTGGAACAGGCCGCCAACGTGCCTTCAAACATGATGGGCGAAACGGTGGAGAACGTGGCCGGGGGAATCGACACCTACAGTTACGTCCAGCCGATCGGCGTGGTGGCCGGCATCACGCCGTTTAATTTTCCCGCCATGATTCCGCTATGGATGTTCCCCCTGGCGATCGCCTGCGGCAACACGTTCGTGCTCAAGCCCTCGGAACAGGATCCGCTCACCCCGGTTCGCCTGGTGGAACTATTCATGGAGGCGGGTGCGCCGGCGGGCGTACTCAACCTGGTGCACGGTGGCGCCGAGCAGGTGGACCAGCTGCTGAACCACGCGGATATCCGCGCGGTGTCGTTTGTGGGTTCCTCCCGTGTGGGCGAGCACATCTACCAGACTGGGACGGCGGCGGGCAAGCGCGTGCAGTGCATGATGGGCGCCAAGAACCATATGGTCATCATGCCCGACGCGGATCGGAACGCTGCCTTGAACGCATTGGTGGGCGCTTCAGTGGGCGCTGCGGGCCAGCGCTGCATGGCCATCTCCGTGGCGGTGTTCGTCGGCGAATCCCGCGCCTGGGTAGACGACCTCGCCCAGCGTATGGCGCGCGTGCGTCCTGGTGCCTGGAATGACGCCGATGCCGCCTACGGCCCGATTATTTCGCGTCAGGCCCACGAACGCGTGTTGCGCCTGATCGAGCAGGGCAAGCAGGAAGGGGCGAGCTGCCTGTTGGATGGCTCGGCTATCGCGGTGGAAGGGCTACCCGATGGTAACTGGGTAGGCCCCACGCTCTTCGCCGACGTCACGCCGGACATGGCGATTTATCGCGAGGAGATTTTTGGCCCGGTACTGTGCTGTATGCACGTGGACACGCTGGATGAGGCGATTGCGCTGGTGAACGCGCTGAGCGTGGGCAATGGCACGTCGATCTTTACCGCGTCCGGCGGCGCCGCCCGCAAATACCAGCACGAGGTGCTGGTGGGCCAGGTAGGCATCAACATTCCCATTCCCGTGCCGCTGCCGATGTTCTCGTTCACCGGCTGGCGCGGTTCGTTCCGCGGCGATCTGCATGCCTACGGCAAACAGGCGGTGCGCTTCTATACCGAGACGAAAACCATTACCGCGCGCTGGACGCACAGTGAAGGCTCGGGCAACCAGCCCAACATGAGTATCAACCTGCGCTAGGCAGCGTCACCGCGAGGGTTTCAGCGTATGGATTTTTCGCTCAGCGACGAGCAGCGGGCCTATATCGAGGCGGCGAGGGCGTTTGCGGCAGGCGCCCTGGCGCCCAACGCCGCCGCCTGGGATGCGAACGCGGCGTTCGCCAGAGACGCCCTGCGCCAGGCCGGGGAACTCGGGTTCATGGGACTGTACACGCCCGAGCGGGCCGGCGGCCTGGCGATGAGCCGCCTGGATGCAAGCCTGATTGTGGAAGAGCTCGCCATGGGCTGCACCGCCACTGCAGCGTTTCTCACCATTCACAATATGGCAACTTCCATGATCGGCCGCTACTGCAGCGAGAGCGTTGTAGAGCGCTGGTGCCACCGGTTGTGCAGCGGCGAGCTGCTGGCATCCTACTGCCTGACCGAACCGGGCGCCGGTTCCGACGCGGCCTCGCTGGTGACCAGCGCGCGCCGGGAGGGTGACGACTACGTGGTGAACGGCAGCAAGGTGTTTATCTCCGGCGCCGGTGAAACCGACGTGCTCGTCGTGATGTTGCGCACCGGCGCAGCCGGACCAAAGGGTATCAGCGCGCTGCTGATACCCGCTGATTCACCCGGTATCACCTACGGCAAGAAAGAAGACAAGATGGGTTGGAATGCGCAGCCCACGCGTGCGATCAACTTCGACAACGTCCGTGTGCCGGTGGCCAATCGTCTCGGCGAGGAGGGCCAGGGCTTTGCCATAGCGATGGAAGGCCTGGACGGCGGGCGCATCAGTATCGCTACCTGCAGCGTGGGCACGGCGCAGCAGGCGCTGCAGGAGGCCACCGATTACGTGCGCGAACGCCGGCAGTTCGATACCGCCATCGTCGATTTCCAGGCAACGCAGTTCCGCCTGGCGGATATGTTGACCGAGCTGGTGGCCGCGAGGCAGATGGTGCGCCTGGCGGCCTGCAAGCTGGATTCGCGCGACAGCCAGGCCTCAACCTACTGTGCCATGGCAAAACGATTCGCCACCGATGTAGGCTTCGACGTGTGTAATCAGGCGCTGCAGTTGTTCGGCGGCTATGGCTATATTCGTGAGTATCCGATGGAGCGGCATGTGCGCGACACGCGCGTACACCAGATTCTGGAGGGCACCAACGAGATCATGCGCGTCATTATCGCGCGTAAACTGTTAATGGACGGGGCACTGGAGGTGATCAAGTGAGTATCAGCAGTTCGGACAAACTGAAAGTGGACATTCGCGGCCATGTGGCGCTGCTGACAATCGATAATCCCGCGGCCAACACCTGGGACGTGGAGAGCCTGCCCGCCCTGCGCGACGTGGTGGCGGCGCTCAACGCCGACCTGTCCATTTACGCGCTGGTGATAACGGGCGCGGGCGACAAGTTTTTCTCTGCGGGCGCCGATCTCAAGCTGTTCGCCGACGGCGATGCGCAACGCGCCGCCGAGATGGCGCGTTTTTTCGGTGAAGGCTTCGAAGCGCTGGCGGATTTTCGCGGTGTATCCATTGCCGCGATAAACGGCTTTGCCATGGGCGGCGGGCTGGAAGTGGCGCTCGCCTGTGACATCCGCATCGCCGAAGAGCAGGCGAAGATGGCTCTGCCCGAGGCCAAAGTAGGCTTGCTGCCCTGCGCCGGCGGCACGCAGCGGCTTGCCTGGCTAGTGGGCGAGGGCTGGGCAAAGCGCGTGATTCTGTGCGGAGAGCGCCTTGATGCCGCCACCGCGGAGCGCATTGGTCTGGTGGAGGAAGTGGTTCCCACCGGACAGGCGCTGGCGCGCGCCCTGGCGCTGGCGGAACAGGTGGCCGAGCAGAGCCCGACCTCCGTGCGCTTGTGCAAGAGCCTGATCCACTCCGCCCGCGACGGCGCACTCGCCAGCGGCTTGCAGGGAGAACGCGAGCGTTTTACCGAGCTGTTTGCCACCGCCGACCAGAAGGAAGGCGTCAATGCGTTTCTGGAGAAACGCAAACCGGTATGGAAAAACGCCTGAGGACCCAGCCCATGTCAGACGCTCCCATGGTATTTGCCGAACTGCCGGCCCGGGCCGGCAGGGTCGGGCAGGTGACGCTCGACGTGCCCGCCACCCTGAATTCCCTCACGCTGGAGATGGTTGACCTGCTGACGACGCAGCTCGCCCACTGGCGCGACGACGAATCCATTGCCGCAGTGTTCATCGAGGGCGCTGGCGAGAAGGCGTTCTGCGCAGGAGGAGATGTACAGGCCCTGTACCGTTCCGCCGTGGAAACGCCGGGCGGTCCCTGCGAGTACGCAGAGGCTTTCTTCGCCCGCGAGTATCGTATGAATTACACGCTGCACACCTACCCCAAGCCGTTGCTCTGCTGGGGCCACGGTATTGTCATGGGGGGAGGCCTTGGCGTCATGGCCGCCTGCTCTCAGCGGATCGTGACCGAAAAAACCCGTATCGCCATGCCTGAAATCAGTATTGCACTGTTCCCCGATGTGGGGGGCACCTGGTTTCTCAATCGTATGCCTGGCAGGGCGGGGCTATTCCTGGCGCTGACGGGTGCGTCCATCAACGCGGCTGACGCCATCTACTGTGGCATCGCCGACCGGTTTATTGCCAGCCCGCACAAGTCGGAGGTGCTGGCGCAGCTTACGCAACACGCCTGGAGTACCTCGCCGGCGGAGAACCACGCCGCGCTTGACGCACTGTTGCGGCCCTTTGCCGAGGGCAGCATCGGGCAGTGCCCTGGCGGACAGGTGGAGCCTCACCTGGACACGATCAATGCCCTGTGCGACGGCGATGATATTCACCAGATCATCGACAACATCCTGACACTTGAAACGAGTGACCCCTGGCTGGAGAAGGCGCAGCAGAGTCTTGCCAGCGGCTCGAGGCTGGCGGCGCGATGGATTCATCGGCAACTGGAGGACAACCGGCAGGCCTCGCTCAGGGAGGTGTTCCAATCCGAGATACAGTTGGCCACCAATATCGTGCGTCACCCCGAATTTGCCGAAGGCGTGCGCGCACTGCTCATCGACAAGGATCGCAAGCCCGCCTGGCAGTACGCGACATCTCGCGCGATACCCGACGGCGTACTCGACACATTTTTCAGCGCGCCGTGGGAGACCAATCCCCTGGCGGATTTGTAGCGCCCGATACAGGAGAGAGACATGTCCAGCGTAGCGTTCATTGGCCTGGGAAATATGGGTGGCCCGATGGCCCGCAATCTCCTCGCCGCGGGCCATGCGGTAACGGTATTCGACCTGGTCGACGCGGCGGTGGAGGGTGCGCGCGCCGCCGGTGCCAGCGTGGCCTCCTCCGCGACGGACGCGGCCCGGGACGCCGAATTTGTCGTGTCCATGTTGCCTGCGGGCCGGCATGTGGCCGCCACGTATCTCGGCGACGAGGGCCTGTTGGCGCGGTTGGATGCGCGAACCACGGTACTCGATTGCAGCACGATAGATGCCACCACTGCCCGTGAAGTAGGCGCCCGCGCGGCGGAGCTTGGCATCGGTTTCATGGACGCGCCGGTATCGGGCGGCGTGGCCGCGGCCGAGGCCGGCACGCTGGCCTTCATGTGTGGCGGCGCGCCGGCGACCTTTGACAAGGCCCGCGGTCTGCTCGCGGCGATGGGCAGGAATATCTTCCACGCGGGCCCCGCGGGCGCCGGGCAGGTGGCCAAGGGCTGCAACAACATGCTGCTCGCCATACACATGATCGGCACCTGCGAGGCACTGGAGATGGGTGCGCGCAACGGGCTGGACCCGGCGGTGCTATCCCAGATCATGCTGGCCAGCTCCGGACGCAACTGGTCGCTCGAAGTGTACAACCCCTATCCGGGCGTGATGGAAAAAGCACCGGCGAGCAACGACTATAAACCCGGGTTCATGGTGGACCTGATGGTGAAGGATCTCGGCCTCGCGATGAGCATTGCGGATCAGGCCGGCGTGGACAATGCGCTGGGTAAACTGGCGCAGACCCTGTACGGCGAGCACCAGGCCTCCGGCAACGGCGGGCGGGATTTCTCCAGCATTCTTGAGCGCCTGCGCGCCTAGCCGCTGTGGCCGCTGAGGCCATGGCCCCGGGGCGCGTCAAAGCGTAGTCTCGAAGCCTGTCGCAGTGAGTGAGGAGCCATGAGCATGGCCTTTGTTACCGTAGAAAAACCCCGTCCCTTCGTCACCCAGATCACCCTGAATCGCCCCGAGCGTATGAACGCGATGGCGTTCGACGTGATGGTGCCGTTCAAGGAGGCCCTGGAGGAAGTCAGCTTCGATAATGACACCCGCGTGGTCATCGTGACCGGCGCCGGTGAGGGCTTCTGTTCCGGAGCGGATCTCGAAGACCCGGGCTGGATGGATATTTTCGACGGCCTCACCGTGCCGGGCATCGCGCGCCGCGCGATGAAAATCCTGGACGATGTCATCAAGGCGATACAGGATATGCACCAGCCGGTCATCGGTGCGATCAACGGCGCCGCGATCGGCGGCGGGTTCTGTCTTGCCATGGCCACCGACATCCGCATTGCGTCAACCGGAGCGTACTTCCGCCCCGCGGGTATTAACAACGGCCTCACCTCGGCGGAGCTGGGTCTCAGTTATCTCCTGCCGCGCGCCATCGGCACCAGTCGCGCATTCGAGATCATGCTCACCGGGCGCGATGTCGATGCGCTGGAGGCGGAGCGTATCGGTATTGTATCGCGCGCCGTGCCCCCCGCCGACCTGCTCGCCGAGTGTTACAACATCGCCGAGCGGATTACCGGTTTCAGCCAGATCGGCGTGGAGCTCAGCAAGCAGATGCTGTGGGCGGGCATGGATGCAGGCAGCCTGCATACGCACATGAACCACGAGGGGCATGCGCAACTCTTCGTGCGCATGACGACGCAGAACTTTGAAGAGGCGATCAAGGCGCGCAAGGAAGGACGCAGCCCGGTATTCAAGGATTAGGTCTCGCCGACGCGTTGGAGTCAGGCTGCGTGCGCACTTATCGGCTGAATATCGCGTTGCGGGCAGCGATCGTCTGGTTCGGCATCGCCTGTCTGGCGGTGTGCAACGGCCTGCTGCGGGACTCGCTGCTGGTCCCGGCGCTCGGCGAACGTACTGCGCTGTCGGTGAGCGGCCTGTTGCTGTCAGGCATTGTCTTCGGCGTCACTTGGCTGGCTTTCAGGTTTCTCGGGGCGCGCCTGTCGCGTCGGGCCTACCTGATGATTGGCGCGCAGTGGGTGTGTATGACGCTGTTACTGGATAGTGCGCTGGGTGGTTTGCGCGGTCAGACCTGGCGCGAATTTCTGCAGGTGTTCGATGTCAGTGCGGGCAACCTGTTTGTACTGGTCTTGCTGGCCAGCCTGCTGGCGCCGCTGACCGTGGCGAGGATCAAGCGCGCAGTCTAGCCTGCGATTTCTTCGCCGGAATCAGGTTGCCGCCGGCGGATCACCTGCCACTTGCGTGAAACGCAGCATGTTGCGCAACAGCGGCGTTTCGCGACTTTGCCACAACCAGATCATCACCGGGGCGAGCGTTGGCACCAGCAGTACATTGACCTGGTAGAGCAGCCCGATCAGGTTCGGGTCCGGCACCCATGCGTCTGGCTGCTGGAATAGCGCCCGGCCCAGGCCAACCATCAACGTTTTCAGACACACACTGAGCAGGCCCAGCGCCATCAGTGGGTACAGCACCAGCACGCCGATGATCCAGGTGTTCAGGTAGTTGTCGCGCTGTGTGGCGAAATGCAGCGCCGTGTAGAACGGCAGTGAATAGGAAAGCACCGAGGGATTCACCGGGAAGCCGAGTTGCTCACTCGCCTCGGAAAGCGGTATGAGCGTGCCGCCGGTTTCGCCGAAGCGTGTCATCAGCAGGGCCCGCTGCCCGTCCACGTACAGCGTGTCCACGATCTGCGGTAGCCAGGCAGTCAGTACGCTGTTGACGAAACCGATCGCCGGCACGGCCAGCGGCCCGCTGCTCACTGTCCACAGGGCAAAGCACGGTAGTAGCAGTACGAACACCAGCAGCAGGAACTGGCGCAGATGATTGGCCTCAGCCATGCGCGGTTGCCGGTAACGGCCGTTTCGCCAGGTAGCGCAGGTACAGTACGAAGAAGATCAGCACGTCGAGCATGATCAGTGTGGGCCACAGGTACAGGTGTATCCAGCTGAAAAAATCCATGTTCCAGTTGCCGAGATAGAACAGGCTGATGATGCGCACCAGGTTCAGCGCCTGAATCGCGACAAACCCGAGCAGGATGGCGGCCACGCGTTGCAGCCAGCTTGCGGGAAAGGCGACGACCGCCGCGATGAGCACGATGGTGGCTTCCACCCCGTTGCAGCCCGCCTCGATAGACACCGCAAAGCCGGTGTCGCTGAACTGCAGCACCTTGCCGAACGCCACGACGGAAGGGTCGAAAGGTGTGACCAGCGCCGCGCTGAGGGTTGCCAGCGCGCCGGTGAACGGGACGATCACGTGCGTCTGCACGGGCACCAGCATCTCCACAGTGAAGAGCGCGAGCAATACCAGCGTAAAGACAAGGATAAAACGTGTCACGAATACGTCTCCCGAACAACCGCCTGGATTCTAGCGCGCACCGGGGTCTCGCAGCCAGCGCATGTTTTCTACCCGCCCGATATGAGGCTCAGGTCAATGTCCGTGAGCCTGGCGTAATCGTAGGCGCTCAGGGTGAAGATATGGGGAAAAACACTGCTGTGAATATAGTGTTTGCCGCCGCGTTCGAACAGTGACAGGGTGGCGCTTCCCGTTAGCCCGGTCACAGAAATGACCCAGTCGGCCTCGGCGGCGGATAACTCACGCTGTTCGTCCTCGCCGGCTACGCCGTTGATCTGCAGGTTTCTCAGTGCGTCCAGCAGCGCCTGCAGTTCGCGCGCATCCGGGGTGGCCCCGGTGCCCGCCAGCCACTGCCCGTCTGCGTAGTTGAGGCTGTAGCCGTCGCTGACGATGCGCAGTGGCGAGCGCACGCGCAGCAATCCGCCGTCCAGCCAGGCACCGCTGGTGACCGGTGCGGCGAAGTTACTCAATGGAATGCTGTAAATGGCGCCCTGTTGCGCATTGCGCGCGTGCACCTTGCGGAAGCCCGGTGAGGTGCCCAGATAGACGGTGGCTTGCAGTGCCTCCCCTGCGAACAGCTCGAGCCGCCGCTGGAACCGGTAGTCCGCTACCTGGAATCGCTGGCGTGCTGCGGGTGAATCGGCCACCGGCCACAGGCCGCTGCTGTCGAGCGCGGCGAGCAGTGCCGCCACACGCTCGCCCTCTGCGGGCATGTCATTCAACTCCGGCAGCAGCCACGCCTCTCCCTCGCGTCGCAGCACGACCTCATTCTCCAGTCCGTCACTGATGCGGATTTCGTTCACGCTTGTCACCGCGACGTCGAGCAGGGTTGTGGATCTCTCGGCATTGTTGTCAGGCGTATCGGGCTGGAACAGGCTGAACGTGAGTACGCCCTGCAGCACGAGCAGGAGCAGCAATCCGGCGACACCCCGGCTCACGACTGCAGTGCCCGTGCGTAGTGGCGCCGGCGCGCGTAGCGCAGCACGGCGCCCAGCAGCGCCAGCAGCGCGAGCCACAAAAGCGCTGCAGCGTAGTTCAGGTACTCCAGTGCGCGCTGGGCGTTTTTCTCCATCGGCGGCAGTGTGCGATTGAAGTGGCCGCGCGAGCGAATCGCCAGCAGCTGTTCGTCCTGCAGGGCCCAGTCGAGAGTGTTGCCGAACAGCTCCAGCGGCCCGAGGTATTGCGTGCCCGATGCGGTGACGATACTGCTCAGCACCTGGTCGTCCATGAAATCGTTGGAGGCAAACAGTATGATTCGCGCCGATTCAGGAGAGCGTCGCAGCGGTGCGCCCCGCGGGACCCGATTGGGCGATTCTGCGCCTGAGTAGTCGCCCGGCGGCTGCTCCAGCTCGGCGAAATAGGAGTCAAAGCGGCCTTGCATCACCAGGCCCAGCGTATGGACGTCGCGCAGGCCGGCCTCAGCGCTGACGTCCGGCGCCCCGGCGGCGTCCACCCGCGGCATGATATCCATGCTGTCGCTCAGCCAGGCGGCAGGAGAGCTTTGCAGTAGCGGGATGCTGCGCCTGCCGGTGTTCGCGGCAACCGTAATCGGTGAGGCCCAGGCCATGGTCAGGTGGCGCATGCCGGCGGTGACGGGGTGCGCGGGCGACAGG
The DNA here is from genome assembly GCA_041396005.1 of Halioglobus sp. GTDB lineage: Bacteria > Pseudomonadota > Gammaproteobacteria > Pseudomonadales > Halieaceae > Marimicrobium. The sequence continues at coordinate 70,326 of JAWKZK010000021.1, forward strand.
CCGGGCGGGCGAATGTCGACGAAATAGGGATAGTCTAGCATTCGCATGTCACGAAACTCATAGTCGCCCGAGCGGCGCACGACCGGTGCGGGGAAGGCAGTGTGCTGCGTATCCAGCACCAGGGTTTCCCCGATGCGCAGGCCGTTGTGTATGAGCCAGTCGTTCAGGCCGCTGATCCAGTCGGTAAGACGCAGCTGTCCCTCGCTGGCTTCCACGGTGTACGGCGAGGTCACGAGCACCACTGTGCCGCCGCGCATCAGGAACTGATCGATCGCGTAGACGGCCGCCTCCGCCAGCGCCAGGGGTGCCAGCACCGCCAGTATGTCGGCCTCCGGGCTGACGCTGCCGTCGTCCAGGTCTTCCAGTTGAATGTTGTAGTTGCTGGCGATCGTGCGCTCCAGGTGACTGAACTGCGGCGCGTTGTCAGCGAAGCCGCCAGAGGGGCCGGGCGCCTGTGAGTCAGACCGGGATGGCAGCGCCAGTGCCACCGTACGCGTGAAATTGCGGGTGAAGCGCTTCAAACCGGTATCCAGTAGCAAGCGGAAGCTGTCGGCGTCGAAATCTTCCGTGGGCAGGTGTACGACCTGGCGGGAGTCCGCCAGCGTCATGTAGAAGTAGAAAGCGGACTGATCGTCCAGCGCCGCTATCATGGGCCGGAACCCCCACTCCTGCGCAATCTGGCGTGCCACCTCGCCGCCGCGTGCCTCGGGGTCGATGAAACGCAGGCTGAACTTGCCATTGGAACCCGACACGGCGTTTTCCAGCACAGCCTGAATGGCCGTGCGGTAGGCGCGCAGTTGTGCAGGCAGTTTTTCGTCGGGCGATACGTAGGCAATGAACTCCACCGGCTCTTCCACGCCATCGAACAGGTTGCCGCCCATGCGGTAATCGGAGAACACTTTCTTGATCGCGTGAGTAATGTCGTATTCGGGGTTGCGCAGCAGCACTTCGGCGGGCTGGTTGGCGGCGGTGCGCACTTCGATCAGATCGGAGAACCCCAGGGTCTGGTGTTCGCTGCCGTAGCGCACGAGCAGATTGAAGTAGGCGTTCACCAGCGCGGTCTGGTGTCTGTCAGCCACCTGGAAAGGTGTCGCGCGAATGCCGTAGCGCTTATTGGCCTCTTCCTCCAGCGCGGGGGCCTGCTCAGGGTCTATGAATTCCACCTGTACGCGGCCGCCACCGGCAAGCGCGTACTCTCGCAACAGGTCGCGCAGCTGCGGCACCAGAGGTGCCAGGGCCGGATGCGTGCGGGCACTGAAGTAGGCGCGTATCAGCAGCGGCTCCTCAAGCATGTCCAGGACCGAGCGCGTGGTGTCGGACAGGGAATACAGGCGCCCCTGCGTGGTATCGATGCGCAGCGCGCTCAGCTGGCTCAGCCACACGTTGGCCAGCAGCAGGTTGGCGATCAGCAGTAGCAGCACATTGCGGCGTCGGCGGTGGCGTGGACTGGCGGCGCCGCGCGCGAAGCGTTCACGTTCCAGCGCGTACACGTTCAGGGCCAGAAATCCCAGCACCAGGCTCGCGTAGTAGAACAGGTCGCGCAGGTCGATCACGCCTCGGGCGATGCTGTCAAAACGTGCGCCGCTGCCCAGCAGGCGCAACAGATCACCGCTGCGGTCGTCGAGGAATACCGTGAGCGCCGGGCTTCCCAGCAGGTACAGCAGGCCGCACAGCGATACGGTACCGATGAGACTCACAATCGGGTTGTCCGTGCGCGCGGAGCTGAACAGACCGATTGCGAGATAGGCGGCGCCCAGCAGTACGGTAGCGAGGTAGCCCGTGAGTGCGGGGCCGACATCGAGGTCGGCGATGAGATACACCGTCAACGGCACGCAGAGAGTGCTGACGACCGCCAGCACCAGCAGGGTCAGGCAGGCCAGGAACTTGCCGAGAACGAAACGCCACACCCCCGCCGGTTGCGTCAGCACATGTTCCAGCGTGCCGCTGCGACGTTCCTCGCTCCACATGCGCATGGTCAGCGCCGCACAGAGAAAAATCAGCAGCAACGGCATCCACTCGAACAGGGGACGCACATCGGCGATGTTGCGCGCAAAGAAAGATTCCACCCAGAAAAACGTGAACAGCGTAACGGCGGCAAATCCGGCCAGGAACAGCCACGCGACGGTGGAGGAAAAAAACAGCCTGAGCTCTTTCTGCGCGACCCGGCGCACCACGGAATCAGTCGCCATCGCTATTCGCCTCGCGGAACAGGCTGCCCAGATCGCGGCCGGCACTCGCCAGCGAGTACAGCTGTGCTCCGCTGCTGATCACGCAGCGCGCGACCTCACTGGCAGCGTCGTCGGGCATCGCGGTGTCGCCCAGTTGCAGGCGGAATTCCCAGCAGCCGGGGGTCGGCTCGCCCTGCTGCACGGACACCAGCGGTTTCAATGCCGCCAGCGCGGCGGGCAGGGCCGTGGCTCGGTTATCGGTTCGCAGCAGCAGACTGCGCGACCTGTCGAGATTCTCCAGTCGTTCGTCCACTGCCAGTCGACCATTGCGCAGCACCAGTACGCGATCACAGACCGCATCCACCTCCTGCAGGATGTGGGTGGACAGAATCACAGTCGCGCGGCGCGCGAGACGCCGAAGGAGTTCGCGCATGTGGTCCGTCTGCGACGGGTCGAGCCCATTGGTCGGTTCGTCCAGAATCAGCAGGCGGGGCCGGTCCAGAATCGCCTGCGCCACCCCGACCCGCTGGCGCATGCCTCGCGACAGGGCGCTGATGCGATCCAGCGCGCGGTGAGTGAGATCTGTGGCGGCGAGTACTTCGCGCACGCTGTGCATGCGCTGTTTGGCGGCTATGCCGCGCAATGTGGCCGCGTATTCAAGATAGTCGACCACCAGCATGTCGGGGTAGACCGGTAGGTGCTCCGGCAGATAACCGAGCTGGCGCTGCAAACGACGGGGTTGTGGTGCGATATCCAGACCATCCAGCAGCACCCGTCCCCGCTCCGGTTCCAGGTGGCCGCTGAGCATGCGCATGACGGTGGTTTTACCGGCGCCGTTGTGGCCCAGCAGGCCGACGATTTCGTTGTCGCCGATCTGGAACGATACGTCCAGTACGGCGGGCGTGCTGCCGTAGTAACGGGTGAGTGACTGCGCTTCAATCATCGCTGTGCGCTGCTTCGCGTGTCTGTACGGGTGATCAGGATGGCAAAGGGCCGGGCGCCATTGCTACAGGAACACTAATTTAATGATAAAGGCGACAAGTACAATGTTCAGTACTGCACGAATCAGGTGTTCTCCGCGGGTGATGCTGAAATGTGCCCCCAGGTACCCGCCAATCGCATTGCCAACGGCCAGCGCCAGCCCGACCAGCCAAAGTAGCTCTACCTGTGAGGCAAATACCAGCAGCGCGACAACGGTATAGCTGGCCACAATAAACACCTTGTGCATATTGGTACGCACCAGGTCGAGACCCATTACCCGGTTCAGAATGGGCATGAGGATGAAGCCCACGCCGAGCTGAATGAAGCCGCCCCAGAACCCCGCGCCCACCATCAGCAGGTGCCCCTGCCACAGCTGCCTGCGCGAGGGTGAGTGCTCGGTGGATGCCTGCTGTGCGCCGCGGTCGAAGTGCATGAGCAGCATGACGCCCAGCATGATCACCGCCAGCGCGCGATCAAACCACTCGCCCTCCAGGCGCACACCGGCCAGCGCGCCGACGACCGCGCCGGGAATCGCGCAGGCCGAGAGCGTGAGGCTGAGTCGAAAGTCCTGGAAGCCGCGGCGCGCGAAGGTGGCGATGGCCGTCAGGTTCTGCGCCAGTATGGCGATGCGGTTGGTACCGTTGGCCACCGGCCCCGGTAACCCCATAAACACCATCACCGGTACTGTGAGTAGCGAGCCGCCGCCCGCCATGACATTCATGAACCCCCCGACGATACCCACTGCGACCAGCAGACCCGCCTGCCACAGTTCGAGGGTCATGCTCAGTCGTCCGTCCAGGGCTCGCGCATGGTGACGAATTCCTCGGCGCTGGTCGGGTGAATGCCGATCGTGGTGTCGAAGATCTGCTTGGTGGCGCCCGCGCGCATCGCGATGGCGATGCCCTGGACGATCTCACCGGCGTCCGGCCCCACCATGTGCACGCCGATGACGCGGTCGGTAGCGGTGTCCACGATCATTTTCATAAAGGTTCGTTCGTCGCGCCCGCTCAGGGTGTGCTTCATGGGACGAAAGCTGGATTTGAACAGGGTGATGTCACCGAATTCCGCGCGGGCCGCTTCCTCGGTAAAGCCCACGGTGCCGATGTTGGGCTGGGAGAACACTGCGGTGGGGATGAATTCGTAGTCTACCGCACGGTCGATTTCGCCGAACTGCGCGCGTGCGAAGGCCATACCTTCGGCCAGCGCGACGGGCGTGAGCTCCATGCCGCCTGTGACGTCGCCGAGGGCGAAGATGCTGGGCTGGGATGTTCGAAAGTCACTGTCTACGTCGATCGTGCCGCTGGCGGTGGTCTTCACGTTGACGTTTTCCAGGCCCAGCCCCTGCAGGTTGGCCTTGCGTCCGGTGGCATACAGCACGGCATCTGCCGCCAGCACCGAGCCGTCTGTGAGGTTGATGCGGAGCCCGTCGGCGCCGCGCGAAATCGACTCGACGTTCACTTCAAAGCGGAGGTCAACGCCGCTCTTGAGCATTTCCTGCGACAGATGCGCGCGCACGTCGGTATCGAAGCCGCGCAGGAACAGCGGCCCACGGTAGAGCTGTGTCACCTGCGCACCGAGGCCGTTGAAAATGCCGGCAAATTCCACCGCGATATAGCCGCCACCAACGATCACCAGGCGCTGCGGGAAGTGCTCGAGGTCGAAAACCTCGTTGGACGTGATGGCGTGCTCGCTGCCCGGGAAATCGGGCACGTGAGGCCAGCTGCCTGTTGCCAGGAGAATTTTTTCAGCGCTGTAGCGCGCGCTGCCGACGGCCACCGTGTGTTCATCCACGAGCTGACCACGGCCGTCGATCACGGTCGCGTCGACGCCTTTCAGCAGATTGTCGTAAATGGCGTTCAGGCGGGAGATCTCGTTTTTTTTGTTGTCGCGCAGCGTGTGCCAGTCGAAAGCAGGCCTGTTGCTGTCCCAGCCGAAGCCGCGCGCGTCGGCGAAGGCTTTGCCGAACTCAGCGGCATACACATACAATTTCTTGGGTACGCATCCCACGTTGACGCAGGTGCCGCCCATGTAGCGATCTTCCACCACCGCCACGCGTGCGCCGGATGCCGCCGCCATGCGGGCAGCTCGCACGCCGCCGGATCCGGCGCCAATGACAATCAGATCGTAATCGTACTCATGCATGCTGGACACCCCGGGCAAAAACAGCCTGCAAGTCTAGCAGCCCCGCTTCGGTGCACGCCATCCCCGCACACTTGTGCAGTGCGTGCAAATGTCTATTATGGGGGCCCCGCAAACAACAACTGTCGCCTTCGCGCGCAAGAGTATCGAGGGAGTTACCATGATTTTCAGCAGAACGTTTTTGCGATCCGCCACCGCACTGGCAGGCGCCGCACTGTGCAGCATGGCGGCATTCGCCGATACCGCCACCGCGGTCGATGAGATCGTATTGAAAGACGGCTCGCGTATCCTGGGCAAGGTCGTGGAAGCGCGCGACGGCGTGGTAACGGTGGAAACCGGGTTTGCGGGCACTGTCAGCATCGAACTCGACAAGGTCCAGTCACTGACAACCGCCGAGCCGACGACGGTCATACTGGAAGACGCCACCGTGCTCGAGAATCAGTCGCTGCGTATCGCTGACCAGCAGTTGAGCAGTACCACGGAGCCTGCCCGTAGCTACCCGGTGGAGTCCCTGAGCGTGATCAACCCGGAACCGTGGGAGCTCGGGCGCGGCTACAAATGGTACGGTGATCTGAGCTTTGCGCTGGTGATGGAGCGCGGTAATACGGAGACTGATGAGCTGGACTACAAGCTGGAGACCACCTGGCGCAGCGTGCAAGACCGGTATCGCGTGCTTGCCAGGGGCGAAAACGATGAAGTGAATGGCGAGAAGAGCGCCGATAACTGGCTGCTACGCGGCAAGTGGGACTACTTCCTGGAAGACCCCAACTACTGGGGATTTCTCGCCCAGGTCGAGCAGGATGAGTTCCGCGACCTGGATCTTCGCTGGCTTGCGGGCCCGTTTATCGGCCGTCAATTCTTTGACGATCCGCTGTTCACGCTGGCCGGTGAATTCGGTGTTTCCTACGTGACTGAAGAGTTCATCGTAGCCGAAGACGATGACTACGGCGCTGCCAACTGGGATCTCAACATCACCAGCAACCTGCTGGGCGGCGATTCGCAGCTTTACGTGCATCAGTTCGGTTTGTGGAGCCTCGACGATACCTCCGATGTCGTGGTGGACACCACGCTGGGCTTCGGCTTCCCGCTGCTGTTCAACTTTGAGGCGGCCGCCGAGATTCGCTGGGAATACGACTCTGGTGCAGTGGAAGGGATTGATGACCTCGACCAGACCTACCGCGTGCGCATCGGTTACACCTGGTAAAGACTTGAAAGCGGCAGCCGGGCGGCAATTCGCCCGAGCCTGCCGGAAGCGGGTCCCGCCCGCGGTGTCCCGGGGCGGGGCGCACATGCGACCGCGTTAGCGAGAGCCCCTGATCAGGCTGCGGAACCAGTCGAGAAGGGTTTCGTGCTTGTAATCAGTGAATTCCCCCGCATCCATGAACATGCCGTGATCGCGGCACACTTCATACCAGATGTGGGGCTGGTCCGGATCCGAGGCTTTTTCCATGTCCTGGCCGCAGCGCGGGCAGCCGATGTCATCCACCGCATCCCACTTTTTTCCCTGCGCCTTGCTGCCAATGTCGAGAGCATCGCCCATCCACTTGCTCTTCAGCAGCTCGGCTTCACCGTGATCGAACCACAGTCCCTTGCAGTGGGTGCAGCGGTCGATCACGAGATCGCCGCCGTACGAAATCTCCTGCATGCCATGACCGCACTTGGGGCATTCAATGCCATGTTTCTCCGGGTTGTATTCCATGGGCGTTCCCCGCAATCTTGAGTGAGACCTAAGTATAGGCGTTGATTGTGCACCCACAAATGTCTGCGCTATCAATGCGCGTCGATGGCGGTCAACGCATCGTGGGATGGTCGTATCATACCCGGCGCAACATCCGACACAACCGTCACGATGTGCGCTGGCGGAGTTGCGCCATCGCAAGTGTTTGCAAAACAGCGCATTAGTGCGTAAAAAATTACTGTCGCAAGCAGGCAAAATATGCCTACACTAAGGGCGCGGTACCCAAGGGCAACCTGGAGCAGCGAGAGCGATGTTAGAAAAAGAATTAGCACAGGCCACGAGGATGGCCGAACAGGCGAACAAGAACGTGGAAAAACTGCGTCAACGTCTGGTTGCAGAGTCTGAAAAATCGCATGTCAAACTCAAACGCGAACTCAGCGCGGCACGCAAGAAGCACTCCGCTGCAACGACCCGTTTGAAGAAAGCACGATCAACGTTGCGGCAGAAAGCATCGCCGGATAACCAGAAAAAAGTGGATGCACTGCTGGCGCAGGTACAGGAACTGGCAGAATCCGTTGCAAGAATGACCAAGGCCGCTTACGAGGCCGCCGAAAAACTAGTGACAATAAAAACAGACGCAATACTGGAGGACCGTAAGGCCAGGGCAGCCAATCAGGCTGCGACTGTTGTCGAACGTGCCGCCGGGGCGCGCAAGTCTTCAACCAGGAAGAAAAGAAAGGTGGCAACCGTGAAAAAAGCAGCTCCAAAGAAAAAAGCCGTAGCGAAGAAAAAAGCACCTGCCAAGAAGAAAGCGGCAGCGAAGAAAAAAGCCCCCGCCAGGAAAAAGGCGGCGGTGAAAAAAGCCCCGGCCAAGAAAAAAGCAGCGGCGAAGAAAAAAGCCCCGGCCAAGAAGAAGGCAGCGGCCAAGAAAAAAGCCCCTGCCAAGAAAAAGGCGGCGGTGAAAAAAGCTCCGGCGAAGAAAAAAGCCCCGGCCAAGAAAAAAGCGCCTGCCAAGAAGAAGGCAGCGGCCAAGAAGCGGGCCCCGGCCAAGCGCAAAAAAGCCTGAGGCGACCTGACCGCTACGGCGGCGCCTCCGGGCGCCGCCGAGAAGCGCATCGTCGTGTAAGCTGACTCCGACTTCTCTGGAGATTCAACCGGAGGAGGGAGATCGGCCCGCCATCAGAAACGTTCCCTATCGCCTATAAACCAGGCGCCCGCCGGTCGCTTGCGCGCTGTTTTTGCAATGCTTTGTGGCCTCATCAGTCCTCGCTATCATCTCCTGGCGCCGCTAGAGTAGTGGCCATGAAGCTCTGCCCGGCACTCTTGCAATGGCTGCCCTCCGGTTTGCTCGGTGCTCCGCTGCTGTGCTTGCTGCTCGCTGGCTGCGGCGAACCGCAGGGGCGAGGCGACATACAGGGCGCGGCGCTGCCTGCCGAGGTGGTCACTGCGAGGACCCTGCAACGTGCCGCCCCCGACGCGCGCGGTGAGCAGGCTTCCATCCTGTTTGGTGATCTGCACGTGCATACCACGTTTTCCCCCGACGCGTTCATCATGTCGGTGCCGCTGATGGGCGGCAGCGGCTTGCGCGGGCCTGCAGATGCCTGCGATTTCGCTCGCTACTGTTCCGGCCTGGACTTCTGGTCCATTAACGACCACGCAGAAGGTATTACGCCGCGCCGCTGGCGGGAGACGCGCGCGAGCATTCGCGAGTGCAACGCAGTCGCCGGCGATTCCGCGAATCCCGATATGGTGGCGTTCCTTGGCTGGGAGTGGAGCCAGGTGTCCACTGATCCCGAGCGCCATTACGGGCACAAGAACGTGATCTTCCTGGACACCGAGGAAGGTTTGGTGCCTGCGCGAGCCATTGCCGCACCGCGCGAGCAGCTCGCTCGCGCGCCGATGGGACGCGCCGCGCAGCTCATGATGGCGCTCACCGATTTTGAAAACCGGGACTTCTACCTCGGCATCCAGGGCTACTACGACGAGGTGACACAGACTCCGGCCTGCCCGGCCGGTGTTGCTACGCGCGATC
>JAWKZK010000022.1:0-46503 GCA_041396005.1 Halioglobus sp.
CCCTTTACCGCCTCGCTGAATCTGCGCCGCGCATGGGCCATGCAGCCCACATGAATCAGACTGTTGACTGCGACGACGCCGTGATAACCGCTGTAGCCATCCGTTTGCAGGTAGCCAGCAAACCCCTCCAGCAACGCCTTCGGCACTGTCTGGCTGCGCGAGGGATCGTAGTCAAACAAGATCACCTGCTCCTCCGGCGGCCCGCCGCGCTGCAACCACAGATAAGACGTTGATTGCGCCGCCTTGCCCGGCTCCTTCAGTACCTGCACGGTGGTTTCGTCCATCTGCACAAGGTCATAAGCCAACAACTGATCTCGAAGGAGATTGATCAGGGGTTGTATCAACTGTCCGCTTCGGATCATCCAGTTCGCCAGCGTGGCCCGGGGGATATCCACACCAATGCGCTGCAAGATCTGCTCCTGGCGGTATAACGGCAGAGCATCCTGGTACTTAGAGACCGCGATATGCGCCAGCAAACCCGGCGAGGCCATGCTTTTCGGACTAGGTTGCCCCGGCAGCAGTGCCGTCCGGATACACTGGCCACACGAACACGCGTATTGCTTGCGGATATGGCGTAGCACACGGATCTGGGCCGGGACAATATCGAGCTGCTCCGAGACGACCTGGTTAATTTCGGTCAGTGCCTGTCCATCATGCGGGCAGTGGCGCTGGTCTTCCGGTATTTCGTGGATAATGTCGACGCGGGGCAAGGTGTCAGGGAGAGGCTTGCGGCCGCCTTTCTTGCGGTTGTGCGCGGGAACGGCGACCGTCTCACCTGAGTCGATCTCAGCGGTGCCATCACCCTCAAGGGGCGCGTCGACTTCGGCTTCATTGAACAGGCGGATCTGATCCGGAGACAGCTTCTCACTGCTAGCCGCGTAGCGGCGGGCCAGGGCCAGATTAAGTTGCTCTTGAAGAGAGAGCACCTTGGCATCCAGGCGAACGATTTGCTGATCCGCCGCCGTTTTCTCTGCCTGAATTTGCGCGTTGCGAGCGACCTGCTCAGCGAGCAATACCTTGAGGGTATCGACGTCATCGGGCAGTTGAGAAAGCACGTTTGGCATGGTTTGGATTATACCAGACAGGCACGTTAAGCCCTACAAAACACTGCTAAAATAGAGTTTTTCGTGCGGTTCTAGGCGACTAATATCGTAGCCATCGAGCAGCCAGTTCAGTTGCTGTCCGGTCAATGTCACGATGTCTCCCGGTTGCTTACGGGGCCAGTAAAAACGGGCTTTCTCCAGCCGCTTTTGCCACAGGCAAAAGCCACTGCGTTCCCAGTAAAGGATCTTGATCCGGTTACGCCGACGATTGCAGAACACAAACAAGTGCGCCGAGAAGGGATCAAAGCTTAGGGTGTCTTCCACCAACACCGAGAGTCCGTTGATACCTTTACGGAAGTCGATAGACTCCCGACACAGATAGACTTGGGGCAGATCGTTCGAAGGACGCATCATGGCAGGTTGGCTGCTGTGTTAAGCACCAGCGAGAGTGTTGCGGCGTCGAGCGGGCCACAAAACGACCACGGCCCCGTTGGGCAGTCGGACCTGCCACTGACTCTCGAGCGAGTTAGAGTCGGTGGCCACGTGGACTTTTGAAAACGCCGTTGCTGCGGAGGTGGAATTGGGCCTTTGTGGGCAAAGCCCTTGCGGGCCGAGTACATGGACTTGGCATTGAGGCCGTGCTCCCGCGCATAGTCGATGGTGGTTTGGCCAGAGGCCTCGCAGGCACGAAGGTGCTTGAGCCAAAACTGCTGGCGCTCAGTGGGGGCGTTACTTTCGGGGTTGAGCACTGGAACACTCCTGTCATTGTGAAATGGCAGGGTGCTGGCTGGATCACCGGAAAGGTAGGGTGTGGTTTACTTGGCGCTTACTTTTAAAGGCGTGGGAGGGCATTCAGAGGCGTCATTTTCGCCCTTTGTAGATTCGAATCCCTCGCTCTTCGCCACTCCTCCTAACCAATAGATTTAAAAGTATTTCTATGTTCTCCGCTTCTTTCATGGACCACCTTGGGACAGCTACGAAAAAGTAGAAACTTTTCGGCCGTTAGGTGTTAGGTTGCGAGTGCCGCGAGGCCCGGGAAATTTGGTTCCCGTAAATTGGGGCTGCCCGGATTACCCAAAGTTGAGGGAGGTTGTTTCAGCTTGTATCCCGGTGTATCCCATGACTTTTTCTAGGATCTGGGGTGGAAAATAATCCGTTGCGCTTAAAAGTGGAGGGATGGTACCAGAGGCCGGACTCGAACCGGCACGCCCTTGCAGGCAGGAGATTTTGAATCTCCCATGTCTACCAATTTCATCACTCTGGCACAGGGCGGCTGTTGGTACCGGAGGCCGGACTTGAACCGGCACGCTATCTCTAGCATCGGATTTTGAATCCGACGTGTCTACCAATTTCACCACTCCGGCAGTGCCAGGCAACGCCGCTTCACGGGAAGCGGCGTGCTGAAAGAGCGCGGGATTATAGCAACGGGCGCTGAAACTGCAATTATTTTCCCTTAACCTGCCGCCGCTTTGGCGGTAAACTGCGCGCCGTTCACGGGCAAGGCCGCGTGCGCGACCGTCGACCCCGCGTGGGGCAACTTATCTGAGTATCCAGGGAGAAAAGAGCATGGCGATGAAACTGGTCAAGCAGACCGCCGAATACAGCATATACCGTCGGGGTGACGAGCGTTACGCGGTGAGAGGGGCGAACAAGCAGCCTATCAATGGCGAGGAAAAAGCGCGAATTCTGCTCGCGGAGGAACTCATCAAAGTGACCCTGCCCGCCGAGAAGCCCGCCGAGGAACCTGCGGCCGAAGACGCCGCGACCGAGGGCGAAGCGGCGCCGGCTGAAGAGGCTCCCGCTGCAGAGGATGCTGCAGAGGAAGGTGACCAGTAGCCGGGCTGCCGTTGAAGAGCCGGCCGCGGGCCGGCTTTTTTATCTATGAAACGCACCGATTTCAGTTATAGCCTGCCGCCGGATCTCATCGCGCAGCATCCGCTGCCTGACCGAAGCGACAGTCGGCTGCTGGTGTTGAACGGCGACAGCGGAGCGATGCAGCATCTCGGTTTTTCGAACCTGCCGGGATTGCTGAAAGCCGGAGACCTGCTGGTATTCAACGATACCCGGGTCATTCCCGCGCGTCTGTACGGTCGCAAGGAAAGCGGCGGCAAAGTTGAAATCCTGATTGAAAGGCTGACTGGCACCCACACCGCGCTGGCGCACATGCGTGCCAGCAAGTCGGTACGCGCGGGAACGTCGGTTCTACTCAGCCGACATGCGGGCGGCCCCGCCAGCGGCAGGACGCTGACGGTGACGGGGCGCCAGGGCGACCTGTTCACGCTGGAGAGCGCTGCCGGCGAGCCGCTCGCCCCGCTGTTGAGCGAGTTGGGACACATGCCGTTGCCGCCCTACATACAGCGTGTCGACGAGGAGTTTGATCGTGACCGCTACCAGACGGTTTATGCGCGTCGTGATGGCGCGGTAGCCGCGCCCACCGCGGGGCTGCATTTCACCCAGGCGCTGCTCGACGAGATTGGGCAACTCGGGGTTCAGCGTACGTCGGTGACACTGCACGTTGGCTCGGGTACGTTCCAGCCGGTGCGAGTCGAGAATATCACCGAGCACGTGATGCACGCCGAGTATTTCGAGATAGACAGCGAAGTCTGCACCGCGGTGAGAGAGACGCGCGCGCGAGGCGGCAGGGTGATCGCCGTCGGCACGACCGCGGTGCGGGCGCTTGAAGCGGCCAGTGCGCGAAGCGGCGAGCCCGAGCCTTACCAGGGGGACACCGATATTTTCATTTACCCGGGTTACCGTTTTCGCTCTGTGGACGCCATGATCACCAATTTTCACCTGCCTGAATCGACGCTGTTGATGCTGGTGAGCGCGTTTGCAGGCAAGGCCTCCGTCATGGCTGCCTACGCCGAAGCGGTTGAGCGTCGCTATCGATTTTTCAGCTACGGCGATGCCATGTTTATCACAGCGAACAACGGGCAACGACCGGAGCCCGCCGCGTGAGTCGCCATTGCCATATGCGGTTTGAGCGCCTTGCCAGCGATGGCGCGGCGCGACGCGGACGGTTGACGTTTCCTCGTGGAACGGTGGAGACGCCCGCGTTCATGCCCGTGGGCACTTACGGGACCGTCAAGGGTATGTTGCCACGTGACCTGAAAGAGATCGGGGCCGAAATCATACTCGGCAATACCTTCCATCTCTGGCTCCGCCCCGGAACCGGGATTATTGAACAGCACGGCGACCTGCACGATTTTATGGCCTGGCCAGGGCCAATTCTTACCGATTCCGGCGGCTTTCAGGTGTTCAGTCTCGGTGACATGCGCAAGATCAGTGAGGCGGGCGTGGAGTTCCGCTCGCCGGTGAACGGCGACAAAGTCTTTCTCGATCCCGAAACATCCATGGCGATCCAGCGCAGCCTGGGTGCAGACGTGGTCATGATTTTTGACGAGTGCACGCCCTATCCGGCAAGCGAGGCGGAGGCCGCGGCCTCGATGGCGCTGTCGTTGCGCTGGGCGGCGCGCAGCAAGACGGCGCACGGGTCGAACCCTGCGGCACTGTTCGGCATCGTTCAGGGAGGGATGTACCCCGCGCTGCGAGTGGAATCGCTGGCCGCTCTGGTGGCCACCGGGTTCGACGGCTATGCGATCGGCGGATTGTCCGTGGGCGAACCGAAAGACGAGATGCTCACCGTGCTCGAGGCGCTGCAACCCCATATGCCCCAGGACAAACCGCGCTATCTGATGGGGGTGGGTACGCCCGCCGATTTGCTGGAAGGGGTGCGACGCGGCGTGGATATGTTCGATTGTGTGATGCCCACGCGCAACGCGCGCAACGGCAATATTTTCACCTCGCGCGGCGTGATCAAGCTGCGAAACGCACGACATAAAACCAGCACCTTGCCGCTCGACGAGCACTGCGAGTGTTACACCTGCAGCCATTTCAGCCGGGCCTACCTGCACCATCTTGACAAGTGCAACGAAATTCTCGGGTCGCAATTGAACACGCTGCACAACCTTCACTACTACCAGCGGCATATGGCCGCTATCCGCGCCGCGATAGAAACGGGCACGCTGGACACGTTCGCCGGGGAGTTTTACGCGCGGCAGGCGGAGGGAGCGTGATCCGGCCCGTGTCCGCGCTTGAACCGCACAGCCGACAGGCGCCCCTGGCGGGTACGGGCAGCCAGCGGTGACGAAATCTGGCGACCTGCTACAGCACATCGCGTCCGGGCTGCCGCTCGACACGCCGCCCTGGCGTGAAGCGTTCGGCGAATCGCGCCTGCCGCAGGCGGCGGTGCTGGTGGCGCTTACCGCGGAGGCCGAGCCCAGAGTGTTGCTCGGACGGCGCGCGCGACACCTGCCGCAGCACCCCGGAGAGATTGCTTTCGCCGGCGGCAAGCGCGAGGCCTGTGATGCATCGCCCTGGGCCACTGCGCTACGCGAAGCCGAGGAGGAGGTGGGCCTGCCGGTTGCGTTGCCCAGGGCGCTGGGTGAACTGCAACCGATGATCACGCGTACTGGCTTCGAGGTGTATCCCTGCGTCGCCGGTGTGCCGGCCGACTGGCAGTGGATCGTGGATCGCGACGAGTTCGACAGTGTGTTTCTGCCCCCGCTTTCAACGTTCGCGGATAAAGCGGTGTTCCGGCTGGAAGAAATGTCCTACGGCAGTAAAAAACGCATGGTGCCGCATTATCAGGTGGGCAGCGACAACGTATGGGGGGTTACCGCGGCGATACTGGCACTGGTGGCGAATGTTGCCTACGATGCAGGGCTGGAGTTACAACGCGACTGGAAGGTGGAACCATGAAGTACAGCCTCGACGGCAAAACGGTCACCCTGTTGGGCGGCGGGCATTTCATCGCGCCCACCGCCGCGGTGATTGGTGACGTTACCCTGCACGAGAATGCGAGTGTCTGGTTTTCCTGCGTGTTGCGCGGCGATGCCGAGCGCATTGAGATAGGGGCGGGCAGCAACATTCAGGATGGGGCAGTGCTGCACGCGGATCCCGGGTTTCCCATGACGGTGGGCGAACAGGTGACCGTAGGCCACAACGCGATGCTGCACGGATGCAGCATTGGCGATGGTTCGCTGGTCGGCATCGGCGCTATCGTGCTCAACGGCGCCCGCGTGGGGCGACGTTGCCTGATAGGCGCCAACGCGCTGGTGACAGAGGGAATGGAGATTCCGGATGGCTCACTGGTATTGGGCGTGCCGGCCAAGGTCAAGGCCACGCTGAGCGAGGAGCAGCAGGCGGCCCTGGCCGTGAATTCCGAGCACTATATCGCCAATGGTGCGCGCTTCAACGCCACCCTGCAGGAGCAGCCGTGACCGCAACCGGGCCACGCTCGCCCTGTATTTCGGTGTGTGTCCTGGATGAGCATGACGTGTGCCAGGGGTGTTACCGCACCGCCGAAGAGATCACCGACTGGTTCATGGCGAGCGCCGAGCAAAAGCGTGAGATCATCGCACGGGCCCGCGAGCGTCTGGCGGCGAGTAATCCGGTGCGGCTGAGCTAGGCTGTCTGCGCGTCCCGGGCTCGTACCGCCTGTACCACGTTGCCCTGCAGTTCCAGTATTTCCAGCCGATAGCTGTCGATGGCCAGGCCAGCGTTGCCGTCAGGGAACGACTCGAGGTATTCAAGGATCAGGCCGCTGAGCGTTTTCGGCCCGTCGGTGGGCAGACGCCAGTGCAGCGTCTTGTTGATGTCGCGGATGCTGGCGGTGCCGTTGATGATAAAACTGCCATCCCGCTGGGGGTAAATGCTGTCGGCGGTGTCAGTGAGGTTGGAAGTGAACTCGCCGACGATTTCCTCGAGAATGTCTTCCAGTGCCACCAGGCCCATCACTTCGCCGTATTCATCAACCACCACGGCAAACGGGTGTTTCTTCTTCTGGAAATTCATCAGCTGTGTGTGCAGCGGCGTGCTCTCGGGTACGAAGTAGGGCGTTTCCATCTCTTTTTCCAGTGCCTTGCGGTCAGACCGCCGCCGGTGACGACCCGGCTGGCGCTGCGCATATGCAGTACGCCGACAATGTTGTTGATATCTTCCCGCCACACCGGCAGGCGTGTATGCACGCTGTTCTGGATGCAGCTCAGGATCTCGTCATCATCGTCATCGAGGTCGATGCCGAAAACATCGTTGCGAGGTACCATGATGTCGTCCACTGGGGACTTCTTCAAGCTCCAGTATGTTCAGCAGCAGCATCCCGCGGTGGCGCGGTGGGATGAGCTGTCCGGCATCGGTCACGATGGTGCGCAGCTCTTCCGAGGAGACGTGTTCGTTGTTGCTGTTTTCCGGGTCTACGCCGAGCAGCTTCAGCAGGCCGTTGGTTACGGTATTCACCAGCGCGACCACGGGATACATCAGCTTCATCAGCGGCAGGAGTATCACGCTGGCCGGGAATGCGATGCGTTCCGGGTGCAGCGCGGCGATGGTTTTCGGCGTGATCTCGGCGAAGATGAGCAGCACCAGTGTCAGCGCGATGGAGGCGATAACCACGCCTGCATCACCCCACAGGCGTATGGCAATGACCGTGGCGATGGACGCGGCAAAAATATTCACCAGGTTGTTGCCGATCAGTATGAGACCGATCAGACGGTCGGGCCGCTCCAGTAGCTTGCCCGCGCGCATCGCACCGCGGTGGTTGTTCTTCTGCTGATGCTTCAGCCGGTAGCGGTTGAGCGACATCATGCTGGTTTCGGAGCTTGAGAAGAAACCCGAAAGAACGATCAGTATGCAGAGAATAGAGAATAGGAGTCCCAGCGGGGCTTCGTTCAAAGTGGGATGGTGTCTCTTGTTTGAAGGAGCGGATTATCTTGAATAAAAAGGCCGTCGCGGGCAAGCCCTGTGTCAGCCCATCGGACCGCAGAGGGACTATACAGTGACTGGCAGCAGGCTGCCACGAGCAACGGTAGCCTTGTCAACGCTGGAGAATCAGTTCCAGCACAAGCTTGGAACCGAAAAATGCCAGCATCAGCAGGATAAACCCCAGCAGGGTGAGACGCACTGCGGTGGCGCTGCGCCACCCGAGCTGGTAGTGGCCCCATAGCAGGGTGGAGAACAGCAGCCATGCAAGCATCGTGAGCACCGTCTTGTGCACCAGATGTTGCGCGAAAATATCATCGATGAAAAGAATGCCCGACATGATGGCGATGGTGAGCAGGATGACACCGATCCACAGCAGTTCGAACAGCATGTTTTCCATCAGCTGCAGGGGAGGCAATATCCGCACCAGCCCGCGCGTATGGCGATGTTTGAGCTGGTGGTCCTGCAGCGCAAGCACCGCCGACTGCGCGGCCGCCAGCGTGAGCACGGCATAGGCGAAAATGGAGCTGCCGATGTGCAAAAGCATGCCGCCGCCGAGTTGCGTGTCAACGGGCGAGGTGTCCGGCGCAAAGGTAGAAACCAGTACCGAGAGGGCAGACAGAGGAAACAGGGCCACCAGCAGGTTCTGCAAGGGTCGGCGCACGAGGAGGCGATACACGCGATGTTGATCACCAGAAACATCAGGGCGGAAATCTTGAAGAACCCCAGGTGCACGCCGCCCGGCACCACCACGCTATCCCAGGCGATGACTGCGTGCAGCAGCAGGGCCAGCATCGCGAGCGCCAGTACGCCGCGGCCGAGACGCTGGTCGCGTTCAGACACGTGCAACAGCTGCACTGCGGTGGCTGCCAGGTACAGCAGGGCGCAGAGCGGAGCGATCAGAGAAGCGGGCATCGGTTTGGGGCTGGGGCCGGCGTGGCGTATACTGCGCCCTTTGTACCGGCTTGTACCGGCATAATCAATAGCGCTGGGATTTCCCGGTCCCTGGTCAGAGAGTAATTGCAATGTTTCAGAGTTTGAGTGATCGCCTGTCGAGCACGCTGCGCAATATTTCCGGCAAGGCGCGGCTCAGCGAGGAGAATATTCAGGAAACCATGCGCGAGGTGCGTATGGCGCTGCTGGAGGCCGATGTGGCTCTCCCGGTGGTGAAGGACTTTGTCGAGTCGGTGAAGCAACGTGCACTTGGCCAGGAGGTCATGAAAAGCCTCAGCCCGGGCCAGGCCTTCCTGAAGATCGTTCAGACCGAGCTCGAGACCACCATGGGCAGCGCGAATGAGGGCCTGAATCTGGCGGTCACGCCGCCCGCGGTGATTCTCATGGCCGGGTTGCAGGGTGCGGGCAAGACCACCACGGTGGCAAAGCTCGCGAAGTTGTTGATTGAACGCGATCGCAAGAAAGTGACCGTGGTGAGCGCCGACGTCTATCGCCCCGCCGCGATCGAACAGCTGAAGACCCTCGCTGCGGAGGTGGGAGCCGGCTTCTTCCCGAGTAGCGCTGATCAAAAGCCGGTTGACATCGCCTCCGCCGCGCTGGAGCACGCGCGTATCCAGTTCAGCGACGTGCTCATCGTGGATACCGCGGGCCGACTGGCCATCGATACGGCCATGATGGAGGAAATCAAGGCGGTGCATGCGGCCGTTCGTCCGGTTGAAACGTTGTTTGTGGTGGATGCCATGACCGGTCAGGACGCGGCCAACACCGCCCGCGCATTCGGTGAGGCGCTGCCACTCACGGGTGTGGTTTTGACGAAAGTCGATGCCGACACCCGCGGCGGTGCGGCGCTGTCAGTGCGGGCCGTTACCGGTAAACCGATCAAGTTCCTGGGTGTGGGTGAGAGAACCGCCGCACTCGATCCGTTCCACCCTGATCGGCTGGCATCGCGCATTCTCGGCATGGGCGATGTGCTGTCGCTGATCGAGGAGGCGGAGCAGAAGGTCGACAAGGAGAAGGCAGCCAGGCTCGCGAGAAAGGTCAAGAAAGGCCAGAAGTTTGACCTGGAGGACTTTCGCGACCAACTGCAACAGATGAACAGCATGGGCGGTATCACCGGCATGCTCGACAAGTTGCCGGGTATGGGCAACATGGCCCAGATGGCGCAGCAGAATGTGGATGTAAAAATGTTCGCGCGGATGGAGGCCATGATCAACTCGATGACCGTAGATGAGCGGCGTCGCCCGGAAACCATCCAGGGCTCGCGCAAGCGCCGTATCACGCGGGGTTCCGGCACGCAGGTGCAGGATCTCAATCGCCTGCTCAAGCAGCACAAGCAGATGCAGAAGATGATGAAAAAGATGAAAGGCGGCGGCATGCAGAAGATGATGCGCGGCCTGGGCGGCATGCTGGGCCAGGGTGGCCCCGGCGATATGGGCGGGCCGGGCGGCGGCATGGGAGGCCCACCGGGCGGATTCCGCCTGTAAGCCCCCGTTTTCCCAGCAAAAAAAACGTGCCCACAGTCTTTAATCCGGACGCGGTTTTCCGTATGATACGCCACCTTTGCGGCCCGACAGCCGCTTATCGCCGTTGGCGAATCTGTGAATTCAATGCAGTTAGCCTTTATTTTTTAGGAAATCGCCGAACATGGTAACAATTCGTCTTGCTCGTGGTGGTGCCAAGAAGCGCCCCTTCTATCACCTCACCGTTAGCGATAGCCGTAATGCCCGTAACGGTCGCTTCATTGAGCGCGTGGGGTTTTTCAACCCCGGTGCGCGTGGTCAGGAAGTGCGCCTGCGTGTCGACACCGACCGTATCAATTACTGGCAGGGTCAGGGCGCGCAACTCTCAGAGCGCGTGGCCAGCCTGGTGAAGGAAGCGTCCAAAGCCGCCTGAGGGCAGGGTGTCCCGTAGCCTGGTGTCGAAGCGCGTTCACGTGGCTGATGACATGCTTGAGGCGGGGCGTATTACCGGGTGCTACGGGGTGCGCGGCTGGGTGCGTATTCAATCGTTTACCGAGCCCCCGGACAATTTCCTGGAACTGGGCCAGTGGCAGGTGGTGACACGCGCAGGCGTGCGAGAGCCGCTGGAGATTGACCAGGGCAGGGTGCAGGGCAAAGGCCTGGTGGTGCACATCGCGGGTGTCGATGATCGCGATGCTGCGGAGGCCTACCGGGGGCTTACGGTAGAGGTACCGAGGACAGCCCTGCCGGCGCTGGATGATGGCGATTACTACTGGCGTGACCTGGAAGGCTTGCAGGTGTGGTGTCGGGAGAATCCCGCGAGTGAGCGAGTCCTGCTGGGCGTGGTGAATTACCTGATCGATACCGGCGCCAACGATGTGCTCGTGGTAAAGCCGGTGGCCGGCAGTATTGACGAGCACGAACGGCTGATACCTTACCTGCCCGGCGATACCGTGGCCGCGGTGAACCTGGAGCAGGGTCGTATCGAGGTCGACTGGTTTCTGGACGAATTCTAGGGACTGGCCTTTGCCGGGAGGATCGAGGCGGGTATCAGGGGAGGCAGGACGGATGCACATTGCACTGGTGAGCCTGTTCCCGGAGATGTTCGACGCTGTGGAGAGCCATGGCGTGACCGGCAGGGCGGTGCAACAGGGTTTGATAAGACTGCAGCACCTCAACCCGCGGGATTATGCCACCGACGTACATCGCACGGTGGATGACAGGCCCTACGGCGGTGGCCCGGGCATGTTGATGAAGATCGAGCCGTTGCGACAGGCGATACAGGCCGCGAGGGCGGCGGTGGGAGACACGGCGCGTGTCATTGCCCTGTCGCCGCAGGGAGCGCCATTGAATCACCGGCGGGTAGTGGAATTATCCCGTCTGCAGAGTATGATTCTGGTCGCCGGGCGCTACGAGGGGATCGACGAGCGCCTGGTTGAGGCTGAAGTGGACGAAGAGTTGTCCATCGGCGATTACGTGCTCAGCGGTGGTGAGCTGGCGGCAATGGTCGTAGTAGATGCCGTTGCGCGACAGGTGGCGGGTGTGCTCGGGCACGCGGGTTCCGCGGAGCAGGATTCCTTCGTGAGCGGCCTGCTGGATTGCCCGCACTACACCCGGCCGGAGGATTGGCAGGGCAGGCGGGTGCCGCAGGTGCTGTTGAGCGGCAACCATGAAGGTATTCGTCGCTGGCGCCTTAAGCAGGCACTGGGAAGAACACTGGAGCGGCGGCCCGACCTGTTGCAGGCGAGGACGCTGACGGACGAGGAAGACGCGCTCTTGGCGGAATATCTCCGTGAACGCGAGACAGAAACGAAGAGCCAGCTGTGAAGCTGCATACAACACATGAAAGGAGTGCACCATGAGCACCAACAAGATCATTTCTCAGATTGAAGCCGAACAGATGACGAAAGACATCCCGGAGTTCGGGCCTGGTGATACCGTGGTTGTTCAGGTGAAGGTAAAGGAAGGTGCCCGTGAACGTCTGCAGGCGTTTGAGGGCGTATGCATCGGCAAGCGCAATCGCGGTCTGAACTCGGCATTCACCGTGCGTAAGATCTCGCACGGCGTGGGTGTGGAACGTACGTTTCAAACCTACAGCCCAATGGTAGACAGCATCGACGTGAAACGACGTGGTGACGTGCGCCAGGCCAAGCTCTACTACCTGCGTGATCGCAGTGGGCGTTCGGCACGCATCAAGGAAAAGTTGTAAGGCGGCGGGACCTGCAACCCGCAGTATGCGAAGGCGGCCTCCGGGCCGCCTTTTTTTTTTGGCCGCCCGACCCTTCTGGTTTTTCTGCTACCCGCCCGGCCCTCCTGGTTTTTCTGCTACCCGCCCGACCCTTGCGGGAGTTGCCCGCGCCGGTCGAACGGCAAGGACCACGCCCTGCGCGGGCAACTCCCGCAAGGGCCGGGCTACTCTCTGCGATACCCGGATATCCAATGCGATACCCGGGTATCCAGTGCGATAAACCGCTTTGCGCTCCGTTGTCGGCGGGAGAAGGGCCGCGAGCGCCGTTTGATCTTCGCGGGCCTGCGGCCTGCCCTCGGTCGGCCGCGAGCCGCTGCGCGTCTCGAGGCTGTCCCTCGGCGCGAGATTTGCAACGCCGCCCGCAGCCCTCTCCCGCCTTGGACGGGCTGGCGGATGGGTAGACGGCTGAATCCCCACACCTGCGACTCGCACCCAACAGAGGTCCGGCAAGGGGGTGGCCGTTCGCGGAACTGCGGCCGGCGCTGAGGGAGAGCCGCGAGACGGTGCTTTTCCGGCTTGCGGCCGAGCGAAGGCGGTCCGCAGGACCGCCGGGCGTGGAGCGAACGGCCGCCCTCTTGCCGGACCGCCCCCAAGAGAACGGACCCACCAGCACCCCCTCGTCACGAAGCGGCAAAGAATGGCCTGGCGGTGCCCGGGTTGCGAGGCGAGTATCTCAGCCTTCCGAGCCCCGCAACCCGGGCACCGCCAGGCCATGCTCCGCACCGTTGGGCACCGTCAGGCCATGCTCCCGACCGCCCGCACCGTTGGGCACCGTCAGGCCATGCTCCCGACCGCCCGCAACGCGTGCACCGTCAGGCCATGCTCCCCACCGTCCGCAACCCGGGCACTACCGCACCATTCCCTGTACCAGCACGCGCGATTACCTCGACACATGATGAGCCAACACCCGGTTCATGCTAGTGTGGCCGCATGACAACCCCTAGACCAACGCACCCCGATATTGAACGTTTCGTGGATGCGATGTGGATGGAGAAAGGCCTCAGCGACAACACGCTGTCGTCCTATCGGCGTGACCTCAGCCAGTTCGACGACTGGCTCAATCAGGCGGCCGGCAGCAGCATCGGCAGCGCAACACGCGCGCAACTCCAGCAGTATCTCGGCGTTCGCCTGGAGCAGGGGCAGTCGCCGCGTTCCAGCGCGCGGTTTTTGTCCTGTGCACGAGGCTTTTTCCGCTTTCTGCTGCGCGAGGGCCGTATTGCGCGCGATCCAACCCTGGAGGTGGACAGCCCGAGGCTCGGCAGGCCGCTGCCCAAATCCCTGTCAGAAGGTGATGTCGAGCGCCTGTTGAATGCTCCCCTGTTGGAGCAGGCGCTGGAATTTCGCGATCGCACCATGCTGGAGCTGCTCTACGCCTGTGGGCTGCGTGTGAGCGAACTCACCAGCCTGCAGATGTCGCAGCTCAGCCTTAACCAGGGCGTGGTGCGTGTATTTGGCAAGGGCAGCAAGGAACGCCTCGTGCCAATGGGGGAGGAAGCCCTGCACTGGCTCGGCCGCTATCTCGCCGGCCCGCGAGGAGACATTCTGGGCGGTGTGCCATCCCAGGTGGTGTTCCCCAGTCGCCGTGGCGGGCAAATGACTCGCCAGACCTTCTGGTATCGTATTAAAATCTACGCCCGGCGCGCGGGGATTACACAGAATTTGTCGCCGCATACGCTGCGCCATGCGTTCGCGACGCACCTGCTGAATCACGGTGCGGATCTGCGGGTGGTACAGATGCTCCTGGGGCACAGTGATCTTTCAACCACGCAGATCTACACGCATGTCGCCAGGCAGCGCATGCAGGAATTGCATGCCGAGCACCACCCGCGTGGCTAGGGAACCACGCGCGCGGGTGGCGCTCCAATGGATGTGTCCAGGTCTTGCGCCTGGTCCGGACCCTGGCGGTCACTGAAGGTCGCCCAAACCACAAAGAGGACATCCCAATGCTATTGACGAGACTCCGGGCGATACTGGTGTCAACGCTGGCACTGTTTAGCCTGCTGCTCTCCCTCGCTGCCTGCTCCGAACCCACGGCGGAACGAGCCACGCAAAGGGCACCGGAGGAAGCCGCAACCGGGGAGACCGGTTCGGCCGAGCCGCGGCCCGCGCAGCAAGCGCCCGTAACCGGCGGTCTGGACGCCGCGCAGGAGGAGACCCTGCGCGCCGCGCTGTCGCAGCCGGCGATGGGCCTGGAGGTGGAAAGTGTCGAATCCAGCCCGGTGCCGGGCCTGTACACCGTGCAGTTCGCCAATGGTCCGGTGGTCTATGCCACCGCTGAAGGCCGTTACTTCGTGGTCGGCGACCTGCATGAGGTGGGCGAGGACGGGTTTGTGAACCTCACCGAGCAGCGTCGCGACGGTGATCGCCTCAAGATGCTGGACGGGATCGACCTGAAAGACATGATTATTTTCTCGCCCGAGGGCGAGCCAAAGGCCCACGTGACGGTGTTTACCGATGTCACCTGTTTTTATTGCCAGAAACTGCATCAGGAAGTGCCCGCGCTGAACAAAATGGGGATCGAGGTTCGCTACCTGGCCTATCCGCGAGCGGGCCTGGATTCCGATGGCTACCGCAAGCTGGCCACCGCCTGGTGCGCGGACAACCCGCAGGATGTCCTGACCCGGCTCAAGGCGAAGGAGTCGGTGCCGGAAAAAGTCTGTGACGACAACCCGATCGCAGAGCAGTTCGCCCTTGGCCAGCAGGCGGGGGTGCGCGGTACGCCGGCAATGGTCACCGAAACTGGCAAGCTCATTCCCGGCTACCAGCCCGCGGATCAGTTGGCGGCCACGCTGGGCGTGAAGTAACGCCCGCTTCTTTGCCTTGAATAATGCCCCGCGAGCTGTCATCTCGTTGACAGTGCGGGGCTGACTCAGTACTGTTTGCCCCTTTTTGTAACCTGCGGCGCGCGGTCTCCGGCGCCCCTCGGAACTGTGCATCGTGGACGATCAATTCAGGCGTATCGAGCGGTTGCCGCCCTACGTTTTCAATATCATCGGTGAACTGAAACAGGCCGCCAGGGCGGCCGGTGAAGACATCATCGATTTTGGCATGGGCAACCCCGACCAACCCACACCGCAACACATCGTGGATAAACTGGTTGAAACCGCGCGGCGGGGCGACACGCATCGCTACTCCCAGTCAAAGGGCATTCCGCGCCTGCGCAAGGCCATTTGCGACTGGTACCAGCGGCGCTACAACGTGACGCTCGATCCAAAGACCGAGGCCATCGTTACACTGGGCTCCAAAGAAGGGCTCGCGCACCTTGCGCTCGCCACAACCGGTCCCGGCGACGCTGTTCTGGTGCCCAACCCCTCGTATCCTATCCACCCCTACGGCTTTGTGATTTCAGGCGCTGATATTCGCCATGTGCCCATGGGTGGCAACGAGGAGGACTTTTTCACCGAGCTGGAAAAGGCTATCCACAACAGTTGGCCCCGCCCGAAAATGCTGGTACTGAATTTTCCCTCAAACCCCACGGCGCAATGTGTGGAACTGGAATTCTATGAACGGGGTCATCGCGATAGCGCGTGAGCATTCCATCTGGGTGATCCAGGATCTCGCCCTGTATCTGGACCTCTGTTACGACGGTTACGTGGCGCCCTCCATCCTGCAGGTGGAAGGTGCGCGCGCGAGTGGCGGTGAGTTTTTCAGTATGTCCAAGAGCTACAACATGCCGGGCTGGCGCGTGGGTTTCTGCTGCGGCAATCAGGTGCTGGTGGGCGCGCTGGCGCGGATGAAGTCCTACCTCGACTATGGCATGTTCACGCCGGTGCAGGTGGCGGCGATTGCCGCGCTGGAGGGTGACCAGAGCTGCGTTGCGGAGATCAACGCCATGTACCGCTCGCGTCGCGACGTGCTGTGCAGCGGTTTGAACGCCGCCGGCTGGCCGGTCACGCCACCCAAGGCAACGATGTTTGTGTGGGCGCAGTTGCCCGAGTTTTATCGTCATATGGGCTCGATCGAATTCAGCAAGAAATTGCTGACCGAAGCCAAGGTCGCGGTTTCGCCGGGCGTGGGTTTCGGCGAGTACGGGGAAGATTATGTCCGCTTCGGGCTGATCGAGAACGAACACCGCACCCGCCAGGCCCTTCGCAGTATCAAGCGCATGATCAAGAACGATGGTTTCGCCTGAGGCCGGTGTTTCATTACTCGTTGAGCCGAATGCCGGGTGGTTCAGCCTCGAATCCGGTGCCGGTTGAGGTATGTCGGGTCGTGCGTGATGCATGTTCAGGTAAGGTGCTGGCCGTAGTGCGCGGCAGTTTTTGGTGCAGGAGTTAATGTCGAAGTGAACGTGCGACCAATCAGGGTGGGATTGTGCGGCCTGGGTACCGTGGGCGCGGGGACGTTTCAGCTGCTGCAGGAAAACGCCGAGATCATCACCGCACGCGCCGGCGCGCCGATCGCCATTGTGCATGTGGGTGCCCGCCGCGACAGCCTGTTTTGCGATACCTCCAAGGTGCGCGTGAGCCGGGATATTCTCGCCGTCGCCAACGATCCCGATATCGATGTGCTGGTGGAACTGATCGGTGGAACCACTGCGGCGCGCGAGCTCACCGAAACCGCCCTGCGCAACGGCAAGCACGTGGTCACCGCCAACAAGGCGCTCATCGCCGAGCATGGCAACGCGCTGTTTGCGCTGGCCGAAGAACACGGCGTGTGCCTGCGCTTTGAAGCCGCCGTGGCCGGCGGCATTCCTATCATCAAGGCGCTGCGCGAGGGTCTGGCGGGAAATCGCATCGAATGGCTCGCCGGTATTATCAATGGCACCGGCAATTTCATCCTCACGGAAATGCGCGACAAGGGGCGGGAATTTACCGAGGTGCTGGCGCAGGCGCAGGCCCTGGGTTACGCCGAGGCGGATCCCACGTTTGATGTGGAGGGCATCGATGCGGCGCACAAGCTGGCGATCCTCGCGGCGATAGCCTTTGGCACACCCCTGCGCATGGACAGTGTCTACGCCGAGGGCATTACCCGCATTGCGCCGCAGGATGTCGACTACGCGAGCGAACTGGGCTACCGCATCAAGCACCTGGGCGTGGCGCGTCAGACCGCGCAGGGTATGGAGCTGCGTGTACACCCCACGCTGATTCCCGAACGCCGGCTACTGGCCAATGTCGATGGCGTGCGCAACGCGATTCTGGTGATGGGCGATGCGGTCGGCCCCACCCTGTATTACGGAGCGGGAGCCGGCGCCCGGCCCACGGCCTCGGGCGTGGTGGCCGACCTGATCGACCTGGCCCGCGACATAGACGCCGGCCAGATCAATCGAGTGGCGCCGCTGGGCTACCTCACGGAAACCCTGCGCGACCTGCCCATTGTACCGATGGAGCAGGTGGAGACGCCCTGGTACCTGCGGCTGGAAGCGGAAGACAAGCCCGGCGTGCTGTCGCGCGTGGCCACCTTGCTGAGCGACCAGGGCATCAGTATCGAAGCCCTGATTCAAAAAGCCCCGCTGGAAGGCCAGACGCGCGTGCCGGTGGTGGTGCTGACCAATCGCGCCGCGCAGGCGCGGGTTGATGCGGCAGTGCAGGCGATCGAAGCGCTGGCTACAATATGCGGCGAGATCACGCGAATTCGCGTGGAGACACTGGACGGCTGACACTGGCCGCGGGATTTGCAGTTTGAAATACATCAGCACGCGGGGCTCGGCCCCGGCACTGAATTTTGAAGACGTTCTGCTCACCGGGCTCGCCGCCGACGGCGGCTTGTATGTGCCCGAGACGCTGCCGCATTTCACCGCCACCGAGATAGCCTCGATGGCGGGGATGGATTATCCCTCGCTTGCCGAATTCATCATTACGCCCTTCCTGGATGGCTGCATTCCCGCCGATGAACTGCGCGAGATCATCGTGAGCAGCTACGCGGAGTTTCGTCATAACGCGGTCGCGCCGCTGGTGCAGATCGACGCCAACCAGTGGGTGCTCGAGCTGTTTCACGGGCCAACGCTTGCCTTCAAGGATTTCGCGCTGCAGCTGCTGGGGCGGTTACTCGATCACCTGCTGGAGCGACGCCAGGAGAAAGTCGTGATCATGGGGGCGACCTCCGGCGACACCGGCTCGGCGGCTATCGAGGGGTGCCGCAAATGCAGCAACATCGACATATTCATACTCCATCCGCATGATCGCGTGTCGGAGGTACAGCGTCGCCAGATGACCACGGTGGCCGGCGACAACATTCACAACCTGGCGGTTGAAGGCAATTTTGACGATTGTCAGGCGATGGTGAAAGCGAGCTTCAACAACCGGGGTTTCCTGCCCCAGGGGCGTTCCCTGGTGGCGGTGAATTCCATCAACTGGGCCCGCATCATGGCCCAGAGTGTTTACTACTTTTACGCCGCCGTCGCGCTGGGCGCGCCGCACCGTGCCGTTGCCTTTTCCGTGCCCACTGGCAACTTCGGCGATATATTCGCGGGTTACCTGGCGCGACAGATGGGCCTGCCGGTTGCGCGGCTGCTGATTGCCACCAATCGCAATGACGTGTTGCACAGGGTAATGACCGACAGCCGCTACGGCCGGCAGCCGCTGGAGCATACCCTCTCGCCGAGCATGGATATCACGGTCTCGAGCAATTTCGAGCGTCTGCTGTTCGATCTGTATGACCGTGACGGCGCCGCCATAGCGGATCTGATGCGGCGCTTTGACAGCGGCGATATCGCCTTCAGTGACGCGGCCATGCAGCGAGCCCGCGAATTGTTCGGAAGCGCCTGCGTGAGCGATGAAGCGACCTGCGCGCAGATCGCCGCGACCTATCGCGAGTGCGAATACCTGCTGGACCCTCACAGTGCGATCGGCGTGAAGGCCGCCCTCGACAGCGGGCTGTCGGCACAGACGCCGGTGGTGACGCTGGCCACGGCGCACCCGGCGAAGTTCCCGGATGCCATCCGTCGCGCCGGGCTCACGCAGGCGGTGCACCTGCCTCTGCACCTGCAAGATCTGTTTGAGCGCAAGGAGCGTTTCACGGTGTTGCCGAACGAGTTGGCGGCCGTGCAGTCGTTCATGGCCTCCAACATCAACGCCTGACATCCGGAGGCCGCGTGCAGCGAGTCATCCGCCGACGTGAGGTTCCCGCAGGCGGGCCGCCGGCATTCCCGGATCTGCACCCCCTGTTGGCACGCATCTACCACAGTCGCGGGCTGCGACAGGCCGATGAACTGTCGCTCGCGCTTGATGGTCTGCTGCCGCCCGCGAGCCTGCTGAACGCCGAGCGCGCGGCGAGCCTGCTGGCTGACGCGCTGGATGCACAGGCGCATATCATGGTGGTGGGCGATTTCGACGCCGATGGGGCCACCAGCACAGCGCTGGCAGTGTCCACCTTGCGTGCGTTTGGCGCCGAGCACGTGAGCTACCTGGTACCTAACCGGTTTGAATACGGCTACGGGCTGACCCCGGAAATTGTGGCACTCGCGGCGACCCGCGAGCCCGACCTGATTATCACCGTGGACAACGGCATCTCCAGTATCGAGGGCGTGGCAGCCGCGCGGCAGGCGGGCATCGCCACGCTGGTCACCGATCATCACCTGGCGGGACAGGCCCTTCCCGAGGCCGATGTGATCGTCAACCCGAATCAACCCGGATGCGCGTTCCCCAGCAAACACCTGGCCGGTGTCGGCGTGATCTTTTACGTCATGCTGGCCCTGCGCGGCGAATTGCGCGCGCGCGGCCGGTTCGGCGAGGGTGGCGAACCCAGCCTTGCTGACTGTCTTGACCTGGTAGCCCTGGGCACCGTGGCTGATGTAGTGCCGCTCGATCACAACAACCGTATTCTGGTGGCCGCCGGTTTGCGGCGCATCCGGGCAGGGCAGGCCCGGCCGGGCGTAGAGGCTTTGCTGGATGTGGCGGGCAAGCAGCGACAGTCGCTGGTAGCCGCCGACCTGGGGTTTGCCCTGGGGCCGCGTATCAACGCCGCGGGGCGCCTGGAGGACATGTCCATCGGCATTGAGTGTCTACTGAGCACAGAGATAGCAACGGCGGCGGCCCTTGCCGCGCAGCTGGATCAACTCAATCGCGACCGGCGTGCGATTGAGCGGGGTATGCAGGCTGAAGCAATGCAATTACTTGCAGATCTGGACATTGATCGAGAGGGCGAGCCACCCGTGGCAATGACGCTCTACCAGGCCAACTGGCACCAGGGTGTGATCGGCATCCTGGCATCGCGCATCAAAGACCTGCTGCACCGTCCTACCATCGTTTTCGCCGACGGGGATGGCGGCGAACTGAAGGGCTCGGCCCGCTCGATCCAGGGGATTCACGTGCGCGACGTGCTGGATGCCGTAGCGGCCCGTCATCCCGGTTTGATCACGCGCTTTGGCGGGCACGCGATGGCGGCGGGGCTGACCCTGCGGCGTGATGCCTACCCGGCGTTCGCGCAGGCGTTTTGCGCCGAGGTTGCGCGGCATGCGCGCGATATCGAATTACAGGCGGTGGTGGAGTCGGACGGTGAGCTGTCGCCTGTCGATTTCAACCTGGACCTCGCACAGGCGCTGCGCTTTGCCGGCCCCTGGGGCCAGCACTTCGCGGAACCGGTATTTGACGGACGCTTCGAGGTCCTCAACCAGCGTCTGGTGGGGGAGCGCCACCTGAAACTCACGCTGCGCCCGGCTGAAGGCACGCAGGCGGTGGACGCCATTGCCTTCAACGTCGATCCGCAGCGCTGGCCCGATATGGCGGTAACGCACGTCGAGATAGCCTACCGGCTGGATGTGAACGAATTTCGCGGGCGCCAGTCACTGCAGTTGATTGTGGAACATTTGCAGACCGCGCCCTGATCCAGGAGTGGCCGGCAGTTTGCGCCCGCAGCGTTCCGTTTGTGAATTTGCGCAGCGCTGTGACGTCAGGAAACGGGGCTTGACCTTCCAGTTGATGGAAGGTTTACATTGGCTTCAGTTTCGACTGGAGTCGCCCATGAATATCTCGGAAGCGGCCCGCCGCAGCGGGCTCAGCACCAAAACCATACGGTATTACGAAGACATCGATCTGATAGCTCCCGCACAGCGCGGTGACAACGGCTATCGTCGTTACGATACTGCCGCCGTTGAAGAACTGCACTTCCTCGCGCGCGCCAGAGAGGTGGGATTCGATCTCAAGGAGTGTCGCCAGCTGCTCGGCCTGCTGCGGGACAGCCACCGCCAGAGTCGGCACGCCCGGGATCTGGTGTTGGAGAAAAGCGCCCAGCTCGGACGTCGAATCCAGCAGCTGCGTGCCATGCAGTCGGTACTGGAGACTCTCGCCCAGCGCTGCCATGGTGACGAGGGCCCCGAGTGCGCCATTCTCGAGGACCTCGCGGGCGCCTCGGAGCCGGTGAAATGACAGAGCGCGATTGTCACGCTAACGCCGCACCGGAGCATGCTGCTGGCGCTCCCGTCACCTGCCACGGGCCATCTGCGCAAAACCCGGACGCGCCGGCCTCATCCTGTCATGCCGCGCCGGCCAGCGCCGATGCCTGCTGCGAGACACCGGCGCGCCGCGACTACCTGTTCTGGGGCAGCTTCCTCATTGTCGCGGTGGCGTATCCGCTGGGGGCGTTCATGCCGCATGCGCATGAAACGGCCTTGGGCGTATTCAGCGGTGGCATTTTCGAGCTGTTCAATCGCATGTGGTGGGGTATCGCGATCGGGATCATCTTTGTGGGGCTCCTGGCGCGCGTGCCGCGCGAACTGGTGATGGGCATGCTCGGTCGGGAGCGTGGTTTTGGCAGCCTGTTGCGCGCCACGCTGGCGGGCGTGTTCCTGGATTTATGCAGCCACGGCATTCTCGCGGTCGGCATGAAGCTCTATGAACGCGGCGCCAGCGTCGGGCAGGTGATGGCCTTTCTCCTCGCCTCGCCCTGGAACTCGTTTTCACTGACGCTGATCCTGTTCGGTTTGATCGGGGTGGGCTGGACGCTGTTGTTCATTCTGCTGTCTCTGGTGATCGGCCTGATCACCGGGTCTGTCTTCGACGCCCAGGTGCGCCGCGGTGTGCTGCCGGAGAACCCGTGGCGGGCCGAACTGGGCGAAGCACAACCGCTGCCCACGCTGTGGCGGGAGTTTACGCGGAGCCTACAGTTTTCGCTGCGCGGTAGCGCCGATGTGCTGCGTGACGGATTCGAGGGCTCGCGCATCGTGATTCGCTGGACACTGTTCGGCCTGGTGCTCGCGGCACTCATTCGTGCCCTGGTGCCGGAAGAAGCGTTTGCCACCTGGTTTGGCGCCACCATGGGCGGCCTTTGGCTGACACTGCTGGCGACCACGGTCATTGAAGTATGCTCGGAAGGCTCTACGCCGATCGCGGCAGACCTCATGAACCGTGCGGGCGCGCCGGGCAACAGCTTTACCTTCCTCATGGCCGGCGTGGCGACCGACTATACCGAGATCATGTCGATCCGCGATACCACCCGATCCTGGCGTATCGCGCTGTTCCTGCCATTGATTACGGTGCCGCAGGTGATGCTGATCGGAGCGGTACTAAACCAGTTCTAGACGGCGCTTGCGCTGCGCCTTCACTGAGGCGCGGGCCGCAGCGCACACTGTTGCCGAGGCGGCCGCTGCGGTAGAATGCGCGACTTTTTAAGTCACGGGACGACCCCTATGCTCGAGATCAACCCGCTCCTCAATCAACTCAAGGATATCGATGCGCGCAGTGACGTGCTCAGGGGGTATCTTTGACTTCGACCAGCGCAAGGAGCGCCTGGCCGAAGTAGAGTTGGAACTGGCCGAGCCCAGCGTCTGGGATGACCCTCAGCGTGCGCAGGACCTCGGCCGAGAGCGCGCTGCGCTGGAGGCGATCGTAGAAACGATAGAACGGCTCGAAGCGGGCACCCGCGACGCGCGCGACCTGCTGGAGATGGCCGCCGCCGAGGACGATACCGGGACGGTGGCCGAGATTGAGCGCGATATCGATGGGCTCGAGCAGCTGCTGGAGCAGTTGGAGTTCCGGCGCATGTTCGCGAAAGAAATGGATCCCAATAATGCCTACCTGGATATCCAGGCAGGCTCCGGCGGCACCGAGGCGCAGGACTGGGCCGAGATGCTGCTGCGCATGTACCTGCGCTGGGGCGAGGCCAAAGGCTTCGACACGGAACTGATCGAGGCGTCCGGCGGCGAAGTCGCCGGCATCAAGAGCGCCACCGTCAAGTTCTCCGGCGAGTACGCCTTCGGCTGGCTGCGCACCGAAACCGGCGTTCACCGGCTGGTGCGCAAGTCGCCCTTCGATTCCGGTAACCGCCGGCATACGTCCTTCGCCTCGGTATTCGTCTCGCCGGAGATCGATGACAACATCGAAATCGATATCAACCCGGCAGATTTGCGCGTAGACACCTATCGGGCATCCGGCGCCGGTGGCCAGCATGTGAACAAGACGGATTCCGCCGTGCGCATTACCCACAATCCAACGGGAACCGTGGTGCAGTGCCAGACGGAGCGTTCACAGCACCAGAACCGCGACAACGCCATGAAGTTGCTGCGCGCCAAGTTGTACGAGCTGGAAGTGTTGAAGCGCAGTGAAGAGAAGCAGGCGATGGAAGACAGCAAGGCGGATATTGGCTGGGGCAGCCAGATCCGTTCCTATGTGCTGGATGATTCGCGCATCAAGGATTTACGCACTGGGGTCGAAACCAGCAATACGCAATCGGTGCTGGACGGCAACATCGATCAGTTCATCGAAGCGTCGTTGAAGAGCGGGTTGTGAGCGCAGCGAACAGGAAAGCAGCGATAATGAGAGCACTATGAGCGAACAGGATGCTACCGGGCCGCGGTCGGCGGAGGAGGAGAACAAACTGATTGCGGAGCGCCGCGTCAAGCTCGGGGCGCTCCGCGGCAAAGGGGTGGCGTTTCCCAATGATTTCCGGCGCAGCGCGATGGCAGCCCAGCTGCAGGCGGAATTCGGCGAGACGTCGAAAGAGGAGCTGGAGGCGGCCAATCATGAGTTTGCCGTTGCCGGCCGCCTGGTGCGCGATCGCGGCGCCTTTCTGCTGATCCAGGATGGCTCCGACCAGATACAGCTGTACGTCAATCGCAAGGCGCTGGACGCAGACATCCTGGCGCAGATCAAGAGCTGGGATCTTGGCGACATCGTCGCCGCGAGCGGGCCGCTGCACAAGTCCGGCAAGGGTGATCTGTACATCAACATGCAGACGGCGCGCCTGTTAACGAAGGCCCTGCGGCCCCTGCCCGACAAGTACCATGGCCTGGCAGACCAGCAGCTGCGCTACCGCCAGCGCTATGTTGATCTGATCGTGAATCCGGAATCGCGCAAGGTATTCCAGACACGCTCGCGGGTGGTGGAATTCATTCGCAATTACATGGGTGCGCAGGGTTTCATGGAGGTCGAAACGCCCATGATGCAGGTGATTCCGGGCGGCGCCACCGCGCGACCCTTTGTCACGCATCACAACGCGCTGGACCTGGACATGTACCTGCGCATCGCGCCCGAGCTGTACCTGAAGCGTCTGGTGGTGGGAGGCTTCGAGCGAGTGTTCGAGATTAACCGCAGCTTCCGCAACGAGGGTTTGTCCACGCGCCACAACCCGGAGTTCACCATGCTGGAGTACTACTGGGCGTACGCCGATTACACCGATGCGATGAACCTCACGGAAGACATGCTGCGTGAACTGGCGCAAGCCGTGCTCGGCAGCAAGGTGGTGAACTATCAGGGCAGCAGCTACGATTTTTCCCAGCCTTTCCGGCGGATGACGGTGGTGGAATCGATCCTGCATTTCAACGACGATATGTCGGCCGCGCAGCTTGCCGATGAAACCGCCGCGCGTGCTATTGCCCGTGGCCTGGACATCGATCTCAAGGATTCCTGGGGTCTCGGTAAGGTACAGATCGAAATCTTCGAGAAGACCGTGGAGCACCGCCTGGACCAGCCGACCTTCATCACCGCTTACCCCACCGAGGTGTCGCCGCTGGCCCGACGCAGCGACGCCGACCCCTTTGTGACCGAGCGTTTTGAGTTTTTCGTCGGCGGGCGTGAACTCGCGAACGGTTTCTCGGAACTGAACGACGCCGAGGACCAGGCCGAGCGATTTCTCGCACAGGTGGCGGAAAAAGAAGCGGGCGATGAAGAGGCCATGCACTACGACCACGATTACATCCGCGCGCTGGAGTACGGCATGCCGCCCACGGCCGGTGAGGGCATCGGTATCGACAGGCTGGTGATGTTGCTCACGGATTCCACGTCTATCCGGGATGTCCTGCTGTTCCCGCATATGCGGCCCGAATAACACTGCGCTGCGCGCCGCTTCTGTGGGTGCATCCGGCTAAACGAATGCGCTACACTCGGAAGGCGCTGATGTTTGCTGAGGGTAGTTCATTGCCAAGCCGAGTGTTGCGGGTTACCGCCCTGTTGAGCCTGTTGTGGGTAGGTGCCTGTGCGAACAGTACCGCTGTGAATGGCAGCGGCGCGGCCGCCACCGCCGCCGAGCCGGTGGTGGAACCGGAGCTGACGCTCAACCTGCCTGAACCCGGCTGTATCTGCGAGACGCAGGAAGGCACGGATTACACGTTTCTCGACAAGGGAATCAGCGCCATCGTCGCGGGTGAATACGCCGAAGCCGTGACCTACTTCCAGCGCTACCAGCGTCTGGAAACATCGCCCCAGGCAAAGTGGGAGGCTGGCATCGCGATGGCCTATCTCAGTATGCTGCCGCAAAATCCCGATTATGATCCCACAACCGCACTGAGCGCCTTCAAACGGCTGCAGGCGCGCGAGCCTGACAAGCGGCGCGTGCATGTGAAGACGCTGCTCATGCGCGACTCGCTGGCCGGTTTCGCCGCACTGCAAGCGGCCCTTGAGGATATGAGCCGCAGCAACCGCGAGCTCAGCGAAAGCCTGCAAAAACGCGAGGAGGCGCTCAAGCGTTTGCGCGAGCTAACTCTGGGTCAGAAGGTAACAGCACCGTAAAGGTCGCGCCCGCCCCCGGCTCGCTCTGCACGCTGATACTGCCGCCCATCAGCTCACAGAAATCCCGACAGATCGCCAGGCCGAGCCCGGTGCCGCCGTAGTTGGCGCTGGTGGATGAGTCGGCCTGCACGAAGGCTTCGAACACACGCGCCTGTTGTTGCGCGTCCATGCCGATGCCGGTGTCCTGTACCGATATTTCGATCCACCCCTCGCGCCCCGGTACGTTGCGGCCCTGCAGGGTGATGAAGCCCTGCTCGGTAAACTTGTTGGCGTTGCTCAGGAGGTTGGTGAATATCTGTCGGAACTTCGCCGCGTCGTTATACAGCAGGGGAAGGGCGCTGAAGTCGCCGATGCGCAATTCGTTGAAGTTATCCTGAAACAGCGGCGCCAGCGATTCGCACACCTGCCGCAGGATATCCGCCGCCTTGAAGGATTCACAGTGCAGCGTCATCTTGCCGGTCTCGACTTTCGACAGGTCGAGGATATCGTCGATGAGTGTGAGTAGCTGACGTCCCGAGCGCACGATGCGATCCAGGTCCTGGCGGTACTGTGGACGATTGATCTCGCCATCGTCACCCAGTTCGTCATGCAGCATTTCGCTGTAGCCGATAATCGCGTTGAGGGGGGTGCGTAATTCATGGCTGACGTTGGCCAGGAAAATACTCTTTGCGGCGTTCGCTTCGTCCGCAGCGTCACGGGCCTTGCGCACATCGTAGATGGCATTGCGAAGCTTGTGGGACATGTCGTTGAAAGCCCGGGCAAGATCGCCGAGTTCGCCGGAATCGTCAATGTCGTCGATACGGTAATTCAGGTCACCGCTGCCGATGCGTTCCGTGCCGCGCTTCAGACGTTTCAGCGAGGTGTTCGTGTAGCGCACGAGGAAGAAGCCCAGCGTGGCGGTGAGGAAGATTGACGAGAAGAAAGCGATGACGGTGATGCGGTCGGTGAGGGCGATAGTACGATCGATAATGGTGGCGCGTTGCTCGGCGATGAACGCCTGGCGGCGCTCCAGTTCCTGCAGGCGCTGGCTCGTCTCCATGAAGCGCAGCGGCTCGTTCAGATCCATGGTGAACGCCGGGTCGTTGTAACGTCGATAAAAGCTGAGCCAGTCCTCGAGCAGCTTGCGGCTGCTTTGCCAGAGCAGATCAAAATGCATTTCTGTCACGCTATGGCTCAGGCGCCCAAGGCGTGCGATCTTGCCACTGATGGTGGCGATGGCCTCTTCCGCCTGCACCAGTTCCGCGTCGTCGAGTTGGTCCTCCGTGGTCTCGCGCAGGGTGGCCAGCACCAGTATCTGCTGGCGCTGGCCCTCCAGGAGTTGCTCCACCTCTTTCGATAGTTGCGCCGCCGATACCGAATCGCGGTAGGCCTCCATGCTCTCGTTTCGCGCATAGCTGCCCCAGAAATGGGTGCCCACGTTTACCGCGAACAGCATCAGTATGGTGACGAGGGAGAGTGTTAGTCTGCGGCGTAGGCTCATTCGCGTGTGAGCTTCTCGATCTTGATCAACAGCCCGGGGAAATCCACCGGCTTCGTCGCGAAATCGTCGCAGCCCGCTTCCAGTGCATTCAGCCTGTCGGCGTCCATGGCGTGGGCCGTGAGGGCGATGATGGGAATCTGCCGGATGCTGGCGTCCTCCTTGGCCTGTCTACTGGCATTCCAGCCGTCGAGTACCGGCAGGTTCATATCCATCAGCACCACGGCCGGCTGTGCCTCGCGCATGAGATTCAGGGCCTGCTGGCCGTTTCCGGCGACAATGACGTCCAGGCCCGCGCGAGACAGGCGTCGCACCAGCATATCGCGGTTCATCTCGTTGTCTTCCACCAGCAGCACGCGCTTGACCGGTGTCATGTCTGTTCACCGGTAATGGAGTGCACCAGCAGCGTTTCGTCGATGCCTTTCACGTTGATCTCGCGGCTCTCGCCGATGATATAGGTGCCTCTCAGGCTGGCGAGCGTGCTGTCAGCCACGAGAATCTCGCCGCCGGCGGTGAGGTCTTCCATGCGCGAAGTCACGTTCATCGGATGGCCGACAAAGCCATACTTGCTGCGGCGCTCGGAGCCGATATTGCCGGCGATCACGTCACCGGTGTTGATGGCGATACCGGTGGTGATCGCGGGCAGGCCCTCGGCCTCGT
Source organism: Halioglobus sp. (assembly GCA_041396005.1). Lineage (GTDB taxonomy): Bacteria > Pseudomonadota > Gammaproteobacteria > Pseudomonadales > Halieaceae > Marimicrobium. The sequence continues at coordinate 28,482 of JAWKZK010000022.1, forward strand.
TGCGAGCATTGATGTCGCGCATGGCTCCCTGCATCTCCAGCGCGCAGCGCACGGCGCGGTCAGCGTCGTCCTCGCCCTGCAGCGGCGCGCCGAACACCGCCAGGATGGCGTCTCCGAGAAACTCGTCGATCGTGCCCCGGTGGCTCATGATGATATCGGTCATCGCGCCGAGGTAGCGGTTGAGCAGGGTGACAACCTCGTCGGGCGCGAGGTGTTCACTGATGGTGGTGAAGCTGCGGATGTCCGACATCATGATGGACACGCGTCGCAGATCGCCGCCCAGCTGCAGGCCTTCGGGGCGTTCCAGAATGTCGGTGACAATATCGTCAGACAGGTAGCGGCCGAAGGTGGCGCGAATGAACTTCTCGTTACGTTCCAGCTGCCGGCGATATTCCTGTTCGCGATCATGCCAGCGTTTGCGCTCGATGCCCGCCTTGATCCTGGCCTGCAGCAGCACCGGGTTGAAGGGCTTGAACAGGTAATCGTCGGCGCCCGCCTCGATACACTCGATAATCCCGTCCATGTCCTGGCTACCGGATATTACAATGACTGGCGTCGCGCGCCATTCATCCCGGTCTTTGATTCTGCGCAGCACCTCTCGCCCGTCCATGCCAGGCATCAGCAGATCGAGCAGCACGACATCGACGTCGCTCTGCTCGAGCGCGGCCAGCGCTTCCTCGCCACTGGCCGCGGTGATGACGAAGTGACCCATGCGCGACAGGTTGCGCGCCAGCAGTTCGCGGTTCTCCTGCAGGTCGTCTACGGCGAGAATGAATCCGGGTTCTGACGCCATCACACGGCGCCCGGTATGGGTGGAGGCAGAGCCTGAGTCTTCGGCGAGCTGCACGCTCTCGAGCAGATTGCGCAGCGCCGTGTCCAGGGAGCCGTGCTGCCCGGCGAGATCTTCGTGCAGCATTTCGGCGTAGCCGCGTACCGCGGAAAGAACGTTCATGAGATCGTGCGTGTCGGCCGCGCGATCAGCCTCCTTAAGCATCTCGCGCAGGCGCTCGCCTGCCGCGAACAGGCTGGCGAAATCGCTCAGCGCATCACTGTCCAGGACATCGTCCAGCGCGACAACCTGCTCACGCAGCGCATCGACATTGCCCAGAAGGTCTGCGCTGTGCGAGCTGCCGGCGGACGCGGGGCGGTCCTCGGGCTCCTGCCTCTCCAGAGGCGCGGTGCCTTCCTGTGCTTCGGGGCCTTTCGTCATTGCTCTGGGCTACCTGACCTGTCCCTGTGGTGGTGGCTGCAACGTTGTTCCATGCGGCGCGCACGTGCACCGCGACAGCCTTGGAGGGAGTGTAACAAGATGCCCGCGCCGGCACACGAAGCCGCAAAACTCAGCGCAGAGTATAGCGGTGCCAGCACCCCCGGCAAAACGGCGATGACCGGGGGCTCAGGGTGCGCGTGAATTTCGGCGGATGGGTGCGTTTTGCGGAAAGTTTGCGGTATATTAGTTGCGCAGTGCCAAGGCGGGTGAGGCAAAAAGGGGTCTAGGAGACTGATGTTGCAGCAAGTGGAAATATTTCAGGGTCTGTCGCAGGAAGAGCTGGATGCACTGGCGGCCAGCAGTACCAGTCGCTCGTTCCCCAAGAACACGGTTGTGATACACGAAAACGATCCCGCCGACTCGCTGTTTGTGATTGAAAGCGGCAAGGTGAAGGTGTATTGCAGCGACAAAAACGGCAAGGAGTTCATCATGAACACCCAGGGCGCCGGGGACTACTTCGGTGAACTGGCCCTGCTGGACGACTCCACGCGTTCTGCCTCGGTGCGTACGGTGGAAAAATCCAGTTTCTGCATTATCTACAAGGAAGACTTCAATCGCGTGCTCGACGAGCATCCGAATATTGCGCGCCAGCTGGTGCGCAATCTTGCCGCGCGCGTGCGCAAACTCACGGCGGACGTCAAGAGTCTCGCCCTGCAGGATGTGTATGGACGGGTGGCCAACGTACTCATGGATCTTTCCGAGGAGCGTGGCGACGGCACCCTGTACATTCCGGAAAAGCTCACGCAGCAGGACATCGCCGATCGTGTGGGCGCCTCCCGCGAGATGGTGGCGCGCATCCTGAAGGATCTGACTATCGGCGAGTATATTCGCTTTGAAGGTCGTCACATCATTATCAATACCCGGCTCCCGGCCAAGTACTAAAATCCGTCTGGACAGGAGGGCACTGGTCGGGGATCACTCGCCGGGCACCCCTGGCCGGGCGCCCCTGGCCGGGCGCCCCTCGCCGGGCGCCCCTCGCCGGGCGCCCCTCGCCGAGCGCCTCTCGCCGAGCGCCTCTCGCCGAGCGCCTCTCGCCGAGCGCCCCTAATCACGTCCTTTCACGGTGAGATGCAGTCGGCCCTGCGCCAGTTGCGCGCGGAGGTCCTTGCCGACCGCGACCTGCCCGGCGTCGGTGACCACGGCGCCGGTCTCGTCGGTGACAATGGCGTAGCCGCGCTGCAGCACGCCCAGCGGGCTGAGCGAATCGAGGAGTTGCGCCAGGTGGGCCAGGCGATTCCCGCTGTCGCGCAAGCGCGCGCGGAGGGCGCTGCGCAGACGCTCGGCGTAGCGCGCATTCTCCCGCTGCAATTCCCGCAGGGGTTTGAGCGGCGATGCCGCACGGAGCCTGCCGTCGGCAATGCTTAGCGCTCCCTGGTGGCCGCGCAGCTGGTTGCGCTGCGCCAGAATGAGACGCTGTTCCAGGTCGTCCACCCGTTGGGCCTGTTCGCGCAGCTGCGCGCCCGGATGCTTCAGGCGCCGTTGCAGGTTTTGCAGGTTCAGGCCGGCCTGGGCCAGCCGGGTCGCCATCGTCCTGCCGAGGACCCGCGCCACGCCCTGCAACTGCTCGCGCCACTCGCGCCTATCCGGGCTGAGCATTTCCGCTGCGGCCGAGGGCGTGGCCGCGCGGTGATCGGCCACCATGTCGGCGATGCTGAAATCCACCTCGTGCCCCACGGCGCTCACCACGGGCAGCGCACTGCCGGCAATGGCTCTCGCCACAGCCTCTTCATTGAACGCCCACAGGTCCTCCAGCGAGCCGCCACCCCGTCCCACGATCAATGCATCCAGGTGCACGCGTCCCTCCGCCTGCCAGCGGTTGGCGCGTTCGATGGCCGCCGCAATCTGGCCCGAGGCGTCCTTGCCCTGCACCGCCACCGGCAGCAGATAGACCGTGATGGCCGGGCAACGCCGGCGCAGTACGGTGAGAATATCGTGGATGGCGGCGCCGGTAGGGGAGGTAACCACGCCGAGCGCAGACACCTCCGCCGGCAGGGCCCGTTTGCGGGACGCGTCAAACAGGCCCTCGGCCAGCAGCCTGGCCTTGAGTTTTTCAAAGGCGACCTGCAGGGCCCCGGCACCCGCGGGTTCCAGGTGTTCCACGATAAGCTGGAACTCTCCCCGGCCCTCGTAAAGCGAGACCCTGCAGCGCACGCGCACCTCGTCGCCCTGCTCGGGTGTGAAGCGCAGCCGCTGGTTGCGGTTGCGGAACATCGCGCATCGCACCTGGGCATCGCCGTCCTTGAGGCTGAAGTACCAGTGCCCGGAGGAGGGGGTTGCCAGGTTGCTGATCTCGCCGGATACCCATACATAGTCGAAGTGGCTCTCCAGCAGCGTCTTGGCGCGCCGGTTCAGCTGGCTTACGGTGAGCACCTGCGGGGGCTCGCCGCGCTCGAAGGGGTTGTTTGGGTCTTGCACCTGGCGACTCCCGGATCCTGCCTGCCTGCAGATCCCCCAGTGTAGCCGATCACCCTGTGCGGGGGCACGTCGTGGCAGGGAAAGCGCAGGCTGGCGGGCGGCAAGACCATTGGGCGGAGCGGCGCCAGCCCGTTTTCGAGGCGCTGCCCAGTCGAAATCTGTCCACCAATTTCCCCGGCAGCAATTGTGCCGTACAGCGGCAGAAACTATAATTTCGCGTTTATTCACGCTGGCCAGACGGAGACCGCCCCATGCTGCGAATTGCCCAGGAAGCCCTGACGTTCGACGATGTGCTCCTGTCACCCGGCTACTCCACGGTCGTTGCAACAGATGTCTCGCTGCGCACCCGCCTGACCCGTGAGATCGAGCTCAATATCCCCCTCGTATCCGCCGCCATGGATACCGTCACCGAGTTCCGGCTGGCCATTGCCATGGCCCAGGAAGGGGGCATCGGCATCATCCACAAGAGCATGAGCATCGCGGAGCAGGCGGAGCAGGTGCGCAAGGTGAAGAAATTCGAGAGCGGGGTGGTGAAAGATCCCATCACCATCCAGCAGTCGGCCACCATCGCCCAGTTGCTGGAACTCACCGGCGCCCACGGGATATCAGGAGTACCCGTGCTGGATGGCAAAGACCTCGTCGGCATTGTCACCCGTCGCGACGTGCGTTTCGAATCCAACCCGCAGAAGCTGGTGTCGCAGATCATGACGCCCAAGGAAAAACTGGTCACCGTGCTGGAGGGCGCCGACCTCGCGGAGGTGCAGGAAAAGCTGCACCGTCATCGCATCGAGAAGGTGCTCGTGGTTAACGACCAGTTCGATCTCTGCGGCATGATTACCGTGAAGGATTTTGATAAAGCCGAGAGCTTTCCCTACGCCTGCAAGGATTCCTACGGGCAGCTCCGCGTGGGCGCCTCGGTGGGCACCAGCGCGGATACCGACGACAGGGTGGATGCACTGGTTGCCGCCGGCGTTGATGTGCTCGTGGTGGACACCGCACACGGACATTCCCGCAACGTGATCGACCGCGTCAGGTCAATCAAGGCCAAGTACCCCTCCGTACAGGTGGTGGGCGGCAACATCGCCACTGCGGCCGCCGCGGTTGCCCTGGCGGAAGCGGGCGCGGACGGTGTGAAAGTGGGCATTGGTCCCGGGTCAATCTGCACCACACGCATTGTTACCGGCACGGGTGTGCCGCAGATTACCGCCATCGCCAACGTCAACGAGGCGCTCAAGGGTACTGGCATCCCCATTATTGCCGACGGCGGTATTCGTTTTTCCGGCGACATCGCCAAGGCGGTGGTCGCCGGGGCCTACGCGGTGATGATGGGCAGCATGTTTGCTGGCACGGAAGAGGCCCCCGGCGAAATCGAGCTCTACCAGGGCAGAACCTACAAGGCGTATCGCGGCATGGGTTCCATCGGCGCCATGGCGCAAACCCAGGGCTCCTCGGATCGCTACTTCCAGGACGCCAGCCGCGGCGCGGAAAAGCTGGTACCGGAGGGTATCGAGGGCCGCGTGCCCTATAAGGGCCCTGCCTCCGCCATCGTCCATCAGCTCATGGGTGGATTGCGCTCGGCCATGGGCTACACCGGCAGCCACGACATCGAGAGCATGCGCACCGTACCGGAGTTCGTGCGGGTGACGTCAGCGGGTATGGCAGAGAGCCACGTGCACGATGTGTCCATTACCAAGGAAGCGCCTAACTATCCCGTGCGCTAGCCCTGGCCCGGCGCAAGGCGCGTCGGGAGTATTCTCCCGCGCGGCGGCAATCGTCGCGGCATGAATCCGCAAACAGGAACCGGCATGACAGCAGACATTCACGCCAGCAGAATCCTCATTCTGGATTTCGGCTCCCAGTATACGCAGCTGATCGCGCGACGCGTTCGCGAGGTGGGCGTATACAGCGAGATCCGTGCCTGGGACATGCGCGAAGACGATATTCGCGCGTTTCAGCCCAAGGGCATTATCCTGTCGGGCGGCCCGGAATCGGTGGTTGTCGAGGGCTCGCCGCGGGTGCCGGCCTGTGTATTTGAGCTGGGTGTTCCGGTGCTCGGCATCTGCTACGGCATGCAGGCCATGGCGGTGCAGTTCGGCGGCCGCGTGGAAGGGTCACCAGTGAGCGAGTTCGGCTACGCGCAGATTCGCGTGGTGGCCGAGAGCGGGCTGTTGCACGACATTCGCGACCATATCGACGAGCAGGGCAGCGGTCTGCTGGACGTCTGGATGAGCCACGGCGATAAAGTGGTGCAACTGCCGGCAGACTTTGAGGTGATCGCCGAGACCGGCAGTTGTCCCATCGCTGCGATGGCGCACCGGGACAAGCCCTTCTACGGCATCCAGTTTCACCCCGAGGTGACACACACGCTGCAGGGTAAGCGCATCGTGGAGCATTTCGTGCTGGAGCAGTGTGGCTGCGAGGCCCTGTGGACACCCGCGAACATCGTGGAAGACGCCATCGAACGCGTGCGCGCCAAAGTCGGGCCAGACAAGGTGTTGCTGGGCCTGTCGGGCGGCGTCGATTCCTCCGTCGTCGCGGCGCTGCTGCACCGGGCGATTGGCGATCAACTCACCTGTGTTTTCGTCGACAATGGCCTGCTGCGACTGCATGAAGGCGACCAGGTGATGGATATGTTTGCGCGCAACATGGGCGTCAAGGTGATCCGCAGCGACTGTGAAGCGCTGTTCCTCGGCAAGCTCGCGGGCGTGTCCGACCCGGAGGCCAAGCGCAAGATTATCGGCAACACCTTCATTGAGGTGTTCGACCGGGAGGCGGCCAAACTGCGCGATGTGAACTGGCTGGCCCAGGGCACGATCTACCCCGACGTGATTGAGTCTGCCGGCGCAGACACCGGCAAGGCGCACACGATCAAATCGCATCACAACGTGGGCGGCCTGCCCGACGACATGCAGCTTGAACTGGTAGAACCGCTGCGCGAACTGTTCAAGGACGAAGTGCGCAAGATCGGCCTCGAACTGGGCCTTCCCTACGACATGGTGTACCGCCACCCGTTCCCGGGCCCCGGCCTCGGCGTGCGCATACTCGGTGAAGTCAAAAAAGAATATGCCGAACTGCTGCGCCAGGCGGACGCTATCTTCATCGAGGAACTGCACCGCAGTGACTACTACCAGAAAACCAGCCAGGCCTTCGCCGTGTTCCTGCCGGTAAAATCCGTGGGCGTGGTGGGCGACGGCCGTCGCTACGAATATGTGATTGCGCTGCGGGCTGTGGAAACCGTGGATTTCATGACGGCGCGCTGGGCGCACCTGCCTTATGAACTGCTGGAGCGCGTTTCCAATCGCATTATCAACGAGATATCCGGCGTGTCACGGGTGACCTACGATATCAGCAGCAAGCCGCCGGCGACGATTGAGTGGGAGTAGCGAAACAACGCCTCCCGGCCCGCTCGCGGTTCTGACAACCTCCTCAAGCGGCTACCGCGTGCTCTCTCCACGCGCGCTGTCCCGCTCGCGTGTGTAATCCTCGTAGTCCCATTCAAGCTCCGCCATACACTGCTCAAACTGCGTCTGCGGCAGTTTGCTGCACTCCAGGCGCTGATTGTCCTGAACGGCGCTGTAAATCTGCTGGTTGCTGCAAGCCACCAGCAAGCCTGCGAGCAACAACATCGCCCAGTTGAGACGTCGATTCATGCCCCGTGGCCGTGTTGCCGCGCCGTCGGATCAGCGCACATGGCTTTCGTTTTCCGTGATCATCTGTTTGTTGCCGGTATAGCCGTTGTAAAGGTTCAGGTGTGACGCGTACGAAAAGTGGTCCGTTCGTGTTGTGTAGCCCTTGATCCAGTCAATGAGCATGTCGAGGTTGTTGTCCTGCGCCGCCTTCGATGAGTACTTGTGCGCCTCCCAGGGGCGGCTCCTGGCGTTGGCAACGCACACGGCAATCGGCGGGTTCAGGAAAATCATTTCATTCGACAATGGCGCCGCCTTCTCGAGCAGGTCGGTGTAGCAGCCCTCGATCACCCAGGCTGGACTACCCTGTACGAAGCTCAGTATGTCTTGCCACGATTCCTCCAGTGACCTGCGTTCAGTGGGTGCCGAGGGTTGCCACGCGACGGTGTCGAGATCGAGATGCGCCAGTTGATGTTCGCGGCTCAGGCGCTTTGCCAGGGTCGACTTGCCCGAACCCGAGTTGCCGAACAGCAGAATTCTTTTCATGCGCGAACTGTCCGCCACGGCAGCATCTGGTTCGCCAGGCCACGCGTTGCGCTGCGGTCAACCCTCACGAGAACCCCTAGGGCGAGCCGGACAGCTGGCGGATATCGATGATCTCGAAGCGCTGGGAATAGGCCCGCCATTTCAATGTCATGTCATAGCGCCTGCCATCGATGGCCACATCGAAGAGCTCTATTTCGTCGTTCGCGTTTACCGATACCTCCACGCGGGCGGCATCGAGATCGGGGCCTTCGAAGGGCTCGATGTAGGGCGTGTGAAAACTCGCCACGGTAAACGTGGACGAGGATGTCCGGGTCTCACCGCTCTTGGACATGGCTATCGCGGTGATCGTATGTGGGCCGGGTGACAGATTGGAATAACCGAACGCCATGGAAAAGCCGGATCTCAGGGCTTGTAACGGGTAGGGGAAAGCGTCTGCAACGTCCTGGCGTTCGCCGCCGAAGGGTATTTCCATCGTTTTCACATCATCGATCAGTATCACGACACGCTCGATCCCGTCTTCAGCAATCGCCCATCCGCGAATATTGCCAATACCGCTGTGAACCGCGCCGTCCACCGGCTCTTCGAGGGACAGCTCGAATACCGCGTTCTGGGGCACGTCGAGGTCGACTGGGCAGACGAACCACTGGCCGACGGAGTGGGAGCGCTGGCGCGCGCTGTCGGCGCTGCCCTCGTAGAGCACAGCCCGATCGGGGTTGATCAGCTGGTTTTCACACAGCAGGGCGCCATAGCCCACCTTGCCGTTGTGCGCGTCGCGGGTCATGCCCTGAACGCAGGTGTCCCCCGCATCCAGCCATGTGATGTCAAAGTCGTCCTGGAAAGCCCTTGCCCAGGCGGAATCGAGCTCCGTGTACCTGTCCGGTGCCGGGCCGAAGGATGGCTGGCGGATGTAGGCCTGCATCAGGCCGGCGACTTCGCCACTGGATGCCCATGTGCAGCCGGTCAGATCGTAACGGCTGCCCGGCAACGTACCGTCGCACGGGCCCGACGGGCAGATCTCGTTAACGTCGTTCCACGAGTAGTTGGTGAATTCGCGGGGTTGCAGCCACTGCCTGTCGTCTGCCACGACCGGCTGTGACAGAGCCTGGCTCGATAGCAGGAGTAGGCCGGTGATCCATAGACTGTGAGAGCGAAGCATGCCTGGTGGCTCCTGGTTATTAATGACGGAAAGTTTCGGCGAACCCCCGTTCAGATATTCACGTTATCCTTGAGAATAGTCGCCATGCGCGCGAAGCGCCAATGAGCAGGTTTTACAGCTCGAGAGACGTTTGCGCTGCGGAAGGCCTCTGCGACGACTGCGTGCGTCAGGTTTGAAACAACAGGTGCCGCTCGTAGGCGGGAACATCACGGTAAACGAGGGTGAAGTTTGCCGCCACCGACAGGCGTGCTTCCTGCGCCTGGTGCGGTGTGACCTCGTGCCACAGGAAAGAGGGGAAGAAAATCATCAGGCCAGGCCTGGGAAAGACTTTGGCATGGTACTGCCAGCCGCCCTGAAGAGAGGCGTTGAAGCGCGGGTCGTGCAGGATAAGGGCGCCTTCATCGGGTCGCCAGTAGTCCCGGACAGACTCGTTGCTGACCAGTAGGGGTTTGTCAGAAGCTTGGCTGTGCACGTAGTACACCGCAGAAATGTGGGCTACGTGATTGTGGGAGGGTACGTAGTGGCCTTTCGGGGCGACGTTGGGGAACATCTGCATGGCGAGGTCGAATTCGCCGCGCCAGCCGATGTCCCGACAGTAATCCTTCAGGCAAGCCAGAAACAGGCCTTCCAGGCGGCGCAGGGCCGGCACGTCGTCGGCGTAATCCATCAGGGTCGCTGCATCCGACTGCTCTGCCTGGTCGCGGCTATGGAAGCGTGGATTGCCAGAAAAGAACCGCGCCAGGTCCGCGTTCATCGCTAGCTCTTCCAGCATGAACAGCTTGACCGGGGTAGGAAACAGCAGGTGGGTTGTCCCTTCAGGCACGCTCTCGGTCTGTTCGTTGGAAGACAGTTCTTCTGGGTTTGGCTTCATGCTATAAGGACCCTGGTGACTGGCGCGAATATACCAGAACACCGGTTCGTGTCTGCTGCGCGAGAGCGTAAATTTTACGGAGTAGATGTACCAAATGCTGAAAATGGTGCGGGTTATGGCGGGCATGGATGCCCAGTACGAGCGCCATCTGGATGGCGTGAAAGCGGTTTTCACCAGGGCATTCGCCTTCAACGCCGACTATATCGAGAAGATCGAGGCCTTTTCGCGTGGCGAGCATCCGCCCGGCTCGGAGTGCATTATCCTCGCCGCCACCGGTGCGCGAGAGGAGGTGCTCGGTTTCACCGTGACGTTCTATTTCAGCGATATCAAGGCGGCCTACCTCGACTACATCGCCAGCGATCCTGACAGGGCCTCGCGCGGCATTGGCGCAGCGCTGTATGAAGCCATGCGCAACGATATCAAAAAGCGCGGGGCGCGCAGACTCTTTCTGGATGCGCTTCCCGATGAGCCGGGCCCCAATGTCGATCCGAGCCTGCTGACCAATAACAAAAAGCGCATGGCGTTCTATGAACGCCTGGGGGCGAGGCCGATCCAGGGAACGCAGTACGAACACCTCGTGACGCCAGCGAACCTGGGTGACCCAAACTGCTTGTTGCACGACGGGCTGGGTCAGACTGCGCCGCTGTCGCGAGCCAAGCTGAAATCGGTGATCGCGCGGATCATGCTCGCAAAGTGCGGTCTCACCCCTGAGCAGGAGCCTCTGAAGGCGCTGTTGAACTCGGTAAAAGACGATCCCGTGCAGATCAGGGCGCCACGCTACCCTGCGCCCTCGCCTGGGCCTTTGCCGAAACTCAGGCATCCGATAGATCTGATCGAAACCGGTACCAGCCATGACATCAGTCACTCGCCTTTCAAAGGTTACTACGAGCGGCCGGCCCGCGTCGCGGCCATTGCCAAGGCGTTGGATGACCTGCCGATTATCCGCCATGAGATCCAGGATTTCGGTCTCAGGCCGATCCTCGAAATCCACGACAGACGCATGGTCGATTTCCTCAAGGAAAGCCAGACCAAGATCGCGCCCGGACAGATCGTCTATCCCGAGATATTTCCCATCCGGCACCCGGACCGCCTGCCCCGGAACTGGCCCATGCGCGCAGGCTACTTCTGTATCGACACCTCGACTCCGATTACCTGCAATGTATTCGCTGCCGCCACCCGTTCCGCCAATGCCGCCCTCACGGCCGCAAAGCTGGTGGCTGCCGGCAAGTCTGAGATGACCTACGTTGCGGGCCGCCCTCCCGGTCACCACGCCGAGCGCAGGGTGTTTGGTGGATTCTGTTATTTCAATAACGCGGCACTGGCGGCCAATGCCCTGTCACGCAAGGGGCGTGTGGCCGTGTTGGACGTGGACCATCATCATGGCAACGGCACCCAGGATATTTTTTACAACCGCAGCGATGTGCTGACGGTGTCGATTCACGGCCATCCGGAATCGTCCTATCCGTTTTACGCGGGTTTTGAGGATGAGCGTGGCGCAGGGGAGGGTGAAGGCTTCAACGTCAATTTGCCGCTGCGACCGGGTGTGGATGATGCGGCCTATCTCACCGCCCTTAACCAGGCCCTGAAGGTAATAGGGAAGTATGCGCCGCAGTATCTTGTGGTGTCCCTGGGGGTAGATATTATGCGCGGTGATCCCACCGGGGCGTTTTATGTGTCTGCGGAAGGCATGCGCAATATCGGCCGGGCGATTGGCAGCCTGCGCCTGCCGTCGGTAATCATTCAGGAGGGCGGTTACCACCTGCAGAACCTTCGTCGGGGCGTACGGGGCTTTCTGGTAGGGTTCGGGGTGGGCATGACCCCGGAGAGATGACCTCGGCTGCGCGCGACGTGGCAGACAGCGTGATCGATGTAACGCAGACAGCCAGGAGCGCCGCAATCGTTCTCAGCCGGCTGATTTCAGGTGCAATGCCCCTCCACTGTGTCATCACGGGGACGCCAATGGCGCGGGCTAGGGGTGCACCGCTGGCTGTTGCTGCCTGTCGCGAGCCCCCCGGATTACATGGCCCGTAAAGGGGTGCTGCTGCATGCCACGCAGACTGACGAGTGGGTCGTGCCGGGCGATCATGTACACCCCAAGCGCCCCGAGACGATCCAGTACATCACCGAGGTGCTGTTCGGGAGGATCAGCATGTCGTCAGGAGCGCTACCCTAACGCTGTGTCCTGGCCGCGCTGGAAAGCGCATTCGGCGCGTCGTCAATCGCCCCCGGGACCGGGTGTCAGGAAAGCGCGGGCTTTTCCCGGGAGGCAAGGAAAATGATGGCAGCGATCAGGGCTGCCGACCCGGCGGCCAGGAAAGCGCCCTCAAAGCCATGGTTCTGCTGAATTGTGCCGAATCGTTGCGCGCCAAAGGACGTGCCCAGGTTGAGCACCGCCATGAACAGCGAGAACTGTGTGGCGGCGATGGCCGGCGTGCTGACGCGCATCGCCTCCGCGTACAGCGACACGGACATAAGTACAAAGAGCAGGATGTATAGGATTGTATAGCCCCTGAAAACCCCCGGGGCACCCCAGCTTTCCGGGGAGGCGGCCATCGCGCCCTGCAGCATGCCCATGCCAATGAGGGACAAGACCAGTGCGCGTCGCGCGCCGAGCCTGTCGGCGAGTATGCCGCAGAGAAAAATGCCGAACAGGCCGCCGATCATGTTGGCGGTGCCTGTCAGTTCCCCGTAGGTCAGCTCGGTGAAGCCCAGTTCCGTCACCGCCAGCACCGGGCCGAAGGCTGTTTCCAGGCCATAACCGCTGAGCGCGATGAAGATGCCGATTGCCAGCAGGATACTGGTTGGCGTGGTCATGGCGCGCCCCAGCGCTCGACCGATGGGCAGCCAGCCGTGGAGCTGGCGCGCAACCGACTGCGCAGACGCCTCGCCTTGGCTCCAGGGCGCGAGCCTCTCGCCGGGTCGTTCGCGCACCAGTAGCGGCACCAGCATCAGAAACGCCACGCAGGCGGCAGTCATCGTGGCAGCAGCGGAAAAGCCATGGGTGGCAATAACGGCTCCGGTCACGACCGAGGCTCCGGCTGTGCCGAGTATTTTCCCGCCCCACATCACACCGTTGGCACGCGCCCGCTCGTCGTCCGGCACGACATCTATCGCCATGCCGTCGATGGCCACATCCTGGAAAGCGCCCGCGAGATTCACCAGGAAGCCGGCGGCGGTGATCGCCGCGAGATTGTTCACATCGGGCGCCTCGGCACCGAATAACAGCAGCGTGAAGACCAGCGCCGCCTGGGCGGCGATAAGCCAGGGCCGGCGCCGACCCATGGGCAGGTAGGCGATTCGGTCCATGAGTACGCCGTTGACCATCTTGAAACCCCACGGAAGCAGGATGATCGCGATATAGCCACCGATCGCTTCCGGCGAGGCGCCGTTGACGGCCAGCCAGGCGGGTACGGCGATGTACAGGAGCCCCTCGGGTATCCCCTGCGCGGCGTACAGCAGGAACAGGCCGGCCAGGCGAGTAGGGCGATGGGTCGCAAAGCTGACGCTCACTTGCCGGTCCAGATCGTCCTGTACAGGTCGAAGCGCCTGTCGCGCAGGTTCTGCACGGTGCCCTGCGCCCGGGCCCAGGCCAGATCCGTGAGGTCGAGGTCAGCAATCGTGACCGTCTCGACGTTTTCCGTCGCCTCGGCCGCAATGCCGTCACGCGCGAACGGGTAATCGCAGGGCGTGATAATGGCCGACTGCGCATACTGGATGTCCATGTTCTCGACACGGGGCAGGTTGCCCACGTTGCCGGACATCACAACGTACAGCTGGTTCTCGATGGCGCGAGCCTGGCAGCAGTAACGCACGCGCATGTAGCCCTGGCGGTTTTCCGTGCAGAAGGGCACGAACAGTATCCTGGCGCCCTCGTCAGCCAGGCGCCTGGCCAGTTCCGGGAACTCGCTGTCGTAGCAGATCAGTATGCCGATCGGACCGCAGTCGGTGAGAATGATAGAGGCTTCGTCGCCGCCCTGGATTGCCCACCAGTAGCGCTCGTTGGGCGTGGGATGGATTTTTTCACGCGGGTGTACCGAGCCGTCGCGCAGGAAGACATAGGCGACATTCTGGATTTCACCGTCCTCTGTGCGGGTCGGGTGGGAGCCCCCGATGATGTTGATGTTATAGCCAATGGCGAGTTTCTGCATGGCCTCCACGAAGCGCGGCGTGTATTCGCTGAGTCGTTCAATCGAGGCCGACGGGCTGAGCCGCTCGGGCTCCAGGGCGAGCAGGCAGAGGGTGAACAATTCCGGGAAAACCACGAAATCGCAGCGCGACTCGGCGCACACATTGACGAAATACTCGACGTTGGACATGAATTCGTCAAAGCTCGACACCATGCGCTGCTGGAACTGGACAGACGCAACGCGCACTTCCTCCTTCTGGCCATGTGCGAGTTCGCTCTTGGTCTGCATCTCCTCGGCATACGGATTGCGCCACACCATGTGCGCGGCGAACTCGCCGGATTCGGTGTCGCCAGGCAGGTAGCCCTCGAGCACGCCGATGGGTTCAAAGCCGGCGCGCAGGTGAAAGTTCACGATGGGATCAACCACTTTCTTCTCGCGCACGGCGCGCACGTACTCCAGCGGATCGGGGTAATCCTTGCGGCGCTTGAACCAGTTGGGCATCCGCCCGCCGAACACAATACCTGTCAGCTTGAGTGCGTCGCACAGGTTGCGTCTTGCGTCGTACAAGCGCTGCCCGATGCGCAGGCGCCGTTTGGCCGGATCGACACACACCTCCATGCCGTACAGCCAGTCGCCTTTCGGGTCGTGGCGTGCGCCGTAGCCCCCGCCGGTAATGTCGGGCCAGGTGTGCGGTTTCAGCGCCAGGCGTTCGGCGATTCTGAAGGAGGCGGAATAGCCGACGATTTCATCGTCGAGCTCGACCACGAACTGGCCCTCGGGAAAATTCGTCATCTGCCCCAGCAGCATGCTCGCGCTGTAGGGCTGAAGATTCGGGTAGGCACGTGAGCTGAGCTCGATCAGCCTGGGAATATCGTCGGGTTTGGCATTGCGCACGTTCAGTGTTGCGCGTTGTGTCGATCTGCTCATATAAATCCTGGCTCCAGGAAGACGCTGTAGGTGGTTTCGCAAGCCCGCGTTCAGTCAATGTCTCAGGTACTGCGCGGCGGACAGCAGTATGAGGAAGCTGTCGAGAATCCACAACAGATGTGGTCAGTCGCCCGGAGAGTGGTTAAGGATCGCGTCTACCAGCGCCTGCTTGTTCATTCGGCTTCGATGAGGAATATTCAGCTGCCTTGCCCTGTCATAGAGACGGCTTTTGCTCTCGCGTTCCAGCGATTGTTCGAAAGAGTGACGCGCCACGGGTTCGCCGCTGCGTGGCGGCGCCTCCCGTCGCCGCTGCTTCGTCACCATCTCCAGCGCTATCTTCCTGGCGAGCGGCGTGGACTTCCCGCTTTGTTCAGCACTCTGTCGCAGTTTTTCGTAGCGGGCCTGTTCGTGTTTGTTCAGGTCGTTTGACATGGTGATGCGTTTCCTCTTCAGTGGTGAATAGATCGCAGTGCAGCAGATAACACGGTGCCTGGTAGACACCAGCCCCGTGTTTGATATCCCGCGAACGGCAGGTGAACTGTCGCATGCGTCGACTTAACGGGTGGAGAAGCGCCCGCCCAGCCAGTTGGGGAATCGTCGCATGAGATGGAAAGCCACGATTCTGATCAAATGGCGCCAACCGCTCTGTCGAGGCACTTCGCTGCGGCTTATTCTGCGACAGTCCAGCTGTTTCAACTGCGTCAGATGGTCGCGCAGCTGGCCGGTGAACTCGCGGTCATAGATAAATAGATTGGCCTCCGCATTGGACGCGAAGCTGAGGGGATCCAGGTTCGACGAACCCACAGTGCACCATGCGTCGTCAAATACCGCTACTTTGCCGTGCAGCGGCCGACGCGTATATTCGAAGATATCCACTCCTGCGTCCAATAAATAATCGTACAACGTGTTTGCGGCAGTGCGAACATATTCCTTGTCGGGTTGGCCCTGCAAGATTAGGGTCACGCGCACGCCGCGGCGAACAGCCTGTCGCATTTGCCAGATAAACCCGTAGCTCGGGAAAAAGTACGCGTTGGCGATGAAAATATCCTGCCGTGCGCGGCGCAATCCCACTTTATAAAACCGTTCGATGTCACTGCGGTGCTTGCGGTTGTCGCGCGTGACGAAAAACACTTCGCTGCCGTTTTCCTGCTGGGCCCACCGGCGCGGTACACGCCTTCGAGGTAATCGCCATCTGCGCCTTCGACGCTCGCCAAGCCGCTCGATCTCTTCGGAGATGAAGTCACCAACCTGCTCGGCGATCGATCCGCAGGCGCGCACGGCGTAGTCCTGTTTGCCTTCCGGGTGGGTTTCTGCGAGATGATCCTCGCCGAAATTTATTCCGCCTATGAACGCAATTTCCCGATCGATGACAACCAGCTTTCGGTGCATCCGCCGCAATATATTGGGCCGCAGACCGAGTTTTTTCGGGGTGCTTGGAACGGGATCGTAAACGTGCAGGTTAACCTTGCTCTCACGCAGGCGAGACGCGTAGTGCGCAGGTAGCCAGGCGCTGCCCCACCCGTCGATGGTGAGATGCACTTCCACACCCCGTTGCGCGGCTTCGCACAGGGCATCGGCAAGCTGTTGTCCGATGTTGTCATCGAACAGGATGAACGTCTCCAGCAACAGTTCGTGTCTGGCGTTGCGGATATCCGCGAAAAGCTGAGGATAGTAGGCTTCCCCGTTGATCAGCAGGCGGAGATCCGTACCTTTGTGGGCCCTCGGTATCGATTTGCTTCGGTGCTTCATAAGGCGATATCCACAGTGAGTGCTGCATGGTCGGACAGCCTTGACCACGGCGGCCCGCTCAGTACTTCAGGCCGCTTGCTAACCAGGTTGCGACTGTAGATCCGATCAAGGCGAAGCATGGGAATTTTTACCGGATAGGTTCTTGGAGGCCGTTTTTGAATCTCAGAGAAAACATCGGAGAGGGCGAGACGCTCGCGCAGGATCCGGCTGGCTCGGCAGCGCCAGTCATTGAAATCGCCAGCCACAATCATTGGCGCTTCTGCCGGTACCTGTTTGTCTATCCTGTCACATAGCGTGTTGAGTTGTTGCTGCCGCTCGATTTCGCGTAAGCCCAGGTGTACGCAGACGACATCCAACCGCTCGGGCACATGCGGTATGGCCACCTGGCAGTGTAGCGCGCCCCGGGCTTCACCCGTGTTCGAGGAAATTTCGTAGTTCCGCCAGTCTGCGATGGGATACTTGGACAACACGGCGTTGCCGTGGTGGCTGTTGTCGGCCACGGCGTTCTTCCCGTAGGCAAACTGCTGCCATGTGCTGTCAGCCAGGAATTCATACTGGCTTTCCAGGGGCCAGTCTTCAAACTGTCCAGCGAAACCTGTGTGCTCGCCGACCACCTCCTGTAACAGCACAATGTCAGCAGAGACCGCTCGTATGGCATCGCGAATAGCCGGAAGCACGAAGCTGCGGTTGAATAACCCCAGTCCTTTGTGCAGGTTTAGCGTCATGATTCTCATTGCGGCACAGCCTTCGCTGGCACAGTCTTTGCTGTAGTCATTGTCAGCAGCATGAGCGGCTGGCGCCTCCAGGTGGCCCTTGTCGTGGCGTCGCGGTGATTCTGGTAGTGACGGTTTTGAATCATCCCTTTGTCGTTTGCAATTTTCTTGCCAGAAAATCTGGTGGCCAGTGTCCGGGCGAAGCAGGTGGGCTTCTTGCCCTGCGGCAGGCCTCCACGAAACGAGGAATCTTCATAGATGCCAGAATCACCGAAAAAAACCTGGCAACGAGTGCTTGGCGCCGCGTTCACACTGGCGTTGCTGGTGTTGGTTGGGTGGCTCACGAGTCGACAGCTCGGCGATATGGACTGGGCGGATGTGAGTAACGCGATTTCCAGCTATAGCGTCCTCACGCTGGCTGTCGCTTTCTCCGCCGTTTTGGCAGGTTATGCCGCTGTCAGCCAGTATGATCTGGTCGGTCGTTATTATACCGGCCACTCGCTGCCGGTAAGGCGAGTGATGGCGATCTCGTTCATCGGTTATACCTTCTCCTTGAACCTGGGGGCGCTGATCGGTGGCCTGGGTTTCCGATACCGGCTCTATTCGAAGGCCGAACTTTCCA
>JAWKZK010000023.1:0-42055 GCA_041396005.1 Halioglobus sp.
GCGCGACGCTGTGCTTCCGGCATTGAAGCACGATCCGTCGCTCACAATGGACAGCCTGCGCGATCACGGTGAGGCTGCCGACGGCAGGGGATCATCGCCTAGGCGCGTATACGCAGCTTTCTTCGGTCAAGCCTGTATCAGGCTCGGGCGAACTACTGCCGATGACCAATACACCGTCGAGGATGGCCGTCACCGTATCCATGTAGCTCGCGCGCTTGGCTGGCGCGCCGTACCGGCCAGGGCGAGAACGGTACGATGAGGCCACACGACACTGAGCAATCGCTATTGGCTATCAGGTTGGCTCTAACAGCGCTTGAACAACAGTGGCGCGAAATTCGCGCCGAGTACCGGGATGGTACAGCAGACGAACTTGATCGTGAATACTTAACGCCGTTACTAAGCACTGCGGAAAATTATGTGCGTGCAATACAAGCCACATCCGAGGAATTAGCCGATGCCGAAAGGGTTGCAAATCGGCATTAGTGTAGACGTATACCATTCGACATTGCAGATGCTGCCTGGGACGAAACCAGCCACACCTCGGGAGCTAGGTCTCCCGAGTTCGACAGCAAACAGCGTAACTCCTTGATTTCATTGAGTGCCGTTTTCAAAATTGCCACTACAGCAGCGGCAGCTGCTCCGGATTGCTCGGTTTTTCCACTCGCAGGCTCTGCAGCAGCGCCGCCTGCTCCGGGCTCAGCGAGGTAATGCCGGAGCGGCTCTTGCCCCCGAGCCGGATCTGGTGATGCTGAATGCGCCGCAAGGTTTCCAAGGCGCGTTCCGGTGAGATGTTCTGTTCCGCCTGGCGCAGTCTCTGGCGGATGACCCGGTGCAGAATCAGCGCAATAAAACACAGGTACGCATGGGCGCGAATTCGGTTGGGCAGCCGGTGATACACCGGCCCAATCTCAATTTCAGATTTCAGTACCCGGAAGCCACGCTCGATATCGGCGAGGGACTTGTAACGCGCCACCACCTCGTCGGTCGACAGGTCTTGTGTATTGGTGACCAGCAGTAACTTCCCGTCCATCATCTCGGCAAGGCGGCGCGCCTTGCGGTCAACCGTGTAGCTGAAGAGCTCGCTCTTCAGGTCGACGCGGATAATGCGCCCGAGCCGGGCTTCCATAACAGCGTGATAGAAGCGGGCGCGCACGCCGCCATCAGACAGAGGCCGACCGCGTCCTCTGGTTCCACTGTCCTGGGTATCCAGCTTGTCGACCCACTCGGCTGCCTGATCTTCCAGCGCCTTGATACGGCGATCTCGCTCGGCCGTCTTCTCGGCTGCCATCCTGGGATCGTGTGCAACCACCAGACGCAGCGCATTCCAGCGGAACTCACCCAGCACCTCCTGATCGGCAGGCTGGCACTGCGTACTGTGGAAGTCGCGCAGGGTGTCGACAAAATCCGGATAGCGTCGCCCCGGCACTGCCAGAATAAACTCCAGTGGCTCTCCCGCCGGAGTCGTGAGCCCTTGCAGCTCTCCCAGGTTATCCAGGGAGAGCAGGCCGCGATCAGCGACGGCAATCACACGCCGGATGGGATAGCGCGCCATCACCGTATCCAGCGTTGCCCGCAGGGTCTTGACCTCAGCGACATTGCCCTCGAAGACTTCGTGGTAGATCGGTAGGCCGTCGGCCGTCTGCACCACGCCCAGCACCACCTGCCGGCGGATACCACCATCCTTGGACTGCCCGTAGCGGCGCACATCGTCATGCTGTTCGGAATCACCTTCGGTGCGTATCGTGGTGAGATCATAAAACACGACGGACAGCTCCTGATCGATCAGCGGCCGCAGCAAGCCAGCAACCACTTTGTCGACCGCATCCCGGTGCTCGACCAGCGCATCCATGGCGCGCAGCAGATGCTGATGCGCTACGGTCTCCGCGGCAATGCCAGGCAGTGAAACTGTTTCCAGCCACCGCAGGACGCCGAGCTTGGACTCGGGGTCACACAAGCGGTTGAAGACCATGACGCGGAGCATGGCTTCCACGTCAAGCTGCCTCTTGCCGGAGCGAAACACGCGCGCCAACTGATCAAAGCCCAGCTCGTTCCACAGTGCGGTGAGGCTCCATACGTCTCCCAGGTGCCGTGCGGGTTTGAACACGATATCTGGCTGTTCCGCCGCAGCCGACGATTCCGCGGAATGGTCGCGACCTGTGACGCGCTCTAATCCCCGAATGAGGGAATCGTAGTGCGCGTCGATCGTCTCCAGCCGCCCCAGGCTGGCAATGGTGCGCTGACGCGCCCGGCCGTTCTCGTCTCGATACGCTTCGACGAGCTGGATGTAGCGGCGCGGGCCGGACTTGGTGAGCTTGACAAACATGCCATTACGATAGCGCAGACAAATTATCTGTCAATAGAATGCCAATAAAACCGCTAAAAACAAAAACGTGCCACTACAGGCGATTGGCCATTTCTGAAGCCTAAGTGACTGATTTTATTAGACCCGACCCCTCGAAAATGGGCAATTTTGAGCGCCAACTGTCGAACCCGGGTGCCCCGCCACCAAAGCCGACCGCTACCGCCACGTACTGCTCGCCGTCAATGGCATAGGTCACCGGTGCGGCCATCGCGAGCGTTTGCGTATCCTGTGACCACAACAACTCTCCGCTGGATGCATCGAACGCCTGCAAGCGGGCGTAACCGTCACCCTGGAATACCAGGTTGCCGGCGGTGCTGAGTACGCCGCCGCCCATGCGACCCACCTCGCTCTGCCAGCGCACGGCCTGCTTCACCGGATCCCAGCCCAGCAGCGCACCGGTATAGGTCTCCGCGATCAACTGCGCCAGGTTCGGCACGGCCGGCGGAACATTGGCGATACGGTCGAAGCCCGTATTCCAGTAGCCCTGGCCGGGCAGCCGGTCACGAGCGTGAGTGGGCTCGAGAAAACGGATGGGAATGTGCATCGAGGGGATGTACACCAGGCCGGTGCCCGGATGATAGGACATCGGGTGCCAGTTATGCGCACCGGCATTGCTCGGCAGGCTCACGTTCAGCCCGTCGAACACTCGCGCGGCGGGCGTCTCTACCGGTCGGCCCGTTTGTCTGTCGATGTGGCTCGCCCAGGTTGTGGTGGCGAAGGCCTCGGCGGAAATCAGTTCGCCGGTGATTCTGTCGAGCACATAGAAAAAGCCGTTCTTTGGGGCCTGCATGATCACCTTGCGCGTTTTGCCGGCGATTTCCAGGTCGGCCAGGATCATGTGCTGCGTGGCGGTGAAATCCCAGGTTTCGCCAGGTGTGGTCTGGTAGTGCCACACGTACTCACCGGTATCCGCGCGCAGCGCCACGATGGACGCCAGAAAGAGGTTATCGCCACCCTCGGGGCTGCGCAGTCGGTGGTTCCAGGGTGAGCCGTTGCCCACGCCGATATACAGCAGGTTCAGCTGAGGGTCGTAGACCATGGAGTCCCAGACGGTGCCACCGCCTCCCCACTGCCACCACTGCCCGCTCCAGGTCTTGGCGGCGCGCTGCATCACCGGCGATTCGAAGCCGTCCGCAGGGTTACCCGGTACGGTATGGAAGCGCCACGCCAGCTTGCCGCTGTCGACATGATAGGCGCTGACGTAGCCCCGCACGCCCAGTTCCGCGCCGCCATTGCCGATCACAACCTTGTCACCCGCGATGCGCGGCGCGCCGGTGATGGTATAGGACTGCGTGCGATCGGTTGTCTGGACATCCCACAGCACCTCGCCGTCTGCGGCATTCAGGGCCACCAGCCGCCCGTCAAACGTGCCGACGAATACCTTGCCATCGGCATACGCCACCCCGCGGTTGACTGCATCGCAGCAGGATTTCGCGAGAAACGCCCTGTCCACCTCGGGGTTGTAAAACCAGCGAAGCGCGCCGGTTTTTGCATCCAGCGCATACACCATCGACCAACTGCCCGTGACATACAGGGTGCCGTCCACCATCAGCGGCGTTGCCTCGACACCACGGCGGGTATACAGATCGAAGTACCACGCAAGGCCCAGCGCCTCGACGTTATCCGAATTGATCTGGCTCAGCGCCGAGTAGCGCTGTTCGCCCACGTCGTTGCCGTGCAGCCGCCATTGCGTATCGGGCGCAGGGCGCCAGGCGGGCTTCTCCGCCACGGCCTGGGCGAAGGCCCCACCCGTCAGGCCGAGACACCCAAGCAGTGCCAGTCGTGCTATCAGTGTCATCATGGGAATGTACCTCCCTTGTCATTATGCGACAGCGGCGCACTATCGACCCGCAGGTGACTGCGAAGCTTCTGCCGGATACGCAGCTTCTCCCCGGCTGCACCGCTCTACTGTAGAAGACGTTTTACCATGCTCAAGCGCGATACCGCACTCTTCCCTGTGCGAAAGCTGGCGAGAGCGGTCTTGCGGACGAACCGCTGGACGCCTGCCACGGCGGGGCGTAGTCTGCACGCTGAAAACCCGCAGCGGGCAGGCAAGTTGGGCGAACGCCAGGCTGCGCTCACCCACACCAGGCAGGAGGAGATACCGCGTGCAGTACACGGCCAAAAAGCTGGTGATCATCACCGAGAAGCTGATCGCGCATAAGGTCACCGCGATCATCGATGCCTGCGGTGCCAGCGGCTACACCATCACCTCGGCGGATGGCAAGGGCAGCCGCGGCGTCCGCTCGGATCACGGCGCGGCGTCTGACGCCTATGCCAACGTCAAGATCGAAGTGATCGTGGCGGACGCCTCCGTGGCGGATGAAATTGCCGAGCAGGTTGCGGCAAAGTACTTCAGCAACTACTCGGGCATCACCTACGCAATGGACGTGGAAATACTGCGCCCGCAGAAATTCCAGAAGCACTGAGCTCAGCAGCCGAACGCTACGCGAATACCGCATCCGCCAGCGCGATGAACAACGGAATACACACGGCGATGGCCACCGGCGTACCCACGCTGGTCGAGGCGCCGATATAGCAGGATGGATTCGCCGAGGGAATGCAGGCGCGCAGTGTGGGCGGGCCGGAGACATCGGAGCTGGCTGCCGCGAGTATCGCCAGCAGTACCACGCCGCCCGGACTCAAATCCACCCAGAGATGCGCCAGATAGCCGAACCCGAAACCTATCACGCCGTGCACGACAGGCGCGACAGCCGCGTAAATGGCGTACCAGTGCGCTACCCGCCGCAGCTCCGCCAGCCGCGAGTAGGCCTCAATGCCCATCGCCAGCATCAGCACAGACAACAAGCCGCGAAAGAGCGGCTCGTAAAAGCTGTCGAAGACGTTATCCGGGGTGGTGAACAAGCCCAGCGCCATGCCCAGCAGCAGGGCCGAGAGCGCCGAACTGCGCAGCGTATCCTTCACCACCTCCCAGGCCTGCACCTTCTGCCGATCCTGATTGTCCTTGCGCGCCAGGTACATGTTGGCCAACAGGATGGCCAGTATCAGCGCAGGAATATCCATGAAGGGGTACAGCGCCGGCACCCAGGCCTCGTAGGCCATGCCTTTTTCGTCCAGCAGCGCCATCGAGGCGGCCAGCGTGGAAGCACTGACGGCGCCGAACAATCCGGCGGTGGCGATGCCGTCCTCGCCACGCACACCGGGTAAGCGCATCAGCACGAAGCTGCCCAGAGCCACGATGATGATACCGATCAGGCCCGCCGCCAGCGCCGGGAACAGCATGTCGGCGAGTTCGGCCTCGCGAATCTCCATTCCGCCGTTCATGCCGATCTTCATCAACAGCATGAAGACGCAGAACTGGTAGATCGCCGTGGGAATCTCCAGCTTGCTGCCCAACGCAGCAATGATCATGCCGCCCAGCAGAAACGCCAGCGCGGGCGACTGAAACTGGCTGATGAAGCGCAGCAGAAAATCGACGATGACATCCATGAAACAACCTTTGATCCGGCTTCTATTGCTGGGCAGGCGGACGCACAAAAGCCACACCACTGACGGGGGTGACAGCGTCCAGGCTCACCCCCGATTGACACAGTCCGGGGGGCGCCTGCCGGACGTCCACCGGCAGGTTTCCTGCGATAGCGACTGGCGCTCGGAGATTACAGCAGATCGTCACCGTGACACAGGATATAATGCCTAGGACGTGGTGTCTTGCTCAAGGGAAATCTGTTTCGTGGCCGATCCCAACGCTCAACCGCATGACCGGATACTTGCGGCTGCCCGGCACTGTTACCTGAGCAGCGGCATTTCGCGCACCGGCATGCAGAACGTTGCCGATACCGCAGGTGTTGCACGCTCAACCCTGTATCGCTACTTCAGGAGTCGCGACGCCCTGCTGATCGCCACCGTGCAAGTCGAGATGCTCGAACTCAACGCGATTCTACGTCGTAAACTGGATCGCTTCGCGGATCCGGCGGATCAGATCATAGAGGGCCTGGTGCTGGCGCTCCGGGAGATTCCCCGTCGCCCGCTGCTGCGGGCGGTTTTCGCTTCGAGTGAGAATGCCCGCGCACGCCAGGTGGTCTGGAGCGCCGAGGTGATCGTGAAATTCGGCGAAGAGCTGATGGCGCACGTGACAGGTCCCGCCAGAGAAGCCGGCGTCCTGCAGGACGCGGTGCCCGCAGAAGTCATGATTGAGTGGGTATACCGGCTGCTGCTATCGTTCCTCACGCTACCCAGCAATACTGTGAAGAGTGCGTCGCAACTGCGCGTTACGCTGCGCGCGCTGCTGCTGCCGGTGCTGCTGAAGTCGTAGCGTCGCCGGTAGCCGCGGCGGCGAGCACCTCATGCGCGCAGTTGTATCCCGGCAGGAAGGTGACGCCCGGCCCCGGATGACACGAGGCACCGCACAGGTACAAACCGGCAATGGGCGTCGTGTGCCCGGTGCCCTCTATCAGGCAGCGCTCGCCAATCATCTGGTCGGGATGCAACAGGCCGTGCGTCCAGTCACCGTTGGTGACGCCCTGCATGCTGGCGAAATGGTCCGAGGAAAATATCGCCTGGTCCACAATCAGCTCGGCAAAATTGGGCATGTGCAGGCTGATGTGCGCAATGATCTTCTCCGCCATCTGGTCACGCAGCTTGCCGCGCCGCGATTTCTCGGCCTCGCAGGGGAAATAGAACCCA
This sequence comes from Halioglobus sp., assembly GCA_041396005.1. GTDB lineage: Bacteria > Pseudomonadota > Gammaproteobacteria > Pseudomonadales > Halieaceae > Marimicrobium. Next base: position 7,007 of record JAWKZK010000023.1, read on the forward strand.
TAGGCGCTGGCGATATGAAAACCCGGCGGGGCCAGTGACGGGTCTGCCACGGTAGGTATCTGGAAGGCCAGCGGCACCTGCTCGGGCAGCTCACCGCGCAGGCAGCTCTCGTAGCTGCGTTGCAGTTCCTCTGGCTCCAGCACCATGGCCCCGCCGAAGCGCGCGCCAACAATCCCGTTCAGCTTACGCAGGTGCGGCGAATAGTCGGGTAAGCCCTTGAGCTTGAACAACATGTGCACGAAGGCACCGCGATGGGTAAAGGCGTCGACTTTCTGCTGGTCTTGGGGTGCCAGCGGGGTCTCTTCCAATAGCCCGTTGAAGGTGGCCTGCTTGTCGAGGTTGGAAATGATCGTATCCGCGTAGAAACATTCGCCGCGCCGGGTTTCAACCCCCACCGCGCGTCCGTTTTCCAACTGGATCCGCTGCACGTTCTGCTTGAGACGTACTTCTCCCTGCAGGGATTCAATCTGCCGCGCCAGGCATTCCGACAAACTCCCCAGACCGCCCTTCACGCGCTGCATCAGGCCCTCCGACCCTTCCTGTGCCATCGTGTAGATCAGGCAGAGGCCGGATCCGGGCGTATAGGGCCCCTTGTACGTGGCCTGCACGGCTGCGAAGGCCATGCTGGCGCGCAGTTCACGGTGCTTTACCGGGTCAGGAAAAAATCGATCGATGATATCCATCGCCGAGCCCTTGAAGGCCAGTTCCAGATGCTCGCGCTCGGCCGGCGTGGCGGCCTCGGCGATGAGATCCTCGAGCCTGCGCGGCGCCTTGCGCGGCGTGAACCGATCCAGCACCCTCGCGGGATACTGGCAGAATCTGAGGAAACGCGCGAAGCCCAGCATGGCGCCCGGGCCGAACTGGCGAAGCATGTCAAATGACAGCCTCAGCGTGTTCTTGAAAAAAATCAGCGGTCGGCCGTTAGCCCCCACCAGGTTCACAGCCATCACCGGCAGGGGTATCAGCTCCACGCCGTGCGCCTCGAAATCGAAGTAGGCCTTGATCTCCGTCGACAGGGGGAACAGGCAACTGGCACCCACTTCGTTTCGACAACCGGCGAAAATGGCCCGGGTGCCGCCCATCCCGCCGACAAAATCATTCTTCTCCAGCAGCAGCACCCGCTTGCCGTTGCGCGCCAGCACCAGGCCGGTGGCGAGACCGTTGTGTCCCGCACCAATAATGATGCAATCGTACTTGCGCCCGTCTGCCGCCTCGCGAGCCTGGCCTGAGCCGGTATCGTTCATAGCGTGCACCTCCGCGATGGCATGCGCGCGTTGTCGCCTGCTGGCAAGCGCCCATTGGCCGGTTGACTTGAACCCACTGAGTGTAGGACATACTATTCAAAATGTCCGATACCGACAAGGCACGCCTTGCCGCGCACCCGCGCTGTCACGCTTTCTGCCAGGGGTCATCATGAACGCTTCCAACCTTGCACGCCTCGCCTGGATTGCGGCAGCCGGCGGTTCGCGTGTGCTGCGCGATGCGATCGGCGACCGGACCGGCAGCAGCATGCCGTACCGTGCAGACCACGTTGCACAGCCGGCACAGCTTTCTCGTATGATCAACAGCGCCGCGCTACCGGCCTGCCCCGGCCGGGTGGATATCCGCGCGCTCAACGTGCAGGACATCCCCTCGGTCAGCAGCAACTGCCACAACCTGGTGCTGTCGATCGAGCAGACCGGCGAGCCGGTGCTGCCCGATTCGCTGTTCGTGAAGCTGCCCATGGAATCGCTGGCCACCCACTGGTTCTTCAGCGTGATTAATTCATGGAAGCTGGAATCGCATTTTTTCCGCCAGGTGGCCAGCAGCGTACCGCTGCACACACCGGTCACCTACGCCACGGCGTGGCGGGGCAGCCGGTTTTTCCTGGTACAGGAGAACCTGCACGACAACCCGGATGTCACGCTGTTCACCAACCCGGACATGATGCAGGGGCCCACACTGGAGCAGGTGCACCTTTGCCTGGACGCTTTTGCGCGCCTGCACTCGCGACACGTGGGCCTCACGCGCGAGGCGCGCGACGCACTGCTGCCTCCGCACTTCCACCTGTTCCTGTCTCCCGTGATGGGCAGCGCCGCGCGCAGCCTGAACGCGATGGCTCTCGGCCCCTGCATGAAAAAGCGCCCGGGCGCCATACCAGCCGAGGTGGCCGCGGCGTACCGGGAATCCATGCGCCACTGGGATACGCTGCTGAAGTTCTGGTTCAGCGAGCCCCTCAGCCTTCTGCACGGCGATAGTCACCTTGGAAATTTTTATCTGCTGGGCGAAGAAATGGGCATGCTGGACTGGCAGGCAACACACTGGGGCAAAGGCGTTCGCGACGTACAGTATTTCCTGATCGACTCGCTGCCCGTGGCGTTGCTCGCGCAACATGAACGCGCACTGCTGGCCTACTACGTGGAACGCCGCGCGGCGCATGGCGCCCCGATAGACCCCGACGACGCCTGGCAGGAATACCGCGCCTTCAGTTTCCACACGCTATTCACGATCGTGGTATCGATAGGCTTTGGCGCACTGAACGAGGATCAGGACACCCTGATGACCGAGATTCTCGAACGCGCGGTTGCCGCTGTCCAGCGTGTGGACTATGCCGGGTGGCTGGCGGATTACCTGACAAGCCAGCCCCGCCGACAGGACGCAAAGACGCTATTTCGGTGACACCCTTTTCCGGGCCACCCTATTCCGGGGACAGTTTCCTATTCCGGGGACAGTTTACCTAACCATGCTATTCCGCCTATTCCCGGGACAGTTTACCTAACCCTATTCCGGGGACAGTTTACCTAACCATGGGTTTAGGCCCGGGCTTCCGCTTCTTCAACGCGCGCCCTGTCAAGGTCTCGATTCGCTCTACAAAAGATGCATCGCCCGCAGGTCTTCCCGAAGTCGAGAACCGCCTGATTCCGTCCCGTTCGTCACTGCTCACAGCAACTGAAAGGTACCGCAGCCAATCGCTTACTCGATCAAGCATGGGCTTTACTGTGACCACCGAGTCATCCCTACCTGCAACATGCGCTGCTGCACTGGACCATTGCCAGTCTTGCGGCCGGGCGCAGAGACGCGCCCGGAGCGGATTCAACTCTGTGTAACGGACGGCCGCCAGCAGGTAGCGCTCATCCATAACGCACGAGTGGAAGCGTTCCTGCCAAAGGTGCCCGCGCCAGTTTTCCCGGAAATTAATGTGACGTGAGTAACGGCGGTGGACCTGCCGAAATAAATGCGCCAGGCTGTCCCGATGTTCCGGCACCACAATCAGGTGGACATGATTGGGCATGAGGCAGTACGCCCAGACGGAGACGCGCGCTTCTGCCTTGCTCTCTGCCAGAAGCTTGAGATAAACCCGGTAGTCCTGTTCACAAAAAAATGTTCTCATGCGACGATTCCCACGCTGCATAACATGATGTGGATAACCGGGCACGACCAATCTCGGCATCCTTGCCATGATCGATTTCCTTTTTCTTGTCGTTCAGTGTGTCAGGCTAGGTGTATTCCCAAGGTATGTGAAACTCTAAACTGTCCACTGAACTCATTTTGGGGCGTGTTATGTAAACTGTCCCCAGAACTAGTTATGTAAACTGTCCCCGAACTACCCCCCCGAACTAGCCATGAATCAGCGCATATTATGGCCACAGATTTTTCAGTCTATGGGAGAGGCGGGACCGACCAATCCTGCTTCGCACTTTCCGAAAAACAGCCGGCAGCAAAGGACTGCGGCCTTCATCCGGCAGTGACTGCGTGCCTCCACAATACCCTGATGAGTCGTACCAAACAGCGGCACCGCGGCTGAAGTAGTGGCTTACAATGGAGCGACGAGTCAAGGCTGGGTCGGTTCGCATCGAACCACCGTGAGTTAGATTCTCGTGCCAGACAAGGATATCGCCCTTGCGGGCGAGATAATTCTGGCTGTGTAAATCGGCGCTTTCCAGTTCCTGGCGCAGTCGTGGCAGAAACTTCTCGGCAAACTCCTGCCAGTTACCATCGTGCACTTTGCTCATGTTGATCGTGTGGCAATACAGTCGCGGAAGTCGATGGCTGCGGGGATAGACGAACAGCGGCCCCGCATCTGCCTTCACGTCTTCCAGGGCGATCCACACGCCGCACATGTATCCGGCTGGAAACGCGGTCAGGTGGATGGTGTCCTGATGCATATCCTGACCACTGCCACGCACAAAGACGAGAGTCTGGCAGGGCAACACATCTTCTTGAAACACCGCACGCAAGAAGTGAATCACGCATGGCAACGTCCATATTTCGCGTGCAGCCTGGCTGTGCTCGTGCATGCGCTCAATACGATGATCTCCTTCACCTTCCGGCTGCACCCTGATCGCACCCGACGCCAACATGGCATCCAAATCGTCATTCAGTTGCTGCAGTAGCTGATCATCCACACGCTCGGGAAGAATGCAGAACCCGTTCTCGACAAAGTCTTCGAGCGCCCTGGAGGCAGATGCATCAAGGCCCGCCCGGGATGCCATCACAGGAGCCATTGCACGCGCATCGGGACTGTCAAACCAGGGTGTCAGCGTATCATCGGTAAGCGGAAAGTGGGACGCATCTACCTCACCCTCTCGCCAGATCCACTGCCGCCCGGGAAACCGACGAAGTGCAGCCGCAACCTGCCTGCCAAGACCACTGCTATTGTCGACAGTAAAGCCCAGATTGATTGCCGCCGTGGCGCAACCGGCCAACACCAGGTTTAGCGAGTTGGGGCCATCAGGCAACAGAAACGTATTTAGCACCAGGAGTAAATCATATCTGCAGCCGCCTTCCCCCATCGGCTCACATTCGTCGGGAGCGATGACGAATGTTGCGCTGAGCTTGCCTGCCATCACTGTCAGCTCGAGTTCCGCTGGCAGCAATGCACCGAACACGACTTGCCCGTGTATGGGAGCGAGTGCACTCAGAGAGTGCTTCGCCGAAATATCGCTACTAAAGAGTAGCGTTGCAGCGACCCTAGCTGACACTAGCGTTGCGGATACCGAGCCAGTCATTGAAAAGAGGTCCTCCCCTCTAATGAGCCGTGGGACGAAATCATGCCAACAGGTGCGGCATACGGCGTAAACCGCGTGCCACTTTAGCAAATTACAATGCTTTAGCGCTTGTCGTTCGCGATTCTATGGGGAAATCCGGAAATCCGGAAATCCGGAAATCCGGGAAATCCGGGAAATCCGGGAAATCCGGGAAATCCGGGAAATCCGGGAAATCCGGGAAATCCGGGAAATCCGGGAAATCCGGGGACAGTTTACCTAATTCGGTGGAAAGTTCAGGGACAAGCAGATTCCGGCTCCTCTCCCTGCTTCATTATTTTTCGCGCTATTACGGTCGTTGCGTTGACTTACGCCAAGCAATGCCCAGCCAATATCCCGCGCAGATACAGATTGGACGCATTTTAGCATTGGTCTCAATGCACCGAACGGCAGGAGGAAAAATATCATGTCCATAAGAAAAGTTCGGGGTTGGAGCTATGTTAGCTGTCGCCCAAACTACCCACATGCATACCTCGAACTAGATAAGTAAACTGTCCCCCGAATTAGCGAACTAGATAAGTAAACTGTCCCCCGAATTACCGTCCCCCGAATTAGACCCCGAATTACAAATTTGGCGAATTACCGCATTACGCTGAACTACGAATCCGGCAGGCGACCGGTTTCCTGCAGCAGGGCATGAATGCGTTGCGCAAAGTCCCCAGGCACCTGCTCCCATGCGAATCGCCATCGCCAGTTTCCCTCTCGACTGCCCGGCGTGTTCATGCGGTGCTCGCCGTTGAGGCCGAGGAAATCCTGCCAGGGTACTATCGCAGTGTTGGCAACAGACCACATGGCCTGGCGGATCAGCATCCACGGCATGCTCTCGGGCGGGTTATCGAAATACTGATACACCCGCCCGCGCGTTTGGGCATCCAGGCTCTCGAACCAGCCCAGCGTCGTGTTGTTGTCGTGTGTGCCGGTGTACACCACGTCCCGGGGCGTGTGCCGGTGCATCAGGTAGGGGTTGTCCGGATTGCCGTCGAACGCGAACTGCAGAATCAGCATTCCCGGGAGCTCGAATTCATTGCGCAGCGCCTCGACTTCCTCACTGATGATGCCCAGGTTTTCAGCCACCAGGCTCAACCCGGGGAAGTTCTCCCGCACTTTCTCCAGCAGGGCTCGACCGGGCGCTGCGACCCAGGCACCCTCGCGCGCGGACGTGGCGCCGGCGGGAATTTCCCAGTACGCATCCAGCGCTCGAAAGTGGTCTATACGGGTAATGTCGAACTGCTGCGCGGCGGTGGCGAAGCGGCGCAGCCACCAATCGAATCCCGCCCTCTGCATGGCGCCCCAATCGTACTGCGGATTACCCCAAAGCTGCCCCTCACTGGAAAAGTAATCCGGCGGCACACCCGTTACCGTCACCGGATGCCCGCCTGCATCCAGCTTGAATAGCGACTGGTGAGCCCAGACATCCGCGCTCTCAAGGTGCACGTAGATCGGCATGTCGCCAAACAGCAGGATGCCCCGCTGATTGGCATAGGTGCGCAAGGCATCCCACTGGCAGTGGAATACGAACTGGCCGAAACGCAGCGCATTGAGTCGCTCAGCCAACTGCACTGCGAGCGCATCACAGGCGCCGGCTTCCCGTCGCCTCAGTGCCTCCGGCCAGGATGTCCATGGCGTACACCATAAATGCTCACGAAAAGCCCGGAAGCGCACGTAATCCTCCAGCCAGTGCGCCGCCTGCTGAACGAATGCGTGGTACCTCGCGGCCAGTGCCGCTAGCGGGTCGCCCGCCAGCTTCGCGTAGAACGTCTCAGCGGCCTTGTCGAGCAACCGGGTTTTTTCCTCGGACGCACCCGGTGCGCATTGCGCTTCGGCCTGCGAGAGTAAACCCAGCTCCGCCAACCACTGCAGATCAATCAGATCGGTATTACCCGCGTGCACGGACATGGATTGATAAGGACAGCCGTCTGCATGCGTGGGACCAAGCGGCAATACCTGCCATACCTGCAAGCCGGCAGCACCCAGGAGATCGACAAAGCGGCGGGCGTGGCTGCCCACGCTACCGCAGAAACCCTCTCCCGGCAGGCTGCTCGGGTGCAACAGCACCCCCGCCCGGCGCGATGCCTGTAGTGTCGCTGTCAATGCTGTCCGGCCGCGTCACTGTGATGGCGCATCACTCCGCCGTGACTGGGGCTTCCCCCACCACGCGAAATCACCTCGGAAAGATACGCGGGCGCCTCGATATTCAGCAGTAGGTAAAGGTTGGCCAGATGCATGCGATAGAGCTGGTCGAACTGGCTCACCGTGGCCGCCGGATTATAGGTACCGAACCACCAGAACCAGTCGGAGCCCTCGCAGATCGCCAGTTGCCGCTCGGCAGCGGCGATGGTATCCGCAGAGAGCTTGCCGCTCGCCAGCTGTTCGTCGAAGCGTTGTTTGGCCTCCACCAGCAGATCCCAGGCGCGGTTCTTGTCGGCCTCCCCAATCCAGGTGGAAAAGGTGCCGTAGACCCAGCTGCCGGACACCAGGCGATCCACGTGCACCGCACGCGGCGTCTTTGCCTGCAGAAACTGCTTCAGCGTGGTGAGCTGCAAGTGCGGGTGACCGGCCAGTCGCTTGTAGAGCGCGCTGAGAAAGTGAAAGCCGTTCTCCGGGTAGTACTCCCAGGCATTCTCACCGTCAAGGATAATGGTGATCAGGCAATCATCGCGATCCGGGCACAGGGCTGCGATGTTCTCCATATGCCCTACCAGATTGCCTACCGCATCCTCTGCAATCCAGTCGGAGTAATTGAAACCGATCAGGTCGGACAAACCATCGTCGCGGAACACGCAGTCGATCGCGGCATCACCAAACCGGTACACGCGATGGCTGCAGGCCCGCTGTCATCCTGGTGACTGTTGTGGAGCACGCCGCCGCCGCTGGCGACCCAGCGAAAATCATTCTCGGCAAACAGTGCCAGGGCCGGCTCGCTGATGCCCCCCTCGGAAGGCCATATCCCGACCGGGCGTCGACCGAAGGCCCGCTCAAAGGTCGCCAGCCCCTGCTCGATATGCCACTGCGCTCTCGCCTCGCCCCCCGGGTAGTGGCCGCTCACGGGCAACGGTGCCTCGGGCAGCGCGTCATGCGCCGATTCCATGTCCAGCAGCAATGGGATAATCGGGTGAGCATACGGGCTCATGCACAGTTCCACCTGTCCGCGCTCCGCCAACGCTCTGTAGCGAGGTATGACGGACCGCAGCAGTTCGAGAATAATCTCCAGCAGTTCACGGCGATCATGCAGGCTGAAGTTGATCGCCTTGTCTCTCAGACGGGCAATGCGCGCATCGCTGCGCTGCACCGACTCCGCCATCCAACTGAGGTGATACCACACCAGCAGGTCCGCCAGGAACTGGTTGGACGCATAGATCAGGCTTTGCGGGTGCTCCTCGTACCAGTCCGCCATCGCCGCCAGGCGCCTGTAGGGTTCGAAGCGATTGATCATGTGATCCCGGTTGGCGCGCAGGCAATCCTGTACCAGGTGCAGGCGCGCCTTCTGATCTCCGGGCAACGCCGGCTCGGCCAGGCATGCCAGCACCGGATCGCGGATGGCGCCATGGCCCTCAAGGTAACCCGAGACCTGGCCAATGTAGTCTTCGATCTGCTCCAGCAGGATCGGCGCAAAATTCACCACCGCCCTGGCCTGGGGCAGCGCTTCGAGATGCGCAGCCATATCGACGTAGTCCTTGATCGCGTGCAGGTACGTCCAGGGCAGGTGTACCATGGAGGTGCGCAGGTTTCGGTATTCGGGCTGATGCATATGCCACATCAGCACGACACTCATGGGCCTCTTATCTGACATAGTGCAGCCTCTGCCCCAGCATGTCGGGCGTTACCAGCACCACGCCACTGTCGGTCAGCTGATAACGCGACGCATCTGCCTGCGGATCGACGCCAATGGAGGTATCCGGCGGGATGATGCAGCCCCTGTCGATAATCGCCTTCCTGATGACGCAGCGCCGACCGATATCAACCTGCGGGAAAATCACTGAATCCTCGATGCTGGAGTAGGAATGCACGTTAACGCTACTGAAGAGCAGCGAGTGCCGCACGCTGGACCCTGAAACGATACAGCCTCCGGCCACCATGGAATCCACCGCAAAGCCGCGGCGCCCGTCATCGTCGAACACGAATTTGGCCGGCGGCACCTGCTCCTGGTAGGTCCAGATGGGCCAGTCACGATCATAGAGGTTGAGTTCCGGGCTCACGCCGATCAATTCCAGGTTGGCGGACCAGAACGAGTCCAGCGTACCCACGTCACGCCAGTAGGCCGGCCGGCCACCCGGATCCTCCCTGAAAGGAAACGCGGTCACGCGCCTGCGCTGAATGACGTCCGGCAGGATGTCGCCGCCGAAATCACGACCTGAGCCTGGCGTATCGGCATCCCGCAGCAACTCCTCGATCAGCGCCTGCGTACGAAAAATATAAATGCCCATGGAGGCCAGTGCGTGCCTGCCACCGGGGACGGTCGGAGCGGGATTTTGCGGCTTTTCGGCAAACGCTTGTATACGATGGTCCGCGTCGACCGTCATGACGCCGAAGGACCGGGCCTGGTCCAGGGGCACTTCAATACAGCCCACGGTGATATCCGCTTCGCTTTCCACATGGGCTGCGAGCATGGTGCCGTAATCCATCTTGTAGATGTGGTCGCCGGCGAGAATCAGCACATATTCCGGGTTGTGCGAGCGAATGATATCAATGTTCTGGTAGACCGCGTCCGCCGTGCCCGCGTACCAGGAATCCTCGGTGCGCTGCTGCGCCGGCAGCAGTTCGATGAATTCGCCCAGTTCGCCGCGCATGAATCCCCAGCCGCGCTGAACGTGCTGGATCAGGCTGTGCGCCTTGTACTGCGTGAGAATACCCACCTTGCGAATGCCCGAGTTGACGCAGTTGGACAGCGGAAAATCGATGATCCTGAACTTACCGCCAAACGGCACCGAGGGCTTGGCCCGCCACTGCGTGAGCTGCTGCAGGCGTGTTCCACGGCCACCCGCCATCACCAGCGCCAGCGTGTCGCGCGTCAGGCGGCTGACGAACCGTGCGGAATCCTGATTACTCATGGGTATTTCACTGGCCCGGGAACTGGTTAGGCTGAAACGATTGGATTACCATAATGCTACACTGTAGCTGTGAAGTGTAAAAAGTTCCCTCCTCAAGGGTTGATGTAAATCAGAAGATACTGGATGCAACCCATTTCGCACGCACACACCGCCACCGCAGACATCACACGACTCCTTGCGGGCCAACACCACGACCCTTTCGAGGTGCTGGGCTGCCATCGCCAGGGCAAACACTGGGTTGTCCGGGCGCTGCTGCCGGACACCGCTGAAGCGACGATCCTGGTCGGCGGTTCGCGCCTGCCGCTACAACGCATCATCGATACCGACCTTTTCACCTGTCAGCTCACCCAGGACACCCCTGTGCGCTACCAGTTGCGCTGGCGTGGCACGGACGGGCAATGGCGGCAGGCCGAAGACCCCTACCGCTTCAGTCCGGTTGTTGGCGATCTCGACCTGCACCTGTTCGGTCAGGGAAAACACGAGCATATTTATCGCGTGCTGGGCGCTCACTGCTGCGAGCACGACGGCGTTTCCGGCGTGCGTTTCGCCACCTGGGCGCCCAACGCCCGGCGCGTGAGCGTGGTGGGCGATTTCAACCAGTGGCACGGCCTGCGGCACATGATGCGCAGTCGCGGACCCAGCGGGGTCTGGGAACTCTTCGTGCCGGGATTGCAGCCCGGGGAAAAGTACAAATTCGAGTTGCTGGACGCCAACGGCGCGCTGCAGCTGAAATCCGATCCCTACGGCAACGGCTTCGAGTTGCGCCCGGCCACTGCCGCGATAGTGTGTTCCCCGACACCCTACGCCTGGACCGACCACGCCTGGCTGGAACGGCGGGCGCAATGGGACTGGCGGCAGGCACCTATCTCCATCTACGAACTGCACCCGGGCTCCTGGCGCCGGGACGCGGACGGACAGTTTCTGAACTACCGTGACATGGCGCACCAGTTGGCCGACTACATCGAGCCGCTGGGTTTCACCCATGTCGAGTTGCTGCCAATCACAGAGCACCCGCTGGACGATTCCTGGGGCTACCAGACCACGGGGTATTTTGCGCCGTCGAGTCGCTTCGGCGAACCGGATGACTTCCGCTACTTCGTCGACCACCTGCACGCGCGCGGCATCGGCGTGATACTGGACTGGGTGCCCGCCCACTTTCCCAGGGATCAGCACGCACTCGCGCGCTTCGACGGCACAGCGCTGTATGAGCACGCGGACCCGCGTAAGGGCGAACACGCCGACTGGGGCACCCTGATATTCAACTACGGGCGCAACGAGGTAAAAAACTTCCTGCTGGCCAGCGCCAATTACTGGCTTGAAGAGTTCCATCTCGACGGCCTGCGTGTGGATGCCGTGGCATCGATGCTGTATCTGGATTACTCACGAAAACCGGGTCAATGGGTCGCGAATCGTCATGGCGGCCGGGAAAACCTGGAAGCCATCGATTTCCTGCGCGAACTCAACACCCTGACACACGGCCGCCATCCGGGCACGCTCACGATTGCCGAGGAATCCACCGCCTGGCCGCAGGTTACCCGCCCTACCTGGGTGGGCGGGCTGGGTTTCTCCCTGAAATGGAACATGGGGTGGATGCACGACACGCTGCGCTATTTCTCCCAGGATCCCGTCTACCGGCAGTATCACCACAACCAGCTCACCTTCGGCCTGATGTACGCGTTCTCGGAGAACTTCCTGCTCCCCTTCTCGCACGACGAGGTGGTGCACGGCAAATACTCGTTGCTGGGGAAAATGCCCGGCGACGATTGGCGGCGGTTTGCGAACCTGCGCCTGCTCTACAGCTTCATGTACACCTATCCGGGCGCCAAGCTGCTGTTCATGGGATGCGAACTGGCGGAGCCGGTGGAATGGCAACAACAGGGCCAGCTCCACTGGGAACTGCTGGAACAACCCGCGCACCGCGGCATCCAGCAGGTGGTGGGTGATCTCAACCGGCTGTATCGCGGCGAGCCCAGCCTGCATCGTGGCGATTTCGACGCGGCCGGCTTCGAGTGGATCGACTGCCACGATTCCACCCAATCCGTACTGAGTTACCTGCGCAGGGATCATGAGGGTTTCCTGCTCGTGATTCTGAACTTCACCCCGGTCGTGCGGGAAAACTACCGCATCGGTGTGCCTGAAGCCGGCACCTACCGGGAGATTTTCAACTCGGATTCCCGCTACTACGGAGGCAGCGACGTCGGCAACCCTCTCAGCATCGAAAGCGAAGCGCTGCCCTGGATGGAGCGGCCCGTGTCACTGGCACTCACCTTGCCGCCGCTGGGTGCGCTGATCCTGCGCAGGCTCCCGCACCCATGAGCACCGGGCAAAAGCTCCTGTTCGTCGCGAGCGAGGCGTTTCCCTTGATCAAGACCGGCGGCCTGGCGGATGTGGCGGGCAGCCTGCCTGAAGTCCTGCGACAACAGGGCATGGACGTGCGCCTGTTGCTGCCCGCCTACGCTGACCTGCTGGCCAATCTCGAAGCGCCGCCCGTGCACAAGGTGGAACTGCAGGTGGCAGGCCAGCCCGTGCGCGTGCTGGAGTGCCTCCTGCCGGGCACCGCGTTGCGCACCTGGCTGCTGGAGCACCCGCTTTTCTCGGAGCGTCCCGGCAATCCCTACCACGACGCGCAGGGTGTGGCATGGCCGGACAACCCTGAGCGATTCCTGCTGTTTTCACGCGTGGCGGCACACCTCGGCACCCGGGCAAGCGCCCTGAACTGGCGCCCCGAGATCCTGCACTGCAACGATTGGCACACCGGCCCGGCCATCGCGCTGGCGAAGCTTGAGCTGGATTGCCCGCGCAGCGTGTTCACCATTCACAACCTGGCGCACATGGGGATTTTTGACCGTGCCACGTTTGATCGCCTAGGGCTGCCCGAGCGGTTCTGGCAGGAGCATGGCCTGGAGTATTACGGCCAGTTCAACTTTATCAAGGGCGGGCTGGTTTTTGCCGACGAGATTACAACGGTGAGTCCTACCTACGCACAAGAGATCTGCGAGGCACCCGGCGGCATGGGGCTTGAAGGCCTGCTCCATCATCGTCGTGAGCATCTGTGGGGCATTCTCAACGGCATCCGGCGAGACGTCTGGAATCCGGCGCAGGATCCGGCTCTGGTACAGCATTATGACAGCGCGAGTCTCGACAAAAAGGCCTTGAACCGGGCCGCGCTGCAGCGCGAGGTCGGCTTGCGCGCGCAGGATGACCGCCCCGTGCTGGGGTTTATCGGGCGCCTGGTTGAGCAAAAAGGGCTGGAGCTGATGCTACCGGTACTGGAAGACCTGCTCGACAGCCCTGCGCAGATTGTCATTCTGGGTGCCGGTGAAGTACGCTACCAGCAGCACTTGCAGGCACTGGCGGCACGGCGCGCCGGAGAGTTTGCCGTGATCGTGGGCTACGATGAGAGCCTGGCGCACAGGATTGAAGCCGGCGCCGACATCTTCATGATGCCGTCCCTGTTCGAGCCCTGCGGACTCAACCAGTTGTACAGCCTGCGCTACGGCACGCCGCCGGTGGTGCGCAGTGTCGGCGGCCTTGCCGATACTGTTATTGACGCCAGCGAAGCGGCACTCGGCGATGGCACTGCCACCGGCTTCGTTTTCGCGGAGCCGGCGGCCGGCGAGTTTGTCGGCGCAATGCGACGTGCGATCGCGCTGTGGCATGACCAGGACGCCTGGCGGGCCTTGCAGCGAGCGGGCATGGCGCAGGATTTTTCATGGCAACGCAGCGCCGAGCGCTATCAGGCACTGTACAATGGCGCCATCCACTCATGAGGTCACAGCACGGCATGCCAGGCTCTACGTTTCCGCTTGAGGTCCAACCCCGGTTGCCCGCGGAGCTCGCGCGCCTGCAGGACATGGCCAACGACCTCATGTACAGCTGGGACCGCTCCATCCGGTCACTGTTTCACCGTCTGGACAAGGATCTGTGGGAGGCCTGTGGCCACAACCCCAGGTCTTTCCTGCGGCGCGTGGCGCAGCAGCGTCTGGATGAGGCCGCTGCCGACCGCTCCTACATGGACGACTATCACCGCGTCACCAGTGCGTACGACGCCTATCGCGAGAATCGCGGCCTGCCGGAATTCACCGGTAACTTTAACCCTAACACCGACCTGATCGCCTACTTCTGCCTGGAATTCGGGTTTCATGAGAGCTTTCCCATCTACTCCGGTGGCCTGGGCATCCTGGCGGGTGATCATTGCAAAGCGGCCAGCGACGTGGGGCTGCCCTTCGTCGCCATCGGCCTGCTGTACCAGATGGGCTACTTCACCCAGACCATCGACGGCCATGGACACCAACAGGTCAGTCACACCCGTTCACACCCGCACGACCTGCCCGTGGTACCCACCCTCACTGCCTCGGGGCAGCACCTCACCGTCACCATCGAATTCCCCGGCAGAACCCTCAAGGTGCGGGTCTGGACAGCCCAGGCGGGCCACATCACCCTCTACCTGCTCGACACCAACATACCGGACAACTCCGAGGCCGACCGCGCCATCACGCATCAACTCTACGGCGGCGACCGGGAGATGCGACTGCAGCAGGAGCTGGTACTGGGCATTGGCGGAGTACGCGCGCTGCGGGCACTGAATCTGCGACCCACTGTCTGGCACATCAATGAGGGCCATGCCGCCTTCCAGCTGCTGGAGCGTTGCGCGCTGCGCATGCAAGAGGGGCTGGATTTCGACACCGCCATGGAACTGGTGGCGGCCGGCACGGTGTTCACGACCCACACACCCGTACCCGCCGGGCACGATATCTTCGACAAGCACCTGGTGGCCAAGTACCTGTCCGGCTTGGCCGCGAGCCTCGGCCTGGATTTCGAGCACCTTTACGCGTTGGGGCTCAACACCGGCGAGGGCTTCAACATGACCTGCCTGGCCCTGCGTTGCACGCGCTACCACAACGGCGTCAGCCGGATACACGGCAGCGTCGCGGCCAACATGGAGGCCAGCCTCTGGCCCCAGATCCCTCCCGAGGAGAATCCGGTCACCTACGTCACCAACGGGGTGCACCTGGAAACGTTTCTGGCGCGGGAATGGGTCAGCCTGTTCGACCTGCGCCTCGACGACTGGCGCAATGAACTCCTGAACGAGGAATACTGGGAGCGTCTCAACGACATACCCGACTACCACTACTGGAGCATTCACAAGGCGCTGAAACAGGAATTGCTGGCCTACGTTCACGGGCTGCTGCTGAAACAGCAGCGCCGGAACAATTCCAGCGATGCTATCGTACAACGCATGCTGCGACACGTGGATGACGTTGACAGTGATGTCCTGGTCATGGGCTTCGCCCGCCGCTTCGCGACCTACAAGCGAGCCATGTTGCTGTTTGCCGACCCGGCCCGCCTGGCTCGCCTGCTGAATGATCCCGAGCGACCGGTCATCATTATTTTCGCGGGGAAAGCGCACCCGCACGATGAGCCGGGGCAACAACTCATCAAACGCATTCACGACTTTTCCGTGCATCCCGATTTCATCGGCAAGATTCTCCTGCTCGAAGGCTACGACATGGCGATGGCGCGACTGCTGGTCTCCGGCGTGGATGTCTGGCTCAATACGCCCGAATACCCCCTGGAGGCGAGCGGCACATCAGGACAGAAGGTCGGGCTGAATGGTGGCGTCAATCTCAGCGTGCTCGATGGCTGGTGGGGCGAAGGTTATAACGGCGAAAACGGCTGGGGCATTCAACCACGAGACCCCAACCTCGATCACGACCAGCGTCTTCACGAGGAAGCCAGTGACCTGCTCGACATTATCGAACACGAAGTGCTGCCGACCTACTACCGACGCACCGGCAACAGCCACTCCACGGACTGGGTGGCCTTGTCGAAACGTTCGATGATGTCCACCATCCCGCGTTTCAACGCGCAACGTATGCTGCGCGATTATGTCACCAGGCTGTATCGCCCGGCGCAGGCACAGCGCCGCAGGCTGGAGGCAAACGATGCGCAGCTCGCGCGTGAGCTGGCCCACTGGAAGCATCGCGTCCGCCAGGCCTGGCCGGGCGTCAGCATGCAGTTGATGCTGCAGCCCCCCGCACACCTGTATCACGACGACACCATACTGCTGCAGGTCAGGGCCTGCCTCAACGGGCTTGCCGCGACCGATGTCCGGCTGGAGTGCCTGTTCGGTTACGCGGCGGACGAGAGTGACATCGATGTTGCGCAGGTGGGGCAGCTGTTACCCGTGAGTGAAGACGGCGAGTTCATCGAATTCCATATTGAACTGGCGCCCGAGGTTGCGGGTTTGCAGTATTACAAGCTACGCATGTATCCCTTCAACGACGCGCTGAGTCATCCCTTTGAAATGGGGTGCATGCTCTGGATCTGACCTTGAGGAAGAGAGCCCGGTGTACCATTCGCGGCACGGTTGCCGACGGTTTTGAGGCCGTTCGCCAGTTATACACGCACAATATGCGCACCCTGGCTGAGGGCAACACCCAGCTGTGCATCTACTATCGCGGGGAGAAGGTCGTCGATCTCTGGGCGTCGGCCTCCGACGACAGCGCCTTCACGCCTGATTCGCTGGTCAACGTTTTCAGCAGCGGCAAAAGCCTGGAGGCGCTGGCTATCGCCTCACTCGTGGACAAAGGCCTGTTGAGGTACGACGCGAAGATCGCCGAATACTGGCCGGAGTTCGCCGCCAACGACAAGCAGGGGCTCTCGGTCGCCGATCTCATGCGGCACGAGGGCGGGCTGGCGAATTTCGACGTGTCAATCGATACCGAGGATCTGCTGCCCGAGAACATCAAGCAGAACCGGGTTGGCCGCATCATCGAGCGGCAACTGCTGCGCTTCGGCCTGGCAAACGGGAATAAACGGGAGTACCACGCGATCACTCGCGGCTGGATCGTCAACGAACTGTTCCGGCGGGTCGATCCGGCCGGCAGGACCGTCGGCGAGTATTTGAGGGAAGAAATCAGCGGGCCCCTGCAGGCGGACGCATACATCGGCCTCAAGCGAGAGGAACTGGCTCGTGTCTCCCCCATCAAAACTCTCGGCTTTGGTTTCCAGTTGCTGCAAAGCCTCATACCCAGGCGTTTCGGACGGAAAATCGTGCACAATATTTTTCAGATTCTGGGCAGGCTGCTGCGCATACTGCCGGCGATACGCGGGGGGAGATCGCAGCGATTCCCGCCGCCCTACAAGGGCATGAAAGATATCGACTTCTTCAACGCGGCCGATGTCGCCATGGGTGAAACACCCTCCGCGAACGCCAACTGCAGCGCGCGCGGTCTCGCGAAAATCGCGGCCATGCTCGCCGGGGGCGGCAGCTTTGCAGGCACACGGTACCTCGGTGCGCAGGCGTGGCAAGACCTGCACGCGGACCCGGTAAAGGAGATGATGGGCGGCATCATGCCCACCGAATTCACGCAGGGCGGCGTGGCTCGTTTTTCCGCATGCACCCGCGATGCCACGCGCTTTGAGCGGGATTTCAACGTCGGCCGCGAAGGTTTCTACGGCTGGATGGGCCTGGGCGGCTCCATCTTCCAGTGGCATCCACAGCGGCAGATCGGCTTCGCGTTCGTACCCACCTCGTTACACGTGCTGGACCTGTTCAACGAACGCGGTAAACAGTACCAGGCCGCTGCGCTGCGCTGTATTGAAAGGCTGGAGGGATAGCCAGGCACATCGGGCGCGTGACGACGCGGGCAGCGCTTTTGCGGTCTGACACACAGGCTTGACGGTTTTGCTGGACATCAACGCACTTCACGACTCGCGGGCCTGGCCTCATCCGACCGGGCCAGTGACGCTGTGTGAAACCCATATCTCCTGGGTTTTCCTCACCGGCGACTACGCCTACAAGATCAAGAAACCGGTGGATTTCGGTTTCCTGGACTTTTCCACCCTGGACAAGCGCAAACACTTCTGCGATGAGGAAGTGCGGCTGAATCGACGCCTCGCCCCGGAGATTTACCTCGATGTTGTGCCCATCTGCGGCGACCCGCACTCGCCCCGGGTTGGCGGCGAGGGCCCCGTGCTGGAGTTCGCGGTGCGCATGCGTCAGTTTGATCCTGACATGAGCTTCGACAGGATGCTCCTGCGAGGCGAGTTGCATGCCGCTCATATGCGCCTCGCGGCAGAAACCCTGGCCGGGTTCCACGCCGACATAGCTGTGGCGCCGGACAACAGCGACTTCGGCGCTCCCCAACAGGTGTGCCGGCCGGTCATCGAGAATTTCGACACGCTGCACCAGGAGATTGAGCCCCTGCTCGATGACGCGGAACTCAAGGCGCATATCGCCGAACTCGAAGCCTGGAGCCTGAACGCCAACCGGACACTCGCGGAGACGCTGCGACAGCGCAGGGAGCAGGGATTCATTCGCGAGTGCCACGGCGATCTCCACCTGCGGAACATCCTGTACTGGCAGCAGGCGGTGATTCCCTTCGATTGCCTGGAGTTTGATCCCCAGCTGCGCTGGATCGATGTGATGAGTGAACTGGCCTTCCTGCTCATGGACCTCGACGATCACCAACGCCCCGACCTGGCACGTCAGCTGCTGGATGCCTATCTCGCACTCACCGGCGACTTCAGCGGCCTGCATGTGCTGCGTTATTACAAGGTCTACCGGGCGCTGGTAAGGGCGAAAGTCGCCGGCCTGCGCCTTGCGCAGCTGTCTGGCGAAGACGACAGGCGGGCCGAAGCGGCGGCGGTCGGCAACTACCTGCGTCTCGCGGTTCGCTACACACGCCCGTCGCGAGGCCGGCTGATTATCACCCATGGTCTATCGGCCTCGGGTAAATCCTGGCTCTCGCAGCAGCTGCTGGAGCAGACAGACCTGATCAGGATTCGCTCCGATGTCGAACGCAAGCGCCTGTTCGGCCTGGCGCCCAACCAGGCCAGCGGCTCGGGCACCGACCAGGGCATCTACAGTGCCGACGCGACCGCAAAAACCTATGCACGGCTCCTGCAGGTGGCCGACAGCCTGATGGATGCGGGCATTTGGGTGCTGGTCGACGCGACCTTCCTGCGGCAGGCCGACCGCCAGGCTTTCTCGGACTGCGCGGCGGCAAAGCACACGCCTTTTGCGATACTCCACTGCACGGCGCCGCCTGACACGCTGCGCGAGCGCATCGTGGCGCGCCAGCAACAGGGCGCCGACGCCTCCGAAGCAGACCTGGCGATACTGGAAAGGCAGCTGCGCAAGCAGGAACCCCTGAACCCGCAAGAGTTACGCCACTGCGTCACGCTGGATGCGCGTGACGAGCTGAACCCGCGCGACATCCTCCGCCGACTGGCGTCCGTCGACCCATAGCCCCGGCACGCCACTGCTGCACGCAACCGGGTGAGCGCGATCGCCACCATCACCCATTGATCACGATCAATGCGAGCGACGACCTCTTGTTCCAGTCTTGAGCGCGTACTCTCGCGAACGAGGCAGGCCGTATGCTGAAAGATACAGACCAATTGGTGATTCCTTTCGACCAGTGCGGCAGGGATGACGTGGCCCTCGTGGGCGGCAAGAATGCCTCGCTGGGGGAGATGGTGCAGGCACTGTCAGACGAGAATATTCTCGTGCCTGAGGGGTTCGCCACAACGTCAACCGCCTACTGGGCCTTCATTGAGGCGAACGGACTGGAGCCGCTTGTTCGACAGGCTATCGAGGCATTCGAGGCCGGCCGAAGCAGCCTCTCGGACACAGGTTCGACGATTCGCCGGGCGATACTCGAATCCAGCTGGCCCGAGACGCTGGCCGATGCAATCGTTGAACAGTACGAAGCGCTGGAAACGCGCGCCGGACGATCGAACCTGGATGTCGCCGTGCGCTCTAGCGCCACCGCTGAAGACCTGCCGGACGCCAGTTTTGCCGGCCAACAGGAATCCTTCCTCAATGTCAGCGGCAGCGAGGCCCTGCTGGACAGCTGTCGCCGCTGCTACGCTTCGCTGTTTACCGATCGGGCGATCAGCTATCGCCAGGAGAAGGGCTTCGACCACCTGAAAGTGGCCCTCTCCGTCGGGGTACAGGTGATGGTGCGCGCCGACCGTGGCGGCGCCGGGGTGATGTTCTCGATCGATACCGAGACAGGCTTCGACAAGGTGGTGGTGATCAACGCGGCCTGGGGGCTGGGTGAGAACATCGTTCAGGGCACCGTCGAGCCAGATGAGTATGTGGTGTTCAAACCCTTTCTCGACGACGCCCGGTTGCAACCGATTGTCGAAAAACGCCTGGGCGCCAAGGCAAAGAAGATGATTTACGCGTCTGATGACAGCCGGACCGTTAACGTACCGACCTCGAAGCGGGAACAACGCAGTTTCGTACTGACCGACGAGGAGATTCTGCAGCTTGCTCGCTGGGCGGCCATCATCGAAGCACACTACGGCTGCCCGATGGACATGGAATGGGCGAAGGACGGCCGGCACGGCAACCTGGCCATTGTGCAGGCACGACCGGAGACCGTGCAGTCGCGACGCGACGGCGCCGTACTCAAATCCTACAGGATGGCATCCGAAGGCGACGTGCTGTTGTCCGGCCTGAGCGTCGGTGAATCCGTCGTGACCGGGCAAATATGCCTGATCGAGAGTTCCGCGGACATCGACCAGTTTGTCGACGGCAGCATCCTGGTCACCACCACAACGGACCCGGACTGGGTGCCCATCATGAAACGCGCGGCCGGCATTATCACCGACCACGGCGGGCGCACATCGCACGCGGCCATCGTCAGCCGGGAAATGGGTCTGCCCGCCATCGTCGGCGCAATCGATGCCACCGACAGGCTGCACAGCGGACAAACCGTGACACTCTCCTGCGCGCGCGGCGAAGAAGGCGTAGTATACGACGGCATGGTACCTTTCGAGGTGGAAGACATTCTGCTTGACCAGATACCCGCAACCCGCACCGGCGTCATGCTGAACCTGGCCAACCCGGGCGCAGCGTTCCGCTGGTGGCGGATGCCGGCCGACGGGGTCGGTCTGGCGCGCATGGAATTCGTGATCAGTAACCACATCCAGATTCATCCCATGGCACTGGTGAATTATGGCGGCCTGCAACCCGGGCAAGCGCGCGATCAGATTGATGAATTGACCTACGGCTACGACGACAAAACCGATTATTTCGTGGACAAGCTGTCGCGCGGCCTCGCCCGCATCGCCGCCGTGGTGTACCCCAAACCGGCGATCGTTCGCATGAGTGATTTCAAAACCAACGAATACGCCAACCTGATCGGCGGCAGCGAGTTCGAACAGCCGGAGGCAAACCCCATGATCGGCTTCCGCGGGGCATCGCGCTACTACTCACCCGCCTACGCCGAAGGTTTCGCGCTGGAGTGCAAGGCCATTGCGCGTCTGCGCGAGAACATGGGTTTCACCAACGTGGTGGTGATGATTCCGTTCTGCCGCACCGTGCAGGAAGCCGACAGGGTGCTGGAGGTCATGCGCTCCTGCGGCCTGGTGCGCGGGCGAAAACGGGACTCCAGGTTTATGTGATGTGCGAGATTCCGTCGAATGTCATTCTGGCCGGGGAATTCGCCACCCGCTTTGACGGTTTCTCCATCGGTTCGAACGACCTCACCCAGTTGACGCTCGGTATCGATAGAGACTCGAGGTACTCTCCCGACCTGTTCGACGAACAGAACGAGGCCGTGAAATGGATGATTTCCCGTGTCATCGACGCGGCGCCGCTGCAGGCGCCAAAGTGGGTATCTGCGGACAAGCCCCCAGCGACCACCCGGAGTTTGCGCCTTCCTGGTGCAAGCGGGGATCGATTCGACTCCAGACACCCGGGACAGCTTCGTCGAAGTGAAAAAGCACGTGCTGCGGCGGAGGCCGGGGAGTGACATCATGACCATACCGGCACATAGGTTGCACTTTATACTGGCACATAGGTTGCACAATTGAGCATTTGGAGGAGGACTCCAAATGCCCTGGAAAGAGTGTAACCGTATGGATAGAGGCTCAGATTCGTCGCCAAGCTGCTCGATGGCGAGAAAAATGTCAGTGGTCTGCCGAGAATTTGGTATCTCTCGTAAAACGGGCTATAAAAATCTTTAATCGTTACAAGGATTTTGGTCTTCGCGGACTGGAAGACAAGGCCAGAAGTCCATACCGCCACCCGAACAAAAACACCCTTCAAGTAGAGAAAGCCATCTTGCAGATCAAGCGAGAGCACAGACCTGGGGTGCTCCGAAGATCAGAGACAAGTTGATCAAGGCATTTCCAGTCATTACGCCCTCCCCAAGCACCATTCATGCAATCCTGGACCGGCATGGTTTAGTCAAGAGACGCAAGCGTAGACGCCACAAAAAGCCAAGGGCACTGACTTGAGTACCGCAACGGCCCCCAACACGCTGTGGTGCGCAGACTACAAGGCCAATTCATGCTGGGAAACAAACGTTATTGTTACCCGCTGACCATTACCGACCAATTCTCGCGCTATCTGCTGGGCCTGTGAGAGCCTGGAATCTTGTGAAGGAATCCGGCGCTTTCCCTGTATTTGAGCGTGTTTTTAAAGAATTTGGGCTGCCAACGGCCATTCGTACCGACAACGGTGTGCCGTTTGCCTCCGCTCATGCATTGTTTGGATTAAGCCGCCTTGCCGTATGGTGGCTACGCTTAGGGATAAGTATCGAAAGAATCAAGCCAGGCCGCCCACAGCAGAATGGTCGTCATGAGCGGATGCACCTGACGCTCAAGAAAGAGGCGACCAAAAACCGCCCAGCTACAACTCCTGCAGCGCAGTCGCGCTTTGAGGAGTTTATCGAGGGTTACAACGATCGCCCTCATCAGTCGCTTGAGGGTCGCTACCCCGGTGAGCTGTATACACCTTCAGCGAGAGAGTACTTTCATCCGAGCCTCCCGAATATCCCTTTTCCGACCGCACCATCCAGGCCACGCAGTGCGGCAGAATCTGCATTGGGCGACGAAAGGTGAGGCTTCAGCAGAGTGTTTGCAGGCCAGTATGTCGGCATTAGAGAGATCGCGGACGAGATCTGGCTTGTCAGCTTCATGGGACTATGATCTAGATTCTTCGATCAGGACGTCAACAAGGTGGAGCCGGTGGGTGAGAATCCGTTTGCTCCGAAACTGTTACCTATGTCCTCGGAATAAACTGTTACCTATGTGGGCTCTTCATCATTAACGGGGACACCGGCATTCATTAAACTGAATTTGGCGAAGTTCGTTTAATGGAGAGAACACCGATGTCCCACGCAGGAGTAATATTAGGCCTTCCAGCTGGAGGTCGAACGGGTTGGATCGCAATGACGCGATTGCGGTCTATGCGAAGCCAAAAACACGGCCGAGCTGCATCCGCTGCCAGTACCCTCGGGTGCGGATCAAGGCCACCTACCAACGCACCCTGAAGCACACCCGCCAGGGCAATCAGCTGATGACGCTCTACCTGAGGGCACCCAAGTAACACTGCCCGCGCTGCGGGCGCTATTTCCGCCACCGGTCCGGGCGTGCGGCCTCGCTACCGAGCCTCGAGGCCTTCCGGCTGGAGGTCTTCGAAACCCATGACGGGGGTGTCACCCAGGCCAAGCTGGCGCGCACTCATCATATCAGCGCGGCGACGACCGAACGCTGGTACCAAAGCCACTGTCGGCAACGGCTGTCTGAGATGTCGAACCGGGCCTGCCCGCAGGTGCTGGGGATCGATGAGCACTTCTTTACCCGCAAGCGAGGGTTTGCCACCACCCTGGTCGATCTGCATCGCAACAAGGTCTTCGATGTGCGCCTGGGACGCTCAGAAGCAAGCTTACACAGCTATTTACGGCGTTTACCGGGTAAAGACAACGTCCGGCTCATCGTGATGGATCTGTCCGAGACCTACCGCAACATCGCGCGGCAGTACTTCCCCAGAGCAACGATTGTCACGGATCGCTTCCACGTCATTCGTCCCGTGAACCAGCACTTCCTGAAAGCGGCAGGACATTCATTCCGAGGGTCGCAGGAACCGAGGACTGCTGAGCTTGATGCGCCGTCACGAATGGCGCCTGAAACCAGAGCAACGCGAGAACCTGCAACAGTACCTGGGTGAGTACCCAGCGCTCGCTGCACTGTATGAGGC
Organism: Halioglobus sp.; assembly: GCA_041396005.1. Classification (GTDB taxonomy): domain Bacteria; phylum Pseudomonadota; class Gammaproteobacteria; order Pseudomonadales; family Halieaceae; genus Marimicrobium. Next base: position 31,084 of record JAWKZK010000023.1, read on the forward strand.
CAAGCAGCGTCTCAATCGTCTGTTGCTACTGAAAAACCTGCGACGGAAAACGGCCCAGAAGAAACTACCGCAACTGGTGAAACTGATCGAGCAGCTACGCCACAGCCCGCTGGAGAAGACCTCGCCAAAACACTCACGTCCTGGCTTGAGCCGATCGTCGCCATGTGGCGCTTTGGCAAGAGCAACGGACCGACGGAGGGCTTCAACACAAAGATGGAAATGATGACCCGAAGAGCTTATGGATTCAGGAATTTTTGAGAACTATAGACTAGCGTCTTAACCCACTGCGGGTGGGACGGTATTATTAATCGGGTCTAGTGAGTGTTGGTGCATCCCCCCAATGGGGAGAGCCATACCTATGTGCCCGGAAAGGACACAAAAAGAATGGCGGAGCGGACGGGACTCGAACCCGCGACCCCCGGCGTGACAGGCCGGTATTCTGACCAACTGAACTACCGCTCCAGAAAGTCCTCGGTTGATGGTGGGTGGTGACGGGATCGAACCGCCGACCCTCTGCTTGTAAGGCAGATGCTCTCCCAGCTGAGCTAACCACCCCCGAACCGAGAACGCGCATTATAGAGATTCTGCTTTTACTGTCAAACAAATGCGCGCAAATTACGCTAAAATTCCGACGCCTGAAAAGCTGTTGATTTCAGTAGTAAAATGGCGCCGTCGCAAACCTCCTCCGGGCGGCAGCGAGCGGCCTCCCCTACCGGTTCACACTCCCACTCAAGAGCGTCTTGCATGGAAATCTACAAGGAGTTTCACTTCGAGGCGGCACACCGTTTGCCGAATGTTCCCGAGGGACACAAGTGCGCACGCCTGCATGGGCACTCGTTCCAGGTGCGCCTGTGCGTGCAGGGCGAAGCGAACGAACCCTCGGGCTGGGTCATGGATTTCGCCGATGTGAAAACCGCTTTCCAGCCCCTCTACGACCAGCTTGATCATTACTATCTGAACGATATTCCCGGCCTTGAGAATCCTACCAGCGAAAATATCGCGCGCTGGATCTGGTCGCGACTCAAACCCGCCCTTCCGGCGCTCTGCGCGGTGGAGATTCGCGAGACGTGCACCAGCGGCTGCATCTACCGCGGCGCGTGAGAACGGCCGGTGTCACACAGCGGTAACATTGAAAATACACCTTGACGATGGCGCAGAGTCTACGGAAAAAGGCACGCGAGCAGGGTGCAGTGAGGACGGGGTGCAGCAGAGGGGTCTGGATGTTTCCCTGTGGCGGCGGCTGTTTCCGCTGGTAGCACACGCGTGAAGGTTATGCACACGTGTGGGCAGTCATGAAAGTTTCACATAGTTAGCAATTCAACTACATTCAGTCTCTAAGGTTACGTCTATATCCTATTGTTTTTATTGGGTTTATTGTCATTGTACACTTTTTAGGCAATCCACCCGGGCCTCGGCAGGCCCTGACGATACCTCCCGACTGAACAATTTACACACCGGTTTATCCACAGATTCTGTGGAAAAATGATGTCTGGTAACGGCAGGAAAATCCCTCCCGGGCGATCGCTCCTGTCGCCAGTCGGAAGCCGTCTCGGGCAACTTGATTGAGGAGCGGGACCGCCACGGGCGCGCTAGCGCGGGAACATCGCACACACCGCGACAGACCCTGTCGTGAATGCGAAAATGAGCGATTGGTCCGTCGGGGCGTTTACGCCTCCTGCGGGCTACCCTTAGCGCGGCGAGCAGGATTTCTTCGCATGGAATTTTCACACTGGCTGTCTTTACTGGGCATCTGTCTGCTGGGTGCGATGTCGCCCGGACCCAGTCTCGCGGTCGTACTGAAATGCTCGCTCGGCGGCGGGCGCGGCGCGGGCCTTAGCGCCGCCCTCGCGCACGGCGTGGGTGTCGGACTGTACGGCTTGCTCACGGTGACCGGCCTGGCAGGCCTGATCACCGCCACGCCGGCCGTCTATCGGGTCCTGCAACTGGCCGGCGCCCTGTACCTGCTCTACCTCGGCGCGCGAGCCCTGCGCAGTAACCCGCCACAGGCACCCGTGCATGCAGCGCCGCTACCCGCTGCGTCACGCGGGCCCGCCATGGAGGGGTTTTTGGTCGCCTTCCTTAATCCGAAACTGGCCGTGTTCATGCTGGCGCTGTTCAGCCAGTTTCTTCAGGCCGGCTTCGGCGCACTGGAGAAGGGGTTGATGGCGCTGACGGTGGGCATCACCGATGCGCTCTGGTACGCACTCGTGGTACTGCTGGTGTCGCGCCGGGGTTTTCTGGAGACACTGCGCGCCAACGCGCGGATTATCGACCGATGCTTCGGCGTCATCCTGGTGCTGCTCGCCTTGAGCGTAATCGCGGATGCGCTGCGCTCGGCGGCATAAGGGGCCGGGCGTGCTGGCACGCTAGTGCAGTGTGCGTTCGGGATCGGCCACGACCACTGTCTGTAATTGCCGTCCGAGCATGATCACAAAGCCGCGGCTGCGCTGCACGCCATCGTAGCTGTACTCAAACCGGTACTGCCGCCAGACGCGCCAGTGCCCTTTCGCGTCGCGACTGAGCGATACGCGCTGTATATGCACGGCCTGATCCAGCCATTGAAAATCATCGCGTTGGCTCGCGGCCCGCACGGCGCGCAGCGCCAGCTCGCGCACGCCGATGGCGCTGTAGGCATACAGCCCGATTCCGCCGAGCAAAGCCATCACTACCAGTTCGCCCATTGTCAGGTACATGCGGACCAGGGCACCGTCTGTTGAATGTTCATCATGCGTTCCGCTTGTTGGTTGTTGCCATTCTGAGCGTGGTGAATACCGCCTTTCTCACCCGAGGCCGGGACGCTCTAATTCGCGCCTGGCTGATTCGCCACCGAAGCGAGAAAGCGCATCGCCACCGCATTGAACCGTTGCGGCTGTTCCGCGTGCAGCCAGTGGCCGCACCCGGGCAGGGTCTCAATCGTCGCAGCGGGCAGGCGCGCGGCAATGGCGGGCCGGTGGGCATCGCGCACATAGTCGGATGCCCCGCCCCGCACAATCAGCGCCGGCCCCTGCCACGGGGCCGGACCTGCCGGAGCGGCGCAAAGCGCCGCATAATCGCGCTCGAGGCCCGCATGGTCAAGCCGCCAGTGGTACGCGCCGTTTCCATCCCGCTGCAGGCTGCTGGCCAGAAACTGCAGCACGCCCTCTTCCTCAACATGCGGACGCATCAACTGCAATGCGGCCTCACGCGACGGCGGAGCGCCCTCGGCGACCGCCCGCAGCGCCGCAAACACCGGCGCATGTCGCGGCGGATAGGCCACCGGAGCGATATCCGCCACCAGCAGGGAGCGTACGCGCTGCGGCTCGCTGAGCGCCAACTGCATGGCCACTTTGCCTCCCAGCGAATGGCCCAGCAGGTGCACTGCCGGCAGCGCGTGTTCATCCAGCCAGCCAGCGACCTGCGCCGCCATGCCCTGCAGCGTGTAGGACGCCAGCCAGTCGGAGCGGCCATGCCCGGGCAAATCCAGCGCGTGCACGTGAAAGCGCGACTGTACGGCGCGCGCCAGCGCGCCCAGGTTGCTGCCGCTGCCGAACAGGCCGTGCAACAACAGCACCGCGTCGCCGTCTCCCGCGCTACGTGTATACAGCGTGTTGCTCACCGGCCGCTGTGCCTCGCTGCGGTTTTTGCTACCATGCCCTGCACTATAAACGATCGGAATTCAGCATGCGTCGATTTCATATCCTGGCCACCGTAGCGCTACTTCTCACTGCCTGCTCCGGCGCGCCCACCTACAACCCTACAACCTTTCCCTACCAGATTGCCGAAGACCGCATCGCGGCCAGCAGCATCAAGACCGTGGTGATACCGCACGTGAATCTGGGTGGCGTCTCACGCAACTACCTGGAAAAAGAGGCCCCGCGCATCGACGCGAAAGTGGCCGCCTATCTCAAGGACAACGGCTACCAGGTGCTGCCGCAGCGCAGCTTCCAGCAGCACTGGAACACCGCCGTGCGCATATACGGTGACCCGCTGGACCCCACCAGTGGCAGGGTCAACCAGAAAACCTTCGCGCAGATCATGCACAGCGTGCGCGATGCCATGCGCGAATCCTCGAAGCTCGACGCGTTCGTTTTCACTGACCTGGTGGAACTCCAGAGCGCCTTCAGCGGCGGCCTGAAGCACCTGGCACGCTGGGACGGCGTTACCCGCAAACCGTCGCTACAGGGGCCCGGCAACGCTGTCAGCGCGGACTTCGACTGGAACATGCAGGTAGCGGTGGCGTCCATCCAGATCAGCATCTACGACATGGAACTGGAGCCGCTGTTCGTGGGCCGCGGGGGTATCGACGCCACCGATGCCATCGACACCCGCTCCAGCGCCGGCCGCTACATACGCCGACGCAGCATCCTGGAGAACGACGACTACATCATGGAAGGCATCCAGCTTGCGCTGCACCCCTTCGTCGAATTTGAGAACTGGCCCGGCAAACCGCCGCAGTAAGCCTGCTGGCCGCGCGCTACGCCAGTAGCGCCGCGATGCCGCGCTCGATGCACCACATCGCGGAGAGCGTGCCGAGCACGTAGACCGGCACCGGCATCAGGCGATCCTGCCAGGGCGCAAGCGGTTTGCGCAGCAGCCACCACAGCGCGACGATCACCAGTATGAAGGCGATCTGGCCCAGCTCGATACCCACGTTAAAGAACAGCAGGGCCAGCGGCAGGTTGTCCTGGGGCAACCCGGTCTCCACCAGTGCACCGGCAAACCCCATCCCGTGCAACAGGCCGAAGCCGCCGGCGAGCCACCAGGGGTTGCGCCAGATCAGATCATTGCGCGCCTTGCGTGTCAGTTCCACCGCCAGCACAAAAATACTCAGCGCAATAGTGAACTCCACGAGCTCCACCGGGTAATCGAAAAACCCCAGCGTCACCAGCGACAGCGTGATGCTGTGTCCCACCGTGAAAGCAGTAATGGTCCACAGCAACCGCGCGCCACCGCCCACCAGCAGCAGCAAACCAAACACGAACAGCAGGTGGTCCACACCGCCCCAGATATGCTCGGCACCCAGCACCGTGTAGTCGCTCGCCACCTCGCCCGCACTGGATTCCTCGGGCACCACGAAGCTTGGCTGCTCGGCGTTGAGCACCTGCTGGTAATTGCGCCCGTCCAGCAGGCTGAGCATCACCATGGCAGAGGCCTGGTTGGCACCCAGCCCGTCGATGCCCAGCGTCTGGCCAACCAGCCCATTCTCACCCAGCCCCGTGCAGCGCAGTTGAAACGCGCTGACCTTGCCGGTGCCCTCCATTTGCGGCGGCGATGGATTCTCCACCACACAGGCGGCGGGCCAGGTGGGCCGCAGGGGCACGTTACTGGTGGCCTGCATCGGCGTCTTCCAGACCAGGTTGTAAAGCCCCGGGCCGATCTGTGTCACCTGCAGAAGGGACGGCGCGAAACGGTGCGCGTTGGCCGCCTGCGAACAGGCGCACAGCGCGGCGAACGTCACTAGCACTCTCAGCCATTTCATAGGCGCACCTCATACTGCTCACGCAGGGCATCGATACTCTCACTGAGCGCATCAGCCCGCGCCTGCGATTCGAGATCGCGCACCAGCTGCGTACGCACTTCCTCCAGCGTCGCCTCGCGCTCCGGCTCAAGCGCGTCTACCCAGACATAGTGCAATCCGTAGGTTGAACGCACCGGGCCAACCCACTCCCCCGCTTGCGGATTTGCCTGCTGCAGATTGAGGACGAAGGAGGCGCCGAAGTGCCGCGCCAGCTGATCCGGTGTCTGCGCGGTAAACCGATAGCCGGGCAGAAACGGGGAGCTGAGCTCACGCGCGGCCTGCGCATCCAGGTTGTCGCGCTGTATTGTCTCGACCACGGACGCAACTTCAGGCTCGCGCTCGCGGTTGAAGTAGACATGCTCGATCGAATAGCGCGGCGGACGGCGCAGTTCGTCCCGGCGCGCGTTGAAGGCCGCGAGTATATCCTCTTCACTGGGCGCGGCCGGCGGGTTGGCCGCCAGCAGAAGCTGCTCCATCACCTGTATCATGCGCCGCTTCACCACTTCGTCGCCCAGGTGCAGGCGCATGTCCAACGCCATCTGGTACATCTCGTCGTTACTCATGCCCTCGCCCAGGCCGAGAAACTGCATATTGCGCAGCAGGCGCTGGTAGATAACCGTATCGTAACGTTGCAGTTTCAGCTCCAGCGCCCGCTGAAACAGCATGTCCCGGTCTAGTTCAGCGGCCACCATGCGCGCCTGCTGTTCCGCACTCGGCAAGCGCCCCGTGGTGGCAAACCACTGCTGCATCAGCGCTTCCCTGCGCGAATCATTCAGCGGCCCCACCACCGGCTTCGGCGCAGGGAAGAATACGCCCTGCAGGTAAAACAGCAGGCCGCCCAACAGCAGAAAATGTACCCAGGGCCTGTTGAGCCGGGCAAAAAATTTCATTCAACCTCCCGCGAAGGCTTTGGTGATTCCCATGGCGTTGCGAACGCGACGCAGTGCTCGGGCGAACGCAGTGCTTGTAGAGGTCTAGCGGCTGTCCGGCCGGCGATGCGCCAGACGCCGGGCGAACGCCCGGTTAATCATCGTAACGCGCCTGTTTCTTCTCGAACTGCGCCTGCATGCCTGCCTGCAAATCCTGCTGACTCAGCATGCCGGCGTTCCAGGTAGCGATGTAGTTCAGCCCCTCTGACACCGAGTGATCGCGCGCGTAGAGCAGCATTTCCTTGCTGCCGCGTACCGCAAGCGGCGATTTACTGGCAATGCTGCGCGCGATGGCGGTGACCTCGCGCAGCATGACCTCGCGCGTCTCATACACTCGATTCACGAAACCGGCAGCGCGTGCTTCATCGGCATCCATGTCGCGCCCGGTGTAGGCCAGCTCCCGCACCAGCGCATCGGGAATAATGCGCGGCAGGCGCTGCAGGGTGCCGACATCCGCGGTCATGCCGATATCGATCTCGCGAATGGAGAAAAACGCATCTTCCGTGGCATAGCGCATATCGGCGCAGCAGGTCATGTCCACACCGCCACCAATGCAGGTATTGTGAATGGCCGCGAGTACCGGCACACGGCATTTCTCGATCGCCGACAGATTGTCCTGCATGCGCAGAATGGTGCGGCGCAACTGCTCCGCGCGCCGCGCGGGATCGGCGGCATCGCTTTGCAGGTCGGCGAACATCGCGAGATCCAGCCCGGCGCAAAAATGCTTGCCGTTGCCGGTGAGGATAACAGCCCGCACGCCCGACTGGGCATCCAGCCACTCGAAGCATTCCTGCAACTCGCGCCACATGGCGGCATTCATCGCATTGGCTTTGTCGGGCCGGTTCAAGGCCACTGTGGCAACCTGTTGTTCGATCTGTACTTCAAGCGTTTCAAAACTGGGGGACACAGGCATAGACTCCTTGAAAAGTGATTGCAGGGACGTTACCAGGCGCTGACGAATTCGGCGGGATCCAGCTCTGGCACCGGTTTTGGTCTGGATTCACGCGTGCCCAGGTACAGCAGGCCGACGATTTCCTCGTCCGCCTCCAGGCCCAGGCCAGTCCTCACCGCGCGGTCGAACGCCGCGGCGCCGGTGCGCCAGATACCGGCATAGCCGAGCGCTTCGGTGGCCAGCAGGATCGCGTGCGCGGCACAGCCCGCCGACAAACGCTGCTCCACGGCAGGCACCTTCGGATGCTCCCGGAGGCGCACCACGCACACCACCACCAGCGGCGCGCGCAGCGGCGCGTTCCGCGCCTTCTCCAGCGCGGCAGCGTCCGCATTCGGGTCGCGCGCGAGCAGGCACTGCGCCAGCAACTCGCCGAACGCCTGGCGGCGGTCTCCGGCGATCGTGACAAAGCGCCAGGGGCGCAACCAGGCGTGATCGGGGGCGCGCAGCGCAGCGCGAAAAATCTCCCGCATCTCACCCTCTGTCGGCGCCGGCGCGACCAGTTTGGGGGCGGAATTTCGCTGCTGCAGAAAGCGGAGAACGTCGTTCATGGGACGAGAGCTACGGCCAGAGAGGCCGTCATGATAGCAGCATTTTTGCCTGCTGTTGGCATGCATCAGCCGCTTGCGGGCACACTCAGGGGGCGTCGCCCACGAGGATATTCATGAAACCCCGGTCACCCTCGCAGGCGTCCACGTTGTCGCACCACTGGGCGAGTTCCCCGGCACTGCTGGGAGCCAGGCGGTGCTCGATATGATCCACGATCCACAGCGGCTGGCCGAGCGTCGCCAGCAGTTCCACCAGCGCGCGACCGGAGGCGCCGCATTCACGCAGCGACAGCGGCGTGAGTTCAATCAGCAGGCGTGGCGGCCTGGGCAGGTTGCGGACAAAGGGCATCAGCCCGGCCATCACGCGAAATTCCGCGCCCTGGGTATCGACCTTGATCAGGTCCGGCTGATGCGGGCGATCTCGAAAAAAACCGGCGCCAGACAGCAATTGCACGGGCACGCTTTGGCGTGCCTCGCCCGCGGCGAAAATCTGGTGATCGCCGAGGTTGTCCTCGCTCAGGAACAACTCGCCCCGCGCGGCGCCATCGGCGAGACCCGCTTCAACCACCTCGATGATGTCCGCCATGCCGTTGTGCGCCACGTTGAGCCTGAGCAACCGGCAATTCTCCGGATCGGGTTCAAACGCGACTACCGCGCCCGCCTCCCCTACCAGCGCTGCGGCAATCACCGAGAAATAGCCGATGTTGGCGCCCACATCCACAAACACGCCGCCGGGCGCGAGTATGGCCTGGAGCAATGCGGTCTCGTACGGTTCCCACAGGCCCTCGTCACGAATACGTTGCGAGACAAAACGATCGCGGGCGTCGTGCACATACAGCGACAGGGGCCGAGGCAGTGTCGAAACGCGCAGTGGCACGGGCAAGGACGGAGCTGACGGGGAGTGATTCAAAACGCGGGATCCTGTGCGAATTGCGCACATCATACGGACAATCAGGCCACGCCAAAACCCGGCGCATGCACGCCCGGCGGTCAGGGTTCGATCACGCCGATGCGCATGTCCGCATAAGGGGAGTCCGCCGGCAGCTCTACACAACGCCCGCCCACGGAGACCCGGGCAGCCGACACGCTCACGTCGTCGTCATCCAGCACACCGTGGTCAAAGCGGTACACCGGGTGCAGGGCGCCGGCCGTCATGGCCGCGTCGTAGGCGCCCTGGCGTTCACGCACTATCGCATTGGCGGCCTCCCAGCGAGTCCACTCGCGCCTGGAGTAGCGAGCCTGCAACATGCTGCGCGTACTGGCGGGGCTCATCAGGGTCGCCGAGGCGTTGTTGCCGCCGAAACCCTTGGAATTCACGATGGCGTAGCGCTGGGCGAGCGGGTCCAGCGCGCGATGGGTGTTGGAAAACGCCAGGTGCGCAGTGGGCACATCGTCCGCCACGGCGTCGATCGTGACGATGCCGGGGAGAATCCCGTGCTGCCATATGCCCAGCGTAGCGGTAATCTGGTCGCCGCCGGCGGCGCCGATGGAATGCCCGACAAAGCACTTTATCGCCGCGATCGGCCAGTCTTCGATACCAAACGCCGCGGCGGTCTGGCTCAGAATCGCAGCCTCCGATACCCGGTTCTGCGGCGTACCCGTGCCATGCGCCTGCACCAGCCCCCCCTGGCGGATACCGGCGTCCCCCAGGATCGCGCGTGCGGACGCAAGGGCGCGTGCCATGGTGAGGTAGTTACCTACGCCCGGGCCGGAGATGGATTTCTTGTAACCGTCGGCGTTGACGAATACGTCGGTGACCGCGCCGAACACCTCGGCGCCCAGCTCCATGGCCAGCGCATCGTCAAACAGCACCACCATCTGCGCCGACTCCGCGATGGTAAAGCCACAGTTGTCGCCGAAAGGTCGGCAGGCGCGGCTGAAATCCGGCACTTGATGCGGTGCCAGCCCGTCCAGTTTCTGCAAGCCTTTCTCCGTGGCCAGCGCGCCCATGGCGCTGTAGCCCTCCATCACCTCGGGCGTGATGGGCGCCTCCGCGGCGCCGATGAACGCCACCCGGGAACGCCCGCTGCGAATATCGTCGATACCCAGCCGCAAGTTGTAGAGAAAGGAAGCACAGGCACCCAGGCTCGCGCCGGTGGTGCCGAGGCTGCCGAGCACATAGGCGTTTATGAAATCCGCCGGCATTTCCGCGAAGCCGAGCGGGCAGAACTTGGAGGTGATGCGCTGGCCGTTATAGCGCGCCTTCAACATGCCGCCGGTGCCGGCGGGATCCAGCTGGCCCATGGCGCTTCCGGCGTACACGCTGACCTGATCGGGCGCTACCCGGGCGCTGATATCCTCCCAGTCCATCCCCAGGCTGCCGAGCGCATCGGAGGCCGCGTATACCGTCATCTGCAGGCCGCGGGGGTGGTTCCGCGAGGGGTACAGCCTGCCGGGCTCGAAGCCTCGCGGCAGCTGTCCCGCGGATTTCACCTCGAACTCGCGCAGGCTGGGCAACAGGAAGTCCTGTTCACCGTGTATTTTCACCTGCACGTGGGTCACCGAGGTTCCCGTGATCTCCCAGGTGGGAGGCACCACGTCCGGCAGGTATTTCCGCTCCATCGAGAAGCTGATGGGTTCGCCGTTGCTGTGTGTCGGCAGACGCTGGTTCCAGGCGACCGCATCCACATCGAAATGCTGATCTTCAATACGCCGTACCAGCGTATGGTCGAGGATATAGCGCTCCCGCGCGGGCTGGTTCTCGATACCCATCACCGTTGCGAGCGCAGCGCGCGTGCTCGAGCGGGCGCTCTCGGGCAGCGCCGACCATACCATGCGGGCATAGGCATGGTGGCCCGATGCGCGCCCCGCCGCGTTGATGCCGCCAAAACCCACGATAACCGGTAAACGCTGACGTCCCATACTGCTGTGTTCCAATGTGTGCCCCGAGGCATCAGTGTACGGCGTCCGTGATCGTCCCAATCATCCTGTTTACGTCACTTTTTGTGGTATTTTGGACACCCTGCTCCGCTGACCCTGGCCCGCATGTATACCGTCGCCGCTATGCTCTACCCCGCAGCCCTCGCCACCAGCATCACGCTGCCGATGG
>JAWKZK010000024.1:0-27947 GCA_041396005.1 Halioglobus sp.
GCACGACGCCATGACTAGGGAGCAGGCCGGCAGGAGTGTGGTACTTGTACGCAGTTTGATCGCCGCGGAACGAGCCGGGGCGAGCGGTTCATGTACAATGGCGCCAGCCATCGGGAATGCGCCATCCTTGATTATCGACCGTCACATCTCCAGTGAGATTCTACGCCCCTTCAGCGCCGGCCTCGGCCTGCTGGTCCTGGTGTTTATCGGCTTTACGGCGGCCCGCCAGCTGTCGATGGCTGCCGCCGGCCAGATGGACCTGCTCACGGCCTTCAAACTCATCGGCCTGAATACCGTCATCACGCTGGAGATCCTGCTGCCGTCGGCGTTTTTCTTCTCGGTGCTCGCGGCAATCGGTCGCCTCTACCGCGATTCAGAGATGAACGCCCTGTATGCCGCCGGCGTGAGCCGCACGCGCATTCTCGAGGCGGTGCTGAAACTGGCGCTGGTGATCGCGCTCATTACCGGGCTGATCTCCGTGCTGGGGCGTCCCTGGGCATTTCGCACCAGCTATGCGCTGGAATCGCAGGCGGAGGCGCAGTTCGATCTGAAGAAAATGTCCGCCGGCGAATTCGTCAACATGGGTGACAGCGACTACACCTTCATCGCCCGCGACGTCAATCTCGAGAAAGGCCTTCACCAGGACGTTTTCCTGCAGCGCGATTACCCCGAGGAGGGGCGCTCGGAGATCATCGTCGCCAAACGTGCGGCCATGCCCACGCTCAACCCCGGCTCCGCCAGCCAGGCGGTCTTCTACGACGGCTACAACTATCTGTTGGACAACCGCGCGCGTCGCGACGTGACGCTGCGTTTCGGCGAAATGATCGTGCACCTGCCCAACGAGGAGGCCGAAGCGCGCTACCGGCGCAAGGCCGAGACGACCTTCACCCTGTCAAACTCATCCAACCCGAAGGATATCGCGGAGTACCAGTGGCGTATCACCACCCCCGTGGCCACGGTGCTACTGGCGCTGATAGCGGTGCCGCTGGCACGCACCGCGCCGCGCGAGTCGCGCTTTCGCAATTTCTCACTGGCGCTGCTCGCCTATGTCATCCTGTTCAGCCTGGTCAGCGTGCTGCGCACGCTGATCGAGCAGGACCGCCTGGGTGCCTTTCCCGGGCTGTGGATCGCCTACGCGGTGCAGGCCCTGGTGCTCGTACTGCTGGTCGCCCAACCCCGGTGGCGTCGGCGATGATCCTCGAACGCTATATCGCGCGCCACCTGACTGCCGGCTGGCTCATCGTCTTCGCGGTGCTGGCGGCCATCTTCGGCCTGATTATCTTCATCCAGGAGCTCGACAAGGCCGAGCTGGCCTACGACACCCTCGCGGCAGCGCGCTACACAGCCGCGGTGCTGCCCGGTGAGCTGGTGAACCTGGGGCCGGTGATCGCGCTGCTCGGCAGCATCGTGGGGCTCGCCAGCCTGGACCGATCCAACGAACTGACCGTCATCAGCGCCTCGGGCTTTCCGCTGCGCCGGCTGCTGGCGGCGGTACTGGCGCCCACGCTGGCGCTGATGCTGGTGCTGTGGGGCTGCATGGAATACCTGACGCCGGCACTGAAGCAATCGGCGGAGCGCGAGCGCAAACACCTGCGCCACGGCGGCGACACGGTGCTCCCCTTCGGCGGCGTGTGGTCTACGGATGGCCGCCGCTATATTCACCTGGAACGCCTGTCGGAGGACAACCAGCCGGGCAATATCAGCCTGTTCGAGTTTGCACCTGCCGGCGAGATGGTGCGCCACCTGCGGGCCAGAACCGCAGAGGTGGGCAACGACCGCCGCTGGCGCTTCCTCGACGTGCGCGAAAAACGCCTGGAGGACGGCATACTCCAGAGCCGAACGCTGGCGGAGCTGAGCATCGATAACCTCTGGGCGCCGGACGAACTGCCCAATCTCACCCTGCCCAGCGAGATGATGCGGCTATCGGTGCTGCACAGCTACACCGACTACCTGCAGAGCATCGAGCAACCTTATGCACGGCAGTTGAACACCTTCTGGCAGAAACTGATGATGCCGTTCACCGTGCTGGCGATGGTGCTGCTGGCGACGCCGCTGAGTTCCGGCGTGACCGTGGGCCGCGACAACAGCTTTGGTTTCAAGATCGGCCTGGGCGCCCTGCTGGGCATTGTTTTCTACCTCGGCGCGCAGGTGATATTCGCGCTGGGACAACTGTTTCATCTGCCCGTGCCGCTGCTGGCATCGCTGCCGGCGATGATCATTACCGGCTGCGCGCTGACACTGTTTGTCAGGATGCGTTGGTGATACGCCGGGCCAACCAGAGCACAACCTGATGGCGACGCATGCACTATCCTGCTTCGGAGAGCACATCCCATGGGCATGATGCTCAATTTCTTCCGCGCCTACCCCGGGCGCAGCGTTCTCATGCTGCTGGCGCTGATACTGTCTGGCGCAGCCGAGGGTATCGGCCTTTCGGCGCTGCTGCCGTTGCTGAAAATTGCGCTCGGCCCCGATGCCGACGCCGCGATGCCGATGGGCGCGCCGGATGCGAGCGGCTTCGAGCAGGCGGTACTGAATGCGCTGGCGAGCGTGGGTATCGCACCCACGCTGGGCAACATGTTGCTGATCATCGTGGTGGGCATCCTGTTCAAGGGTATCTTTCTGTTGCTGGCGCAACGCCAGGTGGGCTACACCGCGGCGCGCGTTACCCGCGACCTGCGCCTGCAGATGCTGCAGGCGGTGCTGCGCAGCAAGTGGGAATACGTGTTGCGCCAGCCGGTCGGCAAGCTCACCAACGCCATGGCCACCGAGGCGCAGCGCTCGTCCATCGCGTTCGTCAACGGCGCCACGGCCATCACCTACCTGATCACCGCCCTGGTCTACGGGGGCATCGCTTTTGCACTGTCCTGGCGCGCATCGCTGGTGGCCATCGTGGCCGGTGTCATCGTGATCGGGCTCTCGCACTTCCTGGTGCAGATGACGCGCAGGGCGGGCAAGAAACAAACCCTGCTGACCACCTCGCTCATGGCCAACCTCACCGACACGCTGCAATCGGTGAAACCGCTGAAGGCGATGGCGCGGGAACACCTGGCGGACCAGGTGCTGTCGGATGACACCCGCCTGCTGAACAAGGCCCAACGGCGGCAGGTACTGTCGGCAGCACTGCTCGATTCAGGCCAGGAGCTGATGTTCACCGGCTTCATCTGCCTCGGGGTGTACCTGGCGCTGGAAAAATACGCCATGGACCTGGCCACGGTGACGGTGCTGGTGGTGGGCCTCGGCCGGGCGTTTTCGTTCTTCGGCAAGGTGCAGAAGCAGTACCAGAAGCTGGCGCAGGGCGAGAGCGCCTACTGGGCCCTGCTGGATACCATCGAGCAGGCAGAACGCGCCCACGAGAGCGTCGCCGGCGGAGCGACGCCCCGCTTCGAGAAAGCACTCACCTTCGATAAGGTCAGCTTCCGCTATGACCAGCAGAATCGCGTGTTCGAAGCGCTGGATCTCACCATCCGCGCGGGCGAGGTCACCACCCTGATAGGGCCCTCCGGCGCCGGGAAAACCACGATCATCGATCTCGCCATCGGCCTGCTACAACCGGAATCGGGCAGCGTGCGCGTGGACGACACGCCGCTGACCGACATCGACCTCAAGGCCTGGCGGCGCCTGATCGGCTACGTGCCGCAGGAAACCACGCTGCTGCATGACACCATCGGCCACAACGTGACCCTGGGCGACACCGCGCTGAGTACCGCCGATGCCGAGCGCGCGCTGCGTGCCGCAGGCGCCTGGGACTTCGTGCAGGCATTACCCGACGGGCTCGACACCGTGGTGGGCGAACGCGGCGGCAAACTGTCCGGCGGCCAGCGCCAGCGCATCGTGATCGCGCGGGCCCTCGTGAACCAGCCTAAACTGCTGATACTGGATGAAGCCACCAGCGCGCTGGACAGCGACAGTGAAGAGGCAGTGCGGCAATCCATGCAGGCGTTGAAAGGCCAGCTCACCATCCTGGCGATCTCCCACAACCGCGCCATGGTGAGCGCCGCCGACAGGGTGTACCAACTGGAACAGGGCGGTGCGCGGCTGCTCAGCGACGCCGAGCTCTCAGGCTTCGGGAAATAACGCACGCACCCGGGCAACGGCGCGCTGCAGATCGGTTTGCGCCGGCACGCGGGCGGTGGCGAGCACTTCATCCGTCCAGAACGCGCAGCCCGCCTCGCGCAGGCGCCGGTGCACGAGCGTGATGTCACGACTCAGCGGCGTCCACAACCAGCGCATCAGAAACGCGTAAAGGCTGGCACCGATGCGAAAATCACGATCGACCGGGTGAAACCCCTCACGCATGCCACCGAGGTCAAACATCTTCACCGGTTTGCCCGTGGCACAGGCTTCCGAGAGCATGGCGATGCTGTCGCCGGTCACGATCAGCCGGTCTGCCCAGGCCAGCATCCCGAGGTACGGGTTGTCCTCGTCGGGCCCCTGCCATTGATAGAACACATGCGGCGCATCCAGGTTCTCGCGCAACACGCGGGCAGCGGATGAACGCGTGCGCGAACTGGTGGTCACCAGCAGCGAGCCGCCGTGTGCGCGCGCCAGCTGCGACACCTCACGACCCAGCCGGGCTGCGGCTTTGGGTCCCAGCGTGAACGGCCCGCTGTCACCGCCGACAATCACACTGAAGTGTGGCCGCGGCAGCGCGCCAAGCTCGTCCGCCCAGCGCGCCTTCGCCTGCGCAAGCCGGTCGGCGTTGATACCGTGCAGTGTGAGCATGTTGTTCAGCACCTGCGGGTGCGCGGGCACCCGATACTGCGGGGTGGTCACCACCAGATCGAAGGTGCTCAGCGATCCCCAGGGACGCCCCACATGCACGTAACGGGTTTTCCCGCCAGATTTGGCGCGTATCCAGCGACAAACCGGTTCATTGCGTACGCCGGAGGTGATGACGAGATCGGGCCACGGCGGCTTCAGGGTCGCTGCCGATCGACAGGTAATGCCCAGGAGGTTCTTCTGCCCCATCACGTGCGGCCAGAACACCGCGCTACGATAGCGCAGCACCTTGGTTTCACAGGGCCAGCCGAGAGCGTCCACCAGCGCGCGCAGCTGCCCGCGCTCGCCCGCGCGGTACGCGTCGATCAACCAAATCACTGGCATTGGCACTGTTCCATGGGTATAGTTTCAGCCTCCGAAATCTACCGACCATCCCCGTGCGAGGCAAGGGCGCATTGCCATGACCGACTACCAAGATACACTGAATTTTCTCTACAGCGCCCTTGAAGAACAAAACAAAAAAACGCTTGAGCTCACGGAAGAAACGCGACTGGTGGCGGATATCGGCCTCAGCTCACTCGAAGTCATGGAGTTCATCGAGAAGATTGAGGATCACTTCGACATCACCATACCCCTGAACATCCTCCCGGACGTCAACACCATCGGCGACCTGGCCGGTAAGGTTCAGGAACTCGATCCCTGAGCGCGCTGCGCGCTCCAGCCAGGCAAAGCCCACATGCTCTTTGACAAGTTTCGCGAGATGGCCGATTTCCAGGCCGAGCTCGCCGCACGCAAGGTAGCGCCGTTCGGCGCCGTGACCGAGGCGGTGTATTCCGCCACCGAAGGGCTCGTGCAGGGGCGACGGGTGATTCTCGCGGGCACCAACAACTACCTCGGCCTGTCCTACGACGAGCGCTGTATCCGCGCTGCACAGGACGCCGCCGCGCGCTGGGGCACCGGCACCACCGGCTCGCGCCTTGCCAACGGCTCGTTTGCGGAGCACCAGGCGCTGGAACGCGAAATCGCCGATTTCTACGGGGTAAACAACGCCATAGTATTCTCCACCGGTTACGCGGCCACCATGGGCATGTGCGCCACGCTGGCGGGCCCGGGCGATGCGATACTGCTGGATGCGGACAGCCATTCCAGCATCTACTCGGGGGTCAAGCTCAGCGGCGCAGACATCATCCGCTACAAACACAACGACCCGGAAGACCTCGCCAAGCGTCTGCGACGACTCGGCGAGCGCGCCAGCGACACGCTGATCGTCGCCGAGGGCCTGTATTCCATGTACGGCGATATCGCACCGCTGAAGGAGATCGCCGCGGTCAAACGCGAGTTCGGCGGTTACCTGTTCCTCGACGAGGCGCACTCCATGGGCACCATGGGGGAGACCGGGCGCGGCGCAGCCGAGGCGGCCGGCGTGGAAGCCGACGTGGATTTCATTGCAGGCACCTTCAGCAAGAGTCTAGGCGCGGTGGGCGGCTTCTGTGTCAGCCCGCACGCGGAACTGGAGGCGATTCGCTTCTGCATTCGCGCCTACATTTTCACCGCCTCGTCATCGCCCTCCGTCATCGCCTCCACCCGCGAGGCACTGCGTATCGTGCGCGCCGAACCGCAACTGCGCCGCAAGCTCTGGGACAACGCCCACCGCCTGTACGACGGCCTCAAGGCGCTCGGGCTGCCCGTGGGTCCGGCGGCGAGCCCGGTGATCGCAGTGGAACTGCCCGACCGCTCCGCCACCATCGATTGTTGGCAGGCGCTGCTGGAGGCCGGTATCTACGTGAACCTGGTGATCCCGCCGGCCTCACCGTCCACCAACTATCTGCTGCGCAACAGCGTCAGCGCCGCGCACTCGAGCGCCCAGATCGACGCCATCCTCGACGGCTACCGCGGCCTGGTGGAGCGCGGCCTGGCAAAGCCGGCAGCGGAGGCCTGATGGAACAGATCATCATCACCGGTAACGGGCCGCTGCACGGCGAGGTGAGCATTGCCGGGGCGAAAAATGCGGCCCTGCCGATCATTGCTGCCGCGCTGCTCAGCGCCGAGCCCCTGCGCATCAGCAATGTGCCGGCCGTGCGCGATATCGACACCGCCCTGCGCCTGATGGCCATGCTCGGCGCAAGCGTGGAACGCGACGACGACGAACTGCTGCTGCGCTGCGATGCCATTACCTCGGTGCGCGCCCCCTACGAGCTGGTGAAGACCATGCGCGGTGCGATCCTCATGCTGGGGCCATTGCTGGCGCGCTTCGGCGAGGCGGATGTGTCGCTGCCCGGCGGCTGTGCCATCGGCACGCGGCCGGTGAACGAGCATATCGCGGGCCTCGAGGCCATGGGTGCGCAGATCGAGATCCAGTCCGGTTATATTCGCGCGCAGGCGAAGCGCCTCAAGGGCGCGCACTTCAGCTTCGACGTACCCTCCGTCACCGCCACCGAAAACCTGATCATGGCGGCCGCGCTGGCCGAGGGCACCACGGTGCTGGAAAACTGTGCGCTGGAGCCGGAAGTGGGCGATCTCGCACTGCTGCTGACCCAGATGGGCGCGCGCATCAGCGGCGCGGGCACGGGCACCATCACCATCGAGGGCGTGGAGCGGCTGCACGGTACAGCCCACCGGGTGCCGCCGGATCGCATCGAGACCGGCACGTTCCTGGTGGCCGCCGCCGCGACTCGCGGCAGTATCCGCGCGATCAATACCAATCCGGATTTCCTGCACCATGTGTTGGGCAAGCTGGAACAGGCGGGTGCGCAGCTCGAGTACGGCGAAGACTGGATCCAGCTGGATACCGGCGGCAAGCGCTGTCGCGCGGTCAACGTGCACACGGCGCCCTACCCCGCCTTCCCCACCGATATGCAGGCGCAGTTCATGGCGCTCAACGCGCTCGCCGAAGGGTCCGCCACGGTGGTGGAAAACATCTTTGAAAACCGCTTCATGCATGTGGCCGAGCTGCAACGCATGGGCGCCGATATCGAACTGCAGGGGCATACCGCCATCGTGCGCGGGCGCGAGGTTCTGCAGGGCGCTCCGGTGATGGCCACCGATCTGCGCGCGTCTGCCAGCCTGATCATCGCCGGACTGGCGGCGGAGGGCGAAACCCGTATTGACCGGGTCTACCACCTGGATCGTGGCTACGCACACATCGACACCAAACTGGCGCAGCTGGGCGCGAGCATCCGCCGCGTGTGAACGACGGCGGGTGCTACACTGAACCGATGCAGCACTTCGCGCAGATTTCCGACCCTCACCTGACGACCCTCGAAGGCGCGCAGGCGCGCGACTTGCTCAACAAACGCGCCCTGGGTTTTCTCTCCTGGCGCCGCAAACGCCGCTTCGAACACCGCCCGGAAGTGCTCGCCGCACTGCTGCAAGATCTCCGACAGCAGGCGCAGGGCCTTTGCCAACTCCTGGTGACCGGCGATCTGACGCACATTGGCCTGCCACAGGAGTTCGCCGAGGCGGCACGCTGGCTGCGTACACTGGGCGAGCCCCGGGATGTTGCCCTTGTGCCCGGCAACCACGATACCTGCGTGCCCACGGCCTGGGACAGCAGTTTTGCGCTCTGGGCGCCGTACATGGCCTCCGATGCCGAGGCCCGATCAGAACGCTTTCCCACGCTGCGCGTGCGCGGCGACCTCGCCTTTATCGGTGTCTCGACCGCGGTGCCCACGCCACCGCTGATGGCGACCGGTACCGCCGGCGATGCTCAGATCGCACGCCTTGCCGGCGTACTGCGCGATACCGGAGCCCGGGGTCTGTTCAGGGTGGTGTACCTGCACCACTGCCCGCTCAGCGGGGAGGAACAGTGGCGCAAACGCCTCACCGACGCGCCGGCTCTGCAGGCGGCGCTGGCGGACAACGGCGCGGAGCTGGTGCTGCACGGCCACGGTCATCGCGGCCATCGTCGCCGGCTCGCCACCCGCGATGGCGACGCGCCCGTCATCGCAGTGCCCTCGGCCTCCGCACTTGGCCTGCACGGCAAGGATGTCGCCGGCTATAACTGCTATGCGGTAAGCCGTGAGACGCACGGCTGGACCCTGACCATTGCGGAACGGACCTATGACACGGCAAGCGGCACATTCGTGGCAGGCGAGCGCACACAGTTGGCGATCAGCCGCGCGCGTGCGGCTGCCTGAAACTCAGGCGTCCTCGGCGGCGGCTTTTTCCAGTGCGCCCTTCACCAGCATGAGATCGGCGATGGAATCCACATCGATGGCCGCATTCGCGTAGGGCAGGATCACCGCGCGGATACGCAGGCCAAGGCGCTTGCTCAGCTTCGCCAGCGCCTCTTCCAGCGATAGCAGCCCCAGCCGATAGCGAATCACCGCAGACCAGCCCAGCAGGCCGATCACGACCAGCGGTTTCTTGCGCTCCTGCTCGATGCGTCGCCAGAAACGCGCGGCGCGCCGGCCCTCGGGGGTGATGAAGGCAAACAGGTTACAGCCGCAGAATTCGCCGTCGCTGAAACGCAGCACCGTCTTGCGAATGCCGGGGTAGGTCTCCGCGATCAGCGCGTACGGGGCGAGGCCAACGGTCACGTCCACATCGTCCACCAGGCTCTGGCGGCCGAAGGCATCGACAATTTCCGGGGTCAACAGCGGGTGATCTGCGGTGGTTAGCAGCACGGACTCTTCCGCGTCCAGCCCGCGCATGGCGTTGTAGGCGCTGGTGCTCGGGCTGATGCCCGGCTCGCTCCAGTGGATCTCGCCGTTATCCACCCAGGCTTTCAGTTCGGCATCGGTGGCGACTTCGCTGGCCTCCGGCCCGGCCAGACGAATCTTCCCGACCACGCGCGACGCTCGCAGCGAGTTGAGCACACGCCGCACCATGGGCGTGCCGTCGAGGTCGATCATCGCCTTACTGCCGGCCGCGGTGTGATTGATCAGGGAGTCCGCCTTGGTGCGGTCGCCCGCGAGCACAATGGCGGTCAACTGATGACTGACGGGATCAAGCTGCATCGCGGCTGACAGGCTGAATTGGCGGGAGTTCTTTCTGGTACATGCGGTAGCGTTTATACGCCTTGCCGCCAATGGTTTCAATGATATTGCACATCCCCTCGTTGTCCTCGAGAATCCAGCCCATCTCCACATCCCGCACGCCGCGGGCATGCAGGGCCTTGCGCACGGCGTCAATCACCATGAACGCCAGCGTGGGGCCCAGGCGCGAATGCTGGAACGCCTGGCGCACCCCCATGAGCGGCACGCGCGCAGTACGCGGATGCCGCAGCTTCAGCCGCCACAGCAGTTTTGCCCAGCCAAAGGGCAGCAGCCGGCCGTGCAGATCGCGGGCGGCCTCGTTGAGGTTGGGCAGCGCCACGATAAACGCCACCGGCTCGCCGTCGTATTCGGCGATCTGTATGTAGTCATCGGGCATCAGCTTGGTCAGTGTGGATACGGTCTCCGCCCAGTCGGCCTCCGCCAGGGGCACGAAGCCCCAGTTGTTCTGCCAGGCGTCATTGAATATCTCGCGCATCACCGCCGCATCTGCGGCGAGGTCTGAGCGGCGCAGGCTGCGTACGCGCACCCGATCCGAGGCTTTTTGCGCCAGCCGCTGCATCACCCGGGGCGCCTCGAAATCGGGACGCACGTGGTAGGCCAGCAGATCCCGGGCCTGCGCATAACCCTGCGCTTTCACCGCCGCGTCGTAAAACGGCCGGCCATGCCCCATGAGTACGAAGGGCGGTGTGTCAAAACCGTCCACCAGGAGCCCCACCTCTTCATTGACGTGCAGGTTGAACGGGCCGATGACCCGCTGCATGCCCTCCCCGCGCAACCAGGTCTCGGCGGCGGTGAACAGTGCCGCGCACACCGCCGGATCGTTCTCTGCCTCGAACAGACCGAAATAACCGGCCGCATCCCGGTGCTGGGCGAGGTGCAACTCGTCGATCTGCGCGCTGATGCGCCCCACGGCAACCCCGTCGCGGTAGGCCACCCAGGCGCGCAGGCGCGCATGCGCCAGAAACGGGTTTTTCGGCGATATCTGTTCGCGCTTCATAAAGGCCAGCGGCGCGATCCAGGCCGGGTCAGAGGCGTAGAGGCGTTCCGGGAGAGCGAGGAAATCCCGGCGAACCGCGGCGTCCGCCGAGTCGCCGATGGCCTCCCTGATGGAAACGTTAATGCTGCCCTGCGCGCTCATATCTGCCCCGCTGTCGGTTGCTCCCGGTGCGCCCGCCGCGCAGTATAGCGCCGAACGGTCGACGACGGGGCCGACGGGCCTGTTTTCCTACAAATAACAAGCGCTTGACGCCCGCCAGGCAACGTCCGCCCCGGACCTGAACGGAGCCGGCCCAAAGCCCCAAAAGGGGCATATTCACGCGCAAAATTGCCGCTATTTACAGGGGGTTACAGACGTTCCATTGGTATTATTACCTATAAGTCCAGGGGTCTGAAATGCTAGGATACGCTCCTATCAGGTGGCCCAGTTTTCGGGCCCTGAGTTCACGGGTCCCTATGTACGCATACCTGTACAAACAGCAGAAAGTGGCCCGCAAAAAAGCTGGTGAGGATGTTGAGATTTCTGGTTCGTCGGCCCTCCAGGGGCCGGTGGATAGCGTGATGTACCGTCAGTTGTATGTCAGAAAAAGCGCAGGCGGATACAATCGCCACGAATATTGAGGACGGGTCATTGTCAAATACCAAGTTGAGTGCAACACCTACGAGCCACGAGCTGGCGTTTCGTCCCGCTGATTTCTCCACCCTGACCGAGGCGCTCGACTACGCCGCTCTGGGTGAGACGGGTTCCAACTTCTACACCGGCCGAGGCGCCATCTACGCCAGCGTCACCTATCGCGAGCTGCGCGAGCAGGCCATTGATCTCGCACACAAACTGCTCGGGCTCGGCGTATCCCGCGGAGACCGCGTGGCGCTGGTCGCCGAAACCAACCCGGATTTCATTCGTTTCTTCTACGCCTGCCAGTACGCGGGCCTGATTCCCGTGGCCCTGCCGGCATCGGTAAAAGTGGGAGCTCACCAGGCCTATGTGGCACAGCTCAAGCGCCTGCTGGAAGCCAGTGACGCCGCCCTCGGCGTGGCCTGCGAGGGGTACCTGCCCTTCCTGCAGGAAGCCAGCGACGCGCTGCGCCTACGCATGGTGGATACCCCCGAAGCGTTCTATGCCCTGCCTGCCAAAGAACAAGACCTGCCCCAGCCCCAGCCTGACGACATCTCCTACATCCAGTACACCTCGGGCAGCACCCGCTTCCCGCGTGGCGTCGTGATCAAGCACGCTACGGCGCTCGCCAACCTGCAGGCAATCATCGCGCATGGTCTCGAGATGCATGGCGAAGACCGCATGATGTCCTGGCTGCCCTTTTATCACGACATGGGCCTGGTCGGCTTTGTACTGGTGCCGATGGCGGCTCAGGTCTCTATCGATTACCTGGACACGCGCGAGTTCGCGCTGCGCCCGCGCCAGTGGCTCTCGCTGATGACCAAAACCCGCGCCACCATTTCCTTCGCTCCCTCTTTCGGCTACGAACTCTGTGCGCGCCGCGTGCGCGACACCGATGTGGAGCACTACGACCTCAGCAACTGGCGTGTTGCCGGTATTGGCGCGGAGATGATCCGCCCGCAAACGCTGGAGCATTTCGCCACGATGATGGAACCGGCAGGCTTTGACCGCCGCGCGTTCCTCGCCTGCTACGGCATGGCCGAGTGCACCCTGGGCATCAGCTTTTCACCGCTGTGGACCGGCTTTACCACCCACTACATCGATGCGGATCACCTGTCGGATCACCACGAGGCGGTACCCCTGGAGAGTTCCGAGACGCGCGGACGCGGTCGGCACTTCGTCAACTGCGGCGTGCCCCTGCCCAACTTCGAAGTGGAAATACGCGACGACGGCAGGGTTCTCGGCGACTGGCAGACCGGCGTTATCCACCTGCGCGGCCCGAGCGTGATGTCCGGTTATTTCAACCTGCCGGAGGAAACCAGCCACGCCCTGAGCGAGGACGGCTGGCTGAACACCGGCGATATCGGCTATATGGTCGATGGCGTGCTCACTATTACCGGTCGCAAGAAAGACCTGATCATCATCCACGGCCGCAATATCTGGCCGCAGGATCTGGAACACGTGGCCGAGACCCAGCCCGAAGTGCGCTCCGGCGATGCCGTGGCCTTCTCGGCGCCCGACGCCAACGGCGAGGAAATGTGTGTGCTCATGGTGCAGTGCCGGGAGCGCGATGCGCAGAAGCGCAATGCGCTGGTACGCAAACTCACCGCCCTGCTGCGCATGGAGATGAGCCTCGACTGCTACGTGCAGCTGGTGCCCAACCGCTCCCTGCCGCGCACATCGTCCGGCAAGCTGTCGCGCGCCAAGGCGCGCCTCGACTTCATCAATGCGCACAACGTTGAGCAGCTGGGCGCTGCCGCTGAAGAAGTGCGCCTGAGGGTGGCTTCAGCCTGATCCGCGACGATCCGGGCAGGCCCGGCCAGGAACAGCCTGGCCAGAACAGCCCCCGCATGTCACAACCCACACCCCTGGTGGCCGTTACCGGTGCCACCGGCTTTATCGGAACCGCCCTCTGCCAACGCCTGCTCGCCGCGGGTTTTGCGGTGCGCGCGCTCGCCCGCAGCGAGGCGCGCAGCCGGCACCTTGTCGCAGCGGGTGTGGAGGTTGTCACCGGAGACCTCAACGACGGCGCATCTCTCCTGCGGCTGCTGGCCGACAGCGATTACCTGGTGCACGCCGCGGGCGCCGTGCGCGGTAACTCGCAACAGGACTTCGACCGGGTGAACGTGGCGGGCACGGCCGCGGTGTTGCAAGCCCTCGATGCACAGGCCCGGCCTCCGCGCCTGTTGCTGGTATCGTCCCTCGCAGCGCGTGAGCCCCGACTCTCGTGGTATGCCCGGAGCAAAGCCGCCAGCGAGGCGCTGGTACGCGAGCGGACGCCAGAGGGGCTGATTTTGCGCCCACCTGCCGTGTACGGGCCGGGCGACCGGGAGATGTTGCCCGTATTTCGCGCCATGGCGCGCGGTTTCGCGCCGGTGCCAGGCCAGGTGGAGGCCAGGCTGTCGCTGGTGCATGTGTCCGACCTCACCCAGGCCATCGTCGCCTGCCTGCGCAGCCCGCGCACCAGTGGGCAGACGCTCACCCTGTGCGATGGCAAACAGGCAGGCTACAGCTGGCTGGAGCTGGCGGCGGCGGCAGAGCAGGTTTTCGGGCGCAGGGTAAGGCTGTGGCGTGTGCCGGGCGTGCTGCTGGACGCCATAGCGGGGAGCAACAGCGCGCTGGCGGCGATCAGCGGTCGCGCCCCGATGCTGACGCCGCCAAAGCTGCGCGAGCTGCGCCACCCGGACTGGGTGGTCGACAATGACGAGATCACCCGCCTCACCGGCTGGACAGCCTGCGTGGATCTGCAAACGGGCCTTGAGGAACTGCGGGTGGAGCTCCGCTAGACTCTCGAACGGTGCATGTCCGGACCGGCCAACGCAAATCCGCACCATTCGTGCCCCGCAGGCGCCATTTGCCCGCACTATTTACGCGCACTATGACCACGCAATGGGCTAAGGCGCTGCGCTATAATTGCGGGTTCATTTCTTCGGGCTATCGCTGTCGTGGCTGAGTTCATCGTTGGCAATCCGCTGCGCAAATGGGCGCGCAGGTATCCGCTGCTGCGCCGTGCGCTGTGGCGGCTGGACTATGCGCTGCTGTGGGCACTGCAGGGACTGCTGAGACTACTGCCCATCGACCTGAGTTCGCGCATGGGTGAACGCATCGGCCGGTTTATCGGGCCGCTCATGCGGCGCAAGAACGCCATTTTTCGCGATAACTTCGCCATCGCTTTTCCGACACTGAGCCGCCGCGAACGGGAGGCACTGATACAGGACGCCTGGGGCCGTGCCGGTCGCGTTCTGGCGGAGTACCCGCACCTTGCGACCATTCGCCGCGAACCGGAACGCCTGCAGATCGAGATTCGCCAGGCCATTCCCACCTACGCCGACCCCTCGCGGGGCGCCGTCATGGTCGCCGCGCACCTCAGCAACTGGGAGATTTCCGCACTTGCACTGGCGAAACTGGGGCTGCCCAACGTAAGCCTGTACTCGCCGCCCACCAACCCGCTGCTCGATCGCATGCTGCTGGAGTCACGAAAGGCGCTCGGCTGTGAGCTGCTGCCGCGCGACAACAGCGCGCGCGCGCTGCTGCGAGCGCTGCGCAAGGGCCGCACGGTCGGCATTGTCATGGACAGACGCAGCGACGACGGCAAGCCGGTGCCCTTCTTCGGGCGCGATAAAACCTCCACACTCATGCCGGCGAAGCTCGCCCTCAAGCACGGTTGCGATTTCGTCCCCATCCAGGTGGTGCGACTGAAGGATGCCAGCTACCGCGTGATCTTTCATCCGCCGATCAGTCCGCGTGACACTGCTGCCGACGAACAGGCACAGGCGCTGGACATGACCACGCAGGCGCACGCGCTGTTCGAGGAATGGATTAAAGGGAACCCCCCGGACTGGTTCTGTTCCAAGCGCCTGTGGCCGAAAGCCAAACAAGGTAAACTACCCGTATCAGAGGAGGCTCCCCGTGACGCCGACATCGACTCCTATGCAGCGTGAAAACCCACACCAGTCAATCCGTCTGTTCGAGAATGACCTGCTCGAGCGGCTCTCGCACGTGCACCCCATTACGCCGCTGCTGGTGTGGGCGCCCATCGCCCTGTGGCTGCTGGCACGCAGTTTCACCGTTTATTCCCTTGAGCCGCTTGCCGTGGCGGCGGTGGCGCTGGCAGGCATGTGTACCTGGACCCTGAGCGAGTACTGCCTGCATCGTTACCTGTTCCACTTCCCGGCGAAGAGCAAGCTGGGCAAGTGGCTGGTGTTCCTGTTCCACGGTAATCACCACGCAGACCCGAAGGACAAGACCCGCCTGGTCATGCCGCCCGCGGGCGCCATACCGATCATGGCGCTGCTTTACCTGCTGTTCGGCCTGTTCATTGCGCAGCCCTGGATTCAACCGTTCTGCGGCGGTTTCATCATCGGCTACCTGGTGTACGACTATATTCACTACGCCACGCATCACTTCCCGATGCGCAACCGCGCCGCGAAGTTCCTCAAGCACTATCATCTCAAGCACCATTATTCGGAACAGGGCGGGCGCTTTGGCGTAAGTTCACCGCTATGGGACCGAATCTTCAGAACAGATCCGGATCGCCGCTGAGCACCCGCGCGTGCCGGAGTTCTATCTCGTTCCGAAAAAACTGGCGCGCAAGGCACCGCTGCTCGCGCGCCTGAGTCACCGCCTGGAAGGGGCTATCTTCCGAGGTTTTTTCTGGCTGATTCGCCGGCTCAGGCTGGAGCATGCGCTGGCACTCTCCGGCGCGCTGTTCGCCCTGCTGGGCCGTTTTTCGGACAAAGCCGACAAGGCGAGAGACAACCTGGCTATCGCCTTCCCGGAACGCTCCGAGGAATGGCGCGAGGCAACCACTCGCGAGATTTTCCGTTACCTGGGCTATTCGGCGGTGGAACTCCTACGCCTGGAGCAGATCTGGGAAGAGCGGGACAAGCGCCTGGAATTCGTGCTCGAACCCGGCGCCCGCGCGCTACTGGAGAGTCGGGCGGCCACGGTGTTCGTCACTGCCCATGTCGGTGCCTGGCAGGTTGCGCCGCTCATCACGCGACAGTTCAACTTCACGGTGAGCGCCGTCTATGCGCCGGAGTCGAGCCCGGTGATGAACGAGATTATGCTCGACCTGCGTCGATCCATCGCCGAGCACCTGATCGCCGCCGAAGACGGGCCGCGCCCGCTGCTGCGCGAGTTGAATGCCGGCCACAGCATCATGGTAGCCATGGATACGCGGCCCGATACCGGAAAGCTGCTGCCGTTTTTCGGCCGCGAGGCCCTCTCCAACACCAGCGCTGCCGGACTCGCGCTACGCTCCGGTGCCCAGGTACTGCTGGCACGCGCCGAACGACTGCCGGGCGGGCGATTCCGCATCACCGCCTACGACCCGGTGACCAGCCCGATACCGGACGCGCCGGTAAAAGAGCAGGCCGCGGCCATGACCGAGCTCATTCACGCCCACTTTGAAAGCTGGATTCGCGAGATGCCGGAGCAATGGGTATGCCTGAAGCGACGCTGGCCAAAAGCGCATCGCCTCTGAGTCTGAATACCATGACAATCAAGGCAATCCGTCGGTTTCTTCTGGACCGGGGGATGGTACACAGTTACGCCCTGTTCATCGCCGGATACTTCCTGATGCCGTCGGCGTCGGGACACCGCTACCTGTACTACCTGCTGGTGCTGCCCGCCGTGCTGATCCTGTGGCGCGAGGTGCTGGCATTTTATCGCGACAATACACTGGCGGGCCTGTTGCTGCTGTACGCAGCCTATATGTTGAGCACGCTTCTGTGGACAGCGGATTTCGAACCCGGGGTAGCCGCGGACGCACTCGGCTACGGCCTGAGCGTGCTGAGCTTCTGCTACATCAGCGGTTACCTGTGGGTTCGTGAAGCCCCGCGTATCGACCGTCTCGTCCAACGCGCGATCTGGCTGGCCGGGGCCGCGGCGCTGGTGTCCATTATCGTCTGGTATCTCGATAACCCCTTCCCCTTTACGCGGCTCGAGCCCCTGGGCGTGATGGATCACCAGAACAAGGCGGGCTCCGCCTACGGGCTATTCCTGGTGTTGTGCATGCACTACGTCTTCACCGAACGCGGGCGCCTCAACCGCGCTGTCTACTGCGTCGCGGCACTGGCAATACTGAGCCTGGTGATCCTTACCCAATCACGCACCGCCATGGCCGCCGTGTGCGTAGGCCTGGTCATACTGCTGGGCTACCGGGCCATCGCCCTGGCCGCCATTGGCATGGCCGCACTCTGGGGGCTGATGACGGCGAATCCGGTTATCTGGGAAAACCGGGTGGGGAATTTCTCCTTCAGGCCGGGCATCTGGCAGCAGATACTGGCGGACATGCCCGGTTCCTGGTGGTTCGGCCACGGTCTTCTGGTCGACCCCCGGGTGCCTGCCTACGACCGGCTGTTTGATCATGCGCACAACAGCTACCTGGCCACGCTGCGCGATGGTGGCCTCGTGGGCCTGGCGCTGCTCATGGCGATCCTGGGGCTCGCCGGCTGGTGGGCCTGGCGGCTCTATCGCCAGAGTGGGGAGCGGATCTATCTGGCGCTGCTGCTGTTCGGCCTGACCTCCATCGCCATGGATTACGACCGCCTGCTGCTGAAACCCCGGGAACTGTGGCTGTTCTTCTGGGTGCCCGTGGCGCTCATCATGGCGACATACCCGGCGCGCGGCGAAGCGGGCTCCCTGCGGCATCCCGGGCTGCGTCGGTAAGACAGCTATCACACTACTCGCTTCAATTCGGTCTTAAGGTTTATGATAGCGACGGCGAAATACGCGATGGCAGCCGGGTGACGAGTCTCGGGTGCCTGTCTATATTCGGGTAGGACTGGGTAGTATCGAATGAATACTGGAACGGCATTCACTATTGAGAGCAGGGTCCTTCCAGACGCCGTGAGTCGGACGCGACGCACCTGCCTGCGGCGAGCCTCCCGGCGTTTCTGCACACCTCGTGTTAGCCAGTAGCTCATGACGATGCCGAACGCCCCCGACTACCGGGTGGCCATCTGCGTTTGCACGCATAGTCGCGCCGAGGTTCTCAAGCGACTCCTGTTCAACCTGCGGGACATCGAACTGGGAGCCTACGACCCGGCTGCGGTCGAACTCATCGTCATTGACAATAATCCGAATGCCGCCACGCGCGATCTCTGCGTTGAGGCAGGCGCCAATCTGCCTATCAATGTGCACTACACGACCGAACCCGAGGCGGGTGTTACCCACGCCCGCAACCGGGCGGTGGCGGTTGCTCTGGAGCGGGGCGCCCAGTTTCTCGCCTTTATCGACGACGATGACGTACCGCTCAACGACTGGCTACTGCAACTGATCAGGCGCCAACAGGCCACAGGCGCAGACCTGGTGTTCGGCAGTTGGATACTCGATGAGCAAATGCCTGACTGGGCGCGGGATTCGGGCATCTTCCGTTCACCCGACAAGAACAAGCGAGACAAAAAGGGTGGCCGCTACGGCCTGCCCCAGTGCGCTTCCACCTGTAACCTGCTGGTGGGCAGGCAGATTCTCCTGCAAGTGGGCGCGCAGGGACCGGTTTTCTCCCACGCGTTCTGCAACAGTGGTGGCGAAGACAAGGATTTCTTCATCCGCGCCCACAAGTTGGGGGCGCGCCTCGCTTCCGCGGAACAATCCGTTGTCCACAGGATTCACGGGCCGGAGCGCTACACCGCGCGCGGCTTGATCCGGCGCGGCTTCAAGAACGGCTGCTCGCAGGTCAATATGGCCCGCAATCACGGCGACGGCACCCGCCGCCTGAAGCTGCTCTCGACAGCCCTGGGGAAAATCCTGCTCTCTCTGATGATATTGCCCTTCTCGATTTTTTCGAGAAAGATGTTCAGCCACAGCGTCTACCGCATCGCGAAAGCCGCGGGCGTGCTCTACACCACCCTCACGGGGCGCAGTATTCACTACTATACGCGCTAATGGCGCCACGGCGCCTGGTCGAGCGCCAGCATCCGGCGCAACCCGGGGCAGGTCTTCAGCCACGGATCGTGGCCTCGCAAAAATGGGCTTGCTACGCCGCTTCAGCTATCGCTGTCCAGGCACTGCCCAGACCCGGACATCCGTCCCTGCGCCAAGGCTTCACCCGGCGGCGGCTGCCAGAACAGTTCCTTCCTGCAATGCGCCTCCAGGTAGCGGATGGCCTCCTCGGGCAGGGTCTGGCGATACCGGTGCAGCACCTCCCGGTCCACACCGGCGGCTGATGAGAAAGAGGAGTTGCTCTGGCTGAGTTCCCCGCCCTGCGTGTACTCCAGCACGCGCGGGCTGAACTCGATGCCGGCGAACTCGCACACCCGGGCCATCGCGCCCGGCGTATCCACCACCAGATCTTCAAAACGCAGGCGCAGCACTGGGCCATAGCGCGCCGCAAAATCGTCGATCTCCTGCAAATAGCGATTCTGACGCCGACAAAAGCGCCCAAGATCCAGCGATGGATTGCGAACGAGTTTGGACGCCAGGTGCGCACGCGGATCGCGCAGCAGGAAAATACCGCGTATGGCGTAGCTGCGGGACAACATGGCGCTGATCTTGCTCAGATCACGATTGCTCGGCTGCATCGCACAGAAACAGACGCGCAAACGACCGTCCCCCCGATGATGCCCCAGAGCAACGGCCAGCGCCTCCACGTGGTTGCGCACGAGATCGTCCGGGCTCAGCCGCTTGTGGTGGCGCTGGATGTAGCCGTAGTACGCGTTCAGGTCCAGGGAGTCTTCAGAACCGAACACTTCGCTACTGTGTCCCGCATTCACTCGCTCGAGGTGACCGTCCTTCTGCAGCTTGCGGTAGAAGCCAGGCGCACCCTCCCGCGACACCAGCAGCCCTCGCAATCGCAACAGCGGATGCCGCGCGAGATGACGAATGAAGTAATCCTCGTCGGGCGGCAGCAGCAGCTGCGGGTGATCATCCAGCAACCCGCGCAACAAGTGGTTGCCGCCACGCGGCGGAGCGCCCAGTACCAGCAACGCCGGTTTTTCGGTGCGCGAGAGCAAAACCGTTGGTGCGATGTCAGGCGGCACGCAGCCAGCGCTCGACGTCATCGATGTGAGTCGTACCGCACGCCCGCCGCGGCGCGCCACGATCTGAATATCGCGGGCATGAAGCCAAACGGCTTGTTGTTTGCGCGGGGCTCGGGTAAAAAATGGCGACGGCTCCTGTCATGTGCTCGATTTTACGGGGCCAGACTATTCGGCAGGTGACCCATCAAGTCACCTTGCACCGCGCGCGGCACGGGCACTCGCACTGCGCGCCAGGCCCGTCAGTACATCAGGCTTTCCTTGTGCGTGACAAGTTCTTTGCCTGTCAGCAGGCGACGCGACTTTTTCAGCAGCGACCGCAACGGCCTGTGCTCCTCGAACACCACGATAAACACCTTGCGATAATAATTGTCAGGGCAGGTGATTTGCCGCACGCCGTGCCAGGAATTGCCGCGGCGCCCGAACAGCAGGCTGCGGTTGTCACGGGTCTCGGCGGGATACTGTGCATCGAAATCCTCGAAAGCCGGTGCGCTGGCGGGCTCGAAACGGCCGCCATCATCCAGCACCACCGTTTCCCCGCCCCACTGCCAGTCCCAGTCGTCTTCGGTATTCAGGTAGAAGATCTGCGAGCCGATTTTGCCCTTGGAGTCACAATGGGGCGACACCTCGCCGCTGCTCGGGGTGAAATGCCAGTGAAAGCGAAAGCGCACCCGGGACACGTTGAGCAACTCGCAGACAAAGCGGCGGTAAGTGCCATCGCACAACTCTTCGATAAATGCGCGCCACGGCTCGGCCAGCGACATACCGCGCTCGTAATCCAGCACGAAACGGTCATGGCTGGCCTGCCCGTGCTTGCGCTGCTTGCCGAAAAACCCTCGAAAATCCTCCAGTGGCGGCAGACTCGCCAGAAGCTCGGGATAGCGCTCGGGCTTGATAAAGTACTGCGGATTCACCCACGGGAACGGCTCCCGAGCGCGAAACGCGACCGGGTCAATGGCTGCCAGCACGGCTGGATTGAGGAAGGAATTCTGAGTCATCGCACACTAACGCGCCAAAACCCGGATTATACGCCCGCCGCAGGCGCGTGCACAGCAGCCGATGCGGCGCGCCGGCAAGGCTGCTGTTCTACCCGGGTAGGACATTTGCTTCTGGCTGCCCTATGATTGGGCACTCTCGCCCGCAAGGAGATGACTATGCCCCGTATCCTGCTTATCACCGTCGCCGCACTGCTGGCGCTGATCGTGGGCGCCGTGCTGCTGGTGCCGATGTTTCTCGACAAGGAAAAAGTGGTCGCGCTGGCCGCCGACGCCATCAAGGAACACACCGGGGCCACGCTGGAAGTCAACGGCGATCTCGACCTCACGGTTTTCCCGCGGCTGGGCATCGCCTTTACCCGCGCCAGTATCACGCTGCCTGAGCGCGAACAGGCCGACGTTGAAGTGGGCAGCGCGCGCGTCGGCGTGGCGCTGCTGCCCTTGCTGACGGGCAGCGTTCAGATCGACAGCATCGCGGTAGACGACCTGACCCTGCGCATGCAGGCCGCCGCCGAGGAACCCCGTGCCGCAACCGAGGGCATGACCGACGAGCAGCTAACCGCCTGGTACGCCGAGCGGCGGAAACAGCGCGAGGCCCAGGGCAGCGCGGCAGGCGCCGAGGCGGTGCTGGCCGTGCCGCTGGCGCTCAACGTCGCGGCGCTGGACCTGCGCGACGCGCGGCTCGAGACCTTCGACGCCGCCACCGGGCAGACCAGCGTGATCGAACTGCGCTCGCTCGCCGCGCGCGACCTGAATCTGGACGGCAGGCCGATACCCGTGTCGCTGGAGCTGCGCATACCCGGCGATCAGCCCGTTGACGTGAAGGGCGATGGCCGTTTCGTCATTCAGCAGGACAGCGACACCGTCACGCTGGAAAACCTCGCCGTCACGGTGGCGGGCGCCACGGCCGAGCCGCTAACACTCACGCTGAACGGCTCGGCCGACCTGGCACGCCAGAGTGCGGAAACCGCCATCACGCTGGCGCTCGGGCCGACCCGGGGCGAGGGCAGCCTGCGCTTCGCCAGTTTCGAAAGCCCGCAAGTCGACGCCAACCTTGCGCTCAACCTGCTCGATCCCGCGCTGCTGGCGCTGGCCGGGCCGGAGGCCGTCGCCGAGGCCGGCGACGCGGAGCCCGCGGATGGCGACGCGCCACTGCCGCTGGATGCCTTGCGGTCGATCGACACGCGCGCCGCCCTGCGCATTGAGCAGGCGCGCCTGGGCGCGCACACTATCGAAAACCTGGGCATGCAACTGCGTGCCAAAGAGGGCGTGATCAACCTCACCGAGGTGCGTGGTCGCCTGCATGGGGGCCAGCTCTCGGCAAACGCCACGTTCAACGGACGCCTGAATACCGCAACCCTCGATACCCGGGGCGGACTCACGGGGCTCGACCTGGGTACCGCCCTGCAGGCCATGGAGAGCCCCGACCTGCTCAGTGGCAGCGCAAACCTGGATTGGCAACTCACCAGCCGCGGCGGCACCCTAAACGCCCTGATCGCCGCGCTGGAGGGGCCGGTAACGCTGACGACCGACGCGGTGGTGCTCAAGGGCACCAGCGTTGAGAAGCTCATCTGCCAGGCCGTGGCGCTCACCAACCAGGAGTCGCTCACCGCGACGTTTGCGCCTGATACCCGCTTCAGGGCGCTTGCCGCCACGGTAAACGTGACCGACGGCCGAGCGGTGCTGAACCCGCTGACCGCAGAACTACCCGGTATCGCGCTGAGCGGCAGCGGTCACCTCGACCTGCTCCAGCAGACGTTCGACACCCGCTTCAAGGCACGGCTGTCGAACGAGCTGGAGCAGGTAGATGTGGCTTGTCGTGTAAGTAAGCGTTTACTCGCACTGGATTTCCCGGTGAACTGCAGCGGAGACCTGGACGGCGAGCCAGCGCAGTGGTGCCGCGTGGACACCGAGGACATCCTGCGCAACCTGGCTCTCGGCGAGGGCAAACGCAAGCTGGAGAAGCAGGCCGGCAAACTGTTCGAAAAACTCCTTGGCGGCGACAAGAAGAGCAACTGATCTTCACGCATCGCCGCCAATCGCCCGGCTAGTTGAGCACCTTGTAGCCACGGCCGCGCAGGCAACGCTTCACCACGCTGACCTTGTCGCCCTCACCTTCGCTGATACCGCTGGCGCCACCGGTGACCGCACCGGCGCCGGCACCGCGCGCGGCGCCATCAGCCCCGCCGAAGATCGCGCCCACCGCGCCGCCGATCACCGCACCGGTCGCCGCACCGCGCGCGCCCTTCTCGCCGGTTTTCACACCTTCGGCGTACTGCTGGCACTCGGCAAGATCCTGCTGGTAGCCCGACATATCAACGCCTTTCTGGTCGATGATAATCTCGTTGGTGGTGGTACAGGCCCCGAGCAGTGCAAGTGAGAGGCACAACGGCAGCGTAAGCTTCATCTGGAGGGTCTCCTGTTCATGCCGATTCGTCCGGAAGCGGGAAGGCTACCACGGTTCCTGCGGGGGCTCATCCCCCTCCTGGACACGCCCTGGCGTGGCATGCCGGATGAACACGCCTGCGGCGTGTTGTGTGATCTCGCTTCACCAACTTTCAGTTATTTCTGAAAATTCAGGCTATACTCTGTGCATGACGCCTTCTACCGAACGCCTCGTGCGACACTTCGGCGAGATGGGCAGCCGCTGGGGCTTCAACCGCACCGTCGGCCAGATGTATGCCCTGCTGCTGCTCAGCGAACAACCCCTGTGCGCAGACGAACTCGCCGCAAGCCTTGCGGTATCGCGCGGTAACGTCAGTATGGGCCTACAGGAACTGCACGCGTGGCGCCTGCTGCGTGAGCACCGTCAGCCCGGCGACCGCAAAGTGTACTTTTCGCCTGCCGGGCCGATTCTGGAGCTCGCGCGCAGAGTGCTTGAGGAGCGCATGCGGCGCGAGGTGGCACCCACACTCTCCCTCCTGCGCGAGTTGCTGGACGCCGACGCGGCGCCGGCGGAGGCGCACGCCCGTGACACCATGCGGGACATCCATGATTTGCTGGAGACAACAGATCGCTGGGCCACTGAAATCCAGACCCTGCGCAACGAACACGTGCAAACGCTGCTGCGGTGGGGTACCGGTATGGGAAAATTGCTGGAACTCACCGATCGCCTGCGCGGCGAGTCCGATCGGTATGAGTGAGTTGTCGTCAGACATCTCGCGGCCAGTGCAGCGCGTCACAGCGCGCGGGGAGGCACGATGATCGACACCCTGATGCTGAGTCGCATGCAGTTCGGACTGAACATCAGCTTTCATATTCTGTTCCCGATGATCACGATCGCGCTGTGCTGGTTCCTGCTCTATTTCAAGATCCGCTACCTCAGCAGCGGCGATGAGGTCTGGCAACGGGCCTATCGATTCTGGGTAAAAGTGTTCGCGCTCAGCTTCGCGCTCGGGGTGGTTAGCGGCATTACCATGTCATTCCAGTTCGGCACCAATTGGCCAGGCTATATGGCCACCGTGGGCAACATCGCGGGGCCGCTGCTGGGTTACGAAGTACTCACCGCATTTTTTCTCGAAGCCACATTTCTCGGTGTCATGCTGTTCGGCACCGGCCGTGTCTCTCCAGGCCTGCACACCCTCGCCACCGCCATGGTGGCGCTGGGCACCACGGTATCGGCATTCTGGATTCTCTCACTGAATTCCTGGATGCACACACCCGCCGGATACAACATGACGGCGGATGGCGCCTTGCCCACGGATTGGTTCGCCGTGGTGTTCAATCCCTCGCTGCCCTATCGTCTGGGCCATACGCTGCTGGCGTCGGGCCTGACGGCCGCATTCCTCATTGCCGGCCTGTCAGCCTATCGTCTGCTGCACGGAGATACGAAGCACGCACCGCGTCTGGCGCTGCGCACCGCACTGTTTGCTGCCGCCGTTCTCGCACCGCTACAGGTGCTGATGGGCGATCTGCATGGGCTGAACACGCTTGAGCACCAGCCACAGAAAGTGGCGGCCATGGAGGGCCTGTGGGAGACACGCACGCACGCGCCCTTGCTGCTCTTCGCCTGGCCCGATGAGGAGACGCGCGAAAACCGCCTGGAGGTCGCCATTCCCGCGCTCGCCAGCGTTATTCTCAAGCACTCGCCGGCAGGCGAAGTACAGGGCCTGAATGACTTTCCGGGCAACCACCCGCCCGTGGCCCCGGTGTTCTTCGGTTTCCGCTTGATGGTGGGCATGGGAGTGCTGATGCTCGCCGTGGCCTGGTTCGGCAGCCTGCGCTTGCTGCGCCAGCGCGAACTGCCCGCCTGGGTGCTGCGAACGCTGATAGGCATGACTTTCGCCGGCTGGGTCGCATCTCTCGCGGGCTGGTACGTCACCGAAATCGGGCGCCAACCCTGGTTGGTTTGGGGCCTGCTGAAAACCCGGGAGGCCGTGACCGATGTACCACTGGGCAGCGTCGCCACCTCCTTCACCCTGTATGCCGTGCTCTACGCCGGATTGCTGGCAAGCTATGTGCACGTGCTGTTTCGCATGGCCCGCCAGGCGGTGGACGTGGAAGAATACGATGCCGCCGACGTGGTGCTTGAAGCCAACAACACAAGACTATCCGGGAGGAAGGCATGATGGAGCCGGACACGCTGGTCATGGCATTTGTGGGCTTGATGGCACTGGCGGTACTGGTCTACACGCTGCTGGATGGATACGACCTGGGCGTCGGCATGCTGCTGCCCGCGGGAGACGACCCGGAGGTCGCCGAACAGCGCGATACCATGATCGCCTCCATCGGCCCTTTCTGGGACGCGAACGAGACCTGGCTGGTGCTCGCGGTGGGTTTGCTGCTGATCGCCTTTCCCGACGCCTACAACCTCATACTGCGCGAACTCTATCTGCCCGCGACGCTGATGCTGACCGGCCTGATCCTGCGCGGCGTGTCCTTTGATTTCCGCGCCAAGGTCGCCCCCGCCCGCAAGCGCCTGTGGGACTACCTGTTCCAGTTCGGCTCCGGGCTTGCCGCATTCATGCAGGGCTACATGCTCGGCCACTACGTGGTCGGTCTCGACAGCAGCCCGCTCAACGAAGCGTTCGCGATACTCAGCGGGTGTTGCGTCATGGCGGCCTACGGGTATATCGGGGGCGCGTGGCTGGTGATGAAAACCGAAGGTACCCTGCAGCGCCGCGCCGCGCGCTGGGCGCGCTACTGTGGCGTACTCACCGGGCTCGGCGTACTGGCCGTGTGTATTGTGAACCCGCTGGTCAACCCGGGCGTTTATGCGCGCTGGTTTTCACTACCGGGGGCCATACTGGTGCTGCAGATTCCGGTGTTGAGCCTGCTGTTGTTTGTCATCAACCATCAGGCTCTTGCGCGCATCCCGTTTCCCGACGACCACAGTTGCTGGCTGCCCTTTGCCTGTGCTGCGGGAATTTTCTTCCTGTGTTTCCAGGCGCTGGGCTACAGCTTCTACCCCTATGCGATACCGGGAAGAATGACCTTTATGGAGGCGGCCAGTGCACCCGAGTCACTGCGTTTTATTCTGGTTGGGGCAGTGGCGGTCGTACCGGTGATCCTGGGCTATACCGCCTTTTCCTACCGTGTGTTCTGGGGCAAGGCGCGCGAACTGCGCTATTACTGATGTGCCGGCCGCAGCGTGCCACGGGTATACTGGTGCGCCACCGCCGCGCGGTTGCAGGGCCTGCGCCAAAACCCTGTCAGATCAACCAAGGAGTCACTCATGTCCTATCACACGCTGCGCTACGAAGTCGCAGATCACATCCTGACACTCACACTGAACCGCCCCGACCATCTCAATGCCTTCACTATCGAGATGGCGGCCGAACTGATCCACGCCTTCGAACGCGCCAGCGAGGATGACGCGGTGCGCGTGGTGGTGGTCACCGGGGAGGGACGGGCCTTCTGCGCCGGCATGGATCTCTCCACCGAGGGCAATGTTTTTGGACTGGATGAGAGCCTGCAACCCGACATGGACGACATGCAGCAGCGTCTCGACGACCCGGTGATGCTCACGGGTGTGCGCGACACCGGCGGACGCGTGGTACTGGCCATCTACGACTGCAAGAAACCGGTCATCGCGGCAATCAACGGCGCCGCCGTGGGTATCGGCGCCACCATGACCTGCGCAATGGACATACGCATCGCATCGGAGAAGGCCCGGATCGGTTTCGTGTTCAACAAGATCGGCATCACGCCGGAAGCCTGCTCCACCTGGTTCCTGCCGCGCATCGTGGGCATCTCGCAGGCGCTGGAATGGACCTATACCGGTGAGATACTGTCGGCGCAGGACGCCCTGGCGGGCGGCCTCGTGAAGGCCATTGTGGCGCCGGAATCGCTGCTCGACGAGGCGTATGCCCTGGCGCGAAAAATCGCACGGCACAGCCCGGTATCAATAGCACTGACACGCCAGATGATGTACCGCAATGCGGCGCAACCGCACCCCATCGAGGCTCACAGAGTGGACTCGCTGGCCATTTTCTACGCCAGCCAGACCAGCGGCAAGGAAGGCGTTGCGGCGTTTCTGGAGAAGCGCGATGCCGTCTTTACGGACAGCGCGGCGAGCGATATGCCGCCGTTCTACCCCTGGTGGGAGTGAGCGGCGGGGTTTGGTCTGACCAAGCGGGGGGCTGGCCTGACGGTGCCTGGGTTGGAGCCTGGCCTTACCTTGCCAGAGATTGGTGCCTGGCCT
>JAWKZK010000025.1:0-7898 GCA_041396005.1 Halioglobus sp.
TGGCTACTACACCGAAAAGCATCATCCTGGCGAGCCGCACTACTACCTGTTCGCGATCGGCGTGACACCGCACAATGCGGGCCGCGGCATTGGCACGGCGCTCATCTCCTCGATTCTCAGGCGCTGCGACGACGAGCAGATGCCGGCCTACCTGGAAAACTCCAAGGCCGACAACCTGCCCTTCTACGAGGGCCATGGCTTCCGCGTGATCGGGGAAATCCGCTTCGCGCGCAGCGCACCGCCCGTGTGGCTGATGTGGCGCGACCCTATTGCGGCGGGAAAATAAGCGTCCAGTCTCTCTTCATATCCACCACCAGCCAACCGCGCGCCGCGGCTTCGTCCAGACCGCGCGCAAGCCGACCGATGTGGGAATCACGGTCATACGCCCACTCGCGGGCTGAATCCGTATGATGGATCAGCACGCCCAACCTCGCACCCTCACCCGCCGTGCTCCACTCCAGCATTTCGAAGTCCCCGTCGGAGTTGCCCACCGCAATCACCGGCCGCCGCCCGATGTGTGCGTTGATCCCCACGGGCTTGCCCGCCTTATCGTCGATGAAGTTCATTTCGGGTAGCCGCAACAGCGTCGGCACGCCTTCGACCACGGCGTATCGGGTTTTGATACTGCTGCCCACGACCTGCTCCGGCGGAATGCCGTACACAGCCTGCACCCAGGGCCGCATGAACTCGATGCCGCCGCCGGAAACGATAAACGTCTTGAAGCCCGCTGCCCGCAGGTAATCCAGAAGCTCCAGCATAGGCTGGTAGACCATCTGCGTGTAAGGGCGCCCGGTGCCGGGGTGCCGCGCGGTGGCGAGCCATGCCTTCACCGT
This sequence comes from Halioglobus sp., assembly GCA_041396005.1. GTDB lineage: Bacteria > Pseudomonadota > Gammaproteobacteria > Pseudomonadales > Halieaceae > Marimicrobium. Next base: position 834 of record JAWKZK010000025.1, read on the forward strand.
GCCGGCAAACTCCTCGGTGCTCATACCCGCATGCGTCGCCATTACCATCTCCAGCAACGCTGCCTCACCGCCCGCCAGGGCCGCCTGGGTATCGCCGCGCAGCACCGACGCGTAAGGCTCCAGGGTCTTCCACTCGGGGTGTTGCGGCGCCAGCGCCCGGATCCGGTCGAATACAAACAGCGCCTGGAAATAGGCCGGCTGCTCCGCCCACAGGGTGCCGTCGTTGTCGAAAGTGGCGATGCGAGCGTCCGGCGCAACAAATCTGGACGAAGCCGGGTCAGTGACCGTCTCCACGAACGCGATAATGGCCTCGCGCGTCGCGCCGTCTTTCCAGGAGGCCAGCGGTCCCTGCGCGGCCAGCGTCACGCCAGGCACCAGTGAAAGGCACCACACCAGCACCGCGCCAAGCGCGAGGGCCTGTGGGCCTGTTCGAAGCATTCTACAGGGCAGTGTCATCAGCAATTTCCTCAATCTGGCCGCGAAGATAGACTCAGCGCACGGAATGTCGTACTTTCCACGGGCTGCAGGGAGCCCGGACAGACCGCACACGGACCGGCACAACCATACCGCAACACCCAAGGGAGATACACTATGAGACAACTGCTGCTACGCGTGGCGTTGCTGATGACAGCGGGGCTGGCCCTCGCTGCCCAGGCCGCCGACAAACCCAACATACTCGTGATCTGGGTGACGACGTCGGACAGTCCAACATCAGCGCCCACCCAGGCCTGATGGGCTACCAGGACCCCAACATCGATCGCATCGCCAATGAAGGCATGATGTTCACCGACTACTACGGCGAGCAGAGCGACCGGCGGGGCGCTCGTCCTTTATCATGGGCCAGTCGGTATTCCGCACGGGCCTCAGCAAGGTAGGCCTGCCCGGCGCCAAAGAGGGCATGAGCGAGAAGGATCCCACCATCGCCGGCCTGCTGAAGAACCACGGCTACATGACCGGCCAGTTCGGCAAGAACCACCTGGGTGATCGCGATGAGCACCTGCCCACCAACCACGGTTTCGACGAGTTCTACGGCAACCTGTATCACCTGAACGCCGAGGAAGAGCCCGAGAATGAAGACTACCCCACCGACCCCGCCTTCCGTGAGAAGTTCGGCCCGCGCGGCGTGATCCGTTCCACCGCCGACGGCAAGGTTGAAGACACCGGGCCGCTCACCAAGAAGCGCATGGAAGTGGTGGACGATGATACCGCCGCCACGGCGCTCAAGTTCATCGATAAAGCGGTAGCCGCCGACAAGCCCTTCTTCGTCTGGTGGAGCGGCACGCGCATGCACTTCCGCACCCACGTGTCAGACGAGAAGATGGCCAGCTGCAAGAAACAGTACCCGCGCGCCGACGAATACACCTGCGGTATGCTGGAGCACGATGCGCACATCGGCCTGTTCCTGAAGAAGCTCGATGATCTCGGCATCGCCGACAACACCATCGTCTTCTACTCCACCGACAACGGCCCGCACATGAACACCTGGCCGGATGCCGCGATGACGCCCTTCCGCGGCGAGAAAAACACCAACTGGGAAGGCGGCTGGCGCGTGCCCTCCATGGTGCGCTGGCCGGGCAAGATCGAGGCGGGCACCATCTCCAACGACATCATGCATCACATGGACTGGCTGCCCACCTTCCTGGCCGCCGCCGGCGAGCCCGACGTGAAGGAAAAACTGCTGGGCGGGCATCGGGCCATCGGCCGCAACTATAAGGTGCACCTGGACGGCTACAACTTCCTGCCCTACCTCACCGGGGAAACCCAGGAATCGCCGCGCAAGGAGATTTTCTACTTCTCCGACGACGGTGACCTCACGGCCATGCGTTACAATGACTGGAAGCTGATCTTCATGGAGCAGAAAACTGCCGGCACCTTCCGCGTGTGGATGGAGCCGTTCGTGGAGCTGCGTGTACCGCTGATCCTGAACCTGCGTCGCGACCCGTACGAGCGCGCGCCCATTACTTCGAACACCTACCTGGACTGGTTGATGGACCGCGCCTACCTGTTGGTACCCGCGCAAGCGTACGTCGGCGAGTTCCTGGAAACCTTCAAGAAGTACCCGCCGCGCCAGAAAGCGGCGAGCTTCTCGCTGGATCAGGTGATGGACAAGCTGACCGCGCCGCACGGCGCGCAATAAGGGCGGCTATCGCCTTCGCAGTACCCTCGACGCGCGACCGATATTACGCGCGGCAGTGTTGATCAGGACCCCCGGTTGCGTTTTGCTGCCGGGGGTTTTTTTGGTCTGTTGCTTTCGTGGGATTGTGACTTGAGTGTGCCACGTGCGGAGCGTGGCCCTGGCAGGATTTACCCCCGCCGGGCGTGGCCTTTGCTTTTCGACCGGCGGGGGTAAATCCTGCCAGGGTCGGGCGGGTAGCACTAACCCAACAAACCGGCGTTGCCTACTCGACACCCGCCCGCGACAGGTTCGACAGCAGCGCGGCGCGATCCACCTTGACGCCCGCCGTGGGTACGCGCGGACACAGATCCTTGGCATTCTCGTCGTCCGCATCGCGCGAGAGATCCAGATCAAGCGCCTGCACCTGCTCGGCATTCAGGCCATCCACGTCCAGCGACGCCAGCAGCAGGCCCATGTTGGCCAGGGTGCTGGCCTGCGCCTTGACCAGGTCGGTCACCGCGGAAATGTAGGCGCGCTCGGTATCGAAGTACTCGTTCTGGCTGTCGAGAAGATCCAGCAGCGAACGCTGGCCGATGTCGAACTGGTCACGGTAGGCGCGGCGCGTTCTGTCCTGCGCGGCGAGATTGCGCTCCAGCACGCGCACCTGGTTTTCCAGCGCCTGCACGTTGTTGAAATCGATCATCACTTCCTGGCGCGTATTCAGGCAGGCCTGCTTGCGCTCTTCGATCGCAGCGTTGTACAGGTTATGGAACTCGCGCTTGCGAGCGCTGTCCGCGCCGCCGCGATACAGGTTGTAGGACATGACCACTTCTATCGCCTCTTCGTCGAAGCGACCGTCCAGGCCATCGGTATCATGCTCGACCTCGTTGCGGTAGCGCAGGTCGAAACGCGGCATCATCGGCGCGTTGGTGGAGTTCAACGCTTCCTGCGCCGAGCGCAGGTTTTCGATGGCTGAGTTGATAACCGGGCTGCGCTGGTAGGCGATGTCCAGTGCCACTTCCCGCAGCTCCGGAATTTGTCCCGCGGGCACGGAGGGCACCGCAAGATTGTCGGCTGGCAGGCTGCCCACCAGGCGCTGGAAACGCGTCATCACGTCGTGCAGGTTGCTCACTTCCGTCACCAGGTTGGATTCAGCCAGCGCAACGCGCGCCGTCGCCTGCTCGAGGTCCACGCCCTGGCTCACGCCACCACCGGTGCGCTCCTGAATACGACTGAAGATACCGGTGTGCACATCGAGGTTCTGTTGCGCGAAGGTCACCAGGTGCTGGAATTTGACGGTATCGAGATAGGCTTCCGCCACTTCAAACGCCACCTGCTCCGACGCCTGCTTGAAATCGTAGTAGCGCGCCAGCTTGGCGTAGCCAAGACGCGACACCTCATCGCGCGTGGCGAAACCGTCGAACAGCATCTGGGTGATGCTGAAGCGGGTGGCGTCGCGACTGTAATCGCCGAGATCGACCAGCGGCGTTTCGCGCTCTTCCCAGCCGTACTCCGCGTATACATCCACGCTCGGCAGGTACGCGCCGCGAGCCCCGCGCTGCGCCTCGCGCGAGGCTTCAAAATTGTACCAGGCCGCATTCACGCGCGGGCTGACCATCACGCCCTGGGTGATCGTGTCCTTCAGCCCGGAAATTTCCAGCGGCACCTGGGAATAGTCCATTTGCGCCTGCGCTGGCGAACCTGCACCCGCAGCCAACCCCAGCACGCACGCTGCAACCCTCACATTCTTTATTCGAATCATGTCCTGCCCCTGTTACGACCGCCCCGCGGCCCCCTCATGCCCATTATGTTGTCCGCCTCCGGTGTCCCCACCAGGCGCAGATTCTCCTTCTGTGTGCCGCCCGACAATCGCCCCGGGCGTCCCTTTGCACGCGCCTATTGTCTCCGACTTTTGCATGCGTTGGAACGCGGATACTGGCACTACTTCACAAATGCTGCGCGAATGTGCAGGAAACGCCAGACGCCGGACGCCCGCATCATGGAAATCCGCTACTATCGGGCAAAAATCACCAGGGAGACGGCCGCGCCGCCTCAATCCGCCTTGCCGCAAGCGCTCGTGAAACAGGTGTCCCCCCTGCGCTACGGAGCTGTTGTCCGGCGCCTCGCGGCCGTTGCCGGCTGCGTGTTGCTGAGCGTTTCCGTGAGCCTGGCCGAGGTGAATTTCTCGCGCCTGCAGGCGGTGGCGCTGGCTCGCTACGGCGCGCAGACCGTTGCACTGGCGGCGCAGTGGCAGGCCGAAATCGAGGCGATGAAGGCCCTCCCGGATGCGGAAAAACTGGCGCGCGCCAACCGCTTTTTCAACGCCAACATCCGCTGGGTTTCCGATGAGACCGCCTGGCAGAAAGCCGACTACTGGGCTACCCCGCTGGAACTGATGGGCGCGCGCATGGGCGACTGCGAGGATTTCGCCATCGCCAAGTACCTCACGCTGATTCTCGCCGGCATGGATGTCGCCAAGTTGCGTATCACCTACGTAAAGCTTCGCGGTGCAAATCTGCCGGCCATGGAAAGCCAGGCGCACATGGTGCTGGCCTACTACGCGACACCGCGCGCCGAGCCGCTGATCCTCGACAACGTGATCCCCGAGATTCACAGTGCCTCCAGGCGCACCGATCTCACACCCATCTACGGCTTTAACAGCCAGGGCCTGTGGGTGGGCGGCGCGGCCAATCCGGCATCGACAGAACCCGAGGCCAGGCTGTCGCGCTGGCGTGACCTGCTTAGACGCGCCGCGGCCGAGGGCCTCGGATGACCAAGACGCATGAGGGAGACTGAATATGTCCTTGTATAAACAACTCTGGCTGGCGATTCTCCTGCTGCTCGCGCTGGTGTTCGGCGTGAGCCTGCTGGTGACCACGCTATCCGCCAAGGCGTATCTCGAGAAACAACTGGCCATCAAGAATGCCGACAACGCCACCGCACTGGCGCTCTCCCTGGGACAGCAGGGCGCCGACGACGTTCTCATGGAACTGACACTGGCGGCGCAATTCGATACCGGGTTCTATGAACTGATCGAGCTCAGCGATCCGGATGGTAAACCGCTTGTGCGGCGCGCCAGCGGTGTCGATAACGGCGCTGCTCCGGGCTGGTTCATGCGCCTGCTGCCGATTCAGGTCCCGCCGGGAATCGCAACCGTTCAGGACGGCTGGCAGCAGGCCGGCACCCTCACGCTGCAAAGCCACTCGCGCTTCGCCTACCGCGAACTCTGGGAGGGTACGCTGCAGCTCGCGCTGACCTTTTTGCTGGCGGCCATCGGCGCCGGCGTTGTCGGTAGCCTTGCCCTGCGACGGATTCTCAGGCCTCTGGACACGGTGGTGGAGCAGGCGCAGGCGATAGGCCAGCGGCAGTTCGTGACGGTTCAGGAGCCGGGCACGCGTGAGTTCCGCCAGCTGGTGGCCGCGATGAACACACTGTCCGTGCGGATTCGAACCATGCTCGGCCAGGAAGCGCAGCGACTGGAACAGTGGCAGCGCGAATCGGCCGTGGACCCGGTAAGCGGCCTGAACGACAGGCAACCCTTTCTCGGCCATCTACGCGCCATGCTGGAGCGCGATGACGACGCCGCCGCAGGCACCCTCGCCCTGGTGCGCCTGACAGGCCTTGCCGAGCTGAACCAGAATTACGGACGCAAGGCCATCGACAACCTGCTGGCCGACATCGGCCAGGCCCTGCGTCAGCTCTCGGCGGCACACGACGGCTGGTATGCAGCCCGCCTGAACGGCTCGGATTTCGCCCTGCTGGCGCCCGGGGAACTGGAAGCGCAGGATGCCGCACGGGATTTGCAGCGCGCCATGCGCGATGCCCTGGATAACCACGCGCTGGAGGAAGCGCCCTCACTGCCGGGCGCTGCCACCGTTTACACCTGCAAAGACGATATCAGTGAACTGCTGGCGCGCATCGACGGCGCGTTGATCGCCGCTGAACGCGAGCAGGTATCCTCGGTGGTGATTGCGCACAAGGGCGATATCCCCATGCGCCCGATGCGCGAGCGACTGGAAAACTGGCAGGCCATTCTGCTGCAGGCCATTGCAGAGCGACGCTTCTCGCTCGCGCGATTCCCGGTGGTGGACCGCAACGGCAAGGTGATTCACAGCGAAGCACTGGCGCGCCTCGAACGCGAGGGTCAGGTGATACGGGCGGGCGAATTCCTGCCCTGGATACACCGCCTGAAGCTGGCCTCGGCATTCGACCGGCGCATCGTGGAACTCGCGCTGGCCGACCTCGGCGAGTCACCCGGGCCGATGGCGATCAATCTTTCGGTGGCGGCGCTCACCGATGCGGAGCTCGGCAACTGGCTGGACAGCGCGCTGGCCGACCACCCGGAGGCCGCCGCGCGACTGTGCATTGAAGTGCCGGAAACAGCAGCGTTTCGGCACATTGATGCGTTCAAGGTGCTCTGTAAACGGCTGCAGGCGCGCGGCTGTCGGGTGGGCATTGAACACATGGGCCATCAGCTCGCCGATCTGGGTACCCTGCACGACGTGGGGCTGGATTATCTCAAGGTGGACGCCGGTTTCGTGCACCATATCGATGCCAACCCGGGGAATCAGGCACTGCTGCGCGCGCTCTGCACCCTCGGCCATACGCTGGGTGTCAGCATGATTGCAGAAGGGGTGAATAACGAGAGCGAGTGGCAAACGCTGCAAGCCCTGGGCATGGACGGCGCCACCGGGCCGGGCATCGTGGTTCGCAGGTGACGGGGACCCCGATGGCGGGAACGTGCGGCTGCCGCCCCGGGGCCTCAGTCGTCTCCGAGAAGATCCAGGGCGCTGCCCAGCTCCGATCGCAGCCGCTGTCGCAGCATGATCTTCTCCTGCGCAGACCCCGGCAGTTCGGTGAAGAGAATCACGCCCTTGTCGATCAGCAGGTCCACCACATCCTCCAGTACCCGCACGAATGCCTGGTCGCTGGCCTGCAGCTCCGAGCGA
>JAWKZK010000026.1:0-3662 GCA_041396005.1 Halioglobus sp.
AAGCCGTTGCAGGTTGTCGGCTTCCGGGGCTTCACGACCTATGTCTACGACGAAAACCAGGTGCACTACCCGGGCAACCTCGCCAACTGTGTTGCCTGCCACGGCGAACAGGGTTTCACACTGCCGCTGGCAGACGGCGTACTGGCCACCAGTATCGACACCGGAGACAATCGAGCGGATCCGGGCGATGATACCGTTGTCAGCCCGGCCACCGCCGCGTGCGCAAGTTGCCACGACGACAATGTTGCGGCAGCGCACATGACAGCCAACGGCGGCAGCTTCGCTACCTCACAGCAAGCCATCGACAGCGGCGAGGTGGTAGAGCAGTGCGCCCTGTGCCACGGGGAAGGGCGTAGCGCGGATACTGCCCAGGTACACGGCATCCGATGACTTGGCAGCCCTGCAGCGCGCCAGTATAGTGCGCCCGCATGCAATACATTGGCACCGACAGTTTTGAGCACGGCCAGCCGGCGCGCATCGGCGTTCTGGTCACCAACCTTGGCACGCCTGACGCGCCCGAAAAGCGTGCGCTCAAAACCTATCTCAGGGAATTCCTCTGGGATCCGCGCGTGGTCGAGATTCCGCGCGCACTGTGGTGGCTGATACTGCACGGGGTGATCCTGAACGTTCGGCCTGCGCGTTCCGCAGCGGCGTACCGCTCCATCTGGACGGCTGAAGGTTCACCGCTGCGCGTACATACCGCGGCGCAGGCAGACGCGCTAGGCGGCTTGCTGCAGGAACACTTCGGCGACAGGGTCGCCGTAGCCTATGCCATGCGTTATGGCGAACCCTCCATCCGCGCTGCGCTGGACACGCTGCTGCAGCAGGGAGTGCGGCAACTTCTGGTGCTGCCGCTTTATCCGCAGTACAGCTGCGCGACAACGGCATCCACCTTTGATGCGCTGGCGGCAGATTTCACACGCCGGCGCTGGTTGCCCGAACTACGCTTTGTCACCAGCTATCACGATCATCCCGCGTATATCGCTGCGCTCGCAGACAGCGTACGCGCCTACCGGGCGCAGCACGGTGGCGCAGACCGGCTGGTATTTTCCTACCACGGGGAACCCCGGAGATACCTTGATCGGGGCGACCCGTATCACTGTCAGTGTCACAAGACCACGCGCCTGGTCGCCGAGGCGTTAGGCCTTGGGGAGGCGGATTACTGCACCACTTTCCAGTCCCGCTTCGGACGTGCAGAGTGGTTGCAGCCCTATACCGACGCGACGCTGAAGGCTCTCCCCGGCGAGGGGGTCAGGTCGGTGCAGGTAATCTGTCCGGGCTTTTCCGCGGACTGCCTTGAAACGCTCGAAGAAATCGCGGTTGAGAATCGCGAGTATTTCCTTGCGGCGGGTGGTGCGGATTTCCAGTACATCCCGTGCCTCAATAGTGAGCCCGGACACATTGCGGCGCTTGCCAGTATAGTGCGGGAAGAACTCTCGGGTTGGCTGAAGCAACCCGTTGACAACTACGACAGCAAAGCCCGGGCCATGGCCCTGGGCGCGGAGAAATGACGATGGATACAGCGAGCTTGTATCGTGATTACTTGAAGCGATGTGGGGCACTACTAGCCGCACTGTGTATATTGGCGAGTATTGCGCAACTGAGCGGCTGTGCAGGTCTGGCAACTCCCACCGCGCAGCCCGTTTGGATCGATGTTCGCACACAGCAGGAATTCGACGCCGGACACCTGGACGCGGCACTGCATATCCCCTACGACGCGATCGAATCAGGCATCGCGCCGCTGTCCCTGGACCCGGATACGCCGATCAACCTGTACTGCGGCTCTGGCCGCAGGGCAGGCCTGGCCAAGGAGCGGCTGGAGGCCCTTGGCTTCACACAGGTGACCAACGCGGGCTCACTGGAAAGCGCGCGGGCGCTTGCTGCGGACCGAGCGGGCGCAGCGGGTGAGTGATCTATAGCCAGCGCCGCACGCGCTGGCAATAGGCGGCGTATTCATCCCCGAACAGGCTATGTAGCAGCGCCTCTTCCGCCCGGATAAAACGCACCTGTACGATGCCCGCGAACAGCGGTGGAATGACCAGCGCATACACCGACCCCACTGTGACCGCGCAGCCCAGCAAAACCAGCAGCATTCCCAGATACATGGGATTACGCGTAAAGCGGTAAACACCATTGGTGACCAGCGCACTCACATTGCGAAACGGGATAACGTCCGTCCCGGCCCGCGTGAACAGCCCGTTCGCCAGTACCAGCAGCACAAGACCTGCCAGAATCATCGCACCGCCGACGACCTGGGCCGCCACACCGGAGAAACGCGGACCGGGGAGGAATTCGTTCAGGCCAAACACCGCCACCAGGCCTAACACCAGCCAGATTGGCGGATAGATAACGCGTTTTACTTGCATGGCATCTCTCCTGGGTCAGTGCAGGCCTGCATGTATCCCTGCGGGCTCTATGGCAACCATCGCATAGGCTAAAGCAATACCCAACAGGAACGCCAGGCTGAGCTTACCGCGATCATGACTGTGGAAGTGCACCTCCGGCAGCAAATCGCTCAAGGCGATGCAAATAAAGGCGCCCGCGGAGAACGCGAGGCTCGCCGCCACCACATGGCTGGCATCCGGCAGCGCCCCTATGCCGAAGTAGAACAGTAACGCCCCAATCGGACACATCAGCGCGAACAGCAGGTTCACCCGGCGACGCGCGACCGCGCTCCACCCACCCGATTCCAGCACGGTGGCGATCGACATGGAATCCAGGGGTTTGTGCAGCAAAATGGCAAGGAACACACCAATACCCAGCCACCCGCCTGCTGCGTTCCCCCCCAGCATGACGGCGCCCAGGGCGACGCCGTCGATTAACGTATGCAGGCCCAAACCCAGGCCGATACCAATGCCACTCAAGCGGTGTGCCGCCACGGGGCCGGACTGGACCACATGCGGCTGATGATGATCGTGATGCGCGGGGTGCTCGTGATGGTCATCTTCTTCATGGCTGAAGTCATGCTGGTGAAAATGGAACAACCTCAACAACAGCAACATTGCAATCAAACCCAGCATCAGCCACCACACGCTGATGTCGGCGGCGCCCGATACATGCTGCATGGCAATACTGTGCGGCAGCAGGTGATAGAAGGCCACACCGAGCATGAGGCCGGACACCAGGCTCATCACCAGTTGCGTCCGCGTATGGGTCATACGCACGAGCGAAGGCAGCAGCCCCCCCGCCAGGGAAAAGCCGGCGATTGCGACACAGTAGCCGAGCAGTAACCACGTGGGTGAAGTCATCGTTATTATGGGCCCTTGAAACAGCGCGCCATTATTCCACAAACCACAGGGCATGCAATCGGCGCTCGGGGCGCAAACACGCTCGGTACCGGCGCTGCCCGAGGGTGCACAGCGAAAGACATTGACAGCTAAACTAATGACCATTAGTTTAGTCGCAACTCACAGGGAGGCTGTTATGTCCATCTACGAAGTCATCGAATCCACCGACTCAAGGCGCCACCTGAAACTGCGCAGCCCGGTCACGCTCGAGCCCACGGGCGAGCTGGTATGCGCCAACGCGGAGGATGTCGCACAGGCGATCGCCAGGGCACGCACCGCACAGGCGAGCTGGGCAAAAACCAGCATGCGCGAGCGAGCCGACATCGTGCAGCGTGCGCTGAAAATCGTCATCGAGCGCCAGGACGACATTATCGA
>JAWKZK010000027.1:0-1695 GCA_041396005.1 Halioglobus sp.
TTGTGGCGTGTGCTGGACAGCTCGTGCTGCCGGCAGCCACAGCGGTAGGGATGCGTTCTCTGGCGCCGCTGCGGGATGTCATCGAGATCCAGATTGAAGGTCACGCCGGGATCGGCACCCAGCGCCTGCATGAGGCCGCGCCACTCGGGGCCGTGAGGTTTGACGCCGCGATCGCCATAGACCGCATGCACCAGGTAGTGGGAGACTTCGTGCGGCACCGTGTCGCGCAGGTTTTCTTCGAAATACTTGGCGAATATCCACGGGTTATAGCGAATATCGCAACGCCTGCCATGGCGGCGGAACATTCCCGCGGTGGTGCCCGACAGATCGAACAGCACTGGAATGCGCCGGAAGCGTCGCGCGAACAGGGACTCACCTTCGCGCATGCACTCCTCGGTGCGCTGCAACACCGCCAGCCGCCCGCGCTCGCCGATAGGTTCAACCACTGCCCGCTTCTCCCCTCGCACCGCCTGCGGGACCCCTCCCCACGATCAGCGGCTCTCCTGCTACACTGTACAGCAGAATACCCGTGCGTCCGGCCACACACAATCAGCGCGTGAGGTGTCAGTTCCGGCACATTATTTTGTGCGGGCCTGCCATTGTTCCCGCGGCATGCGCCATCCAGACTTTGGCTCGGTTTGAACACGGCGCCCCGGCCACGCGACTCCATTGCAGCCACGACAAGATGAGACGATGACGACACAGGATCTCGACACGGCAAAACTGGGTGAATACCTGCGCAAGCACCTGCCTGGCTTCGACGGCCCGGTATCGGCGGAAAAATTCCCCGGCGGACAGTCCAACCCGACTTTCAAGCTCACGGCCGCAGGCCGACACTATGTGCTGCGACGCAAGCCGCCGGGCGAATTGCTGAAATCCGCGCACGCGGTGGACCGCGAGTACCGCGTGATCACCGCCCTGCAGGGTACCGCGGTGCCCGTACCCGCCACGCATATCCTGTGCGAGGACGAGAGCGTTATCGGCTCCATGTTCTACGTGATGGAATACAAGGATGGCCGCATTCTGTGGGATCCGCTGCTGCCCGATGCGCAGGACAATCATGAGCGTGCGGCCATTTACGACGCCATGAACGAAACACTGGCCGCGCTGCATAATATCGACGTGGACGCGGTCGGCCTCACCGACTATGGCCGGCCCGGCAATTATTTCGAGCGCCAGCTCAGCCGCTGGAGCAAACAGTATCGCGCGTCCGAAACAGAAACCATCGCCGACATGGAAACTCTCATGCGCTGGCTGGAAGAGCGCATGCCGGAAGATGACGGCACCGTGAGCCTGGTGCACGGCGATTACCGTTTGGACAACATGATGTTCCACCCCACCGAGCCCAGGGTGATCGCCCTGCTCGACTGGGAACTCTCCACGCTGGGCAACCCGCTGGCGGACCTCGCCAACCAGTGCATGGCGTGGATGCTGCCGCGCGACGGCCGCATCATGGGCCTGGCAGGCGTTGACCGCGCGTCGCTGGGCATTCCCACCGACGAGGCGTATATCGCCCGCTATTGCGAGCGCACTGGTCGTAGCGGCATCGACAACTGGAACTTCTACCTGGTGTTCTCGCTGTTCAGGCTGGCCGCGATCATCCAGGGCATCGTCAAGCGGGCGCAGATCGGCACCGCCTCGAGCGCCGAGGCGCACAGCAGCGCCGACGGCGTGAAACAGCTTGCCGCACTCGGC
>JAWKZK010000028.1:0-1605 GCA_041396005.1 Halioglobus sp.
TGCCACTCGGCGCGATTGGGCGTGAGCGCCGCCAGGGCGCTGAGATGCCCACCGGCAGAGCCGCCTGTGATCGCGATGAACTCCGGGTTGCCGCCATACTCGGCGATATTTTCCCGTATCCAGGCGATGGACTTCTTCACATCGATAATGTGTTGCGGGAACGCCGCGTGCGGGCTCAGGCGGTAGTTGATGGCCACGCAGATCCAGCCGCGCTCCGCCATGTGGTACATCAGCGGCTTGCCCTGCTGCTCCTTGGAACCGATGATCCAGGCGCCGCCATGCACCTGCAGCAGTACCGGGAAACCGCCTTCGCGCGGCGTGTCGGGGCAGTAGATATCCAGCAGGTTGCGCTCGCCCGCATCGCCATAGGGCAAGTGCTTGTGCACACTCACCCCGGCACGGTCAAAATGGAAGGGGCGCAGCCAGTGCGCACTGCTGATGTGATCGGCCAGGGCATGCTGACGCTCATCCGGGATGTTACCCCGGTAATTCTCGCCCAGGCCCTCTTTCAGGGCACGACTCAGGTGCAGGGGCGATTCCATCGCCTGGATGTGCAGGTACGCAAGCCCGAGCCAGGAGATACCAAAGACGCCGAGCCCCACCTGCGCGAGCGAGTGCTCAAAGACGCCTAAAAACGCCAGCAGGGCGGTGAACCCTACCTGCCAGAGCAGGTGAATGAGCGCCATTTCCCCGGCCAGCCAGCCCGCGAGAAAGTACAGCGGCAACAACCAGTAGAGCCTGCGCGCCTGGACAACGGCCGCCCAGGTAAACATCAGGCTAACTACAGATAGGAAGAAATACAGGCCTGCCATGGTGATCCAACTCCCGCTACAACCGCAAAAGCGCCATTCTACGGGAAATACGGCAGCGGCGGGTAACGCACACGCGGGCGCGCTAATCGGCCGCCACGCAAGCGCCGCGCACGGCCTCGAGATCCGCGCTAACGCGCAGCGCATGTTCCGCGCGCTCCAACGCCAGCCGCGCGTGATACCGGGCCGCATCGCGCGTTTCGGCGTTCTCGCTCGCCGCCAGCGAGCGCAGGGCCTTCTGCAGCCGCACACACACCTCCACGGTACCGGCGCCGTCGCGCGCGATTGCCGTGAAGGCGTCGTCGAACATGTCGCGCGTGGCAATGGTGGGCACTTCAATCCGGTCAAACTGTATGGTGCTAAAGAGCGTTGCTTCGTCAACCGGCTGGCTCCAGTCAGTAAAAAGGCGCAGCAACCTGCTCACCACGCTGATGGCCGTGCCCGGATCGTTCACCGCGGGCGACAGCGCGCGCCCGGCGATCTCGGCCAGCACGCAAAGACCGAAACGCGGATCCTCTTCGTACAGGCGGTCACCGCCAATCTGGAACGCATTCACCACGCCGCTGTAATCGCCCCCCGGCCGCTCGGTGCCGGCGCCGCTGCGCACGTAGGCCAACACTCTGTCGGACGATGCAAACGTGCCCGGCAGTGCATCCACCACCACCCGTGCATCCTCGGCCTCGGCCCAGGCGCTGAGCGCTGACATGTCGATCTGCTGCACGTAGCCAATGGATGAGGCGTAGACGGGGTCTCCCTCCGCCGGCCCGTCGCCGCGCGGTACACCGCCGAGACTGGG